>NZ_CP031264.1:4254127-5672169 GCF_003258605.2 Peterkaempfera bronchialis
GGAGTTCCCGCCGTTCTTCTGGGCGCAGGCGCAGCCGGGCCGGCCGATCCCGACGCTGGCCGAACTGGCGGCCGAGCGCGGTCGTACGGCCGCCCCGGACGCGGGCGGCTATCTGGTGCTGGGCAATGACTACGGCCGCCAGCTGTGCGTGCAGTACGGCACCGCCGCCGTGGTCGCCGTGGACCTGGACGGCGGGCCGGAGCAGACCCAGCCGAGGTTTGTGAACTCCGGGGTGCCGGAGTTCGTCCGCTGCCTGGCACTGCTCGGCCGGATGTGGCGGCTGCGCTACGGCCTGACGCCGGAACAGGCCGGCCGCTGGACCACCGACTTCCAGGCCCAGTTGGCCGCCATCGACCCGGCGGCCCTGCATTCCCCGGACACCTGGTGGGCCGTCCTCCTTGAGCAGTTCTGGGACGGCCTCCTGTAACACCCGATACCCGGCCACCGCCCCGGCCGACCCGGACCACTCCGAGTCGCCCGGGGCGGTGTCTTCAGGCCACGTTCGACGCGCGAAGCCGGTGCCATCCATGAGGCATCGGCCGCTACCGCATGTCCGCGTGGCGCGGATCGCAGGGGGTGGTTCGGGTACGAGACGGTCTTAAGCAGGTAGCTTAGTGGTCAAAACGGATCAAAAGTGATCAGGTGGTCTGCCTGATCGCGAGCGACGAGGGGAGCAGCATCCATGCGCGACGCCGTCTCTGCGTACGACTTCACCACGGCCCGGCGCGGCTACGCGCCCGAACAGGTCGAGCGTGCGGTCACGGCGCTGGTCAGCCAGCGGGACGAGGCATGGGAGCGGCTCAGCGCCCTCGGGTCCAGGCTCCGCGACCTGGAGGCCGAACTGGCCGCGGCGGTACAGGCCGTCGCGGAGGCCCCGCCGCCCGACTACTCGGTGCTCAGCCCGAGGGCCGCCGGGCTGCTCGCCTCGGCCGAGGCGGAGGCGGATGCGGTGCTCCAGGAGGCGCGGCAGGCCGCCGACGAGCTGCGGCAGCTGGCGCTCCAGCAGGCCCGGCAGCAGGCGGAGTTCACCGCGCAGATCGCCGAGACCACGCGCGGTGAGGCGGACCGGGACGCCGAGCAGGTGCTGGAGCAGGCCCGCGCCGAGGCCGGGAAGGTGCGCGAGGAAGCCGAGCGGGAGAGCCGGGAGGTCCGGGAGGCCGCTGCCGAGGAGGCCGCCCGGCTGTCGGAGCAGGTCGCGCAGGAGCGCGAGCGGACCGAGGCCGAACTCACCGCCCGGCGGCGGGTCGCCGACGAGGAGACCGCCGCAGCCCTGGCCCGCGAGCAGGAGGTCGAGGACCGGATCACCGCCATCGGCGAGCGCCGGGACCGCGAGTCGGCGCAGCACCGCGAGACCGTGCTGGCCCGGGTCGAGGAGATCGACCACGAGGCCCGGACCCGCGCCGACCGGGTGCTGGAGCGGGCCCACCAGGAGGCCGAGCGGATCACTGCGGCGGCGGAGCGGGAGCAGCGGACGTACGAGGAGCGCCAGGAGCTGGTCCAGGTGCACCTGGACCACATTCGGCAGACCCTGGCGGCGCTGACCAATATGCCGACCGCCGCCGGCGCCGGCACCGCCACGTTCTCCGTACCGGCTCCCGCGACCGAGCCCATGCCGGTCGCCGACGCCGACGCGGACACCGCCGAGGTGGCGCTGCCGATCGCGCCGCCGCCCCCGGCGCAGCGGACCGGCCCGACCGGCGACGAGCGCCGCTCCGGCTGACCCTGCCGACCCGCAGGGGAACGTCACAGCACCTCGACGGCGGCCCCGCTCAACCGGCGGCGGCAGTCCAGCACATAGCGGGCATGCTCGGTGACGGCCGCGTAGTCGAACTCGTCGTGGTCCGCGAGCAGGACCACCGCGTCCGCCGCCGCCAGCTCCTCGGGCGTGGCCTCCACCCGCCGGACCGAGGCGAGCGCGTCCCCGTGCCCGCCGTCGGCGGCGGAGGCCGCCCGGGGGCCCGGCGGCACCGGCTCGGCCACATGCACGCCCGCCACCACATGCGGGTCCGCCGCCCGGACCTCCGCGCCCATCCGGGTCAGCAGCTCCGCGACCCGGGCGGCGGGGGTCTCCCGGGCGTCGCCGGTGTTCTTCTTGTACGCCAGGCCCAGCAGCAGCACCCGGGAGCCCTTCACCGACCGCTGCCGCTCGTTCAGCGCCTCCACCAGCCGCCGCACCACATAGTCCGGCATATGGCTGTTGACGTCATTGGCCAGCTCCACAAACCGGAACGGGTGGCCCAGCGCCCGTTCCACCCGCCACGACAGATACGACGGGTCGATCGGCAGGCAGTGCCCGCCCACCCCCGGGCCGGGGGTGAACCGCAGATAGCCGAAGGGCTTGGTGGAGGCGGCGTCGATCGCCTCCCAGACGTCGATCCCCAGGTCGTGGGCGAACATCGCCAGCTCGTTGACCAGCGCGATGTTCACATGCCGGAAGGTGTTCTCCAGGAGCTTGGTCAGCTCCGCCTCCTTGCAGGAGGAGACCGGTACGGTCCGCTCCACCAGCTGCCCGTAGAACCCCTCGACGGCCGCCAGCGACTCCGCGTCCAGACCGGAGACCACCTTGGGCGTGTTCTCCAGCCGCCAGGTCGGGTTGCCCGGGTCGATCCGCTCGGGGCTGTAGCCGAGGTGGAAGTCCCGGCCCGCGACCAGCCCCGAACCCTCCTCCAGCAGCGGCGCCAGCAGTTCCTCCGTCGTCCCCGGGTAGGTCGTGGACTCCAGCACCACCGTCGCCCCCGGCCGCAGGAAGCGGGCCAGCATCCGGGCCGACGCCTCGATGTACGACAGGTCGGGCGCACCGTCGCGCAGCGGCGTCGGCACGGTGATCACCGCGATGTCGAACCCCGCCGCGTCCCGGGGGTCGGTGGACGGCAGATACGAGCCCGCCTCCAGCAGCGGCCGCAGCCGCTCCGCCGGGATGTCCTCCACATAGGACTCGCCCACCGCGAGCCGCTTGATCCGCCGCTCGTCGACGTCGTACCCGACGACCTCGTGCCCCACCTCGGCAGCCCGGACCGCCAGCGGCAACCCCACATATCCCTGGCCTGCGATCACCACGCGCATCGTGGTCCCCACCCCCCTCGGGGCGGCGCCATCCCCACGCCGCCTCACAAATCCAGCCTAGAGAGCGGCGCCGCCCGGCGGAGGCGTTTCCCCAACGCGGCCGCCCACCCGGCCCGGCCGCCCCCGGGCCACCCCGCCGGACGGCGGGTTGCCGGGCCCGGGCGTACCCTGGAACCCCCGGCCCGCACCGCGTGCCGGGCGGTTCGCGTTGCGCGCCGCCGCCCCCGGCCTGCCCACCCCCATGCGCTCGCGTACACCACCGACACACGCGTACACCACCGATACACGCGCACACCACCGACACAGCCGCCACCCCTGACCGGAAGCACGGGACAAGAAGACCCCATGACCCTGACCGGACTGCTTGACGTCGTCGCCCAGGACGCCGCACTCGCCGAGGCCGTCGAGGCCGCCGCCACCGGCAGCCGCCGGCACCTCGACCTGGTGGGGCCGCCCGCCGCCAGACCCTTCGCCATCGCCGCGCTGGCCCGCTCGCTCGCCGGCAAGGCCGCAGGCGACCGGGGCCGCCCGGTACTCGCCGTCACCGCGACCGGCCGCGAGGCCGAGGACCTGGCCGCCGCCCTCCGCTCGCTGCTGCCGCCCGACGCGGTGGCGGAGTTCCCGGCGTGGGAGACCCTGCCGCACGAACGGCTCTCCCCCCGCTCCGACACCGTCGGCCGCCGCCTCGCCGTGCTGCGCCGGATCGTCCACCCTCAGGACGGCGGCACCCCCCAAGCCCCCGAGGGGCTTGGCGGAGACCCGGCGGCCGGCCCGGTGCAGGTGGTCGTCGCCCCCGTACGCTCCGTGCTCCAACCGCAGGTCAAGGGCCTCGCCGACCTGGAGCCGGTGGCGCTGCGGAGCGGTGAGCAGCACGACCTGGACGAGGTCGCGCACCGCCTGTCCGCCGCCGCGTACCAGCGGGTGGAGCTGGTCGAGAAGCGCGGCGAGTTCGCCGTGCGCGGCGGCATCCTGGACGTCTTCCCGCCCACCGAGGAGCACCCGCTGCGGGTGGAGTTCTGGGGCGACGACATCGAGGAGATCCGCTACTTCAAGGTCGCCGACCAGCGCTCCCTGGAGATCGCCGAGCACGGCCTGTGGGCGCCGCCCTGCCGCGAACTGCTGCTCACCGAGCCGGTCCGGGCCCGCGCCGCCGAACTGGCCGCCGCCCATCCCGAGCTGGCCGAGATCCTGGACCGGATCGCCGAGGGCATCGCGGTGGAGGGCATGGAGTCCCTGGCCCCCGTGCTGGTCGACGACATGGAGCTGCTGATCGACGTACTGCCGCAGGGCAGCGTCGCCGTGGTCTGCGACCCCGAGCGGGTCCGCACCCGGGCCGCCGACCTGGTCGCCACCAGCCAGGAGTTCCTGCACGCCTCCTGGGTGGCCGCCGCCTCCGGCGGTGACCGGCCGATCGACCTGGCACCCATCGACGTCTCCGCCGCCTCCCTCTGGGCGCTGGCCGACATCCGGGAGCACGCGGACGAGATCGGCCTGCCCTGGTGGTCCGTCAGCCCCTTCGCAACCAGCGACTCCGCCGAGACCTTCGAGACCCGGCTGGACTTCGACCCGGACACCCTGACCCTCGGCATGCACGCCGTGGAGGCGTACCGGGGCGACACCGCCCGCGCCATCGCCGACGCCAAGGAGCGGCTCGCCGACGGCTGGCGGGTCGTGATGGTCACCGAGGGCCACGGCCCGGCCAGCCGGATCGCCGAGATGCTCGGCAACGAGGGCATCGCCGCCCGGCTCACCGCCGACCTGGCCACCGCCCCCGAACCGGGCCTGGTCCATGTCTCCTGCGGCTCCATCGAACACGGCCTGGTCGACGAGGCCCTGAAGCTCACCGTGGTCACCGAGACCGACCTCGCCGGGCAGAAGTCCTCCACCAAGGACATGCGGCGGATGCCGTCGCGCCGCCGCAACGCCATCGACCCGCTCGCCCTCCAGGCCGGCGACTATGTCGTCCACGAGCAGCACGGCGTCGGCCGCTATGTCGAGATGGTGCAGCGCACCGTGCAGGGCGCCACTCGCGAGTACCTGGTGCTGGAGTACGCCCCGGCCAAGCGCGGCCTGCCCGGCGACCGGCTCTTCGTCCCCACCGACCAACTGGACCAGGTCACCAAGTACGTCGGCGGCGAGGCGCCCTCGCTGCACCGGATCGGCGGCGCCGACTGGGCCAAGACCAAGTCCCGCGCCAAGAAGGCGGTCAAGGAGATCGCCGCCGACCTGATCAGGCTCTACTCGGCGCGGATGGCCGCCCCCGGCCACACCTTCGGCAACGACACCCCCTGGCAGCGGGAGTTGGAGGACGCCTTCCCGTACGCCGAGACGCCCGACCAGCTCACCACCATCGCCGAGGTCAAGGCCGACATGGAGAAGTCGGTCCCGATGGACCGGCTGATCTGCGGCGACGTCGGCTACGGCAAGACCGAGATCGCGGTGCGGGCCGCCTTCAAGGCGGTGCAGGACGGCAAGCAGGTGGCGGTGCTGGTGCCCACCACGCTTCTGGTCCAGCAGCACTTCTCCACCTTCTCCGAGCGGTACGCCAACTTCCCCGTGGTGGTGAAGGCGCTCTCCCGCTTCCAGACCGACACCGAGGCCAAGGCCGTCCTTGAGGGCCTGCGCGAGGGCTCGGTGGACGTGGTCATCGGCACCCACCGGCTCTTCTCCTCCGAGACCAGGTTCAAGGACCTGGGCCTGGTGATCGTGGACGAGGAGCAGCGCTTCGGCGTGGAGCACAAGGAGCAGCTGAAGAAGCTCCGCGCCAATGTGGACGTGCTCACCATGTCCGCCACCCCGATCCCGCGCACCCTGGAGATGGCGGTCACCGGCATCCGCGAGATGTCCACCATCACCACCCCGCCGGAGGAGCGCCACCCGGTGCTGACCTTCGTCGGCCCGTACGACGACAAGCAGATCGCCGCCGCCGTCCGCCGCGAACTGCTCCGCGAGGGACAGGTCTTCTACATCCACAACCGCGTCGAGTCCATCGACAAGGCCGCCGCCCGCCTCAAGGACCTGGTCCCCGAGGCCCGGGTGGCCACCGCGCATGGGCAGATGGGCGAGAACCACCTGGAGAAGGTGGTGGTCGACTTCTGGGAGAAGGAGTTCGACGTGCTGGTCTCCACCACGATCGTGGAGTCCGGCATCGACATCTCCAATGCCAACACCCTGATCGTGGAGCGCGGCGACACCTTCGGCCTCTCCCAGCTCCACCAGCTGCGCGGCCGGGTCGGCCGTGGCCGCGAGCGCGGCTATGCGTACTTCCTCTACCCGCCGGAGAAGCCGCTCACCGAGACCGCCCACGAGCGGCTGGCCACCATCGCCCAGCACACCGAGATGGGCGCGGGCATGTACGTCGCCATGAAGGACCTGGAGATCCGGGGCGCGGGCAACCTGCTCGGCGGCGAGCAGTCCGGCCATATCGCGGGCGTCGGCTTCGACCTCTATATGCGGATGGTCGGCGAGGCCGTCGCCGAGTTCCGCGACCAGTTGGAGACCGGCGGCGAACCGGAGGAGGAGCCGCTGGAGGTCAAGATCGAGCTGCCCGTGGACGCCCATGTGCCGCACGACTACGCCCCCGGTGAGCGGCTGCGGCTCCAGGCGTACCGCTCCATCGCCGCCGTCAACTCCGAGGACGACATCACCCAGGTCCGGGAGGAACTCACCGACCGCTACGGCAAGTTGCCCGAGCCGGTGGAGAACCTGCTGCTGGTCGCCGGGCTGCGGCTGTTCGCCCGCCGCTGCGGCATCAGCGACATCACCCTCCAGGGCTCCAATGTCCGCTTCGGCCCGGTGGAACTGCGTGAGTCCCAGCAGCTCCGGCTGAACCGCCTCTACCCGCGCAACGTCCTCAAGAGCGCCACCCACCAGCTCCTGGTACCCCGCCCCACCACCGGCCGCATCGGCGGCAAACCCGTCGTCGGCCGCGAACTCCTCGCCTGGTCCCGCGAGTTCCTCACCGCCATCTTCGACGAACTCCCCGCCCCCACCCGCTGACCCTCCCCACCCGCACCTCCCTGGCAGCAGCCCGCCCCTGTGGCGGGCTGCTGCCGGTTGTGCGCCGGTGTGTGATCGCGGGCCGACTCAGCGCGTCCCGGGTGTGAGCTCGGCGCCGGTGAGGTCGGCCTGGCGGAGGCCGGCTGTGGCGGTCGGTGATCTGACCGACGGCGGCGGCTGAGTAGGCTCGGGGGGTGCTCATCGGTCTTGTGGCGGCGCTGGTTGCCGCGGTCTGCTTCGGCGTGGCGACGGTGCTTCAGGCGCTGGGTGCCCGTGCGTCGGATGCCCGTGGTTCGGAGGCCCATGGCGCCGCGTCGGGGGGTGTGGGCGGGACGGTCAGGGCGATGGTGAACCTGCCGTTCGCGGCCGGGCTGGGGCTGGATGGGCTGGGGTTTCTGGCGCAGTTGGTGGCGTTGCGTTCGCTGCCGCTCTATGTGGTGCAGGCGGCGCTGGCCGGGGCGCTGGCGGTGACGGCGGTGACCGGGGCGCTGCTGCTGGGGATGCGGCTGGGCCGGGCCGAGTGGCTGGGCGTGGCCGGGGTGTGCTGCGGGTTGGCGGTGCTGGGGGCGACGGCCGGGGCCGAGGGGCATCGGCAGCCGGGCGGCGGCTTCCACTGGGCGCTGCTGGCGGCTGCGGCTGCGCTGGGGGTGGCCGGTGGCGCGGCCTGGCGGCTGCGCGGGCCGGTCCGGGCGGCGCTGCTGGGGCTGCTGTGCGGGTTCGGGTTCGGGTTGGTGGGGCTGGCCGTACGGGTGCTGCCCGCCGTGGAGCTGCCGCAGGTGGCGCCGCTGCTGCGGGATCCGGCGCTGTACGCCCTGGTCGGCGGCGGGGCGGTGGCGTTCCTCTTCCTCACCGAGGCGGTGCGCGGTGGTTCGGTGACCACGGCCACCGCCGGGATGGTGCTCGGGGAGACCGGTGTCCCGGCCGTGCTGGGGGTGCTGCTGCTGGGCGACGGGACCCGCCATGGCATGGTCCCGCTGGCGGTGGCGGGGTTCGCCGTGGCGGTGGCGGGCGCGCTGGCGCTGGCCCGCTTCGGGGAGGTCGGCGGGGTGGAGCCGTCCCGTTAGCGGGCGTCCCACCGGCCGGTCCGGCCCCCGCCCGTCGGGCCGGTGACTGCGGCAAGGACCGTCCCCGGCCTCCCTTTCGAGGCCGGAATGGCTGCTTTTCGGGTGATCGCGCCGACGCGATCAGGTGAAGGCATGGCCCTGGAGGCGCAACCGTCCCTATCCTGCCTCCCGGCAGCACACGCACCAGCAGTCCCGTCCAGGCGGGGCAGACCACCGGACACCAGGACACACAGCACGCCACCGCCGGGAGGCTTCAGTGATCCGCATCCCCGTCCCCGACCGCACCGCGGCGCCCGTCCGCAGGCGGGCCATCGCCGCCGCCGGGGCGGTGCTGGCCACAGTCGCGCTCACCGCCTGCGGGAACACCGCGCGCCCCGGCTCGGCCGCCGTGGTCGGCGACCACCGGATCACCACCTCCGCCGTGCAGGCGCAGGTGGTGGCGTACCGCGACGCGGTGGCCGAGGAGAGCCAGGGCATCCCCCAGCCGGAGAACGCGGGCCTGGCCCGCAACACCGTGCGCGAGATGATCCTCTCCGACCTGGTCGCGCACGCCCTGACCCAGCAGGGGCTGACCGTCACCCCCGGCGAGATCCAGCAGGCCCGTGCGGCCGACGCCCGCCAGCTCGGCGGGGAGGCCGGGCTGCGACGGGCCCTGCTGGAGCAGAAGGGCGTGGCCCCCAACGCGGCCGACGACTTCTACCGGCGGATCCTGGGCATGCAGAAGCTCGCCCAGCACTCCGGCGAGGACCCCGACACCCAGCAGGGCACCGAGGCGATCCGCAAGGCGCTGATCGAGTCGTCCGGCTCCATCAAGGTGGAGCTCAACCCGCGCTACGGCAGCTGGGACCCGAAGACGATCAGCTTCTCCGAGGGCGGCGACGACTGGCTGCACGCCCCGCGTACAGAACCCTCCTGACCTGCACCGGGGCCGCGCACACCGGGGGACACCACCTGGTGTGCGCGGCCCGGGCACGGGTAGGCGCCGCCCATGCCGATGGAAGCAGCAGTGGTCAGCACGGTGAAGCCGGCCGTCGTCGTGATCATCGTGATCGGGGTCCTGATCGTGGTGGGCCTGGTCGCGGCGTTCATCGCGGGCTACCGCCGCAAGCAGGACGAGCCCCCGCCGCGGGTCTCGCACGCCCCGGGCAGCGACTCCTGGGAGACCCGGGAGCAGCATGAGCAGCACCGGCAGCAGCGGCCCGGGGAGCACACCCCCGGGGAGCACACCGGCGGACAGACCGGCGGACAGACCGGCGGGGACCGGCAGCCGCCCGGCCCGCCGCCGCACTGAGACCCGCCGCCCCGCCGGCGGTAGGTTCATGCCGTGGCATCGATCAGTGAGCACCCCCAGCACCCCCAGCACCCCCAGTCGGCCGAGCCGTCCCAGCACCCCGAGCCGCTGCCGGCCCCGACCGGCCGGCTCGTCCTGCTGACCACCACCCACCGGATCGCCCCCGGGCTGCTCTCCTGGCCGGCCTGGGAGACGCTGCGCGGCGCCGACCTGGTCCTGGTCGGCGACCCCGCCCATCCGCAGCTGCCCGCCGTACGGCAGGCCGGTGTCCGGGTCGAGCCGCAGACCGCCGACACCGTGCCCGCGCTGGCCCGCCGCCTCGCCGAGACCGCCGCCGTACCCGGCCGCACCGTGGTCTGGATCGGCGGCGCCGACGGCGACCCCGGCCTCACCGACGCCCTGGCCCGGCTCGCCGTCGAGGGCGGCCTGGACCCGGCCCCGGAGATCGAACTCCTCCCCGGCTCCTATGACCTGCCCGGCGCCCGGCTGCTCGACCTGGTCGCCGTGATGGACCGGATGCGCTCGCCCGGCGGCTGCCCGTGGGACGCCCAGCAGACCCATGCGTCGCTGGTGAAGTACCTGGTGGAGGAGGCGTTCGAGCTGGTGGAGGCGATCGAGGAGGGCGACCGGGAGTCGCTGCGCGAGGAGCTGGGCGATGTGCTCTTCCAGGTGGCCTTCCACGCCCGCATCGCCGAGGAGCACGCCGAGGAGCCCTTCACCATCGACGATGTGGCCGCCGACCTGGTGGAGAAGCTGATGTACCGGCACCCGCATGTCTTCGGCGACGCGGAGGCCGGCACCCCGGAGCAGGTCGAGGCCAACTGGGAGCTGCTCAAGGCCGCCGAGAAGCAGCGCGGCTCGGCCGTGGACGGCGTCCCGCTGGCGCAGCCCGCCCTCGCCCTGGCGGCCAAGCTGGTCTCCCGCGCCCGCAAGGCCGGACTGGATGTCCCGGCGGGTACCCCCGCGCCGCCGCCCGGCGGTGAGACCCCCGAAACGGCCGAGACGGCCGAGACGACCGAGGCGGCAGTCGGCGAGGCGCTGCTCGGCCTGGCCGCCCGGGCGCAGGCCGAGGGCATCGACCCGGAGGCGGCGCTGCGCGCAGCGGCCCGCCGCTACCGCGATGCCGTACAGGCGGCGGAGCGGCAGTCCTGACGCCCGCCGCTCCCGGCTACACCGCCGACCCGGCGGGCTCCTCCCCGGCGGGCTGCCCGGGCCCGCCGGGCACGTCCGCCTGAGCGATGCCCTGGACGGCCTTGCGCATCCCGGCCAGCCAGGCGTCGCGGTCGGTGGCCCGGCCCTGCTCGTACCGCGCCACCTCCGGGTGCGGCAGGATCAGGAACCGCTCGTCGGCCAGCCCGGCGACGACGGCGTCAGCCACCTCGGCCGGCTCCAGCATCGGGCCGAAGGCGCCGAGTACGGCCGCCACCCCGGGGTCGGTGGTCAGCTTGGTGTGCACGCCCTGCGGGCAGAGCACGCTCACCCCGATGCCGCGCCCGCCATAGGTCACCGCCAGCCACTCGGCGAACGCCACCGCCGCATGCTTGGTGGCGCTGTACGGCGCGTCCCCCGGCATGGTGAGCAGCCCCGCCGCCGAGGCGGTGTTCAGCAGCCAGCCCCGGCCCCGGGCGAGCATCCCGGGGACCACGGCCCTGGCCGCGTACACCTGCGCCATGACATTGACGTCCCAGCACGCCTGCCAGAGCGCGTCGGGGGCGTCGATGCCCTGGGCGGTGCCGACCCCGGCGTTGCTACAGAAGAGGTCGATCGGGCCGAGGTGCTTCTCGGCGGTGTGCACCAGGGTCCGTACATCGCCCTCGTGGGAGACGTCGCTCCCCACGCCGACCGCCCGGCAGCCGTCCCGGTCGAGTTCGCCCGCCAGGTCCTCCACGGCGTCCGCGTCCAGGTCGGCCAGGAGCAGCCCGGCCGCGCCCTCCGCCGCGAAGCGCCGCGCGAGCGCCGCACCGATTCCGCCCGCCGCCCCGGTGACGACCACCACCGCACCGCGTACCCGCATGGACCGCTCCTCCCCGGGGCCGCATTCGCCCTGCGCGGCCCGCTGAATCGCACTGCCCGGGATCGTAGGTCACCGCCACCCAGCGCAACAGGGCATGTCCGCCAAGTGGCCAGCTCGCCGCCCTGGCACGCACAGCTGCCGCGTCGGCGAACCACCCCCGTGCAAACCCGGGGCGAGGGCCGGCCGCCGCCTGGCAGCCGCACGCACCAGGACGCCTCGCTCCCGGGCAGACGTCGGCGGGCGAGGCACTAGGTTGGCCGGTATGCCCGTTCCGCCCGCCCCCGCCCTCTTCACCTTCGAGTTCGCCGCCGATCCCTACCCGGCGTACGCCTGGCTGCGCGAGCACTCCCCGGTGCACCGCACCACCCTTCCCAGCGGCGTGGAGGCATGGCTGGTCACCCGGTACGCGGACGCCCGGCAGGCGCTCGCCGACACCCGGCTCTCCAAGAACCCGGCGCACCACAGCGAGCAGGCGCACCGCAGCGGGCGGGTCGGCATCCCCGGGGAACGCAGTGCCGAGCTGATGACCCACCTCCTCAACATCGACCCTCCCGACCACACCCGGCTGCGCAGGCTGGTCTCCAAGGCGTTTACGCCGCGCAGGGTCGCCGAGTTCGAACCCCGGGTGCAGCAGCTCACCGACCGGCTGATCGACTCCTTCGCCGAGCGGGGCAGCGCCGACCTGATCCATGAGTTCGCCTTCCCGCTGCCCATCTACGCCATCTGCGACCTGCTGGGCGTACCGGCCGAGGACCAGGACGACTTCCGCGACTGGGCCGGGATGATGGTGCGGCACGCCGGGGGCAAGCGCGGTGGGGTGGGCCGCGCGGTGAAGCGGATGCGCACTTATCTGGCCGAGCTGATCCACCGCAAGCGGGCCGAGCTCACCGCCCAGCCGCTGCCCGGCGAGGACCTGATCTCCGGCCTGATCCGGGCCAGCGACCACGGCGAGCACCTCACCGAGAACGAGGCCGCCGCGATGGCCTTCATCCTGCTCTTCGCGGGCTTCGAGACCACCGTCAACCTGATCGGCAACGGCCTCTACGCACTGCTGCGCAACCCCGACCAGCGGGCGCTGCTCCAGGACGCCCTGCGCCGTGGCGACTCCGCTCTGCTCGCCGGCGCGGTGGAGGAACTGCTGCGCTACGACGGCCCGGTGGAGCTGGCCACCTGGCGGTTCGCCACCGCCCCGGTCACCATCGGCGGCACGGAGATCCCGGCCGGGGACCCGGTGCTGGTGGTGCTGGCCGCCGCCGACCGGGACCCGGACCGCTTCGACGGCCCCGACACCCTGGACCTGGCCCGCCGCGACAACCCGCACCTCGGCTTCGGCCATGGCATCCACTACTGCCTGGGCGCCCCGCTGGCCCGGCTGGAGGGCCAGATCGCCCTGGCCACCCTGCTCACCCGCCTGCCTGACCTGGAACTCGCCGCCGACCCCGACGACCTGCGCTGGCGCGGCGGGCTCATCATGCGCGGCCTGCGCGACCTCCCGGTCCGCTTCACCCCCGGTTCGACACGGTCGGGAAGCGACCCGGAGTAGGCATCCGGCGACGGTGAGTCTGCCTTTGTGTGATGTTTGTGATGCCGGGTTGTTATCAGTCAGATCAACTGTCTAGGCTCCGGGCGTCTGCTGTTGCGGACCCCGACGCGTGGGACGCCAAGTCCTGTCCACCGTGCGGCCGGGCCACCGAGACCGACCTTGGGACAGGAGCGGGGGAACCAGGTAAGACGCCGCGCACCGCCCCGTGCACGGCTTGGGGTGAAGCCGCCTCCGCGCGGCCGGGCCACCTCCCGGTCCGAACCCGACAGCTCACCTCGCAGGCGTCGGAGAGGGACCCCTTCATGCTGCTTTCCGGCAACGGCCGCCACCGCCGCCCCCGCCCCAGCCAGACCAAGAAGTTCGTCACCGCCGCAGGCGTGACCGGTGCGGGCATCGCGCTGCCGCTGATGGCCGCCGGCAGCGCGTCCGCCGCCTCCACCGCCACCTGGGACAAGGTCGCCCAGTGCGAGAGCGGCGGCGAGTGGGACATCAACACCGGCAACGGCTTCTACGGCGGGTTGCAGTTCACCCAGAGCACCTGGGCGGCGTACGGCGGCACCGTGTACGCGGACCGGGCGGACCTGGCGAGCAAGAGCGTGCAGATCGAGATAGCCGAGAAGGTGCTGGGCAGTCAGGGGCCGGGCGCCTGGCCGGTCTGCTCGGTGCAGGCCGGGCTGACGGCGGCCGGGTCGGACGCGGGTGCGGGGGCGGACACCGGCGGCAGCACCTCCACCGGCGCGGGCGAGGCGGCCTCGCGCGGCGGTGGCCGCACCGACCTGGACCCTGCGGGCAGCACTTCCCCGGACACCACCCCGACCCAGCAGGAGCAGCTGCCCGAGTTCGAGGGCAAGGACGGCTGGGACTCCCAGGACGACGTCTACTGGTACGAGGAGGACGGCGTCTGGCACTGGACCAGCCACCAGAGCGTGTACGAGCAGCACACCGCCGCCGCCGAGGGCACCACCCCGGCCTCCGCCACCCCCGCCGCGCAGACCACCTCCCGGCCCGCAGCGGCGGACGGCGACCAGGACGGCCGGAGCAGCCGCAGCGGCCAGGGAGGCCGGAGCGAGCTGGGCGGCCAGGGCGACCAGGACGGTTACACCGTCCAGGCCGGCGACACCCTCTCCCAGATCGCCGAGAGCCACCACCTCGGCGGCTGGCACCACCTGTACGAGCAGAACCGTTCCACCGTCGGCGCCGACCCGGACCTGATCCTGCCCGGCCAGCAGCTGGACCTCGGCTGACCGGCCCGGGGTCTGACGGCACCGCAGCCCGCACCTGACAGGGCCCGATACCAGCCGGTAGAGGTGTTCGACCGGCGAGACAGGGCCCGGGCAGCGACGGCCGCGGCCTCCGGTGCGGTTAGGCTCAGGTCGTAACGCATCCATATCCGTCAAAGGAGATGCCACGTGCCGTCCATCGATGTCGTCGTAGCCCGGGAGATCCTCGACTCGCGAGGCAACCCCACGGTCGAGGTCGAGGTCGGCCTCGACGACGGCAGCACCGGTCGTGCGGCGGTGCCGTCGGGCGCCTCCACCGGCGCCTTCGAGGCGCTGGAGCTGCGCGACGGCGACAAGTCCCGCTACGGCGGCAAGGGTGTGGAGAAGGCCGTCCTCGCCGTCATCGAGCAGATCGGCCCGGAGCTGGTCGGCTACGACGCCACCGAGCAGCGGCTGATCGACCAGGCGATGCTGGACCTGGACGCCACCCCGGACAAGTCCTCGCTCGGCGCCAACGCCATCCTCGGCGTCTCCCTCGCCGTGGCGCACGCCGCCTCCGAGGCGTCGGACCTGCCGCTCTTCCGCTACGTCGGCGGCCCCAACGCCCATGTGCTGCCGGTCCCGATGATGAACATCCTGAACGGCGGCTCACACGCCGACTCCAATGTGGACATCCAGGAGTTCATGATCGCTCCGATCGGCGCGGAGTCCTTCTCCGAGGCCGTGCGCTGGGGCGTGGAGGTCTACCACACCCTCAAGGGCGTGCTGAAGGAGCGCGGCCTCTCCACCGGTCTGGGCGACGAGGGCGGCTTCGCGCCGAACCTCGACTCCAACCGCGAGGCCCTGGACCTCATCGTCGAGGCCATCAAGAAGGCCGGGTACACCCCGGGCAAGGACATCGCGCTCGCCCTGGACGTCGCCGCCTCCGAGTTCCACAAGGACGGCGCCTACCAGTACGAGGGCAAGGCGCTCTCCGCCGCCGAGCTCACCGACTACTACGCCGAGCTGGTCGCCGCGTACCCGCTGGTCTCCATCGAGGACCCGCTGAACGAGGAGGACTGGGACGGCTGGAAGACCATCACCGAGCGGCTGGGCGACAAGGTCCAGCTGGTCGGTGACGACCTGTTCGTCACCAACCCGGAGCGCCTGGCCCGAGGCATCGAGTCCGGCACCGCCAACGCGCTGCTGGTGAAGGTCAACCAGATCGGCTCGCTGACCGAGACGCTGGACGCCGTGGAGCTGGCCCAGCGCAACGGCTACCGCTGCATGATGTCGCACCGCTCCGGCGAGACCGAGGACGTTACCATCGCCGACCTGGCCGTCGCCACCAACTGCGGCCAGATCAAGACCGGCGCCCCGGCCCGCTCCGAGCGCGTCGCCAAGTACAACCAGCTGCTGCGCATCGAGGAGATCCTCGACGACGCCGCCGAGTACGCCGGCCGGGGCGCGTTCCCCCGCTACAAGTACGAGGGCTGAGACGCGGCTTTCCCGGTGCCCCGCCGTCCGCCCTCTAGGGTGGGCGGCGGGGCACCCGCGCGACCACGGAGGGGACGGAGCAGATGGCGACACGGAAGACGGCCGCACGGCCGCGCGGATCCGCGACCAGGCCCCGCTCGCGCCCCCGCTTCACCGGCCGGGCCGCCGTGCTCGCGCTGGTGCTCTGTTCGCTGATCGCGGCGCTGGCCTACCCCACCCGGCAGTTCATCGCCCAGCGGGCCGACATCGCCGCCCAGCGGGCCAAGGCCGAGCAGGCCCGGGCCCGGGTCGAGGAGCTGCGCCGGGAGAAGGCCCGCTGGCAGGACCCCGCCTATGTCCGGGCGCAGGCCCGGGCGCGGCTGCACTACGCGATGCCCGGGGAGACCCCGTACATCTCGGTGGACCCCGGCGCCGCGCAGTCCTCCGCCGCCTCCGCCCCCGCCGCCCGAGGCGCGGCCCGGCAGCCCTGGTACGCCGGCGTCTGGGACTCCGTGGACGCCGCCGACCGGGCCGCCCCCGCCGCCCCACCCCGGCCCTGACCGGACCCCGCTCCACCTTCCAGCCTTCCCCACGCACGAGACAGCGCCCCCACATGACTTCTGCCGAACACCCCGCCACCCCGGCCGCCGCCGATGCCGCGCCCGCCGATGCCGCCCCCGCCACCCCGGCCGCCGCCGCCGGTGTCGCCCCCGCCGATATCGCCGCCGTTGCCGAGCAGCTCGGCCGCGTCCCGCGCGGGCTGCGCGCCGTCGCCCACCGGTGCCCCTGCGGCCTGCCCGACGTGGTGGAGACCGCGCCCCGGCTGGAGGACGGCACGCCGTTCCCCACCCTGTACTACCTGACCTGCCCGCGTGCCGCCTCGCTGATCGGCACCCTGGAGGCCGACGGCGTGATGAAGGAGATGACCGCCCGGCTCGGCGAGGACGAGCAGCTCGCCGCCGGCTACCGCGCGGCCCATGAGGACTACCTCGCCCGGCGCGACGCGATCGAGGTGCTGGAGAACTTCCCCAGCGCCGGCGGGATGCCGGACCGGGTGAAGTGCCTGCACGTCCTGGTCGGGCACTCGCTGGCGGCCGGCCGGGGCGTCAACCCGCTGGGCGACGAGGCGCTGGACATGCTGCCCGAGTGGTGGCGCAAGGGCCCCTGCGTCTGCGCCGCCACGGAGGACGGCGAGAAGGAGAAGGACAAGTGACCGCCACCCGCGTCGCCGCCGTCGACTGCGGCACCAACTCCATCCGGCTGCTGGTCGCCGATCTGGACCCGCACACCGGCGAGGTGACCGAGCTGGACCGCCGGATGACCATCGTCCGGCTGGGCCAGGACGTCGACCGCACCGGCCGGCTCGCCCCGGAGGCGCTGGAGCGCACCTTCGCGGCCTGCAAGGAGTACGCCGAGCTGATCCACGGCCATGGCGTCGGCCCCGACCGCACCCGCTTTGTGGCCACCAGCGCCTCGCGGGACGCCGAGAACCGCGATGACTTCGTCCGGGGCGTGGTGGAGATCCTGGGCGTCGAACCCGAGGTGATCAGCGGGGACGAGGAGGCGCGGCTCTCCTTCACCGGCGCCACCCGGGAGCTGGCCGCCGCCGGGCTGCACCTGGAGCAGCCCTATCTGGTGGTCGACATCGGCGGCGGCTCCACCGAGTTCGTGCTGGGCGACGGGGAGGTCCGTGCGGCCCGCTCGGTGGACGTGGGCTGCGTACGGATGACCGAGCGCCACTTCACCACCGCCGATCCCTCCACTGCCGATCCCTCCACTGCCGATCCCTTCAGCGCCGATCCCTTCAGCGCCGAGCAGATCGCGGCGGCCCGGGCCGACATCGAGCGCGCCCTGGACACCGCCGCCGAGGTGGTGCCGCTGGACCAGGCCCGCACCCTGGTCGGGCTGGCCGGGTCGGTCACCACGGTCGCCGCCATCGCGCTGGGCCTGACCGCGTACGACTCCACCCGCATCCACCATGCGCGCATCCCGGTGGCCCAGGTCCGGGAGGTCACCGAACGGCTGCTCGCCGCCACCCATGAGGAGCGCGCCGCCAACCCGGTGATCCACCCGGGGCGGGTGGATGTGATCGGCGCGGGCGCGCTGGTGCTGCTGGCCCTGATGGAGCGGACGGGGGCCGCCGAAGTGGTCGTCAGCGAGCACGACATCCTGGACGGAATCGCCTGGAGCATCGCCGGCTGAGGCCCACACGCCCGGGGCGCCGGACGAACTTCGTGAATTTCTTCACATGGAGTTCCGGCCCTTCCCTGCCGTCTGCCAGACAGGCCGTCCGATATGTGGGACGAAGGTCTCCGGGCGCCCTGGCGTGGGGATCCCAGGCCCAGCCCGCCATCCGCACCTGGAATCGAATGACAGTGCCGGGAACCACCGTCTGCCGGCATCGTCGCCGGGATCGTCGCTGCTCACAAGCGGTGCCCGGTCGGCCCCCGGCGCCGGGCCCGTACGGCCCTTCCACGCGGGCCCGTCGGCCGTTCCGCCCGGCCCGAAGCGAGGGCCGCGAAATATAGCACACCGTGTCCAGGGGTACATGACCGGCCTCGCGAGGGACCCCCCGATCCGTGCTGGATACTTTCGGATATGAGCACCACGGAGCGTCCTCGCATCCTCATCGTCGGCGGTGGATACGTCGGCCTGTATGCCGCGATGCGCATCCTCAAGAAGATGCGCTACGGCGAGGCGACCGTCACGGTCGTCGACCCGCGGTCGTACATGACGTACCTGCCTTTCCTCCCGGAGGCCGCGGGCGGCAACGTTGCCCCCCGCAACCTCGTCGCGCCGCTGCGCCGCGTCCTGAAGAAGGCCGAGGTGCTGACCGGTCATGTCACCCGGGTCGACCACGGCCGCAAGGTCGCGACCATCAGCCCGCTGGCCGGCGACGCGTACGAGCTGCCCTTCGACTACCTGGTGGTGGCGGCCGGATCGGTCTCCCGCACCTTCCCGATCCCCGGTCTGGCCGAGCACGGCATCGGCATGAAGACCGTGGAGGAGGCCATCGGCCTGCGCAACCACGTGATGGCGCAGCTCGACAAGGCCGAGTCGACCACGGACAAGGACGTCCGCCGCCAGGCCCTCACCTTTGTCTTCATCGGCGGCGGCTTCGCCGGGGTGGAGACCATCGCCGAGGTCGAGGACATGGCCCGCGACGCGGCGAAGATCTACAACACCGTCAGCCGCGAGGACATGCGCTTCATCCTCGTCGAGGCGTCCAACCGGATCCTCCCCGAGATGGGCCCGGACCTGGGCGTCTGGACCAAGGAGCGGCTGGAGGAGCGGGGCATCGAGGTCTTCCTGGAGACCTCCATGGAGTCCTGCGTCGACAAGCACGTGGTGCTGAAGAACGGTGTCGAGGCGGACGCCTCCACCATCGTGTGGACCGCCGGCGTCAAGCCCAACCCGGTGCTCGCCGACTTCGGCCTGCCGCTGGGCCCGCGCGGCCACGTGGACACCGCCCCGACCCTCCAGGTCAAGGGCTTCGACTACGTCTGGGCGGCCGGCGACAACGCCCAGGTGCCGGACCTCGCCGCCGGTGAGGGTGCCTGGTGCCCGCCGAACGCGCAGCACGCCGTCCGCCAGGCCATCGCGCTGGGCGACAACGTGATCTCCGGGATGCGCGGCTTCCCGCAGTCCGACTACAAGCACAAGAACCTCGGTGCGGTGGCCGGCCTCGGCCTGCACAAGGGCGTGGCGATCCTCTTCGGCAAGTACAAGCTGAAGGGCCGCCCGGCCTGGTGGTTCCACCGCCTGTACCACGGCAGCCGGGTGCCGACCATGAACCGCAAGGTCCGGGTCTTCACCGACTGGACGCTGGCGATGTTCCTCAAGCGGGAGACCGTGGGCCTGTCCCAGATGGAGAACCCGCGCGAGGCGTTCTACGAGGCCGCCGTCCCGGTGCCCGCCCCCCGCAGCGAGAAGGCACTGGCCGACCGGGTCTCCTGATCCCGCGCTGGTGCGGCATCAGTTCGGAGGCTCTCCGCCCGGCGGCGTTGCCGGACCACGACCTCCGTGGTGCTCAGCCGGCCCTGGTGCCGGGCGGAGCCGCCCCCGCGCAACGCGGGTGTGCACACAGAGCCCCCTCGGCCGACTCCCGTCGGCCGAGGGGGCTCTGTGCTGTGCTGTCCCGGCAGGTGATGTCCAGGGCGTCAGTCGCCCTTGATGGCCTCCAGCACGTTGATCCGGGAGGCCCGGCGGGCCGGCCAGACCGCCGCCAGCAGGCCGATCACCGCGGCGCCCGCCAGCAGGTACGCCACCTGCGTGAGCGGCACCACCGTGGTGAGACCGGACAGGTTCTCCTTGAGGGTGCCGTTCACCGCCCAGGCGAGGAAGATGCCGAGGCCGATCCCCAGCACCGCGCCGAAGAGCGAGATCACCAGCGACTCCAGCCGGACCATCCGCTTCACCCCGGCCCGGTCCAGGCCGATCGCCCGCAGCATGCCGATCTCCCGGCGGCGCTCGAAGACCGACATCGCCAGGGTGTTCACCACGCCGAGCACCGCGATCAGCACGGCCATCGCCAGCAGCCCGTACAGCAGATTGAGCAGAAAGCTGATCACCTGGCTGAAGCCCGCCCGGATCTCGTCCTGGTTCTGCACCTTGATCAGCGGGTTGTCACCGGTGGCCGCCTTGACCGCGCGTTGCAGGGAGTCGCTCTCCCCATGCGCGCCCTTGAGCAGCACCTGGCTGACGCCGGACTCCTTCCTGTGCCGGTCCAGTACCCGGTTGTCCAGCACCAGCGACGAGACCATGCCGTTCTTCTCATAGACGCCCCCCACCGTCAGCCGCGCCGTGGACCCGTCCGGGTAGCGCGCCTGCACGGTGGAGCCGGTGTGCCAGCCCCGTTCGGCGGCCACATCGGCCCGGACCAGCAGCTGCCCCTGGGCCAGGGCGGCGGTGGAGCCGCTGCGCAGGCGCAGCGCGACCAGCCGGTCGAAGGCCGCCGCGTCCACCCCGGAGAGCGGGCGGGTACGGCCGCCCAGGTCGAGCTGGGCGGACGTCATGGCGCCGACGGCGGAGACATCCGGCACCTTGGCGATCTCCCTGGCGACCTCGGGGGAGAGGTCGGAGTAGTTCGCCATGGAGACCAGGTAGTCGGCCTTGAGGTCACCGGTGACGGCCTTGTCCACCGCGTGGTTCACCGAGCTGCCGATCACCGACAGCGCGCTGATCAGGGTGATGCCGATGGTCAGCGCCGAGGCGGTGGCGGCGGTGCGGCGCGGGTTGCGTACCGCGTTCTGCCGGGCGAGCCGGCCGGAGACCCCGAAGGCCCCGCTGAGCAGCGGCGTGGCGAGCGCGATCACCGGGCGGGAGAGCAGCGGGGTGAGGACGAAGACGCCGATCAGGGTGAGGAACGCGCCTGCGGCGATCGGCATCCGGCCGTCGCTGCCGCCGGTGGACGCGCCGTACACGATGGCGGCCACGCCCAGCGCGGTCATCGCCGCGCCGATGGAGTTGCGGACCAGCAGGCTCTTCTGGGTGGCGGGCAGCTCGGCGCTGCTCATCGCCGCCACCGGCGGGATCCTGGATGCGCGACGGGCGGGCAGCCAGGCCGCGAGCAGTGTGACCAGGGTGCCGACGGCCAGCGAGACCAGCACCGTGGCCGGGGTGACGACCAGCGGCCCGTCGGGCAGCGGGGCGTCCAGGGCGCCCATCACCGCGCGCATGGCCGCCGCGATGCCGATGCCCGCCGCAAGACCGGCCAGCGAGGCGGCGGCGCCCACCGCGAATGCCTCGGCCAGCACCGAGCGGGTCACCTGGCGGCGGCTGGCGCCGACCGCGCGGAGCAGCGCCAGCTCCCGGGTGCGCTGGGCGACCAGCATGGTGAAGGTGTTGGCGATGATGAAGACGCCGACGAAGAGCGCGATCCCGGCGAAGGCGAGCAGCGCGGTGGAGAGCGAGTCGGTCGAGCGGGCGATCTGCTCGGCCTGGTCGTCGGCGAGCTGCTGCCCGGTCTCGGCCCGGATGGTGTGGCTCTTGGGCAGCAGCTTCTCGACCCGGGTGAGCAGTGCGGCCTGGGAGGTGCCAGGGGCGGCGGCGACGTCGATCTCGCCGAAGCGGCCGGGGGAGAGGTAGAGCCGCTGCGCGGTGGCGGTGTCGAAGAGGACCAGGGAGCCGCCGGAGGAGACCCGGGGGTCGTCGGTGTGGAAGACACCGGTCAGCCTGAGCCGCATCACCGGCCCGTTGACGGCGACCCGCACGGTGTCGCCGACCTGGAGTCCGCCCTTCTCGGCGGTCCTGGTGTCCAACGCGATCTCGCCCGGGCCCGACGGGCCGTGGCCCTCGGCCATGGGGTAGCGGGAGTCCCGGCCGCCGTCGCCGGGCACGAAGTTGGTACCGGTGGTCGACCAGCCGTCGCCTATCAGGTCGCCCTTGCGGTCGGCGACCCCGGCGAAGCCGTCGACCACGCCCCGGGCGCGGGCCACGCCCTCGGTGGCGGTGATCCGCTTCAGGGTGTCGGCGGTGAGCGTGGCGCCGCTGCGGTTCTTCTCGGCGGAGTCGGCGTAGGCGGAGGCCGAGCGGTCGGTGATGGCGACGGAGACGTCGGAGAAGCTCTTGGAGGCGCTGTTCCTCAGCGCCTGGCCGAGGGTGTCGGTGAAGACCAGGGTGCCGGCCACGAAGGCGATGCCGAGCAGTACGGCGAGCGCCGTCATCAGCAGTCTGGTCTTGTGCGCGAGGACATTGCGCAGTGCGGTGCGGAGCATGGGTGCGGATCCTGTCGGTGCGGGTCCTGGTCGGTGCCGGCCCTGTCGGCGCGGTACCGGCGGCGGTCAGCTGGTGCGGCCCTTGGCGTCGAAACGCCGCATGCGGTCGAGCACGCCGTCGGCGGTGGGGCGGTCGAGCTCGTCCACGATCCGGCCGTCGGCCAGGAAGACCACCCGGTCCGCGTAGGAGGCGGCCACCGGGTCGTGAGTGACCATCACCACGGTCTGGCCCAGCTCGCGGACCGAGTTCCGCAGAAAGGCGAGGATCTCGGCACCGGAGCGGGAGTCCAGGTTGCCGGTGGGCTCGTCGGCGAAGACGATCTCCGGTCGACCGGCCAGCGCGCGGGCGCAGGCCACCCGCTGCTGCTGGCCGCCGGAGAGCTGGGAGGGGCGGTGGGAGAGCCGGCCGGAGAGGCCCACGGTCTCGATCACCCGGTCCAGCCACTCCTTGTCGGGCTTGCGGCCGGCGATGTCCATGGGGAGGGTGATGTTCTCCAGCGCGGTCAGGGTGGGCAGCAAATTGAACGCCTGGAAGACGAACCCGACATGGTCGCGGCGGAGCCGGGTCAGGTCCTTGTCCTTCAGCCCGACCAGCTCGGTGTCGCCGATGGTGGTGGACCCGCCGGAGACCGTGTCCAGACCGGCCATGCAGTGCATCAGGGTCGACTTGCCGGAGCCGGAGGGGCCCATGATCGCGGTGAACTCACCACGGTGGAACTCCACGCTCACCTGGTCCAGCGCGACGACGCGGGTCTCGCCCTCGCCGTACACCTTGCTGAGCGCGGTGGCGCGGGCGGCGGCCCGCCCGGTGATGACGGGGGCGGCGGTCGTGGTCACGGAGGGCTCCTGGAGGTGGGTGGATTCCGGGTCACTCCATGCTCCGGTGCGCCACCCCCGCCAACCGTCGCCCGGGCGGAGGGTTGGCCCCACCGCCTCGCGGCGTAGAGGGTCGTACACGGCCTCCTCCCCCGGGATGACACGGCCCCGAGAGACCAGGTCGTGCGGTGGAGGCCCGGGGGCGTCCAAGACAGGCTAATGATGCGTCAGATCACATGAAAACAAGACAACTTCGGCTGCTGTGTGCATGCAGTGCATGCCCCACCCCACTAGGCTCGGAAGTGCCCCCGCGAGGGGGGAGTGGGGTGTGTGCCCGGATGGTGGAATGCAGACACGGGCAGCTTAAAACTGCTTGGCCGAGAGGTCGTGCCGGTTCGAATCCGGCTCCGGGCACCCCCGCCGTGACCGGCATTCCGTCATGGCGTGCATCGTGGGGAGGCCAGGTCCGGTGAGGTCTCCGGCTGTGTCCGGGCGCCGACCTACGACGGCAGGGCGGCCAGTGCCGCATCCCACGGGAACCCGTCCGGCTGCCCCTGCCCCGGCGCGTTCGGCACGAACCCGCCCTCGCCCAGCAGCACCCGCACCCCGACCCCGCGCAGCGCCTCGACGCTGCGGTCGAACTGCGGGTGCGCGAGGAACGCGGAGTTCACGCAGGGCATGGTCACCAGCGGGATCCGCTTCCCGATCGCCTCGGCCGCGAAGCCCACGACGAAGTGGTCCGTGATCCCCAGCGCCCACTGGTTCAGCGTGTTGAAGGTCGCCGGAGCCACCAGCGCCGCATCGGCCGGTGGCCATACGTCCGGCTCGCCCGGCAGCTTGTACTGCGAACGCACCGGGTGCCCGGTGTGATCCGCCAGGGCAGGGATGTCCCGCTCCAACCAGCGCGCCGCCGTCGGCGTGAGCCCCACGCACACCTCCCACCCGTCCTCCTGCGCGCGCCGTACGACGTCGGGCAGTTGGAACACCGGCGGGGCGGCGCAGCCGATCAGGTACAGCACACGAGTCACCGTCATGTCGCCCAGCCAACCCGGCCCCGGGCCGACCGTGCAACCGCATGTCTTCGGGTTGGCCCAGGGCGTGGACGGCGGCGGCTGGGAGGACGAGGCGTCGTGGAACAAGCCGATGAAGGCGGGCGCCAGCGAGGCCCTGCGTGACGCTCGCGCCGAGCTGGCCGGCGTCGCGGACTGGCGGGCGGACGACCTGAAGGCCGTCCTGCTCGCCATCGGTGAGAAGCACGGGCTGAAGCTGGGCAAGGCCCAGGCGCCCATCCGGGTCGCGGTCACCGGCCGGACGCTCGGACTGCCGCTGCTCGAGGGTCACCTGCTCGGTGGCCGGGGCGAGCGCGGCCAGCATGGTCAGCGCCTCGACGCGGGGGCCGAGCAGCGAGTCGTTGACGAAGAGCGAGTCGAATCCCAGGCGTTCGGCCCGGCGGCCGAAGGCGACCAGCTCGCGAGGGTCGTCACCTGGGCCCCACTGGGCGGCGCCGGTCGGAAGCAGTACACCGATGTCCATGCCGACGAGCCTCACGGCCGGCGCGAAGGGCGGCAATTCCCCGCTGGGAATAGGCGTTCAGCTGCTCACCCCCGCCCCAGCCCCGCGCCGCTGCCCGCCGTCCGCCGCGACACCGCGTCGGACTGCCCCGGGGTGCATGGCCTGCCCTTTACCAGGGCATTACCATTGCCGTGCGGGCAGCACCGAGCCGCCCTGGGAGGAAACACATGAGGAGCAGCAACCCGGTCTTCTCGCGGCAGGGAGCCTTCACCCGCGACACCGGATACGCGGGCTTCGGGCCGTCGCAGTCCACCGGGCCGCAGCCGCAGAGCCCGTCCGGCGGCAACCCGTACGCCAACAACCCCTACGACCAGCAGCAGCCGCTCACCGACGAGCAGTTGCAGCAGATGTACCAGGCACCCCCGGCCGGTCCGCTGGAGACCGGGCGGATGACCATGGACGACGTGGTGGCCCGTACGGCCATGACGCTGCTCACCCTGGTCGCGGGCGGTGCGGTGGCCTGGTTCGCCATCCCGGTCGGCAGCTACGGCATCGCCATGGGCGCGGCGCTGGCCGCCTTTGTGGTCGCCATGGTGATCAACTTCCGGCGCTCCATCAGCCCGGCGCTGGTGCTCACCTACGCGGGACTGGAGGGGGTCTTCCTCGGGGCGATCAGCAAGGCGCTCAACACCTACTTCTCGGGCATCGCCATCCAGGCGGTGCTGGGCACCGCAGCCGTCTTCGCCGGCATGCTGCTCGCCTACCGCTCCGGGCGGATCCGGGTGACCGCGCGCTACCAGCGGATCGGCATGGCCGTGGCCCTGGGGTTCGTGCTGCTGATGGTGGTCAACATGGTGGCGGCCATGTTCGGCGCCGACATGGGTCTGCGCTCCGGCCCGCTGGGCATCCTGGTGGGCGTGCTCGGGATCGGGCTCGGCGCCTTCTTCCTCTCGCTGGACTTCCACGAGATCGAGCAGGGCATCCGGGGCGGCGCCCCGGAGCGCGAGGCGTGGCGGGCCGCCTTCGGCCTGACCCTCTCGCTGGTCTGGATCTACCTGGAGATGCTGCGGCTGATCGCCATCCTGCGCGGAGACGACTGAGCCGTCCGGCAGCGCGGAGGGCCTGGGAGCCGATGGCTCCCGGGCCCTCTGGCGTATGGGGGTGAGGGTGATGGTTCGCGGGTGGTACGGGGGTTCTTCCGAGGTGGGTCGAGGGGAACCGGGGATCGGACGGGGAGCGCTGCTCAGGCGAGCTTCCGCGCGGCCCTCCGCAGGTCGTGCTCGTGCACGATGGCCTTGGCATAGCCGTACGAGATGCCGTACTCGCGGCGGAGCCAGTCGATCTTCTCCTCACAGCGGGTGAGGCCCGGTCCGTCGTCGACGGCCTTGAGCCAGTCGCTGATCTCGCGGCCGGTGACCGCCGGGATCCTGGAGAGGAGGTTCTGATGGGTCGCTGCGGAGTACATGAGGGACATGGGCGCCTCCGGTTGAGCGGTCCGTCCTCCCACCGTGCCTGAGGTCGGAACCCTTGGCAACACTCGCCGTCCGGGCGGTGCGCGGAAGGGGACGGGCGGTCCTCGTTGCACGCCTGCTTACCCACCATTCGCCCGGTTGACGCCTGCCCCTCGGCGAACCGCCGCAGGTGCCCGGTTACGCTCGCCCCATGCCCGATCCCGCCCCGCTGCTCACCGCCGTCGACCGGCTGGCCGACCGTTTCCGCTCGATGCCGCAGAGCAGGCTGGCGGCGCCGGTGCCCGGCCACCCCTCGCGGGCGGCGGCGGTGCTCGCCCTGGCCCGGCGGCTGGCCGAGCACGCACAGGCGGTGGAGGAGCAGGGTACGGAGACGCGGCGGCTGCCGGACGCGGGCCCCTTCGCCTGCGGTGACCAGCTCGCCGTGGCCGGCCACGACCTCGCCGCCGCGCTGGCCGACCTGCCCCCGGACGCCCCCGTCACCACCCAGGACGGCGCCCGGTCCACGGCGGCCGGAGTCCTGGCGGACGCGGTCGCGGCGGTGGGCGCCACAGCGGAACTGGTGGCCTGAGCCGGGTGGTCCGAGCCTGAGCCGTCAGAGGCTGGCGACGACCCGGTCGGCCAGCACGTACACGGTGCCCTCACCGGTGGCGAAGGTCAGCGAGTAGGAGCCGGAGAAGCGCGAACCGCCGAGCAGCCGCACCTCATCCCCGCAGCGCACCGCCTCGATCAGCCGCTCCGCCGACTCCCGGTCGCCGGGGGCCACGCAGAGGGTGGTGCCGTCCGCGAACGCGTAGACGTCCAGGGTGCCCAGCGGGCCGGGGCGGACGTCGGTGAGGGCGGTGCCGTCGCCGGAGAGCCGGTTGAGGGTGGAGTCGGTCCACTCCCGGGACGGCGCCTGGCCGGGTACGAAGTCCGGGTGCGAGGGGTGGCGGCGCGGGTCGGGGGCGGTCGGCGCGGGCTCCGCCTGCACCTCCAGGTCGGCCGGGGCACCGGCGCCGCTCTGTACGGGGTGGCCGGTACGCATTCCGTTGCCCTCGGCGATCAGCTCCTCCAGCGCGGTCCGCAGCGCATCCGCGAACTCCGGGTCCATCCGCTCGGTGGCGGCGGTGTGCGGGAAGTCCTCGGCGCTCTCCGGGGCGTCCTGCGGGCCGGTCGGCCGGGGGAAGTACAGCGGCCAGCCGTCCACCGGATCGGCGCCGCTGAACGGGGTGTCGAAGAGCGGCGCGTCCTCCGCCGACCGGGCCTCCTGCTCGGCCCAGAAGGCGCGCGCCTCGGCGACCTCCCGCTCGCGGTCCTCGGCCAGGGCGGCGGCGACCGCCGTCCTTATCGCGGCGTCGTCCGGCGCGGGGACGGTGGCCGGGGGCGCCGCGCCGGCGGCGGTGGCGGCGTCGAGGCGTCGCGACAGGCCGCGTACATGGACCAGCAGCCCTGCCGTGAGGACGAGCAGGAGCAGCAGCAGGACGGTGCACACGGCGTTCACGGAACGTACTCCTCGCGCGGAGCTGAACGGGGGATCACCACCACAGTGCCGTATGCGCGCGCGTGACGTCAGGGGAAGGAGTCCGCTTCGTGAGTGAGCTGTGACCTTGTCCATGTCGACGCAGGTGGACGTGGTATACGGGGCGGAGTCGAGTGACTGCGGGCCGTCGATCGAATGGCGTCGCACGGGTGCGCAGAGGGCTGGATCAGCTTCTCCATGTGATCCAGCCCTCAAACACGAAGTGTCACGCCAAACGGGTGACTCCCCCCGCTGCGGCTCAGCTCAGCCGCTCTCAGCTCAGCCGCTCGATCACCATGGCCATGCCCTGCCCCCCGCCCACGCACATGGTCTCCAGGCCGAACTGCTTGTCGTGCCACTGGAGCGAGTTGATCAGGGTGGTGGTGATGCGTGCGCCGGTCATGCCGAAGGGGTGGCCCACGGCGATGGCGCCGCCGTTGACGTTCAGCCGGTCGAGGTCGATGCCCAGGTCGCGGTAGGACGGGATGACCTGCGCGGCGAAGGCTTCGTTGATCTCCACCAGGTCGATGTCGCCGATGGCCAGCCCGGCCCGCCGCAGGGCCTGCCGGGAGGCTTCGACCGGGCCGTACCCCATGATCTCGGGGGAGAGCCCGGAGACGCCGGTGGAGACCACCCGCGCCAGCGGGGTGATGCCCAGCTCCCGCGCCTTGGTGTCGGACATGATGACCAGCGCGGCGGCGCCGTCGTTCAGCGGGCAGCAGTTGCCGGCGGTGACGGTCCCGTCCGGGCGGAAGACCGGCTTGAGCCCGGAGACGCCCTCCAGGGTGACGCCGGCGCGCGGGCCGTCGTCGGCGGAGACCACGGTGCCGTCCGGGGTGGTGACCGGGGTGATCTCGCGGGCCCAGAAGCCGTCCTGGATGGCCTTCTCGGCGAGGTTCTGCGACCGCACGCCGAACTCGTCCTGCTCGGCGCGGGTGATGCCCTTGAGCCGGGCCAGGTTCTCGGCGGTCTGGCCCATCGCGATGTACGCGTCGGGCAGCAGGCCGTCCTCGCGCGGGTCGTGCCACTCGTCGGAGCCATGGGCGGCGCGCTCGGCGGTACGGGCCCTGGCCTGGGCGAAGACCGGGTTCTCGGTGTCGGGCAGGCCGTCCGAGGTGCCCTTGACGCTGCGGGAGACGGTCTCCACACCGGCCGAGACGAAGACGTCGCCCTCGCCCGCCCGGATGGCGTGCAGCGCCATCCGGGTGGTCTGCAACGACGAGGAGCAGTAGCGGGTGACCGTACAGCCGGGCAGGTGGTCCATCCCCAGCTGTACGGCGACGATCCGGCCCAGGTTGAAGCCCTGCTCGCCGCCGGGCAGGCCGCAGCCCAGCATCAGGTCGTCGATCTCGCGCGGGTCCAGCTGGGGCACCCGGTCCAGGGCGGCACGCACGATGGAGGCGGTGAGGTCGTCCGGGCGGACGTCCTTGAGCGACCCCTTGAAGGCCCGGCCGATGGGTGAGCGGGCGGCGCTGACGATGACGGCTTCGGGCACGGTGACTCCTCGGGGGACAGGACAGCCGGGCGGCCAGTCGGCCACGGCCGTAAGCTACCGCTTAGTACCACGGTCGTCACCCAGCGCGGCATGTGAGCTGGGCGACGTTCCCGCTCTCCCCCCGTCCGGCCCCCTGCCCGGCCCCTCGTCCGGCCTCTCGTCCGGGCCCCCGTTCGGGCCCGCCTGCCCCGCCTCCGCCGCCGTGGGCTCCGACGTCATCGGCAGCCGCTGCCGCCGCCGGTGCCGGATCAGCGCCCAGCGCCCCAGCGGGCCGCTCGGCGAGCCGCCCGGAGCCGCTGCCGCGACCTCCGTACCGGACCGCCCGGCGGCCTCCGCCGCAGCCACCGCCACCGGCAGCACACCCTCGCCGCGCCGCGCGTCCGGCCGCTCCTCCTCCGGCCAGAGGCCCAGCGCCGCACAGAGCGAGGGCAGCACGGCCATCGCGGCGGTGCCGTACCCCTGCGCCGACGGGTGGTAGCGGTCGGCCGCGAACAGCTCCCGGCGGGTGGCGAACTCCGGCCCCAGCAGCGACCCCAGGGAGACGCTCCGGCCGCCCGCCTCCACCACCGCAATGGTCTGCGCCGCCGCCAGCTGCCGGCTCAGCCGCCGCGCCACCCAGCGCAGCGGCGGCCGTACGGGCTCGATGGTGCCCAGGTCAGGGCAGGTGCCCACGACCACCTCGCAGCCCGCCCCGCGCAGCCGCCGCACCGCCTCGCCGAGCAGCCGCACCGACTCCACCAGCGGCATCCGATGGGTCACGTCATTGGCCCCGATGATGATCACGGCCACATCGGGGACGGTCTCCAGTGCCAGGTCCACCTGCCGGTCCAGGTCGCTGGAGCGGGCCCCCGACAGCGCCACATTGACCAGCCGCACCCGCCGCTCGGCGACCGACGCCAGCCCGGCCGCCAGCAGCGCGCCCGGCGTCTCATGGCCGCGCAGCACCCCCAGCCCGGCGGCGGTGGAGTCGCCCAGGAAGGCCAGCACCAGCGGGGGAGCCGCCGCCTGCGGCCCGTCGGCGAAGGCGCCGCCGTAGACCCCGTCGGCCTTCGGCGGGTCGGCTCCGAGCGCCCCCACGGCCCGCTCGGCGAACTTGGCCTCGGTGACCAGCAGGCCGACGACGCCGACGCCGAGCAGCCCGATCCCGCCGCCGCCGTACGCAGCCGCCGCCGCGATCCGCCGTGCCACCCGTGCCCGCGACATCCACCAACCCCCTCACCCGGTCCCGGTCCGATCTCTCACTGGCTGCATACCCAGCGCCGCACCGGGCTACCGCGTGTGCGCCCCGGGTGATCACCACCGGGCCGGGGCGTCGGCGCCCGGGACTCCGCACCTCTACCCTGACCGGTACAGACACACCCCGCTGCACCGATCTGTGCGCATCTGTTCCACATCCCGGGAGGACCCCCGTGCGGTACCACGAGTCGATCATCGAGTTGGTCGGCGACACGCCCCTGGTGAAACTCAACAAGGTCACCGAGGGAATCCAGGCGACCGTTCTCGCCAAGGTCGAGTACTTCAACCCCGGCGGCTCGGTGAAGGACCGCATCGCGATGCGGATGATCGAGGCCGCCGAGGAGTCCGGAGCGCTGCGGCCCGGCGGCACCATCGTCGAGCCCACCTCCGGCAACACCGGTATCGGGCTGGCCATCGTGGCGCAGCAGAAGGGCTACCGCTGCATCTTCGTCTGCCCGGACAAGGTCTCCACCGACAAGATCAACACCCTGCGGGCGTACGGCGCCGAGGTCGTGGTCTGCCCGACCGCGGTCGCCCCCGAGCACCCCGACTCGTACTACAACGTCTCCGACCGCCTGGTGCGGGAGACCCCCGGCGCCTGGAAGCCCGACCAGTACTCCAACCCGGAGAACCCGGCCTCCCACTACCACTCCACCGGCCCCGAGCTGTGGAAGCAGACCGAGGGCCGGATCACCCACTTCGTGGCGGGCGTCGGCACCGGCGGCACCATCTCCGGCACCGGCCGCTACCTCAAGGACGCCTCCGAGGGCCGGGTCACCGTGGTCGGCGCCGATCCGGAGGGCTCGGTCTACTCCGGCGGCACCGGCCGCCCGTACCTGGTGGAGGGCGTCGGCGAGGACTTCTGGCCGGAGGCGTACGACCGCACCGTCGCGGACGAGATCGTCGCCGTCTCCGACAAGGACTCCTTCCAGATGACCCGCCGCCTCGCCAAGGAGGAGGGCCTGCTGGTCGGCGGCTCCTGCGGGATGGCCGTGGTCGCCGCGCTGGAGGTCGCCCGCCGGCTCGGGCCCGACGACGTGGTGGTGGTGCTGCTGCCGGACGGCGGCCGCGGCTACCTCAGCAAGATCTTCAACGACGAGTGGATGGCGGACTACGGCTTCCTCTCCTCGCCCACCGAGGAGGCCACCGTCGGCGATGTGCTCGCCCGCAAGGACGCCGTGGAGCACGCCGGCATCCCGCAGTTCGTCCATATGCACCCCGGCGAGACGGTCGGCGAGGCGGTGCAGGTGCTGCGCGAGTACGGCGTCTCCCAGATGCCCGTGGTCTCGCCCGGCGCCGGCCACCCGGATGTGATGGCCGGTGAGGTCATCGGCGCGGTGGTGGAGCGGGAACTGCTGGACGGGCTCTTCACCCAGCGGGTGGAGCTCGGCGACCCGCTGGAGAAGCACATGTCGCCGCCGCTGCCGGTGGTCGGCTCCGGTGAGTCCGCCACCCGGCTGATGGCGGTGCTGGAGCGGGCCGACGCGGCGGTGGTGCTGGTCGACGGCAAGCCCCAGGGCATCGTCACCCGGCAGGACCTGCTGTCCTTCCTGGCCGACCGGGCGCACTGACCGGTACTCACGCTTCCGCCGTGCAAGTGGTACACCGACGTCACGTGTACGCAGCATGCGCTTAACAAGCGCCAGGCATCGTAGGAGTCACGGCAAGACGCCGAGCGTGGTGGCAGTGGATGGCGGGAGCGGCTCCCCGGCACCGCAGCCTCCAGGAGGGCGCGTCGGTCGGCCCTGACCCGGCCCACCGCGTCCCCGCCCGCAGGGGCCGTCGTCGTCCCGCCCCTGGTGGTCCCGACCGATCGCCAGGGTGCGACGGCTCCTGCGGCACCGCACGCCGCAGGGCGTGCCTCCGTGCTCCCGGGTGGGGGAGTGAGACGGAGACGGCAGGGCCGGTCCTGGTATCCAGGGCCGGCCCTCACCGTTGTTCCGTTGTTCCGTTGTTCCGTGTCCGGGTCTGCCGGTGTTTGGGTCTGCCCGAGCCCGGGTCAGCCCGCTTCCGGCGCCTCGCGGCGGCGTACCACCGCCAGCATCCCGGCGCCCACCACCAGCAACGCCGCCCCGCCCAGCAGATACGGGGTGGTGTCGACACCGCCGGTGTCCGCCAGCCGCAGCCCCGCCGCGCTCTGCGCCTCGGCCGCCCGTGCCGCCGAGCGCACCGCTGCCGACTCCGCCGCCGCCCGTTCCGCCAGCGCCTGCGTGGCCTTGTCCTGCCGGGCCGCCGCAACCTCCGCCGACGCATCCGAGGAGGCGGCGGAGGCCACCGGGCCGAGGATCAGCGCCAGCGCCACCGCACCGCCTGCCGCCGCAGCCGTGATCGTCAGCGGGCTGCGCTGGGCTGCCTTCCGCTCACCCACCGGATCTCCTCACGCCGTAGCCGACCCGGATCACCGTGCGGCGGGGACGCCTCCGGCCGGGCCGTTCGCACGATCGTAGTGAGCCCGGCGCCGCTTGGGTAGCGGCGGCCCCGGGCGGCGGTGCCGCAGCACCGCCCCGACTGGCCTACGCTCACTGCCATGACCAGCACCGACATCACCGAAGAGGGCGAGCCCCGCTTCGTCCGCCTGCACATCGAACTCGTCGCCCAGATCACCGACGTGGAGGCCCTCAAGGCCGCCGCCCTCCAGCAGGTGCAGAACGACGAGTACATGGACGACGACGAGCGGGCCCAGGCGGTGGAGGCCGTCGAGATCGACCCGTCCGGCTCGCTCGCCCACTTCGTGGACCCGCTGAAGCTGCTGGGCGAGGTCCCCGGCATCGAGCTGGCCCAGGCCACCTGGGAGTCCGCGCACACCGAGTTCGACCCCGAGAACGAGGACTGGGACCTGTACGAGTCCGGCGACGCCGCCGACGAGTGACCCGCGCCCTCCCGCCCCGCCCGGGGCGGGAGGGTCCGAACGGGCCTGTCGTGGAACGGAACGCCCGCGAACGACGAGCGCACCGGGAGCAGCGGAGGAGCAGCCCACCTTCTCCACCGCCGTCACCGAGCGCAGGGCGGTCCAGCAGGCCATCACCGTGCGGGCCGACCCGCCCGTCGAGATCGTCGGCCACTGGTTCGACGCCACCCGGCTGGACTTCCGGCCCGAGCGGTACTGGGCGCCCGGCACCAGGATCACCCTCCGGCTGCGGCTCAAGGACGTACGGGGGGGCCAAGGGCGTCTACGAGGCCTGAGCGGCTGGAACCTCGGCTGGGCCGAGTGGAAAGCCGGCAGCGCCCTCTGACCCGCCCGCGCCCCCGGCCATCCCGCCCGCCCGCGCAAAGCGGTGCCCCGGCGCGTGACTCGGGCTACCGTGCGCCCATGGCCTCGCAACCGCCCGCCCCCGTCACCCTGGACGGCCGCCACATCAGCCTGGAGCCGCTCACCCCGGCGCACGCCCCCGACCTGCACCTGGCCGGCGGCAACGACGACGAGGTGTGGCGCTGGCTGCCCGCCCTCACCCCCCGCTCCGAGGACGAGATGCGCCGCCTGGTGGAGCAGCGCCTCGCCCAGCAGGCCGCCGGCGAGGCCGCGGTCTTCGCGGTGGTCCCCCGGGGCACCTTCCGGCCGGTCGGCTGGATCGCCTACCTCGACATCTCGGCCACCGACGAGCGGGTGGACATCGGCTGGGACTGGGTTGCCCGCCCCTACCGCAACACCGCCGTCGCCGTCGAAGCCCATCTGCTGCTCCTCTACAACGCCTTCGAGACGCTGCGCTTCGGCCGCGTCCAGTGGCAGATCGACCATCAGGACTTCGCGGCCCAAGCCGTCATGGCCCGCATCGGAGGACTCCGCGAGGGCCCGCTGCGCCGCCACACCCGCCGCCTGGACGGCACCTGGCGGGACACCGTCGTCTACTCACTGCTCGCCCCCGAGTGGCCCGCCGTCAAGGAACGGGTCCGCGCCGGGCTGCTCCCCTGACCCAGCTCCCCTGACGCTGTTCCCCGACCCTGCTCCGACTGGCAGCTTTTCGACGCACCCTGACCGCAGGGCCACTGGAGGACGCCCACCCCCGCCCCCATCCTTGAACCATGATCACCCCCGACACCAAGGACTGGACCTGGGTGCTCCGGCGCCCCTGCTCCGAGTGCGGCTTCGACCCGGTAGCCGTCCCCCGCGAAGCCGTCGCCGACCTGCTCCGCGCCAACGCCGCCGCCTGGGCCGCCCTGCTCACCGCCGAGCCCGCCTCCCAACTGCGCCACCGCCCCCGCCCCGACGTCTGGTCACCCCTGGAGTACGCCTGCCATGTGCGGGACGTCTGCCGGATCTACACCACCCGCCTCGGGCTGATGCTCACCCAGGACAGCCCCCTCTTCGCCAACTGGGACCAGGACGAGACCGCTGTCGCCGACCGCTACGGCGAGCAGGACCCGGCCCGCGTCGCCCCCGAACTCACCGCCGCCGCCGACACCCTCGCCGCCGCCTTCGACCGCGTCTCCGGCGACCAGTGGCACCGCCCCGGCGACCGCAGCGACGGCGCCCACTTCACCGTGGAGTCCTTCGCCCGCTACTTCGTCCACGACCCCCTGCACCACCTCTGGGACGTCACCGGAGACCGGGTCGCCGCCTGACCACCGGCCGACCATGACCTCCGGGGTCATCGACCCCTCCCCGGCGCTGCGGCACGATCGGGACCGTCCACCGCATCGCCGCCCGAGGAGGCCGCCATGACCGCCTATGCCATCGCCCACCTCCGCAATCCGCAGTCGGACCACCCCGACGTCCTGGAGTACCTGCGCCGCATCGACGCCACCCTGGACCCCTTCGGCGGCCGGTTCGCCGTCCACGGCGCCGCCATGGAGGTGGTCGAGGGCGACTGGCCCGGCACCGTGGTCGTCATCGCCTTCCCCGACCTCGCCGCCGCCCGCGGCTGGTACGCCTCCCCTGCCTACCGCGAGATCCTGCCGCTGCGTACCGACCACATCGACGGCACCGCGATCCTGGTCGACGGCGTCGCCCCCGGCTACCGAGCCGCCGCCCTGTCCACCGCCAAGCCCGCCTGAGGAACCCTCCGGCCCCGGTCCCCCGGCCGGGGCGCGTCCGTCCTCAGCCGTCGGTCCTGGCGACGCCGATGGGGCAGGAGAGGCCGGTGCCGCCGATGCCGCAGTAGCCGGCGGGGTTCTTGTCCAGGTACTGCTGGTGGTAGGGCTCGGCGGGCCAGAAGGGGGTGGCGGGGCGGATCTCGGTGGTGATGGGCCCGTGGCCGGCGCGGGTGAGGTGGGGCTGGAAGGCGTCGCGGGTGGCTTCGGCGGCGGCGAGCTGGGCGGGGGAGTGGGTGTAGACGGCGGAGCGGTACTGGGTGCCGAGGTCGTTGCCCTGGCGGAAGCCCTGGGTGGGGTCATGGGACTCCCAGAAGACCTTGAGCAGCTGCTCATAGCCGACCTTGGCCGGGTCGAAGACCACCCGGACGGCCTCGGTGTGGCCGGTGTGGCCGCTGCACACCTCCTCGTAGGTGGGGTTGGGGGTGTGCCCGCCCTGGTAGCCGACCAGAGTGGTCCAGACGCCGGGGGTCTGCCAGAAGCGCCGCTCGGCGCCCCAGAAGCAGCCCAGGCCGAAGTCGGCGACCTCCAGGCCCTCGGGATAGGGGCCGAGCAGGGGGTTACCGAGCACGGTGTGGCGGTCCGGGACGGCGAAGGGGCGCTCGGCGCGGCCGGGGAGGGCTTCGTCGGCGGTGGGGATGCGGTTCTTGAAGCGGTTCAGCAGCATCGGGGAAGCCTCCGGTCGGCGAGTCGTCTGCTGACCACAACGCGCGGCGGGGGTGGGAGATTTCCCCCGGCGGACGCAGTCGTACCGGGCACCACGCTGCGGCGCGATGGTCACGGCCGTTCCCGGGCTACGCTCGGACACCATGAGCGACCAGCACGGACAGCAGCAGTACGCCTTCGAGACCCTTGCCATCCACGCGGGCCAGGAGGCCGACCCGCAGACAGGAGCGGTGGTCCCGCCCATCTACCAGGTCTCCACCTACAAGCAGGACGGCGTCGGCGGCCTGCGCGGCGGCTATGAGTACAGCCGCTCCGCCAACCCGACCCGCACCGCGCTGGAGGAGAACCTCGCGGCGCTGGAGGGCGGCCGGCGCGGGCTGGCGTTCGCCTCCGGCCTGGCCGCCGAGGACTGCCTGCTGCGTACGGTGCTGAAGCCGGGCGACCACATCCTGATCCCCAACGACGCCTACGGCGGCACCTTCCGGCTCTTCTCCAAGGTGCTGCAGCGCTGGGGCGTGGAGTGGTCGGTGGCCGACATGCACAACCCGGAGTCGGTGCGCGCCGGGGTCCGCGCCACCACCAGGGTGGTCTGGGTGGAGACGCCGAGCAATCCGCTGCTGGGCATCGCGGACATCGCCGTACTGGCGCAGATCGCCCGGGACGCGGGCGCGCTGCTGGTGGTGGACAACACCTTCGCCAGCCCGTACCTCCAGCAGCCGCTGGCGCTGGGCGCGGACGTGGTGGTGCACTCCACCACCAAGTACATGGGCGGTCACTCGGACGTGGTCGGCGGCGCCCTGGTCACGGCCGACGCGGGTCTGGGCGAGGAGCTGGCGTACCACCAGAACGCGATGGGCGGGGTGGCCGGGCCCTTCGACTCCTGGCTGGTGCTGCGCGGCATCAAGACGCTCGGGGTGCGGATGGACCGGCACAGCGAGAACGCCACCCGGGTCGCCGAGATGCTCACCCGCCACCCCTCGGTGGTGCAGGTGCTCTACCCGGGGCTGCCGGAGCACGCCGGGCACGAGGTGGCGGCCAAGCAGATGAAGGCGTTCGGCGGCATGGTGTCGTTCCGCGTGGCGGGCGGCGAGCAGGCGGCCGTGGAGGTGTGCAACCGGGCGCAGCTGTTCACCCTGGGCGAGTCGCTGGGCGGCGTGGAGTCGCTGATCGAGCACCCGGGTCGGATGACGCATGCCTCGGCGGCCGGTTCGGCGCTGGAGGTGCCGGCCGACCTGGTGCGGCTGTCGGTGGGGATCGAGTCGGTGGACGACCTGCTGGCGGACCTGGGCCAGGCGCTGGGCTGACACGCCGGAGGGCAGGACGCACAGGCGGCGGTGGCGGGCCCGGATCAGCGGCTCGACACCGTCGCCTGCGCGTCCTGGGGGCCTCCGCCGCTTCCGCTGCCGCGGCGGCTCCCGCTCCCGCTGCCACCCCAGCTTCCGGTCTCGCCCCCGCCCCCGCTTTCGCTGCCGCCCCCGCTGCGGCTCCCGCTCCCGCTCCCGCTTCCGGTCCCGCTCCCGCCCCAGCTTCGGTTCTCGCCCCCGCTTCCGCCGCCACTCCCGCTTTCGCTGCCACTCCCACTCCCACCTGAGTAGGACTCCATGGAGAGGTTGAAGCGGGCGAGCAGTTCGCAGAAGGACTCCCGGTCCTCCTGGGGCCAGTCGGCGATCAGCCGCCGGACGAGTTCCTGCCGGCTGGTCCGTACCTCCTCCAGCCGCTCCCGGCCGAGCGGGGAGAGGGCCAGGAAGACGGCGCGCTTGTCGTCGGGGTTCTGCACCCGTTCGACCAGGCCCGCGTCGACCAGCGGCGCCACCTGCCGGGTGACCGTGGAGGAGTCGATGACCAGGGCGTCCGCGAGGGCCTTGACGCCCATCGGGCCTTCCCAGTCCAGTCGGTTGAGTACCAGGAAGGCGGCGCGGTCCATGGAGTTGCGCTGGGCACCGACGCCGCCGATGCGGACCTGCTCGACCCGGCGGGCGAAGATCGCCACCTGGTACTGCAGGCGGTCGTGGAGGGTGTAGTCCGAGGTCATGGGCGGCTCGCGTTGTCCGGTCGGTGCGGTGCGCCACGGCCCTGGGGACCGGGCAGACTCTGAGAGTACGCGCGTCGACCCCTTGCACGTAACGCCCCGAACCGTGTGAACTTTCCCCCCGTACGCCGAGCGGCACCATCCGGCCGGGCGCGGCCGGTCCCCCTAGGCTGGGGCCATGCACAGCTGGCCGATCACCGTGGACGACGTGCGCGGTGCCCACAAGATGCTCGCGGGCGTGGCCCGGGTGACCCCGATGGAGGGCAGCCGGTACCTCACCTCCCTCGTCGGCGCCCCGGTCCACCTCAAGTGCGAGAACCTCCAGCGCACCGGCTCCTTCAAACTGCGCGGGGCGTACGTCCGGATCGCGGGCCTGTCGCCGGTGGAGCGCGCCGCCGGGGTGGTCGCGGCCAGCGCGGGCAACCATGCGCAGGGGGTGGCGCTGGCCGCCGCGCTGCTGGGGGTGCGCTCCACGGTCTTCATGCCGGTCGCCGCCCCGCTGCCCAAGGTGGCGGCCACCCGGGACTACGGCGCCGAGGTGCGGCTGCACGGGCAGAACGTCGACGAGTCGCTGGCGGCGGCGCAGGACTTCGCGGACTCCACCGGCGCGGTCTTCATCCACCCCTTCGACCACCCGGACGTGGTGGCCGGACAGGGCACGGTCGGCCTGGAGATCCTGGAGCAGTGCCCGGAGGTGCGCACCATCCTGGTGGGGGTGGGCGGCGGCGGGCTGCTCGCCGGGATCGCCGCCGCGGTGAAGCCGCTCCGCCCCGATGTGCGGGTGGTCGGGGTGCAGGCGGCGGGCGCCGCCGCGTATCCGCCGTCGATGGCGGCCGGGCATCCGGTGGCGCTGGAGTCCTATGCGACCATGGCCGACGGCATCATGGTCGGCCGACCCGGCGATGTGCCGTTCGCCGTGGTCAGCGCGCTGGCAGACGGCGTACGGACGGTCACCGAGGACTCCCTCTCGCGGGCGCTGCTGCTCTGCCTGGAGCGGATGAAGCTGGTGGTGGAACCGGCCGGGGCGAGCCCGGTTGCCGCGCTGCTCCAGGACCCGGAGGCGGTGGAGGGTCCGGTGGTGGCGGTGCTCTCCGGCGGCAACATCGACCCACTGCTGATGCAGCGGGTGCTGCGGCACGGTATGGCGGCGGCCGGCCGCTATCTGTCGCTGCGGCTGCTGCTCAGCGACCGGCCGGGTGCGCTGGCGACGCTGCTGGGGGTGCTCTTCCGGGCGGACGCCAATGTGCTGGACGTGGCCCATGTACGGACCGCGCCCGAGCTGGGCGTGGCGGAGGCCGAGGTGGACCTGCACCTGGAGACCAAGGGCCCGGACCACTGCGCGGCGGTCCTCGCCGAGCTGCGGGAGGCCGGGTACACGGTGCTGCGCCAGGGCTGACGGCCACCCGGTGCACAACGGCAGGAGGGCGGCCGGGGCTCAGCCGCTGTACGGCTTGGCCTCCACGATGTTCACGGTGGCGTTCTTGCCGTTGGGCAGCTCGTAGGTGGCGTCCTCGCCGACCTTCTTGCCGTTGATGGCGGTGCCGAGCGGCGACTGCGGGGAGTAGATGTCCAGGTCGTCGCCGGCCACCTCGCGGGAGCCGAGCAGGAACGTCATGGTGTCATCCGGGTCCCCGTCGAAGGCGACGGTGACGACCATGCCGGGGGCGACCACGCCGGAATCCGACGGCGCCTCGCCGACCTTGGCCTTCTCCAGCAGCTGGGTGAGCTGGCGGATACGCAACTCCTGCTTGCCCTGCTCCTCCTTGGCCGCGTGGTATCCGCCGTTCTCGCGCAGGTCACCCTCTTCACGGGCCGCCTCGATCTTCTTGGCGATCTCCACGCGTGCGGGACCCGACAGATAGTCCAGCTCGGCCTTGAGCTGGTCATACGCCGCCTGGGTGAGCCAGGTGGCGTTATCGCTGGTCTGGGTCACAGGTGCTCCTCGTCGGTACTCGGCTGTACTACAAAGCAACGCCCACTCCCGTGCCGGCCCGGCTCGGAAGGGGCGAAACCACGAGCGTAACAATTTCTTGGGGGTGAGGGGGAGTGGCTGACTGCGCACTGCTACCCGGCGGCTGCTCTGCGCATGCCCAGCCCCACGGTCGACTATGCCTCACGGCTCCGACAATCGGGGCGTGCGCCGGTGCGATCGGCGCACGCCCCGGCGCGTCGGCGCCCGGCCGTCGGCCCGTTCGGCCGTGGGCGTCAGCCGTGGGCGACGCAGCCCAGCAGCTCGGCCGTGGTGCCCGGGTGGACCGTGCGGATGGTCACATCCTTCTCGAAGCCGGTGCCGCCGGCCGGGACCGCCACATCCAGCTGCCCGACCACATCGCCGTCCGCCGACTGCGACCGCAGGGTGCAGACCCCGCTCACGCCGTCGCGCTTCTGCACCGACAGATGCGCCCGCACGGCCGTGTCGGAGGTCACCTCGAAGGTCGGCACCTCCCCGTGCATCCGGGTCTCCCGCACCAGGTAGGAGGTGCCCAGCCAGGCGATCAGGCCCAGGAAGAGCACCCCGCAGACCACGGCGGCGACCCGCAACCGCCGGTCGGCACCGGCGTCACCGCCGCCGGAATGCCCGGCCTTGCCGTACCGGCCCTCGGGGAGCCTGGGCGCTGTGGTGCTCATCTGATCGTTCCTTCCCCGGCAGGGCCGTGGAATGTACGGGCCTCCCAGTCCGTCACTATAGGAGTGGCCGACCCCGACCGGACGCGGTGGGGAGGCACGGGATGGATGCGGAAGGAAACAGGCGTTGACTGAGCAGCTGCGACTGATGGCGGTGCACGCCCACCCGGACGACGAGTCCAGCAAGGGCGCCGCCAGCATGGCCATGTACGTCGCCCGAGGGGTGGACGTGCTGGTGGCCACCTGCACGGGGGGAGAGCGCGGTTCCATCCTCAACCCCAAGCTCCAGGGCGACCCCTGGGTGGAGGAGAACATCCACGAGGTCCGGCGGAAGGAGATGGACGCGGCCCGCGAGATCCTGGGCGTCAAGCAGGCATGGCTGGGGTTCGTCGACTCCGGGCTGCCCGAGGGCGACCCGCTGCCGCCCCTCCCGGAGGGCTGCTTCGGCCTCCAGGAGGTGGAGAAGGCCGCGGAGCCGTTGGTCCGGCTGATCCGCGAGTTCCGGCCGCATGTGATCACCACATACGACGAGAACGGCGGATACCCGCACCCGGACCACATCATGACCCACAAGATCACCATGGCCGCCTTCGAGGCCGCCGGCGACCCCGACGCCTACCCGGGAACCGGTGAGCCCTGGCAGCCGCTGAAGCTCTACTACAACCACGGCTTCCCGATGGGCCGCATCCGCGCCCTGCACGCGTACCTCACCGAGCACGGGCACGACTCCCCGTACGGCGAGTGGATCGAGGGCTGGGAGAAGAGCGGCCGCAAGGAGCGGGAGGTCACCACCCAGGTGGAGTGCGCCGACTTCTTCGAGGTCCGGGACCGGGCGCTGATCGCCCACGCCACCCAGATCGACCCCGACGGGCCGTGGTTCCGCGTCCCGCTGGAGGTCCAGCGGGAGGTCTGGCCCACCGAGGACTTCGAGCTGGCCCGCTCCCTGGTCGACACCTCCCTCCCGGAGGACGACCTCTTCGCCGGCATCACCGCCGACATCACCGTCTGACCGACACCCCGGTGGCCCGGCCCGGCCGTGGCCGGGCCACCATAGAGAGGTGACCACCCCCATGACCGACCCCGCCGCCCTCTCCCACCTCACCACCCTGGCCTTCGAGAAGAACAAGGTGACCCCCGGCCTGCTGGGCTTTGTCGTCTTCGCCGTGCTCGGCGCCGCCACCTGGCTCCTGCTGAAGAACATGAACCGGCAGTTCGGCAAGGTGGACTTTATCGAGGAGCCCGAGCAGCCCGACGACGCCGCCCCCCGCAACCCCGAGACCACCCGCAGCGCCTGACCAGCTCCCCCCGGACCCGGCTATCCCCCTCGGCCGGGTACCCCTCCTGCCACCGGTGCCAGTGAACTCGCAGACCGAGTAGTCCGGGACGCTCACGTCTCTCTGATCATCACGCGGCTCCCGCAGAGCTTCGACCAGTCGTCGCGGTCGGAGGTCAGGACAACGACGGGCGTCGGGGTGTAGCTGGACAGCCCCCGGCGACCGGTCCGAGAGCGGGAGCTCACTGACCAGGTCGGCGGGCATGGAGACAGAGATGTTCTCGGTGGTCCCAGCTCGAGTTCGTCCAAGCGAGGCAGCGCCTGCGCGGGCTTCGCCGACGGGGTTGGGCATTGTGAGAGGCTGGCTCTGTGAACCGGTTGGCTGGTGTGACCTCGCCTTATCTGCTTCAGCATGCTGAGAATCCGGTCGACTGGTGGCCTTGGGGGCCGGAGGCTTTCGAGGAAGCGCGACGGCGCGATGTACCCGTTCTGCTGTCGGTCGGCTACGCAGCGTGTCACTGGTGCCATGTGATGGCGCACGAGTCCTTCGAGGACGACGTGGTGGCCGGGTACCTCAATGAGCACTTCGTGGCGGTGAAGGTCGACCGCGAGGAGCGGCCCGACATCGACGCCGTGTACATGGAGGCGGTGCAGGCTGCCACCGGGCGGGGTGGCTGGCCGATGACGGTCTTCCTCACGCCCGACGGTGCGCCGTTCTACTTCGGCACCTACTTCCCGCCCTCCCCCCGGCACGGCATGCCGTCCTTCGGGCAGGTGCTCCAGGGGGTGACCGCCGCCTGGCAGGAGCGGCGCGACGAGGTCGGGGAGGTCGCCGGGCGGATCGTGGCGGACCTGGCCGAGCGGGCGTCGGTGTTCGGGGCCGGTGGGCATGCGGCCCCCGGTGAGGCGGAGCTGCACCAGGCCCTGATGGCCCTCTCCCGGGAGTTCGACCAGAAGCGCGGCGGCTTCGGCGGCGCCCCCAAGTTCCCGCCGTCCATGGCGCTGGAGTTCCTGCTCCGCCACCACGCCCGCACCGGCTCCGACGCCGCCCTGGAGATGGCCGAGCGGACCTGCGAGGCGATGGCCCGGGGCGGCATCCACGACCAGCTGGCCGGCGGCTTCGCCCGCTATGCCGTCGACGCCGCGTGGGTGACGCCGCACTTCGAGAAGATGCTGTACGACAACGCGCTGCTGCTCCGGGTCTATCTGCACCTGTGGCGGGCCACCGGCTCCCAGCAGGCCCACCGGGTCACGCTGGACACCGCCGGGTTCCTTCTCGCCGAGCTGCGCACCCCCGAGGGCGGCTTCGCCTCCGCGCTGGACGCCGACAGCCCCGACCCGGCCACCGGCGAGCCCACCGAGGGCGCCTACTACCTGTGGACCCCCGAGCAGTTGGCCGCCGAGCTGGGCACGGAGGACGGCCACCGGGCCGCCGAGCTGTTCCGGGTCACCGCGTCCGGCACCTTCGACGGCGACACCAGGCCGCTGGGCGGCGAGGGCCCGTCGGTCCTCCAGCTCCCCGAGGACCCCCGCGACCTGCCCTGGTACGAGTCGGTGCGCGGCAGGCTGCTCGAAGCCCGGTCGCGCCGCCCCCGGCCGGCCCGCGACGACAAGGTGGTCGCCGCCTGGAACGGCCTGGCCATCGCCGCCCTCGCCGAGGCCGGCGCCCTGCTGGAGCGGCCCGACCTGGTCGAGGCGGCGCTGGCCGCAGCCGACCTGCTGCTGGCCGTCCACCTCACCGCCGACGGCCGGCTGCTGCGCACCTCCCGCGACGGCCGCCCGGGCGAGGCGCCCGGCGTACTGGAGGACTACGCGGATGTCGCCGAGGGCTTCCTGGCCCTCTACGCGGTGACCGGCGACGCCGAGTGGCTGGAGCTGGCCGGCGGCCTGCTGGACACCGTCCTGGTGCACTTCACCGACCCGGCGAGCGGCGCCCTGTACGACACCGCCGACGACGCCGAGCAGCTGATCCGCCGCCCCCAGGACCCCACCGACAACGCCACCCCGTCCGGCTGGACCGCCGCCGCCGGGGCGCTGCTCGGCTATGCCGCGTACACCGGCTCGGACCGCCACCGCACCGCCGCCGAGCGGGCGCTGGGCGTCGTCGGGGCGCTGGCCGCCCGCGCGCCCCGCTTCATCGGCTGGGGGCTGGCCGTCGCCGAGGCGTACGCCGACGGGCCGCGCGAGGTGGCCGTGGTCGGCCCGCAGGACGACCCCGCCACCGCCGTACTGCACCGCACCGCGCTGCTGGCCACCGCCCCGGGCGCGGTGGTCGCGGTGGGCGGGCCGGACGGCTCCGAGGTGCCGCTGCTGCGCGACCGCCCGCTGCTGGACGGCCGCCCGGCCGCCTATGTCTGCCGCCACTTCACCTGCGACGCACCCACCGGCGACGCGGCGGTGCTGGCCACGACCGTCGGAGCCCATGTGCAGTGACGGCGCAGGACTGAGTGACGGCGCAGGACTGGCCGGTGCAGGGCCGGTCGGCGCAGGGCCTCAGCGCGGCGCCCCGCTCGGGGGCGGGACGATGTCCAGGCCGCGCTCCAGGGTGTCGAAGCAGCGGGTCAACAGGTCGACCAGGTCCTCACGGTCCTCCTGCTCGGCCCAGTAGAGGATGGCCTCGGTGGTGGCGGCCATGAAGGCCGAGACGGCGACCCGCATCTCCATGGTCGGGGCCACACCGGTCCGCTCGGCCAGTACGCCCAGGATCATGTCGCGCGGCTGCCCCGACTGCGTCGCCATCCGGGCGCGCAGCGCGGGCACCTGGTTGACCAGCCGCATCCGGGTCAGCAGCTCCTCGCGGTCGGACTTGAACGCCTGGCGCAGCAGGGCCAGCATCGTCTGCCGGGCGCTGGTCACAAAGGGTTCGCCGGCGGGGCGGGCCCGCAGGGCGGCGACGATGGCGGGGTCGTACTCGTCGCTGAGGACCAGGTCCTCCTTGGTGGCGAAGTAGCGGAAGAAGGTGGACGGGGAGACCTCGGCGGCGGCTGCGATCTGGTCGACCGTGGTGGCGTCGTAGCCCTGCTCGGCGAAGAGCCGGTAGGCCTCGCGGCGCATGGCCTGCCGGGTCTTCAGCTTCTTGCGCTCGCGCAGCGACAGCGGCGCCTCCAGCAGCTCCTGGAGCTCCTTTGCCTCGTGGCCCTCCTGGACGCCCCGGCCCTCCCGGACCGCATCGCCGCCCCCGGTGGCGGTCCGGGCGGTGGCGGTCCGGGAGGGGGCGGCGGGTGTCGGCTGCGCGGCGGTCATACAGGTGATTCTCCGCGATCACCGGCGGTCGCGGCCAGCGGCGGGGTGCCCGGCCCCTCCGGAGCGGGCACGGCGGCGGTGGCGGCCCGGCCGGGCATCCGGGCGCCGACCAGGACTGCGGAGAGCAGCCCGACCACCCCGGCGACCAGCAGCACCCGGTCCATGGCGTGGATGTACGCCGCGTGCGCGGAGGCGGTCAGGGCGGCGTCGTGCAGCTGCCTGGCGACCGCGTCGGCGGCGGCCACCGAGTCGTGGGCGACCCTGGCCGCTGCGGCGGGCAGACCGCTGGTGTCCAGCCGCGCGGTGTACGCCCCGGCCAGCAGGCTGCCGAAGATCGCGACCCCCAGCGCGCCGCCGACCTGGCGCAGCGTCTGGAGCAGCCCGGAGCCCACTCCGGCCCGATCGGGCGGCAGTGTGGCCAGCGCCGCGCCCATGGCGGGGACGATGGAGAGGCCCATACCGAGGCCGAGCAGCGGCAGCCAGACGGCGGTGAAGCCATAGCCGTCGCCGGTCTGGGTACGGCTGCCGAGCAGCAGGGCGGCGCCGATCACCACCAGGCCCGCGGTGATCACCGGTCGGGGGCCGAACCGGACGACCAGCCGTTCGGCGAGCCTGGCGGCCACCATCAGGCCGCCCATCATGGGCATCAGCCGCAGCCCGGTGCCGAAGGCGTCGCTGCCCAGTACGGCCTGGAGATAGAGCGGCAGGACGAAGAAGCCGCCGAAGAGGACCAGCGAGACCAGCGTCGCGGCCAGCGCCGACCAGCGGTAGCTCCGGTCGCGGAGCAGCGAGAGGTCGAGCATCGGCCGCTGCTGGCGCAGGCTGCGCAGCACCAGCACGGTGATTGCGGCGACCGCGCCGCCCAGCGCGGTGACGACCGGGACGTCGTCCCAGCCCCGGCCGGGAGCCTCGATGATGCCCCAGGTGAGGGCGGCCAGGCCGCCGGCGGCCAGCACGGTGGCGACCGGGTCGACCCGGGGCGCGGCGGGGTCGCGGGATTCGGGGATCAGCAGCAGGCAGGCCGTGATGCCGATGGCCACCAGCGGCAGGTTGACCAGGAAGATCGACCCCCACCAGAAGTGGTCCAGCAGCAGGCCGCCGATCAGCGGGCCGAGCGGCATCCCGGCGGCGAGCGCGGAGGCGAGGGCGCCCACGGCGCGGCCCTGCTCGGCGGGCGGGAAGAGCCCGGGGATCACCGCCATGGAGAGCGGCATGATCAGCGCCCCGCCGACGCCCATCGCGGCGCGGGCGGCGATCACGGTGCCGGGGGAGTCGGCGAGCATGCCCAGCAGCGAGGCCGCGCCGAAGAGGACCAGGCCGACGGTGAGCATCAGGCGGCGGCCGAACCGGTCGCCGAGCAGACCCGCCGGGAGCATCACGGCGGCGAAGACGACGGTGTAGCCGTCGATGATCCACTGCTGCTGGCTGGTGGACGCGTGCAGCTGGGTCGCCATGGTCGGCAGGGCCACATTGAGGATGGTCATGTCGAAGCTGATCACCAGCACGGCGAGCACCACGGCGGCCAGCGCCCACCAGCGGCGCGGGTCTGGGGTGGACATGGGAGACCTCCGAGAGTCGATGTCTTATGAGGGTAGCTCTCAAAAGATGGCGGGTGTCAATGCGGATGGGTCTCCATGCCGAATTGTCCGGATGTTGACGCCCCGTTCTCCTGCTGGAATTCCGGCGGTGTCACGCTGGGTAGAGAACGGGTGTCGGCTGAGTCATACCATCGGGCGGCGGCAGCGGAGGGAGGCGGCGATGGGCGGGCGGATTCTGGGTGGCGCTGCGGCGGTCGGCGCGGCGGTCGGTGCGGGCGGCTCCGTCGTGGGCGCCTATCTGCTCGGCGGCCGGCTGCTGGTGCTGGCCGTGGCGGCGGCGGGCACAGGCTGGGCGATGGGGCAGGTGGCCCGCGCCTGGGCGGTGCGGCCGGGTTCGGCGCGGCCCGGGGCGGCACGGCCCGGGGCGGCACGGCTGGGTTCGGCCAGTCCGGGGGCGCGGCGGCGGCTGGGAAGGCGCGCGGCCCCGGCAGCGCGCGGGGCGGCTGCCGGGGCCGATGGGGTGGGAGCGGTCGGGGGTCTCGGGGCGGTCGGGAGCGTCGGTGCGGGCGGAACGGCGGAGCACTGCGAGCGCTGCCGCCGGGCGCGGGAGGCGCGGGAGGCGCGTGCTCAGCTGGTGGCGGAGTACGCCACGATCGACACCCCCACGTACTGGACGATGAAGGCGGCCAGCGTGAAGGAGTGGAAGACCTCGTGGAAGCCGAACCAGCGCGGTGACGGGTTGGGCCGCTTGAGGCCGTAGATCACCCCGCCGGCGCTGTAGAGCAGCCCGCCCAGCACGATCAGGACCAGTACGGCGACACCGCCGGTCTTCAGGAAGTCGGGCAGGAAGAACACCGCCGCCCAGCCCAGCGCCAGATAGCAGGGCGTGTAGAGCCAGCGCGGCGCCCCCACCCAGAAGACCCGGAAGCCGATCCCGGCGAGCGCCCCCGCCCACACCAGCCAGAGCAGCATCTCGCGCTTCCCGCCGTGCAGCAGGAGCAGGGTGAACGGGGTGTAGGTGCCCGCGATGATCAGGAAGATATTGGCGTGGTCGAGCCTGCGCAGCACGGCCTCGCCGCGCGGGCCCCAGGTGAAGCGGTGGTAGATCGCGCTGACCCCGAAGAGCAGCCACGCCGACACCGAGTAGACGGTGCACGCGACCCGCGCCTGCGGGGACCCGGCCAGGCAGATCAGCACGATGCCGCCGATCACCGAGGCGGGGAACATGCCGGCGTGCAGCCAGCCGCGAAGTCTGGGCTTGACCGGACGCGCGCCCTCGATCGCAGCGTCGACGGCGGCGTCGGCGGCGTCGGCGGCGTGATCGAGGGCGGCGAGAGGGGCGGCGAGGGGGGCGTCCGCCGGGGCGGGCAAGGGCTTCGGGGTGTCCTCCGCTGTCATGGCGACATGCTACCTACGGCACCGTAGGTTACCGTTAGGTATGACGTGGTGATCGTCACTCTGCCGGCCGTACCGCCGCCGCAACCGCCACGCTCCGCAGCGCTCGATGCCACGGATTTTCCGGTTCGTCGCCCGTTTGATCACCGGAAAGTCACGGAAGGAGCCCTTCTGACGCGAGGGGCGCTATGTCGCTTTAAAACCCACGGAGATACCCTGCCGACAACCCTCAACCCCAACGCCGGCTCAAGGATGAGCCGACGTGAAACGGAGCGATCGTGCCGTACGAGAACTCTGCCCCCGGCAACTCCGCCCCCACCGAGCACAAACGACTTCTGGCCTGGGTGAGCGAGATCGCGGAACTCACCCAGCCCGACCGCGTCGAGTGGTGCGACGGCTCGGAGGAGGAGTACCAGCGGTTGTGCGACCTGCTGGTCGAGAAGGGCACCTTCACCAGGCTCAACCCCGAGAAGCGCCCCAACTCCTTCTACGCGGCCTCGGACCCCAGCGATGTCGCGCGCGTCGAGGACCGGACTTTCATCTGCTCCGAGAAGGAGGAAGATGCCGGTCCCACCAACAACTGGAAGCAGCCCGAGGAGATGCGCGGCATCTTCCGTGAGATCTTCCAGGGCTCCATGCGCGGCCGCACGATGTATGTCGTGCCCTTCTCCATGGGCCCGGTCGGTTCCCCGCTCTCCGCGTACGGCGTGGAGATCACCGACTCCGCGTATGTCGCCGTGTCCATGCGCGTGATGACCCGCATGGGCCAGGCCGTGCTGGACCACCTCGGTACGGACGGTGACTTCGTCCGGGCCGTGCACAGCGTCGGCGCCCCGCTGGCGGAGGGCCAGGCCGATGTCGCCTGGCCGTGCAGCAGCACCAAGTACATCTCGCACTTCCCGGAGACCCGCGAGATCTGGTCCTACGGCTCCGGGTACGGCGGCAACGCCCTGCTCGGCAAGAAGTGCTACGCGCTGCGCATCGCCTCGACCATGGCCCGCGACGAGGGCTGGCTGGCCGAGCACATGCTGGTGCTCAAGCTCACCCCGCCGACCGGTGCCCCCCGGTATGTCGCGGCGGCCTTCCCGTCCGCCTGCGGCAAGACCAACCTGGCGATGCTCCAGCCGACCATCCCGGGCTGGAAGGTCGAGACCATCGGCGACGACATCGCCTGGATGCGGTTCGGCGAGGACGGCCGGCTGCACGCCATCAACCCGGAGGCCGGCTTCTTCGGCGTCGCCCCCGGCACCGGCACGGCGACCAACGCCAACGCGATCGACACCCTGTGGGGCAACACCGTCTTCACCAATGTCGCGCTGACCGACGACGGCGACGTCTGGTGGGAGGGCCTCACCGAGGAGCCCCCGGCGCACCTCATCGACTGGCGCGGCAACGACTGGACCCCGGAGAGCGGCACCCCCGCCGCCCACCCCAACGCCCGGTTCGCCGTCCCGGCCGCCCAGTGCCCGACCATCGCCCCCGAGTGGGAGGACCCGGCCGGCGTCCCGATCTCGGCGATCCTCTTCGGCGGCCGACGGGCCAGCGCCGTCCCGCTGGTCACCGAGTCCTTCGACTGGCAGCACGGCGTCTTCCTGGGCGCCAACGTCGCCAGCGAGAAGACGGCGGCGGCCGAGGGCACCGTGGGCGAGCTGCGCCGCGACCCGTTCGCGATGCTGCCGTTCTGCGGCTACAACATGGGCGACTACTTCGGCCACTGGATCAAGCTCGGACAGCAGGCCGACCCGGCCAAGCTGCCGAAGATCTACTACGTGAACTGGTTCCGCAAGAACGCCGACGGCAAGTTCGTCTGGCCGGGCTTCGGCGAGAACAGCCGCGTGCTGAAGTGGATCATCGAGCGCCTGGAGGGCACCGCCGAGGGCGTCGAGACCCCGATCGGCATCCTGCCGACCGAGGACACCCTCGACCTCAAGGGCCTGGACCTCACCCAGGACGACCTGGAGCTGCTGCTCACGGTCGACCCTGAGATCTGGAAGCAGGAGGCCGCGCTGATCCCCGCCCACCTGGAGCTCTTCGGCGACCACACGCCGCGCGAGCTGTGGGACGAGTACAACAAGCTCGTCGAGCGGCTCGGCTAGCAGCGGCCGGCAGTCGTACACCGTACGGCCGGAGCCTCGGCCAGGCGATCCCCCGACCGACGATCGCCTGGTTCGGGACTCCGGCCGTCGGCGTCCCGCCGCCCCGCCCGCAGCGCGGTCCAGGAGCCTCAGGCCGCACGCAGCGCCCGGCAGGCCGCCTCATGGGCGTCCATCCGGGTGCAGGCCAGCATCGCGGTGGCGGTGTCCTGCTGGGCGGCGGCCACCACCAGCACCCGCCCGGCCAGCGTATGGGCGCGGGCGTGCAGCTCGGCGAGGGAGCCGGCGGCGGCGGAGTCGGGGAGGTGGCGGACGCGCAGCGGCTCCCCGGCGGGGGAGAGCTCCGCGATCCGGTCGCCGATCCGCTGCGCCGCGCTCTCCAGGTCGGCCCGCTGGCCGCCGAGCGCCGGATCCGGCGCGGGTGCGGCATCGAGTGCGGCGGCGGTGGCCCGGCGCAGCTCGGCGGTGGCGGAGAGCAGCGCGTCCAGGTGCCCGGCGAGCTGTTGCCGCAGGTGGGCGGGCCGGTCGGCGGGCACGCCGGTGTGGTCGCTGCTGTTGTGGTGCGCCGTGCGGGGGCGCGCGGCGGCCGCCATCGGGGCGGACTCCCGCATGGTGTGCACGGACTTGTGGCGTATCGGCTCGTACATGGATGCCCTCCTTACGGTGAGTGCATCCCATCCTCACGTGGACCTGGACTTGGACCAAGTCTAAATCAAGGCTGGGTGTAGCCCTGGAGGAAGGCGCCGATCCGGGTCACCGCATCCACCACCTCCTCCGGCCGGGGCAGCGTCACCAGCCGGAAGTGGTCCGGCTCCGGCCAGTTGAAGCCGCTGCCCTGCACCACCAGGATGTGCTGGGACCGCAGCAGGTCCAGCACCAGTTGCGCATCGTCCTTCACCTTGTAGACCCGAGGGTCCAGCCGGGGGAAGGCGTACAGCGCCCCCCGGGGCTTGACGCAGCTGACCCCGGGGATGTCGTTGAGCAGCGTCCACGCCGCGTCCCGGGACTCCAGCAGCCGCCCGCCCGGCAGGATCAGATCCCTGATCGACTGCCGCCCGCCCAGCGCCGCCGCCACCGCGTGCTGGGCCGGCATATTGGCGCAGAGCCGCATATTGGCCAGGATCGACAGCCCCTCGACATAGCTGGAGGCATGGTCCTTGGGCCCCGACAGCGCCATCCAGCCCGAGCGGAACCCCGCCACCCGGTACGCCTTGGAGAGCCCGTTGAAGGTGACGCAGAGCAGGTCGGGCGCGAGCGAGGCGGTCGGGGTGTGGGTGACCCCGTCGTAGAGGATCTTGTCGTAGATCTCGTCCGAGTAGACCACCAGCCGGTGCCGGCGGGCGATCTCCACCAGGCCCTCCAGCACCTCCACCGGGTAGACCGCACCGGTGGGGTTGTTGGGGTTGATGATCACGATGGCCCGGGTGCGGTCGGTGAGCTTGGCCTCGATGTCGGCCAGGTCCGGGTACCAGTCCGCCTGCTCGTCGCAGCGGTAGTGCACCGCCGTACCGCCCGCCAGGCTCACCGACGCCGTCCAGAGCGGGTAGTCCGGCGCCGGTACCAGCACCTCGTCGCCGTCGTCCAGCAGCGCCTGCATGGCCATCTGGATCAGCTCGGAGACCCCGTTGCCGAGGTAGACGTCCTCCACCGTCAGCCCGTGCAGGCCGCGCTCCTCGTAGTGCATCACCACCGCGCGGCGGGCCGCCAGCAGCCCCTTGGAGTCGCCGTAGCCGTGCGCGGTGGCCAGGTTCTTGAGGATGTCCTGGAGGATCTCCGGCGGCGCCTCGAAACCGAAGATCGCCGGGTTGCCGGTGTTCAGCTTCAGAATGCGGTGGCCCTCGTCCTCCAGCCGCATCGCCTCGTCGAGCACCGGGCCGCGAATGTCGTAGCAGACATTGGCGAGCTTGCTGGACTGGATCACCTGCATGCCGGTCACTGTACGGGCCGGTCGCGGCGCTCGCCCCGTGGTGTTCACCACCTGGACCCGATCTCACCCATGTGCCCCAGTGCCGAGCCCGCCGCCCTTTGCCGCGCAGGCGTCGGCGGGCGAGGCACTAGGATCGCCCCGTTCGAGGGGGGAGCGCATCATGCTGCATCCGGACATCCCCGGGGCGCTGGCCGGCGCCGCGATCGGCCTGCTCAGCGGGGGGCGGCTGCGGGCCGCCGTGGCCCGCCACACCGACCCGCCGCCCCGGCAGCTCCCCGTCCGGGCCGCCGCCGTCGCCTCGCCGGCCCTGCTCGGCGCAGCCACCGGCCTCACCCCCGTCGCCGCCGCCCTCGGCTGGGCGGCGCTGCTCGGCGTCGCCCTGGCCTTTGTGGACGGTGCCGTCCACCGGCTGCCCAACGCCCTCACCCTCCCCGCCTTCGCCGGCACCGCCCTGCTGCTCACCGCCGCCGCCCTGCTGGACGGCCGCCCCGGTGTCCTGCCGCGCTGCCTGCTCGCCGCGCTGGCCCTGGGCACGCTCTACACCGCGCTGGCCCTGGTCGCCCCCGTCGGCCTCGGCGACGCCAAGCTCGCCCCCACCCTCGGCGCCCTCCTCGGCTGGTACGGCTGGGCCACCGTCTTCGCCGGACTGCTCACCGGCTTCCTGCTCGCCGGGCTCTGGGGGGCCGCCCTGCTGCTCACCCGCCGCGCCAAGGGTGCCGACCCCCTCCCGTTCGGCCCGTTCATGCTGCTCGGCGCCCTGGTCGCGGTGGTCCTGGCGGCCTGACCGATCAGGAATCGAGAAGCGCCGCTCCCCGAGGTCACCTAGCGTGACCGTCAGGACGTCCCGGAGCCGTCGGCCGCCCACCCCGTGGGGTGCAGACTTGTGAGGCCGACTGTCGGTTTGCGGCTCGACGTCCTTTTTGACCACGACCCACGACCTCAGGAGTGACCATGACCGGCTCTTCCACCCAGGGAATCAAGACCGTGCTGCATCCCGTGTCCGACCTGGCGGCGGCCAAGGCCGTGTACGCCGCGCTGCTCGGCGTGGAGCCGCAGGCCGACTCGTCCTACTATGTCGGCTTCGAGGCCGCGGGCCAGCACATCGGGCTGGTCCCGGGCGGTGGACCGCAGGGCATGACCGCACCGGTGGCCTACTGGCACGTACCGGACATCGAGGCGAAGATCGCCGAGGTGACCGCCGCGGGTGCCACCGTGAAGGAGCCCGCGCACGATGTCGGTGGCGGCCGCCTGGTGGCCACCGTCACCGACCCCGACGGCAACGTCCTCGGGCTGCTTCAGGACCGATGAGCGCCGCCCCCGCTCCCGCGCCGCCGCAGGAGCGGGGCCCCCGCCTCGGCGAACAGCCTCAGCGAACAGATGGAACATGGAGACCGGATGAGCATGGCCACGAGGACGGACACGCAGGCGCCTGCGCTGCCCGCTGCCGACAGCCACGAACTGATCCGCGTGCACGGCGCGCGCGAGAACAACCTCAAGGACGTCAGCATCGAGATACCGAAGCGCCGGCTGACGGTGTTCACCGGCATCTCCGGCTCGGGCAAGAGCTCCCTGGTGTTCGGCACCATCGCCGCTGAGTCGCAGCGGCTGATCAATGAGACCTACAGCGCCTTCGTCCAGGGCTTCATGCCGACGCTGGCACGGCCCGAGGTCGACGTGCTCGAAGGGCTGACCACCGCGATCATCGTGGACCAGCAGCGGATGGGTGCCGACCCCCGCTCCACGGTCGGCACCGCCACCGACGCCAACGCGATGCTGCGCATCCTCTTCAGCCGGCTCGGGAAGCCGCATATCGGCTCACCCAACGCGTTCTCCTTCAACGTCCCCTCGGTCCGGGCGAGCGGTGCGATCACCGTCGAACGCGGTGGCGGCAAGACCGTACGGCAGACCTTCACCCGCACCGGCGGCATGTGCCCGCGCTGCGAAGGCCGGGGCACGGTCTCCGATATCGACCTCACCCAGCTCTTCGACGACTCCAAGTCGCTCGCCGAGGGCGCCATCACCGTCCCCGGTTACAAGGTGGACGGCTGGTGGACGGTGCGGACCTTCACCGACTCGGGCTTCCTCGACCCGGACAAGCCGATCCGCGACTACACCGAGGCCGAGCTGCACGACTTCCTCCACCGCGAGCCGACCAAGGTGAAGGTCAACGGCGTCAACCTCACCTATGAGGGGCTGATCCCCCGGGTCCGGAAGTCGTTCCTCTCCAAGGACCGGGAGTCGCTGCAACCGCAGATCCGGGCGTTTGTGGACCGGGCGGTCACCTTCACCGCCTGCCCCGAGTGCGACGGCACCCGGCTCAGCGAGGGGGCCCGGTCGTCGCGGATCGGCGGGATCAACATCGCCGACGCCTGCGCGATGCAGATCAGCGACCTGGCCGCATGGGTCCGCAGCATCGAGGAACCGTCGGTGGCACCGCTGCTCGCGACGCTGCGGCAGACCCTCGACTCCTTTGTGGAGATCGGGCTGGGCTACCTCTCGCTGGACCGGCAGTCGGGCACACTCTCGGGCGGCGAGGCGCAGCGCGTCAAGATGATCCGCCACCTCGGTTCCTCGCTCACCGATGTCACCTATGTCTTCGACGAGCCCACCACGGGCCTGCACCCCCATGACATCCAGCGGATGAACGGCCTGCTGCTGCGGCTGCGGGACAAGGGCAACACGGTGCTCGTGGTGGAGCACAAGCCGGAGACGATCGTGATCGCCGACCATGTGATCGACCTCGGCCCCGGCGCCGGTACGGCGGGCGGCACCGTCTGCTTCGAGGGCACCATCGAAGGGCTGCGGGCCGGCGGCACCCTCACCGGCCGCCATCTCGACGACCGGGCCGCCGTCAAGGAGACGGTGCGGACGCCCACCGGCACGCTGGAGATCCGTGGCGCGACGACGCACAACCTGCGCGATGTCGACGTCGACATCCCGCTCGGGGTGCTGGTCGTCGTCACCGGCGTCGCCGGCTCCGGCAAGAGCTCGCTCATCCACGGGTCGCTGGTCAACGGGTCGCTGGTCAACGGGTCGCTGGTCAACGGGTCGCTGGTCAACGGGTCGCTGGTCAACGGCTCGGGGGCGGCCGACGGGGGTGTGGTGTCGATCGGCCAGGGCGCGATCCGTGGCTCGCGGCGGAGCAACCCGGCGACGTACACCGGACTGCTCGACCCGATCCGCAAGGCGTTCGCCAAGGCCAACGGCGTGAAGCCGGCGCTCTTCAGCGCCAACTCCGAGGGCGCCTGCCCCAACTGCAACGGCGCCGGGGTCGTCTATGTCGACCTGGCGATGATGGCCGGTATCGCCACCCCCTGCGAGGAGTGCGAGGGGAAGCGGTTCCAGGCAGCGGTGCTGGACCACCACCTCGGCGGTCGCGACATCAGCGAGGTGTTGGCGATGTCGGTGACCGAGGCCGAGCAGTTCTTCGGCGCCGGCGAGGCGCGCACCCCGGCCGCGCACGCCATCCTCAGGCGACTCGCCGACGTCGGGCTGGGCTACCTCAGCCTCGGCCAGCCGCTCACCACGCTCTCCGGCGGCGAGCGGCAGCGGCTCAAGCTGGCCACCCACATGGCGGAGAAGGGCGGCGTCTACGTCCTGGACGAGCCGACCACCGGCCTCCACCTCGCCGATGTCGAGCAGCTGCTCGGCCTGCTCGACCGGCTGGTGGACTCCGGCAAGTCGGTCATCGTCATCGAGCACCACCAGGCGGTCATGGCACACGCCGACTGGATCGTCGACCTCGGCCCCGGCGCCGGCCACGACGGCGGCCGGATCGTCTTCGAAGGCACCCCCGCCGACCTCGTCGCCGCCCGCTCCACCCTCACCGGGGAGCACCTCGCGGCCTATGTCGGCGCCTGACCGGGGCCCTGGCGGGGACCGTGGGACAGGTCCTCCCCTGTGGCACGATTTCGCAGGTGACCAGCAGACCCACCGCAGCGCACCACCTGCGCGACCTGGCGCGGCTGCGCCGCGTCCGCGACCGGATCGACCGGGAGTACGCGCAGCCGCTGGACGTCGAGGCGCTCGCCCGTGGCGCGCATATGTCGGCCGGGCACCTCAGCCGCCAGTTCCGGCTGGCCTATGGAGAGTCGCCGTACGGCTATCTGATGACGCGGCGCATCGAGCGGGCGATGGCGCTGCTGCGCCGGGGCGACCTCAGCGTCACCGAGGTCTGCTTCGCGGTGGGCTGCTCGTCGCTGGGCACCTTCAGTACGCGCTTCGCCGAACTGGTCGGTATGCCGCCCAGCGCCTATCGGCGCCATGCGGCGCGCGCCACGGCGGGGATGCCGTCATGCGTGGCGAAACAGGTGACCAGACCGACCAGGAGCCGAGCAGCGGGGTCACCGAGCCGAACCTAGGGTGACCACCATGACCACCATGGACCTCACGATTCACACGACCTTCCTCCCGCAGGACGATCCGGACGCGGCCCTGGCGTTCTACCGCGACCTCCTCGGCTTCGAGGTCCGCAATGACGTCGGCTACGGCGGCAGGCGCTGGATCACGGTCGGCCCCGCCGGCCAGCCCGGCACCTCCATCGTCCTGGAGCCGCCGGCCGCAGACCCCGGCATCACCGACGACGAGCGCCGCACCATCACCGAGATGATGGCCAAGGGCAGCTATGCCCGCATCATCCTGGCCACCGCCGACCTCGACGGCACCTTTGCGCGGTTGCAGGCCGGCGGTGCCGAGGTGGTCGAGGAGCCGACCGAGCAGCCGTACGGGGTTCGCGACTGCGCCTTCCGCGACCCTGCGGGCAACCTGGTCCGCATCAACGAGGTCCGCAACAACGAGGCCCGCTGAGTCGTCCGGCGACACGGGGCAGGGGGCCGCCCTCGCGGAATGCACGCGAGGACGGCCCCCTGGGGTGCCGAGCGGTTACGGCATGGCGTGGACGTGCGAGCCCACGCTGTTGGAGAAGGCATTGCCGTTGGCGGCGTCCCAGTTGGTGGACCAGGTCATGGCGCCCCGGATGGTGGGCCACTTCGCCGGGGGGACGAAGGAGCCGCAGCGGCTGCCGGTGGCGAGGCAGTCGAGGGCGTCGTTCACCACGGACGGGGAGACATAGCCGCCCCCGGCCGCCCGGGTGGACGCCGGGACGCCGATGCCGACCTGGGACGGGGCGAGGCCGCCCTGGATGTGGGTGCAGACCTGGGCGGTGATGAAGTCGACGGTGCCCTGGGAGTAGACCTTGCCGTCGCAGCCGTTCATCGAACCCGAGTTGTAGAACTGGGTGTTGACGACGGTGAGGATGTCCTTCACGGTCAGCGCCAGCTGGAAGTAGGCGCCGCTGGTGCTGTACATCCCGATGGTCTCGGGCGCCATGGTGAGGACGAAGCCGGAGCCCGCCTTGCTCGCCAGGGAGTGCAGCGACTGACCCATATAGGTCGGGTTGACGCCGTTCTCCAGGTCGATGTCGACGCCGTCGAAGCCGTACTTCTGCATCAGCGCCCAGGAGCTGTTGGCGAAGTTGGCGGCGGCGGTGGAGTCGGCGACGGTGATGGTGCCGTTCTGGCCGCCGACCGAGAGCACGACCTTCTTGCCGGCGGCGTGCTTGGCGGCGATGTCGGCCCTGAAGTCGGCGTCGGTGTAGCCGCCCAGCTTGGAGCCGAGGGCCGGGTCGAGGGTGAAGGTGATGCCGCCCCGGTTGCTCGGGTCGGCGTCGGCGAAGGAGACCGCGATGATGTCGTACGCGCTCTGGACGTCGCGCAGCCGCTGCACGGTGGCGCCGTTGTCGAAGTTCTGCCAGTAGCCGGTGACCGCGTGCTTGGGCACGCCGCCGGAGGGCGGCGGCGAGGTCGGGGGCTGGGAGGTCGGGGGCTGCGAGGTGGGGGGCTGCGTCGTCGGCGGCGGCGTCGTCGGGGGCTTGGACGTGGGCGGCTGCGAGGTCGGCGGTTGCGAGGTCGGCGGGGTGCCGCCGGGCCCGGTCAGGGTGACATCGTCGGCGGAGAAGGCGGCCTGCCCGTACCAGCCGTGCACCCAGACCGTGACGCTGGTGGTGGACGGGCCCGTCTTGAAGCTGGTGCTGAGCTGGCTCCAGGACGACGAGGTGGTCCAGGTGGAGACATCGGTGGTGCCGGTGCCGGTGGTGCCGAGGTAGACATAGGCACCCTGCACCCAGGCGCTCAGCGTGTAGCTGGAGTTGGGCTGCACCGACACCTTCTGCTCGCACTGACCCGTGTCGGAGTTGCTGGGGGTCGCGGTGAGCGCATATGAGCCGGAGTGCACGGGCGAGGTGACGATGTTCGCGGTTCCGGAACAGGTCCAGTTGGCCTTGGTACCGGTCTCGAAGCCGCCGTTGACGACCAGGTTGCCGTCGGCCGCGTTGGCGCCCGCCGGAAGCAGGGCGACGCCGGCCAGCGCCGCGCCGAGGGCGGTGGCGCCGGCCGTGAGGGCGCCTATGGTGCGCCTGCGCCTTCTGTGTGCAGCACGTGCCATGGGTACGGGTCTCCCTTGCGCGGAAGGCGGGCCGCCGCTGTGAGGGGGCGCGGCGGTCCGGTGGGGGGAAGGGTGGGGCATGCGGCACGGCGCGGCCCGTCCCTGGCACCCAGGGCACGCCGGAGCTGCGCCTCACAAGTTGGACTAGACCAATGTGGGTCGTCAAGACTCCGCGCACCCGCTTACGGCTCCCTTAAGGAAGGCATGAGACGCAGCGGAGGCCCGTACCCGCCGGTCGCGGATACGGGCCTCTGCCGGTGACCTGCCGGTGACCTGCGCGGTCGGCGCCGGATCAGCTCTCGCTTGACCTGGCCCAGAGGTTGAGGCCGGCGTCGGTGGCGTGGGTGTCGATCTCCGCCAGTTCGTCGGCGGTGAGGCGCGGCCCCCGCACCGCCGCCACATTGGCCTCCAACTGCGCCACCGAGGAGGCGCCGACCAGCGCCGAGGTGACCCGGTCGTCGCGCAGCAGCCAGGTCAGCGCCAGCTGGGCCAGCGTCTGGCCGCGCCGCTCGGCGATCCCATTGAGGGCGCGCAGCTTGCCCAGCGTCTCCTCGGTGAGCGCGCCCGGGTCCAGCGACTTGCCCTGGGTGGCCCGGGAGCCCTCCGGGACGCCGTGCAGATACCGGTCGGTGAGCAGGCCCTGCGCCAGCGGCGCGAACCCGATGCAGCCGGCGCCCGCCTCCTCCAGCACCTCCAGCAGGCCGTCCTCCTCCAGCCAGCGGTTGAGCATGGAGTACGACGGCTGGTGGATCAGCAGCGGCACGCCCAGGTCGGCGAGGATGGCCGCCGCCTCCCGGGTGCGCTCCGCGCTGTAGGAGGAGATGCCCACGTAGAGGGCCTTGCCCTGCTGTACGGCGGACGCCAGCGCGCCCATGGTCTCTTCCAGCGGGGTGTCCGGGTCGAACCGGTGCGAGTAGAAGATGTCGACGTAGTCCAGGCCCATCCGGGTCAGCGACTGGTCCAGGCTGGAGAGCAGGTACTTGCGGGACCCCCACTCGCCGTAGGGGCCGGGCCACATGTCGTACCCCGCCTTGGTGGAGATCACCAGCTCGTCGCGGTACGGGCGGAAGTCGGCGGCGAAGTGGCGGCCGAAGTTGGCCTCCGCCGAGCCGTACGGCGGGCCGTAGTTGTTGGCCAGGTCGAAGTGGGTGACACCGAGGTCGAAGGCGCGGCGCAGGATCGCCCGCTGGGTCTCCATCGGCTTGTCGTCACCGAAGTTGTGCCACAGGCCGAGCGAGATCGCGGGCAGCTTCAGCCCGCTGCGGCCGGTGCGGCGGTACGGCATCCGACCGTCGTAGCGGTCGTCCACGGGCCGGTAGGGGGCAGGGGTCATCGGTCGAGGCCCTTTCGGTTTTGTTGTCTGTGCAAACAATACGCGCCGCTTTCTGCCCCTTCACCAGCGCGTTTCGTCCGCGTACGGCCGACCGGAGTACGCTGCTCGCGGGCAAGTGCACGGAGGGGTTGAGCGCCATGGGTCTGCGCGACCTGGTCTATCGCACACCGGGTCTGCGGAACCTGGTCTACGGCGTATACGGGCGCCGAGTCGAAGCGCATCTCGATCCGGCACGCGTCCCGCGCCATGTGGGCGTCATGCTGGACGGCAACCGCCGCTGGGCCCGGGCCGCGGGCATCAGCACCGCCGACGGGCACCGCCGGGGCGCGGACAAGATCCAGGAGTTCCTCGGCTGGTGCGAGGAGACCGGCGTCGAGGTGGTCACCCTCTGGCTGCTCTCCACCGACAACCTCAGCCGGCCCGCCGACGAGCTGGTCCCGCTGCTGGGGATCATCGAGGACGCGGTGCAGGAGCTGGCGGACGCCCGGCGCTGGCGGGTCCACCCGGTGGGGGCGCTGGACCTGCTGCCGGACACCACCTCCGCCGTGCTGAAGACCGCCGAGCAGGCCACCGGCGCGGTGGACGGCATCCTGGTCAATGTCGCCGTCGGTTACGGGGGGCGGCATGAGATCGCCGACGCGGTGCGCTCCCTGCTCCAGGAGCACGCCGGCCGTGGCACCTCGCTGGACGAGCTGGCCGAGACCGTCGACACCGACGCCATCGCCGCCCACCTCTACACCCGTGGCCAGCCCGACCCCGACCTGGTGATCCGGACCTCGGGTGAGCAGCGGCTCTCCGGCTTCCTGCTCTGGCAGAGCGCGCACAGCGAGTTCTACTTCTGCGAGGCATACTGGCCGGCGTTCCGCAAGGTGGACTTCCTGCGTGCGGTGCGTGACTACGCCGCGCGGCATCGGCGCTTCGGGGGCTGAGCGGCGCCCCGGCCCTGGTGGGACGGCGGATGGGCCCGGAGCGGTGCTCAACGGCCGAAAACCGCCGCCGCCCTCCCCGGCTGACCGCGCGATACGCCGAAGGGGTGCGATACCCCCCTCCCACAAGGGCAAACGCGTATCGGGGATGGTCCGTCAGTTGGCCTTCGGCCGCATGCACCGGCCGCGACGCGGGAATACTCCGGCCAGACCGGGACCTCGGCCACCGGGGCCGCGGGGACCGGTGAGCCGCGGGTGACGACGGGTCATCCGCCCGGGAGGCCCTGTGGTCAGTTCCAAGAGCCGCCGGATGCACGACCGGCGCACGTACGTTCTCGACACCAGCGTGCTCCTGGCCGACCCGATGGCCATGACCCGTTTCGAGGAGCACGAGGTCGTGCTCCCGGTGGTCGTGGTCACCGAGCTGGAGGCCAAGCGGCACCACCCGGAGTTGGGCTACTTCGCCCGCCAGGCGCTACGGCTCCTGGACGACTACCGGGTCCGGTACGGGCGGCTGGACGAGCCGATCCCGGCCGGCGAGATCGGCGGCACCATCAGGGTGGAGCTCAACCACTCCGACCCGTCCGTGCTCCCGGCCGGTTACCGGCTCGGTGACAGCGACACCCGCATCCTCGCGGTCGCCCGCAACCTCCAGGCCGAGGGGTACGACGTCACCGTCGTCTCCAAGGACCTGCCGATGCGCATCAAGGCGAGTTCGGTCGGCCTGCTCGCGGAGGAGTACCGCGCGGAGCTGGCCATCACCTCCGGCTGGACCGGGATGTCCGAGCTCGCGGTCTCCGGCGAGGAGGTGGACGCCCTCTTCGCCCAGGACGCGGTGGACATCGAGCAGGCCCGCGACCTGCCCGTGCACACCGGTCTGGTGCTGACCTCCGAGCGCGGGCGCGCGCTCGGGCGGGTCACCGGGGACGGCCGGGTACGGCTGGTGCGCGGCGACCGGGAGGCGTTCGGCCTGCGCGGCCGCAGCGCCGAGCAGCGGGTCGCCCTGGACCTGCTGCTGGACTCGGACGTGGGGATCGTGTCCATGGGCGGACGGGCCGGCACCGGCAAGTCCGCGCTGGCGCTCTGTGCGGGGCTGGAAGCCGTACTGGAGCGCAGGCAGCACCGCAAGGTGATGGTGTTCCGCCCGCTGTACGCGGTCGGCGGCCAGGAGCTGGGCTATCTGCCGGGCACCGAGGCCGAGAAGATGAGCCCGTGGGCGCAGGCCGTCTTCGACACCCTCTCCGCGGTCACCACCTCGGATGTGATCGAGGAGGTGGTGGGCCGAGGCATGCTGGAGGTGCTGCCGCTGACCCACATCCGCGGCCGGTCGCTGCACGACGCCTTTGTGATCGTCGACGAGGCGCAGTCGCTGGAGCGCAATGTGCTGCTCACCGTGCTGTCCCGGATCGGCCAGGGCTCCCGGGTGGTGCTGACGCACGATGTGGCGCAGCGCGACAACCTGAGGGTGGGCCGGTACGACGGCGTGGTGGCGGTGGTGGAGAAGCTGAAGGGCCACCCGCTCTTCGCCCACATCACGCTCACCCGGTCCGAGCGGTCGCCGATCGCGGCGCTGGTCACCGAGATGTTGGAGGATGTGCAGCCCTGAGTTCCCGGAAAGCGGTCAGCCGACCTTCTCACATCCCGTCATATCGGTCGAAATCGGTCATGTGAGAGAAATTCACGGCAAAAGGGGTCGAGCCTCAGGGCTCGGCCCCTTCCGCTGTGCCGCACCCTCAACTCGGCCGGGCGGTACGGCAGGAGCCCGCGAGGGCGGGCGGAGCCTAACGTGGCCTTAAGGCCGCCGCCGGGTGAACCGTAAAGTTCCTGGTCGGCGACCGATGTGAATTTCGACACGCAACCGGGAATTGCGTGGACAGGTCTCCGTCGGGCATGGTGTGGGTTCTGTCAGGCCCCGCGTACGGCGTGGCAAGCCGCCTCCCCCGGGTGGCGTCGTCACCTTCACGGTGACGGTGTGTGCGAACAACTGAAGACCGTGAAGCCGTACGCCGCCCGAGAACCACCACCCCCGTCCCACCGGGGCACCGGGCCCGCGCCTCCCGTGACCAGCACCGGTGGAGGCCAGCGACAGGGGTAGGTCGCGTCCGCAGCGGTCACGCGTGGACGACGCTGGAAGGAAACCATGTGACTCGGATCTCGGTCCGGGGAGTTGCTGTGGCCTCAGCCACCGCCGTCACCGCTGTCGGTGCCGTCGTGGGCGTGGCCTCGGGCAATGAGGGCAAGACCACGCAGACGGTCGATGTCGCCGGCGCCACCCTGCTCGCGGACATCCCCTCGGGCGCCCAGGCCCAGACCATCAGCGACAACATCGGCAGGCAGGCGGACGCGCAGGCCAGCGCTGCCGACGCTGCCGCCAAGAAGGCTGCGGAGGAGGCCGCTCGCAAGAAGGCCGCCGAGGTCGCCAAGGCGAAGGCCGAGGCGGAGCGCAAGGCCAAGGAGGCCGAGGCCAAGCGCAAGGCCGAGGAGGCCAGCCGGGCTGCGGCCCGCTCGGCACTCGCCGCGCCGATGGTCAGCGTGTCCCCGGGATCGGTCCAGGCACTGGCCCGCTCCATCGTCGGCGACGGCCAGTTCCAGTGCTTCAGCGCGATCGTGGAGCGGGAGAGCGGCTGGGACTACACGGCCACCAATGCCTCCTCCGGCGCCTATGGCCTGGTCCAGGCGCTGCCCGGCTCCAAGATGGCCTCGGCCGGCGCCGACTGGCGCACCAACCCGGCCACCCAGATCAAATGGGGCCTCAACTACATGAACTCCCGGTACGGCAGCCCCTGCGGTGCCTGGTCGTTCTGGCAGTCGCACCACTGGTACTGAGCCGTACCGAGCCCTGCCGATCGCTCCGCCTACGCCCTCGACCCGCCGCCGGGTCGGGGGCGTAGGTGTGTCCCCTGCCGGGCGCAGGGTCGCTCCTCCCGGTACACCGCGCCCGAAACCACCGACCGCACCGCACCGGTGCGGGATCATCGGATCGGCCGCGCCGTCCGGTGCGGCCCGTGCGGCCGGTGCGAATCGCCGACCGGCGCAGCGGGTACGGTCGAGCACACGGCGGACGGCGGAACCGGGGAGAGGTCCCGGCCCGCGCGCCATGCGGACCGAGCGGGGACGAGGGAGGGTGTCGCGAGTGTCGCGAATCGGCAAGTGGGGTGTGGTCGAGTGGGGGATGTCCACCGCCGCGCGCACCGCGGCGCGGTTGGAGCAGCGCCGCCGCGAGGCCGAGGACCTGCTCAGGCGGGAGGCGCAGCAGCAGCAGGAGGCGGCGCCGGTCCATCTGGCCGGTCCGGTGGGCCCGGCGGCGCCGGCCGCACCGCCCCGATCGGCCCGGTATGCCCGCGAGTCGTCGATGGGCCGCCCGGCGACACCGGCCGAGGCGGTCCCCTGGGGGCTGCGGGTCGCCGCCGAGTCCACCTGGCGGCTGCTGCTGCTGGGTGCGGCCCTCTATGTCCTCTTCCGGGTGATCACCACGCTGCGGCTGGTGGCGCTGGCCTTTATCGCGGCGGTGCTGATCACGGCGCTGCTCCAGCCCACGGTCTCCTGGCTGCGGCGGCACGGGCTGCCGCGCTCGCTGGCCGCTGCGGTGACCTTCCTCAGCGGGCTGGTGGGGATAGGGCTGGTCGTCTGGTTTGTGGTGTGGCAGGTCTCCACCAACCTGGAGTCGGTGACCAGCCGGGTCCAGGAGGGCGTGGAGCAGCTGCGCGACTGGCTGGTGAAGGGGCCGCTGCATCTGACGGACAAGCAGATCAGCGACTTCGCCAAGCAGATATCGAAGGCCATCGGCACCAACTCCGACGCCATCACCTCGGCCGGCTTCACCGGGGTGACCATCGCGGTGGAGCTGCTGACCGGTGTGGTGCTCGCCGCCTTCTGCACCTTCTTCCTGCTCTATGACGGCGAGCGGATCTGGCAGTGGACGCTGCGCGGGCTGCCGCGCCACTCCCGGTACGCCATGGCCGGTGCCGGGCCGCGCGCTTGGGCGACGCTCACCAGCTATGTGCGGGGCACCGTGCTGGTGGCCTTCATCGACTCGGTCTGCATCGGCATCGGGCTGCAACTGCTGGATGTTCCGCTGGCGGTGCCGCTGGCGGTGATCATCTTCCTGGGGGCGTTCGTCCCGCTGGTCGGGGCGCTGATCACCGGCACCATCGCGGTGCTGATCGCGATCGTCACCCAGGGCGTCTTCACGGCGGCCATGGTGCTGGTGGTGCTGGTGGCCGTGCAGCAGATCGAGGGGCATCTGCTCCAGCCGCTGATCCTCGGCAGGGCGGTACGGGTGCACCCGCTCGCCGTGGTGCTGGCGGTCGCCGCCGGTTCCATCCTGGCCGGGATCGGGGGCGCGGTGGTCGCGGTGCCGCTGGTGGCGGTGACCAACACCGTGGTCGGCTATCTGCGCCGCCGCAGTGCCGCCGGGCACGAGGTCTTCACCGCCCTGGAGGCGGCCCGGGAGGAGCACGCCCGGGAGTCCGTGGAGGCGGAGGAGGGGACCGGGGCGGCCGTGGCCATCGAGAGTGCCGGGGTCCCCGAGCCTGCCGGAGTGGCGGAGGGCGGCGCGGGCCGCGAGGGCACGGAGAGCGGGAATCCCCCGCCCGGCCAGGCCGGTACGGGGGATTCCTAGAGGTGCTGTGGGGCCTCGCCGCTCGGGTTCACCCGGCGGCGAGGGCGCCCTCGGCCTCCAGGGTGGCGCCGACGGCGGCCACCACTGCGGCGATCTTCGCCGCCTCCTGCACGGTCTCCCGCTCCACGCCGGCCTTGCGCAGCACCTGCTCGTGGGAGTCCAGGCACATACCGCAGCCGTTGATCGCCGAGACGGCGAACGACCAGAGCTCGAAGTCGGTCTTCTCCACGCCCGGGTTGCCGATGACGTTCATCCGCAGACCGGCCCGCATGGTGCTGTACTCCTTGTCGGAGAGCAGATGCAGGGTCCGGTAGTAGACGTTGTTCATCGCCATGATCGCGGCGGCGGACTTGGCGGCGGTGTACGCCTGCTCCGACAGGTGCTCCCGGGCCTCCGGCTCCAGCTCGGCCAGCACCCGCGGGCTGCGCGAGGCCAGCGCGCACGCCAGCACGGTGCCCCAGAGCTGCTGCTCGGGGAGGTTGGAGTTGCCGATGACCGAGCCCAGGTTGAGCTTGAGGTCCTTGGCGTAGTCGGGCAGCGCGGCCTTGAGTTCGTCAAGCGCCACGGTCACTCACCCGCGAGCAGCGCGACGGGGTCCAGGGTGGTCTCGCCCTTGTTCCAGTTGCAGGGGCACAGCTCGTCGGTCTGGAGGGCGTCCAGCACCCGCAGGACCTCCTTGGGGTTACGGCCGACGGAGCCGGCGGTCACCATGACGAACTGGATCTCGTTGTTGGGGTCCACCACGAAGACCGCGCGCTGGGCGTAGCCGTCCTCGCCCTCGACGCCGCAGTCCCGCATCAGCTCGTGCTTGGGGTCGGCCAGCATCGGGAAGGGCAGGTCGCGCAGGTCCTTGTGGTCCTTGCGCCAGGCGTGGTGCACAAACTCGGAGTCACCGGAGACACCGAGGATCTGGGCGTCGCGGTCGGCGAACTCCTCATTGAGCTTGCCGAAGGCGGCGATCTCGGTCGGGCAGACGAACGTGAAGTCCTTGGGCCAGAAGAAGACGATCCGCCACTTGCCCTCGTAGGTCTTCTGGTCGATCTGGGCGAACGCCTTCTCCGGGTCGAGGTCGACGCAGGCGGTGAGATCGTACTCGGGGAACTTGTCACCGATGGTGAGCACGTTCGTCCTCCTTGAGCTCGTTGAGGGTGTTTCGTCCGTGTTGCGTATGGTTCCGCACCGTACGGACGTGATCCACACTGACACGAGGGTGTTTGATCCGTGAAATAGCTAGAATCGAACCATCTGATCGGAGGTGGCTATCAGTACCCGAATGCCCGGCAGTTCCGGGGCCCGTCCCGCCAGGCCCGCTCCGGCTGTGGTCAAGCACACAGACCGGCGCCACTCGCGCACGCCCTCGGTCGCCCAGCTCAGAGCATTTGCGGCGGTCGCCGACCACCGGCACTTCCGGGACGCGGCAGCGGCCATCGGGACCAGCCAGCCCGCCCTCTCCGGCGCCGTCGCCGCCCTGGAGGAGACGCTGGACGTGCAACTGGTGGAACGCACCACCCGCAGGGTCATCATCACCCCTCTGGGTGAGCGTGTCGCCGAGCATGCGCGCCGGGTCCTCGCCTCACTGCACTCCCTGACGGAGGAGGTCGAAGCCGCCCGCCGCCCCTTCACCGGCCCGCTGCGCCTCGGCGTCATCCCCACCGTCGCCCCCTATCTGCTGCCCACCGTGCTGCGCATGGTCCGTGACACCTACCCGGACCTGGAACTCCACGTCCACGAGGAGCGCACCTCCTCGCTGCTGGACGGCCTGGCCGGCGGCCGGCTCGACCTGCTGCTGCTGGCGCTGCCCGCCGGCGGCGCGCTGCCGGTCCATGAGATCCCGCTCTTCGACGAGGACTTCGTCCTGGTCACGCCGCCCGACCACCCGCTGGCGGGCCGGGCCGGAGTGCCCCGCGACGCGCTGCTCGACCTCGATGTCCTGCTGCTGGAGGAGGGGCACTGCCTGCGCGACCAGGCGCTGGACATCTGCCGTGACGTCGGCGCCGACCCGGCCGCCGCCACCACCCGCGCCGCCGGGCTCTCCACCCTCGTCCAACTGGTCGCCGGCGGGCTCGGTGTCACCCTGCTGCCGGCCACCGCCCTCGACGTCGAGGCCGGCCGCACCGACCGCCTCGCCGCCACCCGCTTCGCCACCCCCGCCCCCGGCCGCCGCATCGGCCTCGCCTCCCGCCTCGGCTCCGCCCGCTCCCCCGAGTACGACCACTTCGCCACCTCCCTCCGCGACGCCCTCCGCCCCCTCCCGGTCCGCATCGTCACCTGACCCGCCCGCCCGTCCACACCCTGTGGGCAGCCCCGCCGCAGAGACCGCCGAGGCCCCGCCTGCAAGCTGCAGGCGGGGCCGTCGGATGGTGTACGGGTTGGCTTACGGGCGGGCGTCGGCTAGAGGTGCGGCCTGATCGCCAGCACGGTGATCACGGGGACGTCCTTGCCGTCCACCGTCTCGTCCGGGCCGTACATCCAGTAGACCCTCCAGGCGCTGGGCACATGGTTCTCCACATAGGAGTCCCACACCTTGCCCTTTGGCAGACCGGGAAAGCTCTCGTAGGGGTGGGAGTTCAGCCCCGGGTAGCGGGGGTCCTGCTGGAGGAGGGCCAGCGCCTTGCGGACCCTTTTGAGCTTCGCCTCGGTCGCTCTTCCGCCCTTGACGAGTGCGGTCAGCGCCTCGTTGGCGTCCTCGGTGAAGCGCAGCATGTGCGGCACGTTCGCTAGTCCTCGCTGTCGTCCTCCGCGAGGTACGCGCTGAAGTCGCCCAGGTCGATGGTCTTGCCTGCCCTGGCCTGGTCGACGCCCCGGCGGATGCTCTCGGCGAGTTCGGGGTCCTTCCAGACGGCCATCTCACGCTCGGGGATGGACACCACGGGGGTCAGCAGCAGGACTCCGTCGCTGGTGGACTCGACCCGGTAGCGGCGGCCCGGCTTGGCCCCGGCCCGCCCCAGGGAAACGCGCCCACGGGAGTCGACCTCGGTCTCTGCGACGGCTTCGAACTCCTCGCGTTCGATGTGCACTGCGGTCATGACGTTCTCCCTGTGTGTCCCGGAGTGGCCAGCCTGCTCTGGCGGTGCTCCGGGACTCACCGTCAAGGGTACCCATAGTCCCATGAGTGGGAAACTCCCACTTACCCAACAGTCCGCTGCTCAGTGGTCGGAGGTGCCGGAGGTGGCGGGGGTGTCCAGGGGGTGTGGGGCGGCGGTGGCGGGGATGGGGTGGGGGCGGGGGTGCGGTCGATGGCCCAGGAGACGACGGCGAGGAGGGCGCCGACGGCGGCGAGGCCCGCGCCGGCCAGGGTGGGGGAGGTCCAGCCGAGGCCGGCGGAGAGGACCGCGCCGCCGAGCCAGGCGCCCTGGGCGTTGGCGAGGTTGAAGGCGCCCTGGACGGTGGCGGAGGCCAGGGTGGGGGCGTGCCGGGCCTTCTCCATGACCAGGGTCTGCACGGTGGGCACGATGGCGAAGCCGAAGAGGCCGATCAGCATCAGGGTGAGCGCCGCCGACCACTTTGTGTGCGCGGTGACGGCGAAGACGGCGAGGGCGGCGGCGAGCAGCAGGAAGGCCGCACAGACGCTGGGCCGCAGCGCCCGGTCGGCAGCCCAGCCGCCGACCGCATTGCCGATGGTCATCCCGACCCCGAAGAGCGCCAGCACCAGCGTCATCGACCCGGGTGCGAACCCGGCGACCTCGGTCATCAGCGGCGCGATATAGCTGTAGCAGGCGAAGAAGCCGCCGCAGCCGAAGACCACGGTGGCCAGCGCCAGCCAGAGCTGCCCGCTGCGGAAGGCGGAGAGTTCATGGCGCAGCCCCGCCTGGGCATGGCTGGGCAGGGCGGGCACCAGCCGGGCGATGGCGGCGGTGCCCAGTGCGCCGATCGCGACCACGACGACCATGGTCGCCCGCCAGCCGAGGTGCTGGCCCAGCAGGGTGGCGGCGGGGACGCCGACGATGTTGGAGACGGTGAGCCCGGCGAACATCACCGAGACCGCGCGGGCCCGCAGATGGGCGGGGGCCAGTTCGGCGGCGGCCACCGCGCCGGCGCCGAAGAAGGCACCGTGCGGCAGCCCGGTCACCAGCCGCGCGGCGGCCAGGAACCAGAAGTTCGGGGCGATGGCGCAGAGCAGATTGCCGAGGGTGAAGAGGCCGGCCAGGCCGACCAGTACGGCCTTGCGGGGCAGTCGGGCGGCCACTCCGGTGAGCAGCGGAGCGCCGATGACGACGCCGATCGCATACGCGGAGATCAGCCAGCCCGCGCGCGGGATGGAGACCCCGAGGTCGCCGGCGATCTGGGGCAGCAGCCCCATCGCGGCGAACTCGGTGGTGCCGATGCCGAAGGCGGTGACGGCCAGGGCGACGAGCGCCAGGGGCATGGGAGGTTCGCTTCCGAAGGGGCGGGGACGGGCCCTTGAGCGAACCACACGCGGGCGGCCGGCATTCCCCCGGACGGGGGAACGCCGGCCGCGAGCGGGCCGGACCGGCCCGGGTGGGGGCCGGTCAGGGCCGGGTCATGCCTTGCCGATGCCGGTGGCGATGCGGTCGCCGAGGTCCTTGTCGACGTTGCGCCAGTACTGCACGGCGCGCAGCTGGACCTTGTCGGAGACGCCGTTGAGCAGGTGCCCGGTGACATTGGAGACCAGCCGGTCCCGGGCGGCGTTGTCCAGCACCTGGCGGACCATGGTGCCGGCCTGGCCGAAGTCGTCGTCCTCGCGGTGCAGCGGGTACGCCTCGCGGACCATCCGGCCCGCCACGTCCCAGCCGGCCGGTTCGCCGTAGCGCTCGGTGTCGGCGGCGGGCCCGCCGTAGGAGTTGGGCGCGTACGGGGCGGCGGCAGTGGACGGGTCGTACCGCATCGGCCCGTCCTTGGCGTACGAGTGCACCGGGACGTGCGGCCGGTTGGGCGGCAGCTGCGCGTAGTTGGGGCCGATCCGGTAGCGGTGGGTGTCGGGGTAGGAGAAGATCCGGCCGAGCAGCATCTTGTCCGGCGAGACGCTGATGCCGGGCACCAGGTTGGACGGCTCGAAGGCGGCCTGCTCGATGTGGATGTGGAAGTTGTCCGGGTTGCGGTTGAGCGTCATCCGGCCGACCTCGATCAGCGGGTAGTCGCCGTGCGGCCACACCTTGGTCAGGTCGAACGGGTTGAACCGGTAGTCCCATGCGTCGTCGAACGGCATCACCTGGACATACAGCGTCCACGACGGGTGGTTGCCGCTGCGGATGGCGGTGAAGAGGTCGCGGCGGTGGACGTCGGGGTCCTCCCCGGCCATCGCGTCGCCCTCGGCCTGGGTGTAGAACTCGATGCCCTGGTCGGTCTTGAAGTGGTACTTCACCCAGAACCGCTCGCCGCCCGCGTTCTGCCACATATAGGTGTGCGAGCCGTAGCCGTTCATATGGCGCCAGGTCCTCGGGATGCCCCGGTCGCCCATCAGCCAGGTCACCATGTGGGCCGACTCGGGCGAGAGCGTCCAGAAGTCCCACTGCATGTCGTTGTCGCGCAGGCCGTTGTCGGGGCGGCGCTTCTGCGAGCGGATGAAGTCCTGGAACTTGATCGTGTCGCGGACGAAGAAGATCGGCGTGTTGTTGCCGACCAGGTCGTAGTTGCCCTGCTCGGTGTAGAACTTCAGCGCGAAGCCGCGCGGGTCGCGCCAGGTGTCGGGGGAGCCCTGCTCGCCGGCCACGGTGGAGAACCGGGCCAGCATCTCGGTACGCCTGCCCGGCTGGAAGAGGTCCGCCCTGGTGAACTGGCTGACGTCCTGGGTGACCTCGAAGATGCCGTAGGCGCCGCTGCCCTTGGCGTGCACCACGCGCTCGGGCACCCGCTCCCGGTTGAACTGGGCCATCTTCTCGATCAGGTAGTGGTCGTGCAGCAGGATCGGCCCGAGCGCGCCGGCGGTGAGCGAGTCGGAGTCGCTCTCCACGGGGACGCCGGCGTTGTTGGTGGTGTACGGGACCGTCGCGTCGGACATGAGGTGTCCTCCAGCCTGGAATCGTCCGTTTTCGACGTATATGGACGTATACGACTGAAGCACTCGGCGGCGGCCCGCACAACCCGGTCCGACCGCTCAGGGCCTGCTCAGGGCCTGCTCATGGCCTGGTCATCCGCAGCACGTCCAGAGCCTCGTCCAACTGCTGCTCGGTGAGCAGGCCCCGCTCGACGCAGCCGCGCTCCAGCACCACCTGCCGGATGGTCTTACGCTCGGCGAGCGACTGCTTGGCGACCTGGGCGGCCTCCTCGTAGCCGAGGTACCGGTTGAGCGGGGTGACCACCGAGGGGGAGGACTCGGCGTACTCCCGCAGCCGCTCCTCGTTGGCGGTGATGCCGTCCACCGTGCGGTCGGCCAGCAGCCGGGCCGCATTGGCCAGCAGCCGGACCGACTCCAGCACATTGCGGGCGATCACCGGCAGCATCACATTGAGTTCGAAGCTGCCCGAGGCACCGGCGAAGGCCACGGTGGCGTCATTGCCGACCACCTGCGCGGCGACCATCGCGACGGCCTCCGGGACCACCGGGTTGACCTTGCCCGGCATGATCGAGGAACCGGGCTGGAGGTCGGGCAGATTGATCTCGCCCAGGCCGGTGCGCGGGCCGGAGCCCATCCAGCGCAGATCGTTGGCGATCTTGGTGAAGCCGACCGCGACGGTGCGCAACTGGCCGCTCAGCTCCACCAGTCCGTCCCGGGCGCCCTGCGCCTCGAAGTGGTCCCGGGCCTCGGTCAGCGGCAGCCCGGTCGTCCGCGCCAGCTCCGCGATCACCGCGGCGGCGAACCCGGGCGGGGTGTTGATCCCGGTGCCCACCGCCGTGCCGCCCAGCGGCAGTTCGGCGACCCGGGGCAGCGAGGCCAGCAGCCGCTCCACCCCGTACCGCACCTGCGCGGCATAGCCGCCGAACTCCTGGCCCAGGGTGACCGGGGTGGCGTCCATCAGATGCGTCCGGCCGGACTTCACCACCCCGGCGAACTCCACCGCCTTGCGCTCCAACGCCGCCGCCAGCCGCTCCAGCGCCGGGATGAGATCGCCGGTCACCGAGGCGGTGGCCGCGATGTGGATCGAGGAGGGGAAGACGTCATTGGACGACTGGCTGGCGTTGACCTGGTCATTGGGGTGGACGGGCCGCCCCAGCCGCTCGCTCGCCAGGGTGGCGATCACCTCGTTGGCGTTCATATTCGAGGAGGTGCCGGAACCGGTCTGGAAGACGTCGATCGGGAAGTGGTCGTCCCAGCGGCCCTCCGCCACCTCGCCGGCCGCCTGCCGGATCGCCTCGGCCGTCTCCCCGTCCAGTACGCCCAGCTCCGCGTTGACCTTGGCCGCCGCCGCCTTGATCCGGGCCAGCGCCGCGATATGCGCCCGCTCCAGCCGCTGACCGGAGATCGGGAAGTTCGCCACCGCCCGCTCGGTCTGCGCCCGCCACTTCGCGGTCGCGGGCACCCGTACCTCACCCATCGAGTCGTGCTCGATCCGGTACCCGCCCTCGCTGCCGGTCATCGCCGCGCCTCCCTCTCTCGGTCTCTCCTGCCCAAGCGTCCGTTGACGACGCTTCTGTTCCCCGGTCCCGGCCCCAGCAGGGCGGATGCGCGGCGCGTTAGGCCATAGGGATCGATCGGCATATCTAAGGACCCCCGAATGCCGCACATGCCGACGGCGGCGGGGTGTCGTTGGGGACACGTGACCTCTCGACATCTCATCGCCGCACCGCCGGACGGCACGGCGGCGCACCATGACACGGACTGCGCCCGCCTGGGGGAGTGGCTCTTTGTGCCGCCGCCCGGGAGCGGACCGGACGGAACGGGCGCTCCCGACGGTCCGGGCGGCCCGGATGACCCGGTCGGCCAGGACGGCCAGGACGGCGGGGCGGTGGCCTATCTGGAACGCGCCGGCGAGCAGGTGCGCCTGGAGTACTGCTCCCGGCTGGTCGCGGACTTCGCGCGGCTGATCCGGCAGATCGAGGCCGACTTCGCCCGGCGGTTCGGCGCCCGGACCGTACGGGCCGGCGGGTGATGCGGACCGCAGGAGGGGAGCGGAGACGCCATGTATGACACCAGGGAGACCTACCTCCCCTACGGGGGGCTCGGCCACGAGGGCTTCGCCGACCCGCAGGGCACCACCTACCAGCAGAGCGGCTGGTACCTGGGTGAGCCGCTGCTGGACGTGCCGCCCTCCTACACCCCCATCGCCGACCTGCTGGACGCCGGGCACGCCCCGTCGGTCGGCGGCTACCTCCCGCCGCAGCGGTCCGCCGAGCAGGACGGCGACCCGTCCTCCGCCGGCTTCGACCTGCCGCGCGCCCGCCGGCCGGTGCCGCACCGCCGCCGCCGGCCGCGACCGCAGCTGGCCGCCTGGCCGCAGCTCACCAGCTCGGTCTTCGGGGTGCTGACCACCTTCACGGTGACCGCGGTCTCCCTGCTGGGCTGGATCTTCTCCTACGATCCGCTGCAACGGCTGGCCTCCGCGCACGTCGGCAGCGGCCTCGCCCAGCTCTGGCCGGTGATCATCTACGGACCGTGGTTCGTGGCCTCGCTCTCCATCCTGCGGGCCGCCCTGGACCGGCGCCGGATCACCCACTCCTGGGTGGTGCTGGGCGTCTTCTCCGGCATGGCCGCCGTGCTCTGCGTGGCCTCGGCGTCCGCGACCCTCTCCGATGTGATCGTGGCCGGACTGCCGCCGATCACGGCGGTGATCTCCTTCCACCAGCTGATCCGGCAGATGACCGCCACCCGCCGGGCCCGGCACGGCCCGACGGCCGCCCCGCTGCCCCCGCAGCGGACGGCGGGCAAGGGCCGCCGCTGACTGACGCACGGCAGCGCGCAGAGGGCCCCGCACCGGTCCACCGGTGCGGAGCCCTGCCGCGTGTAGCCGTGCCCGGGTCGCTCAGCCGGCCGGGCGGACCGGGATGGAGCCGATGAAGGTCTCGCTGGGCGCCAGCGAGGTGAAGAAGTCATTGCCCTTGTCGTCCACCACGATGAACGCCGGGAAGTCCTCCACCTCGATCCGCCAGACCGCCTCCATGCCGAGTTCGGCGTACTCCAGCACCTCGACCTTCCTGATGCAGTCCTGCGCGAGGCGCGCGGCCGGGCCGCCGATCGAGCCCAGGTAGAAGCCGCCGTGCTTGCCGCAGGCGTCGGTGACCTGCTGGGAGCGGTTGCCCTTGGCCAGCATCACCAAGGAGCCGCCGGCCGCCTGGAACTGCTCCACATAGGAGTCCATCCGCCCCGCCGTGGTCGGGCCGAAGGAGCCGGAGGCATAGCCCTCGGGGGTCTTGGCCGGGCCCGCGTAGTACACCGGGTGGTCCCGCAGGTACTGCGGCATGCCCTCGCCCGCGTCCAGCCGCTCCTTGATCTTGGCGTGCGCGATGTCGCGGGCCACTACCAGGGTGCCGGTCAGTGAGAGGCGGGTCTTCACCGGGTACTTGGACAGCTCGGCGCGGACCTCGGTCATCGGCCGGTTGAGGTCGATCCGCACCACGGCGTCGTCCAGGTGCTCGTCGGTGGTGTCCGGCAGGTATTTGGCCGGGTCGGTCTCCAACTGCTCCAGGAAGACGCCCTCGGCGGTGACCTTGCCCAGCGCCTGCCGGTCGGCCGAGCAGGAGACGGCGATGGCGACCGGGCAGGAGGCGCCGTGCCGGGGCAGCCGGACCACCCGCACATCGTGGCAGAAGTACTTGCCGCCGAACTGCGCGCCGATGCCGATCCGCTGGGTCAGCTCATGGACCTTCTGCTCCAGTTCCAGGTCGCGGAAGCCGTGGCCGGTCGGCGAGCCCTCGGCGGGCAGGGTGTCCAGGTAGTGCGCGGAGGCGTACTTGGCGGTCTTCAGCGCGAACTCGGCGCTGGTGCCGCCGACCACGATCGCCAGGTGGTACGGCGGGCAGGCGGCGGTGCCCAGGGCGCGGATCTTCTCCTCCAGGAAGGACATCATCCGCTTCTCATTGAGGACGGCCTTGGTCTCCTGGTACAGGAACGACTTGTTGGCGCTGCCGCCGCCCTTGGCCATGAAGAGGAACTTGTAGGCGTCCCCGTCGGTCGCGTACAGCTCGATCTGGGCCGGCAGGTTGGAGCCGGTGTTCCGCTCGTCCCACATGGTCAGCGGGGCCATCTGGGAGTAGCGAAGATTGAGCCTGGTGTACGCGTCGTACACGCCGCGCGACAGCGCCTCCTCGTCGCCGCCGGCGGTCAGCACCTGCTGGCCGCGCTTGCCCATCACGATCGCGGTGCCGGTGTCCTGGCACATCGGGAGCACGCCGCCGGCCGAGATGTTGGCGTTCTTCAGCAGGTCCAACGCCACAAAGCGGTCGTTGGCGCTGGCCTCCGGGTCGTCCAGGATGCGGCGCAGCTGGGCGAGGTGCGCCGGGCGCAGATAGTGCGAGATGTCGTGCATCGCCTCGGCGGTGAGCCGGCGCAGCGCCTCGGGCTCGACCTGGAGGAAGCGGCGGCCGCCCGCCTCGAAGGTGGAGACGCCCTCGGTGGTGATCAGGCGGTACGGGGTGGTGTCGGCACCCAGCGGGAGAAGGTCGGAGTAGGCGAACTCTGGCATGGCGGCCATCGGCGGGTGGTCCTCACTGACTGCGGTCTGTCCGGCGACATCGACGAAGCGCCTTCCAGGTTAGAGGGCCGCCGGCCGGGGGCCCGGGCCAGGTGGGCCTGCGTGACAGGGGTCACCCCCGGGCGTACGGGCGGCTGTTCGGCACGTGCCCCGCTGACTACCCTGGGCCCGTGGACAACTCGCCTGCCCAGGACCCGCCCTCCCTGCCCGACTTCGACAAGCGGGGAGGCGGTGCCCAGCGCACCCCGCCGCCCGTGCCGATGACCAAGCCGGCCGCCGCCGAACCGGCGCTGCGCGCCTCCGACGCCGACCGCGAGCGGGTCGCGGACATCCTGCGGGACGCCTTCGCCGAAGGCCGGCTCGATGTGAACGAGCACGCCGAGCGGATCGAGGCGGCCTATGGAGCGAAGACGCTCGGTGAGCTGGAGCCGCTCACCCGCGACCTGCCCGCGCACCGCCCCTCCGCCGCCCCCAAGCCCGCGCCGGCGCCCGCCCCCGCGGGACCGCCGCTGCCCCCGGCGCGGGACTACTCGCCGAACGCCGTGGCGGTCTTCGGCGGCTCCACCCGCAAGGGCCGCTGGCGGGTGGGGTCCCGGATCAGGGCTGTCGCCGTCTTCGGCGGGGTAGACATCGACCTCACCGACGCCGTCTTCGAGTCGCCCGAGGTGCTGATCGACGTCACCGCCGTCTTCGGCGGGGTGACCGTCAAGGTGCCGGAGAACGTCTCGCTGCACGGCACCGGGGTCGGCATCTTCGGCGGGTTCGATGTGCGTGAGCAGACGGCGGACGACCCGTATGCGCCGGTGGTGCGGGTGCGCGGCGCGGCGGTCTTCGGCGGCTGCGAGGCCCGGCCGAAGCGGGGGAAGCTGCTCAAGGAGTGGGTTCGCAAGCAGCTCGACTTCTAGCCCGGCCAGGGTGGTGCCGAGGTCGGGCTCGGGTCGTGCCGGGGTCGGGTCGGGGTGGTGCCGGGGTCGATCGGGGGAGGGGCGTACGGGAGGCGCGTTCCGGGCGCATGTGCCACATGCACACGACTCGTCACGCCGGGCCCGCCTACTTGACATCCGGTGCAACGAGTTGGGCGGCAACTGCGTGCGGTGTGCATGAATCGCCAGGGGTCCGGGTAGTTCCCTCTCCACATCGTCTGTTGTGCGGCCGCGGGGTTCCGCAGGGGCTGTGAGTCGGCCAGGGGAAACTGCGGAGCGTGTACGCCCGGCCGCGCACTGACACGATCCCCCCGCCGAGCCGTCGTCAGGAGTACGCCGTGCTGCACCCGATCGAGTCCACCAAGAGCGCCACCGACCAGAGCGTTCCGGGGCAGTTCAGCCCGAGCCAGTACGGACAGCAGAACGGACAGCACGGAGCCGGCGACGACTCCCCCTGGCACTCCGGCGCCGCCTGCCGCCGGGACGAGGCCGGCCTCTTCTTCGCCCCCTCCAAGGAGCCCACCGCGGCCCGGCTGGCCCGCGAGGAGGCGGCCAAGCGGGTCTGCGCCCGCTGCCCGGTGCTGCTGGAGTGCCGCGAGCACGCCCTCGCCCAGCCGGAGCCCTACGGTGTGTGGGGCGGGCTGACCGCCGCCGAGCGCCGGGTGGTGCTGGCCCGCCGCAGGCGCCGCGAGGTCGAGCTGCGCGCCGATGTGCAGCGCGTCTCGCGCGGGCGCATCGCGGCCGCCGGGTGACCGGCAGAGGCGGTAAGGACGACGGCAGACCCGAAGCGGCGGGGCCCCGGAAGTGACTGCTCCGAGGCCCCGCCGCTCACTGCCGCCGGGCTGCCCGGCCGCCGCTCACCGGGCGCGGTCGAAGTCGATCGCGCTGTAGGCCCGCAGCTTGGACAGCTTGTGGGTGGAGTTGATCTCGCGGATGGTGCCGCTCTTGGAGCGCATCACCAGCGAGCTGGTGGTGGCGGTCTCGGCCCGGTAGCGCACCCCGCGCAGCAGCTCGCCGTCGGTGATGCCGGTCGCCACGAAGAAGACGTTGTCGCCGCCGACCAGGTCGTCGGTGGAGAGCACCCGGTCCAGGTCGTGCCCGGCGTCCAGCGCCTTCTGCCGCTCCTGGTCGTCCTTGGGCCAGAGCCGGCCCTGGATGACGCCGCCCATGCACTTCATGGCGCAGGCCGCGATGATGCCCTCCGGGGTGCCGCCGATGCCGAGCAGCAGGTCCACGCCGGTGTTCTCGCGGGCGGCCATGATGGCGCCGGCCACATCGCCGTCCGAGATGAACTTGATCCGGGCGCCCGCCTCGCGCACCTCCTTGACCAGGCCGTCGTGGCGCGGCCGGTCCAGGATGACCACGGTGACGTCCTCCACCGCGCTGCCCTTGGCCTTGGCGACCCGGCGGATGTTGACCGCCGGGGGCGCGGTGATGTCGACGAACTCGGCGGCCTCCGGTCCGGCCACCAGCTTGTCCATGTAGAAGACCGCGCTGGGGTCGAACATGGTGCCGCGATCGGCCACGGCGAGCACCGAGACCGCGTTGCCCATGCCCTTGGCGGTGAGGGTGGTGCCGTCGACCGGGTCCACCGCCACGTCGCACTCCGCGCCGGTCCCGTCACCCACCCGCTCGCCGTTGTAGAGCATCGGAGCCTCGTCCTTCTCCCCCTCGCCGATGACGACGACGCCGTTCATCGAGACGGTGTGGACGAGGGTGCGCATGGCCTTGACGGCCGCGCCGTCGGCGCCGTTCTTGTCGCCTCGGCCGACCCACCGGCCGGCGGCCATGGCGGCGGCTTCGGTGACGCGGACGAGCTCCAGGGCCAGGTTGCGGTCGGGTGCCTCGGGGGCGACCTCCAGGGGAGCAGGGAGATTGTGGTGGTTCTGGGCGGTCATCGGCGATACCTCTCTCGTACGCGACGGCCGGATATGAGGGTGATGTGATCGTATCCGTGCACCGTAGGGGCGTCTGTGGTGCCGTTACCCGGGTGGGCTGTGCGAATGCCGGGACCACTGGGGCCGCCGGGGCGGGGCGGGGCGGGCCGGGCACCCCGGGTGCGGGCGGCCGAGCCGGTATGGGTCACCATGGGGGCGTGGCGAGCGATACGAAGACGCAGAGGGGCCGGCAGACGGTACGGGACATGATCCTGTCGCTGCTGGTGGTCGGCGGCGTGGCCGCGGTGGTGTACATCTTCATCCCGCACTCGGAGGGCGACCCGGTCCGGACGGTGCCGTACACGGTCGAGCTGGCGACCGCGCGCCGGGCGGCTCCCTACCCCGTACTGGCGCCGCAGGGCCTTCCCGCGCAGTGGCGGGCGACCTCGGTGCGCTACAGCGCCGACGACGGCGGGCACGCCACCTGGCACCTGGGCTTCGTCACCCCGTCCGGCAGCTATGCGGCGGTCGAGCAGAGCGACGACTCCGCCGACGGCGTGCTGCGGGCGCAGGTCAAGGGCGGCAAGCCGGACGGCTCCGCCTCGGTGGGCGGCGAGGACTGGGACCGCTACCAGGGCGAGCCCTACCGCGCGCTGGTGCGGGAGTCGGGCGGCGCCACCACCGTGGTCACCGGCAGCGCGTCCTACCGGGAGCTGGCGCAGCTGGCACAGGCGCTGCACGGATAGCGGCCGACCGCAGAGCCGATCGACCGGGCAGTCGAAGGGCCCTGCTCCTCCCGACCGGGAGGAGCAGGGCCCTTCGGCGTGCCAGGGGTGTGCCCGGGGTGTGCCCGGATCAGACGGTGGTGACGACCTCGTCGTACTCCAGGCGCGGGGAACGCGGGAACCAGGCGTTCTCGCCCGGCTTGCCGATGTTCACCACGGCGAGCACGGTGTGGTCGCCGTCGGCGAAGAACTCCTTGTTGATGCCCGCGGCGTCATAGCCGGTCATCGGGCCGGCGGCCAGACCGGCCGCGCGGACGCCCAGGATGAAGTAGCCGACCTGGAGGGAGGCGTTGAAGGTACCGGTCTGCTCGCGCACCGGACGCTCGCTGAAGAAGAGGTCCTTGGCCTGCGGGAAGTGCGGCAGCAGCTTCGGCAGCTCCTCGTGGAACTCGTGGTCGGCGGCCAGGATGGCGACCAGCGGGGCGCTGCCGGTCTTCTCCTTGTTGCCGTCCATCATGTGGGTGACCAGGCGCTCGCGGGCCTCGGCCGAGCGCACCAGCACAATGCGCAGCGGCTGCTGGTTGAAGGCGGTCGGCGCGTACTTGACCAGGTCGTAGATGGCGCGCAGCTGCTCGTCGGTGACGGGCTCGTCGGAGAAGGTGTTGGCGGTGCGGGCCTCGCGGAAGAGCAGGTCCTGGGCGGCGGCGTCGAGGGCCAGCACGTTGTCGGCAGTGGTCATCAGTTGATCCAGCCTCGTCTTGGTTCGGAGGGCAGGGCGGCCGGAGCGCCGCCCTCCGGATGCAACGTAGGTGAATGTTCAACCGCTTCCCGGGAGGAAGGTGACCTGCCTCACGTCCTTCCTCACCGCACCGCGCCGCCCGGACCCTCCTCTGCGGCCAGCGCCGCGTCCAGCCGCTGCCGGGCGCCGTCCAGCCACCGCCGGCAGACCTTCGCCAACTGCTCGCCGCGCTCCCAGAGCGCCAGCGACTCCTCCAGCGAGGTGCCGCCGGCCTCCAGCCGCCGCACCACCTCCAGCAGTGCATCGCGTGCCTGCTCATAACCCAGCGCATCGTCCACGCCCGCGCCGTCCGCGCCGCTGTCGCGGGTCTCCTCGTTCGCCATGCCTGCCAGCGTAGGGGGCGCCGCCGACAGAACGGCACGCCAAACCGGCTGGCGCAGGGCGCGGCCGCCGGCCAGTGCCGCGCCCGGCAGCCGCCGCTGCCCCGCTCGCCGCCCTGGCACTCTTCGGCTTCGTCCTCAACGTCTGCACCGACCCCACGCAGCGCCGCCGGGGCCACGTCCGGGCCTGTACCGAGGCGCTGCTCGGCTGGTTCGACGCACACGGCGTCACCCGGGTCGACCTGCACGCCACCGCCGAGGCCGAACCCCTCTACCGGCGCCTCGGCTTCAGGCCCCGCCACCCGCAGTGACCCGCGCCCGGGCCGGGTCAGCGCAACCCTGGTCGGCTCACTCCTGGTCGGCGACCGTCACCGTGAAGCCGCCCTCGGCGACCCGGGCACGCAGCTCGTCCCCCGCCGCCACCTCGGCCGCGCTGCGCACCACCGCCCCGTCCGCCCGCTGCAGCACCGCATAGCCGCGTTGCAGCGTCGCGGCGGGGGAGAGCGCCACCACCCGGGCCAGGGTGTGCCCCAGGTCGGAGGAGGCCCGGTCCAGCTGGTGGCCCAGGCACCGCCGGGAACGCTCCAGCAGCGCGTCCAGCTCGGCCGCCCGGTCGTCCACCATCCGCCGGGGCGCCGCCAGCACCGGGCGGCTCAGCGTGGCCGCCAGGCCCGCCAGCTCGCGCTCCACCCGGCCCCGCACCGCGTGCCGGGCCCGGTCCCGCAGCTGGGTCACCCGGGCCAGCTCCTCGCCGACGTCCGGAACCACCCGTTTGGCCGCATCGGTCGGGGTGGAGGCCCGCAGGTCCGCCACGAAGTCCAGCAGCGGCTGGTCCGGCTCATGGCCGATGGCGCTCACCACCGGGGTCCGCGCCGCAGCCACCGTACGGACCAGCTGCTCGTCGGAGAAGGGCAGCAGATCCTCCACGCTGCCGCCGCCCCGGGCCACGATGATCACGTCCACCTCGGGGTGCTCGTCCAGCTCCCGCACGGCCGCCACCACCTGGGCGACGGCGGTCACCCCCTGCACCGCCACATTGCGCACCTCGAACCGGACCGCCGGCCAGCGGTGCCGCGCGTTCTGGAGCACATCGCGCTCGGCCGCCGAGGCGCGGCCGGTCACCAGGCCGACGCACTGCGGCAGGAACGGCAGCGCCCGCTTGCGGTCGGCCGCGAACAGCCCCTCCCCGGCCAGCCGCCGCTTCAGCTGCTCCAGCCTGGCCAGCAGCTCGCCCAGCCCCACCGGGCGGATCTCGGCGGCGCGCAGCGACAGGGTGCCGCGCGCCGCGTACCACTCCGGCTTGGCGTGCACCACCACCCGCGCGCCCTCGGCGACCACCTCGGCGACCGGGTCGAAGACACTGCGGAAGCAGGTGACCGTGAGGGAGACGTCCTCCGACGGGTCACGCAGCGTCATAAAGACCACCCCGGCCCCGGGACGCCTGCTCAGCTGGGTGATCTGGCCCTCCACCCAGACCGCGCCCAGCCGGTCGATCCAGCCGCCGATCAGCGTGGAGACCTTGCCGACCGGGATCGGCGCGTCCGCAGAGGTGTCAAGACCCATGCGCCGAGCCTAGCGGCGCCCTCCGACAACCGGCCCCCGCCCGCGAGCGGTCCCCGTCCCGGGCGGGTGAGGGAGGCCGGAGGCCGCCGGACGGGCCGGACCCGGGCCCGTACGATGGACCCATGTCTGCAACTGCCCAGCGCCGCGTCCTGCTCGCCGCCCCCCGTGGCTACTGCGCCGGTGTCGACCGCGCCGTCATCGCCGTGGAGAAGGCCCTGGAGCAGTACGGGGCGCCGATCTACGTCCGCAAGCAGATCGTCCACAACAAGTACGTCGTGCAGACCCTGGAGAAGAAGGGCGCGATCTTCGTCGACGAGACGGAGGAGGTGCCCGAGGGCTCCATCGTGGTCTTCTCCGCACACGGCGTCGCCCCCGCCGTGCACGACGAGGCCCAGCGCGGCAGGCTCGCCACCATCGACGCCACCTGCCCGCTGGTCACCAAGGTCCACAAGGAGGCCGTGCGCTTCGCCGACGAGGACTACGACATCCTGCTGATCGGCCATGAGGGCCATGAGGAGGTCGTCGGCACCATGGGCGAGGCCCCCGAGCGGATCCACCTGGTGGACGGGCCCGAGGACGTCGCCGCCGTACAGGTCCGCGACGAGTCCAAGGTCGTCTGGCTCTCCCAGACCACCCTCTCGGTGGACGAGACCATGGCCACCGTCGGCCGGCTCCAGGAGCGCTTCCCCGCCCTGGTCAGCCCGCCCAGCGACGACATCTGCTACGCCACCCAGAACCGCCAGGTGGTGGTGAAGCAGATCGCCCCCGAGACCGACCTGCTGATCGTGGTCGGCTCCGGGAACTCCTCCAACTCGGTCCGCCTGGTCGAGGTCGGCCTGGAGTACGGCGCCCGCGCCGCCCACCTGGTGGACTTCGCCGACGAGATCGACGAGTCCTGGCTGGACGGCGTCGCCACCGTCGGCGTCACCAGCGGCGCCTCGGTGCCGGAGGTCCTGGTCCAGGGCGTGCTGGAGTGGCTTGCCGCGCGCGGCTACGACGATGTGCAGACCGTCCGCTCGGTGGAGGAGCACCTCCAGTTCTCGCTCCCCAAGGAGCTGCGCCGGGACCTGCGCGCAGAGGCCGCAGGCAAGGTCGACCAGGCATAGCGGGGCAGTGGTCTCCGCCGCCCCGCCCCGGGTATCAGCCCGGAAGCGGGGCGGCACACTTCCGCATTCCGCCCAGAGCCGAGGAGAAGGCGCTCGTGAGGTCATTCGGTGTGGACATCGGCGGCTCCGGCATCAAGGGTGCGCCGGTCGACCTGGAGCGGGGCGCACTCGCGGAGGAGCGGCTGAAGCTGTTCACCCCGCACCCCGCCGCGCCGTCGGCCGTGGTGGACACGGTCTGCCGGGTCGTCGAGCACTTCGGGCAGCCGGGCCCGGTCGGCATCACCTTCCCCGGCGTGGTGGTCGACGGCCACACCCTCACCGCCGCCAATGTCGCCGCCGGCTGGGTCGGCCTGGACGCCGTGGACCACTTCGAGCAGGCGCTCGGCCGACCGGTGGCCCTGCTCAATGACGCGGACGCCGCCGGGATGGCCGAGATGGCGTACGGCGCCGGGCGCGACCGGGACGGAGTGGTGATCACCCTCACCTTCGGCACCGGCATCGGCAGCGCCCTCTTCGTGGACGGCACCCTCGTGCCCAACACCGAACTGGGCCACCTGGAACTCGACGGCAAGGACGCCGAGAAGCGCGCCTCCGCCGCAGCCCGCGACCGGCACGACCTCAGCTGGTCCAAGTGGGCCCGGCGGGTCGACGCCTACCTCGCCCATGTGGAGATGCTCTTCTCCCCGCACCTGGTCATCATCGGCGGCGGGGTGAGCCGCAAGCCCGAGAAGTTCCTGCCGCTGCTGAAGCGGCGCCGGGCCGAGATCGTCCCGGCGCGGTTGCAGAACGACGCCGGGATCGTGGGCGCCGCGATGGCCGCCGCCAAGCTGGGCTGACGCTGTGCTGGGCTGAAGCTGCGCTGGGCTGATGCCGTGCGGCGACCAGTCAGCGGGTACGGGACCGCCGGATGGCCACCGCCCGGGCGACCACGATCGCGGCGGCCACGCCGGTCCCGGCGAAGAGCCACCCGGCCTGCGTCGCCAGCCCCCCGGTCAGGCCCATCACATGGCCGCCGAACCCGGCGCCCGAGGTCGGCCCGAGCAGCAGCAGCGCCAGCGCGAAGGCGATCGGCCCGGCGATGGGTGCGGCCGGCAGGTCGGCCGGTCGCACCCGCACCGCCAACTGGAAGCAGACGGCGACGTACACCATGCCGAACAGCACCCCGGGGCCGCCCAGCAGCAGACTGTCCGCCAGCGCTCCCAGCAGCGTGACGGCCAGCGCCACCACCCCGGTACCCACCGCCGTCAACCGCCGCCTCGGCCCGGCCCCGCCGCGCCCGCTGCGCGTGTTCCGGCCGTTCCGCCCGCGTCCACGCCCACGCCCGGGGCAGCCTCCGCCGTCCACCTGCGGCCTGGCCCGGGGCAGCCGCAGCCGCCTCGGGCCCACGGGCTCCGGGGGGCGCGTCGGCCCGGGTACGGAGGCCCGGGAAGCGGGCCCGTCGAGTGTCCGGCTCCGTGGCCGGGGTGGCTGAGTCTGCGTGCGTTGCTGCTCCACCCGACCAACGTACGGTCCGATGAACGCCACGCTCTGTCACAGACACGCTACAGACCGGCGTGTCACCCGGACGCCCGGCGTGGCGCGGAGCCGGGCCGGATGCGACCCCGCAGCACCGTCGCCGGGGCGCGGGCGGTGACCCGTAGACTTGTGGATCGGCCCTCCATGGGCCGAACCCATCCCCAGCCTCCTCTACGGGAAGTCGCCACGTGTCGCTCACGATCGGAATCGTCGGCCTGCCGAACGTCGGCAAGTCGACCCTGTTCAACGCCCTGACCAAGAACGACGTGCTGGCGGCCAACTACCCGTTCGCCACCATCGAGCCCAACGTCGGCGTGGTCGGCGTCCCCGACCCGCGCCTGGACAAGCTCGCCGAGATCTTCGGCTCGCAGCGCAAGCTCCCGGCGACCGTGGACTTCGTGGACATCGCCGGTATCGTCCGCGGCGCCTCCGAGGGGCAGGGCCTGGGCAACAAGTTCCTGGCGAACATCCGCGAGTCGGACGCCATCTGCCAGGTCATCCGGGCCTTCAACGACCCGGACGTGGTCCATGTCGACGGCAAGGTCTCGCCCAAGGACGACATCGAGACCATCCACACCGAGCTGATCCTGGCCGACCTCCAGACCATCGAGAAGGCGCTGCCGAGGCTCCAGAAGGAAGCCCGCCTCAAGAAGGAGACGGCCGCCACCGCCGCCGCCGTCGAGCAGGCCCAGAAGGTGCTGGAGTCCGGCGAGACCGTCTTCCACGCCGGCCTGGACCGCGAGCCGCTGCGCGAGCTGCACCTGCTCACCGCCAAGCCCTTCCTCTACGTCTTCAACGTGGACGAGGACGAACTGGTCGACGAGGACTTCAAGGACGGCCTGCGTGCCCTGGTCGCCCCGGCCGAGGCCATCTTCCTCAACGCCAAGATCGAGTCCGAGCTGATCGAGCTGGACGACGACGAGGCCCTGGAACTCCTCCAGTCCATGGGCCAGGAAGAGCCCGGCCTCTCCACCCTCGCCCACGTCGGCTTCCGCACCCTGGGCCTCCAGACCTACCTCACCGCCGGCCCCAAGGAGGCCCGCGCCTGGACCATCAAGAAGGGCGCCACCGCCCCCGAGGCCGCCGGAGTCATCCACACCGACTTCCAGAAGGGCTTCATCAAGGCCGAGATCGTCTCCTTCGACGACCTGGTCGAGTGCGGCTCCATCCCCGAGGCCCGCGCCAAGGGCAAGGCCCGCATGGAGGGCAAGGAGTACATCATGCAGGACGGCGACGTGGTGGAATTCCGCTTCAACGTGTAGCGGGCGCTGCATCGCCACGTCGCTGATCTGGCACACATGCAGGTCAGGAGGGGTCCGACCTTTCGGGGTCGGGCCCTTGGCTGTTTCCCGTGTTGGGGTGGCGCTGGGAAACCTGCCTGGTCTTCGCCTGTCATCATCCCTGGTCATCCCTACCGTGCCGAGATTGTGCCGGGACGGTGGCCGGCTTCCGTGCTGAGTCGCGGACTGTGCGGTGCGCGACGAGAGGGGGGTGGGCGGCTCTTACCCGGCCTTTCCCGGGTGGCTCCCGCATGGGTGGCGGAGGCGGGGGCCGTAGCGCTTTTCCTACTCGTTTGACACACTCGGGTCATGGCTGAGACGACGTACAGCATCGGAGAAGGGCCGGCGACACGGGTGAGCCTGTCGCTTCCGGAGGGGACCGCGGAGGCGATCCGTGCGCGGGTGGGAAAGCGGGAGTTCTCTGCGTTCATCGCCGCGGCGGTCGAGCGTGAGCTGCGCGGCCAGGTGTTGGACGAGTACCTGGCGGACTACGAGAACCGCAAGGGGCCGGTCTCCGAGCAGGCTCGTCAGCGGGCGCGGCAGGTCTTCGACGAGGTGTTCGCCGAGGAGGCCGAGTGGCCCGCCGCAGGCTGAGCCACGAGGGGACGCTGGTCCTCGACAGCGAAGGGCTCTCGAAGCTCCTCGCCGACGACGAGCAGGTGGTGGCTCTGGTTGCTGAGGCGCGCTCGCGAGGCATGGAGGTCGTGATCAGTGCGCTCACCATCATCGAGGTCGTCCATGTCCGTACGAACAGGTCCCGCCTGAACTGGGTGCTCTCCGGACTGCGCGTAGTCCCGGTGGGCGACGAGGAGGCGAGGGCGGCCTCGAAGCTGCTGATGGATGCCGGATTGCACGGGCACAAGTATGCGATCGATGCCGCGGTCGCCGAGGCTGCGTTGCGGCAGCACCGCCCCGTGGTCATGTTGACCTCCGACATCGACGACATGGTCAAGCTATGCGGCGATCGCGTCCGGCTCGTGGCGGTGTGATTCCCTTTGTCCGGCTCACCAGCACAGTCTCATTGACGAGCCGGTCGCGGTGCCATGCGTTTCCCGACCGGTGGAGTACCCGCCAGTCCGCAAACAGTCCGCAGGATGCTCGTAGACGCCCGTCGGCGGCCAACGCAAACAAACGGTGAATGTGCTGGTCAGCGCTCTGGGTGGTGCTCCGCCGCAGGTCAGGATCGGCCCGCAGGCATTCCGTTTCAACGTATGGGCGATGCGTTACTGCACGCTAGGTGGTTCGGCAAGTGTGCAGGTGAGTAAACGGTGGAGCGATCTGGGTGTCAGCGCTGTCCCGGCTCAGGCGCCTGGGGTTTGCGGTGCCTGCCGGTACCGGCGCCGAGCGGCCTGGGCTCGGGGGCCGGCACCGAGGCGGGGGGCTCACTGGCCTGGGGGTACAGGATGCGTTTCGCCTCGGCGAGATTCGACGCAAACCCGTGGGGCTCCCAGGCGTGCCCGTTCCATCGCTGGATGGCGCGGGGCGCGTCCGGGTTCAGATGTGAGCCCTGGGGGCCGTCGCCGGAGACAAGGGGGACAGCGCGAAGTCGCCCGATTTTCGCGTCACGCCGCTCCGCCCATTCCGACAGTGGTTCGTCGTCCATCCGGTTTCCCCACGATTCGGTGCCTGCTCACCCAGGAGAGTAGCGGGCCCACCGGCCTGACCGCCTCGCCATCCTTCAGGCGAGGCGGTGCCGGTTGATGTCCATAGGTGGGGAGGGAAAGGCTGGTTCCGCCGGTCCGGGCTCCGGTCAGTCGTGGGTGGTGAGCAGGTTGCGGTCTTGCGTCTGCTCGGCGTGTTTCGGCGGGCTGGTCCGGCGCAGGACGGTGAGGGCGATGAGGATGGCGGCGGCCAGGAGGGCGGCGCCGAGGGTGAGGCCGAGTGCGTAGCCGTCGTTGAGGGCGTCGAGTGTGGGGGTGCGGCCGGTGCGGTGGTGGGCCGCGGTGCCGAGGGCGGCGAGGCCGAGGGAGGCGCCGATCTGGCGTGAGCTGTTGAGCAGGCCGGAGGCGGTTCCGGTCTCGTGGGGCGCGACGCCGCCGGTCGCGATGGAGACGACCGGGCCGAGGCAGAGCCCGAAGCCGATGCTGGCGACGATCGAGGGGCCGAGGACGTCGGTGGTGAAGGCGCCGTCCGTGCTGATCAGGCCGAACCAGGCGAGCCCGACCGCGGTGAGCAGTCCTCCGACGATCAGAAGGGTGCGGGGAGGGAGGCGGTAGCCGAGTTTGACGGCGGCTACCGAGCCGGCGATCAGCCCGAAGGTGAAGGGCAGGAACATGACCCCGGTCAGCGCGGGCCCCTTCCCGAGGATCTCCTGGAGGTAGAGGGAGGTGAAGTAGAAGGCCGGGGTCATGGCCGCTCCGACCAGGAGGTTGAACGCGTTGGCGCCGGCCACCGAGCGGTTGGCGAACAGGCCGAGCCGGATCAGCGGTTCGCGGGCGGTGGTCCGCTCGGTGTGGAGGAACGCGGCCAGTAGCGCGACGGCGACCGCCAGCGTCGTCAGGGTGACGGGCGAGGTCCATGCGTACCGGTCGGTGCGGACGACGCCGAACACCAGCAGGGTCATGCCCGCAGTGGCCAGGACGGCGCCGAGCACGTCGGGACGGCTGCCGCGAGCGGTCGGCGGGGCGGCGGCGACCCCGCGCCAGGCCAGGGCCAGCGCGCAGGCGGCCATCGGCACGTTCACCAACATGACCCAGCGCCAGCTCGCGTACTGGGTGAGCACACCGCCTATCACGACACCGAAGGCACCTCCGGCAGCGTTTGTCGCGCTCCACACGCCGAAGGCCCGGACGCGGGCCCTGCCCGTGGGGAACGTCGCGGTCAGCAGTGCCAGCGCGGCCGGGGCCAGTGCGGCGGCGCCGATGCCCTGTACGGTCCGGGCGGCGACGAGTTGGCCGGGCTCCTGGGCGAGGCCGCCGCCGAGGGAGGCCAGGCCGAACAGGCCGAGTCCGAGCAGCAGGACCGGTTTGCGGCCGTAGCGGTCGGCGGCCTTGCCGCCCAGCAGGAGCAGCCCGCCGAAGGTCAGGGCGTAGGCGTGGATCACCCAGGCCAGGTTTGCGGCGCCGAAGCCCAGGCCGGTGGCGATCTGGGGGAGTCCCACGTTCACGACCGAGACGTCCAGCGACACCATGAACTGCACGACGGCCACCACGGCGAGCGTGAGCCCTGGCCGTACACCCGAAACACCCGGCTTGCTCATCATCACAGCCCCCGTCCTTGTCGCCGTCATGCCAGTGCCTGGCTTTTGGAACATGTTCCGAAAGTAGCACCCGGAGCGGCCGCTGTGAACAAGGAGGAGGCGCCCCCACGGCCGCTTCGCGGCTCGCGGCGGGTGGGCGTACGACCTACGGCTCGCGGTACGCGGCCGAGTACGGCGGGGCGGCATGATGGGGCAATGCCCCGACCCCCCGCCTCCCACGGCCGCACCGGCCGCCCGCCCGTGACCTCCCGCGCGGAGATCCTCACGGCGGCCCGCCGACTCATCGACCGGGACGGCTGGGAGAAGCTGACCATCCGCCGGTTGGCCGCGGAGCTCGGCATCGGGGCGACGACCCTGTACCACCACATCCGGGACAAGGAGGATCTGCTGGTCCAGTTGCTTGAGCACCACATCAGCCGGCTCCAGCGCCCGCAACTCCCCCGTGACCCGAGGGACCGCATCGTCGCCGCCGCCACCGCGATGCACGACGCGCTCGCGGACTGGCCATGGGCGGCGGAGGTCCTCACCACCGACGGCTTCGTCGGCCTCCTCGACGAATCGGCGCTCTGGATGGTCGAGGCCATCGTCGCCGGAGCCGACGACCACGGTTGCACGCCGGAACAATCCGTCCACGTGTTCCGCAGCATCTGGTACTACACCGTCGGCGAAATCCTCGTCCGCGCCCATACCGCCCGCCGGCTGACCGACGAGAAGCTCCCCGTATTCCGCGACAGCTTCGACGCGTCCCAGGTGCCGCACCTGGCCGCCGTCAGTAAGCGATGGCGCGCGCTGGCCGTACGGGACACCTATGCGGAGGGACTCCGCGCGTTTGTCGACGGGTTGCTCGCGCGGGCCGCGTCGGCGACTTCGGATGGCGTCGGCTGAGTGGGCCGGGTCGGCTGGGTCGGCTGGGTCGGCCGCGTCGGCTGAGTCGGCGGGCCCCGCGCCGGTCGGCCAGGGTGGTTGCGTGATCGCAGCAGGGCGCGGGCGGTGATCTCTGCCGAGGGCGGCGCCCGCGCCCTGCCGGGGGGTGGTCAGGACTCCGCGGACTCCCGCTGGGCCTTCTCGTAGAGGTCGACAAAGGCGGCGGGGATGCGGCCCTTCTCGCTGATGCCCCGGCCGTCGACCTCGATGCCGTTCTCCTGAGCCCACTTGCGCACTGCGGCGGGGTCGGGGCCGGTGGGCTGTACGGGAAGGGGGCGGTGGCCGGGGGCTACCTCTTCGGCTGCCTCAAGGTAGGGCGAGAGGAATTCCTCGATTTTCCTCCGCTCGCCTTCGGCAAGGTCGATGGTGTAGCGGGTGCCGTCCCAGGCGAATTCAACCGTCTCGGCTCCCTCTTCGCCGGTCACGTCGCAGACGATGATGGTCTTCCTTGCCATGGCTTTCCTCTCGGGAGTCAAACGGTGAATGAAGGCTGAGCCGGGTGCCCGGCTCGCGGAGCGGAACCCCGGGGCGGGCGCGGCCGGAGGGCGCGTCGGCACCAGGCGGCTCCATCGCGGCCGGCGGTGATCTACGACTGCCCGGCGCAGGCGAACCCGTCGTCCGGTCCGCCGCCGAGGATGGGCGGCGAGGCGAGGGTCGGGGCGAGGTCCCGGTCGGCTCCGGTGCAGTCGTAGAGCCCACCGGACAGCGCCCGGACTCCGGTGGCGGTGACGGTGGCCAGGCCGCTCGGTCCGGCGAGGATCAGGGTGGCTACCGTCCGCCGCTTCATGGCGCGGAGCGTAGCGCACCTGATCCGGGCGGCCGATTCGGCCCGGTGGACCGGTGGGGACGCGTACGATCCGGTTCATTCGGGGTGAAACTCGCGGAAATGCGTGGGGGGCGAACTGATGTCGCGCCAGGAAATCCCGCGTCGGCAATTCCCGGGAATGGCCGGAGGGCATAAGGGAATGCGGTCACCGCACCGCGTCCGGTAGAGTCGCGCGGCCGTCGACCGCCGACGGGTGCGCCAACGAGACCGAGGGCCGGAGCCGATGTCCCTACCGCCGACCGAGGCAGCGTCGACCCCGGAGCCGCCCGACCCGTGGGCTCCGCCGAAGCCCGGCGCGGAGGGAGTGCCGAGGCCGCGCTCGCCGCAGCCGTGGGGGCACCCGCCGTTCCCCGGGCGCCCGCCGGAGCAGGTGGAGGGGACCAATGGGTTCGCGATTGCCTCGCTGGTGCTCGGGCTGACCTGTCTGGCCCCGGTCTCGGCGGCGTTCGGGATCGCCGCCCTGGTGCAGCTCCGCCGCCGCAGCCAGCGGGGTCGCGGACTGGCCGTCACCGGGCTGGTCCTCTCCGCCGTCTGGATGGTGCTGGCGGTGGTGGCCGCTGTCGGCGGCCTGGCGTACGTGGCCTCCCATCCCGGGCTGGGCGGCGTGCACCGGAACGCCCTGGGCCAGGTCACCGAGCGGACCGAGGCGTATGTCGACGACCTGCGGGTGGGGGACTGCTTCGACCGGCACTCGCCCACCGCCCTGCACGACCTGGCCCTGCTGCCCTGCGACGAGCCGCACGAGGCGGAGGCGTACGGCATCGTCACGTACGCCGGGGGCGCGTACCCCGGCTCGCGGAAGGTCCAGGACTTCGCCGAGAAGCGGTGCGCCGGGCTGGCGGCCGACTACAACCCGGACATCTGGGCCTACCCGGACACCCTGGAGACCCGCTACTACTGGCCGGACCGCGACCAGTGGGAGGACGACGACCCCACCGCCGTCTGCTTCTTCACCGACACCCGGGGCTCCTGGACGGGCACCCTGCGCCGGAGCCGCACGTCGTTCACCGACAACCAGCTCCGCTACCTGGATGCCGCGCGGATCTACAACGACGTCATGGACGCGCAGCCGGACGGCGAGCCCGGGGACCGGCCGAGCGTCTACCGCGCCTGGGCCGGGGAGGTGGCCGACGCGCTGGAGAAGGAGGCCGACCTGCTGGACTCCGACGACTGGCCGACTTCGGCCCGCCGCCCGGTGGCCGCGTTCGTCCGGCAGAACCGGGCCGCGGTGCCGTACTGGCGGCAGGCGGCCTCGGCGGCCGATGGGGCTGCGCTGGAGCGGGCCCTGAACCGGGCGTTCGCGCAGTACGGCGGGGAGGAGGCCAGGGCCGCACGGGTCGCCCTCGGTCTGTCGACCGGGGACGACACGGCGGGCCTGGCCACCTGATCCGGGTCAGGACAGCGCGGCGAAGTGGTCGCGCAGCCCCACTCCGAAGGCGGTCGGGGTGCCGTCGTAGCTGCTGATCAGCGACGGGCCGGAGGAGCAGTCCCAGGTGTTCCAGGTCCAGCCCAGGTAGGAGACGCCGTGCTGGTCGAGCCACTTCATCAGGGTGTCGACATAGCCGTGCGCGCAGTCGTTCTCGCCGATCTCACCCGCGACCACCGGCACCTTGGCGGCGACCGGGGCGATCTGGCTGTCCCAGCAGGAGCTGGAGGCGCAGGTGTTGAAGTTGTACGAGTGCCAGGAGGCGCCGAGGTTGTTCAGCGGGTCGGTGGGCTTGTAGGTGAGCCACGAGGTGAGGTCGTTGGCGTAGGCCAGCCCGCCGACCAGGATGACGTTGTCGGCGCCGGTGCCGCGCACCGCGTTCACCATCGACTGCATACCGGCCACGGTGTAGCTGAGGCCGGGGCAGGCACTGCCGCCGTCCCGCCAGCAGAGCCATGCCTGGGTGCCGGAGACCGCCCGGTCCGGGTAGGGCTCGTTGAAGAGGTCGAAGACGGTGGAGCGGTCGCCCTTGAAGGTCTGCGCCACCGAGGTCCAGAAGGCGGTCGCGTTGTCGGCGTCGGGCATCGGCTTCTGGCAGGTGGCGTTGACGTCGGTGCAGGCCGAGGAGTTGCCCGAGTAGACGCCGTGTGACCAGTGCATCTCGACGATGGCGACGATGCCGTTCTGGTGCAGCAGGTCGACGTAGTTCTTCACGGCGGTCCGGTAGGTGGCGCCGCTGTAGGCGGAGCCGACGTTGGGGAGGCTGTTCCAGCAGTCCTCGTTGAGCGGGACGCGCACGATGTTGGCGTGCCAGCTCTTGATCGCGGCGACCGAGGCGGCGTCGGACGGGCCGTCGAAGAGTCCACGGCCCTGCACACACATGAACTCGGTGCCGGAGCGGTTGACGCCGTGCAGGGTGACGGCCTTGCCGGAGGCGTCCACCAGGGTATTGCCGGAGACCTTCAGCTGGGGTGCCGAGGTGGTCGGCGGCGGGCTGGTGGGCGGCGGAGTCGTCGGGGGCGGGGTGGTCGGCGGAGGTGTGGTGGGCGGCGGGGTGGTCGGGGGAGTGGTCGGCGGGGTGGTGGGCGGCGAGGTCGGGGGCTGGGAGCCGTTGCAGGCCACGCCGTTCACGGTGAAGGAGGTCGGCGCCTTGTTGCTGCCGCTGTATCCGAAGTTGGCGCCGGCGTTGACGGAGGCGCCCGGGGCGAGGGTGCCGTTGTAGGACATGCTCTTGACCGTGACAACGTTGCCAGACTGCGTCCAGGTGCCGTTCCAGCCCTGCTGGAGCTGCTGGTTGCCGCTGTAGGAGTAGGTCAGGGTCCAGTTGCTCGCCGAGGCCGTACCGGTGTTGGTGATGGTGACATCGGCGGTGAAGCCCGAGCCCCAGTCATTGGTGGCGTACTTGACGCCGCAGCCGAAGTCGGCCGCCGCGGCGCCGCCGGCCCACGGCCCGACGGCCGGGAGCACGGTGCCGGCGACGGTCGCCGCCACGGCGGCGAGGACGGTTCTGGTGCGCGTTCGCATGAACTGCTCCTCCGGGTGGTGAGGTGCAAGGGGTGGTGGGTGCGCTCCCACTGGTCCCGGAGCAAGGTAGCCGTGCCATCCTGTGCATGACATCCCCTCTGCGGCGACTTTCCCAGCTCTTTGCAGGGACAATCGCCCTCTTTTCCTGGCATATCGGCCCGGCATGCGGCCCTCTTGACGCCGGGGGAAATCGCCCGCATGCTTTGGGAGCGCTCCCACTGGTTCCGACACCCACCCCGCCCCCACCCCTGCCCTGAGCACGCCCGGCCGTAGGCTCTCCGCCATGGAGAACCGTGTGGTGATCGGCGCCGCCCTGCTGCACCGGGGCCGGGTGCTGGCCGCCCGGCGCAGCGCCCCGGCCGAGACGGCCGGCCGCTGGGAGTTCCCCGGCGGCAAGGTGGAGCCCGGCGAGACCCCGCAGCAGGCCCTGGCGCGCGAGCTGCGCGAGGAGCTGGGCGTGGAGGCCCGCGCGCTGGCGCCGCTGCCCGGCGAGTGGGCGGTCCGCCCGGGGCTGGTGCTGCGGATCTGGACCGCCGAGCTGCTCTCCGGCGACCCGCTGCCGCTCCAGGACCACTCCGAGCTGCGCTGGCTGGGCCCGGCGGAGCTGGACGGCGTGGACTGGCTGGACCACGACCGCGCCGTGCTGCCGGAGGTGGCCAGGCTGCTGAACGCGTCCTGAGGGCCCTCCGGGACGTCCCGCGAGCTGCGCGACAGGCGGCAAAAGTTGACCCGTACGCCTGGATAGGCCGGGTTTGTGACGGGTATGTCACTATCTGGCCGCAGCGCGCCGGGGGCGAGCGGCGATGGGAACCAAGCCGCATGGCCATGTCGGGACAGTGCGTCACAGAGCCGGAGGGGCCTTCGGTGTCCAGTGCGGGTAGCGGTGGGGCCCAGCGGCCGGGCGACCGGCCGGGGAGTCCGTACCGGCGGGGTGGCGCCGCCGCCCGAGCCCGGCTGCGACGCGCCCGAGGTGCCCGCCCGGCCGCCCGCCGCGCGGTGCCGCCCCCGCCGGCCTCGGCTGGCGTCTCCCGGGAGCCGCCGCCCGCCCCCGGAGCGCGCAGCCGCGCACCCGCGCGGTTCCCCGGTACGGAGCCGCAGGGCGCCCCGGAGCCGTCGCGGAGCGTCCGGGACAGCCTCTTCGACGCGGTCCGGACCGCCGTCGCGCTGCTGGACACGGACGGCCGGGTGGTGCTGTGGAGCCCGACCGCCGAGCAGCTGCTCGGCTGGCCCAGCGAGAGCCTGGTGGGCCGCCGGCTGGAGGAGGTGCTGCTCACCTCGGACGGCGTGCTCCGCGCCCGGCACGCCCTGGACCAGGCCGTCCGCTCCGGCAGCTGGCACGGCCGGGCCCGGGTGTCCAACCGCGACGGCGACGAGGTCCCGGTGGACGTCCGCATCTCACTGCTGGTCGACGGCGGCGGGGTGCCCTTCCTCCAGCTCTCGCTCTCCGAGGCGGGCGCCCTGCAGGCGGTGGAGCGGGACCTGGCGGTACGCGACGCGCTCTTCGAGCAGGCGGCGCTGGGGATCTGCGTCCTCGACACCGACCTGCGGTACGTCGGCGTCAACACCATGCTGGCCGGGATGAACGGCCTGCGGCCCGAGGCGCACATCGGGCGGACCACCGGCGAGGTGCTGCCGGAGCGCGCCGCCGACGAGGTGACGGCGATCCAGCGCCAGGTGCTGGCCACCGGTGAGCCCATCGTGGATGTCACCGTGGCGTCGCCCAGCGCCCGCTGCCCCGGCTACCGCTCGCTCTCGTACAGCCGCCTGACCGACCGCTCCGGCCGGGTGCTGGGCATCGCCGGTCTGATCATGGATGTCACCGACCGCTACCGGGCGGTGGCCAAGGTGGAGCACGCCCGGCGGCGGCTGTCGCTGCTCAATGAGTTCGGCTCCCGGGTCGGCGACCTGCTGGACGCCTCGCGGATCGCCCAGGAGCTGGCCGGTGCGGTGGTGCCCCGGCTCGCCGACTACTCGGGCGTCATCCTGCTCCAGGCGGTCGCCTCCGGCGACGACCTGCCGCGCCATCCGCACAGCCGCCACACCGTGCTGGTGCAGCTGGGCGTCGGCTCGGTCCGGGAGGGCCCGCAGGTGCGGGCCATGCTGCGGCGCGGCGCGCAGATCGCCTTCACCGACGAGTCGGTCTTCGGCCGGGTGCTGCGCACCGGTGTACCGGAACTGGTCTGCGGCCCGGCCGAGTTGGAGAACACCACCTTCCCCGACGACCCCAGGGTCCAGGTCGCGCTGGACCTGGGCGTCCACTCGATGATGGTGGCGCCGCTGCGGGCGCGCGGCATCGTGATCGGCCTGCTGGTGGTCAGCCGGGCCGGGCGCCGGGAGGCCTTCGACCGCGACGACCTGGCCTTCGCGGTGGAACTGGCCGACCGGGCGGGCAGCTCCCTGGACAACGCCCGGCTGTACGCGCGGGAGCGGGCCGCCGCGCTCACCCTGCAACGCACCCTGCTGCCCCAGCAGGTGCCGCAGCCGCCGGGCGTGGAGGTCGCATACCGGTACGTCCCCGGCAGCAGCGGTGCCGAGGTCGGCGGCGACTGGTTCGACGTCATCCCGCTGCCCGGCGACCGCACCGCCCTGGTGGTCGGCGATGTGATGGGCCACGGACTGCGGGCCGCCGCCACCATGGGCCGGCTGCGCACCGCCGTACGGACGCTCGCCGGTCTCGACCTGCCGCCGGCGGTGCTGCTGGAGCATGTCCACCAGCTCGCCGACGACCTGGTGCAGGGGCCCGACGAGGCGCTGATCGCCACCTGTGTGTACGCCGTCTACGACCCGGCGACGCGGCGCTGCGTGCTCGCCAGGGCCGGTCACATCCCGCCGCTGCTGGTGGTGCCGGCCGAGGGGGCGCCCGGCACCGTGCCCGGCTCCGGTCCGCTGCCCGGCGGCACCGCCCGGGTGCTGGACCTGCCGTCCGGGGCGCCGCTGGGGGTCGGCGGGGTGCCCTTCGAGTCGCTGGAGCTGGAGATCCCGGAGGGGAGTCTGCTGGCGCTCTGCACCGACGGCCTGGTGGAGTCGCGCGACCGGGACCTGGACGAGGGCCTGGGCAGGTTGCAGGACGTACTGGAGAAGCCGCACGCCTCCATCCAGGAAGCCTGCGAGGCGGTGCTGGGCATCGTGGACCAGGGCCGTGAGCCGGACGATGTGGCGCTGCTGCTCGCCCGGCTGGGGCGCGGGCCGGAGCGGAGCACCGCCGGCTGGACGCTGCCCGCCGAGCCCAGCGCCGTCTCCCGCGCCCGCCGGCTGACCCGCGCCGCGCTGACGGAGTGGCATCTGGAGCCGCTCGGCGACACCGCCGAACTGCTCGCCAGCGAACTGGTCACCAACGCGGTGCGCTATGCCGGCGCGCCGATCGGCCTGCGGCTGACGGTCGGTGATGACACCCTGGTGGTCGAGGTGTCCGACCCGGTGCCCGAGCCGCCCACCGAGCGGCGTGCGGAGGGCACCGACGAGGGCGGCCGGGGGCTGGAGCTGGTGCGGCGGCTGGCCTTGCGCTGGGGTACCCGCTCCGAGGGCCGGGGCAAGGTGGTCTGGCTGGAACTGCCGCTTCCCGGCGGCGGGGGGTGAACCGCGCACCACGGTGGTACCAGGCTGGTGGGGAGCGGTGAGCCGAACGGTCCCGGGATGCGTATGCAGCGGTGTGGACGTGGCCGGGACGGGAGCGAGTGAGCAGGTGGCGGCGGCGGTCGGTCGACAAGGGCAAAATCCTTCGCCCGATTTGATGTTGTGACCCCGAGGGCATGGGCCCAACGGCCCTGATGATGAATACTCGTGGTCTCGACACCCGGACGGCTGCCCTGGTCGGACGGGAGACGGCGGAGTCCGACCCGGTGAAGGGGGAGTCGGTTCGTTGAGCGACATGCCGGCGCGGAATGCGTGGACGGGCAGCGGTGCGCTGCCGGGCCGGACCGGCCATGCCGAGCACGACCGGAGCGGGCACATGGGCAGGAGGGCGCCGGTGCGCGGCGGTGAGCGGTCCCAGACCGGAGTGCGCGTGCCCCGGCCGGGGCGGGCGGCGGAGCAGGCGGAGGCGGGTCTGCCGGAGCCGGGCCAGTCGGAGCCGGGCACGGCCGGGACGGGCCTGGCGGGGGCGGGCCTGGCCGGGGCGGCTCGGACGTTGACGGGCCCGACCGAGTGGGGCCAGGGCGAGCCGGGCTCCATCTACGACTACATCCGGGTCGCCGCCTTCGCGATCGGCGCCGACGGCCGGATCAGCCAGTGGAGCGACCGGGCGGCCGAGTTCTTCGGAGTGGCCGCCGCCGACGCGGTGGGCGCCGACCCGGTGACCGCCTTCATGCCGCGCGAGCAGTGGCGCGAGGGCCGCGCCCGGCTGGAGCGCATCCTGGCCGGCGAGGAGTGGGTCGGCACCGCACCGTACCGGGACGCGTCCGGCGGCGAGGGCGTCGCCGAGGTGTACCTGATGCCCGGCCACTCCGAGGGCGGCAGCGGCGGGGCCGTCTGCCTCGCCGTGGACCTGCGCAAGCTGCGGCGGATCGAGACCGACCTGGCCGCCTCGGAGGCGGTTTTCGGCCAGACTCCGACCGGCTTCTTCCTCTTCGACCGGCAGCTGCGGTTGCAGCGGGTCAATGACGCCTTCGCGGCCGGGATCGGGGTCTCCCCGGACGACCTGCCCGGTCTGCACCCGTACGACATCTTCCCGCGCGCCGAGGCGGAGCGGCTGCTCGGTGCCCTCCGGCAGGTGCTGGAGAGCGGCGACCCGGTCGTCGACATGCGCTTCACCGGGTTCGCGCCGATGCGCGACACCGCCCGCAGATGGTCCGTGTCGCTCTACCGGCTGGTCGGCGCCGACGACCGGCCGATGGGCGTCGCCGGTCAGATCTCCGATGTGACGCGCCGTCAGCGCGACGAGCGGGAGGCCGCCAGCGTCCGCCGCAACCTGGCCCTGCTCAACGAGGCCAGCGCCCACATCGGCTCCACCCTGGACCTGGAGACCACCGCCAAGGAACTGCTGGACGTGATCGTCCCCCGGTTCTGCGACGTCGCCTCCGTCGACCTGTACTCGGCGCTGCTGGCCGGTGAGGACACCCCCGGCGGGCCCGCCGACGGCGCGGGCGAGCTGCGCCGGGTCGCCGTCTCCAGCGTGGTGGCGGGAGCCGCCGCGGTGGCCGGTGCCCCGCCCGCCGCCGACGCCGCCCGGGTCGTAGGAGGAACGTTCTGCTACCCGCCCCGCTCGCCGCACGCCAAGGCGCTGCGCACCGGCCGCAGCGTGGTCCCCGACAGCCACCCCGACCCGCTGGTGCGGTCCACCATCGTGGTCCCGCTGGTCGCCCGCAATGTGGTGCTGGGCCTGGTCCAGCTCTCCCGCGCCAAGGGCTCGGAACCCTTCGACCAGCGCGATGTGGCCATCGCCCGGGAGCTGGTGGCCCGCGCCGCCGTCTGCGTGGACAACGCCCGCCTCTACCGCCGCGAGCATGAGCGCGCCCTGATCCTCCAACGCAGCCTGCTGCCGCCCGGCAACCCCGCCGCCAGCGGACTGGAGATCGCCTGTCGCTACCTGCCCGGCAGCAGCGGCACCGAGGTCGGCGGCGACTGGTTCGACGTCATCCCGCTGCCCGGCAACCGCACCGCCCTGGTGGTCGGCGACGTCATGGGGCGCGGCCTGCGCGCCGCCGTCGCCATGGGCCAACTCCGCACCGCCGTACGCACCCTGGCCATGCTCGACCTGGACCCGGCCGAGGTGCTCACCGCCCTGGACGAGATCGCCCGGGGCCTCGGCGACGGCTCCGGCTCCGCCCAGCTCTCGCTGGGCAGCGGCCCCTCCCCGTTCGGCCAGCACCAGCCGCTGCTGGCCGGACGGCAGGGCACCCCGCCGCCGCACGTCCCGGAGCCCGCCGACGCCTCCGAGGTCTACCTGGCGACCTGCGTCTACGCCGTGTACGACGCGGTCACCCGGCGCTGCACCATCGCCAACGCCGGGCATCTGCCGCCGGTGCTGCTCTCCCCCGGCGACGACGCGCTGATGCTGGATGTGCCGCCCGGCCTGCCGCTGGGCGTCGGCGGCGAGATCTTCGAGGAGGTCGAGGTTCCGCTGCCGGACGGCGCGCTGCTCGGCCTGTACACCGACGGGCTGGTGGAGTCGCGCAAGCACCAGCTGGAGGAGGGCCTGGAAGCCTTCCGGCGGGCGCTCTCCGGGCCGCAGCGCAGCCTGGAGGACGTCTGCGACCACGTCCTCAGCGAACTGGACCCGCACCACGGCGAGGACGACATCGCCCTGGTGATGGCCCGGGTGCACGCGCTGCCCAAGGACGCGGTCGGCGACTGGCGGCTGCCCCGGGAGCCCACCTCGGTCGCCCGCGCCCGCGAACTGGCCATCGGCTGGCTGCTCGCCCGTGGCCTGGACGACCTGATGGACACCACCGAGCTGCTGGTCAGCGAACTCGCCACCAATGCGCTGCGGCACGGCAGCGGCGACATCCGGCTGCGGCTGCTGCGCGACACCACCGTGGTCTGCGAGGTCTGGGACAACGGCTACGCCCAGCCCCGCCAGCGCCGCGCCCAGGAGACCGACGAGGGCGGCCGGGGCCTTCAGCTGGTCAGCCTGCTCGCCGAGCGCTGGGGCAGCCGCCGCACCCCCAAGGGCAAGATCGTCTGGTTTGAGCTGGGCCTGCCGCAGCCGCCGACCGCCCGGCCCTGAGGGGCCCACGGGCCCCCAGCTCTCAGCGGCGGCGGCGGATCTTCGAGCCCAGCCACACCAGCGGGTCGTACTTGCGGTCCGCCGCGCGCTCCTTGAGCGGGATCAGGGCGTTCTCGGTGATGGTGATCCGCTCGGGGCAGACATCGGTGCAGCAGCGGGTGATGTTGCAGTAGCCGAGGCCGTGGTCGTCCTGGGCGCTGCGGCTGCGGTCGATGCCGGCCCCGGCGGCGGCGTCGAGCGGGTGCATGTCGAGTTCGGCGATCCGCATCAGAAAGCGGGGACCGGCGTAGACGGGCTTGTTCTCCTCATGGTCGCGGATCACATGGCAGACGTCCTGGCAGAGGAAGCACTCGATGCACTTGCGGAACTCCTGCGACCGGCCCACGTCCTGCTGGGCCATCCGGTAGGCGCCGGGGGCGACGCCGGGCGGCGGGACGAAGGAGGGGATCTCCCGCGCCTTGGCGTAGTTGAAGGAGACATCCGTGACCAGGTCGCGGACGACCGGGAAGGTCCGCATCGGGGTGAGGGTGACCGGCTCGTCCGGCGGCAGGGTGGACATCCGGGTCATACACATCAGCCGGGGCCGGCCGTTGACCTCGGCGCTGCACGAGCCGCACTTGCCCGCCTTGCAGTTCCAGCGGACCGCCAGGTCCGGCGTCTGGGTGGCCTGGAGGCGGTGGACGACATCGAGGACCACCTCGCCCTCGTTCACCTCGACCTCGTACGGCTGGAGGCGCCCGCCGGAGGCGTCGCCCCGCCACACCCGGAAGGTGGCCCGGTAGCTCACGAGTCGGCTCCGTTCTCAGCAGCGGCGGTGTTCTCAGCAGGGGCGGTGACAGCCGCGGCGGGCAGCTCGGCCTCGGTGAGGTACTTGGCCAGCTCCTCGGCGGCGAAGAGGTCCAGCAGATCGGGCCGGATCGGCGGATTGGGCCGCCGCTCCACCGCGACGGACCCGGAGTCGGCCAGCGAGCAGTACAGATTGACGCTCCGCCAGGCCCGGTCCATCTCCGGATGGTCGTCACGGGTGTGGCCGCCCCGGCTCTCGGTCCGCTCCAGCGCGGCCCGGGCCACGCACTCGGAGACCAGCAGCATATTGCGCAGGTCCAGCGCCAGGTGCCAGCCCGGGTTGAACTGCCGGTGGCCCTCCACCACGGCCCGCGCGGCCCGCTCCCGCAGCCCGGCCAGCCGCTCCAGCGCCTCGGCCATCTCCTCGGCCCGGCGGACGATGCCGACCAGGTCGTTCATGGTCTGCTGCAACTCCTGGTGGAGCGTGTACGGGTTCTCGGCGGCCCGGCCCCCGGCGCGCGCCCCGTCGAACGGCGCCACCGCCTCGGCGGCGGCCCGGTCGACCTGCGCCGGGTCGATCCCCGGCCGCCCGGCACCCGGCCCGGTTCCCAGCCCGGTTCCCAGCCCGGCGGCGTACGCGGCGGCGTGCAGCCCGGCCCGGCGGCCGAAGACCAGCAGATCGGAGAGGGAGTTGCCGCCCAGCCGGTTGGAGCCGTGCATCCCCCCGGCCACCTCGCCCGCCGCGAAGAGCCCCGGCACCCCGGGTGCGGCGGCGGTGTCCGGGTCGACCGCCACCCCGCCCATCACATAGTGGCAGGTGGGGCCGACCTCCATCGGCTCGCGGGTGATGTCCACGTCCGCCAGTTCCTTGAACTGGTGGTGCATGGACGGCAGTCGGCGGATGATCTCCTCGGCGGGCAGCCGGGTGGAGACGTCCAGGAAGACCCCGCCGTGCGGCGAGCCGCGCCCGGCCTTGACCTCGGTGTTGATCGCCCGGGCCACCTCGTCGCGGGGCAGCAGCTCGGGCGGCCGGCGGTTCCGGTCGGGGTCGGCGTACCAGCGGTCGGCCTCCTCCTCGGACTGCGCGTACTGGCCCTTGAAGACGTCCGGGACGTAGTCGAACATGAACCGCCGGCCGTCGCTGTTGCGCAGCACCCCGCCGTCGCCCCGCACCGACTCGGTGACCAGGATGCCCTTCACCGAGGGCGGCCAGACCATCCCCGTCGGATGGAACTGCACGAACTCCATGTTCAGCAGGGACGCCCCGGCCAGCAGCGCCAGCGCATGCCCGTCGCCGGTGTACTCCCAGGAGTTGGAGGTCACCTTGAAGGACTTGCCGATGCCACCGGTGGCCAGCACCACGGCGGGCGCCTCGACGGTGAAGAAGCGCCCGCTATCCCGCACATAGCCGAAGACCCCGCTGACCCGGTCCCCGTCCTTGCAGATCCGGGTGACCGTGCACTCCTGGAGGATGCGCAGCCGCGCCTCGTAGTCGCCGTACTCCGCGAAGTCCTGCTGCTGGAGCGAGACCACCTTCTGCTGGAGGGTGCGGATCAGCTCCAGCCCGGTGCGGTCGCCGACATGGGCGAGCCTGGGGTACTCATGGCCGCCGAAGTTGCGCTGCGAGATCCGGCCGTCCCCGGTGCGGTCGAAGAGCGCGCCCCAGGTCTCCAGCTCCCACACCCGGTCGGGCGCCTCCTGGGCGTGCAGCTCCGCCATCCGCCAGTGGTTGAGGAACTTGCCGCCGCGCATGGTGTCGCGGAAGTGCACCTGCCAGGTGTCGCCGCTGTTGACATTGCCCATGGCGGCGGCGATCCCGCCCTCCGCCATCACGGTGTGCGCCTTACCGAAGAGCGACTTGCAGATCACGGCCGTCCGCATGCCCTGCTCGCGCGCCTCGATCGCGGCCCGCAGCCCCGCCCCGCCCGCGCCCACCACGACCACGTCGAAGGTGTGGCGCTCCACCTCGGTCATCCTCAAGGGTCCCTTCGTCAGACGTCAGAAGAAGCGCGGGTCGCTGAAGGCACCGGCGGCGAGCAGATAGACATAGAGGTCGGCGATGCCGACCGAGGCCAGCGACAGCCAGGCCAGCAGCATGTGCCGGGCGTTGAGGCGGCTCACCCAGCTCCAGAGCCGATAGCGCACCGGGTGCCGGGAGAAGTGCCGCAGCCGGCCTCCCACCAGATGCCGGCAGGAGTGGCAGGAGAGCGTGTACGCCCAGATCAGCGCCACATTCACCAGCAGCACCAGGCTGCCCAGACCCATATGCCCCCACTGCCCGCGCGGGTCGCGGAAGCCCAGGGCCACGTCGTAGGTGAGCACCGAGGCGACCGGGATCGCCACATAGAAGAAGTACCGGTGGACGTTCTGCAGGATCAGCGGGAAGCGGGTCTCCCCGGTGTACCCGGCGTGCGGCTCGGCGACCGCGCAGGCCGGCGGGGAGGCCCAGAACGCCCGGTAGTACGCCTTGCGGTAGTAGTAGCAGGTCAGCCGGAAGCCCAGCGGGAAGATCAGCACGATCAGCGCCGGTGACAGCCGCCACCAGGAGCCGAAGAGGCCCCAGTCGGCGCCGCCGCGCATCCGCTCGCAGTTCTCGGCCAGGCAGGGGGAGTAGAACGGCGAGACATACGGCGCCGCGTAGTAGTGCGACCCCGCGAAGGCCCGCCAGGTCGAGTAGCCGATGAAGGCCAGCAGCCCGACCAGGGTCGCGGTGCGCGGCACCCACCACCGGTCGGTGCGCAGCTGGCGGGCCGGGATCGCCGCCCGGCCCGGGGCGTGCACGCCCCGCCCGGCGGGTGGGGGCCGGTCCGCCCCGTCCTGCGGCGCTTGGATCTCGGTGGTCACACGGGCTCCTTCACGCTGCCGGGGTGGGGGGACCTATGGCGGTTGGGGCTGCGGCCGGGCTGCGGGCTCAGGGACTCAGGGGCTCAGCGGGACCCGATGCCCTCGTCGCCGGCGTCCCGCCAGAGCGTCGGGTCGTACGGCGTGTCGGGGATCTCCACCACCGGTTCGGACCGCCGCCCGGCCCCGGACCCGGCCCGCTGCACTCCGGCGTCCGCGGCCTCCTGGAGCTCCTGGAGCAGCGCCAGGCTCTCCCGCAGATGGTCCAGGTCCGCCCGGACGCGCCGCACATCCAGGCCCCGGCCCAGCCGGGACTCCAGGGCGTGCACGGTCCGCTCCAGTTCATCGGTCAGCTGCCTGCCCCGGGCGAGGTCGCCCTCGGCCGCCGCTCCGGGTGTCATGTGCTGCGGCATCGTGCACCCACCTCCGCGCTCGTCGGGTCGTATCTGCTCGCTCGCCGTCTGCGCTGCGCCAGCGAGTGTGACTCACCTCACAGCCTAGGGGAAGGGTCTGTCCATGATTGGTACGGAAAGGGCCGACCGTGGAGCGCACGGGCCGCGATCCGCGCCGCACCCGGCGCGACGCACCCGGCGGAGGGTCCCCCCGATGTCGACCATCCGGGTGGTGGGCGCGGGCCTGGGCCGTGTCCGGCGGCGACGGCGGGTCCGGATGCCCTTGAGTGGACGGGCGGCGTGCGCCCGGATCCGGGCGGTCCGCCATCCGTACGGAGGCCGGTGCGCCGGAGCGCGCCGTGGCGGGGTGCCGCGTCCCGAGGAGGAAGCGTGCCCATCATCCAGGACGTCCACGACGGACCGGCCGAATCCGGACCGCCCGCACCCGGACCGGCAGCCGACCGCCGCCCGCGCCGGGCGGTCGGCACTGCGGCCCTGCTCCTCACCGTCGCCCTGGGCGTGGGTGTGGCCGCCTGCTCCGGCTCCGACTCCGGGCCGATCGCCTCCGACGTACCCGGGGCGGACCGTACGGAGCTGCGCGAGGGCGGCACCCTGCGCTGGGCCGTGAACGCGGTCCCCGCCACCCTCAATGTCTTCCAGACCGGCACCGACGCCACCTCGGCGCTGGTGGCCCAGGCCGCGCTGCCCACCCTCTTCCGGCTGGACGACCGCGCCCGGGCCACCCTCGACCCGGACTTCCTGGTCTCCGCCGACTCCACCGCCCCCGCCGCCGGCCACCCCCAGCAGACCGTCGTCTACCGGCTCAACCCCAAGGCGGTGTGGAGCGACGGCACCCCGATCTCCGCAGCCGACTTCGCGGCGCAGTGGAAGGCCCTGTCCGGCACCGACTCCGCGTACTGGAGCACCCCGGCGGCCGGCTACTCGGCCATCGCGTCGGTCACCCAGGGGGCCGACGCGCACCATGTCAAGGTCGTCTTCAAGCAGCCGTGCGCGCACTGGAAGGGCCTCTTCACACCGCTCTACCCGGCGTCCGCCACCAAGAGCGCGGAGGCGTTCAACACCGGCTCCAAGGACGGGCTCGCCGTCTCCGCCGGGCCGTTCAAGGTGGCCCGGGTGGACCGCTCGGCGGGCAGCGTCACCCTGGTCCGCAACCCCGCCTGGTGGGGCGACCGCGCCCGGCTGGACCGGATCGACCTGGTCGCCGTACCGGTCGGCAAGCGCCTGGAGGCCCTGGGGCAGGGCCGCCTGGACATCGCCGCGCTCGACCGCGCGGTGGACGACCCCGCCGGAGTGGTGCCGGCGGCGACGGCAGCTCCGGCCGCCGACTCCGCCGACGCGGCCGGGGCGGTGTACCGGAGCGCCGAGGCGCTGCCCGGCTTCCAGCTGCGCAAGGCCGCAGGGGCGGCGTACACCCAGCTCACCTTGAACGGCGGCCGTGGCCCGCTCGCCGACCCCCGGGTGCGGCGGGCGGTGGCCCGAGCCGTGGACCGGCAGCACATCGCGGACGCGGTGCTGAAGCCGTTCGGGCTGCCGGCGGTGACGCTCGGCAACCATCTGCTGCTGGCCGACCAGGACGGCTACCAGGACAACACCGCCGCCCTCGGCCGCACCGACCGCGAGGCGGCGGCCGAGCTGCTGGAGGCGGCCGGCTGGAAGGTCGGGGGCGCCATCACCACGCCCGCTCCGGACACCTCCGCGAGCCGCTCGGCCGGTGCCTCCCCCGGCCCGTCGGCCGGTCCGTCGGCCCACGCCTCGGCCGGCCCGTCCGCTTCCGCTTCCGCCTCCGCCTCCGCCTCGGAGTCGGAGTCGGCGTCGGCGGTGCCTGCCGCCGCCACCGCCGCCACCCCGGCCCCGGCCCCGGTGCCGGTACCGGCCGGGACGCGCGCCCGGGGCGGCAAGCCGCTCACCCTCGACCTGCTCATCCCGTCCGGCTCCACCACCGCCCGCCGGATCGCCCGCGCGGTCAGCGCCGACCTGGCGCGGGTGGGCATCGTCGCCGTCCCCCGGGCGGTGGACGGTGCGGGGTTCTTCGCCGACCACATCGCGGCGGGCGACTTCGACCTGGCGGTCTTCTCCTGGCCCGGCAGCCCCAACACCGTGGCCGACGAGCGCCCGCTGTACGCCAAGCCGCAGCCGGGCCCGGACGGGCTGCCCGTGGTGGGCCTCAACTACGCCCGTACCGGCACCGACGAGATCGACCGGCTGCTGGACGAGGCCGCCGCCGCCCTGGACCCGGAGGAGGCGGCCCGGCTGACCCAGCAGGCCGACGTCCGGATCTGGGAGGAGGCCCACTCCCTTCCGCTCTTCCAGCGTCCCGAGCTGGTCGCGGTCCGGGACTCGGTGGCCGGTGTCGGGGCCTTCGGCTTCGCCACCCCGCGCTTCCAGGACATGGGCTTCCGCCTGACCTCCTGAGTGGGTGACGGGTCGGTGGACCTGGGCGTTTCTGCCAGGTTCACCCCGTCCCCTTACCATGGAGGACAGCCGTGGCATGTCGAGCCCGGTGGGTGGACCCGGTACCAGGCCGGGGCGCCACGATCCACGATCCGGGAGATTCCGCTCCGCATGCCCACGCGCAATGACATCCGCAACGTCGCCATCGTCGCCCACGTCGACCACGGCAAGACGACCCTGGTCGACGCCATGCTGAAGCAGGGCGGTGCCTTCGCCGCCCACCAGCACGTGGACGAGCGGGTGATGGACTCCAACGACCTGGAGCGCGAGAAGGGCATCACCATTCTCGCCAAGAACACCGCCGTCCGGTACCACCCCAAGGGCGGCGGCGACCCGATCACCATCAACATCATCGACACCCCGGGCCACGCCGACTTCGGCGGCGAGGTGGAGCGCGGCCTGTCGATGGTGGACGCGGTGGTGCTGCTGGTGGACTCCTCCGAGGGCCCGCTGCCGCAGACCCGCTTTGTGCTGCGCAAGGCGCTCCAGGCGAAGCTGCCGGTCATCCTCTGCATCAACAAGACGGACCGGCCGGACGCCCGGATCGACGAGGTCGTCAATGAGGCGTACGACCTCTTCCTGGACCTGGACGCCACCGAGGACCAGATCGAGTTCCCGATCGTCTACGCCTGCGCCCGCGACGGCGTGGCCTCGCTGACCAAGCCGGAGGACGGCACCGTCCCGGCCGACAGCGACAGCCTGGAGCCGTTCTTCTCCACCATCCTGGAGCACGTCCCGGCCCCCGAGTACGACGAGCACGCTCCGCTCCAGGCGCATGTCACCAACCTGGACGCCGACAACTTCCTCGGCCGGATCGCGCTCTGCCGGGTCGAGCAGGGCGAGCTCAAGAAGGGCCAGACGGTCGCCTGGATCAGGCGTGACGGCTCGATCCAGAACGTCCGCATCACCGAGCTGCTGATGACCGACGCGCTCACCCGCAAGCCGGCCGAGAAGGCGGGCCCCGGTGACATCTGCGCGGTGGCCGGCATCCCGGACATCATGATCGGTGAGACCCTGGCCGACCCGGAGGACCCGATCGCGCTGCCGCTGATCACGGTCGACGAGCCGGCGATCTCGATGACCATCGGCACCAACACCTCGCCGCTGGTCGGCAAGGGCGGCAAGGGCCACAAGGTCACCGCCCGGCTGGTCAAGGACCGCCTGGAGCGCGAGCTGGTCGGCAATGTCTCGCTGCGGGTGCTGCCGACCGAGCGCCCGGACGCCTGGGAGGTGCAGGGCCGAGGCGAGCTGGCGCTGGCCATCCTGGTGGAGACCATGCGCCGGGAGGGCTTCGAGCTCACCGTGGGCAAGCCGCAGGTGGTCACCAAGGTCATCGGCGGCAAGGTGCACGAGCCGGTGGAGCGGATGACCATCGACTGCCCGGAGGAGTACCTGGGCGCGATCACGCAGCTGATGGCGACCCGCAAGGGCCGGATGGAGACCATGACCAACCATGGCTCCGGCTGGGTGCGCATGGAGTTCGTGGTGCCCGCCCGTGGCCTGATCGGCTTCCGTACGGAGTTCCTGACCGACACCCGGGGCACCGGTATCGCGCACTCCATCTTCGAGGGCCACGAGCCGTGGTTCGGCGAGCTGCGGACCCGCAGCAGCGGCTCGCTGGTGGCCGACCGCCCGGGTCCGGTCACCGCCTTCGCGATGACCAACCTCCAGGAGCGCGGCACCCTCTTCGTGGAGCCGGGTACCGAGGTGTACGAGGGCATGATCGTCGGGGAGAACTCGCGCGCCGACGACATGGATGTGAACATCACCAAGGAGAAGAAGCTCACCAACATGCGGTCCTCGACCGCCGATGTGACCGAGTCGCTGGTCCCGCCGCGCAAGCTCTCGCTGGAGCAGTCGCTGGAGTTCTGCCGTGAGGACGAGTGCATCGAGGTGACGCCGGAGACGGTGCGCATCCGCAAGCTGGTGCTGGACCAGAAGGAGCGCGGCCGGGCGACCGCCCGCGCCAAGAAGGGCTGACGCCCGGCAGTCCAGCGCGCACTCCGCGTGCCAGTAGCCCCCGGTGTGGATCCTTCACCCGGGGGCTTCTGTACGCTCTGTCATCAACGCGCGTAGCGCAGGGTGGCCAAGAGTGTACGGAATTCGGTGTACACAGTCCGTCATGTGTGACGACTGTCCGTTTAATGACTGTCTGTCTATGTCTGGTATGTCCGAATTCCAAAACCTTTGGATCATTCGTGTGACCAAATTGAGATCCGTTATGGGCATTGCCATGCCCTCCAGTGACGGATAGTGGGTGACGTTGTGCTCGGGTCAAGGGTCATGCGCAGGGGTGCGCGCCGAACCTCGAGCGAGGAGGCAGTGGTGCCTCCACGTTGCACGTTTCTCACAGGAGGCATCCCCCCATGCGCGGTGCTACCCAGGCCAAGTGGGTCGTTGCGGCAGCTGCGATAGCTCTCGCCGCGACTGCTTGCGGCAGCAGCAACTCCGGCGGCAGTGGTGCGAGCGGGTCCAAGGCGGCGGCCATCAACCCCCAGGGCACGTTCACCTACCAGAGCAGCGAGCCGCAGCGCCCGCTGCAGCCGGCGAACGCCATGGAGGTCGGCGGCGGGCGCATCGTCCAGGAGCTCTACAAGGGCCTGGTCGACTACGACCCGAGCACCGGCAAGCTGCGCAACCAGGTCGCCGAGTCCATCGAGACCAAGGACGCCCAGCACTACACCGTCAAGCTGAAGTCCGGCTGGACCTTCCACAACGGCACCCCGGTCACCGCCGCGTCCTTCGTCGACGCCTGGAACTGGGCCGCCGACCCCAAGAACAACCAGATCAACAGCAACTGGTTCTCGGACATCAAGGGCTACGACGAGGTCCACCCGGAGACGGGCGCCTCGAAGGCCACCACGATGTCCGGCCTGAAGGTGGTGGACGACCACACCTTCACCATCGACCTGACCTCGCCGGTCTCGTACTTCGAGTACAAGCTGGGCTACGCGGCCTTCTCCCCGCTGCCCAAGGTCTTCTTCACCGACCCGAAGAAGTACGGCGAGGCCCCGATCGGCAACGGCCCGTACGCGTTTGTCAAGTGGGTCCACAACCAGGGCGTGACGGTCAAGGCGTACGACAAGTACGTGGGCGTGGACAAGCCCAAGAACGGCGGCATCACCTTCAAGGTGGAGACCACCGGCGAGGCTGCCTACCAGGAGCTGCTCTCCGACACGCTCGACGTGATGGACCAGGTCCCGCCGTCCGCGCTGGCCAAGTACAAGACGGACCTCGGCGACCGCGCCGTGGACCAGCCGCAGGGCGCTATCCAGGCGATCACCTTCGCCATGTACAACAAGGACTGGCAGGGCAAGGACAAGAACCTGGTCCGCCAGGGCCTGTCCATGGCGATCGACCGCGACACCATCACCAAGACGGTGCTCCAGGGCTCGCGCCAGCCGGCCGACAGCTGGGTCGCCCCGGGCGTGATGGGCTACCAGCAGGGCGTCTGCGGCGAGGCGTGCACCTACAACCCCGCCAAGGCCAAGGAGCTCATCAAGCAGGGCGGCGGCGTCCCCAACAACAAGATCTCCATCCTGTACAACGCCGACGGCGGCCACAAGGAGTGGGTGGACGCGGTCTGCAACTCCATCCGCCAGGCGACCGGCGTGGAGTGCTCGGGCGACGGCAAGCCGGACTTCAAGACCGCGCGTGACCTGATCACCAGCAAGAAGGCGACCAGCCTGATGCGGTCCGGCTGGGTCCAGGACTACCCGATCAACGCCAACTTCCTCAAGGACATCTACGTCACCGGCGCGGACGCCAACGACGGCGGCTACTCCAGCCCCGAGTTCGACAAGCTGGCCCACGCCGCCGACAAGGCCACCTCGGTGGAGGACACCGCCAAGCTCTACGCGCAGGCGGAGAAGCAGCTCGCGGTCGACATGCCCTCGATCCCGCTCTGGTACTACAAGACCACCTCGGGCTACTCGAACAACGTCACCAACGTGAAGTTCGACTCCTTCGGCAACCCGGTCTTCACCGACGTCGAGGTCAAGCAGAAGTAACCAGGTCGGCACCGCACGACCCGTGCGGACGGCAGTCGGCGCCCGACAGGGCGCCGACTGCCGCCGCGCCGACTGACATGGAGGCACGATGGGGCGCTACGTCGCACGACGACTGCTCCAGATGATCCCGGTCTTCATCGGGACCACCTTTCTGATCTACCTGATGGTGTACGCCCTACCGGGCGACCCGCTGCGAGCGATGTGGGGCGACCGCCCCGCCGACCCGGCTCAGCTCGCCGAGATGCGGCACCATTACGGCCTCGACCTGCCCTGGTGGCAGCAGTACTGGCACTACCTGTCCACCCTGGTCCGTGGCGACCTGGGCGAGACCTTCGGTGGCCGCCCGGTCGTCGACGTGCTGAAGGAGACCTTCCCGGTCACCATCCGGCTGGCCCTGATGGCCTTTGCCGTGGAGGCCGTGCTGGGTCTGCTGCTGGGCCTGCTGGGCGGTCTGCGCCGGGGCCGGTGGGCCGACAAGGTCGTGCTGGTGGTCACCCTGCTGCTGATCTCCATCCCGGTCTTCGTGCTCGGCTACATCTTCCAGACGGTCTTCGGCAACACCCTGCACTGGGTGACCCCGACCGTTCAGGACTCCATGAACATCAGCCAGCTGATGCTGCCCGCCATCGTGCTGGGCTCGGTCTCGCTGGCCTATGTCGCGCGCCTCACCCGGACCTCCATAGCGGAGAACCTGAGCGCCGACTACATGCGCACCGCCGTCGCCAAGGGCCTCCCCAAGCGGCGGATCATCACCAACCACCTGATGCGCAACTCGCTGATCCCGGTGGTGACCTTCCTCGGCACCGACCTGGGCGCCCTGATGGGCGGCGCGATCGTCACCGAGGGCATCTTCAATGTGCACGGTGTGGGACTCACGCTGTACCAGTCCATCAGCCGCTCCGAGTCGCCCACCGTGGTCGGCATCGTCGCGGTGCTGGTCATCGTGTACCTCATCGCCAGCCTGATCGTCGACCTGCTCTACGCGGTCCTGGACCCGAGGATCCGGTATGCCTGACGTGATCCCTGACACCGCGGCCGCAGAGAAGCAGCCCGTGGACGCCATCGCGGCGGCCGGCGGCACGCCCGTCCCGGCCAAGCCGGAGAAGGCCCGCAGCCTCTGGTCCGACGCCTGGCGGGACCTGCGCCGCAACCCGTTCTTCATCGTCTCCGGCCTGGTCATCCTGGTACTGCTGGTGATCACCGTCTGGCCGGGGCTCTTCACCTCGGTCTCGCCGCGCGACGGCGACCTGGCCCAGCACTACCTGGCCAAGCCGAACTACGGCCACTTCTTCTCCGGCGAGTGGTTCGGCTTCGACGGCCAGGGCCGCTCCATCTACGCCCGGGTCATCTACGGCGCCCGCGCCTCGGTGATCGTCGGCGTCTGCGTCACCGCCGCCGTCACCCTGCTGGGCGGCCTGGTCGGGCTGCTGGCCGGCTACTTCGGCGGCTGGATGGACACCCTGCTCTCCCGGCTGACCGACATCTTCTTCGGCATCCCGATGCTGCTGGGCGCGCTGGTGGTGCTGAACGCCTTCACCCACCGCACCGTCTGGACGGTCGTGCTGGCCCTCGCCGTCCTCGGCTGGACCCAGATCGCCCGCGTCATGCGCGGCTCGGTGATCACCGTCAAGCAGGCCGACTATGTGACGGCGGCCAGGGCACTGGGCGCCGGGACCTGGCGGATCATGCTCCGGCACATCGTGCCCAACGCCATCGCGCCCGTGATCGTGGTGGCCACCATCGCCCTCGGCGGCTATATCTCCACCGAGGCGACGCTCTCCTACCTGGGCATCGGACTCGCCGACCCCACCATCTCCTGGGGCATCGACATCTCGTCGGCGAAGGATGTGCTGCGGGTCGCACCGCATGCGCTGTTCTTCCCGGCAGGCATGCTGAGTATCACCGTGCTGGCGTTCATCATGCTCGGCGACGCGGTGCGCGACGCCCTCGACCCCAAGCTGCGCTGAGAGAGGCGGCACGATGACCACCACGATCGAGAAGACCGGCGCCCCGGCCGACGGCCGCCCCGTCCCCGGCACCCCGCTGCTGGACGTCCGCGACCTGCATGTGGAGTTCCACACCCGGGACGGCGTCGCCAAGGCCGTCAACGGCGTCAACTACAGCGTCGCCGCTGGGGAGACCCTGGCGGTGCTCGGTGAGTCCGGCTCCGGCAAGTCGGTGACCGCGCAGACCATCATGGGCATCCTGGACATGCCTCCGGGCCGGATCTCGCAGGGCGAGATCCTGTTCCGGGGCGAGGACATGCTCAAGATGAGCAATGAGCAGCGGCGGAAGATCCGCGGCCGGAAGATCGCCATGATCTTCCAGGACGCACTGTCGTCGCTCAACCCGGTGCTGACGGTCGGCTACCAGCTGGGCGAGATGTTCCGGGTGCACCAGGGCATGTCCAAGAAGGACGCCAAGGCCCGGTCGATCGAGCTGATGGACCGGGTGCGGATCCCGGCGGCGGCGCAGCGGGTGAACGACTATCCGCATCAGTTCTCCGGCGGTATGCGGCAGCGGATCATGATCGCGATGGCGCTGGCCCTGGAGCCGGACCTGATCATCGCGGACGAGCCGACCACCGCGCTGGATGTCACGGTGCAGGCGCAGGTGATGGACCTGCTGGCGGAGCTCCAGCGGGAGTTCCACATGGGTCTGATCCTGATCACCCATGACCTGGGTGTGGTGGCGGATGTCGCCGACAAGATCGCGGTGATGTACGCGGGCCGGATCGTGGAGACCGCACCGGTCCACGAGCTGTACCGGAACCCCGCCCACCCGTACACCCGGGGCCTGCTCCAGTCGATCCCCCGCCTGGACCAGAAGGGCCAGGAGCTCTACGCCATCAAGGGCCTGCCCCCGAACCTGCTGCGCATCCCCTCCGGCTGCGCCTTCAACCCGCGCTGCCCGATGGCGCAGGACATCTGCCGCAGCGAGGTGCCGGTCCTGAGCCGGGTCACCGCCGAGGACGGCACGGAGTCGGCCGGGCGTGGCAGCGCCTGCCACTTCTGGAAGGAGACCCTCCATGGCTGAGGCCATTCTCGAAGTGCGCGACCTGGTCAAGCACTTCCCGCTCACCCAGGGCGTCCTCTTCAAGCGGCAGGTCGGCGCGGTCAAGGCCGTCGACGGGGTCTCCTTCGACCTGCGCCAGGGTGAGACGCTGGGGATCGTGGGGGAGTCGGGGTGTGGGAAGTCGACGCTGGCCAAGGTGTTGATGAACCTGGAGCGGGCGACGTCCGGTCAGGTGCTCTACAAGGGTGAGGACATCGCCCGGCTGTCCGGGCGGGCGCTGAAGGCGGTGCGCCGCAATATCCAGATGGTCTTCCAGGACCCGTACACCTCGCTCAACCCGAGGATGACGGTCGGCGACATCATCGGGGAGCCGTACGAGATCCACCCGGAGGTGGCGCCCAAGGGCGACCGCCGCAAGGCCGTGCAGGACCTGCTGGACGTGGTGGGTCTCAACCCGGAGTACATCAACCGCTATCCGCACCAGTTCTCGGGCGGCCAGCGGCAGCGGATCGGCATCGCGCGGGGGCTGGCGCTCAAGCCGGAGATCATCATCTGCGACGAGCCGGTCTCGGCGCTGGACGTCTCGGTGCAGGCACAGGTGATCAACCTGCTGGAGAAGCTCCAGGACGAGTTCGACCTCTCCTATATGTTCATCGCCCACGACCTGTCGATCGTGCGGCACATCTCCGACCGCGTCGGGGTGATGTACCTGGGCAAGATGGTCGAGATCGGCACCGACACCCAGATCTACGACCACCCCACCCACCCCTACACCCAGGCGCTGCTCTCGGCCGTGCCGGTGCCGGACCCGGAGGCGCGGGACCGGCGGGAGCGGATCATCCTCCAGGGCGATGTGCCCTCACCGGCCAACCCGCCCTCCGGCTGCCGCTTCCGCACCCGCTGCTGGAAGGCGCAGGAGCAGTGTGCGCAGGAGGTGCCGCTGCTGGCGGTGCCGCAGGTGCTCAAGGGCGGCGCCGCCCATGACTCCGCCTGCCACTTCGCCGAGGAGAAGAACATCGTGCACGCCGCCTGACCCAGGCGTCGCAGCGGCCCGGCCGCGCCACCCCTCCCGGGGCGGCGCGGCCGGGCCGTCTGCCGTCACCCGCCTGGCCGAGCACGTCTTTCCGGCCGGTCGATGGCGGGGGTGCCATGGTGGACCCTGCGCCCAGATCTCCCCTCCGGGGCAGGTCGGGCGCCGGTCCGGTCTGCAACCGGCAGGCCGCCGTCCCCATGCCGAAGGGAGGCCCCATGCGCGCAACGGCGTGCGCGCGCTGGATCGCCGGCGCGACCGCCGCCGCCCTGACCGCCCTGACCGCCACGGCCTGCACCGGCACCACCGGCGACTCCGGCGCACCGGGCGTGGTACGGGCCTACTGGACCGACCCGCAGAACCCGCTGGAGCCCGCCGACACCAATGAGGTGCAGGGCGGCAAGGTGCTCGACATGATCTTCCGCGGCCTCAAGCGCTACGACCCCGACACCGGCGCCGCCCGGAACGAGATCGCCCGGTCGATCACCACCGCCGACCGCCGGACCTTCACCATCCGGCTCAAGCCCGGCTGGAGGTTCAGCAACGGCGAACCGGTCACCGCGCAGTCGTTCATCGACGCCTGGAACTACGGCGCCCTGGTCACCAACGGGCAGCTCAACTCGTCCTTCTTCGGCTACATCCAGGGCTATGCCGCCGTCCACCCCCGGTCCGGCAGCCCCACCGCCAGGACGATGGCGGGGCTGAAGAAGATCGACGACCTGGCCTTCACGGTCACCCTCACCCAGCCGTTCTCGCTCTTCCCCGACACCCTCGGCTACGCCGCCTACTACCCGCTGCCCCGGGCGTTCTTCACCGACCACGCCGGCTGGCTCCAGCGGCCCATCGGCAACGGCCCGTACACCATCGCCGACTACACCCGGGGCTTCCGGATGCGACTGCGCCGCAGCAGCACCTTCTCCGGCCCCGACCGGGCCCGGAACAACGGCGTGGACCTGCTGGTCTACACCGACGCCATCACCGCCTACACCGACCTCCAGGCCGGCAACCTGGACGTGGTCGACATCATCCCCGCCGCCCTGCTGGGCGACGCGGCGTCCGACCTCTCCGGCCGCTTCATCAACCGGCCGGCGGGCGTCATCCAGACCCTCTCGTTCCCGATGTACCGGGCCGCCTGGAACACTCCCGGGGCGGCCAAGGTGCGCCAGGGCCTGTCGATGGCGATCAACCGGCCGCAGATCACCCAGCGGGTCTTCCGCAACTCCCGCACCCCCGCCACCGACTGGACCTCCCCGGTGCTCGGGGTGAAAGGCGGCTGGTCCACCACCATCTGCGGCCGGTACTGCCGCTATGACCCGGCCGGGGCCAGGGCGCTGATCCGGCAGGGCGGCGGCCTGCCCGGCGGGAGGATGACCATCAGCTACAACGCCGACGCCGACCACAAGTCCTGGGTCGACGCCGTCTGCAACAGCATCAACGCCGTGCTCGGCGACCACCAAGCCTGCGTGGGCAACCCCATCGGGACCTTCGCCGACTTCCGCAGCCAGGTCACCCAGAAGAGGATGACCAGCGCCTTCCGCACCGGCTGGCAGATGGACTACCCGCTGATCCAGGACTTCCTGGAGCCGTTGTACACCAGCACCGGCTCCTCCAATGACGCCCACTTCGGCAATGCGCGCTTCGACCGGCTGGTGAACGAGGCCAACGCGGCGAGCAGCAACGCCGCCGCAGTGGCGACCTTCCAGGAGGCCGAGAAGATCCTCGCGGCGCAGATGCCGGCCATCCCGCTCTGGTACCAGAACGCGGTCGGCGGCTACTCCGACCGGGTCTCCCACGTCAGCCTCAACACCTTCAGCGTGCCGGTGTACGAGCGGATCACCGTCAAGAGCTGACCGCAGCCACCTTCGGAGGGAAGAAGCGCATGGGACGCTACATCATCCGGCGGCTGCTCCAGATGGTCCCGGTGTTCGTCGGCACCACCCTGCTGATCTTCATCATGGTCTACGCGCTGGGCGACCCGGTGGCCGCGCTCTTCGGCGACCGGGCCCCCGACCCCGCCGTGGCCGCCCGGATCCGCCATGACCTGCACCTGGACGAGCCGCTGTGGAAGCAGTACCTGCTCTACATGGGGGGCATCTTCACCGGCGACTTCGGCCAGGCGTTCACCGGTCAGCCGGTCACCGAGCTGATGGGCAGCGCCTTCCCGGTCACCGTACGGCTGACCATCGTCGCCATCGTCATCGAGGCGGTCTTCGGCATCCTGCTCGGCGTCGCCGGCGGCCTGCGCCGGCGCGGCTGGGTGGACACCACGGTGCTGGCCCTCACCCTGGTCGTGGTCTCCGTCCCCACCTTTGTCACCGGCTACCTGCTGCAACTGCTCTTCGGCGTCCGCTGGGGACTGGCCTCCGCCACCGTCGGCTACGGGGCACCCTTCGGCGAACTCCTGCTGCCCGGACTGGTACTGGCCGCCGTCTCACTGGCGTATGTCACCCGGCTGACCCGCACCACCGTCGCCGAGAACGCCCGCGCCGACTATGTACGCACCGCCGTGGCCAAGGGCCTGCCACGGCACCGCGTGATCACCCGCCATCTGCTACGCAACTCGCTGATCCCGGTCGTCACCTTCCTCGGCACCGACATCGGCGCGCTGATGGGCGGCGCCCTGGTCACCGAGCGGATCTTCAACATCCATGGCGTGGGCTACCAGCTCTACCAGGGCATCCTGCGCCAGAACTCGCCGACCGTGGTCGGCTTTGTCACCATCCTGGTGATCGTCTTCCTGGTCGCCAATCTGCTCGTCGACCTGCTCTACGCGGTCCTGGACCCGAGGATCCGGTATGTCTGACCCGACCCGGCCCGGCGAGACCGGCGACCCCGGCGAGATCAACAGGACCGGCGTCAACCCCACCGGCCTCGCCATGGGCGAGGCCGACACCCTTGAACGCCCCGACGGACACGCCGACGGACACCCTGACTGGGCCCGCGCCGGAGGCCCCGGCCCGGCCGGAAAGCCGCGCAGCCTCTGGCAGGACGCCTGGCAGGACCTCCGCCGCAACCCGGTCTTCCTGCTCTCCGCGCTGCTGATCCTCTTCCTGGTCGTCATCTCGCTCTGGCCCGGGACCATCGCCACCCGCTCCCCGCTCCAGTGCGACCTCGGCAGATCCCTGGACGGCCCCGCCTCCGGCCACTGGTTCGGCTTCGACAGCCAAGGCTGCGACGTCTACACCCGCGTCGTCTACGGCGCCAGGGCCTCGGTGACCGTCGGTGTCTGCGCCACCGCCGGAGCCGCCGTCGCCGGCACGGTGCTGGGCGGCCTGGCCGGTTTCTTCGGCGGCTGGTGGGACGGCCTGCTCTCGCGCATCACCGACATCTTCTTCGGCATCCCCATCCTGCTCGGCGGCCTGGTGCTGCTCTCCGTACTGCCCAGCAGCACCATCTGGACCGTGATCGGCTTTATCGTGCTGCTCGGCTGGCCGCAGGTCGCGCGGATCGCCCGGGGCGCCGTGATCACCGCCAAGCAGGCCGACTATGTGATGGCGGCCAGGGCCCTGGGCGCAGGCAACACCCGGCTGATGGTGCGCCATGTCCTGCCCAATGCCATCGCCCCGGTGATCGTGGTCGCCACCATCGCGCTGGGCACCTATATCGCCCTGGAGGCGACCCTCAGCTACCTGGGCGTGGGGCTCAAGCCCCCGACGGTCTCCTGGGGCATCGACATCTCCGCGGCGGCCGGCTACATCCGCAATGCGCCGCACATGCTGCTCTACCCGGCGGGCGCCCTCAGCCTCACGGTGCTGGCGTTCATCATGCTCGGCGACGCGGTGCGCGACGCCCTCGACCCCAAGCTGCGCTGACCACGGAGGAAGCGATGAGCGCCACCCACGGCACCACCGACGCGACCCTGCGCGACCCGGCGGCGGACTCCGACCGCGCCCCGCTGCTGGAGGTGCGCGACCTGCATGTGGAGTTCCGCACCCGCGAGGGCGTCGCCAGGGCCGTCAACGGCGTCGACTACAGCGTCGCCGCCGGGGAGACTCTGGCGATCCTGGGCGAGTCCGGCTCCGGCAAGTCGGTGAGTTCGCAGGCGGTGATGGGCATCCTGGACTCCCCGCCCGGGTTTGTCACCCGGGGGGAGATCCTCTTCCAGGGGCGGGACCTGCTGAAGGTCTCCGAGGCCGAGCGGCGCAAGGTGCGGGGCGCCAGAATGGCGATGATCTTCCAGGACGCGCTGTCGTCGCTCAACCCGGTGCTGAGGGTCGGCTACCAGCTGGGCGAGATGTTCCGGGTGCACCAGGGCATGTCCAGGAAGGACGCCAGGGCCCGGTCGATCGAGCTGATGGACCGGGTGCGGATCCCGGCGGCGGCGCAGCGGGTGGACGACTACCCGCATCAGTTCTCCGGCGGTATGCGGCAGCGGATCATGATCGCGATGGCGCTGGCCCTGGAGCCGGACCTGATCATCGCGGACGAGCCGACGACCGCGTTGGACGTCACGGTGCAGGCGCAGGTGATGGACCTGCTGGCGGAGCTCCAGCGGGAGTACCGGATGGGTCTGATCCTGATCACCCATGACCTGGGTGTGGTGGCGGATGTCGCCGACAAGATCGCGGTGATGTACGCGGGCCGGATCGTGGAGACCGCACCGGTCCACGAGCTGTACCGGCGCCCGGCGCACCCGTACACCCGGGGGCTGCTCCAGTCGATCCCGCGCCTGGACCAGAAGGGCCGGGACCTCTACGCCATCAAGGGCCTACCGCCCAGCCTGCTGCGCATCCCGCCCGGCTGCGCCTTCAATCCGCGCTGTGCGCAGGCGCGGGAGGTCTGCCGGGTGGAGGTGCCCCCGCTGTATCCGGTGGCCGAGCAGGACGGTACGGAACTGGTGGGGCGTGGCAGCGCCTGCCACTTCTGGGAGGAGACCCTTCATGGCTGAGGCGATTCTGGAGGTCCGCGACCTGGTCAAGCACTTCCCGGTCACCCAGGGTGTCCTGTTCAAGCGGCAGGTGGGCGCGGTGCGGGCGGTGGACGGGGTCTCCTTCGACCTCTTCCGGGGTGAGACGCTGGGGATCGTGGGGGAGTCGGGGTGTGGGAAGTCGACGCTGGCCAAGGTGTTGATGAACCTGGAGCGGGCGACGTCCGGTCAGGTGCTGTACAAGGGTGAGGACATCGCCCGGCTGTCGGGGCGGGCGCTGAAGGCGGTGCGCCGCAATATCCAGATGGTCTTCCAGGACCCGTACACCTCGCTCAACCCGAGGATGACGGTGGGCGACATCATCGGGGAGCCGTACGAGATCCACCCGGAGGTGGCGCCCAAGGGCGACCGCCGCAGGGCGGTGCAGGACCTGCTGGACGTGGTGGGTCTGAACCCGGAGTACATCAACCGCTATCCGCACCAGTTCTCGGGCGGGCAGCGGCAGCGGATCGGCATCGCGCGGGGGCTGGCGCTCAAGCCGGAGATCATCATCTGCGACGAGCCGGTCTCGGCGCTGGACGTCTCGGTGCAGGCGCAGGTGATCAACCTGCTGGAGAAGCTCCAGGACGAGTTCGACCTCTCCTATATGTTCATCGCCCACGACCTGTCGATCGTGCGGCACATCTCCGACCGCGTCGGGGTGATGTACCTGGGCAAGATGGTCGAGATCGGCACCGACACCCAGATCTACGACCACCCCACCCACCCCTACACCCAGGCGCTGCTCTCGGCCGTGCCGGTGCCGGACCCGGAGGCGCGGGACCGGCGGGAGCGGATCATCCTCCAGGGCGATGTGCCCTCACCGGCCAACCCGCCCTCCGGCTGCCGCTTCCGCACCCGCTGCTGGAAGGCCCAGCAGCGGTGCACCGACGAGGAACCGCTGCTCGCCGCCCCCTCCTGGCTGGACGGCGAGGCCGCCCATGACTCCGCCTGCCACTTCGCCGAGGACAGAGGGGCCGCCCTCACCGCCTAGCGCTTGGTGGCTGCGGTCACGGCGGAGTGGGCGGTGACGTGTCCATCCGCGTTGCTGGCGGTGACATCGAGGCGCAGGCGTTTGCCGACGTCGGCTGCCGGTGATGGTGGGAAGCGTGTGGTTGACCGGCTTCAGGGCCTGGACCGCCAGGGTGTGCAGCGCGCCGGTGGCCACCTGGGTGACCCCGCCGGGGGGCCTCGGCGTCGGTGGTGGTGCCGTCGCCCAGCTGCCCGTACGCGTTGTACCCCCAGATCCACACGGTGCCGTCGGAGCGCACGGCCGCGCCGTGGTAGGAGCCGATGGAGACCTGTACCGCTCCGCTCAGTCCGGCCACTCGTACGGGTGTGGTGCGGCTGGTGGTGGTGCCGTCGCCCCTCCGGGGCGGGCGCATGGGAGAGGAAACGGCGGCGGGGTACCGGGAGCTGGTCCCGGTACCCCGCCGCCGCTGTGGGTGCGCGGGGTCAGCCCTGGGTGTCGCGCGGCTCCGGGATGGTGGTGCCGGGCACCTCGATGGTGGCGAGCGCCGGGTCGAGGACGACCTCCTTGCCGGAGGTGATGGTGGGCTCCTCGGGGAAGTGGCAGGCCGTCAGGTGGCCCTCCTGGTTGCCGGAGAGCCGGACCAGCGGCGGCTCCTCCGTGGCGCACTTCTCCTGGGCCTTCCAGCACCGGGTGCGGAAGCGGCAGCCGGACGGCGGGTTGATCGGGGACGGGACGTCGCCGGCCAGGCGGATGCGCTCGCGGTGGTCGTCCGGGTCCGCCTCGGGGGCGGCGGAGAGCAGGGCGTGGGTGTAGGGGTGCCGGGGGCGCTCGTACAGCGACGCGCGGTCGGCGATCTCCACGATCTTGCCCAGGTACATCACCGCGACCCGCTGCGAGAAGTGGCGCACGATCGCCAGGTCGTGGGCGATGAAGAGGAAGGCGATGCCGAGGTCCTTCTGCAACTGCTGGAGCAGGTTGACGACCTGGGCCTGGATGGAGACGTCCAGCGCGGAGACCGGCTCGTCGGCGACGATCAGCTTGGGCTCCAGGGAGAGCGCCCGGGCCACGCCGATGCGCTGCCGCTGGCCGCCGGAGAACTCGTGCGGGAAGCGGTTGTAGTGCTCCGGGTTGAGGCCCACGGTCTCCAGCAGCTCCTGCACCCGCTTCTGGATGCCGCCGGCCGGCTTGATGCCGTTGATCTCCATCGGGGCGCCGATGATGGCGCCGACGGTCTGCCGGGGGTTGAGCGAGGAGTACGGGTCCTGGAAGATCATCTGGATTTCGGACCGGATCGGCGCGAGATCCTTGCGGGAGGCATGGGAGATGTCCTGGCCCGCGTAGGTGATCGTGCCGCCGGTGGGCTCCAGCAGCCGGGTGACCAGGCGGCCGGTGGTCGACTTGCCGCAGCCGGACTCGCCGACCAGGCCGACCGCCTCACCGGCGGAGACGGTGAGGTCGATGCCGTCCACCGCGTGGACCGCGCCCACCTGCCGCTTGAAGAGCAGGCCGTCGGTGACCGGGAAGTGCTTCTCCAGACCGGAGAGCTGGAGCAGCGGCTCCCCCGCCGGGGTGGCCGGGGACGGGCCGTCGGCCTTGCTGAGGGTCAGCTGATCGTTCACTTTGTTCGCCCCAAGGTGACGGTTGAAGGGTCCTCAGCCGAGCCGCGGCTGGATCTGGTCGATGAAGATGTCCTGCTTCTGCCCGAGGGAGAGGTGGCAGGCCGAGCCGTGGCCGGTCTCCGGGGAGATCAGGGGCCGCTCGGTGGTGCAGCGGTCGCCGAGCACCTTCTCCCGGTAGTCGCAGCGCGGGTTGAAGGGGCAGCCGGACGGCACATTGATCAGGCTGGGCGGGGTGCCCCGGACCGGTCGCAGCGGCACGTCCACCGACCCGCTGAGGCTCGGCATCGAGGACAGCAGACCCCAGGTGTACGGGTGCTGCGGGGACTTGAGCACCTCGCGGACGGTGCCGCGCTCGACGGCGCGGCCCGCGTACATCACCATCACATTGTGCGCGGTGCTGGCGACCACGCCGAGGTCATGGGTGATCAGGATGATCGCGGTGCCCATGTCCTGCTGGAGGTCCTTCAGCAGGTCCAGGATCTGCGCCTGGACCGTCACGTCCAGGGCGGTGGTCGGCTCGTCCGCGATCAGCAGGTCGGGGTCGCAGACCAGCGCCATGGCGATCATCGCGCGCTGGCGCATACCGCCGGAGAACTGGTGCGGGTAGTCGTCGACGCGGGTCTGCGGCTGCGGGATGCCCACCTTGGTGAGCATCTCGATGGACCGGTCCCGGGCCTCCTTCTTGCTCGCCCCGGTGTGCTTGCGGTAGGTCTCGCCGATCTGCCGGCCGATGGTGTGGTACGGCGACAGCGCGGTCAGCGGGTCCTGGAAGATCATCGACATGGTGTTGCCGCGGAGCTTCTCCAGGGTGCGCCGGGGGGCGCCCACCAGCTCCTGCCCGGCCAGGTCGATGGAGCCGCTGATCTCGGTCGACTCGGGGTTGTGCAGGCCGAGGACGGCCAGGTTGGTGACCGACTTGCCGGAGCCGGACTCGCCGACGATGCCGAGGGTGGTGCCCTTCTCCAGGTCGAAGGAGAGGCCGTCCACGGCCCGCACCACGCCGTCCTCGGTGCTGAAGCGCACATGCAGGTCGCGGACGGAGAGGAAGGGCGCACCCCCGGACGGCGCGGGGGCCTCCTCGGGCTTGGCCAGGGTGGTCATGGACGGGGCTCCTCGGTGCGGTGCTGAAGGTCGGTTCGGTGTCGGCGGATCGGGGGCGGGCCGGGAGTCAGGCCAGCCGGACGCGCGGGTCGATGACCGCGTAGGCGGCGTCCACGATGATGTTGAAGACCACGATCAGGGCGGCGGCGACCAGGGTGACACCGACCAGCATCCCCAGGTCGGACTGCTGCACCGAGTCGATCGCGAGCCGTCCGATGCCCTGGAGGCCGAAGGTGGTCTCGGTGATGATCGCACCGCCGAGCAGGGCGCCGAGGTCCACACCGAAGATGGTGATGATGGGGCCCATGGCACCGCGCCATGCATACCTGAGGAAGACCGAGGTACCGGACATGCCCTTGGCGCGCGCCGTCCGGACGTAGTCCTCGGAGAGCTGCTCGACCATGGAGGAGCGCGTCATACGGGTGTAGTTGGCGGTCCAGATCAGGGAGAGGACGATCCAGGGGACGAGCAGTCCGCCGAACCAGCCGATGGGGTCCTCGGTGAACGGCACATAGTGCGGCTGGTCCAGCCAGTCGGTGCTGTAGACCAGCAGGTACAGGGCGAGCGGGCCGACGAAGTAGATCTGCATCGCGGAGGCCAGCAGCGAGGCCGAGCTGGCGATCTTGTCGGTGGCCTTGCCCTGCTTCCAGGCGGCCAGCATGCCGGTGCCGATGCCGAAGATGAGGAAGACCACGGCGGAGCCGATGGTCAGCGAGACCGTGGTGGGGAAGCGGTCCAGGATGGTCGTGGTGACCATCTCCTGCTTGACGTACGAGTAGCCGAGGCAGGGGAACTCGCAGTGGCCCGTGGGGAAGTCGCGGCCCGCGAAGATGCCCACCAGCCAGTGGAAGTACTGCTCCGGCACCGACTGGTCGAAGCCCATGGTGTGCTTGATGACCGCGAGGTTCTCCGGCGGGCAGATCTTGCCGCAGAAGAGTCGGGCCGGCTCGGACGGGAGGGCGAAGAAGAGCCCGAAGGTGATGGCGCTGATGATCAGCAGGATGACGAGCGCGCCAAGCGATCGTCGGATGAGAAAACGGAGCATGGCGGAGGGTCTCTCCTGATCGGGCGCCGTCGGTGGTCGGGCGGTGCGTGGGGGATGGCCGGGCAGGGTGGCGGCGGTGGGTCACCGGGGAGCCGGTGACCCACCGCCCGACTGCCGTCCTACTTGATGAAGACGTTCAGCGGGGACTGCTCACCGGACAGCGGGTCGAACTCCACGCCGCCCAGGCCCGAGCCGTACAGGCCCAGGTACTTGTCGTAGATGTAGGGGATCGACGCGGCCTGCTCGTTGATCTGCTTGTCGATCGCAGCCCATGCCTTGCCCTGCTCGGCGGCGTCGGCGATCTTCGCGGCGTCGTCCATCGCCTTGTCGATGGCCTTGTCCGCGAAGTGCGCGTAGTTCGAGGCCAGGTCGCCGATCTGGCGGCCGTCCCACACCGGCTGGAGGGCGGTCTGACCGGTCGGCCAGTCGGCGCCCCAGCCACCCCAGTACACGTCGTAGCTGTTGTTCAGCTTGCCGGTCTGGTCGTAGTAGTTCTTCGGGTCCAGCGGCTTGGAGACGAACTTGAAGCCGGCCTTCTCCAGCGCCTGCCGGATGACCTCGGTGACCTTCTGCTGGGTCGGCGTGTTGTTGTACGCGTAGACGATGGTCTGGCCGGTCTTGCCCGCCTGCTCCAGCAGCTTCTTGGCCGCCTCGGGGTCGCCCTCGGGCTTCTGGAGCTTGCCGTAGACGTCGAACTGCTCGTAGCCCAGGACGGTCGGGCTCATCATGGTGGTGGCGAAGTCACCCGCCGTCGGGCCGCCCTCGGCCAGCCGGATCTGCTGCAGCGGGAAGGCCGTGATCAGCGCCTTGCGGACGTTGACGTCGGAGATCCGGGTGTTGTTGATGTAGTAGTAGTCGACGTACGGGGTCAGGCCCTGAAGCAGACGGGGCTTGAGCGAGGCGTTGCCGAGAACCTCGGTGATCTTCGTCGGCTCGACGCCGTTGTGGAAGGTCATCGTGGTCTTGTCGGTGCCGTTGTCCGCGATGAAGCGGTTGGTCGACTCCTCGGCCTGGACGCCGAACTGCATGTGCCACTTGTCCGGGAAGGCGTTCCGGATCGGGTCCGTCTTCGGGTCCCAGTTGGGGTTGCGCTCCAGGTCCAGGGACTTGTCGGTGATGTGGCTGGAGATCTTGTACGGGCCGGAGGAGAACGGCTTCTTGTCGTAGGCCTCCTTGGTGTCGTGGGCCTTGGGCACGACACCGTAGCCGGTCATCGCCAGGGTGAAGTTGGCGTCCGGGTGGGCCTCCTTGAACTTGAAGACCACGGTCTTCTTGTCAGGAGTCTCGACCGCGCCGAGCGACTTGCCCTTGTAGGGGCCCTCGTAGACCTTCTGGTACTCGTTGCCCGACAGCCACTGCTGGATGTACTTGGGGCCCTCCTGGATGAAGGGGGCGTACAGCCGCTCAATGGAGTACTTGATGTCGTCGGAGGTGATGGCAGAGCCGTCCTCCCACTTCAGGCCGTCCTTGAGGGTGAACGTCCAGGTCTTGCCGCCGTCGCTGGTGGTACCGGTGTCGGTCGCCAGGTCGCCGACCAGCTTGGTGCCGTCGGGGGTCTTCTTGTACCCCGTCAGCTGACGGGTGAAGAGCAGCGAGACCGTGGAGTTGTAGTTCATGTAGATACGGCCGGGATCGAGGTGCGAGAAGTCATCGCGGTCGATCATGGTGACCGTGCCGCCGGCCTTCGAACCCTCCGGCGCCAGGGCGGGGCCGTTGGAGTCCTCGGCGGTGCCCACGCTGATGCTGGTGGCGACGGGAGCGGCCGGGGCCGAGGCGGAGGCGGAGGAGGAACCGCCGGCGCTGGGCTTGCTGCCGTCGCTGTTGGTGTGGCCGCTGGAGCAGGCAGCGGTCATGGTGAGCGCCCCGGAGACGAGGATCGCGGCTGCGAGGTGCCGCTTTCTGCGAGTGGTCATGGATGCCCTGTCCTGTGTGACGGAGTTGATCTTGCCGTGGTGCCCGGGGCGGGCGAAACGATCCCCCCGGAGTGCGAACGCGCTGGTCAGCGCTTGGTCTTCGGGTCGAATGCGTCCCGGACCGAGTCCCCCAGCAGGTTGAAGGCGAGCACGAAGATCACCATCGCTACGCCGGGGAAGATCAGAAAGGTGATGTCCTCACGGTAGAAACTGGCCGCATCGGCGATCATGCGGCCCCAGTCCGGGGTCGGTTCGGTGACACCGACGCCGAGGTAGGAGAGGCCGGCCTCGGCGGTGACGAAGCCCGGAAGAGCCAGCGTGGACTGCACCAGGATGGGCGTCCACAGGTTGGGCAGCAGCTCCTTGAAGATGATCCGCATCGGGGAGGCGCCGGTCACCCGGGCGGCTTCCACGAACTCCCGCTCGCGCAGGGAGAGGGCCACGGCCCGCAGGATGCGCGCCAGTCCCATCCAGCCCAGCGCCGAGAGCACGATCATCACGGTGACGGTGCGCAGCCATACCGGGGTCGACTCGTCGGGCGAGACGAAGAGCGAGTCCACTACGGGGACCAGGGCGATGAAGAAGATCTGGGACGGGAACGACAGCAGGATGTCGATGCCGCGGCCGATGAAGTAGTCGGTCTTGCCGCCGGCGTAGCCCGCGATGATGCCGACCAGAATGCCCAGGAACGTGGTGGCGACCGTGGCCACCACCGCGATCAGCAGCGAGGTGCGGATGCCGTAGATCAGCTGGGTGAAGATGTCGCGGCCCAGCTGCGGCTCGATGCCGAACCAGTACTCGCCGCTCATACCGCCGTTGGGACCGGTGGGCAGACCGGTGTCGGTGAGCATGCCGGGGGTGTTCTGCCCGTACAGCTCGGTCGGGTTCTTGCCGTACAGCGCCGAGATCAGCGGTGCGCAGGCGGCAATCAGCAGGAAGAGGATCACAATCGCGGCACACACCACGCCGGTCCGGTCGCGGAGGAAGCGACGCCACATGATCTGGCCGGGAGAGCGGCCCTTGAGCTCCGGTGCCGCAGGCAGGGTGACTGCCTCGGCGGGGCCGGCCGAACCGATGATCTCGGTTTCGGCCTGCGCCTGAGTGGGGTTGGTCATGGTGCGAAAGCTCCCGCTCGGGGTGTGTGCGGCCGCAAGAAGTGTTTGACGAACGGACTCTGGCAAGTCGTTTATCGAACGTCAAGTAGCTGTACGCATTACCGCCGGGCGACGGGGCATCGTTTTGGAAGATCGATCAGGTTGTGGCCATAAAGAGGTTGACACCCCGTCAGTGAAACGGGCATAAGTGTCCAAAGTGCCCAAAGGGTCGTTCACAATCCCGAAACACGGTCGACATGGTCCCGCTATGCGGACGAGCGGAGCTGGGAGCGATGTTGACGCGCACTCCCTCGAAGGAGTGTCCGTTCTGCCGCTACCGATACTTTTGGGCGGGGTCGGGGGAGTGTCCGATTATCGGACGGTTCATGGGTGGCCAAAACTCGCCATGACGGTAAGTCGCCAGCCGTTCCGGTGATTGCCGGGTGTTTCCGAGGCGTGTGTGGGCAGCTATTAACATCTCGGCGATCCGCTATCGGGGCCGGGTATTGTGAAGGTCATTCTTGGGGGCTGTGCAATTTGGTCCGGGCGGGCTGGTTGACGGGGTTGTCGTTGACGTGTGCACACCAAAACTAGGCCGGGTCCTGATGTTCAGGACCCGGCCTCGTGGTGCTGGGGAGAGGTCAGCCGGTGACCACCGGCAGGACGACGGTCCGGGCGGCGCCGGTCTTGTCCAGGGCCGAGATGATGGCGTCGGCGACATCCCGGGTGGTGACCGGGCCGACGGTGGAGCCGTGCTTCATCTGGTAGCCGTTGAAGGCGCCGTCGGAGCGGGCCTCCAGCTTCGCCAGGTCGAAGGACGGGACGACCTTGCCGTCGGCGTCCGGTGCCAGGCGGAGCGACAGGCTGAAGGACGCCAGCCCGAAGGGGATGCCGTAGTCGGCCGGCCCCCGCTTGACGATCACATTGCCGCCGCTGACGATCTGCTTGCCCAGGCCGTCGGCTGCGGCCTGGAGGTCGGCGGCGGACGCCTTGGGCTGGGCCTCGGTGACCTTGAGCTCGATGGGAGCGGTCTTCTGGCCGAGGGCGCGGGCCTGGTAGCTCTGCTGGACCGCGACGACGGCCGACTCCACATCGACGGCCTTGCCGGCCTTCGGCGGCACCACGACGGCCGCGCCGGCCGCGGTGAAGGAGACATAGCCCTCGCGCGGGCCCTGACCCGCCTGGCTGCCCAGCTGCTCCAGGGCGGCGCGCAGCTTGGCCGGGTCGATCTTCACCAGCGGCGGGACGGCCTTGGCGTTGCCGGTGAGGGAGTCCATGACGTCCACCGGGTTGTAGCTGTGCTGGGTGAGCAGGTCGACGGTCGCGGTGGTGTCGAAGCTCAGGCCGGCGGCGGCGGGGTCCAGGGCGACCGCCTTGCCGCCGAGGCGGAGCTGGATGGGCTCCCGGCCGATCTTCGCCACCGTGGAGTCCAGGGTGTGCACGGCGGCGTCCCGGCTGCTGCCGCCGATGTCGGTGCCGAGCACGGTGATGCCCTTGGGGACGTCCGACTGGTTGAGCATCAGACCGGCGCCATAGGCGACACCGGCCGCGCAGACCACTGCGGCGACGGCGTAGATCAGCAGCTTGCGGGTGCGGCCCCGGCGGCGGGGGGCGGCGGCCGGAGCGTCGTCCTCCGCGTCGTCCGGCACCGGCACCGGAACGGTGACCGGCGCCCGCTGCGCAGGGGGCCGCGCGGCGGCGGCCGGGTGGGCGGCGGGGCGGAAGTCCTCGTTGCGGAAGCCGGCGGCGAAGGTGTTGCCCTGCGCCTCGGCCTGGCCTGCCGGGAGCGGCGCTCCGGGGGGCGGGAAGGCCGCCGCCGGGAAGGCGGCGGTGGTCTCGCCCGGGCCGGGGTCGGCCACCGGGGGGAAGCCGCCGACGGCGGTCTCCGCGAGGGCGGCGTCCTGCGGGGCGCCCGCCGGGCCGGTGCCATAGGGAGCGTTGCCGTAGTCGGGCTGGAACCCGTCGTACGGGGCGGCCGGTGCGCCGCCGCCCTGCTGCGGCAGCGGGCCGGGGGCCGGGCGGCTGCGCACGCCCAGGCCGGGCGGGAACGGACCGGCGGTGGGCTGCGGCGCGGGCTGCTGCGGGACGGCACCGGGGAAGGCGTCGTCCTGGGTGTGCCCATGGCCATGTCCCTGCTGGCCGGGCCCCTGGCCGGGCCCCTGGCCGGGCCCCTGCTGGCCGGGAGGGGTCGCGGTCGGCGGGGCGAAGGGCGTGGCGGGCACGCCGCTGGGGCGCGGGCCGCCCTGCGGTCCGCCGGGCCGGGGGATGGAGCCGCCGCCGCTCTGCCGCTGCGCTCCGCCGCCCTGCTGCGGCCCCCGCTGCTGCGGCCCGCCGCCCTCGGGGTGGGTCGCAGGCGCCTCGAAGGCGGGGTGCCCGGGGGTGCGCGGGGGCGCGGAGAAGTCATCGGGCGCCGGGGAGGCCGGCGGCGGTACGGGTGCGCCGCCCGCCGGAGCGGGGCCCGCAGCGGGACCGGCCGGCCCGCCCTTCTTCCGTGGCCGGAACCATTCGCCGGCCGACGCCGGGGAGCCGCCCGCGCCGTTCCCGCCCTCCGGGGTCTGCCACTCGGGCGGCAGATTGGGCGGCGTGGAGGTGCGGTTCTCGGCGTCCATCACCCCGAGCACCGGGGAACCGGGCCCGGCGGCCCGGCGCCGGGAGCCGTCGGCCTGCCGACCGGGGGCCGCACCCTCGGCGGGCGGCTGCTGGTCCGCGGCGTCCGCGTCCTTCACCGGGCTGCGCACCACCACCGGCGGGATGGGCCGCGAGCCGGGGATGTTGATGCGGATCCGGGTGGTCAGCGTGGTCTCGGTCTTCGGCCCGTCGTCGGCGGCGGGATCCTCCGCCGCGCCGCCGTCCGGCCCGTAGCCGTCCGGCCCCACGCCCTCCGGCGCAAAGCCGTCCGGCCCGAAGGCGCCCGTGGCCTGCGGGATGCCGTACGGGGGCGTGCCCGACGGATAGGCGTCCCCGCCGTTGCGGCGGGGGCTCGGGGACGCGTTGTCAGTTTCGCGGCTGCTCAATGCTGCTCCGGATTCGCCTCTGTCGCCCGCAGGGGGCGCCAGTCGCGGATTGTGGATCGACCTCCGTGCGGTACGGACGCACGGCGGCTGTGGCCGGCACCGGCCCACGGCCCGGCCCCGGAGGGCACGACCGGTGCCTCCTGGCTCGCGGACTGCTCCAAGAGTCTAGGGTCCTGCCGGCAGCCCGGCCATCGGCGGGCTGCCGCACCACCATACTGGGAACGCCAGGTCGGCGAACCGGTTCCGATAGAACCCCGTTGGTCCGAATCACGGCGTATGGCCCTGCCGACGCACCCTGCTGACGGTTCGTCGCCGGTCATCCGAACGCTTTCGACGTCTGGAGGACGCGTCAGGGGCATCGGTGGTTCAGCCGCGCCCGGCGCCGCCGGGGCCCGCACCGAACCCGAACATCGTACGGGTCGGCAGAGTGGCGCAGATCACGCCCCCCACCGCTCCGGCGAAGAGGTAGACGTACGGGCCGATGCCGCTCGCCAGGATGAAGTCGCCCTCGGGGCGCGGGCTCATCAGCACCATCAGCGCCAGGAACCAGCCGATCAGCGGCGCCCCGGCCCCCAGCTTGGTGGTGGTCAGCCGCAGCCCGCCGTAGAAGAGGCCCACCGTCGCCGCCAGCGCCAGCAGCAGGCCGCCGGGGAACCAGAGCGACTGCGCGAAGGACCCGGCCAGCGCGGTCGCCATGCCCAGCACCAGCAGCAGCACATAGGCCGCGATCCGCGCGCCGCGCGGCGGCGGGGTCTCGGCCAGGCGGGCGGAGCGGGAGCCGAACAGTGCGGCCGGCCCCGACCGGCGCGGCCTGGGCGGCACCGGCAGCGGCTGGCCCGGGCGGGGGTCCTCCGGCATGGCGGGGCTCATCGGGCTTCCTCCAGCCCGGCGAAGAGGTCCAGCCCGGCGAAGAGGTCGCCCTCCCAGCCGGCCGCCGCACCGGAGGTGCCGTGCACCAGCCGGTAGTACTCCATCGCGGGCATCGGCTGGCCCAGGTCGTTGGAGAGGGCGAAGAAGGGGCCGTCCACGGCGATCTGGGTGGCGTGCGCCGCCATGGCCGCGGCCTTCCGCCCGGCGTAGGCGGAACCGTCCACCGCCGCCGTCACCAGGGAGTCGTCCACCACTCCGGGGACGTCGTCGGCGCTCGCGATGCCGGGGAAGGGGATCTCCCGGCCGGCGGCGCGCAGCGCGGCGAAGCCGGCCTCCAGCACGGAGCGCGGCATGCAGTTCCAGTAGACCTTGGGGATGTCCCAGGCGGCGCCGAGGTCGGGCCGGAAGGCCGGGTCGGCGGCCAGCTCGCGGCCGCGCATGGCGACCCGGTGGGCCTGGATGTGGTCGGGGTGGCCGTAGCCGCCGTTCTCGTCGTAGGTCACCAGCACCTGCGGCCGCACCTCGCGGACGACCGCCACCAGGTGCGCGGCGGCCTCGTCCGGGTCGGCCTGCCAGAAGCAGCCGGGGCGGTCGTTGCTCGCCACGCCCATCATCCCGGAGTCGCGGTAGCGGCCCGGCCCGCCGAGGAAGCGGTGGTCGGTGACGCCCAGCTCCTTCATGGCGGCGGCCAGTTCGCCGATGCGGTGCTCGCCGAGGGTGTCGTCCCGGTCGGCGGTGAGATGGGCCAGTTCGGGCGGGATGACCTCGCCCTCCTCGCCCAGCGTGCAGGTGACCAGGGTGACGCGGGCGCCCTCGGCCGCGTACCTGGCCATGGTGGCGCCATTGCCGATCGACTCGTCGTCGGGGTGGGCGTGCACCAGCAGCAGTCGGCGGGGCGGGAGGTCGTCCGCGCCCGCACCGACGGAGTCCTCGGACTGGTCCGGCAGCTGCGGCAGGTCGCTCATGGGGGTCAGCCTACGGGCGGCCCTCTCCGGAGGGGGACCGGCGGCCCCGGATCAGAGCTTCAGCCCGTTGATCATGCCGGCCAGATTGCTGGTGACCTGCTGGATCGAAGGGGCGATGGAGCTGGACGCGAGGTAGAAGCCGAGCAGCGTGCACGCCAGGGCATGCCAGAACTTCAGACCGGACCGGCGGATCAGCAGTACCACGATGAGCAGCAGCAGGACGGCTGCGGAGATGGTCAGGGCCATGGCGGGTCAACACCTCTCAGCGCGCGCCGCCCGAGGCGGCGGCGGTCGGGACCGGCAGGGGACGGTGGGGACGGGCAGCACTGTGCGGCGGAGGTGGGATCCGCCGCGCCGGATGGGGCCAACCGGCTATCCCTTCATACCCGATCGGTCAGTCCGGCATTACTTTCCGTCAGCCTGCATATGCCGGTGCATAGATGCATCGACGGGGCGCACAGCGGTCAAACCCCGGCGGGCGATGGATCTCCGGGCTCCCCCCGGTCCGGCGACCGACGCCGCAGGGCGCCGGACGGCGGTACTCCCTCCGGGTGGGCGGGGCGACATAGGGTCACCCGTATGACCAAGGAGATCTCCTTCCCCCGGCAGTACTCGCGGACGTTGCGCTACACCCTCGGCGCACCACGCTCCTTCACGGTCTCGCCGGACGGCGACCGGGTGGCCTTCCTCCGTTCCCGCTCCGGCACCGACCGGGCCAATCTGCTCTGGGTGCTGGACGTGGCGACCGGCCGCGAACACCCCGCCGCCGACCCGGCGGAGCTGCTGGGCAGTGGCGAGGAGAACCTCTCCCCGGCCGAGCGGGCCCGCCGTGAGCGCAGCCGCGAGGGCTCGGCGGGCATCGTCGGCTACGCCACCGACGCCGCCGCCGAGCTGGCCGCCTTCGCGCTCTCCGGACGGCTCTTCACCGCCGGTCTGGGCGAGGGCGGGGAGGCCCGCGAGATCCTGGTCACCGGCCCGGTGATCGACCCCCGCCCGGCCCCCGACGGCCGCCACATCGCCTATGCCACCACCCGGGGCGACCTGCGGGTGGTGACCGGCGACGGCGAGACCGACCGGGCGCTGGCCGAGCCGGAGGCGGCCGGGGTGACCTGGGGCCAGGCCGAGTTCATCGCCCAGGAGGAGATGGACCGCAGCCGGGGCTTCTGGTGGGCCCCCGAGGGCGACCGGCTGCTGGCCGCCCGCGCCGACGACACCCCGGTACGGCGCTGGTGGATCGCCGACCCGGCCAACCCGGCCACCGCCCCCGCCGAGGTCGCCTACCCGGCGGCCGGCACCCCCAACGCCGAGGTCACGCTGGCCGTGCTGGGCCTGGACGGCTCCCGGGTGGACGTCTCCTGGGACCGCAACCGCTACCCGTACCTGGCCCGGGTGCACTGGTCGGCGGGCGGCCCGCCGCTGCTGCTGGTGCAGGCCCGCGACCAGCGCAGCCAGCTGGTGCTGGCGCTCGACCCGGACACCGGCGCCACCCGCACCCTGCATGTGGACGAGGACCCGGTGTGGCTCGATCTCTTCCCCGGCGTCCCCGCCTGGACCCCGGACGGCCGCCTGGTGCGGATCGCCGACGAGGGCGGCGCCCGGGTGCTCGCGGTCGGCGACCGGGTGCTCACCGGCGCCGCGCTGCACCTGCGTGCGGTACTCGACGTGGGCGCCGACGACCTGCTGGTCACCGCCTCGGCCGGTGAGGAGGCCGCCGAGCCGGAGATCGGCGAGGTCCATGTGGTGCGGGTCGGCGCGACCGGCGCCACCCGGCTCTCCACCCGGCCCGGCCTGCACACGGCGGCCCGCTCCGGCCCCACCACCGTGCTGGTCTCCGCCTCGCTGGACCGCCCCGGCAGCCGCGTTCGGGTGCTGCGTGACGGGACCCCGGTCGCCGAGATCGCCTCGTACGCCGAGACCCCGGTGATCAGCGCGGAGGTCCGCCTGACGGCGGCCGGCAAGCGGCGCATCCCCTGCGCGGTGCTGCTGCCCACCGGCTACGACCGGGACCGCGACGGCCTGCTGCCGGTGCTGATGGACCCGTACGGCGGCCCGCACGGCCAGCGGGTGGTCGCCGCCCGCAACGCCCATCTGACCTCCCAGTGGTTCGCCGACCAGGGCTTCGCCGTGGTGGTCGCCGACGGCCGGGGCACCCCCGGGCAGAGCCCCACCTGGGAGAAGGCCATCGCCGGCGACTTCGCCGGGGCCACCCTGGACGACCAGGTGGAGGCGGTGCAGGCGCTCGCCGAGGACTTCCCGCTGGACCTCACCCGGGTCGCCATCCGCGGCTGGTCGTACGGCGGCTACCTGGCGGCGCTGGCGGTGCTGCGCCGCCCGGACGTCTTCCACGCCGCCGTCTCCGGCGCCCCGGTCACCGACTGGCGGCTGTACGACACCCACTACACCGAGCGCTACCTCGGCCACCCCGACGAGCGCCCCGAGGTGTACGACGCCAACTCGCTGACCGCCGACGCCCCGAAGCTCACCCGGCCGCTGATGCTGATCCACGGTCTGGCCGACGACAACGTGGTGGCCGCGCACACCCTGCGGCTCTCCTCCGCGCTGCTGGCCGCCGGGCGCCCGCACACCGTGCTGCCGCTGTCGGGCGTCACCCATATGACCCCGCAGGAGGAGGTCGCCGAGAACCTGCTGCTGCTTCAGGTCGACTTCCTCAAGCGGTCGTTGGGCCTCTGACCGACCGGTGGCCCCCACCTGCGGGCGGGGGCCACCACCGCAGCTCAGGCGGCCGGTGGGTCCTCCCGGCCGGAGGGCGGGTCCGACCCGGGCGCGCGCGGCTCGGCGCCGGGGCCCTCCCGCAGCGTGCGCTCCCGTTCCTCCGGCCCGCCCCCCAGCCGGGAGCCCACCAGGGCCCAGACGACCCCGAACAGCAGCGAGGCAGCGACCGCCACCACGGCGGTCTCCAACAGGACGCGCATCTCTCTCCGGGGTGTTCCAGGGGCGGTCTTCGCAGCCGTTCACAAGCGCACAAGGTCGGGGTTCCCTGCCCATGCACGGCGAACCCGCCGAAGCGTACGGCGCGCGGAGCGGACAGCAGGCACACGCCGCGCCGTGACATCCGTCATGCGGAGAACACGACCGGCCGCACTGCCGCCGCCACCCCGTCCCCCCGCACCCTTGAGCAGTCGGGTCGACGCGCTGAAGTCGACGCACCGGGATGGGGACAGGGGAGAGACGGATGAGCATCGCGACGCAGCCGCCGCGCGGCGTGCCAGGGCAGGTCGCCGAACCGGCGGAGGTCGCCGCCTTCGCCGCGGTGACCAGGACCTACGGCCAGGTCAGGGCGGTGGACGGGCTGGACCTGACACTGCGGGCAGGGGAGACGGTCGCGCTGCTCGGCCCCAACGGCGCCGGCAAGTCCACCGCCCTCGACCTGCTGCTGGGCCTGCGCAACCCCGACTCCGGGTCGGTCCGGCTCTTCGGCTCCACCCCACGGCAGGCGCTGGCGGACGGCCTGGTCGGCGCCATGTTGCAGAGCGGCGGCCTGATGACCGAGGTCAAGGTCCGCGAACTGGTCCGCTTCGCCTGCGATGTACACCCGCGCGGCTACCCCGTCGACCAGGTGCTGGAGACCGCCGGCATCACCGACATCGCCGACCGCAAGGTGGACAGGCTCTCCGGCGGACAGGAGCAGCGGGTCCGCTTTGCGCTCGCCACCGCCGGAGCCAGTGAGCTGATCGTGCTGGACGAGCCCACCGTCGCCATGGACGTCTCCGCCCGGCAGGCGTTCTGGGGCACCATGCGGGCCCAGGCCGCGGCCGGCCGCACCATCCTCTTCGCCACCCACTACCTGGAGGAGGCCGACTCGGTCGCCGACCGCGTCCTGGTGATGCACCGAGGACGGCTGATCGCCGACGGCACCCCGGCCGACATCAAGGCCAGGGCCGGCGCCCGCCGCATCGTCTTCGACCTGGACCCCGATCCGCACCCCGACCCGGACCAGCTGCGCACCCTGCCCGGGGTCACCGCCCTGGAGCTGCACGGCCGCACCCTACGGATCCGCTCCACCGACGCCGACGCCACCGTCGCCGCGATCTACCGCGCCGGGCTGTACCCGCACCACCTGGAGGTCACCAGCCTCGGCCTGGAGCAGGCATTTCTGGCCATCACCGGCACCGAGGAGAGCGCACGATGACCACCCTGATCCGGCTTGAGATCACGCGCGTGCTGCGCAACCGCAAGTTCCTCTTCTTCAGCCTGCTCTACCCCTCGGTGATCTACCTGCTGATCTCCAGCTCGTACGGGGGCAAGGAGATCACCCCGGGCATGCCCGCCGCCAAGTACTTCATGATCTCCATGGCGACCTTCGGCGCCGTCGGCGCCGTGCTCTCCGGCGCCCAGCGGATCGCCACCGAGCGCAAGAACGGCTGGGTGCGGCAACTGCGGCTGAGCGCGCTGCCCGGCCACGGCTATGTCATCGCCAAGGTCGCCTCGGCCGCCACCGTCTCGCTCCCCGCCATCCTGCTGGTGCTGCTCATCGGCGGCCTCGGCAAGGGCGTACGACTGGCCGCCTGGCAGTGGCCGGCGCTGCTGCTCGTGCTCTGGGTGGGCAGCTTCGTCTTCGCCGCGCTGGGCGTCGCCCTCGGCTACGCCGCCGGGCCGGAGGTGGTCCAGCCGGTGGTGATGATCACGTATATGGGGCTCTCCTTCCTCGGCGGCAGCTGGTTCTCGCTCGCGGACGCCCCGGTCTGGCTCCAGGACATCGGCAAGGCCAGCCCGACCTGGCTCTACAACCAGCTCGGCCGGATCGCCCAGACCGGCGACCTGCCCGGCGCCGGAGCGCTCACCGGCCTGGCGGCCTACTTCGTGGCCTTCGCGGCGCTCGCCGCCTGGCTGTACCAGCGGGACACCCGGCAGGCCTGACGGCCGCTCTGCCGACGCCCCCGACGCCCCGACGGGCGGCCGGGGGCGTCCGACGTCCATCAGCGCGGCCCTAGGCTGGCCGCATGACTGATCGATCCGTACGAGTCCTGCTCGCCGAGGACCAGGGCATGGTGCGGGAGGCGCTTGCCGCGCTGCTCAGCCTTGAGGGCGACATCGACGTCGTGGCGCAGGTCGCACGTGGCGACGAGGTGGTGGCCGCCGCCGTGGAACACGGGGTGGATGTCGCCCTGCTGGACATCGAGATGCCCGGTATGACCGGGATCGAGGCTGCGGGGCTGCTCCGCCGTACGCAGCCCGCGACGAAGATCGTCGTCCTGACCACCTTCGGCCGCCCCGGGTATCTCCGCCGGGCCATGGAGTCGGGCGCCGACGCCTTTCTGGTGAAGGATGCTCCGGCGGCCCAACTCGCCGATGCGGTGCGGCGGGTGCTGCGGGGTGAACGGGTGATCGACCCGACCCTGGCGGCGGCGGCCCTCGCGGAGGGCGCCAACCCGCTGACCGCCCGGGAACGGGACGTCCTGGACGTCGCCGCCGATGGGTCGGTCAATGCGGACATCGCGGCGCGGCTGCATCTGTCGGAGGGGACGGTGCGGAACTACCTGTCGATGGCGATTCAGAAGACGGGGGCGCGGAATCGGGCTGAGGCGGTGCGGATCGCGCGGGAGAAGGGGTGGTTGTGAGCGCGCTGCGCGCGGGGGTTCGGGGGTGGGGTGGGGTGGGCGCGGGGTCGGGCCGGGGTGGTGCGGATCGCGCGGGAGAAGGGGTGGTTGTAGGCGCGCTGCGCGCGGGGGTTCGGGGGTGGGGTGAGGTGGGCGCGGGGTCGGGCTGAGGTGGTGCGGATTGCGCGGGAGAAGGGGTGGTTGTAGGCGCGCTGCGCGCGGGGGGTTGCGGGGGTGGGGCGTCAGTTGAGGCGGTGGCGGGCGGCGCGGGCTTCGAGGCGGACGCGGGCGGCGGAGTCCGGGTCGAAGGCGTCCAGGATCTGTGCGTAGGACTCCATCTCGGCGGCGCCGCCGAGGAAGTCGCCGGTGCGGATCAGGGTTTCGGCGCGCTCCAGCCGCAGTTGGGCGGGGTGGCGGGGGAGCAGCAGGGAGAGTTCGGTGGCCCACAGCTGGGTGCCCGCGTGCTCGGGGCGAGAGGCGGCCCAGGTACGGATGTTGCCGAGCACCCGCAGCACGATGTCCAGCGGCTGGGCGGGGGCCAGCATCTCCTCGGTGAGCGGTTCGCCGGTGGCGGCGGCGACCAGGCCGCCGGCGTCGTTCAGCGAGAGCCGCCGCCCGCCGTGGAACGGGTCGACCAGCACCGGCTCGCAGCCGGGGCCACCGCCCACCGCGACCACGAAGTGGCCGGGCAGGGCGACCCCGTGGACGGGCAGGTCGGCGCGGGTGCCGACGGCCGTCCAGACCAGCGAGAGCATGATGGGCAGCCCCCGGCGGCGCCGTAGCACTGCGGGCAGCAGGGAGGACTCCAGGCGGTTGTAGTCCGACGGCCGCCCGTGGAACCGCTCGCGCCCGGCGAGTACCGCCGAGAGCAGCGCGGCCACCGCCTCCGGCCCGCCGGGGGCCCGCTCGGCGATGGCCAGGCGGACGGTGGCGGCGAGCCGGTCCAGGATGGCGTCGGCGGTGGCGATCACCTCGTCCGGATCGGCCTGCGGGTCCTGCTCCACCGAGGCGAGCAGGCAGAGCAGCACCGGGTCCGGGCACTCGGCCCGGGCTTCGGCGCTGAACCGCGTCCGGCTGTCTTCGGTCACGACTGGTTCCGGCCCGTTCCCGTCGGTGTGATGGGTCCTCCGTGCCGCCGCCCGTCAACTCCGGGGCAGGCGGCAGTAGTGGTAAGTGTGGCTGGTGGCGAACCCCAGCCGGTCGTACAGCGCGGTGGCGCCGCTGTTGGCGGTCTCCACCTGGAGGTAGGCGCCGGTGGCGCCCTCCTCGGCGGCGCGGGCCGCCAGCGCGGCCATCACCTGGGAGCCGAGGCCCCGGCGGCGCTGCTCGGGCACCACCTCGACGGCGGAGAACCCGGCCCAGGCGCCGTCCACCACGCACCGCCCGATGGCGGCGGGGCCGGACCCGTCCGCCGACGGCACGGTGGCGAACCAGACCGACGGGCCGCCGTGCAGCACCGCCCGCGCGGCCTGCTCCAGCGCCGGGTCGCCGCCGAACCGGTGGTAGCGCGCCATCCAGTCGGCCGAGGCGGTGTGGGCCAGCCGGACCGGGCCGCCGGCGTCGGCGAGCCGGGCGAGCGGCGCCAGCGGCGCGCTGCGGACCTCGGTGCGGGACAGCTCGATGGCGAAGCGGTCCAGTTCCTCGCGCAGTACGGCGTCGGAACCGGGCACGGTGACCTCCACCAGGGCGGGCAGCCCACGGGCGCCGTACCAGTCCCGGACGGCGTCCAGGGCGGCCGGCAGCGGCAGCCCGGGGTCGCCGAGCGCCTGCACCGAGTTGGCCCGCCTGGTGAAGCCGTCGGCGGCGCGCAGGGTCCACTCGCCGAGCGCGGCGGTCTCCATGGCGGGCCAGCCGCGTGCGGCGATGCGCTGGAGTTCGGCGGGACCGGCCTCGGGGGCGGGGCCGCGCCGGGCGGGCGCGGGGGGCACGGGCTTGCCCGCGACCAGCAGGTCTTCGGCGATCTCGACCGCTTCGCCGTCGCGACGGACGACGGTGAGCACCCCGCCGTCCCACGATGTGAGCACACCGACCGCATCGCCGAATACCGGACGGCGCTCGACGATCTCCAGAATCCGCCGCACCGAGACGCGTCGTCCCACGTCAGAGGGGGTTATCCGGACCTCTGCGAGCCCCTGCTGCGGACCGTTGTCCGCCATCCCGGCCACCTCCCGTGCATCCACTGTCATAGACCCGCGATACTAGGGGCGGGCATCGACGACGACGCGCTCCCCCGCGCGAGAGCCAGCCCCTACGAGGAGGAACGACAGCGTGACCTACGTCATCGCGCAGCCTTGTGTCGACGTCAAGGACAAGGCTTGCATCGAGGAATGCCCGGTCGACTGCATCTACGAGGGCCAGCGGTCCCTCTACATCCACCCGGACGAGTGTGTCGACTGTGGTGCCTGTGAGCCGGTCTGCCCGGTCGAGGCGATCTTCTACGAGGACGACACTCCGGAGGAGTGGAAGGACTACTACAAGGCGAATGTCGAGTTCTTCGACGACCTCGGCTCTCCCGGCGGCGCCTCCAAGCTCGGGCTGATCGAGCGCGACCACCCCTTTGTCGCCGCCCTGCCGCCGCAGGCCTGACGATCGGTGGCACCGAGGCTGTGAGCACCAACGACAGCACGCACGCGCCGCTCCCGACCGGTTCGGGGGCGGCGCGACGCGTCTCCCAGCTCCTCCCTGTCTTCCCGTGGGACCGGCTGGAGCCCTACAAGGCGACCGCCGCCGCGCACCCGGACGGGATCGTCGACCTCTCGGTCGGCACGCCGGTGGACCCGGTGCCGGAGCTGATCCGGAAGGCGCTGGCCGCCGCCTCCGACGCACCCGGCTACCCCACCGTCTGGGGCACCCCGGAGCTGCGCGGGGCCATCGCGGACTGGCTGCGCCGCCGGCTGGGCGCCACCGGCGCCGACCCCTCGGGCGTGCTGCCCACGGTGGGGTCCAAGGAACTGGTGGCCTGGCTGCCGACCCAGCTGGGCCTGGGGCCCGGCGACCGGGTGGCCTTCCCGCGCCTGGCGTACCCGACCTATGAGGTGGGCGCCCGGCTGGCACGGGCCGAGCCGGTGGCGTACGACGACCCCATGGAGCTGGACCCGGCCGGGCTGCGGCTGCTCTGGCTCAACTCGCCGTCCAACCCCACCGGCCGGGTGCTGACCCCGGAGGAGCTGCGCCGCACGGTGGCCTGGGCCCGGGAGCACGGGGTGCTGCTGGTGAGCGACGAGTGCTACCTGGAGCTGGGCTGGGACGCCGACCCGGTGTCGGTGCTGCACCCGGAGGTCTGCGGGGACAGCCATGACGGCCTGCTGGCCGTGCACTCGCTCTCCAAGCGCTCCAACCTGGCCGGGTACCGCGCCTCCTTTGTCGCGGGCGACCGCGCGCTGGTGCAGGAGCTGCTCCAGGTGCGCAAGCACAGCGGCATGATCGTGCCCGCCCCGGTGCAGGCGGCGACCGTCGCCGCGCTCTCCGACGACGCGCATGTGGCGGAGCAGCGGGAGCGCTACGCCCGCCGCCGCACGGCGCTGCGGGAGGCGCTGGAGGCGTACGGCTTCCGGATCGAGCACTCCGAGGCCAGCCTCTACCTCTGGGCGACCCGGGACGAGCCGTGCTGGGAGACGGTGGCGGAGCTGGCCGGGCTGGGCGTCCTGGTGGCGCCCGGGGACTTCTACGGCGAGGCCGGGGAGCGGTTCGTCCGGGTGGCGTTCACGGCCACCGACGAGCGGGTGGACGCGGCGGTGCGGCGGCTGGGCAGCTGAGGGACCGCGCGGTACGGAACGGCAAGCGGCGGGGCCGGGAGTGATCCACTCCCGGCCCCGCCGCAGCTGTACCCGCCCGTGCCGTTCGCCGGTGCGGAGGTCAGAGCGGCAGGCCCTGGAGGGGGGAGCCGCCGCCGTGGAGGCCCTGGGTGCCCTGGGTGGCGGCGCCGCCGATGGAGCCGATCAGCGAGGTCAGCGAGTCCAGGCCGCCGAGGCCGCCGGTGGAGGAGCCGAGGTCGGGCAGCCCGCCGAGGCGGTGGCTTGCGCCGCCGGCGGCGTGGTCCAGCCCGCCGAGGGGCAGGCCGCCGGTGAGCTGCCCGGTGGGCAGGCCGCCGCCGGTGAGCGCGCTGAGCGGGCTGCCTGCGGTGACCGGGGCGACGGCGCGCTGGGTGGCGTCGGAGGCCATCCCGCCGGTGGTGCTCGCGGTGGCGCCGGCCTGCTCGGCGGCGGACCCGGCGAACCGGTTGACCTCCGGGATCGCGGCAGCGGCGGTGGTGCCCAGGGTGTCGGCGGCGGTCGGGACGCCTGCGGCCACGGCGCTGCTGCCGGCGCCGCCGGCCTGCTTGCCGGTCTGGTGGGCGACGTCCCGCACCTGGCCGGCGAGGCTGTCGCTGTCGAGCTGGGTCAGCCCACCCAGGTCGGCCGTACGGGGCAGCTCCGCGGCGGACGCGGTACCGGCCGTCGCGACCACGGGGGCCGCTCCGGCCGCGACGAGCAGCGCGGCCTGGGCGATCCGACGCGTGAGGGGGAGAGACATGGTGCTCCTAACGGAGATGAGGACAAGACCCGTCCGCCGGGCGGACGTGGTGATTACCGCTCCAGGAGCAGGAAGGTTGCGGGCGTCTTTGGCAAAGACTCGGTAAACGTACTATCAGCCTTCTTGTGACATTGCGGACATTGTGCTTCACCGCCTTCGCCCAGGCGGAACGTCACTCCCCGTCCGCCGCAAGGCCACCCGGGGCTCCGGCGGGTGTGGCGCCCGGACCGGTCCGGGTCCCTCTCCGGAGTGGCGGCACGTCAAGCCGGGCCCGGATTCTTCACCCCTGGGTGCGTCGCACGGCTGCCGCACCGCCCGGCGCCGGGGTCAGCCGCCCGCCGTCACCAGCACCCCGCCGGCGGCCGGTGCAGCCGTCCCCCGGTACGGCTGCCAGCCGCCGGTGGAGCTCCCGGTGCGCCACTCCTGGCCGTCGTACACCACCGAGGTGATGCCCAGCTCCGCCGCCCGCGCCACCGCCCAGTGCGCCACCACCCAGCCGTCGCGCCCGGCAGTTCCCGAGGAGGCCCCCGCCGCGGCCTTCCCGGCCGGGACGAGCTCCAGGGCACGGCCGTCGCCGGACGGGACGGTCCGCACCGCGACGGTCCGGGCGAAGTCCCGCTTCACCTGCGCCGAGACCCGCCGGGCCCCCTCCGTCAGACCGTCCTTGCCGGTCTGCGGCGAGGCGGCGGCGACCGGGGCGGCGCTTGTCACCGTGCACCCCATGGACGCCGCCTCGCGGCCGCTGAGCGCCCCGGCGATCACCGTGGCATCGGTCTCATGCTTGGCGTACGCCTGCGGGAAGCCGCTCTTCTGCACCGCCTGCGCCGCCTCGGTGAGCGGCAGCCGCGAGTAGCCGGGGACCTTGACCAGTCCGTCGAAGAACTTGTTGGTGGTGTACACCGGGTCGGCGATCTGCTTGGCGGTGCCCCAGCCCTGTGAGGGCCGCTGCTGGAAGAGGCCCACCGAGTCGCGGTCGCCGCCCTCCAGGTTCTTCAGGTGCGACTCCTGGAGCGCGGTGGCCAGCGCGATGGTGACCGCCCGCTCCGGCAGCCTGCGGGAGTGGGCCACCGCCGTGATCACGGCGGCGTTGGACGCCTCCTCCGGCTCCAGCACCATCTCCCCCGCCGCCGTGGCGAAGTGGCACTGCTCGGGCGTCGGCAGCACATGCCGGCGGTTGACGAAGAGCAGCCCGCCCGCGAGCACGGCCAGCGCCAGCACCGCCGGCAGAATCCAGCGCCTCCTGCGGGCGCGTCCCGGGGATGTCACCATCGCCTTCAACCGCCGTCCCTCCCGTGCCTGAGGGCACCCAAGGTACCCGCAGGTACCGGCAGCGGAACACGAGGTACACCGCGTCGGCGGAGGCCGGGGCCAGGGTGAGGGTCCAGCTAGGGTGAGGGTCCATGAGCAACCCGCAGCCTCTCCCCGCCTCGCTGGACCTCGCCCTGGACGGCGGCGCACTGACCGCGCAGCTCGTGGACTTCCCCTCGGTCAGCGGCGACGAGGCACGGCTCGCCGACGCCGTGGAGGCCGCGCTGCGGACCCTGCCGCACCTCACCGTGGACCGGTACGGCAACAACGTGGTCGCCCGCACCGACCTGGGCCGCACCGAGCGGGTGGTGCTCGCCGGGCATCTGGACACCGTGCCGATCGCCGACAACCTCCCCTCCCGGGTGGAGGGCGACCTGCTGTACGGCTGCGGCACCTCCGACATGAAGGCGGGCGTGGCCGTGCAGCTGCGGATCGCCGCCACCGTCCCGGAGCCCAACCGCGACCTCACCTTCGTCTTCTACGACTGCGAGGAGGTGGAGGCGGTCCGCAACGGCCTCGGCATCCTCGCCCGGGAGCGCCCCGACTGGCTGCACGGGGACTTCGCGGTACTGCTGGAGCCCAGCAGCGCGGCCGTGGAGGGCGGCTGCCAGGGCACCATGCGGGCGGTGGTCCGGATCCACGGGCAGCGTGCGCACTCCGCCCGCAGCTGGCTGGGCGAGAACGCCATCCACGGCGCCGCCGACCTGCTCGGCCGGCTCTCCGCGTACCAGCCGCGCCAGGTGGTGATCGACGGCCTGGAGTACCGCGAGGGCCTCAACGCGGTGCTGATCGAGGGCGGGGTGGCCGGCAATGTCATCCCCGACCTGTGCACCGTCACGGTGAACTTCCGGTTTGCGCCCGACCGCAGCGAGGCGGAGGCGGCGGCGCATGTGCGGGAGGTCCTGCACGGCTACGAGGTGGAGATCACCGACTCGGCACCGGGCGCCCTGCCCGGCCTCGCCCACCCGGCGGCCAAGGCGTTCCTGGCGGCGACCGGGAGCGAGCCCCGGGCCAAGTACGGCTGGACCGATGTCGCCCGCTTCTCCGGGCTGGGCGTCCCGGCGGTCAACTACGGGCCCGGCGACCCCAACCTGGCCCACAAGCGCGAGGAGCACTGCTCGCTGGCGGCGATCGCCGAGTGCGAACGGCGCATCCACGCCTGGCTCACGGCCTGACCTGCCCCCGCCGGGCGCCGCGTCCTACTACCCTTCCTGCATGAGTGGAACCGGTGGACAGGAGGTCCGCCCTGGTCAGGGGCGGAGCAATGGACAGGGCCCGGCGCAGGCGAGCGGCCCGCCGGAGCGCCAGCAGGGGCCGATGCTGCTGCGGCGCGGCCGGGTGGCGGCCGAGACGACGGACCAGCGGCTGCTGGACACCACCGGCCCCACGGACTGGCTGCACACCGACCCATGGCGGGTGCTGCGGATCACCTCGGAGTTTGTCGAGGGCTTCGGCGGCCTCGCCGAGCTGCCGCCCGCGGTGAGCGTCTTCGGCTCCGCCCGGACCGCGCGGGACTCCGCCGAGTACCAGGTCGGGATCAAGATCGGGCGGACGCTGGCCGAGGCGGGCTATGCGGTGATCACCGGCGGCGGCCCCGGCGCGATGGAGGCGGCCAACCGGGGCGCCGTCGAGGCGGGCGGCGTGTCGGTGGGGCTCGGCATCGAGCTGCCCTTCGAGCAGGGGCTCAACGAGTATGTCGACCTGGGGCTGAACTTCCGGTACTTCTTCGTCCGCAAGACGATGTTCGTGAAGTACGCGCGGGGCTTTGTGGTGCTGCCGGGCGGCTTCGGCACCCTGGACGAGCTCTTCGAGGCGCTCACGCTGGTGCAGACCCGCAAGGTGACCCGCTTCCCCGTGGTGCTCTTCGGCACCGAGTACTGGGGCGGGCTGGTCGACTGGCTGCGCACCACCCTGATCGCCCAGGGCAAGGCGTCGCCGAGCGATCTGGACCTCTTCCATGTCACCGACGACGTGGCCGACATGATGGCGGTCCTGGAGGACGCGCGGCAGCGCAACGGCGACCAGGAGAGCGCCGAGCGGGCGGCGTACGCGGCCTTCGAGCGGGACGTCGAAGAGGTCTAGCTCCGGCCGGACTCAGGCGAGCCCCCGGCGGGCCACCGCCGGGGGACGGGTGCCGAGGATCGACGCGACCATGTCCAGCACCTGCCGGGTCTCCGCCACCTGGTGCACCCGGTAGATCCGGGCGCCCAGCCAGGCGGAGACGGCGGTGGTGGCCAGCGTGCCCAGCAGCCGCTCGTCCACCGGCCGGTCGAGGGTCTCGCCGACGAAGTCCTTGTTGGAGAGCGAGACCAGCACCGGCCAGCCGGTGGCGGTCATCTCCGGCAGCCGGCGGGTGGCCTCCAGCGAGTGGCGGGTGTTCTTGCCGAAGTCGTGCCCCGGGTCGATGACCACCGCGTCGCGGCGCACCCCGAGCGCCACCGCGCGCTCGGCCAGGCCCGTGGTCACCCGCAGGATGTCGGCCATCACATCCGGGTACCCCACCCGGTGCGGGCGGGTGCGCGGCTCGGCGCCGCCCGCGTGGGTGCAGACGATCCCCACGCCGTACCGGGCGGCCACCTCGGCCAGCAGCGGGTCGACCCCGCCCCAGGCGTCATTGAGCAGGTCGGCGCCGACCTCGCAGACCGCCTCGCCGACCTCGTGCCGCCAGGTGTCCACGCTGATCACCGCCTCCGGGTGGCGCTTGCGCAGCTCGGCCACGAAGGGCACGGTGCGCCGCAGCTCCTCCTCGACCGTGACCTCCTCGCCGGGACCGGCCTTCACCCCACCGATGTCCAGGATCGCCGCCCCCTCGGCCACCGCCCGGTCGGCGGCGGCGAACGCCGCCTCGTCCGCGAAGGTGGCCCCCCGGTCGAAGAAGGAGTCGGGCGTCCGGTTGACGATCGCCATGATGACGAGGTCGTCGTCGCCGAACTCGCGCCGTCCCAGCCTCAGTGCCACGCGTCCTCCCGATCCGTGCTCACCCGCCCGGTTCTCACCCGGGTGGTCCATCATGGTCGTCGCCGGTGCGCGATGATGGCCCAGGGGCTCTTGCCAGAGGTCATGATCCCCCACGCGGCGGCGCAGGGGTGACGGGAGGAGCGGATCGTGTTCTGGTTGATCGTGGTCGGTATGGCCGTGGTGGTGGCGGTGGCCGCACTGGTGGCGCTGGGCGCCGGCGGGGCGATGCCGGACGCCGCCCCCGACCGGCTGGCCCCCCGGCTGCCGCAGGAACGGCCGCTGAACCGGTCCGACATCGACGAGCTGCGGCTGCCGATGGCGCTGCGCGGCTACCGGATGGACGAGGTGGACGACGTCCTGGACCGGCTCGGCGCCGAGCTGGCCCTGCGGGACGCCCGGATCGCCGAGCTGGAGGCGGCGGCGGCCGGCAGCCGGGCCGGGCACACCCTGACCCTGGACAAGGACCGCCCCGGGGACCACCTGCACGAGGGCCACCCGCACGAGGACCACCAGCACCGGGACCACCAGCACCAGGACCACCCGCACGAGGACCACCCCTACGGCACCCCGCAGGACGCCTCCGCGCTGCCCACCCCCGGCGAGGAGGGCCGGGGATGACCGGCGCCGTGGCCGGTGCCGACGGGCTGCTGCGCTGCACCTGGGGCAACTCCGCCGAGGACTACCGGATCTACCACGACACCGAGTGGGGCCGCCCGGTCCGGGGTGACGACGCGCTCTTCGAACGGGTCTGCCTGGAGGCATTCCAGTCGGGGCTCTCCTGGATCACCATCCTGCGCCGCCGGGAGAACTTCCGAGCCGCCTTCGACGGCTTTGTGATCGAGAAGGTCGCCGCCTTCACCGATGCCGACCGCGAGCGGCTGCTCCAGGACGCGGGCATCATCCGCAACCGCGCCAAGATCGACGCCGCAGTGGCCAACGCCCGCGCCGCCCTGGAGCTGCCGGCCGGCCTGGACGCGCTGATCTGGTCGTACGCCGGGGACCCGGCCCGCCCGGCGCCGCGTACCCCGGCCGATGTGCCCGCCACCACGGCGGAGTCCGCGGCGCTCGCCAAGGAGCTCAAGCGCCGCGGCTTCCGCTTTGTGGGGCCCACCACCGCCTATGCGCTGATGCAGGCCTGCGGGCTGGTCGACGACCACCTGGCCGACTGCTTCGCCCGGGGCGGCGGCACCGCCGCCGCGTAGCGGGCAGGCTGGCGGCGGGCTACTTCCCCAGGTAGTGGGGCCGCTTCTTGTCCAGGAAAGCCTGCACCGCGATGGCGTGGTCCTCGGCGGAGCCGGCCAGGGTCTGCAACTCGTCCTCCTTGTCCAGCGTCTCGCTCAGCGAGTGCGACCAGCCGAAGGCGATCGACTCCTTGATCGCGCCCAGCGCCACCGTGGGACCCTCCGCCAGCCGCCGGGCGAAGGCCCGGGCGGTCGCGGCCAGCTCGCCCGCCGGGACCACCTGGGTCGCCAGGCCCAGCTCCAGCGCCTCCGCCGCCGCCACGGTGCGGGGCAGCATCAGCAGCTCGGTCGCCCTGGCGTGGCCGACCAGCCGGGGGAGCGTCCAGGAGGCGCCGGAGTCCGCCGTCAGCGCCACCCCGGCGAAGGAGGTGTTGAAGCCCGCGGTGTCCGCCACGATCCGGAAGTCGCAGGCGAAGGCGAGCGAGGCACCCGCCCCCGCCGCCACGCCGTTGACCGCCGCCACGGTCGGCTTGCGCATCCCGGCCAGCGCCCTGACCAGCGGGTTGTAGTGCTCCGCGACGGTGGCCAGCGCCGGGCCGCCGCCCTCCCGGGCCTCCGCCAGCTTCCCGATGTGCTCCTTGAGGTCCTGCCCGACGCAGAAGGCCCGGTCCCCGGCGCCGGTGAGCAGCACCGCCCGTACCGCCGGGTCCTCGGCGACTGCGGCGACCGTGTCACGCAGGGCCACCTTGGCCGCCGTGTCCAGTGCGTTCATGGCGGCGGGACGGTCGAGGGTGAGGACGGCGAGCCCGCCGTCGAGTTCGTACTGCACCGGGCTGTCGGCCATGGGGTGTCCTGTCCTGTGAGGGTGGGGTCCCGGTCAGCATGCCGGAGCCGGAGCAGGTCTCGGCAGTGTGACGTGCGGCACCTTTGCGCGTTGCCGGGGAGAGACCGCCGCGCAAGGCCCTGTCCAAGGGGTGGACACCCATAAAGGGAGGCGGGGGTACCGCTTTTCGAAGCCCGCGCGTCGGGCGGCGGTCCCCGGCCGGGTGTCGGAATGCGGAGGTTTGGGACCGGTGGCTGCGGATGTGCGCAGAGTGATGTTGGTCATTGGGCCTTCCGATGCGGGATAATGGGCTCCGATCAATGCGTTCGATACCGGCGGTGGACGGACCGGTGGTACGTCGATGAGCAGGTTGCAGGAAGGGGAACGAGCATGGCGGCCATGAAGCCGCGGACGGGCGACGGCCCGCTCGAGGTGACCAAGGAGGGGCGGGGCATCGTCATGCGAGTTCCGCTTGAGGGCGGCGGTCGGCTCGTCGTGGAGCTCACGCCCGACGAGGCCGACGCGCTGGGCGAGGCCCTGAAGAGGGCCTGCGGCTGAGCCGGTCGGTGAGTCTCTCCCTCCACGGAGCGTGAAGGCCCTGCCAGGACATCGTCCCGGCAGGGCTTTCGCCGTCTCCGGGGCGCCGTCTCCGGGGCGCCGTCTCCGGAAGCGAGTGGTGCCGAGCGGTGTCAGCGCTTGACCGCGCAGAGCAGTCCGTCGCTCACCGGCAGCAGCGCCGGCAGCACCATGTCGCTCTCCCGGACGATGCGGACCAGTTCCCGCATCGCATGGGTCTGCGGGTCGCGCAGCCCCGGATCGGCCAGCCGGCCCTCCTGGAAGACGCCCTCGAAGCAGACCATGCCGCCGGGCCGCAGCAGCCGCAACGATTCTGCGAGGTACTCCCGGGACTCGGCCGCCTCGCCGTCGCAGAAGACCAGGTCGTACTGCCGGTCAGCGAGCCTCGGCAGCACCTCCAGCGCCCGGCCGGCGATCAGCCGTGACCGGTTGGCGGCGAAGCCGGCCTCCGCGTACGCCTCCCTGGCCAGCTGCTGCCGGTCCGGCTCCGGGTCCACCGTGGTCAGGACCCCGTCCGGGCGCATTCCGCGCAGCAGGTAGATGCCCGACACCCCGACCCCGGTGCCGATCTCTGCCACCGCCTTGGCGCCGAGCGCCGCCGCGAGCAGCCGCAGGCAGGCGCCGCCGCCCGGGCCGATCGCCCCTACCCCGGCGTGTGCGGCCCGCGTACGGGCGCGCACCAAGGCGTCGTCCTCCCCGACATAGGTGTCGGAGAGGGCCGCAGCCGCGAGCCCGAAGCCGGTGATGGCTGCCTCCGTCGGGGACCTGGCCGAAGTGGATGTCGATATTTCCAGCCACAGGTTACTGGCCGTCCCGGGAACCGCGTCCGACGGCGGCGCGTTGGAGCAGTACGAGGGCGGCGGACGCCCTCCCCGGCGGGCGCATGGGAACGGCCGGGTGGCAAAGAGCGCGAGACAGGCTTTATCCGGAACTGACGGGCGAGGCGGATATGGTGGTGGCCCTGCTGGGCAGAAGAGCCGACCGAGGAGGTGTGGCTGAGGGCGACGCCCCTGTGCGGCGGCACTTCCGCGGCATTGCGTCGGCCCGTACGCCGGAGCCCGTGATGAACCAGCCTGCGCAGTCCCCCGCCGACGAGTCGTCCGCCAACCCGCAGACGGCGAAGGCCACCACGGCGTCCTTCGCCGAGGGCGCCGACGCGCAGAGCTGGACGCCGCCCACCTGGGAGGAGATCGTCCAGGCGCACAGCGCCCGGGTGTACCGCCTCGCCTACCGGCTGACCGGCAACCAGCACGACGCCGAGGACCTCACCCAGGAGGTCTTCGTCCGCGTCTTCCGGTCGCTCTCCACGTACACGCCCGGCACCTTCGAGGGCTGGCTGCACCGCATCACCACCAATCTCTTCCTCGACATGGTGCGCCGCCGCCAGCGGATCCGCTTCGACGCCCTGGGCGACGACGCCGCCGAGCGGCTGCCCAGCCGGGAGCCCAGCCCCGCGCAGCACTTCCACGACAACCACTTCGACGCGGACGTCCAGCAGGCGCTGGACACCCTCGCGCCGGAGTTCAGGGCCGCGGTGGTGCTCTGCGACATCGAGGGGCTCTCGTACGAGGAGATCGCCGCGACGCTGGGAGTGAAGCTCGGCACCGTCCGCAGCCGCATCCACCGTGGCCGCTCCCACCTGCGCTCCGCGCTGAAGCACCGCGCGCCGGGCGCCGCCCCGGGCCGTGCCCGGCGTGGCGGGTCCGGCCCTGCGGAGCCGGCCGCCGCCGTCGCGGGCCCCACCTCGTCCGGTGAACCGGGACGGAGGCGATCGTGAGCGCCGAGCGCTATGCCGGATCGGGGCGACGGAGCAAGGTCCAGCAGGTCAGGACGGACATCGGGGAGATCCCGGAGGAGCAGCAGACCGGTGCGCTGGTCGCGCTCAGCAATGTGGGCGGGTCCGGCGGACCCGACCAGCCCGCCGAGGAGCACCACCTCGGGGACCGGCTGACCGGCTTTGTTGACGGTGAGCTCGACCATGACCTGCGGGACCGGGTCCAGGCCCACCTGGCGACCTGTCCCGACTGCCTCGCCCAGGCGGAGGAGGAGCGCCGGGTCAAGCAACTGCTGGCCGAGGCCGTCACCCCGGAGCCGTCCGCCCTGCTGATGAGCCGACTGCTGGCCGTGGGCACCGACTGGCCGGACGGCGGCGACAGCGCTATCGGCGGCAGCCGGCTCGACGGCGGGTCGTTCGGCCGGGGCACCGGCGGAGGGTCCTTCGGCGGCGGCGCGGCCTTCGGTACCGGGGGGCTGGCCTCCGCCTCGCCGCCCCCCTTCGGGCAGCCGTCGCCGATGACGGCGCAGCGCGGCACCAACCTCCGGGCGATGGCCCGGCTGCGCGGCGTGGTGGCGCCCCCGGACGGACGGCCTGCGGGTACGGCGGCCGAGCGGGCGGTGCGGCCCTCGGCGCCCCGTGGCCGGCGGTTCGCCTTTGCGGCGGCGGGGGCCTTCTCGGTGGCGGCCGTGGCGCTCACCGGCTTCGGCGGGCTGGGCGGCGTGGACGCCACCACGGACGAGCCGTACGGCAGCAGGGTCAGCCCGATCGCGGACACCGGCGCCGGTGCGGACGAGGTCTCCCCGCTCAATGTGCCGCTGCGGGCGCCGGTCCAGGCCGGTTACCCGGTCTCGGTCCCCGTCCCGTTCATCACCTCGGCCCTTCCCGCCGCCCCGTCCCCGGCCGCCGCCGGACACCTGCCGCACGACCGGTAGGCGTTCGGGGGGCCGTTTGTGGTGGCTGCCGCTGGGCTTCTGTTGCACGACTGGTGGGTGTTCCGGGCCCTGGCCGTGGGGGTGGTCGCCGCTTGTGGTGGTTGCCGCCGGGCTTCTGCCGCACGACTGGTGGGTGTTCCCGGGCTGGGGTCTGTGCGGGGCCTTGGCCCTGGGGGGTGGTTGCCGCCGGGCTTCTGCCGCACGACTGGTAGGCGTTCCCGGGCTGGGGTCTGTGCGGGGCTTTGGCCGTGGAGGGTGGCCGCCGCCGGGCTTCTGTTGCAGGGCCAGTAGGCGTCCCAGGCTGGGGTCTGCGGGGGCCTCGGTCGTGTGGGGCGGCGGTTGCCGTGGCCGGACGGACCGGCGTGGTCCCCGCAGGGGTGCCGGGGCTGGTTGAATCTGCGTGGGCGGTCGCTGTGGCCGCGGTGCCTACAGGGGAGCGGCTGCACGTTATGAGCTCGACGGAGGACAGGGCGGAGCCGGTGAGCGGCGGCGCACCGGAGTGGTGGAGCCATCCGGACCGCCCCGCTGCCGCACCCGCTGCCGCGCCCGCCGACGCCGCCCCCCAGCCGGTGGAGCAGCCCTTCCCGGAGCCGCCCGCCGCACCGCCGGTCCGCCCGGCCGACCCGTGGGACCCGTGGGGGCCGCCGTCCCCGGGCGGGTCCGGGCCCGGGTACGGGCTGGAAGGCTGGGCCGCGCCGCCGCCACCGGCCGCCCACCGCCGTACCGGTCGGCTGGTGGCCGCAGCGGTGCTGCTCGCCCTGGCCGCCGGTACCGTCGGCGGGGGCGTGGGCGCGTACCTCCAGGACCGCACCACGGGCGGCCACATCACGCTGCCCCAGATCACCGACGCCGCCGTGGACCGGGCCCCGGACAGCGTGGCGGGCATCGCCCGGGCGACGCTCCCGGGCGTGGTGTACATCCATGTCAAGGGGCCCAAGGCGGAGGGCACCGGGACCGGCTTCGTACTGGACACCAGGGGCCACATCCTCACCAACAACCACGTGGTCGCCGCAGCCGCCTCCTCGGGCACCATCACGGTGACGTTCAACAGCGGCCAGACCCGCAAGGCCACCGTGGTCGGCCGGGACAGCGGGTACGACCTGGCCGTGATCCGGGTGACCGGGGTCTCCGGGCTCCGGCCGCTCACCCTCGGCGACTCCGACGCCGTGCAGGTGGGCGATCCGGTGGTGGCGATCGGTGCCCCGTTCGGCCTGGAGGGCACCGTCACCTCGGGCATCATCAGCGCCACCCACCGCCCCATCACCGCCGGCGGGGACGCGGGCAGCGACGGGGTCTCCTATGTGGACGCCCTGCAGACCGATGCGCCGATAAACCCCGGCAACTCCGGCGGTCCGCTGATGGACGCCCGGGGCCGGGTGATCGGCATCAACTCGGCGATCCGCTCCGCGACGGGCTCCTCCGGCGACCCCTTCGAGTCCGACCGGCAGGCGGGCTCCATCGGCCTGGGCTTCGCCATCCCGGTGAACGAGGCCCGCCGGGTCGCCGAGCAGTTGGTCAACGAGGGCAAGGCGGTCCATCCGGTGATCGGCGTCACCCTGGACATGCGGTACAGCGGCGACGGAGCCAGGGTGCTGGACAAGGCCGGTACCTCGGGCAGCGAACCGGTCACCCCGGGCGGGCCCGGGGACCGGGCGGGGATCCGGCCCGGCGATGTGATCTCCTCGGCGGACGGCCGTCCGGTGCACGACGGCGACCAACTGGTGGTCGTCATCCGCAGCCACCGCCCTGGCGACACCGTCGAACTGGTCCTGAAGCGCGGCACCGCCCGCCACACCGTGCGGGTGGTCCTGGGCAGTGCTCCCGGCAGCTGACCGAGCGGAACGCCCGTGTTTGCCCCCGCTTAACCCGCCCGGTACCCCGCGTATCGGCGACCGGCCATTACTCTGGAGGACGGTCGCCGCCGCGCCACTACGCAGTCCAGCAGCAGGGAGCCCCGGGTGTTCAATGACATAGGTCTTCCGGAGATGCTGGTGCTCATCGTCATCGCGGTGATCATCTTCGGGCCGGACAAGCTGCCGAAGGTGATCCAGGACACCATGGCCTTCATCCGCAAGGTGCGCTCCTTCGCCGACAACGCCAAGGCGGACATCCGCAAGGAGCTCGGCCCGGAGTTCCAGGACTTCGAGTTCGAGGACCTCAACCCCAAGACCTTTGTCCGAAAGAACCTGCTGGGCGACGACCTTGGCCTGAAGGAGATCCGCAACGGCTTCGACCTGGACAGCCTCGGCCTGGACGACGACCCGGCGCCGTCCCCGCAGCGCACGGCGGGCGGCACCGTCGACATGACCAAGGGCGGCGGCGGAGAGCTGAAGGCCGGCGAGCGGCCGCCGTACGACCCGGACGCCACCTGAGGCGTCTAAACCTCGCCACTCCCGAAACACCGGCGTGCACTACGACACGCCGGGCGGTGGCGCTCTGCTCGCTATCCTATTTTCTGCCCTGATGCATCGTCTGCTCACGGGGCCCGGCGCACCCCGCGTCGGAGCGGTGATCAGCGGTAGAAGGAGGCCCGGGATGGACACGACGAGTCGTGCGGCGGGAGCGGCGGTCGCGCTCGACGGATACCTGGCGGCGGACTTCCCCTGGTACGGCCTGGACGAGGGCTGGACGGGCCACCGCTGGCTGATGCAGGTGGGCGCCGGCACCGAGGGCACCGTCGACTACGGTTCGATCGGCCACGGCGACGAGCCTGCGGCCCGCCAGTACGAGGGCCAGGACACCCGCCGCTTCGCCGCCGTGGTGACGGTGGCCCGCCGCCCGGTGCGGCGCAGCACCGACGGCACCGGCGTCATGGAGGCCACCTCGGCCTGCTCGGCCGCCTGGCTGGCCGGTTCCGGGCTGCTCTCCGCCACCTGGCCCGGCCAGCTGGACCGCTCCCTGCGGCAGGACTGGCTGGACCAGCAGACCGCCATCGCCTGGGACCTCGCCGACGCCCTGGACGGCCCCAACTGGTCCTCGCTCAGCCTGCCCGTCAACGGGCTGCCGCAGCCCTTCCGCTACCGTGAGTCCGAGTACGGCTGGGTGCTGGCCGGAGAGGCCCCCGGGGTGCTGCTGGGTGCCTATGGGCGCGGCATCAGCGCCTATGGGCTGGGCTTCGCCGCCGTCGGCGACATCGCCCGGTACGCGGAGCCCCGCCCGGCCGGTGCCACGGCGCTCGGGGCCTCCTGACAACGCGTGTCCCCGTAGGTCCTGACGTCATGCCAGGCGTCGCTGTTGTTCCGGATCCAGAGACGAGGACAAGGCCTCATGCCCTCTGCGGAGGAGTTGCTCAGCCATGCGGCCGTGGTCGGCCTGGCCGACTGCCTCGGGGCGGTCGGCCGACAGTCCATGGCCGCCGCCGTCCGTGGATGCGTACCGGCGCTCGGAGACCTCGCCCTGCGGGAGCGCTGCGACCTGGTGCGTGAGGCGCTGCTGTCCACGGAGCCGGAGGGCTGCGAGGCGCTGGAGGCGACCATACGCGCGGCACTTCCCGATCCGCGCTTCACCGGCTGGATGATCTGGCCGGTCACCGAGGCGGTTGCCGAAAGGGCATCACGGGAGCCCGAGGGAGATGCCTTCGAGCGTGCCCTTCAGCTGCTGGCGGACCTCACCCCGCGCCTCACGTCGGAGTTCGCCGTCAGACGGCTCCTCAACGCCGATCTCGATCGGGCGATGGCCGTGGTGAAGCGATGGACCGCGCATCCGGACGAGCATGTACGGCGCCTCGCCAGCGAGGGCACCCGGCCACGCCTGCCCTGGGCCGTGCGAGTGCCGGCGATCCTCGCCGACCCCGACGTCACACTCCCCGTGCTGGACGCCCTCTACCGGGACCCGTCGGAGTATGTGCGCCGATCGGTGGCCAACCATCTCAATGACATCAGCCACGCACGTCCGGATCTCGCCGTCGCCACCGCCGGCCGATGGGCCGGGGCTCCCGACGGGCAGACCTCCCGGCTGATCCGGCACGCCCTGCGCACGGTGGTCAAGCGAGGCGACAGGGAGGCGCTGGCGCTGCTGGGCTTCAAGCCCACCGTCGGTCTGAAGGTCGAAGGGCCGACGGTGGAGAGCAGCCTCGTCCAGGTGGGAGAGGACCTCCGCTTCAGGTTCACCGTCGAGAACCAGGGCGATGAGCAGCTCAGGCTTGCCATCGACTATGTCGTCCACTACCGCAAGGCCAGCGGTGCCACGTCGCCGAAGGTCTTCAAACTCGCCGTCAGGACGCTGGGGCCGGGGGAGCGGAGCGCGCTCGCCGGGGTCCGCTCCTTCGCGCCGATCTCCACCCGGGTGGTGCACCCCGGTATGCACGCCCTGGAGCTCCAGATCAACGGCGAGTCCTATGGCAGGACGGACTTCGAGGTCGCAGCCGCCGCCCGGACCGGCTGACGGAAGAGCCGGGCGCGGCAGCCACCGCGCCCGGCCCCCCTTCCCTGCTCAGAACTTGTTGCGCGGCGTCAGCCCCAGAGACAGTCCGGCCAGACCGCGCTCACGGCGGCCCAGCTTGGCCGCCACGGCACGCAGCGCCGCGCCGGCCGGGGAGTCGGGGTCGGAGAGGACGACCGGCTTGCCCTCGTCGCCGCCCTCGCGCAGCCGTACGTCGATCGGGATGGAGCCCAGTACGGGCACCTCGGCGCCGGTCGCCCGGGTGAGCGCATCGGCGACGGTCCGGCCGCCGCCGGTGCCGAAGACGTCCACCATCTCGTCGCAGTGCGGGCAGGGCATGCCGGACATGTTCTCGATCACGCCGACGATCTTCTGGTGGGTCTGGAGCGCGATGGTTCCGGCCCGCTCCGCGACCTCGGCGGCGGCCTGCTGCGGGGTGGTGACGATCAGGATCTCCGCGTTGGGGACCAGCTGCGCCACCGAGATGGCGATGTCGCCGGTGCCGGGCGGCAGGTCCAGCAGCAGTACGTCCAGGTCGCCCCAGTAGACATCGGCCAGGAACTGCTGGAGCGCACGGTGCAGCATCGGCCCGCGCCACACCACCGGGGCGTTGCCCGGGGTGAACATGCCGATGGAGATCACCTTCACGTCATGCGCCGACGGCGGCATGATCATGTTCTCGACCTGGGTCGGCCGACCGTCCACGCCCAGCATCCGGGGCACGCTGTGGCCGTAGATGTCGGCGTCCACCACCGCGACCTTGAGGCCGTCGGCGGCCAGCGCCGCAGCCACATTGACCGTCACCGACGACTTGCCGACGCCGCCCTTTCCGGACGCTACCGCGTACACCCGGGTCAGCGAACCCGGCTTGGCGAACGGGATCTCCCGCTCGGCGGTGCCGCCGCGCAGCATGGTGGAGAGCTCGCGCCGCTGCTCGTCGCTCATCACATCCAGCTCGACCTCGACCGCCGTGACGCCGGGGACCCGCCCCACCGCCTCGGTCACCCGGCTGGTGATGGTGTCGCGCATCGGGCAGCCGGAGACGGTGAGCCAGACGGCGACGCGCACCGCGCCGCCCTCGCCGATCTCCACCGATTTCACCATGCCCAGATCGGTGATGGGACGGTGGATCTCCGGGTCCTGCACAGTCGCCAGCGCACCGCGTACGGACTGCTCAAGTGGCGTCGCGTCGCCGGCCGCGCCCTGCGTCTCAATGGCCATGCACCGATGGTACGGCGCCGGGCCGCACCCCTGACCAGCCGGTAGCGTGCGGCGGGTCACACGGCGGGTCACACGGCGGGTCACACGGCGGGCTCAGCGCTGGTCCGGCACGTCCTCCACCCGCCCGGCGGGCCCCCGGCGGTGCTCCTCCAGCTCCTTGAGCAGCACCTGCAACTCCGAGCGGATGAAGTCCCGGGTGGCCACCTCGCCCAGGCCCTGCCGCAGCGCCGCCACCTCCCGGGTCAGGAACTCGGTGTCGGCGATATTGCGCTCGCTGCGCGCCCGGTCCTGCTCCATGTTCACCCGGTCGCGGTCGTCCTGCCGGTTCTGCGCCAGCAGGATCAGCGGCGCGGCGTACGACGCCTGGAGCGAGAGCGCCAGGGTGAGGAAGATGAAGGGGTAGTTGTCGAACCGCAGGGACCCCGGCGCCAGGGTGTTCCAGCCGATCCAGACGATCACCACCACCGTCATCCAGACGATGAACCGGCCGGTCCCCAGGAACCGGGCGATCTGCTCGGACAGCCGCCCGAACGCCTCCGGGTCGTACGCCGGCAGCCGCACCCAGACCCGTCGGCCGCTGCGCGGCTGGTCCAGCCGGATGCGCCGCCGCTCCTCCCGCTCGCCGACCCGGGCGGCGGCGCCCTGGCCGGCGTACGACAGCCCTTCGCGGATCCGCAGCTCCCGCAGCTCGCGGAGTTCGCGCAGCTCCCGCTGGAGCCGGGAGCGGCCCTCGTCGCGGGGGTCCCGGTCCCGGCGGCCCCGGCCGCCGCGCTCACCGTCCACCGCCGGACACCCCCTCGGCCGGCAGGTCGCCGAGGTGCACGGTGGACTCCCGCCAGTCCTCCGGCAGCAGGTGGTCCAGGACGTCGTCCACCGTGACCGCGCCCAGCAGGTGGTCGGCGTCGTCCACCACCGGCGCGGCCACCAGGTTGTAGGTGGCCAGATAGCTGGTGATCACCGCGAGCGGGGTGTCGGGCGGCAGCGGGTCCAGGTCCCGGTCCACGATCGCCCCGATCAGGGTGTACGGGGGCTCCCGCAGCAGCCGCTGGAAGTGCACGATGCCCAGATAGGTACCGGTCGGCGTCTCATTGGGCGGTCGGCACACATACACCTGCGCCGCCAGCGCGGACTTCTGCTCGGCCATCCGCACCCGGGCCAGCGCGTCGGCCACGGTGGCGTCCGGCTCCAGCACGATCGGCTCGGTCGTCATCAGGCCGCCGGCGGAGTCCTCCTGGTAGCTCAGCAGCCGGCGGACCGGTTCCGCCTCGTCCGGCTCCATCAGCCGCAGCAGCCGCTCGGCGTCGTCGCCCGGCAGCTCGGAGAGCAGGTCGGCGGCGTCGTCCGGGTCCATCGCCTCCAGGATGTCGGCGGCCCGCTCGTCCTTCAGCTTGCCGATGATCTCCACCTGGTCGTCCTCGGGCAGCTCCTCCAGGACATCCGCCAGCCGCTCGTCGTCCAGCGCCGCCGCCACCTCGGCACGGCGCTTCGCCGACAGATGGTGCAGCACATTGGCCAGGTCGGCGGGGCGCAGCTGCTCGAAGGTGGCCAGCAGATTGGCCGCGCCCTGCCCCTCCTCGCTGAGCGAGAAACCGGTGACCGCCGACCAGTCCACGGTCAGCGTCTCGCCCCGGCGGCGCAGCCGGCCGGCCTTGGCGCGCTGGACGAAGACCTTGCCGACCTCCCACTCGCGCAGCCGGATCTGCTCCATCGCCACATCCAGCACGGTGACCTGCTCGCCGGTCTCGGCGAGGGTGACCCGGCGGTCCAGCATCTCGCCCAGCACCAGGGTCTCGCTGGCCCGCTGCTCGAAGCGGCGCATATTGATCACGCCGGTGGTCAGCACCTGGCCGGACTCCAGGCTGGTCACCCTGGTCATCGGCAGGAAGATCCGGCGGCGGGTCACCACCTCGGCGACCAGCCCCAGCACCCGGGGCGGCCGACCGCCCACCCGCAGTGACACCACGACATCGCGGACCCGGCCCACCTGGTCGCCGTTGGGATCGAAGACCGCGGCCCCGGACAGGTGCGAGATGAAGACCCGGTTGGCTGCTGCTGCCATGGCCTCCTTGATCTCCTCCCTGCCACCCCGGCACCCGCCTGCCCCCTGGCCCGTCCGCCGATGCAGCCAGGCTACCCGCGCGCCCCGGCGCGGGCCCGTCGGAGGGCGGGCCCGTGGTGCTCCCGCACCCGGGGTGCGCAGGTCCGGTGAAGGGGCGTCCGCAGGCCGCCGGGAGCGGAATGCGCATTGCCGTATCCCGCGTGTGCTGCGGTAGCTTGCTGCCGTTCCACCAGCCCCTACCCTCCGGCGGGCCGGTCTTCGGGCCCGCTGCCGTCCCCCTGCGCGGGAGGAACACACAACCATGCTGATGCGCAGCACCGCCCTCGGGACCGCCTGCGCGACGGCGGCCCTGGCACTCGCCGCCGGATGCAGCCAGCCGCCGCCGGACCCGGACGCGGACACCAACGGCGTCGGCCGCCAGGCCCCGGCCGCCATCGCGGCCAAGGCTCGGCAGGCCGCGCTGGGCGCCTCCTCGGTGCACCTCTCCGGCAGCGTCGTCAGCTCGGGTGCCCGCTACCGCCTCGACATGCGGCTCAAGGCGGACGGGGGCACCGGGAAGGTGGTCAGCGGCCAGCGCACCTTCGAGCTGCTGCGGGTCGGGTCCAAGCTCTATGTGAAGGGCGACGCCGCGTTCTACGCCGAGGCGTCGTCGGCGTCGGCGTCCGCCGCCTCCGTGTCGACCACGCTGGAGGGCAAGTATGTGCGGGTGCACTCCACGGACCCCTCGTACAAGGAGCTGTCGGTCTTCACGGACAAGGCGGCGCTGCTCGGCAGCGTCACCGACCTGGGCGGCCCGGCCGACAAGGGCGACTACCGGAAGGTCGGCGGACTGCGCACGGTGGCGGTCACCACGGAGGGCGGCAGCACCTTGCGGGTCTCCCTGGAGGGCACGCCCTACCCGGTCCGCGTGGAGCGGCCCGGCGGCGCGGGCACCTTGGACCTCACGGACTACGGCAAGGCGTTCACGGTGAAAGCTCCGCCTGCCGAGGAGGTGCTGGACTACGGTGCGGGGGCGCGCAGCGGCGAGGGGTGAGGGGGGCTTCCCGCCCGGGGCCGGGGCGGGGTGGGGTGGGGGTGGGCGTGGGTGGATGCTCCGCCTGCCGAGGAGGTGCTGGATTACGGTGCGGGGGCGCGCAGCGGCTAGGGGTGAGGGGGGGCTTCCCGCCCGGGGCCGGGGCCGGGTCAGGGCTTGCGGCGGCGGAGGAGGAGGCGGGGGAGGGCTGCCGGGACGGGGTGGCGGGTGGTGGCCGGGGACGGCATCGGCGTCGCGGCCTGGGAGGCGTCGGGCATGGCGCCGGGCCGCTCCGCCGTCGGGCCGGTCGGCTCCAGCCGCAGCACCCGGCACTCCCGGGCCCACCGCTCGGTGACGGTCTCGGTGTCCGGCGCATTGAGCCGCTTGCCCTTGAGCTCCTCGACCGCCGCCTGCCAGGCCGCACTGCCCGGGACCAGCTCCACCACCCGGGCCGACCAGCCCACCAGCCGCCCGCCCTTGTCCTTGCTGCGTACCGTCACCACCGCGTCCTGCCCGCCGACCAGCCCGTGCAGCGGCTGCTCGGCGCCGTCGCCGACCACCACCACCGCCCCGTCCTGCCAGGCGTGCCAGAGCGGACGGGGCTGCCCCTGCCCGCCCGGGGCCACCCAGAGCAGTCCGGACTTCTTCGCGGACTCCTCCACCAGGGCGGAGTCGAAGAACTCCTCGGCCGACGGGGCGGGTGCGGCTGTCACACGGTCCATGAGGCACAGCGTACGGGGCCGGGGAGGCCCGGTCAGACCTGGGCGCCGTTGGAGTGCCGGGCCGCTCCGACGGCGCCCGGGGAGCGCTTTGCGGCCGGGGGCGGCGGCGTGGGGCGGTGGCTCTCCAGTTCCACGGCGAGCGGTGCCGCGGTGAACATCGAGGACCAGGTACCCACGACGATGCCGATGAGCAGGGCGATGGCGAAGTCGGTGAGCGAGTCCCCGCCGAGCACGGCGAGCGCGGTGAGGATGAAGACCGCGCCGAGGCCGGTGTTCACGGTGCGCGGCACGGTCTGGAGCACCGCGTCATTGGCGATCTGCTGGAACGGGGTCTTGCGGGCCCGCGCCCACAGCTCCCGTACCCGGTCGAAGACGACCACCGAGTCATTGACGGAGTAGCCGATCACGGTGAGCAGCGCCGCCAGGAAGACCCCGTCGATGGGCTTGCCGAGCCAGGCGAAGACACCGACCAGGACCACCACGTCATGGGCCATGGCCGTCACCGAGGCCGCCGCGAAGGTCCAGCGGAAGCGGATCGCCAGATAGCCGAGCTGGGCGGCGAGCGCCACCCCGAGGGCGATCAGCGCACCCCGGCGCAGTTCGGCGCCGAGGCTCGGGCCGATGAACTCGTCGCGGAGCTTGGTGGTGCTGCCGCCGACCTTCTCCAGCGCCTGCTCGATCTTGGTCCGGTCGGCCTCGGAGAGCTGCCCGGTGCGGATGGAGATGGCGTCGGAGCCGGCGGTGCCGACGGTGGCGCGCGGGAATCCGGCGTCCGAGACGGCCTGGCGGGCGGTCTCCGCGTCGATGGTGCGGCTGGTGGTGTACTCGACCAGCCGCCCGCCGGTGAACTCGACGTCCAGGTTCAGCCCGCGTACCGCGATGCCGCTGCCGGCCAGCACGGTGACGGCGGCGGCGATGGCCAGCCAGCGGCGGGGGTGGCGCAGCAGGTTCGGGCCCATCCGGGTGAGCCGGGTGCGGATGCTGCCGAGTCCGGCGATGCCGGTGAGGCCGGGCCGCCGCCGTACCCAGCCCAGGGCGAGCGCGACATCGGTGAGCGCCCGGGTGACGACCAGCGCGGAGACCATGGAGGCGAGCACGCCGATGCCGAGGGTGACACCGAAGCCGCGCACCGGTCCGGAGGCGAAGAAGAAGAGCAGTCCGGCGGCGAGCAGGGTGGTGATGTTGGAGTCGGCGATGGCGCTCCAGGCGTTGCGGAAGCCTGCGGTGAGGGCCGCCGCCAGCCCGCGCCGCCTGCTCGCGGCGTACTCCTCCCGGGCCCGTTCGAAGACCAGGACGTTGGCGTCCACCGCCATGCCGATCGCCAGCACGAACCCGGCCAGGCCGGGCAGCGTGAGGGTGGCGCCCAGGGCCAGCAGGGCGGCGTAGGAGATCAGCCCGTAGGAGGCCAGGGCGACGGCGGCCAGGGCGCCGAAGAGCCGGTAGACGCAGATCAGGAAGATCGCGGTGCAGGCCACGCCGATCACGGCGGCCTCGGTGGAGGCGGCGATGGCGGCGGCGCCCAGGGTGGGGCCGACGGTGCGCTGCTCGACGACGTCCACCGGGACGGGGAGCGCACCGCCCTGGATCAGCAGGGCCAGTTCGCGGGCTTCCTCGGGGGAGAAGGAGCCGGTGATCTGGGTGGAGCTGCCGGTGATGCCGACGTTGCAGGAGACGCTGGGGTCCACCTGCGGCGAGGAGATCACCTTGTCGTCCAGCACGATCGCCACCCGGCGCCGGGGGTCGCCCGGGGCCTGGCAGGCGGCGTCGCCGGTCAGCTTGGACCAGGCCTTGCCGCCGTCGCCCCGGAAGTCGACGGTGACGTACCAGCCGAGGCCCTGCTGGGAGTCCAGCTGGGCCTCGGCGCCTTTGACGCCGCTGCCGGTCAGCCCGGCGGCGCCCAGCTGGAGCGCGGTACCGGACTCGTCCTCCATCACCAGCGTGCCGGGGGTGGCGGTGGCGCCCGGTTCGGTGGCGCCGAGCACCGGGTGGAAGGCGAGCTGGGCGGTGCGGCCGAGGATGTCGGCGGCCTGCTTCGGGTCCTGCACGCTGGGCAGTTCCACGATGATGCGGCGGTCGCCGGACTGGGTGAGGGTGGGTTCGGCGACGCCGAGTGCGTCGATGCGCTTGCGCAGCACCTCCATGGCCCGTTCGGTGGTGTCCCGGTCGGCCTTGGCGGTGGCCGTGTCACGGGCCTCCAGCACGATCTGGGTGCCGCCGCGCAGGTCCAGGCCGAGTCGGGGCGACTTGGTGACGGTCAGGAACGCGGACCCCAGCAGCACGGCGAGGGCCAGCACTGCCCGTACGGCGGTGGCGCGAGTCATGGGGGAGGGCCTCCAACGGGGGGCCGCGGCCCGGCGGGGCCGACGGCGGGCCCGCCGTTGCGGGCTTCGGTCAGGGGGTGGCTGGGGGTACGGGAGTCCGGGCGGGAGCCGCTCGGGGCGCCCTGGCTGCGACACCTTGGACGGGCGCCGCGAGCGGCTCCGGCCCGGACGGTCTGCGGCTCTCGGAGCTACTGGGCACGCACGGCGGAGACCACCGGCTCGCCTTCGTTCACCGAGGGGTGCCGACGCGCCGCCTGAAGGGCGACGGCCGCTCCGCGCAGCGCCGCCCAGTGCGGTGCGGGCGCCGGGCGGACGCTGGTGCGCAGCTCCATGGCCAGGCGGTAGGCGATGTCCGGCCGCAGCGCGCCACCGCCGACCAGCAGCGGGCCCCGGTCCAGTGCGTCGACCGTGCCCGCCGCGTCGGCGTCCCGCAGCAGCTGGGTCACCATGCCGGCCACGGCGTCGGCGATCAGCGCGGCGGGCCGGTCGCGGCCGAGGTCGGCGGTGCCGACCTCGGCCCGCCGGGCGCCCACCACCGTCCCGTCGGTGAGCACCGCCACCTCGGTGAGGTGCGCGCCGACGTCGACCACCAGCAGCGACCGGCCGCCGGGCGGCTCGTCGGGGCAGCCCACGGCAGCGGCCTTCACGCTGTCGAGGGTCAGTACCGACCGGGGCTCCAGCACCTCCAGCGCGGCCAGCGCGGCGGCGTGGTCGGCGGGCTCGGTGAGCACCGGCCCGGAGAGCACCACCAGCGGCCGGCGTCGCCGCCGGCTGACGTGGCGGCCCAGCAGCAGGCCGAGCATCCGGGAGCACTGCTCGACGTCGACCACCCGCCCACGCCGCACCGGATAGCACGGGCCGTCCGGGGAGAGCGCCACGCTGGGGACGTCCGCGACGACGCCCCGGCCCGGCATCCAGGCCCGGGTGCGGGAGCTGCCCAGGTCGATGGCGATCCCCGGGCAGAGCCCCAGCACCGGCGAGGGCGTCTCGTCGAGCACCTGCCGCAGGCCGGGGAGGATCATCGCCCGGCCTCCCGCACCAGGTGGCACCGCACGCAGTAGCGCGCCTGCGGCACGATCTCCAGCCGGGCCTGCGCGATGGGCTTGCCGCACAGCTCGCAGGCGCCGTACCGGCCGGTGTCCATGCGGGCCAGCGCGGCTTCCACGTCCTCCAGCACCATGCGGGCCGAGGCGAGCAGCTGGTGGTGGACCTCCAGCTGACCGGACTCCGGCTGGCCCGACTCCAACGGGCCGGACGCCGACTCGCCCGGCATCGCCTGCCCGGACCGGGCGATGCCGACCGGGACCATGGCGGACTCCTGGAGCTGCTGCAGCCGGAACCGGCGCTGCTCCTCCAGCGACTCCCGCAGCCGGTCCAGGGTGCGGCGGGGCAGACGGGACTCGGCAGCGCGGGTGACCTGGTCGTTGCTCACGGCTTCACGTCCTCCGGGCGAGAGGCGGGCAGGGGAGGTCGGCCTACCGCGGAAGGCAGCCGACGCAGCAGCGGGCGTAGGGCAGGATCTCCAGCCGCTCCACCGGGATCGGCTGCGAGCAGGTCTGGCAGACGCCGTAGACGCCCTCGTCCAGCCGGTGCTGGGCGGCGGTGATCTCCTCCAGCACATTGCGGATCGCCGTGGTCTGGGCAGCCATCAGCTGGTCCGAGCCGTCCGGCTCGGACTCCTCGATCGCGGTGAGCTGCACCAGCCGCGTGTTGCGCTCGCGCTCCAGCCACTGCTTCGCATCGTGCGTGGTGATGCGGTTCTGCTGGTACGTGCGTGCGGTCTCCGTCGACATCCGCTTCCTCCCATGGGCGCCGGCGGGCCGAAGGGCCCGGTCAGGTAGTGACTCCACCCTCCTCGACCGGGGCCGCTCCGACCATCGGTGCCGCCACCCATATCGGGTGGGGGGCGGGCTGTACCCGGACGGCCCGGCGGACGGCCGGGCGCGGGCCGGTATGGCGGTCGGCCCGGTTCGACGTACGGTGCGTCGGGGCGACAAGCTGGACCCACATCGGGCCCACATCGCAGAACCGGAGGAGGTCGCGGAGACGGTGTCCCTGTTCTGGCGGATCTTCCTGCTCAACGCCGTGGTGCTGGCCGCGGCCACCGCGCTGCTGCTCTGGGCGCCGGTCACGGTGTCGGTGCCCATTGTGCTCACCGAGGCGGTGGTGCTCACCGGCGGCATGGTCGCCATGCTGCTCGCCAATGCCGTGCTGCTGCGCATCGGACTGGCCCCGCTGGACCGGCTGACCCGCCTGATGACCAGGATCGACCTGCTGCGGCCCGGCCAGCGGCTGCCGGTGACCGGCCGTGGCGAGATCGCCGACGTGGTGCGGACCTTCAACGAGATGCTGGACCGGCTGGAGGCCGAGCGCGGCGACAGCAACGCCCGCGCGCTCTCCGCCCAGGAGTCCGAGCGCCGCCGGATCGCCCGGGAGCTGCACGACGAGGTCGGCCAGAGCCTCACGGCGGTGCTGCTGGAGCTGAAGCGGCTCGGCGACCGGGTCCCCGAGGAGCTGGGCGCGGACCTGCGGGACGCCCAGGAGACCACCCGCGCCAGCCTGGACGAGGTACGCCGGCTCGCCCGCCGGCTGCGCCCCGGCGTCCTGGACGACCTCGGCCTGGTCGCCGCCCTCACCGCGCTCACCACCGAGTTCCGCACCCACACCGGGCTCGACGTCCGCCGCCGCTTCGACCCCGACCTGCCGCCGCTGCCCAATGAGGCCGAGCTGGTGCTGTACCGCGTCGTCCAGGAGAGCCTGACCAATGTCGCCCGCCACGCGGACGCCACCGGCGCCGAGGTCGCGCTGCGCCGCACCCCCGCCGGGGTGGCGCTGCGCATCCGCGACGACGGCCGGGGTCTCGGCCGCTCCAAGGAGGGCTCCGGCATCCGCGGCATGCGGGAACGGGCCCTCTTCGTCAGCGCGGACTTCACCATAAGCACCATGGATGGGGGCGGCACCGAGGTCTCCCTGCATGTGCCCGCCCTCGACAGGAGCAGCTGACCGATGCCGAACGCGCCCCAGACCACCCCCCAGACCACCCCCCAGACCACCCCGCAGACCACCCCGCAGCCCCGGAAGACCCGCATCCTGCTCGCCGACGACCATGTGCTGGTCCGGCGCGGCGTGCGGCTGATCCTGGACGGGGAGCCCGACCTCCAGGTGGTGGCCGAGGCCGGCGACGGCGCCGAGGCCATCGAGCTGGCCCGCGCCCAACCGGTCGACCTGGCCGTGCTGGATGTCGCCATGCCCCGGATGACCGGACTCCAGGCGGCCCGCGAACTCTCCCGGCTCCAGCCCGGCCTGCGCATCCTGATGCTCACCATGTACGACAACGAGCAGTACTTCTTCGAGGCGCTCAAGGCCGGGGCCTGCGGCTATGTCCTGAAGTCGGTCGCCGACCGGGACCTGGTGGAGGCATGCCGGGCGGCCATGCGCGGCGAGTCCTTCCTCTACCCGGGCGCGGTCACCGCCCTGATCCGCAACTACCTGGACCGGGTGCGGCAGGGCGAGGACCTGCCCGAGCGGATGCTTACCGCCCGCGAGGAGGAGATCCTCAAGCTGGTCGCCGAGGGCCACTCCTCCAAGGACATCGCACAGACCCTCTTCATCAGCGTCAAGACGGTCGAGCGGCACCGGGCCAACATGCTCCAGAAGCTCGGCCTGCGCGACCGGCTGGAGCTCACCCGCTACGCCATCCGGGCCGGTCTGATCGAGCCCTGACCCTCGCCGCCCCGACCCCACCGCCCGGGCGACAGTGGTGTACGGCCGGTACGAGCCTTACCTTTGGAGGGCCCGCCACCACGCCCGCACCCCGAGGAGCACCGTGCCCGCCGTCCGGCCCGACACCGCAGCAGACCGCCGAGCCGCAGCCGTCCCGGCCGCACCCGGCGGCCCGCCGCCGCACCGGCTGCCGACGCTGGACCTGCTGCTGCTCGCGATCTCCGTCGGCGGGATCTCCCTCTCCGCGCCGCTGATCAGCGCCACCGCCGCCCCCGCCCTGGCCATCGCCTTCTGGCGGAACACCATGGCGGTGGGCGTGCTCGGCCCGTACGCGCTGCTGCGGCACCGCGCCGAGCTGCGCCGGATCGGCCGCCGCGCGCTGCTGCTGACGCTGGCCGCGGGTCTCCTGCTGGCCCTGCACTTCGCGCTCTGGCTGCCCAGTCTGCGGATGACCTCGGTGGCGTCCTCCACCGCGCTGGTCACCACCACCCCGCTCTGGGCGACCCTGATCATGCGGCTGCGCGGCCGACGCGCGCCGCTGACCGTCTGGATCGGCACCTGCATCGCCTTCAGCGGCGTCCTGGTCCTCACCGGGGTCGACCTCACGCTCTCGTCGCGCGCCCTGGCCGGCGACGCGCTGGCGCTGGCCGCCGGACTGGCGGCGGCCGGCTATCTGCTGCTGGGCGCGGAGGTCCGCCGTACGGTCTCCACCACCGCGTACACGCTGGTCTGCTACGCCACCACGGCGGTGCTGCTGCTGGTCGCCGCGCTGGCCTCCGGCGCGGCGCTCGGCGGCTGGGACGCCGGGACCTGGTGGAAGCTGGTGCTGCTCACCGCGACCGCGCAACTGCTCGGCCACTCGCTGAGCAACCGGGTGGTGCGCACCCTCGGCGCCTCGGTCACCTCCACCGCGATCCTGCTGGAGACCCCGGGCGCGGCCCTGATCGCCGCCGTCTGGCTGGGCCAGCTGCCGCCGGTCGCCGCCTACCCGGCGGTGGCGCTGATCCTGGCCGGTCTGGTGCTGGTGATCCGCACCAACCGGCGCGGCTGAATGGCGGGCCCGGTGCCCCCCTGTAGCCCCGGGCCCGCCTCGCCTGTCAGGCCAGCCAGTCGGTGTCGGTGGCCAGCAGCCGGTTCTTGGCGTCATACAGCTTGATCGACGCCGCGCTGGTGCCGGGCCGCTTCGCCACCGCGAACCAGCGGATCGGCGAGTCCGCCACGGTGACCGGTACGGGCTGATCCACGGTGCCGTCCCGCCAGGTCACCCTGATCCGGGCGACATCCGGCCGGACGCCGGCCAGCAGCACCGGCGTACGGCCCATCTCGGCGCCCTTGAAGCCCAGCAGGGTGCCCTCAAGCGCGTCGTGGGGAGGGGTGCGCAGCGCGCCCGCGCCGAGCACCCCCGGCGCCGATGTGGTGTGCACCGAGTCGTCCACCAGGCGCTTGCCGTCCACCGTGAGGTACAGCTCGACCAGGTCCTCGCCCGGGCGGAAGCCCAGCCGGACATCCTCCTCGGTGGGTTTCGGCAGGTGCGGGATGGCGGCGTGGCGGCGCTCCCAGAGCAGGTCGGCCTGCTGCCGCGCCTGGGCCAGGTCGCGGGCGGCGGGCCAGAGTGCGGCCCATGCCTTCCACTCCCGGCCCTCGGAGCGGCCGTGCGCCAGCACCACCGACGTGGGCTCCAGCGGGTCGCGGGTGGGCGCCGCCGGGCTCCGGGTGGACGGCGCGCTGCCGTCGGCCGCCGTCGGCCCGGCCGTCCCGGAGGCGGCCACCCGCAGCTCGTGCGGCCGTTCGCCGCTGCCGGTCAGCGCCACCCCGCCGGCGGTCGCCAGGACCACTGCGGCGACCGTCCCCGCCACCGTCAGCCGGCGCCGGGCCCGGCGCCGCCGCCCGCCGCCGAGCACCGCCTCATACGGTGGGCTGCCGACCTCCAACTCGACCGCCAGCTCGGCCAGTCGGCGGCCGACCACGGCCTCCGGCCCGTCCTCCCCTGCCGCCGGTCGCTCATCGAACGCTCTCATGCCGCACCTCCCACGCGTGTCTCCACAGCAGCCGACGGAAGGGCGGAGCGAAGCTTCGCCAGCCCCTTCGACGCCTGGCTCTTGACCGTGCCCACCGAGCAGCCCATGGCCAGCGCTGTCTGGCTCTCGCTCAGGTCCTCCCAGTAGCGCAGCACCACGGCCTGCCGCTGCCGAGGCGGCAGGCTCGTCAGGGCGTGCATCAGCGCCGCCCGCTCGTCCAGCTGCGCGAAGCCGTCCCGTCCCGGATGGTCCGGGACGGCGGTGACCAGCTGCTCGCGCGGGCGCCTTCGGAACCGGCGGGCGTGCTCATTGACCAGGATCCGCCGGACATAGGCGTCCGGGTCGTCCGCCCGCCGTACCCGACCCCAGGCCACATAGGCCCGCTCCAGCGCCGACTGGACCAGGTCCTCGGCCGTGTGCCGGTCCCCGGCCAGCAGATACGCGGTACGCAGCAGGCGCGGCCAGCGGCCGGTGACAAACCCGTGGAACTCCTCGTCCCGTTCGGTGTCCTGCGCTCTCATGGGCACCTCCTCACTCCTGTGGAGTCCAAGGAGGTGCCGGACCGTTGCCCGGTGCGCAGAACTGCTCGGTCAGAGCCAGCCGTTGCGGCGGAAGCCCCGGTACATCAGGGCGCAGACCAGCAGGGTGCAGGCCATCAGCACCGGGTAGCCGTACAGGGTGTCCCGCTCCGGCATGAACTGGAAGTTCATCCCCTCCACGCCGGTGATCATGGTCGGCACGGCGAAGATGGCCGCCCAGGCGGTGATCTTGCGCATGTCCTCGTTCTGCGCCACCGACACCTGGGCCAGGTTGGCCTGGAGCAGCGAGTTCAGCAGTTCGTCGAAGGCGGCCACCTGCTCATTGACCCGGGCCAGGTGGTCGGCGACATCGCGGAAGTACTTCTGGATGTCCGGGTCGACCATCCGCATCGGCCGCTCCGAGAGCAGCTGCATCGGCCGCAGCAGCGGCCCGGCCGCCCGCTTGAACTCCAGCACCTCGCGCTTGAGCTGGTACACCCGGCCGATGTCGGAGCTCTTGCGGGTCCTGGAGGCGAAGACCTCGAACTCCGCCTCGTCGACATCGCTCTGCAACTCGTCCACCACCGCGAGGTAGCCGTCGACCACCTGGTCGGCGATGGCGTGCAGCACCGCCGACGGGCCCTTGGCCAGCAGCTCCGTGTCCCCCTCCAGCCGGCGGCGCAGCGCGCGCAGCGAGCCGTGCTCACCATGCCGCACGGTGATGACGAAGTCCTTGCCGGTGAAGACCATCACCTCGCCGGTGGAGACCACCTCGCTGGTGGGGGTGAGCTGGCCGTGCTCCACATAGCGGATGGTCTTGAAGACGGCGAAGAGCACATCGTCGTAGCGCTCCAGCTTGGGCCGCTGGTGGGCATGGACGGCGTCCTCCACGGCCAGCGGGTGCAGCCCGAACCGCTTGGCGATGCCCTCGAACTCGGCCTCGGTGGGCTCATGCAGGCCGATCCAGACAAAGGACCCCTCGGCGCTCTGCTCGCCATTGGCCAGCCGCACCCGGTGCGCGGCCTCGCGCGGGGAACAGGTGTCGCCGACGCGCTTGCCGGCGGAGTACACGGCGCAGTCCACCACTGCGCTGGGAGTCGACTCGGAAAGGGTGCCGTCGAAGGCGGCAACGCCACGGCGGCGGTGCGGACGGACGACGGCGCGCAGGTCGCGGATCATCGACATGGCGGGCTCCTTCACGGGCAGGGCCGTCGACTGCCGGCGGGGCGGTGGGGGCCCGCCCCAGCGGGATGCCGGGAGTGCGGCGGCGGTGAACGCCTGGCGGTGGTGCCGGCCGATCTGAGGAATCGTCATGGCACCCGGGGCGGCGCCCTCCCGTCCGGTGGTGCATGCCCGGTCACGCGGGGCGTCGGCACCTCGGGCGCAGCAGAAGGCCGTGAGCACTCCCGATCCGGGAGGAGGGAACGCCGGGGAGCCGGAGCCGGCGGAGGCTCACTGCTGCGCGGGGTTCGACTGCTGTCAGGGCTTCAGATCCGAGGAAGACGGCCGCAGGGCACCGGTACGGGAGAGCTGCCGGTACTGCACGGTCGGCTGGTATCCACCCGCAACCACCTCCCTCGGCCGGTCCCCGCTGGGGGAATGCCTGGTCCCGCACTGCGCGCGGTGCGCGCCGCTGCCCTTGCCCCGTGGACTGCCGCCGCCTGGTTTCACCCGCTCCTCGGCCGGGTAGGCCGTGGTGCATCGACCCCGTCAGGGGTCCCTTTGGCGTGTCCGCTTCGTGGGCCAGCGACCCACCCTATCAGGTGAAGCGACAGCCGTGCGGTAGGACGGCCGTACAAGCCCTTCCTCAGTCTGCCCGATAACCTCGCCCGTATGGCCTTCCATGACCCAGGCTTTGCCGACGGCCCGGATCCGCTCTCCCGCGACGCCGTGCTGGCCGCCGTGGAGGCCCGGCTGCTCACCGCCTTCGGGGAGCCGACCGGGCGGGCCGCCGTCACCTTCCTCGGTGCCGACCGGATCGAGGTGCTGCGCTTCGGACCCGGAGGCGCCGGAGACCCCGGAGACGCCGGAGGCCCCGCCGACGCCGCGCTGGTGAGGTACGCCACCCTGGGCATGGCCGCCGCGCCCATGGCCGACCCCACCGCGGCCGTCACCGACCCGGTGCGCGGGCCGCGCGCGGAGCTGCTGCTCTCGGTGCGCGGCGGCCGGGACGACGTGCTCCGCACCCTGGCCGTGCTGGCGGCCACCCCGCAGGTCGAGGGCCTGGTCGTGGCACCGGGCGCCGCCCTGGACGTCGGCGGTCCGCTCTGGGCGGGCGCCCCGTTCCACTCCGTCCTGGTCGCCGAGCCCGGCGGCCTGGTGGCGGACCTGGAGCTGGACACGCCGGCCGACCCGGTGCGCTTTCTGCCGCTGCTCCCCATGACCCCGAACGAGGCCGCGTACAAGCGCGTCCATGGAGCGGCGGCCCTCCAGGACCGCTGGCTGCGGCACGCCACCGACCTGCGCGACCCTCGGCGCCGCGCGGTGGAGCTGGACTGACGCGCGGTCGGCCGGCGGGTCTCCGTCAGGAGGCGTCGCGGACGAAGGCGAGGACGCCGTCGGCGACCAGCTGCACCGCGATGGCGGAGAGCAGCAGACCGGAGAGACGGGTGACCAGGACCACACCGCCCTCCTTGATGACCCGGATGACGATCAGCGAGTAGCGCATCGTCAGCCACATCACCACGTGCATCAGCACGATGGCCGTCCACACCGCGACCTGCTGCCCGGCGCCGTGCGCACCCTGGACCGCCAGGATCACGGCGACGATGGCGCCGGGACCGGCCAGCAGCGGGGTGCCCAGCGGGACCAGGGCGACATTGACCTCCTTGGTCTGGGTGGGCTCCTCGATCTTGCCGGTGAGCAGGTCCAGCGCGATCAGCAGAAGCAGCAGTCCGCCGGAGACCTGGAGCGCCGGGATCGAGACATGCAGATAGTCCAGGATCTGGTGGCCGAAGAGGCCGAACGCGGTGATCACCCCGAGGGCCACCGCAGCGGCCTGCCAGGCCATCCGGCGCTGGGTGCGGGCGGCGCGGCCGGAGGTGAGGGCCAGGAAGATGGGGATGGTGCCCGGCGGGTCCATGATCACGAAGAGGGTGACGAAGAGCGACCCGAAGGTCGCGACGTCGAAGAGGGCCATGGGTCGTTGCTCGCAGGTCTCGTGTCGCTCGGGCCCGGGGGCGGGCCTCGGTGTGCTGATGGTCGGTGAGGGGGCCGGTCGGGGAGGGCCCCGGCGCACGTCGGCGGCCCGCGCCGGGGTCGGCGGGCGCGGGTCGGGCGGTCCGGGTCGGGTCGAGTCGGGTAGCCCGGGTCGGGTAGCCCGGGTCGGGTAGCCCGGGTCGGGTAGCCCGGGTCGGGTAGCCCGGGTCGGGTAGCCCGGGTCGGGTGGTGAGGGGCCGGTCAGGCGGTGAGCGGCTTGGCGCCGGTGGCCTGGGCCACCAGCTCCTCGTAGACGCCCGGGTCGGTGGTGAACTCGCCGAGCCGCACCGTCTTGCGGCTGCCGTGGTAGTCGCTGGAGCCGGTGACCAGCAGGCCGAGGTCGGCGGCCAGGCCGCGCAGCCGGGCCCGGGTCGGCTCGTCGTGGTCCATGTGGTCGACCTCCAGGCCCGCCAGTCCGGCCGCCGCCAGTTCGGCGATCACCTGGTCCGGCACCGTGCGGCCCCGCTTGACGGCGCCCGGGTGGGCGAAGACCGGGACGCCCCCGGCGGCGCGCACCAGGCGCACCGCCTCGACCGGGTCCAGCTCGTGCTTCCGCACATCGGCCCGGCCGCCGTTGGCCAGCCACTCCAGGGTGAAGGCGTCGCCGACGGTGGGCACCACGCCGGCCTCGACCAGGGCGCTGGCGATATGCGGGCGGCCGACCGCGCCGCCGCCCGCGATCCGGCGTACCTGGTCCCAGCTGATCGGCGCCCCGAGCGCACGGCACCGCTCCACGACGGCCTCGCCACGGCGGAAGCGGTCGGTGCGGACCAGCTCGCGTTCGCGGGCGAGGTCGGGCTCCTCGGGGTCGAAGAGGTAGGCCAGCAGATGCATGCTGATGCCCTCGACCCGGCAGGACAGCTCGGCGCCGGTCACCAGCGTCAGCGTGCCCGGGGCCAGGGCGCGCAGCGCGGCGGCGGCCTCGGCGTGCCCGGAGACGGTGTCGTGGTCGGTGAGGGCCACCACGTCGAGCCCGGCGCGTACCGCAGCGGTGACCAGCTCCGCCGGGGAGTCGGTCCCGTCCGAGGCGTTGCTGTGGGCGTGCAGGTCGATGCGCACGGCGGGGGCTCCTGGGGGCGCTGCGGGGGAGGGGCGGCACCAGGATAGCGCGAGGGCGGAAGGAATCGGCGGGCGAGACCTGCAATTTATCCTGTCATCTGCGCCACACGCAGAAGATCTTAAGGTGAATCTCCTGATTCAGGAGAGAATCCTCGGCGAGAGTGCCCCGCAGGGAAGCAGCTCCAGTTCGGCCCCGGCGTCCCGCAGATCGGTGAGCACCAGCTCGTCGTACATCAGCATCCCGGACCGCTCGGGCCAGGCGACGGCCCAGATCCAGAGCCCCATCGCCTCGCCCACGAAGACCGCGCGGTCGTCCGGGGTGTGCGGGAGGTGCCACATCGGGGTGGGGCGGCCGGCGGCCAGCAGCTTGGCGTCCGGCGGCTTGTCCAGGGAGATGGCGTCGCCCGGGTCGGGGCCGGTGATCCCGGCGTACCGGGCGCCCAGACCCACGCCCAGCTCCTCGGCGACCAGCACCAGCTCGCCGAAGCCGCCCAGCGGGCCGGGCCCGGAGCAGGCCACGGCGGTGGCCCGGGCGCCCGAGAGGTCGTCGCCCGCATGGGCGATGCCGGTGTAGAGCCACCCCACGGGCAGCGGCCAGGGCATCCAGACGGGCACCTGGGAGCGCGCCACCGCCACGGCCAGCGCCTCGATGCTGGGCGGTACCACCGGTTGCAGGGGGTGGACGGCGCCGTGGGTGTCGCACTGCCAGGTGTCGGAGAAGAGGCCGGGGGCGCGGACGCGTCCTCCGCACCTCGGACAACTGGGCTCGCCCCTCATAGCCGTCAACGGTCCTCCGTCGAACGGGGCGCGTCAAGGACGATCACCCGACCGGGTCATTTCCGCAGGTCGGGGAGGGTGTCGCAGGGAGGGTTGTGTTATGCAACTGGTGTAGTTACCATCAATTAGCCAAGCTAAGAATCTCCGGAAGGGAAATGCCGCATGAGCACCGAGCCAGGTCCGGCCACCGGCCACCGCGGCGCGCAGTCCGGCATCCTGCGCCAGCCGATGGCCGTCTGGGCCACGGCCGGCGCCGCCGTCGTCGCCTTCATGGGCATCGGGCTCGTCGACCCGATCCTGCCCTCCATCGCCAAGGGGCTGGACGCCACCCCGAGCCAGGTGTCGCTGCTCTTCACCAGCTACTTCCTGATCACCGCCGTCGCCATGCTGGTCACCGGCTTCGTCTCCAGCCGGATCGGCGGCCGGAAGACCCTGCTGGCCGGCCTCGCCCTGGTGGTCGTCTTCGCCGCGCTGGCCGGCACCTCCGACACGGTGGGCCAGCTGGTCGGCTTCCGGGCCGGCTGGGGTCTCGGCAATGCGCTCTTCGTCTCCACCTCACTGGCGGTGATCGTGGGCGCCGCCAGCGGCGGCAGCGAGTCGGCGATCCTGCTCTATGAGTCCGCGCTCGGCCTCGGCATGGCCTGCGGTCCGCTGCTCGGCGCCCTGCTCGGCAACGCCAGCTGGCGCTACCCCTTCTTCGGCACCGCCACCCTGATGGCCGTCGGCTTTGTCGCCATCGCGGCGCTGCTCAAGGAGCAGCCCAAGCCCGCCCGGCGGACCGGCCTCAGCGAACCGATCAAGGCGCTGGCCCACGGCGGTCTGGCGACCACCGCAGCCAGCGCGTTCTTCTACAACTACGCCTTCTTCACCGTGCTGGCCTTCTCGCCGTTTGTGCTGGACATGAGCCCGTACCGGAGCGGCGGGGTCTTCTTCGCCTGGGGGGTGCTGCTCGCCGTCTTCTCGGTGCTGGTGGCCCCGCGCCTCCAGCAGCGGTTCGGGTCGGTCCGGGTGCTCGGCACCTCGCTGGTGCTGATGGCCGCCGACCTGATGCTGCTCGGCTACGGTTCGCACGGCGCGGCCGTCGCCGCCACCATCGCCTCCGGTGCCTTCATCGGCATGAACAACACCGTCTACACCGAGCTGGCGCTGGAGATCTCCGACGCGCCCCGGCCGGTCGCCTCGGCGGGCTACAACTTCGTCCGCTGGTTCGCCGCCGCAGCCGCCCCGTTCCTGGCTCCCAAGCTGGAGGAGCGCTTCGATGTGCACGCGCCCTTCACGGTGGCGGCGGTGGCCGCCGTCGCGGCCATGCTGATCGCCGTGGTGCGCCGGGCCCATCTGCGCCGCGACGCCGTGCACGAGGAGCGGGTGGTGGGGGCCCATGACCCGCTGGCGGTGGAGCTGGCCGCCGGGCAGCCGCGCTGAGGCGCCCCCGTCCCGTCCCCCGCCGTCTGGTCCCCCCGCCGGCTGGCAGACGCAGGACGCCCCGCCACCGTGCATACGGTGGCGGGGCGTCGGTGCCGCTGCGGCGCGGGTGCCGTCAGGCGGTCGGGCACGGGCGGATGTAGAGGCGCTCACCGGTGGCGGCGGCGGTCTCGACAAGCTCACGTACGGTGTCGGCATCGGCGATGAGGCGGTCCGTCGCGACGCCGTCTGCGTCGTCCAGTCGCATGATCTCGAAGCGCATGGGCTCTCCCTTCCTGGCCTCTCACGAGGAGCGGATGGTGCCGGCAAGGCTCCCCCCACGGTCACGGTGCCGTGCTACTGCTTCGTTGCGGTTGCCCGTCCGTTAAGTCCGGGTTTCGCACATCCTCTACCGGAAGGTAGGAAAGCGCGACCTGAACGCGCGCGGGTGAGGGATGGAGCCGAGGTGTTCACGGGGGCCAACGCAATATTTGGGTGCGTTGATTCCCGAACACCTCAAATTTTACCCTGACTAACGAAAAGTTGCCCAGAAATCCAGCAGCGCACGGGCCGTCTCGGCGGGGCGTTCGGCGTTGGGGGAGTGGCCGGAGCCCTCGATGACCACCCGGCGGGCGCCGAGCCGCTCCGCCATCGCGGACTGCCAGGGGACCGGCCAGGCGTAGTCCCGGTCACCGGAGAGCACCAGCTTGGGCAGGGCCGCGGCGGCCAGCTCCGGTACCCGGTCCGGCTCCGCGATCAGCCGCCTGCCCATGGCCGCCAGCGACTGCGGCACATTGGAGACCCAGCGCCGGTGCAGAAACGCGGCCACCTCGGGCGCCGGCGGCTCGACCTGGTCGCCGCTGCCCTCCTCCATCTCCTTCATCACCTGCCAGATCGCCTCCAGGTCCAGCACCGTGAGGGCGTCCAGCAGCAGCTTGGTACGCGCCGCTTCATTGGGCTCGATCGCGGCCGGGCCGGTGCTGAGCAGCGTCAGCGAGCGCCAGGGGGCGGGCTCGCCGGCCGCCAGCACCGCTTCCCGGACGACATATCCGCCGAACGAGTGACCGAGCAGATGTGGCGGACCGCTCTCGGCGGCCACCGCCTCGGTGAGCGCCAGGACGTCCAGGCCCAGCTCCGGCAGCTGGTACGCCGCCTCGTCGGCCGGGCCGCCGGTCTCGTGCTGGCCCCGCTGGTCCACCGCCACCACGCGGACGCCGGCTGCGGAGAGCGGCTCCAGGAGGGCGATGAAGTCCTCCTTGCTGCCGGTGAAGCCGGGCACCAGCAGCGCGGTGGCGCGCAGCGGGCCGTCGGGCAGCGCCTCCAGCGCGGCGAAGGTGCCGCGGGTGGTGTCCAGGCGGACCGCCCGGGCGCAGCGCGGAAGGGTCAGAAAGGGCGGCGTGCTCATCGGTCTCCGCCGGTCTCGGGTGCGGTCGGGCTCGGGTACGGGTCGTGAGAGCCCGTGTCCCGAGCGTCATCATGCCCCGTACCGGCCCGGTGTCCCGCACAGGGCGGTCCGAGGCCGTTCCGCGCGTCGCCCCCTGCGGCCGTGGGTGCGGCGGCAGGGGGCGACGCGGGGTGCCCGTACGGCTTGGTGCTCAGCCCTCGGACGGCGCGGCCTCCCCGGCCGCCGCAGGGCGGCGGGTGCGGCGACGCCGGCGCGGGGCGGCGTCGGCCTCGGTCGCTGCCTCGGCCGGGGCCTCGGCCTTGGCCTTGGCCGGGGCTTCCGCTACGGCGGTGGCGGTCGGGGCGTCCGCCGTGGCGGTGCCCGCCGAGCCGGAGCCCCGGCTGCGGCGACGGCGGCGCGGGGCCGCGCTGCCCTCGGCGGCCGGGGTGTCGGTCGGGGCGGTCTCGGCGGCGGCCTTGGCGTCCTCGACCACCTGCTCGGGCGCGGCGGTGCCGTCCGCCGTCATCCCGCCACGGGTGCGGCGGCGCTGGCGGGTACGGGGCGGACGCTCCTCCTCCGGAGCGGAGTCCGAGGCGGCGGGCCCGTCGGAGCCGCGCTTGCCGGGACGTCCACCGCGCGGGCGGTCGCCGCCCCGGTCGCTGCCCCGGCCGCGCTCGCGGCCGCGTCCACCGGTCTCGCCGAGGTCCTCGATCTGCTCCGCTCCCAGCCCGGCGCGGGTGCGCTCGGCGCGCGGCAGCACACCGGTGACACCCTCGGCGATGCCCAGCAGCTCATAGAGGTGCGGGGAGGTGGAGTAGGTCTCCTGCGGGTCGTTGAAGGACAGCTCCAGCGCCTTGTTGATCAGCTGCCAGCGCGGGATGTCGTCCCAGTCGACCAGCGTCACTGCGGTGCCGGAGGCCCCGGCGCGGCCGGTGCGGCCGATCCGGTGGAGGTAGGTCTTCTCGTCCTCCGGGCACTGGTAGTTGATCACATGGGTGACGCCCTCGACGTCGATGCCACGGGCGGCGACGTCGGTGCAGACCAGCACGTCCACCTTGCCGTTGCGGAAGGCGCGCAGCGCCTGCTCGCGGGCGCCCTGGCCGAGGTCGCCGTGGACCGCGCCGGCCGCGAAGCCGCGGTGGGTCAGCTGGTCGGCGACATCGGCGGCGGTGCGCTTGGTCCGGCAGAAGATCATCGCCAGTCCCCGGCCGTCGGCCTGGAGGATGCGCGAGACCATCTCGACCTTGTCCAGCGAGTGGGCGCGGAAGATGCGCTGGGTGACGGAGGCCACGGTGGCGCCCTCGTCGTCCGGCGCGGTGGCCCGGATGTGGGTGGGCTGGCGCATGTACCGGCGGGCGAGGCTGATCACCTGGCCCGGCATGGTAGCCGAGAAGAGCATGGTCTGCCGGGTGGCCGGCAGCATGGTGATGATCTTCTCGACGTCGGGCAGAAAGCCCAGGTCGAGCATCTCGTCGGCCTCGTCCAGCACCAGCGCGCGGACCTTGGACAGGTCCAGCTTCCGCTGGCCGGCCAGGTCGAGCAGTCGGCCCGGGGTGCCGACGACCACGTCGACGCCCTTCCTCAGGGCCTCCACCTGGGGCTCGTAGGCACGGCCGCCGTAGACGGCCAGCACCCGGACGTTGCGCACCTTGCCGGCGGTCTGGAGGTCGTTGGTCACCTGCGTGCACAGCTCGCGGGTGGGGACGACGACCAGTGCCTGCGGCGCCTCGGAGAGCTCGGCGGCGGGGTGCCGGCCGGCCTCCACATCGGCGGTGACGACCACCCGGTCGATGAGCGGCAGGCCGAACCCGAGGGTCTTGCCGGTGCCGGTCTTGGCCTGGCCGATGACATCATGGCCGGTCAGCGCGACCGGCAGGGTCATCTCCTGGATGGGAAAGGGAGTGGTGATGCCGACGGCCTCAAGGGCTTCGGCGGTCTCGGGAAGGATCCCCAGGTCTCTGAACGTGGACAGGATGCTGCCTCTTCCGTGTGGGTGGCCGGGAGCGAGGTCGGCGGGCGTCCGGCAGGCCGTACAGCCTGTGGGACGCGCAACCGCGCCGGTCCCTGCGGCCTGCGGGGCGCCGCCGCTCCCGTATGGCGTCCGGCGGGCAGCTCGCACCGCAGGCCGCGAGGTACTGACCCCGGGCGTGCACTGCGACAGCCGTACCGGGCCTGTCGGGCTCGGCGCCCCGTGGCGTCGGGAGATTCCCGCGAAGAGCCCCGGCGCGGGACCGGCGCACTGGCGCGGTCCGCGACGGCCCTCGGTCGGCCACTGAAGCGTTGTCTGGTCGGAGCCGATCGGTCCTCCGACCGGGCATCCGCGTACTGAGTACCCATTGCTCGCATCGGGTGAACACGGCGGGCCTCACTACCACCATACCTGCCGGGCGCCAGTCGGACAGGGGGCCGTGCAGGACGGATCCGGCGGCCGGGCCCGGTCGCGCTACTCCGCCGCAGGTCCGCGCACTACAGTGCGGAGGCATGGACACGCATGGCGATGCCGCGGTGACCGCGGCCGAGGGCAAGGCCGGCCCGGACGAGGGGACTGCGCAGACCGGCGCGACCGTGGAGGCCGCGGAGACCGCAGGGACCGGGCGCGAGTCGATCGGCGACTGGGCGAAGTGCTCCGCCGACCCGCACTACCGCGACGCGGTGGTGGACCTGCTCGGCGCCCTGGCCTACGGCGAGCTCAGCGCCTTCGAGCGGCTGGCCGAGGACGCCAAGCTCGCGCCGAGCCTGGCCGACAAGGCGGCGCTGGCCGAGATGGCCTCCGCCGAGTTCCACCACTACCGCCTGCTGCGCGACCGGCTGGCGGCGGTCGACGCCGACCCGGAGCAGTCCATGCGGCCCTTTGTGGAGCCGCTGGACTCCTTCCACCGGATGACCGCCCCGGCGGACTGGCTGGAGGGCCTGGTCAAGGCATTCGTCGGCGACGCCATCGCCGCCGACTTCTACCGCGAGGTCGCGGTCCGGCTGGACGACGACACCCGTGACCTGGTGCTCGGCGTGATGGCGGACACCGGGCATGCGCAGTTCGCGGTGGCCAAGGTCCGCTCCGCCATCGACCGGGAGCCCCGGGTGGGCGGTCGGCTCGCCCTCTGGGGCCGGCGGCTGATGGGCGAGGCGCTCAGCCAGGCGCAGCGGGTGGTCGCCGAGCGGGACGCGCTCTCCAACCTGCTGATCGGCGGCGCCGAGGTGCGCGGCTTCGACCTGGTCGAGGTCGGCAAGATGTTCAACCGGATCACCGAGGCCCACACCAAGCGGATGGCGGCGCTGGGCCTGGCCTCCTGAGCCCGGTCGGACCTGTCGGACCTCTCAGGCGTTCAGTCGCTCAGGCGGTGCGCCGGCTGCGCGGCCCCCGGGGGCCGCGCCGCACCCGGTCCGGCCGGGCTAGCACCGAGACCAGCAGCACGGCGGCGACCACGCCCACGGCGGTCCGCAGCGGGGCGTGGGCGGGGCCCATGGCGGCCCGTACCACCAGCCCGGCGACCAGCGCGGACACCCCGCCGGTGAGCACCGTCAGGGAGCGCGGCGGGGGAAGTACGCGGGGAGGACCGCCACGGCGGCCGTCCCCACGAGCAGACCGGCCACGGCGAGGACGAGGGTCTCCGCGAGCATGGGGCGCCTCCTTGTACGTGCTGCTGGGTACGTACGTGCTGCTGGGTACGTACGTGCTGCTGGGTACGGGCTGCTGATCGACCGTGGCTGCCGGGTGCCGAGGCGCCCCCCTGCAAACGGCGCCAATCCGGGTCACAAAGGGCAGTACCCATTCACGCGGCGTGACATGCCTCGCGTGGCCCGCATGGCGAAGGCCCCGCTTCCGCAACTGCGGGAGCGGGGCCTTCGCGGGCCTGCCTCAGATGGTGCCGAAGCCCACCTTGCGCACCGTCTGCTCGCCGATCTCCACGTACGCCAGGCGCTCGGCCGGGACGATGACGCGGCGGCCGTGCTCATCGGCCAGCGTGAACAGCTTCTGGCCGCCCTCAAGCGCCTGGGCCACTGTCCGCTCGACCTCATCGGCAGTCTGCGAGCTTTCGAGAACGATCTCGCGAGCCGCGTTCTGCACGCCGATCTTGACCTCCACGGCTTCCCGTCCCTCCGGGGTTGCAGCGTTCCTCGCGCGGGGGTTGGCGGAACCGCGGCTCCTCCGCGCCGTACGCGCCCACCTTAACCGGGCGGGCGCCGCCGACGTGCATGACCGCAGGGACCGACCGGCACCGCTCAGTCGGCCTGCGGCGCGGGCTGAGAGCTGCCGTCCCCCGGCTCGCCCTCCTTCGCGGACGCGGGGCCCACCCCGTGCATGGGGAACCCCTTGAGGCCGCGCCAGGAGAGGCTGGAGACCAGCCGCACCGCCTCGTCGCGCGGGATCTCGCCGGACTCCCCGGACTCGGCCAGCCAGTAGCGCGCGGTGACCTGGCACATGCCGCAGACGCCCACGGCGAGCAGCATGGCCTCCTCCTCGGGCAGGTCGGTGTCCTCCGCGATCACCTTGCTGACCAGCGTCGCGGTCTCCCGGGTGACGCGCTCCACGCGCTCCTTGACCGCGTCCTCATTGGTCAGGTCGGACTCGAAGACCAGCCGGAAGGCGCCGGACTCGCTGGCGACATAGGTGAAGTACGCCTCGGTGGTGGCGGCCACCCGCTGCTTGTTGTCGGTGGTGGCCTCCAGCGCGGTGCGGATCGCCTCCACCAGGGCGTCGCAGTGCTTGTCCAGCAGCGCCAGATAGAGCTCCAACTTCCCGGGGAAGTGCTGGTACAGCACGGGTTTGCTGACGCCTGCGCGCTCGGCGATGTCGTCCATGGCAGCGGCGTGGTAACCCTGGGCGACGAACACCTCCTGGGCAGCGCCGAGCAGCTGGTTGCGGCGGGCGCTCCGCGGAAGGCGTCCAGTGCTCCTGCTGCCTGGGCGCGGGCGCTCGTCCGTGTCCTGGATGGCCGTCACGGCGCTCCTCACATCACGGTCAACGGCTCGCGGTGACGCCGTCCGGAACCGCAGGAGCGGGCCGCGCGTGCGCTGCGGCCCTCCGTCGGCCGGCCGGCGGCCGGGGCCGTGCGGTCGGTGCCTTGCAAGGTCCCCATCCTACTTTTGGGTAACCGCTCCTGCCCACGGTGGAGCGGAGAAAAGCGCAGCTCGCCCTTGTGGGAAAGCCACAACCCGCCCGTCGGCCGGGTCAGCGGTAGTCGTCCTCGTCCAGGTCGACCACCCTCCGCTGCTCGGTGGCGTCGGCCGGGTCGGCGTCGTACCCGGTGCGGCCGGTGTCCGGTTCGTCACGCTGCGGGCGCAGCTCCCGGTGCTGCTCCTGGGCGTCGGCCTCGGGCGCCTCCAGATCGAGTTCCTCGGCCTCCTCCGGCTCCTCCGTCTCCTCGAAGTCCTCGAAGTCGTCGGGGTCGGAGGGCTCGGGCCTGCCGGTGAGTGCCTCGTCGGGGAAGGGCCCCGGGGCGGTGCGGGGGCTGGCGCCGCGCGGCGTCGTGTCGGACATCGTGCCTCCCTGTGCCGGCCGCCCCACCGGGCCTCGGCCCGCCGGGGGCGGCCTTCTCTTGGCTGAGCACAGGAGAGCGTGCCCCGGGGTCCGCACCGGCACACCGGGCCGACCGGCCCTGCGCGCGGGTGGCGCAGCGGGGTGACGGCCGGGGGTGTGACGGCCGGGGGTGTGACGGGATGCACAGGGGAGGTCGTACGGCGGCCCCGCGCGCCCCCGGGGGTGCTGCGTAGCATCGGTCTCCATGACCAGCCGGCCGCAGACCCCGCCCCCGGTCCCGCACCAGGCCCCGCAGCAGGCCCCGTACCGGGCGCCCGAACACCCGCTGCGCACGGTGGCCGTGCCCGGCTGCACGCTGGCGGTCGGCGCGGTGGAGCCGCGCCGACCGGGGCTGCCGCCGGCCGTCCTGGTGCACGGCCTGGGCGGCTCCACCCAGAACTGGGCCGACCTGATGGCGGAGCTGAGCGGCGAGGTCCACGCCGAGGCCGTGGACCTGCCCGGGTTCGGGCACTCGGCGCCGCCGGACGACGGCGACCTCTCCGTCTCGGGGCATGTGCGCGCGGTCGTCTCCTATCTGGAGTCCGCCGACCGGGGCCCGGTGCACCTCTTCGGCAACTCGCTGGGCGGCGCGGTCGCGGTGCGGCTCGCGGCGCTCCGGCCCGACCTGGTGCGCACCCTGACGCTGGTCTCCCCGGCGCTGCCGGAGATCCCGCCGCAGCCGACCGCGCTGCCCACCGGCCTGCTGGCGGTGCCCGGCGTGCCCCGGCTCTTCGAGCGGCTCACCACCGGGCAGAGCGTGGAGCGGCGCACCGCCGGGCTCTTCGAGCTGATCTACGGCGACCCGGCGCTGATCCCGCAGGAGCGGCGGGAGGCGGCGGTGCAGGAGTACCGGCGGCGGATGGACCTGCCGTATGCCATGGATGTGCTGGCCCGCTCGGCGCGCGGCATCGTCCGGGCGTACACCGAGCGGGGCGGGCAGTCGCTCTGGCGGCAGGCTGAGCGGGTGCAGGCGCCGGTGCTGCTGGTGTACGGGCTGAAGGACAAGCTGGTGTCGTACCGCAGCGCCCGGCGGGCCTGCCTGGCCTTCCCGGACGCGCGGCTGCTGGTGCTGCCCGACTCCGGGCATGTGGCGATGATGGAGCACCCGCAGCAGGTGGCGCGGGCCTTCCGGGAGCTGCTGGCGGAGACCGGATCGGCTGCGGAACGGGCCGCTGGGCGCGGTGAGCTGACGGACGCTCAGCCGTAGATCCGGTGGCAGGTCCGCTCCTCGCTGCTGCCGGCCGGCCAGCGGCCGTAGCGGGTGCCGAGGTCGCAGACGGAGACCTTGCCGACGGGGCGTCCGCCGGTGCGCGGGCCGGGTTGGCCGCCGGAGTGGTGCGCTTGGGGGGCGTGCGGCTGCGGGTCGTGCGCCTGGGGTTTGTGCGCCTGGGGTTCGTGCGCCTGCGGGGTATGAGGCTGCGGGGCGTGCGGCCGGGGCGTGTTCGGGCCGGGTGTGCTCGGGTGGGGCGTGCCGGGTGAGGGCGCGGCGGCCGAGGACGGGGCGGGGCGCGAGGAGTCGGTGCCGTCGGGTCCGGTCTCGGCGACGCCGTAGTGCTCCACCGGGCGGCCGTCCTCACCGTCGGGGCTCCAGGTGGGGGTCGCGCGGGCGGTGACCCCGGCCGGGTCGGTGGTCCGGACGTCGCGCGGGGTGGTGGAGACGCAGCCGCAGAGCAGCGCCGCGCAGAGCAGGGCGAGCGGTGCCAGACGGGCGGGGCGGGCCGGGTGCGGGGTGGCAGGCATCGGGACTTCCTCCGGCGTGGACGGGTGGTGCCTCGCCCTGCGAACGAGTGGGCCGGGCGGGAGGATGTGCCTTTTGTGCCGGTACGCCCATCAATTTTGACTATTTACTTATGAGAGTTCAAAGTTTCTCTCATGGTTCGCACCGGTCCGTCCTGTCGCAGCGCCGCCTTCCGGCTGGCGCTCCTCGGCGTGGCCGCGCTCTGCGTCGCCGACGTCGACTGTCGCTGACGCGTCCTCAGGGCACCACGCCCCAGCCGCGAACCCAACTCCCCTCCCCGCCGGGCCGGTCGGCGTCCTGCCGCCGCGCCCCGCGCCGTTCCCCACCCCCGCGCGTCCCCGTCCCGGGACGACCGGAACCACCCCCGAGAGGTACTCCCATGAGCAAGTCCAGGGCCCTGTACGCGGCCACCGGTGTGGCGCTGCTGTCCAGCCTCGCCGTCGCCTGCGGCAGCGGCGGTGGCGGGGGTGGCGGCGGTACGGCCGGAAAGAAGGCGTTCGACCCCGCCGACTACCAGGGCGGCACCCTGACCGTGCTCAACCAGCGCGACCAGGGCCACTTCGACCCGGCGCGGCTGTACACCTCCGGCGGCGGCAAGATCCCCACGCTGGTGTTCCGCACGCTGACCACCCGCAACCACACCACCGACGGCCCCGACAGCGCCAAGCCGGTACCCGACCTGGCGACCGACCTCGGCACGCCCAGCGACGGCGCCAGGACCTGGACGTACCACCTCAAGGCGGGCCTGAAGTACGAGGACGGCACGCCCATCACGGCCCAGGACGTCAAGTACGGGATCGAGCGGTCCTTCGCCGCCGAACTGCCCGGCGGCGCCCCCTATCTGCGCGACTGGCTGATCGGCGGCGAGAGCTACCAGGGCCCGTACAAGGGCGGCAAGGAGCTGGACTCCATCGAGGTGCCGGACGACCGCACCATCGTCTTCCACCTGCGCAAGCCCGAGGGCGACTTCCCGTACCTGGCCACCGCCACCCAGTTCGCCCCGGTGCCCAAGGCCAAGGACACCGGCGTCAACTACGAGAAGCACCCGGTCTCCTCCGGCCCCTACAAGGTCGTCAGCAACGACCAGGGCAAGACCATCGTGCTGGACCGCAACCCCCACTGGTCGAAGCAGCTCGACGACCAGCGGCTGGCCGGACCGGACCGGATCGTGGTGCAGTCCGGCCTCGACCCGGCGGTGATCAACCAGCGGCTGGCCGGCAGCACCGGCGCCGACGCCAAGGCCGTCACCACCGACACCGACATCGACGCCTCCGTACTGGCCAGGCTGAACGGCCCGCAGGGGCTGAAGGACCGGGTGGCCACCGGCTACTTCGGCGAGACCTGGTACCTCGCCTTCAACACCAAGGCCAAGCCCTTCGACAACCAGAAGGTGCGCGAGGCGATCTCCTACGCCGTGGACCGCCAGTCGGTGGTCAACGCGGTCGGCGGCAGCGCCGTCGCCAAGCCCGCCACCACCTTCCTGCCCGACCAGAAGGCGTTCGGCTACACCCCGTACGACTACTTCCCCGGCGGCACCGCGGGCGACCCCGCCAAGGCCAGGCAGGTGCTGGCCGAGGCCGGCTACCCCGACGGCCTGACCATCACCCTCAGCCACACCACCCTGGCGGGCCAGGGCAGCGGCCCCGAGGTCGCCACCGCGATCCAGGAGGCCCTGAAGAAGGCCGGCATCACGGTCAGGCTCCAGGCGTCCGAGGCCAACGACTACTCCGAGAAGACCCAGAAGCCGGCCACCGAGCCGGGCCTCTTCCTCCAGAGCTGGGGCGCCGACTGGCCGTCCGGCGGCCCCTTCCTGGCCCCGGTCTTCGACGGCCGGCAGATCCTCAAGGACGGCGGCAACTTCAACGCCAGTCAGCTGGACGACCCGGCGGTCAACGCCGAGATCGACGCCGTCAACCAGATCACCGATCCGGCAGCCGCCGCGGAGCGCTGGGGCCGACTCGACGCCGACCTGGGCAGGCGGGCGCTGACCGTGCCGCTCTACCACCCCGTCTACAAGCGGCTCTTCGGCAAGGACGTCACCAACGCCTATGTCAGCCAGTGGAACGGGCTCTACGACCTGTCCCGCATCTCGGTGAAGTAGGGCGAGTGCCTTGACCGAGACCGCAACGGTCCTCGACCCCGCCGCCGAGGGCACCGCCCCTCGGCGGCGGGGCCAGGCCCTGCGGCGGCTGCGCCGCAACCGGGCCGCCCTGGCGGCGCTGGGCGTGATGCTGCTGCTGGTGCTCTTCGCCCTGGCGGCGCCGCTGCTGGCCGCACTTGAGGGCCAGGACTGGACCACCTTCCACAGCGACCTGATCGACTCCGCCACCGGGGGCGTACCGATCGGCCCCTTCGGCGGCGCGAGCGCCGACCACTGGCTGGGCGTGGAGCCCGGCACCGGCCGCGACGTCTTCGCCCGGCTCGCCTACGGCGCCCGGGTGTCGCTGGCCGTCGCGGTCGGTGCCACCGCCGTCCAGATCGCCCTCGGCACCCTGGTCGGACTGGCCGCCGGACTCGGCAACCGGCTCGCGGACACCGTGCTGAGCCGGACCATGGACCTGGTCATCGCCTTCCCCGAGCTGGTCTTCGCCATCGCGCTGATGGCGATCGTGCCGGAGAGCTTCCCCCGGCCGGTGCTGCTGACGCTGGTCATCGGCGCCCTCGGCTGGGGCTCGACCGCCCGTGTGGTCCGCGCCCAGGTGCTCTCGCTGCGCGGCCTGGACTATGTGGCCGCCGCCCGGCTCGGCGGCTCCGGGCGGTGGCGGGTGGCCCGCCGGGAGGTCCTGCCCGGACTGGCCGCACCCGTCATCACCTATGCGCTGCTGCGGCTGCCGGTCAATGTCGCCTACGAGGCAGGGCTCTCCTTCCTCGGCGTCGGCGTCCGGCCGCCCACCCCCTCCTGGGGCCAGATGCTCTCCACCGCCACCACCTGGTACGGCACCGACCCGACGTATGTGCTGCTGCCCGCCGGGCTGCTCTTCGCCACCGTGCTGGCCTTCACCGTCTTCGGCGACGGGCTGCGCACCGCCCTCGATCCGCGCGCCGCCTCCCGGCTGCGGGTCGGCACCCGGCGCCGCGCCAAGGACTGATCCCCCCATGCTCCGCTTCCTCCTCCGGCGCTCCGTCAGCACCGCACTGCTGCTGCTGGTGCTCTCCGCCGTGGTCTTCCTCCTCTTCTACGCATCCCCCGGCGACCCGGCGATCCTGGTCTGCGGCAAGGGCTGCGACGGCGAGCGGCTGGCCACCGTCCGGCACAAGCTCGGCACCGACCTGCCGCTCTGGCAGCAGTACGGGCACTTCCTCCAGGGCCTGGTGGCCGGCCGCGACTATGACGCGGGCACCGACATCACGCACTGCGCCGCGCCCTGCTTCGGCTACTCCTTCCAGACCGACCAGCCGGTGCTGGGGATGATCACCAGCAAGCTGCCGGTGGACATCTCGCTCACCCTGGGCGCCATGGTGATCTGGCTGGTCGTCGGCGTCGGCACCGGGCTGCTGTCGGCGCTGCGGCGCGGCGGCGTCACCGAGCGGCTGCTCACCGCCCTCACCCTGGGCGGCATGTCCACCCCGGTCTTTCTGATCGGCCTGCTGCTGATGATGCTCTTCTGTTCCTACCTGGGCTGGCTGCCCTACCCGCAGTACGTGCCGATCGGCGACGGCCCGGCCCGGTGGGCGGCCAACCTGGTGCTGCCCTGGCTGTCGCTGGCGCTGATCAGCGCCGCCGCGTACGCCCGGATGACGCGCAGCTCCATGCTGGAAACGCTGGCCGAGGACCACATCCGCACCGCGCGGGCGTATGGGCTCTCCGAGCGGCGCATCGTCGCGGGGCACGCCCTGCGCGGCGCCCTCACGCCGGTGGTCACGCTGCTGGCGATCGACGTCGGCGGCATGCTGGGCGGCGCCACGCTCACCGAGTCGGTCTTCGGGTTCGACGGGCTGGGGCGGCTGCTGGTGGACTCGGTCAACCACATCGACCTGCCGGTGGTGGTCGGGGTGACGCTCTTCGCCGCCTTCTTCATCGTGATCGCCAACGCCGTCGCGGATGTGCTGTACGCGGTGGCCGACCCGAGGGTGGCCCTGGCATGACGGACGAGCTGCTGCCGGACGAGGCTCTTGTGGCTGTGCGCGACCTGCGGGTCGCCTTCCCCTCGGCGACCGGCTCGGCGACCGGCGCCGTCACCGCCGTGGACGGCCTCTCCTTCTCGCTCCGGGCGGGCCGCTCGCTGGGCCTGGTGGGGGAGTCCGGCTCCGGCAAGAGCACGGCCGCCTTTGCGCTGCTCGGGATGCACCGGGGCACCGGCGCGGAGGTCTCGGGCAGCGTACGGGTGGCCGGGACGGAGGTGAACACCGCGACCGACGGCGAACTGCGGCGGCTGCGCGGCAACCGGATCGCCATGGTCTTCCAGGACCCGCTCTCCGCCCTGGACCCCTTCTGGTCGGTCGGCGACCAGATCGCGGAGGTCCACCGGGTGCACACCGGCGCCTCCCGCCGGGCGGCTCGGGCGCGGGCCGTGCGGATGCTGGACCGGGTGGGCATCCCCGACGCGGCGCGGCGGGCCGGGGCCCATCCGCATGAGTTCTCCGGCGGTATGCGGCAGCGGGCGCTGATCGCCATGGCGCTGGCCTGCGAACCCGAGGTGCTGGTCGCCGACGAACCCACCACCGCGCTGGATGTCACCGTGCAGGCGCAGATCCTGGACCTGCTGCACGACCTGCGGCAGGAGACCGGCATGGCGCTGCTGCTGGTCACCCATGACCTGGGCGTGGTGGCCGGGGCCACCGACGAGGTGCTGGTGATGCAGGGTGGCCGCGCGGTCGAGCGGGGCGGCGTGGAGTCCGTGCTGCGCGCCCCCGGACAGCCGTACACCAGGGAGCTGATCGCGGCGGTCCCGCGCCTGGAGTCCCCGCGCCGGGAGCCGGCGGATGTGGCGGCGGAGGACGGCGGGGTGCTGTTGCGGGTCGAGGAGCTGCATCGGCACTACCCGGCGCCGCGCGGCGCTGCCGATTCCGCCGATTCCGCCGGTCCCGCCGCCGGGCTGGGGCGGCTGCTCGGGCGGCGGCCGGTGCACCGTGCGGTGGACGGCGTCACGCTGGAGGTGCGGCGCGGCGAGACGCTGGGCATCGTCGGCGAGAGCGGCAGCGGCAAGACCACCCTCGGCCGGATGATGGTGCGGCTGCTGGAACCCACCTCCGGCCGCATCCTCTTCGAGGGCCGGGACCTCGCCCGGGCCGGTGAGCGCGCGCTGCGGCCGGTCCGGCGGGACCTCCAGATGGTCTTCCAGGACCCGGTCTCCTCGCTCAACCCGCGCCGCTCCATCGGCGACTCCATCGCCGAACCGCTGCTGGCGGCCGGGTCCGGCGGCGCTGAGGCCCGGGCCGAGGCGCGCGAGCTGCTGGAGCGGGTCGGGCTGCCCGCCGCCTGGTACGACCGCTATCCGCACGAGTTCTCCGGCGGGCAGCGCCAGCGGGTGGGCATCGCGCGGGCGCTGGCGGTACGGCCCAAGCTGATCGTCTGCGACGAGCCGGTCTCCGCGCTGGACGTCTCCACCCAGGCGCAGGTGGTGCGGCTGCTGGGCGAACTCCAGCGGGACCTCGGGCTGACCCTGGTCTTCATCGCCCATGACCTGGCGGTGGTCCGGCAGGTCAGCGACCGGGTGGCGGTGATGCGGCAGGGGCAGGTGGTGGAGCAGGGCGACGCCGACACGGTGTACGACTCCCCGCAGCACCCCTACACCCGCCGGCTGCTGGCGGCCGTACCGGTGCTGGACCCGGCCGAGTCGACGGCCCGCCGGCAGGCCCGCCGGGCCCTGCGCAGCCTGGACGGCGACGCGGACGGCGACGCGGACCGCGCCGGGAGCGTGGCGATGGCCTGAGAGCGGGACCGGGTGTGTGCAGAGGGGTGCCGTCGGCGGGGGCAGAGGTTACCGACATTCACTCCTTCAGGTGGCGATCACGCAGGTGACCGACGAACTGTCAGTAGTCGCACCTACCGTCTTGGTGTCGGACCGAACAGGCGTCGGGGCACGCCTCATCGCGGTTCCGTGGCATGCGTGGTGGAGGCGGGCCCGGTGGGCCCTGGGGCGCGGCGGATCCGCCGCGCGGTGTCGCTGTACCCGTTCGATCCCTCTCGCCGCCCTGGACTGCCTTGGAGGTCGTTGTGCGCATTGCGCTGCTCACCGAGAGTGCCGATCCCGGCACTGTCCGGTGGTGCGAACGGCTGGTCCGCAGCCTGCCCGAGTACGCCTTCCAACACGTCGGGCCGGGTCCGCGCCGACCCCATCCCCGTCGAGGTCCGCGCGGGCGGGCCCGGGTCCGCTGCCTGCGCTCCTATGAGGCGCTGGTGCGCGCGCTGGTCGACCCCCGGGAGAGCGACGGGTTCCCCGCAGCGCTGTACGCCCTGGCCGAGTCGGCCGGCGACCGGGGCCTCGCCGCCGCCCTGCCCGCGCCCGACGACGCGCAGCGGGTGCTGGAGCGGGCCTGGCGGTCCCCGGGCGCGGGAGAGGCGGCGGCCGACCCGACGGTCCGCGATGTACTGACCGCCGCCGACCTGCTGGATCGCTGCCTACGGCCCGCCGCCGTGCCCTGGTGCCGGGATGCTGCGGACCCACCCGACCTCTGCCATGTCGTGGACGGCGGGCCCACCGCCCTTCCGGCCCTGCTTGCCCGGCGGCTGCACGGCACCCCGTTCGTGGTCAGCGACCGCCGACTGCATCTGCGGGAGCAGTACCTCGACCGCACGGCCGGGCAGCACCGCACGCCGGGGCGGGCGCTGCTGCTCACCTTCCTCCGGCTGCTGGCGCAGGAGACCGGGCGGCAGGCCGCGCTGACCCTCCCGGCCGACGAGCACAGCCTGCGCTGGCAGCAGCGGTGCGGCGCCGACCCGGCCAGGACGCGGCTGGTCCGCGACGGCATCGCGGACCCCGGCCACCCCGCCGCCGGTCCCGAGCCGGAGGCCCCGACACTGCTCTGGGTGCGTACCCCGGGTGACACCTGCCCGCCCGAGGCGCTGCGGGCCGCCTTCGCCCGGGTACGGGAGCAGGTCCCCGCCGCCCAGCTGCGGATGTACGACGCCGAGCCGACGGACCCGCCGGGACCGGGGCTGGTGTACGGCGAGGGCAGTGTGGTGCTGCTGCCCGCGCCTGCCCTGCCCCGGCCCGAGCCGCTGGTTGCGGCGATGCTCAGCGGCCGGGCCGTGATCGCCGGGGACCTCGGGGTCGCTCGGGAGGTGGTCGGCCCCGCCGGGCTGCTGATCCCGCCCGGCGACCCGCAGGCCCTGGCCGACGCCTGCACCGCCCTGCTGTGCGACCCGGAGCGCCGCGCCCGGTTGGGTACGGCCGGCCGGCAGCGGGCCCAGGAGCTCTACTCGGCCGAGGCTGCCGCCGACGCCTTTCGCACGGCCTACCTCGACGCCGTCTCCCGCTGGCCCGCCTTCCCCACCGCCGGCGGCCGGACGGCGGAGCCCTTCGCCCGCCCCGCCGAATACTGGGCGGCCGCCCCACTCCCCGAACGGGAGACCGCATGACCCCCCGCTGCCCCACCCCCGCCCGCCGTGGCCCGGCTGCCCGCCGCACTGCCGTCGCCTGCTGCGGCCCGGCTGCCTGCCGCCCCATTCCCGTCCGCCGCGCCCTGGCTGCCCGCCGCCCGACCGCCGTCTGCTGTGGCACCGCTGCCCGCCGTACCGCTCTCGTTCGCCGTGGCCTGGCTGCTCGCCGTACCGCCGTCGTCTGCTGCGGCCCGGCTGCCTGTCGCACTGCCGCCGTTAGGTATGGCGCGGCTGCTCGCCGTACCGCCGTCATTCGGTGTGGCACCGCTGCCCGCCGTACTGCCGTCGTCCGGTGTGGGCCCTTTGCCCGCCGCCTGACCGCCGTCCGGTGCGGCATTCCCGTGGTCCGGCCGGGGAGACCGCTCGCCGCCGCATCCGACCGGGAGACCGGCATGACCTTGACCCCTGTGCAGGTTGGGACCCGTCCGGAGGGAGCCCGATGAGCGCCCACCGGCCCAGGCTCCCCGAGGGCGACCCGGTGCGCCGCCTCATGGAACGCCACCGCGAACTCTGCGAGACCGCCACCCACCCGCTGGAGATCGCCGCCGGGCTGGAGGCGGCCGGAGTGGGGCCCGCAGCGGTCGCTCGCTGCCGTCACGCCGATGTCTTCTCGCTCGCCGAGGAGCTGTACGCCAGGGTCCCCCGGCGGCCCGCCGCCCTGGGAGCTGCCGGTGCGGCCGACCCCTGGCGGCGCCGCGCCGGGGCGAGCCTGCTCGCCGCCGTGCTCTATGCGCTGCCCTGCGGCGCCTTCGCCGCGATCAGGGCGGTGGCACCGCAGTCCTCGCCGCTGGCGCTGCTCTCGGCCGCCGCCGTCGCCGGGGTCTGGTACGCCGCGACGGCGCTGGAGACCGCCCGCTGGCAGGGCGGCGGCGGCCGCAGCCACACCGGTCCGCCCGGTCCGCAGCCGACCCTGCGGGCGATCTCTGCGGCGGGCATCGGCGCGGTGCTGGTGATGCCGCTGGTGCTGCCCTTCGCCGGTGCGGGCGACCCCGCCCCGCCGACGGCCCCGGCCGCCCTGGCGGTCGGCATGGGGGCGGCCGAGTGGTGCGCCCGCTGGTTCCGGCACACCGGGCAGGTCCATCTGGACACGGCGGCCACGCGCCGTGAGTTCCGCCGCCGGATGGCCCCGGTGCTGCCGGTGGCCGTGGCCCTGCACCTGGGCGCCGTCGCCCTGCTCACCTGGGCGGTGCTCGCCCTACTGCCGCCGCACGGCGCGGCGGGCTCCTTCGGCGGGCCGCAGTGGGCGGCGCAGACCGCCGCCGCGCTGCTGCTGGTCCTCGTCCTGTTGCTGCTCCGCTGCGGCCGTACCGGGCCCGCCGCCGCCGGGCCGGCCCTGGCGGTCGCCTGCACCGGCCTGCTGCTGGCGGTGCGGACGCTGCCCTGGGACCTCCCCGGACGCGCCCTGCTCACCGCGTACGACCCGGTGGCCGTCCCCCTGGTCGGCTGCGGGGCGGCCGGGGCGCTGCTGCTCCCCTGGGCCTGGGTCGCGCTCACCCGCCCCGGGGCCCATCGCGGTGCGCCGCCGCCCCCGGACCCGTCACCGACCCCTGCTCGATCCGGGCTCCCCGCCCGGACCCCGCTCACGGAAGGACCTACCCCCTCATGAGGGTGCTGCTGCTGGGCGCGGACGGCTTCATCGGCCGCCGCGTCGCCGACCGACTGCTCGCCGACCCCGAGCTCCAGGTCACCGTCCTCGGTCGGCGCGACACGGCGGACATCCGCTTCGACCTCGCCGCCGGCAGCCCGGGAGCGCTGGCCCGCTTCCTCGACGCGGTGATGCCCCGGGTGATCATCAACTGCGCCGGTGCCACCTATGGCAGCCCCCGCACCCTGACCCGCAGCAACACCGTGGCGGTGGCCACCGTCTGCGAGGCCGTCCGGCGCAGCCACGAGCCCGCCCGCCTGATCCATGTGGGGTCCGCCGCCGAGTACGGACCGGGTCCCGTGGGCAGCCCCATCCCGGAGAGCGCCGAGCCGCGCCCTGTCGGCCCGTATGGCGTGACCAAGCTGGCCGGTACCGAGCTGGTGCTCTCCTCCGGGCTGGACGCGGCGGTGCTGCGGGTCTTCGACGCGGTCGGTCCCGGGCTGCCCACCGGCTCGCTCTTCGGCCGCCTCGCGGAGGGGCTGCGGCGCGCTCTGGAGCGCGGCGACTCCCAACTGCGCACCGCCGACCTGTCGGCCTACCGCGACTTCGTGGACGTCCGGGACGTGGCGCGGGCCGTGCAGGCGGCTGCGGTGTCGGCCGCCACCGGTGTGATCAACGTGGGCAGCGGCGCCGGGGTGCGGGTCCGTGACGCCGCCCAACTGCTGGTCCGCGCCTCCGGGTTCGAGGGCCGCCTGGTGGAGGAGAGCCGCCCCGGCGGTGCCCCGGTGGTCCCGGTCCCCGCCCCGACCGGCGACACCCCGCCCCCCGAGCCCCGCCCGCTCCCCGACCCCGTTCCCTGGCGTCAGGCCGACATCCGCACCGCCCGCGACCGCCTCGGCTGGCGTTCCCGTATCCCGCTGGAGGAGTCGCTGGCCGACATCTGGACCGAGACCGCCTGCCGCGTCTGACCCGGGCGGGCGGGCGGACCGGACAGGCCGGACAGGCCGGACAGGCCGGGAAGACCAGGCGGACCGGGCGGCGGCGGAGGCGTTCCACCATCCGTCGCCGGACGTCTCGCCCCTCGGACCTGGTGTCTCGGAATAAGGGTTGGCATGACACTGTTGAGTCGGAGAACAGACGAACTGACGACCATCGGAGTCCCCGTGTCGCTGCCACCCCTGGTCGAGCCGGCTGCCGAGCTCACCGTCGACGAGGTCCGCCGGTACTCCCGCCACCTGATCATCCCGGATGTCGGGATGGACGGGCAGAAGCGGCTCAAGAACGCCAAGGTGCTCTGTGTGGGCGCCGGCGGTCTCGGCTCGCCGGCGCTGCTGTACATGGCCGCAGCGGGCGTGGGCACCCTGGGCATCATCGAGTTCGACGTCGTGGACGAGTCGAACCTCCAGCGCCAGGTGATCCACGGCGTGTCCGACATCGGCCGCCCCAAGGCCGAGTCCGCGCGCGACTCGGTCAAGGAGATCAACCCCCTGGTGAATGTGGTGCTCCACCAGGAGCGGCTGGACACCTCCAATGTCATGGAGATCTTCTCCCAGTACGACCTGATCGTCGATGGCACGGACAACTTCGCCACCCGCTACCTGGTGAACGACGCCGCAGTGCTGCTGGGCAAGCCCTACGTCTGGGGCTCCATCTACCGCTTCGACGGCCAGGCCAGCGTCTTCTGGGCCGAGCACGGCCCCTGCTACCGCTGCCTCTACCCGGAGGCCCCGCCGCCGGGCATGGTCCCGTCCTGCGCCGAGGGCGGCGTGCTGGGCGTGCTCTGCGCCTCGATCGGCTCCATCCAGGTCACCGAGGCCATCAAGCTGCTGGCCGGTATCGGCGAGCCGCTGGTCGGCCGGCTGATGATCTACGACGCTCTGGAGATGCAGTACCGCACGGTCAAGGTCCGCAAGGACCCCAACTGCGCGCTCTGCGGGGAGAACCCGACGGTCACCGAGCTGATCGATTACGAGGCGTTCTGCGGCGTGGTGTCCGAGGAGGCCCAGGAGGCCGTCCTCGGTTCGACGATCACTCCCAAGCAGCTCAAGGAGTGGATCGACGACGGTGAGTCCATCGACATCATCGACGTCCGCGAGCCCAATGAGTACGAGATCGTCTCCATCCCGGGCGCGCGTCTGATCCCCAAGAACGAGTTCCTGATGGGCAACGCCCTCCAGGACCTGCCGCAGGACAAGAAGATCGTCCTGCACTGCAAGACCGGCGTCCGCTCCGCCGAGGTGCTCGCCGTGCTGAAGTCGGCCGGCTTCGCCGACGCCGTCCACCTCGGCGGCGGCGTCGTGGGCTGGGTCAACCAGATCGAGCCCGAGAAGCCCATCTACTGACAGCGCGCCGACACCGCGCCCCGTCAGGGCCCGCCCTTCCGCCCCGCAGCTGCGGGGGAGGGGCGGGCCCTGGTGCGTCCGGGCGGACCCGGATAATCGCTGCGGTGACCGCGACCGCTCTCCCCGCCGCCCCACCGGGCAGCCCGCCGTACCCGCCGCGCCCGCCCGTCCTCCGCCGTGCCGCGCCCGCGCTGCTGGTGTACGTGGGGGTGCGGCTGCTCGGCCTCGCGGCCCTGGCGGGCTGGGCGGCGGTCGCCGGCAAGAGCCCGCACACGCTGCTCTCCGGCCGCTGGGACTCCCTCTGGTACACCCGGGTCGCCGAGCACGGCTATGCGTACACACTCCACCTCCCGGGCGGCCGGGTCCACTCCGACCTGGCCTTCTTCCCGCTGCTGCCCTGGCTGGAGCGATGGCTCTCCGCCGTCACCCCGCTGCACCCCGCCGACGCGGGCCTCGCGGTCGGCTGGCTCGCCTCCCTGGCCGCCGCCTGGGGCATCTTCGCCGTCGGCGACCGGGTGTACGGGCGCAGCGCGGGCATCGCCCTGGTCGCCCTCTGGGCGGTACTGCCCACCGGCATCGTCCAGTCGATGGCCTACACCGAGTCCCTCTTCACGGCGCTGGCCGCCTGGGCGCTGTACGCCCTGCTCTCCGGCCGCTGGCTGTGGGCCGGCACCCTCGCCGCGCTCGCCGGGCTGACCCGCCCGGTGGGCGTCGCGGTCGTCGCGGCGGTCTGGGCGGTCGCTGTTGCCGAACTCCTCCGCGACCGCCGCGCCTGGCGGACGCAGCCCCGGATGCTCCCGGGCGTGCTGATCGCACCCCTCGGCTGGCTGGGCTATGTCGCCTGGGTTGGGGTGCGCACCGGCAGCCTCACCGGCTACCTGGATGTGCAGGGCGGCTGGGGCAATGGCTTCGACGGCGGCCTGAACTTCGCCCGCTTCATCGGCCGGCAGCTGTCCACGCCCCCGTTCGCCGGCGGCCTCGGCCTGCTGGCCGCCGTCGCGCTCCTCGGCTGGCTGTACACCCGCTGCGTACGGCAGAGCCAGCCGCTGCCGCTGCTGGTCTACGCCGGGGTCGTCCTGGCGCTGGCCCTCACCGGAGCGGGCTACTTCGGCTCCAAGCCGCGCCTGCTGATGCCCGCCTTCCCCCTGCTGCTCCCGATCGCCCTGGCCCTGGCCCGGCTGCGCCCCCGCCGCACGGCCCTGATCCTGACCGCCGCCGCCCTCGCCTCGGCCGTCTACGGCGCCTTCTGGCTGCACGGCTCGGGCCCGCCGTAAGCCGCGGCACGCCCCTGCGAAGAGCCGGTGCCCCGCCCGCCGCCCTGGCACGCACAGCTGCTGCGTTGGGGAGCGCGCCGGCGGGCGCGGCACTAGAGAGCCTGTTTGCGCTGGAGGTAGCCGAAGCAGGCCCAGCCGGGCAGCACCGGGAGCCAGAGGGTGAGCAGACGGAAGAGCAGCACGGCGGAGAACGCCTGGGAGTAGGAGAGCCCGGTGGCCTGGAGACCACCGGTCAGTGCCAGTTCGATGGCGCCGACGCCGCCGGGGGTCGGGACGGCGGACCCGATGGCGTTCCCGGCCAGGAAGACCACGGCGGTGGCGGCGAAGCTCAGCTCGCCGCCGAAGGCCCGCGCCGACAGGTTGAGGCAGGTGACGAAGGCCACCGTCAGCAGCAGGATTCCACCGAAGCCGGTGGCCAGCTTGGTGGGCTGCTGGAGGAGGTCGAGCAGCCGGGGGATCACTCCCGTGAAGAGCGGCCGCAGCCGGGACATCAGCCAGCGGCGCACCGGTGGGATCGCGGCGACCACCAGGATCAGTACGGCGACCGTCAGCAGACCGGCGATCACGGTCCGGGACGGTGTCAGCTCCTTGGTCTGCTCGTTCCCCGCGACATAGCCGAAGGCCAGCAGCAGCAGGATGTGGCAGCCCAGCCCGGCGAGCTGGGACGCACCGACGCTGGCCGCAGCCTGGACCGGACGGACACCCGCCTTCTGGAGATAGCGGGCGTTGAGGGCCACGCCGCCGACGGCGGCCGGCGCCACCAGCTTCACAAACGACCCGGCGACCTGCGCCAGCACGGCCCGGCCGAAGGCCAGCCGCTCCGGTACGAACCCGGTCAGGCTCATGGCGGCTGCGACATAGCTGAGAGCGGACGCGCCCAGGGCCCCCAGCGCCCAGATCCAGTCCGCCTCGGCCAGCAGCTGGGTCGGCTTGACCTCGCCGAGGCTGGAGAACAGCAGATAGATCGCGAAGGCACCCGCCAGAAAGCTGATCAGCGTCTTGGGCTTGAGCCGCTGCAACCGGACCGGGGCGACCGGGGCCTCGGGGACCATCTCCAGCACCTGTTCGCGGATGCGTGCGAGCAGGTCGAGATTGAGGGCGGCCAGTTCCTCCTCGACCTCGGCCTGGGTCTTCTCCCCGGCGGTGACCTGGGCCTCGGCCTGGGTGCGGGCCTCGGCCTTGTGCTGCCGGTTGGAGTGCCGCAGGGCGATCCGGGTGGACCGGCTCATGCCGACCGGCTGCAGCAGCGGCAGCGCGGTCGCCACCCGGCGCGGGCCCATCACCGAGGCGGCCGTGGCCACGGCCCGCTCGGGGCCGATCCGCAGCGCGAAGGTGGTGAGCAGCTGGGCGACGTCCATCCGCAGGGCGAGGTCGCCGGCCGCGATGTCGCCGCCGGACAGGTTGACCAGGCGGCCCGACCCGCCGTCCGTGCGGAGCAGCGACTCGCCGGTGAGCCGGCGGTGGGCGATCCGGCGGTCGTGCAGGGCCCGCACCGACTCCCAGAAGTCGGCCATCAGGGCGTCGGTGACCACCTCGTCCGGCAGGTGGTCGAGGGTGCGGCCGCCGATGTGCTCGTAGACCAGGATGGCGGCGTCCGGGCCGAGTTCGGAGGTGGCGATCAGCTGCGGGGCGCGGGCACCGGAGGCGGACGCCGCGTAGGCGATCAGCGCCTCCTGCTCCAGCGCCTCGCGCAGCGACTGCGGGCTGCGGCGCACCGCGACCGAGCGCAGCTGCAACTGCCGCCAGAGCCGGTAGAAGAACCCGGTGGCCTGCTGCTCCCGGTCGATGACATGGATGTCGAGCGGCCCGGCGTCGTCCTGCACCACGTAGTAGCGGCGGGTGCCGCCGGGGGCGTCGGGGGCGCGGTGGGCGGTGACCGGGTCGAAGCCGACCTTGCGCAGGCCCGCCAGCAGGCTCTGCCCGGTGGGCCGGACATTGGGCGAGCCGATGGCGTACAGGGTGCCGTAGGCGACGGCCCAGCCGAGCAGCACGGTGAGGACCAGCGACAGCGGGGTGGTGTAGCCGCTGATCAGCTCGGTGCCGCCGCTGACGATGACGACCGCCCAGAGGGCGATCCGCCAGCGGGGGCGGCTGGCCGTGCCGACCGCCGTCATATAGGCGATGACGGGGGCGAGGTAGCCGTGCACCGGGTCGGTGAGGCTGGCGCCGGGCTGCGGGATGCGGGTGAGGGCGTTGCGGATGTTCTCGGAGGCGGCCTCGGCGACCCAGAGGTCGACGCCGAGGGAGAGCCCATGGGCCAGGACGGCGGCGAGTACGCCGTCGGCGACCCGCAGGCCGTCGCGTTTGATCAGCCGCTCGACGGCGAAGGCGAGCGGCACCACCAGCACGGCGACGCTGGAGAGGAACCCGGCCACGGTGGTGAAGAAGCCCGGGACCTTGGTGGCGCCGACGGTGATGTCGTTCTCGATGCCGGTGGTGGTGTTCTGGGCGATGTTGGCGAGGACGAAGACCGCGATCACGCCGAGCAGGCCCGCGAGGAAGCGGATCAGGTCGGAGGGCCGGTGCACCCGGGCGGCGAGCAGCGGCTCGTCGACGGAGACATGGGAGCCGCCGGGGGGTCGTTCCGGCCGCGCGGCAGGGACCGGCCGGTCGGCGGCCTTGACCAGCGAGACCTTCTCCGGTGCGGGGTGTGCGGGCATGCCGCCGGGAGGCTCGGCCGCCCCCCGGCCGGCCTCGGCGCCGGTCGTCCCCGTCATCTGTCCATGTCCTCGTATCACCTGTCACCGCCCCGAAGATGGTGGCATGTCCGGGCGGCGCGTGCAGGGCAGGGGGCGGCACAGGGCTGTGACCTGCCTCGCTCCGGGCGTCCCGGTCGGCCGGATGCGGCAGAATCGCGCGGGTGACGGACGCTGTGGGAGAGAGCGAGGGGCCGACGATTCCGCCGTTCGCGGAACGGGTCCTGGAACTGGCCGAGCGCATCCCGCCCGGCAAGGTGATGACGTACGGGGATGTGGCGGAGTTCCTGGCCTCGGAGGAGTTTCCCGAAGGGGTGCCGCAGCAGGCGGGCGGTCCGCGCCAGGTGGGCCGGGTGATGGCGCTGTACGGCGGCGGGGTGCCCTGGTGGCGGGTGGTGCGGGCGGACGGTGCGCTGCTGCCCGGCCATGAGCGGCGGGCGCTGGCCCACTACCGGGAGGAGGGCACGCCGCTGCGCCCGTCCCGGGGCCTGGCCGAGGCCCCCTCCCGGCTGGACATGGCGCGGGCCCGCTGGGACGGGCGGTGACCGGGACACCTCCGCCGGGGTGCTCCGCCGTACGCCCGAGCGTGGCCCGGCACGCCCGCGCGGCCAAGCCGCCGCGCGCTCTCTCGAACGGGTGAGTGTTTCCCGGAAACCCGGGCGTGGTCGGGACTGACGGCGGAGGATCGTAGGCTCGATCCCTGCGGACCCCCCTGGGACCGGAGGCGACCCGGGAGACACCCCCTCCCCGACCGTCGCGCCCGGCGCCGGCAGGGGGTCCGCCCGCAAGCCCCGCAGCCCTCAGGAACCGCCCTTGACCACGTCCGCCTCCCCCTTCCGCCTGGTGCGCGGCCCGCTGGAGCCGTCGGCGCCGCCCGTGCTGGACGAGTACCAGCGGGCGGTGGCCGACCACCCCGGCGGTCCGCTGCTGGTGCTGGCCGGTCCCGGCACCGGCAAGACCACCACGCTGGTGGAGGCGGTGGCCGGGCGGATCGCCCGGGGCACCGACCCGGAGCGCATCCTGGTGCTCACCTTCAGCCGCAAGGCGGCGGTGGAGCTGCGCGACCGGATGGCGGCCAGGCTCGGCGGCGCGGGGGGTGCAGCGCCGCAGGCCACTACGTTCCACTCCTTCTGCTACGCGCTGGTCCGCGCCCACCAGGACCCCGACCTCTTCGCCGACCCGCTACGGCTGCTCTCCGGCCCGGAGCAGGACGTCCTGGTACGCGAACTGCTGGCCGGCGACGCGGAGGACGCCCGGCGCGGCGAGGGCCGGATCGCCTGGCCCGACGACCTGCGCGCCTGCCTGACCACCCGGGGTTTCGCCGACGAGGTACGGGCGGTGCTGGCCCGCAGCCGGGAGCTGGCGATCGACCCCGCCGAGCTGCGGCGGTTCGCCGCCCGCGACGGCCGCCCCGACTGGGCTGCCGCCGCCCACTTCTACGCCGAGTACCTGGACGTGCTCGATATGCAGGGCGTGCTCGACTACGCCGAACTGGTGCACCGGGCCGTGCTGCTCGCCGAGCGGCCCGAGGTCGCCACCGCGCTGCGCGGCCGGTACCAGGTGGTCTTCGTCGACGAGTACCAGGACACCGACCCCTCCCAGGTGCGGCTGCTGCGCGCGATGGCCGGGGACGGCCGCGACCTGGTCGCGGTGGGCGACCCCGACCAGTCGATCTACGCCTTCCGGGGCGCCGACATCAACGGCATCCTCGACTTCCCGACCGACTTCCCCCGGGCGGACGGCACCCCCGCCGAGGTGAAGGTGCTGCGGGTCTCGCGGCGCGCGGGAGAGGTGCTGCTCGCCGCCTCGCGCCAGGTGGCCCGGCGGATGCCCGTCGGCAGGCTGCCTGCGGCGGCGCTTGCCGCGCACCGCTCGCCGCGCCCGGACCGGGAGGGCGGCCGGGTCGAGGTGCTCACCTACCCGACACCCGGCGCCGAACTGGACGGCATCGCCGATCTGCTGCGCCGGGCCCACCTGGAGGAGGGGGTGCCCTGGGGTGGGATGGCCGTGCTGGTCCGGGCGGGCGGCCGCTCCATACCCGGCATCCGGCGGGCGCTCACCGCCGCCGGCGTGCCCCTGGAGACCGACGGCGACGACATTCCGCTGCGCGACGAACCGGCCGTCGCCCCGCTGCTGCTGGCCCTCCGCGTCGCCGCCCTGAGCGCCGCCCACCCCCACCCCCCCTGGGCCACCCCCACCCCCGCCCCGGCCGAGTCCAACCCGGCCGGAGCCGAGGAGGCGGGCGCCGAGATGGTCGGGTCTGTGGAGGGCGGGTCTGGAGCTGCCGGACCCGAGGTAGCCGGGCCTGAGGCGTCCCGCCCTGAGCCCGTCGGTTCTGGGGTGGCCGGGTCTGAGGTGGCCCTCCGCGTCGCCGCCCTGAGCGCCGCCCACCCCCACCCCCCCTGGGCGACCCCCGCCCCCATCCCGGCCGAGTCCGATCCGGCCGGAGCCGAGGAGGCGGGCGCCGAGGTAGCCGGGTCCGATGATGCCTGGTCTGGGGCGTCCCGCCCTGAGCCTGTCGGGTCTGGGGAGGCCGAATCCGAGGCGGCCGTCCGCGCAGCCGACCAGAGCACCGCCCACCCCCACCCCACGTGGGCGACCCCCGCCCCCATCCCGGCCCCGGCCGGAGCCGAGGGGGCAGGCGCCGAGATGGTCGGGTCTGTGGAGGCCGCCTCCGGCCCGGCCGCCCCCCAATCGACCGGCCTCGAAGCTGGGGCGGACGGGTCTGAGCCGGTCGCGTTCTCGGGGGCGGTGGCGGAGGCTGATCCGTTGACGGCGGAGGTTGCCCATACGCTGCTCACCGGGCCGCTGGGCGGGATGGACGGGTCGGATCTGCGGCGGCTCGGCCGGGCGCTGCGGGAGGAGGAGCGGGCCGCGCTGCGGGAGCGGGGCGGCGGTGCCCCCACCGCCGTACGCCCTGCCGCCGAGCTGATCCGGGAGGCGCTGGCCGAGCCCGAGCGGCTGGTGGCGCTCGACCCCGCGTACGCCCGCCGCCCCCGTGAGCTGGGGATGCTGCTGCGCAAGGTGCGCGAGATGCTGGCCGGCGGCGCCCCCGCCGAGGAAGCGCTCTGGGCGCTCTGGGAGAACAGCGGCCGCTGGCAGGAGCGCCTGGAGCGGGCCGCCCGGCGCGGCGGCCCGGCGGGCCGCAACGCCGACCGCGACCTGGACGCGCTCTGCGCCCTGTTCGAGACCGCCGCCCGGGCCGAGGACCGGGTCGGACACCGGGGCGCGCTCAACTTCCTGGAGGAGCTGGACGCCCAGGACATCGCCGCCGACACCCTCGCCGTGCGGGCGGTCCGCCCCGATGCGGTGAGGCTGATGACCGCGCACCGCGCCAAGGGCCTGGAGTGGCCGCTGGTGGTGGTGGCCGGGGTGCAGGAGGGCCTCTGGCCGGACCTGCGGCGCCGGGGGTCGCTGCTGGAGGCGGACCGGATCGGCCGCGACGGCCTCGCCGAGCCGATGCCGCCGGGCGCCCTGCTGGCCGAGGAGCGGCGGCTCTTCTATGTCGCCGTCACCCGGGCCAGGGAGCGGCTGGTGGTCACCGCCGTCAAGGCGCAGGCGGAGGACGGCGACGAGCCGTCCCGGTTCCTGCGCGAGCTGTACCGCGAGGAGGTCGACCGGCAGGGCCGTATGGTGCGCAGGGTGCCGCCGGTCCGGGTGGAGGACGTCACCCACCGGCCCCGGCGCCCGCTGTCGGTGCCCGCCCTGGTCGCCGAGCTGCGCGCCACCTGCGTGGACCCGGCCGCCTCCGTGGAGCTGCGCGCCGCCGCCGCCGAGCGGCTGGCGCGGCTGGCCGCAGCCGGGGTCGAGGACGGTGCGCCGCTGGTGCCGTCGGCCCACCCGGACCGCTGGTGGGGCCTGGCGGAGCCGACTGCGGCCGAGGCGCCGCTGCGCGACCCGGACCGGCCGGTGCAGCTGACCGGCAGCGCGGTGGAGCAGCTGCGCGACTGCTCGTTGCAGTGGTTCCTGGACCGGGAGGTGCGGGCCCGTACCGCCTCCTCGGGGGCCCAGGGGTTCGGCAGTGTGCTGCATGTCCTGGCCGACGAGGTGGGTTCCGGACGTACCCCGGCCGACCTGGAGGTGCTGATGGAGCGGCTGGACGGGGTCTGGGACGCCCTCGCCTTCGACGCGCCGTGGAAGTCGGACCAGGAGAAGCGGGAGGCGCGGGCCGCCCTGGAGCGCTTTCTGCACTGGCACACCCTGGAGCGGGGCCGGACGCCCGTGGCGACCGAGCACCCCTTCGACGTCACGCTGAAGGCCGGCGGCCGGACCGTGGAGATCCGGGGTTCCATGGACCGGGTCGAGCGGGACGCCGCCGGGCTGGCCTATGTGGTCGACTTCAAGACGGGCAAGGCCGTCCCCACCGCCGCCGAGGTGGCCGAGCACCCGCAGCTGGCCGTCTACCAGCTCGCCGTCCGCGAGGGCGCACTGGACGGCCTGCCCGGCTTCGAGGGGGAGCCCGCGCTGCCCGGCGGCGCCGAACTGGTCCAGCTGCGCACCCCGCAGAAGGGCACGGAGCAGCCGAAGGTCCAGTCCCAGCAGGCGCTGCCGCCCGAGCCGTGGATCGAGCAGCTGCTCGCGGAGGCGGCCGGCCGGGTGCTGGACGAGCGGTTCGTCCCCACCACCGGCGCGGGATGCGAGCGCTGCGCCTTCCGAGGCGCCTGCTCCGCCCGCCCGGAGGGCCGTCAGACCGTCGAATGACCCCGTCGCCATCCTGTCGTCATCCCGTCGACACCAGTACGACCGATGTTGACCTGTTCGTTAGGACGCTTGTCCGGGGCTGCTGCTAGCGTCTCGGGTGCTTACGTGATCTTTATCTGCCTTGCGGCACCGATCGAACGGGAACCCCTATGCGCACCCCTCGCCTGCTCGCCATCACCCTCCTGTGCGCGACGGCCGCGGCAACGCTCACCGGCTGTGGGGACGACAAGAAGGCCACCGCCTCCGCCGACTCGTCGGCGGCGGCCTCCGCGAGCCCGTCGGCCAGTCCGTCCGCGAGCCCGTCGCCCGAGGGGTCGGGGATCGAGGCGCTCTCCGCCAAGGAGATCAGCGAGAAGGCGAAGGCCGCGCTGCTCTCCGCCTCCTCGCTGACCTTCGAGATGGAGATGGTCAGCGACGGCGAGAAGATCAAGGGCAAGGTGTCGCTGGACAAGTCCGGCAACTGCACCGCCTCCCTCACTGTGGCGGGCCAGGGTCAGTTCGAGCTGCTGCGGACCGGCGGGCACACCTGGATGAAGCCCAGCGCCGAATTCTTCGAGAAGCTGGCCGGTCCGGAGGAGGCCAAGCTGATGGCCGGCAAGTACCTCACCAGCGACGACGACGACAGCCTGGCCGACCTCTGCGACCTGGAGCACGTCGCCAAGGACCTGACCGAGGAGGACCGCTCCGGCAAGGTCACCAAGGTCGGTGTGAAGACCGTCGACGGCATACGGACGGTCGCCTTCAGCGTCCCCGACGAGGGTGCCACGACCACCGTCTACGTCGCGACCGAGGGCACCCCCTACCCCGTCAGGATGGAGCACACCGGCAAGGAGGGCGGTCACATGTCCTTCAGCGGGTTCGGTGAGCCCGTGGCGGTCAAGGCCCCGCCCGCCGACCAGGTCATCGACCCCTCCAAGCTGAAGGGCTGACCGAGGCCGCCCGGCCGGGCTGTCGGCGGGGCCCGTTACCGTTGCTCGGGTGTCCGCCGCCATCGCCAGCCCCGAGCAGCTCAAGGAGCTGCTGGGCATCCCCTTCACCGCACAGCAGGTGGAGGCGATCACCGCGCCCCCGGCCCCGGCCGTCGTCGTGGCCGGAGCCGGGTCGGGCAAGACCACCGTGATGGCGGCCCGGGTGGTCTGGCTGGTGGGGCGCGGCCTGGTACGGCCGGAGCAGGTGCTGGGCCTCACCTTCACCAACAAGGCCGCCGGCGAGCTCTCCGAGCGGGTACGCACCGCGCTGGCCAGGGCCGGGGTGTCCGACGGCGAGCCGGGGGAGGACGGCGATGTCCTCGGCGACCCGGAGATCTCCACGTACCACGCCTTCGCGGGCCGGCTGCTCACCGAGCACGGCCTGCGGATCGGCATCGAGCCCGATGTGCGGCTGCTCGCCGACGCGACCCGGTTCCAGCTGGCGGCGCGGGTGCTGCGCTCCGCCCGGGGCCCGTACACGGCACTGACCGGCACGGTCTCCGCCCTGGTCGCCGAGGTGCTGGCGCTCGACGGGGAGCTGGCCGAGCACCTGGTGGAGCCCGACCGGCTGCGCGCCCATGACACCGCGCTGCTGGACGAGCTGGCGTCCGCCCGGCTCTCCAACGAGGAGCTGCGCAAGGTGCCGGAGGCGGCGCGGGGGCGGCTGGAGCTGCTGGGGCTGGTGGAGGAGTACCGGCGGCGCAAGCGGGCCGCCGGGCTGATGGACTTCGGCGACCAGATCGCCGCCGCCGCGACCCTGGCGCAGAGCCGCCCCGAGGTGGGGCGGCTGCTCCGCGAGCAGTTCCGGGTGGTGCTGCTGGACGAGTACCAGGACACCTCGGTCGCCCAGCGGCTGCTGCTCGCCGGCCTCTTCGGCCGGGGGCCGGGGTACGCGGGCGGCCACCCGGTCACCGCGGTCGGCGACCCCTGCCAGGCCATCTACGGCTGGCGCGGCGCGTCCGTGGCCAACCTGGACGAGTTCCCCGAGCACTTCCCGGCCGCCGACGGCCGTCCTGCGGCCCGCCACTCGCTCAGCGAGAACCGCCGCAGCGGCGGCCGGCTGCTGGAGTTCGCCAACCACCTCGCCGGGCCGCTGCGCGCGATGCACCAGGGCGTGGAGGCGCTGCGCCCCGCCCCCGGCGCCGAGCACGACGGCTTCGTCCGGTGCGCGCTGCTGCCCACCCACGCCGAGGAGGTCGACTGGCTGGCCGACTCCATCGCCCACCTGGTGCGCACCGGCACCGCGCCGGGCCGGATCGCCGTGCTCTGCCGGGGCGGGGCGGCCTTCCCCGACATCCATGCGGCGCTGGTGGCCCGCGAGGTGCCGGTCGAGGTGGTGGGCCTCTCCGGGCTGCTCCACCTGCCCGAGGTCGCCGACCTGGTGGCGACCTGCGAGGTGCTCCAGGACCCGACGGCCAACGCCGCCCTGGTACGGCTGCTGGTCGGCCCGCGCTGGCGGATCGGCCCGCGCGACCTGGCGCTGCTCGGCCGCCGCGCCCGCGACCTGGTGCGGGTGGACCGGGGCGGCGAACCGGCCGACCCGCTGGCGGAGGCGGTCGCCGAGGCCGACCCCACCGAGGTGGTCTCCCTCGCCGACGCCCTGGAGACCTTTCTGCACCCCGGCACCGTGGACGACCGCGACGAGCTGCCGTTCTCCGCCGACGCCCGGGTGCGCTTCGCCCGGCTGGCCCGGGAGATCCGGGAGCTGCGCCGCTCGCTGGCGGACCCGCTGATGGATGTGCTGCACCGGGTACTGGCCGCCACCGGCCTGGATGTGGAGCTGGCCGCCTCCCCGTATGCGCTGGCCGCCCGCCGCCGGGAGACCCTGCACGCCTTCCTGGACGTCGCCGCCTCCTTCGCCGACCTCGACGGCGACCCCTCGCTGGGTGCCTTCCTGGCCTTCCTGCGGGCCGCGCAGGAGTACGACAAGGGCCTGGACTCCACGCTGCCCGGCGGCGAGGACACGGTGAAGGTGCTCACCGCGCACAAGTCCAAGGGCCTGGAGTGGGACGTGGTGGCCGTGCCCGGCCTGGTCAAGGACGCCTTCCCCAGCACCAAGCCACGGGAGCGGTGGACCAGCCGCAAGCATGTGCTGCCGCACGCGCTGCGCGGCGACGCGGACACCCTGCCGCCCGCCCCGGAGTGGAACGCCCGGGGGATGAAGCACTTCGCCGCCCTGATGGGCGAGCAGGCCGCCACCGAGGAGCTGCGCCTCGGCTATGTGGCCTTCACCCGGCCCCGCAGCCTGCTGCTGGCCTCCGGGCACTGGTGGGGCGCCTCCCGCAAGAAGCCGGTGGGCCCCTCCGACTTCCTGGTGCAGCTCCACGACCACTGCGCGCGGCCGGGCGGCTTCGGCGAGGTGGAGGCATGGGCCGACCCGCCGGGGCCGGACGAGCGGAACCCCGCCCTGGCGGTGACGGCCGAGACCCCGTGGCCGCTGCCGCTGGACCCGGCGGCCCAGCACGCCCGCCGACTGGCCGCCCGCGCCGTGCGGGCCCGGCTGGACGGGTATGTCCCGCCCGCGCCGCAGCCACCGCCGACCCCGGAGGAGCAGCGGCTGATCGAGTCCTGGGACCGCGACCTGGAAGCCCTGCTCGGCGAGTTGGAGCGGTCCCGGCACGCGCTGCGGGACGTTCCCGTACCGGCCTCGCTGTCGGCCTCCCAGCTGCTGCGGCTGGCTGCCGACCCGGACGGCTTCGCCCGCGACCTGGCCCGGCCGATGCCGAGGCCGCCGCAGCCTGCGGCCCGCCGGGGCACCCGCTTCCACGCCTGGGTGGAGGCCCGCTTCGAACCGCTGATGCTGATCGAGCCGGACGGCCTGCCCGGCGCCGAGGACGACGGCATCGAGGACGAACGCGATCTGGCCCGGCTCAAGGACGCCTTTCTGCGTACGCCGTTCGCCCATCGGACCCCGTACCGGGTGGAGGCGCCCTTCCAGCTGCTGCTGGCGGGACGGGTGGTGCGAGGCCGGATCGACGCGGTGTACCGGGAGGACGCCAGCGACGGAACGTCACCGCAGGGGCCGAGGTTCGAGGTGGTGGACTGGAAGACCCATCAGCGGGAGACCGCCGACCCGCTTCAGCTGGCCGTCTACCGTCTGGCCTGGGCGGAGCAGCAGGGGCTGCCGCTGGAGCAGGTCACGGCGGCGTTCCTCTATGTCCGCAGCGGCCGGGTCGAACGTCCGTCAGATCTGCCCGACCGAACAGCATTGGAACGCATCCTGACCGGGAACAGTGATGGATAGGTCACGGAGAGCACCCAAGTCGTCACGCACACAGGTGAAACCTGTGCGGCTTGCACTTTTCGCGCCTATTGTGGGGTCGGTAACCGGTCACCCCCTTCCCCGGCCGACTGCCAGGCCCCACCCCACCGCCACATGAGCGCTTCCCGCTGGAGAATCCGACGTTGAGCGTGACCGGGCGGCTCCGCCGCCTCAAGCAGCTGCTCGCCGGGGGCTGGTCCCGGACAGCCCTGGCGCTGCCCTTCCTTGCCCTGGTGGTCATCGTCGCCCTGGACTGGTTCAGCAAGACCGAGGTGACGGTCGAGCCCGCACTGACCTCCGCCCCGGCGCTGGCCGCCGTGGTCTGCCGCCGCACCTGGTACCCGCTGCTGGTCGGCGGCCTCACCGTGCTGGCCGCCTTTGCGATGGCCGCCTACAACGGGGTGCTGACCCAGTCGGTGCACACCGCCAGCGTGCTCGCCATCGTGCTGGTCACCCTGATCGGCTGGGTCAGCGCGGTGCTCCGGGTGCGCCAGGAGCGGGCGCTCGCCGACGCCCGGCTGGTCGCCGAGGTCGCCCAGCGGGTGCTGCTCCGCTCGGTCCCCGACCGGGTCGGCAGCGTGCGCGCCGCCGTCCACTACGCGGCGGCCGCCGCCCACGCCCGGATCGGCGGCGACCTCTACGAGGTGGTCAACACCCGGCACGGGGTGCGGGCGGTCGTCGGCGATGTGCGCGGCAAGGGGCTGGGCGCGGTGGAGACCGCCGCCGCCGTGCTGGGCGCCTTTCGCGAGGCCGCGCACCAGGAGCACGCGCTGGACCGGGTGGCCGGCTGGCTGGCCGACAGCCTGGACCGCTCGCTCCGGGAGAACGGGCACGACCGGCTGGGGGAGGAGTTCGTCACCCTGGTGCTGATCGGGGTCTGCCCGGACGGCGTGGCCGAGATCGTCAACTGCGGCCATCCGGCGCCGGTGCTGCTCCGCGACGGCGAGCCGGTGCGGCTGCTGGAGCCGGTCTCCCCGGTGCCGCCGCTCGGTGTGCTGCCGCCGGAGTCCGTGCGGCCGCCGGTGCGGCGGATGGCCGTGCGGCCCGGTGACCGGGTGCTGCTGTACACCGACGGCGTGATCGAGGCGCGTGACCAGCAGGGCCGCTTCTACCCGCTGCTGGAGCGCCTTCCCGGGTGCGCCCGGGAGGGTGCGCCGGGGGAGGTGCTCGACCGGCTGCACCTGGACGTGGTCCGGCACATCGGCCGCCAACTCGGCGACGACGCGGCGATGCTGCTGCTCCAGTACGAGCCCGTGGTGGTGCCGGAGCAGGTGGCCCGGCCCAACGGCCAGGTGCCGCAGCTCGGCTGAGTGCGGTGGCCGAGCGCCGCGCTCAGAGGTCCACCTCGACCAGCAGCGGGCGGTGGTCGGAGATCGGCGTACGCGGGGTGTGCGCCCGGCCCACTGCGGCGGGCCGCACGCCCACCGCCAGGACGTGGTCGAACTGCACGGTCGGCCGGTGCGACGGATAGGTGGGGGTGCGGGCCAGGTCACGCCAGCCCGGCAGCCGGTCGCCGGGCTGCCGCTGCGGGGTGCGGCGCATCCGCAGCCGGTCCCGGCCGCCCCGCTCCAGGCGGGTGCGGCGGGCCTCCCGCAGGTCGCGCAGCCGCCGCCGCGAGCCGCGCACCCGCGCCGCGCGCGCCGGGCCGCGCGTCGACCCGTACGCCGGTTCGTACGCGGGCCCGGACGCCGACCCGGGCACCGACTGTCGCTCGGACACCGGTTCGGGCACCAGTCCGTACGCCGGGCCGACGGCCGTCCACCGTGACCGCGCCGCACCCGGTACGGCGGCCTGCAATGCCCGCCGCCGCCGACGGCGCGGCGCACGGGCCACCCCGCCCGCCATCCCGTCCATCACGGCGGCGCCGCCCAGCACGGTGCGCGGCACGGCCCCGACCAGGTTGAAGTCGCCCAGCAGCAGATAGGGGCGCGGCAGGTCGGCGATCCAGCGGCGGATGCCCGCCAGCTGGGCGACATTCCAGCCGGGGACGAACGACAGATGCGCGGCCACCGCCGTGAAGAGGCCCCGGTCCCCCTCCAGCACCGCCGCCACCGCCGCCCTCGGCTCGTCCGGGACGGGGGTCAGCCCCCGCCGCCCGGCCACCCGCAGCGGCAGCCCGAACGGCGCGGGCGCGAAGCGCCGGGCCCGCCAGTGGTGCACCGGCAGCCGGGTGAGCAGCGCGGTGCCGTATGACGCCGACCCCGCGTCGGCGCCGACGTCGGCGGGTCCGTACACCCGGAAGCCCATCGCCGAGGGGTCCCGCACCCAGCCGGAGACCGGCGCCGGCCGGCCGTGCAGCGCGGCGGCGAACCGCCAGTCGGCGGCGCCCATCGCCTTGGCCGCCACGGCGGTCTGGTCGACCAGACCGGACCGCTCCTGGTACCGGTCGACCTCCTGCATCGCCAGCACATCGGCGTCGAGTGCGGCCACCGCCTCGGCCAGCGCGCCGGCCGCCACCTCCGGGTCGGCGGGCTCCGGCGGAAAGGGCAGCGGGGTGCCGTCCGGCGCGAGCGGCTGCCCGTGCAACAGGTTGAAGGTGGCGATGCGCAACTGGCTCACACCGCGACCGTACCGCGCCCGGCGGTCCGCCCGGCCGGATCACCCACCCGAGGTTGAGCCTCGGAATGCATACCGGGTATACATTGCCTGTGTCGATCCGCCATGGGCTGCTCGCCCTTCTCAACCAAGGCCCCCGCTACGGCTACCAGCTGCGCAGCGAGTTCGAGGCCCGCACCGGTGCCACCTGGCCGTTGAACGTCGGTCAGGTGTACACGACGCTCGGCCGACTGGAGCGCGACGGCCTGGTCGAGCCCGCCGGTGAGGACGACGAGGGCCATGTCTTCTATGCCATCACCGAGACAGGACGTGCCGAGATGCGCTCCTGGTTCGGCACCCCCGTGCGCCGGGACAGCCCACCCCGCGACGAACTGGCCATCAAGCTGGCCATGGCCGTCACCGTGCCCGGGGTGGACGTCCGCGAGGTGGTCCAGGCGCAGCGGCGACACAGCATCCAGGCACTCCAGGACTACACCCGGCTCAAGGCGCGCGCCCTGACCGGGGAGTCGGCCGGGGGCGAGGACGGCGGCGATCTCGCCTGGCTGCTGGTGCTGGAGCAGCTCATCTTCCAGACCGAGGCGGAGGTGCGGTGGCTCGACCACTGCGAGACCCGCCTCACCCGCCCGCGCCCCGTACCAGCGGCGCCGGAACCGACCGGTGGTACGGAGCGCGAGCCGCAGGGCTCCACCCGACGGCGGGGGACCAGGTCCGGGCGGACCTGACGCCGTCATCCCCACTCCGTGAACGACATTCCGTGAACGACCTGAACGACCCCCTGGGGGAACCCCTTGACAGGCAATGCAGCGACAGGCAGCACAGCGACAGGCAGCACAGCGACAGGCAGTACAGCGGCGACCGGCGCAGCACCGGTCCTCAGGATGGAGAACGTCTCCCGGGTGCACGGCCGGGGCGCCGCCGAGGTGCACGCCCTGCGCGGGGTGGACCTGGCGGTGCACCCCGGCGAGCTGGTGGCGGTGATGGGCCCCTCCGGCTCCGGCAAGTCCACCCTGCTCACCTTGGCCGGCGGCCTGGACACGCCGACCTCCGGCCGGGTGCTGGTGGAGGACCAGTCACTGGGCGACCTCTCCCGCAAGCACCTGGCGGCGGTACGCCGCCGCGCGGTCGGCTATGTCTTCCAGGACTACAACCTGATACCGGCGCTCACCGCCGCCGAGAATGTCGCGCTCCCCCGCGAGCTGGACGGCATCTCCTCGCGCGCCGCCCGCCGCGAGGCGCTGGCCGCCCTGGAGGAGTTCGACCTCTTTGAGCTGGCGGAACGCTTCCCCGACGAGATGTCCGGCGGCCAGCAGCAGCGGGTGGCGATTGCCCGCGCGCTGATCGGCGACCGCCGCCTGGTACTGGCCGACGAGCCCACCGGCGCCCTCGACTCCACCACCGGCGAGTCGGTGCTCGCCGTGCTGCGGGCCCGCTGCGACGCCGGAGCCGCCGCCATGATGGTGACCCATGAGGCCCGGCACGCCGCCTGGGCGGACCGGGTGGTCTTCCTGCGCGACGGCGGCATCGTCGACGAGACCGGCGTGGCCTCCGCCGAGAGCCTGCTCACCGGCGCGGGCCGGGACTCCGGCGGGCCGGTGGCCCCGTGAAGCTCACCGCCTGGCGGGTCGCGCTGCGCATCGCCCGCCGCGACGCCGTACGCGCCAAGGGCCGCAGTGCCCTGGTGATGGCCATGATCGCGCTGCCGGTGCTGGGCGTGGCCGGCGCCGACATCGTCTACCAGAGCGCCCGCCTGGACCCCGGCGAGCGGATCACCCGGCAGATGGGGGCCGCCGACGCGCAGTTCTCGCTCTACCAGCAGGGCATGTCGATCGTGCAGAAGCCCGATCCGGAGGACGGCGTCTACCCGGTCGACACGGAGAAGCACCGGCAGACCCCGGAGGAGAAGAAGTCCGCCGAGACCGACCCTGCCGAGCTGGTCAGGCAGTTGCTGCCGGCCGGTTCCGCGATCGTCCCGGTACGCAACGGCCCCAGCGTGGCCGCCACCACCGCCCACGGCCTCACCCGCGTCTCCACCGCCGAGATGGACCTGGCCGACCCGGTCTGGCGGGGCGTGGTGACCGTGGTGGACGGCCGGGCCCCCGCGAAGCCCCAGGAGATCGCCGCCACCCGGCAGTTCCTGGCCGACTCCGGCCTGCACCTCGGCGACACCACCACCCTCAACGGCCTCGCCCAGCCGTTCACCATCACCGCGAGCGTCGAGTACCCGGACCGGCTGTCCAGTACGGGGCTGATCGCCCGCCCCGGCGAGCTGATCGCCCCGCTCACCGGGGCGGACGCGAAGACCGGCGGCCAGGCGTACTGGGGCGGCCCGCTGGACGGCGACTCCTGGCTGGTCACCCTGGGTGGCGGCGCCGGATTCCCGTGGGAGAAGGTCAAGGAGGCCAACAGGTACGGCTTCAAGGTGACCTCCCGCCAGGTGCTGCTCGACCCGCCGCCGCGCTCCGAGGTGCCGTACTACCAGGTGGTCCACGAGCAGAGCCGCAGTGTGCTCCGCGACCCCACCACCCTGACCGTGCTCGGCACCGTCGCAGGCATGGCGCTGCTGGAGATCGTGCTGCTGGCCGGACCGGCCTTCGCCGTCGGCGCCCGCCGCTCCCGGCGGCAGCTGGGGCTGCTCGCCGCAGGCGGCGGCGACCGCGCGCACATCCGGGCCGTGGTGCTCGGCGGCGGAGTGGTGCTGGGCGTGGCGGGCGCGGTCGTGGGCGTGGTGCTGGCGGTACTGGCCGTCGCCCTCGGCCGGTCCTGGCTGGAGGAGACCGCCGGGCAGCGGTTCGGCCATCTCGACCTGCACCTCCTGGACCTGCTCGGCATCGCGGCGATCGGACTGGTCACCGGGGTGCTGGCGGCGATCGTGCCCGCCGTGCAGGCGTCCCGGCAGGATGTGGTGGCCGCGCTGACCGGCCGGGGCACCGTCAGGCCGCCGTCCAGACGGCTCGCCGTGGTCGGCCTGGCCGCCCTGCTGGGCGGCGCCGCACTCGCCGTGCTCGGCGCCGCCGCGGGTCAGGGAACCGCCTCGGTGCTCGGTGGCTCGATGCTGGCCGAACTGGGTATGGTGACCTGCACCCCCTTCCTGGTCGGACTCTTCGGCAGGCTGGGCCGCTGGCTGCCGCTGGCCCCCCGCCTCGCCCTGCGCGACTCCGTACGCCACCGGGCCCGCACCGCGCCCGCCGTCGCCGCTGTAATGGCCGCGGTGGCGGGGTCGGTCGCGGTCGGCATCTACACCACCAGCGACCAGGCCCAGCAGCGCCGCGACTACCTGGCGTCCGCACCGGCCGGGACGCTCACCCTGCGCGGCATCCCGGTGAAGGACGACCACGGCGCCGCCCTGGACCAGGCCCGCTCCGCCGTGGAGAGCAGCATCAGCGGGCTCGGCCGCCGCGCCGACGTCTACCGGACCAGCTACCGGGGCGACTGCAACGAGGACGACCGCTGCGGCGATGTGTCGCTGGTGATGCCGCCGGAGCTGAGCTGCCCGCTGGAGGGCGAACGGCACTTCTCCGCTGCCGAGGTGGCGCGGCTGCGGCGCGACGACCCCCGGTGCCGGGGCGGCCATCGCTCCTGGAGCAGCAGCTTCTCCCAGGTGCCGGCCGGTGACTCGGAGGTGCTGCGGGTCCTGTTCGGCGTGCACGACCGGGCGGCGGAGCAGGCGCTCGCTGAGGGGCGCGCGGTGGTCTTCGACCCCCGCTATGTCAAGGACGGGAAGCTCACCCTGCGGCTGACCGAACCCTGGCCGGACCGGCAGGACGCCGACGGCGAGGAGGTCCAACCCGCGTCGCACGAGGTGACCATCCCGGCGGTGGTGCGGACCCCGTCCGTCTTCACCGCCCAGGCGATGCTCCCCGTGGAAGCCGCACGCAAGGCGGGCCTCCAGGTGTCGGCGGACGGCTCGATCTGGCAGCCGCAGACGGTCCCCACCGGGGCGGACGAGCAGCGGGCCGCCGGCGCGGTCGGCAGGATCACCGCCGACGGCGACCTCCGGGTCGAGCGGGGCTACCAGCCGCGCAGCAGCCTGGCCAACCTGGCCCTGACCGTCTTCGCCGCCCTGGTGGCGCTGGGCGCGGCCGGTATCGCCACCGGACTGGCCGCCGCCGACTCTCAGCAGGACCTCGCCACGCTCTCCGCAGTGGGCGCAGCGCCTCGCATCCGGCGGACCCTCTCCGGCTTCCAGTGCGGGGTGATCGCCGCCATGGGAGCGGTGCTGGGGGCGGTCTGCGGAGTGGTGCCCGCGGTGGCGCTCCGCAAGGTGGAGCAGGCGGCGGTGGGCTCGGACAGAGCGGGGGCCATCGTCTTCCCCTGGACGGACCTGGCGCTCACCGTGGTCGCCCTGCCGGTGGTGGCGGTGGTGCTGGCCGCGCTGCTCTCCCGCTCCCGGATCTCCCTGGTGCGCCGGGCGGACTGATCCGTACGGCAGCCTGATCCGTACGGCAGCCTGATCCGTACGGCAGCCTGATCCGTACGGCAGCCTGATCTGTACGGCAGCCTGATCCCCACGGCGGCGACCGGCCCCGGGCGTGACGCATCCCACGTCCGGGGCCGGTGTCCGCCGACCGGTCGACGGCAGCGGTCGGCGCCGCCGTCGAACTAAAGTCGTCTCTATGACGAAAACCCCGGACAGCGCCGTCCGCTCCTACATCGACCAGCACCGCGCCGCCTTCCTCGACGACCTGGCCTCCTGGCTGCGTATCCCGTCCGTCTCCGCCGACCCCGCGCGGTCCGGCGAGGTGCGCCGGTCCGCCGAGTGGCTGGCGGAGAAGCTGCGGGAGACCGGCTTCCCGGTCGCCGAGATCTGGGAGACCGGTTCCGCGTCCGGCGACGAGGGCCGGGGGCTGCCGGCGGTCTTCGCGGAGTGGCCGTCGGGGGAGCCGGACGCACCGACCGTCCTGGTCTACGGGCACCACGATGTGCAGCCCGCCGCCCGGGAGGACGGCTGGGCCACCGAGCCCTTCGAGCCGGTGGTCGCCGACGGGCGGATGTACGGCCGGGGCGCCGCCGACGACAAGGGCCAGGTCTTCTTCCACACCCTGGGGGTGCGCGCCCACCTGGCGGCGACGGGCCGCACCGCGCCCGCGGTCAACCTCAAGCTGCTGATCGAGGGCGAGGAGGAGTCCGGCTCGCCGCACTTCGCCGCGCTGGTGCGCCGCCACGCCGACCGGCTGGCCTGCGACGCGGTGATCGTCTCCGACACCGGCATGTGGGCCGAGGACACCCCGACCGTCTGCACCGGCATGCGCGGCCTCGCCGACTGCCAGATCGACCTGTACGGGCCGGACCAGGACATCCACTCCGGCTCCTTCGGCGGCGCGGTGCCCAACCCGGCCACCGAGGCCGCCCGGCTGGCCGCCGCCCTGCACGACGCCGACCGGCGGGTGGCGGTGCCCGGCTTCTACGACGGGGTGGTGGAGCTCACCGAGCGCGAGCGGGAGCTCTTCGCCGAGCTGCCCTTCGACGAGGCGGAGTGGCTGCGCGTCGCCCGGTCGCACGGCACCCTCGGGGAGGCCGGACACACCACCCTGGAGCGGATCTGGGCCCGCCCGACGGCCGAGGTCAACGGCATCTGGGGCGGCTACACCGGCCCCGGCGGGAAGACCATCGTGCCCTCCTCGGCGCATCTGAAGCTCTCCTTCCGGCTGGTGGCCGGGCAGGAGGTGGAGAAGGTCCGGGAGGCGGTGCGGGACTGGGTCGCCGAGCGGCTGCCCGCCGGAATCCGCCATGAGATCGTCTTCCCCGGCGCCACCCGGCCCTGCCTCACCCCGCTGGACCACCCGGCCCTCCGGTCGCTGGTGCGCTCCATGGGCCGGGCCTTCGGCCAGGAGGTCCGCTTCACCCGGGAGGGCGGCTCCGGGCCCGCCGCCGACCTCCAGGACGTGCTCGGCGTGCCGGTGCTCTTCCTGGGCATCTCGGTGCCCTCCGACGGCTGGCACTCGGTGAACGAGAAGGTCGAGCTGGACCTGCTGCTCAAGGGCGTGGAGACCAGCGCCTACCTCTGGAGCGACCTCGCCGGGAGCTGGACGCCGGGCGAGGACGCCCGGTGAGTACCGCGGTGTCGGACGATAGGGAGTACGGCGACCGCACGGAACGGGACGGGACGGCAGTGACCTCGCAGCACGCAGCAGACCGGGCGGCGGCCCGGGCAGTGGATCGGCCCGTGGACAGGGCTGTGGACAAGGCTGTGGACCGGGCTGTGGCGGCGAAGGCCGCCGAGCCGGTCGCCCCGGCGCTCTCCAGGGGAGGCGTGGACCGCGCCGCGCACCGCCGCTTCGATGAGCCATGGCTGGCCGCCGCCTGGAGCCACCCCGCGACCAGGGTGCTGCCGATCGCGGGCGGCGAGGCGTTTGTGGTGGACACCGAGCAGGGCACCGAACTGGTGCTGGTGCCCTCCTTCGAGGCGCCGGACGAGGGCGACCGCTACTTCCTGGGCACCGACGACGCCGGGGTCTCCTACTTCGCCCTGGCCGGTGAGTCGCTGCCGGGCCGACTGGACGGCGACGCCCGGCCGGCGGGTCTGCGCGAGGTGGCCGGGCTGCTCTCGGAGCGCGACGCGGGGCTGCTGGTGCACGCGGTGGCGCTGGAGAACTGGCACCGGCTGCACTCCTTCTGCTCCCGCTGCGGGCACCCGACGCGCAAGGCCGGTGCGGGGCACGTACGCCGCTGCACCTCCTGCGCCGCCGAGCACTACCCGCGCACCGACCCGGCGGTGATCATGCTGGTCACCGACGACCAGGACCGCTGCCTGCTGGGGCGCCAGTCGATCTGGCCGGAGGGCCGCTGGTCGACGCTGGCCGGGTTTGTGGAGCCGGGCGAGTCACTGGAGCAGGCGGTGGTGCGCGAGGTGGCCGAGGAGGCGGGGGTGCGGGTGGCCGAGGTCGAGTACATCGCCAGCCAGCCGTGGCCCTTCCCGTCCAGCCTGATGCTGGGCTTTGTCGCCCGGGCGCACCCCGACGGCACCCGGATCACGGTGGACGGCGAGGAGCTCTCCGAGGCCCGCTGGGTCAGCCGGGCGGAGCTGCGGGCCGGTTGGGAGTCGGGGGAGATGCTGCCGCCGTCCGGGATATCCATCGCGCGCCATCTGATCGAGCGCTGGTACGGCGAGCCGATCCCGGCGGCAGCGCGCTGGTAGCCCGCCCGGTCGCACGGGCGGGTGCCCGCGCCCGGCGAGCGCTCCCAGCGCCGGGTGCACCCGATCGGGTGCACCCGGCGCAGCCGTTCCGGGGCCCGCCGGTCGCTTTTCAGCCCCGATGTCGGTTTCCGGCCGGGTTGCGGCCGGTGGTGGGCCCGGTGGTGGGCTCGGTTGTGGGCTCGGTGGCGTGGTCGGCGGTGTGGTCGCCCGCCAGTCGGCAGGTGACCGTCTTGCCTCGGAGTCTGGTGGTCACCTGCCAGCCGCCGCAGAGCCGCTCCACGATCCCCAGCCCCCGCCCGCCCGGCTCATCGGTGCGGGCGGGCCGGGTGGCGGGCAGGTCGGGCCCGCAGTCCGACACCGAGATCTGAAGCGCCTCCTCGGTGAGCACCAGGGCCAGCGAGACCGGGCCGCTGCCGTACCGCACGGCATTGGTGACCAGCTCGGAGACCAGGATCTCGGCGCTGTCCGCCAACTGCGGTGCACCCCAGGCCGCCAGCGCGGTCCGGGCCAGCAGCCGGCTGCGGGCGACATTGCGCGGATGGGAGGGGAAGGAGACCGTGGTGGCCCAGGCGCCCCGGTCGTTCATGGCTGCTCCATGGCAGCCCCGTTGCCTTCCGGCTTCATGCGCGTTGCTCTGTACAGACATCGGATCCCCCCGAATGCAAGTCATTGGAATCAACCCCATGGCTCCATCCTTGACCAATATTGGCTGATTTCCGGGAATAGGTGCAACCGGAATCGCTACATTCCTCGGGTGAACATCTCCCGTGCCCCTGGGCAAGCGCCCAAGTACCAGCGGCTCGCCGCGGACCTGCGGCGCCGCATCGCCGCCGGCGAATGGCAGGGCGGAGCGGCACTGCCCGTCGAAGCCGAACTCGAGACGCAGTACGGCGTCGCCCGCAACACCGTGCGGCTGGCCGTGGACGTGCTGGTCAACGAGGGCCAGCTGGTCCGCGTGCAGGGCAAGGGCACATTCCTGAAGGACCACTCGGTCCTGGACCACCACGCATACCGCTCCGCGTCGGGACCGCAGGCCGGAGACAGCCTGGCAAGCCCCTCCGAGGTGTACGCGGAGGAGGCGCAGGCGGCAGACCGCAGGTTGACGGCGGACTTCGAGATGCTGATCGTACGTGCCCGCACCGACATCGCCGAGCGGCTCGGGCTGCGGCCCGGGGAGGCGGTGGTGCTCCGCAGGGTGCTGCGCTTCCTGGACAGCGAGCCCTGGTCGATCGAGGAGAGCCACTTCCCGGCCGGGCTCGCCGCAGGCACGCCCCTGATGGACCCCGACCCGGTCGACGGCGGCGACGAGATGGTGCTGGCCGACATCGGCCGCACCGAGATCGGTGCGGTGGACCACCTCACCGCCCGGATGCCCGGCCCGGAGGAGGCGCAGTGGTTCCAGGCCGGACCGGGTGTCCCGCTGATGGTGCAGACCCGGGCGACATACGACACCCGGGGCCCGGTCCGGGTGATCGAGACCCGCTACTCGGCCGACCGCAGCCGGCTGCTCTACGGCCTCGGTGAGCTGGCCGGACGCGCGGCCCACGCCGCCCGCACCGGCCGCACCGCGGTCCGGGGCTGAGACGCCGCCGGCCCGCGACCGGTCTCCGGTCGCGGGCCGGCCGCAGCGGCGCCGTGGGGCATGGGCCGTGGGGCGTCAGACGCTCAGCTTGGCCTTCACCTGGGCCAGCGAGGGGTTGGTCAGCGCCGAGCCGTCGGCGAAGAGCAGGGTCGGCACGGTCTGGTTGCCGCCGTTGACCGACTCCACAAACTGCGCCGACGCCGGGTCGTGCTCGATGTTGACCTCGGTGTAGGCGATGCCCTCGCGCTCCAGCTGGCCCTTGAGGCGGCGGCAGTAGCCGCACCAGGTGGTGCTGTACATGGTGACGGACATCGCGGTCGGCTCCTTCGCTCGGTCGGGTGTACGAGCGGCGGTCACGCACCCTGGGGGCGGTCCGCCGCACTCTTCCGAACGCCGGGGCCGCCCGGAACATTCCGGCGCGGGCTACCGGCGCGGTACCAGGGCCGGCGTGCCACCGGAGCCCGAGCGCTCCCGGGGCTGCGGTCGTACAGGCTGCGGTCGTACAAACCCACCGGGGCTGTGGACAACCCGCCGCAGAGTGTCCGCCGGGCTTGAGAGGATGTCCCCATGCAGGCACAGCTCCCGGTCCCGGACGAACCGCGCCACCCGTACGGCCCCGACAGCGGCGGGCCGGCCGACGCCGACGCGGTGCTCGCCGGCCTCGACCCCGAGCAGCGCGCGGTCGCCACCGCGCTGCACGGCCCGGTCTGCGTGCTCGCCGGCGCCGGTACCGGCAAGACCCGCGCCATCACCCACCGCATCGCCTACGGCGTGCGCAGCGGCGTCTACCGGCCGCAGCAGGTGCTCGCGGTCACCTTCACCGCGCGCGCCGCCGGCGAGATGCGCGGGCGGCTGCGCCAGCTCGGCGCCGAGGGCGTGCAGGCGCGCACCTTCCACTCCGCCGCGCTCCGCCAGCTCCAGTACTTCTGGCCGCGCGCCGTGGGCGGCGAGGTCCCCCGGCTGCTGGAGCGCAAGGTGCAGCTGGTCGCCGAGGCGGCCGGGCGCTGCGGGCTGCGGGTGCAGCGCACCGAGCTGCGCGACCTCACCGGGGAGATCGAGTGGTCCAAGGTCACCCAGATCGTCCCGGAGGACTATCCTGCCGCCGTCGCCAAGGCCGGCCGCGAGGCCCCCCGCGACGCCGCCGAGATCTCCCGCGTCTACGGCATCTACGAGCAGCTCAAGCGGGACCGGGGCGTCATCGACTTCGAGGATGTGCTGCTGCTCACCGCCGCCATCCTGGAGGACCGCCCGGAGATCTCCGAGCAGGTCCGCGCGCAGTACCAGCACTTCACCGTGGACGAGTACCAGGACGTCTCCCCGCTCCAGCAGCGGCTGCTCGACCAGTGGGTGGGCCCCGGCTCCAGCCTCTGCGTGGTGGGCGACGCCAGCCAGACCATCTACTCCTTCACCGGCGCCACCCCCGACTACCTGCTGGGGTTCCGGACCAGGCATCCGGACGCCACGGTGGTCAAGCTGGTCCGCGACTACCGCTCCACCCCCGAGGTGGTCCACCTGGCCAACGGGCTGCTGGCGCAGGCCCGGGGCCAGGCCGCCCAGCACCGCCTGGAGCTGGTCTCCCAGCGCGACGCCGGGCCCGACCCCGTCTACACCGAGTACACCGACGAGCCCGCCGAGGCCGAGGGCACCGCGCACCGCATCCGGGAGCTGCTGGCGCGCGGCGTGCGGGCCAGCGAGATCGCGGTGCTGTTCCGTACCAACGGCCAGTCCGAGGTCTATGAGCAGGCGCTGGCCGACCTCGGCCTGCCCTACCAGCTCAAGGGCGCCGAGCGGTTCTTCGAGCGGCCCGAGATCCGCGAGGCCGGGATGCTGCTGCGCGGCGCCGCCCGGGCCGGTGCGGACACCCTCGCCGTGGACGGGCCCGACCTGGCCGCCCAGGTGCGGGCGGTGCTGGCCACCCGGGGGTTCACCCCGGAGCCGCCGGGCGGCTCCGGTGCGGTGCGGGAGCGCTGGGAGTCGCTGGCCGCCCTGGTCCGGCTGGCCGAGGAGTTCGAGTCGGCGCAGCGTGCCGCCGGCCGGGACGCCGACCTGGCCGCGTATGTCGCCGAGCTGGACGGGCGTGCCAATGCGCAGCACGCGCCCGCCGTGGAGGGCGTCACCCTCGCCTCGCTGCATGCCGCCAAGGGCCTGGAGTGGGACGCGGTCTTCCTGGTCGGCCTCACCGAGGGCATGATGCCGATCACCTATGCCAAGACGGACGAGCAGATCGAGGAGGAGCGCCGACTCCTCTATGTCGGCGTCACCCGTGCCCGGGTCCACCTCTCCCTCTCCTGGGCCCTCGCCCGCTCCCCGGGCGGCCGGGCCGGTCGCATCCCCACCCGTTTCCTGGACGGCCTGCGGCCCGGCTCCAGCGCGCGCTCCGGTGCGCGGGCCGGTCGCGGCGGGCACGCCGGAGCGGAGGCGGGGGGCGAGCGCGCCGGCGGGCGCCGCAACCGGGGGCCGGTGAAGTGCCGGGTCTGCGGCCGGGCGCTGACCGAGGCGGTGGAGCGCAAGCTGCGCCGCTGCGAGGGCTGCCCCTCCTCGATGGACGAGGCGCTCTTCGAGCGGCTGCGGGAGTGGCGCAGTGAGCAGGCCCGTACCCACGGGGTGCCGGCGTATGTGGTCTTCACCGACGCCACCCTGATGGCCATCGCCGAGGATCCGCCGGGCAGCGAGCGGGAGCTGGCCGGAATCCCCGGGGTGGGCCCGTCCAAGCTGGACAAGTACGGAGCCGACGTGCTGTCGTTGTGCTCGGGGGAGCAGCCGGTCGGAGCCGTACCGGAGCCGTCCGGGGACGACCCGGGGGACGACGGCGGCGAAGCCCCGGAAAACTCGCCCGAAAAATAGTTTGCGCGTCCCGTACCCCGCGCAATAGCCTGCCGAGGCGGCCAAGGGGAACGAGGTCGCGAGCTGTGCGGATTCCCATCCGTCACATCTGCATCACCTGCATCACCTGCAACACACGCATCACCGACAGAGCCAGCCAGTCGGGACCCGGGGGACCGGGGCCTGCGAGACGCCGAAAGGAGGCGGGGACAGTGGAGACCACCGAGATGATCACGACGATCAAACTGACGGACGAGACCGTCGCCGTCGCCATGGGCGTTTCCGCCGCAGCCGCGCATCTGCGTGGCGGCGTCGTCCTGGCCAGTGGCGTCCTCGGCCTTGACAGGACCGTTCTGTCCGTCACCGGTACTACCGGCACCACCGGTACCGGCATGACCGGCGCCGGTCTGTCCCGTGGCTGGACCCCCGTCGTGGTGAAGCGTGTGGAGCGCAGCGACCGACCGACCCAGGCACCGAAGGCAGCGGCAGCAGCCGCCGAGTACGGCTATGTCCACGCCATCGGTGCCGGCAACCAGCAGGACCAGCAGATTCACCAGGCAGCGGCCGATTTTGCGACCGATGCCACCCGTTCGATGCGGGCCTTCCGCGGGCTCGAACCCTGGAGAGAACGAACCTGATCCAGCGTCAGGTCGGCACCTCCAGGGCCGCGGAACCCGTCACCGGGATCCGCGGCCCTTCTGTTTGTCCGGTACCACCGCCCCACCGGCCCACAAGGCCGGAACGAAACCAAAGACGAGGTAGACGCAGAAGTGTCCACGGTCACCACACCGCACCCCCCGTCCGTACCGATGACAGAGCCGATCACCCCGGCCGACAAGGCCGGTCCCCCGGAGGTTTCCCTGATGCAGATCACCGTGCTGGACGAGTCCGACGCCCTCGGCGCGTCCATGCCGTGCCGCTCCTACGACCCGGAGGTCTTCTTCGCGGAGACCCCGGCGGACGTGGAGTACGCCAAGTCCCTCTGTGCCACCTGCCCGGTGAAGGCGGCCTGCCTCCAGGGCGCGCTGGAGCGCCGCGAGCCCTGGGGCGTCTGGGGCGGGGAGCTCTTTGTGCAGGGTGTCGTCGTGGCCCGCAAGCGGCCGCGTGGCCGTCCGCGCAAGTCCGAGGTCGCCGCGTGACCGCCACCCTGGTCCGCCCCGATGACGGCCTGCGGATCTCCATCCGCGTCGCCGCAGCCAAGGCCGACTCCCGCCTCCACGACTCCACGCACCACGAGCAGGACCCGACGATGACCCCGATTCCCGACCCGACCGTCCGCCCCGAGCAGACCTCCGAACTGACTCTCCAGAACAGGACCCGCGACATGCATCTCATGCACGAAGCCATGGCCCGTGCCCATATGCAACAACTGCACCATCAAGCCGAGGGCGAGCGGCTCGCCCGACGGGTCGTCACCGCCCGTCGGCTGAAGCGCCGGGCCGAGCGTGCCTCGCTGCGCGCCCGCCGTGCCCTCGCCGTCGCGCTGATGCAGTAACCCGCACGACCCGCTCCATCCGCACGACCCGCTCCACCCGCAACACCCATGGACCGCGCATGCGAACGGCCCGCCAGGCACCCCAGCTGCCTGGCGGGCCGTTCGCCGTTCGCCGTACGGCCGTCAGCCCAGGCCCTCGTCGCGCGCAAAGCCCGGCAGCCACTCCAGCATCTCCCGGCGGAACGGCGCCTCCGCGCCCAGCTGGCAGAGCACCCCGATGGTGGAGAGCGTCACCCGGTGGATCAGCAGGTACGACGGCGGCAGATTGAGCTGCTTGCCCAGGTCATAGGCGGGGGAGCGCGGATCGGCGATCCGCGCAGCCTGGGTGCGCATCCAGGCCCGGGTGAAGGTGAAGCGGTCCTCGGCGGCCGGTTCGATCATCGGCATCAGATAGTCCAGCACCGCATCCGGGTCCAGCTCGATGGTCGGCTTGACGAAGCCCTCCTGGCGCAGCATCTCCAGCACCGCCCCGGCCTCCCCGGCCAGCGCCATCCGCAGCGCCGTGCCGACCGGCAGCGGCAGCCCCTCGGGCAGCCGGTCCACCGTCCCGAAGTCCATCACGCCCAGCAGCCACCCCTCCGGCGGGCCGTCGTCCTTGATCAGCCGGAAGTTGCCCGGGTGCGGGTCGGCGTGCAGCAGCCCGGTGCGGGCCGGACCGGCGAACAGGAACCGCACCAGCAGCCAACCGGCCCGGTCGCGCTCCTCCCGGCTGCCCCGGGCGATGATCTCGGCCAGCGGCACCCCGTCCAGCCACTCGCTGACCAGCACCTGGTCGGACTGGGCCACCACCGCCGGCACCCGGATGTCCGGGTCGCCCTCGAACTCCTCCGCGTGGGCCTGCTGCGCCTTGGCCTCCAGGGCGTAGTCCAGCTCCTCGGCCACCCGCTCCCGCAACTCGGCGATCAGCGGCTTGATGTCCAGTCCCGGGATCAGCGGGCCGATCAGCCGCGCCACCCGGGAGAGCTGGTTGAGGTCGGAGAGCAGCGCCTCACCGGCCCCCGGGTACTGGACCTTCACCGCCACCACACGGCCGTCCCGCCAGACCCCTCGGTGCACCTGCCCGATCGAGGCGGCTGCCGCCGGCCGGTCGTCGAACTCCAGGAAGTCATCCCGCCACCTCGCCCCCAGCCGCTCCGCCAGTACCGTGTGCACGGTCGCGGCGGGCATCGGCGGCGCGGCGTCCTGGAGCTTGGTCAGCGCTGCCCGGTACGGGCCGGCCACCTCCTCCGGAAGCGCCGCCTCGAAGACGGAGAGCACCTGCCCGAACTTCATCGCTCCGCCCTTCAGCTCCCCCAACACCTTGAAGAGCTGGTCGGCGGTGCGCTGCTGCATCTCGGCGGCGACCACATCGGCGGGCCGCCCGCCGATCCGCTTGCCCAGGCCGAGTGTGGCGCGACCGGCTATCCCCAGCGGCAGCGCGGCGAGCTTCGCGGTCCGCGTCACTGCCTTGCGTGGAAGATCGCTCACACTGGCCTCCCTGGTACCTGGCCGCCGGGGTCCCGCGCGGTCGCGAGGTGGCGGTCCCTCCGCCATTGTGCCCGCTGCCCCCACCGTTCCCGGCCGATCCCACGCGCCCCTGCGGGCAGACCGACCCCGGACATCCGACCCTGACATCGCCTAACCCCCGTACCAGGCACAGCCGCAGTCCGGGTGGAGCGGCATCCGCAGCCGCCGCACCATGCCGTCCGCCGCAGACAGCTCCATCACCCCGTCCACACTGGGCGGCCGACCGCCGTCCAGCAGCATCAGCACATGCAGCGCCGCCAGACCCGCGACCGCTCCGGCCAGCGCGGTGTCGCAGGCGGGCGTACGGGCCCGGGCCGCCCCGTCCGAGCAGAGCTGGGCCACCAGCCGCACCCAGGCCGGGTCCCGGTCGCCCCGGTGCAGCGTCGCGCAGCCGCCGCAGGCGGCGGCCCCCGGCAGCACCAGCGGGCCGACCAGGCCCAGATGCTCCACCACGCAGGTGTAGAGGTGCGGCACCCCCGCCCGCATCAGCTGCCGCCCCTGCGCCGGGTCGGCGGCGAGCCCGGCCGTACCGTCGCGCGGTGCGACCACCACCAGCTGCGGCGTACCGGCCCTGGCCGCCGGAGCCGTACCGGCCCCGGCACGGCGCAGCGCCTCACGGGCCGCAGTGGTGCGCAGCCGGCCGACATCCTGCGGTGGGACGCCCGCAGGAGTGCAGTCGCCCGCCGCGACCCGCCCCCGGTCGACCACCTCGACCACCCCCACACCCGCCGCCGCCAGCAGCGCCGCCACCGCGGCGCCGACCCGGCCGGCGCCGCGCACCTGCACCGCCGCCGAGCCGCGCGCCGCCAGCAGCGCGGGCGCGGCGCCCGGCTCCGGATGCACCAGGGAGAGCGAGGCGAGGTCCGGAGCCAGCCGGCGGCGGTAGGGCGCGGGAAGGGGGCCGAGGGCCTGCTGGGCCCCGGCGTCGTCCAGCAGGCCCGCCCGGGCCAGCGACCCCAGCAGCTCCCGGGCCGGACCGCTGCCCACACCGAGCCGCTCGCCCTCCGCGAGCAACTGCTCGGTCTCCCGGCTGCCGTCCACCAGGTCGAGGAAGGCGCTCACCGCCGGCCGGACGCCGTCCAGCAGCACGGCGCGCTCCGCCACCGCGCCGAACTGCAGCACCTCGCGCTCCCGCCAGGTGCGGGGCAGTGCGGTCTTGAGCATCGGACGGGTCATCCCGGTCTCCCCCTTCGGCCACTGATCCCTTCGGCCACTGATCTTCGGCCACTGACGGCAGCATGCGGCGAGGCGGGCGGAAGGGGAAAGCCGGTCGTCCACAGCCCACGGAGATCATCCGATCGTCTTCTTGCGGCCTGTGGACAACCGTGTCCTGCCCGAGACCGGATTCCGGCCGGGACAGGGGACTTCTGCACCCCCAGCAGGTAACGTCGTCGCCGTGGCAGCCGAACGGGACTCCCATTCTGCGACGCCGCGTCGGCGTGCCCCCGACGGACCGGCGCAGCCGTCCGATGTCGAGGTGCGCCGCAGTGCCCGCCGTCGGCGCACCGTCTCCGCCTACCGCGAGGGCGACCGCACCGTCGTCCTGATCCCGGCCCGGATGTCGGCTGCGGAGGAGCGGCGCTGGGTGGCGCTGATGCTGGACAAGCTCGCGGCCCAGGAGAGCAGGCGCGCACTGGGCGACGACGCCCTCGCGGCCCGCGCCGGCGAGCTGTCCGACCGGTACCTCGGCGGCAGGGCGGTGCCCGACCGGGTCCGCTGGGTCACCAACCAGAACACCCGCTGGGGCTCCTGCACCCCCGCCGAGCGCTCCATCCGGCTCTCTCACCGGTTGCAGGGCATGCCCGAGTACGTCGTCGACTACGTCCTGCTGCATGAGCTGGCCCATCTGCTGGTGCCCGACCACGGCCCCCGCTTCTGGGCCCTGCTGGACGCCTATCCGCGTACCGAGCGGGCGCGCGGCTATCTGGAGGGGGTGGTCGCCGCCGCCCGGCTGCCCCATCTGCCGGGAGAGCGGGGCGGCGAGGCGGGGCCGTCGGACCTCGCACGGCACGACGACCCCGCGCAGCACGACGACTGCGTCTGACCGGCCGCAGCCCCCGCAGCGCGCTCCGCTGCGGAGGCTGCGAGGGCTGCGGCCGATGCCCCGCCTCAGCCGGTGGTCCGCCGGGCCAGCGCCACCAGTTCCCGTACCGAACGATCCGTCAGCTCCGGCAGCGCCCCATAGCCGAACCAGCGCAGATCCAGCGACTCCTCGCTGATCGACGCCTCCGCACCGGCCGGGGCCAGCGCGACATACTGCACATCCAGATGGACGTTCTCCGGCCGGCCACGGCCGGTGCAGCGCACCCGGTGCCGGTCCAGCCGCACCGGAATCGGCCCGCCGCCGCCGTCCCCCAGCAGCCGCAGCCCCGGGATGCCGGACTCCTCGGTGGCCTCCCGCAGCGCCGCCGCCGCCAGCGTGCCGTCCTCCGGCTCGCAGTGGCCGCCCATCTGGAGCCAGCGGCCCACCTTGGGGTGCAGGGTGAGCAGCACCCGCCCCTGGACCGGGTCCACCACCACGGCGCTGGCGGTGAGGTGCGCGGGCAGGCAGGACCGCCAGAGGCCGTCCCGATGGGAGACCAGATGGTCCAGGTAGTCCAGCCGCAGCTGCTCCTGCGCGCCGTCGGGCGCGTCCGGCGCCGTCCAGTCCTTCAGCACCCGTACGGCGTCGTCGTGCAGCGTCATGCGGTGGGCTCGCCCTTTCCCTTGCCGTCCTGCCCCTTGCCGTCCTGCCCCGTGCCGTCCGTCCCGTCGCCCTCGCTGCCGTCGGACCCCTTCTCCAGGTCGGAGAAGTCGAACCCGCTCATATCCAGCTCCTCGCGGTGGACAAAGCCGTCCGGGTCGTCCAGGTCGGACGCGGTGGGCAGCATGTCCGGGTGGCTCCAGAGCGCGTCCCGCCCCTCCAGACCCCGGGCGTCCGCCAGCGACGCCCACAGCCGGGAGGCGTCCCGCAGCCGGCGCGGCCGCAGCTCCAGGCCCACCAGGGTGGCGAAGGTCTGCTCGGCCGGGCCGCCGGTCGCCCGGCGGCGGCGCAGCGTCTCGCGCAGCCCGGCGGCGTGCGGCAGATGCGGTGCGGCCGCGGCGTGCACCACCGCGTCCACCCAGCCCTCCACCAGCGCCAGCGCGGTCTCCAGCCTGGCCAGCGCGGCCTTCTGCGCGGGGCTGTCCTCCGGCTGGAAGACCCCGCCCTGAAGCGCCTCCTGCAATGCCTCGGGATTGGCCGGATCCAGCTGGCCGACCATGTCCTCCAGCCGCGCGGTGTCCACCTTGATGCCCCGGGCGTAGGACTCCACGGCGCCGAACAGGTGCTGCCGCAGCCATGGCACATGGGCGAAGAGCCGCTGGTGGGCGGCCTCGCGCAGGGCCAGGTAGAGCCGGACCTCCTCGGCCGGGATGTCCAGCCCGGCGCCGAACCGCTCGATGTTCTGCGGCAGCAGCGCCGCCTGCCGGGCCGGGCCCAGCGGCAGGCCGACATCGGCCGAGCCGACCACCTCGCCCGCCAGCGCGCCCAGCGCCTGTCCCAGCTGGGTGCCGAACATGGCGCCGCCCATGCTGCGCATCACGCCCAGCAGCGGGCCCGCCATGGCCTGCATCTCCTCCGGGACCACGCCGCCCATGGCGCCCGCCACCTGCTCGGCGACCGGGTCCACCAGGTCCTTCCAGACCGGGATGGTGGCCTCGATCCACTCCGCCCGGCTCCAGGCCACGGCGGTCCCCGCACCGGAGGGGAAGTCGGTCACCGAGTCCAGCCAGAGGTCGGCCAGCCGGACCGCCTCCGCCACGGCGGCCTTCTCGCCGCTGCTCACCGAGCGGTCCTTGCCGCCGCCCTCGGCGTCCCCGGTGACCACGGTCTGCCGGGCGATGTCCTTGGCCAGGTCCCAGTTGACCGGGCCGCCCTCGAAGGAGAGCATCTGGCCGAGCTGCTGGAAGGCGGCGCCGAGGTCCGCCGGGTTGAAGGCGCCGCCGAGCATCGCCGCGAAGGGGTTGTCGGCCGAGCCGGCGCCCTGGGCGCCCCCCATGCCGAACATGCCACCGAACGGGTTGCCGCCGAAGCCGAAGGGGTTGGGGGTGCCGCCGGAGCCCTGCCCCGAGCCGCCCGAGCCGCCCTTGCCACCGGAGCCCTGACCGGAGCCGGACCCCTCGCCGCCCTTGCCGGGCTTTCCGTCCTCGGGCTCCTCAGGGGGGACACCGAATCCGAAGGGGATGTCGCTCACGAGTTCCTCGATCTCGTCGGCCGTCACTGGGTGCTGTGGCGGGCGTCTGAACCCGTCCGAGGTCGAGCGGGCCCGGTCGCGGTGCGGACGGCCTCTCGGCGGCCCACCCGTGCCGGGTGCACCGCCATGCCCTCGCCTCGGGCAGGATGGTCGGTACGTGGCACACGTACGTACGCAACAAAACTAACCGTGGAGGATGGCCGGTGAGTTCCCCGCCTTCGGACGTTCGCTCTGGGCTGACCGGGGACGGGGAAGGCTCCGCCGCCCCGTCCGAGGAACCCGGCCGCGAAGCCCGCCCGGCCGCCGTCGCGGTGCCGTACGACGGCAGACCTCTGGTGGTCGCCGTGACCGGCGCCGCCGCCGGTCTCGGCCGGCTGCTGGCCGCCCGGCTGGTGGACTCGCCGGGGGTGCGCCGGGTGCTGGCCATCGACGAGCGCCGGGGCGATGTGCCCGGGGTGCACTGGCGGGTGCTGGACGTCCGCGACCCGGCCGTCTCGACCCGGCTGCGCGGCGTCGACGTGGTGGTCCATCTCGCCCTGGACCTCGGCATGGAGTCCGACCCCAGGGCCCGCTCCGCCTACAACGTGCGCGGCACCCAGACGGTACTGACCGCTGCCGCCGCCGCCGGGGTGCACCGGGTGGTGCTCTGCACCTCCGCGATGGTCTACGGCGCGCTGCCGGACAACGAGGTGCCGCTCGCCGAGGACGCCGAGCTGCGGGCCACCGAGGAGGCGTCGCTGGTCGGCGACCTGCTGGAGGTGGAGCGGCTGGGCCGACGCGCCCCGCGTGCCCACCCGGGCCTCAATGTCACCGTGCTGCGCCCGGCGGTGGTGGTCGGCCCCGGCGTGGACACCGTGCTCACCCGGCACTTCGAGGCGCCCCGGCTGCTGGTGGTCTCCGGCTCCCGGCCGTGCTGGCAGTTCTGCCATGTCGACGACCTGGCGTCGGCGCTGGAGTACGCCGTCCTCGGCAAGGTCGAGGGCGAGGTCACGGTGGGCTGCGACGGCTGGCTGGAGCAGGAGGAGGTGGAGCAGCTGTCCGGCATCCGCCGGATGGAGCTGCCCGCCTCGCTGGCGCTGGGCACCGCCGCCCGGCTGCACCGGCTGGGCCTCACCCCGGCACCGGCCGGGGACCTGGCGTACACCATGTACCCCTGGGTGGTGTCCGGCAGCCGGCTGCACGAGGCGGGCTGGCGCCCCGCCCACTCCAATGAGGAGGTGCTGGCCGAGCTGCTCGCCCAGGTGCAGGGCAACCACGCGGTGGCCGGCCGCCGCCTCGGCGGCAAGGACGCCGCCACCACGCTGGGCGCTGCCGGGGCCACGGTCGCCCTGGTGGGCACCGCCGCACTGGTCCGCCGGGCCCGCAGGCGGCGACGCGCCTGATCCGGGGCCGGATCGTCCCGGGGCGGGTCGCACAGAGGACGTATCGTGGCTCTCATGCCGGAGATCTCCGACCCCATCCGCCTGCTCGCGATCCGCGACACCCCCCTCTCGCTGGACGAGGTGTACGCGGCGGTGGGCGACCCCGCGGCCGGCGGCACCGCCGTCTTCGTGGGGACCGTCCGCGACCACGACGGCGGCCGGTCGGTGACCTCCCTGGCGTACAGCGCCCACCCCTCCGCCGAGCGGGAGCTGCGCCGGGTCGCGGAGAAGGTGGTTGCCGACTTCCCGGTCCTGGGGCTGGCCGCCGTCCACCGGGTGGGCGACCTCGCGGTCACCGACACGGCAGTGATCGTCGCCGTCTCCTGCCCGCACCGGGCCGAAGCCTTCGCGGCCTGCCGGCAGCTGGTCGACGAGCTCAAACACGAGGTGCCGATCTGGAAGCACCAGGTGTTCACGGACGGCGAGGAGGAGTGGGTCGGCGCCTGCTGACCCCCCTGCACCGGCCCCGCCCGGGGGCCGTCACCCGTCCGGGCGAACGACGAGACCGGGGCGCCCGCAGCGCCGACCGGACCAGTGGATAATCTGCTCATAGGCATCATGAGCTGGGAGTACGGGTATGGGCGCGCTCGCCTGGTTGGTCATTCCGGTCATCGCGGTGCTGGTCGCCGCCGTCTGGGCCGCCTGGGCCGCCCGGCCCCCCAAGGCGACCGCTGACGGAGCCTCACTCGCCGACTACGAGCGGTTCCGCGCGGCCCTGGAACGCAGCACCACCCCCGCCGGGCCCGCCGAGCGCCGCTGACACCGGGCTGTGACCGGGCCGGGACGCGCAGGCCCGTTCCCGTCCCGTACTGTCGTGGCATGCCACGCCGCTCTGCGACGATGCTCGCCGCCACACTGCTGCTGATAGCGATGCTGTGCGCCTCCGTGCTGCCGATCATGAAGGTCCCGTACGCGGAGATGAGCCCCGGCCCCACCTACAACACGCTGGGGCAGCAGAACGGCAAAGCGGTGATCAGCATCACCGGGCGGCAGACCTATCCGACCACCGGCCACCTCAATATGACCACCGTCCAGGTCACCAGCGCCGACTACCAGCCGAGCCTGGTCTCCGTCGTGATCGGCTGGCTGCGCGACGACGTCACCGTGGTCCCGCACGACAACCTCTACCCGAACCACCAGTCCGAGGAGGAGGCGGAGCAGCAGAACGCCGAGGAGTTCGCCTCCTCCCAGGACAGCGCCAAGACGGCCGCGCTGCGCGAACTCGGCTACAAGATCGCCACCAATGTGATCGTGGACTCCGTGATCGCGGGCTCGCCCTCGCAGGGCAAGCTGCACGCCGGAGACGTCATCAAGGCCGTGGACGACACCGTGATCACCGAGCCGGACCAGGTCGCCGAGGTGGTCTCCAAGCTCAAGTCGGGTCAGCAGGTGGTCTTCACCGTGGTACCCGACGGCAAGCCGGCCGGCGACGCCAAGAAGGTGACCATCACCACCGTCAAGGCGCCGGACGGCAACCGGGCGATGGTCGGCATCCAGCCCGGCACCCGGAACATCCTCCCGTTCACCATCGACATCGGCCTCCAGGACGTCGGCGGCCCCAGCGCCGGGCTGATGTTCTCGCTGGGCATCATCGACAAGCTGAAGCCCACCGACATCACCGGCGGCAAGTTCATCGCGGGCACCGGCACCATCAGCGACACCGGCCAGGTCGGCCCGATCGGCGGGATCGCCATGAAGACCATCGCCGCCCGCAACGCCGGGGCGCAGTACTTCCTCACCCCGGCCGACAACTGCGCGGAGGCCGCCAAGGACACCCCCGGCGGCCTCACGCTGGTGAAGGTGAAGACCCTGGACAGCGCGCTCAAGGCACTGGACGCCATCCGGGCCGGCGACACCTCCGCGCTGCCGTCCTGCACCAGGTGACCGGCCCATAGCGGAGCCGGGTCCACTGGGTCCGCCGGGTCCACTCGGTACTGGGTCCGCCGGGTCAGGCGAAGGTCGCCAGCAGCGCCTCGGAGAGCCCCGGCACCAGCTCGGCGCCGGTCAGCACCTCGCGCTCGGAGTCCTTGGCGCGCAGCCGCAGCGCCGTCTCCCGCGAGCCGTCCCGCAGCACGGCCGCGGTGATCCGCACCTCCTGGCGCTCCGGGTGCTCCGCCACCCACGCCGCGAGCTGCCGCTGGTCGGTACCCTCCGGCAGCTTGGCCTCGGCCCCCGGCGGCAGCATCAGCCGCTCCACCACCAGCGCGCAGCCGGAGACCACATCCGGCCAGGCGATGGTGCCCAGGAAGTCGTCCAGCGCCATGCCGTCCGGCAGCTCGTCCTGCTCCACCGGGGTCAGGCCGCCGGTCTCGCCGCCCTCCAGCCCCAGCTGCTCGGCCAGCGCGGGCTCGCTGCTCAGCAGTCGGCCGGTGTCCACCAGCGCGAAGAGCCGCGCGGGCAGGTCCCAGCCCATGGTGGCCGCATAGCCGTCGATCTCCAGCACGGCGCGGGTCAGCGGGGTCGCGGCGGGAGGCAGGGCCGCGTCGGGGGTGTCGGGATGCTCGGACATGTGCCTATCCTCACACGCCCGGCGGTGGCCGGGGCAATGCCGTCCTCCCCCTCGGGAACTCGGGTAAAGGCCGGGTAAGTTGCCTATCTGACGTCGACCAGACGGCGTCACGGGCGGCAGGCGACCTGCCGGACACGACGACAGAGGTGTGCACCTTGGTATTCCAGATGCCGGACCGCGGAGGGTCCGGACCCTCCGGACCCCGGTTCAGAGCCGGCACGTCCACCCGGCGCTCCCGCGCCCTGCTCCTGACGGCCGCCGTGTTGGCGGTGCTGGCGGTGCTCTTTGTCGTCTTCGCCGGCTTCTGGACCGACTGGCTGTGGTACAAGTCGCTCCACTACTCCTCGGTCTTCACCACCCGGCTGTGGACCAAGGTCGGCCTCTTCGCCGTCTTCGGGCTGCTGATGGCCCTCGCGGTCGGGCTGAACGTCTGGCTCGCGCACCGGCTGCGGCCGCCGCTGAGCGCGATGTCGGTCGAGCAGCAGAGCCTGGACCGCTACCGGATGGGCATCGCCCCCTTCCGGCGCTGGCTGCTGCTGGGCGTCTCCGCCGTGATAGGGCTGATCGCCGGCGCCTCGGCGTCCGGCCAGTGGCGCACCTGGCTCCTCTGGGTCAACGCCACGCCCTTCGGCACCACGGACCCGCAGTTCCACAAGGACGTCTCCTTCTACACCTTCGACCTGCCCTGGTACCGCTTCCTGCTCAACTTCGGCTTCAGCGCGGTCATCGTCTCGCTGCTCGCCGCCGTGCTGGTGCACTACCTCTACGGCGGTCTGCGCCTCCAGGGGCCGGGCCGCAAGGTCTCCACCGCCGCGCAGGGCCACCTGGCCGTGCTGCTGGGCGTCTTCGTGGCGCTCAAGGCGGTGGCGTACTGGCTGGACCGGTACGGGCTGGCGCTCAAGTCCAGCTCCATCCGGAACACCGACTCCTGGGCCGGTCTGCGGTATGTGGACGCCAACGCCTACCTGCCGGCCAAGAACATCCTCTTCATCGTCGCCATCATCTGCGCGCTGCTCTTCTTCATCACCCCGCTGCGGCGCACCTGGTCGCTGCCACTGACCGGCTTCGGCCTGATGGTGCTCTCGGCGCTGCTGATCGGCGGGCTCTACCCGACGATCGTGCAGCAGTTCCAGGTCAAGCCGAACGAGGCGACCAAGGAAGCGCCGTACATCAAGAAGAACATCGACGCGACCAGAGCCGCCTACGGCATCGCCGACGCCAAGTCCGAGCAGTACACCGCCGCTTCCGAGGCCGACAAGTCGGTGCTCGACAAGGACGCCGGCACGCTGAAGAACATCCGGGTGCTGGACCCCAACATCGTCTCGCCCACCTTCACCCAGCGTGAGCAGCAGCGCGGTTACTACTCCTTCTCCTCGCCGCTGGACATCGACCGCTACGGGACCGGCGACGACGTCCAGGACACCGTGATCGGCGTGCGCGAGCTCAACCTGGCGGGCGTGCCCAGCCGGAACTGGGTCAACGACCACTTCAAGTACACCCACGGCTATGCCGCCGTGACCGCCAAGGGCAACACCGTCACGCCCGACGGCGACCCGGCGTTCACCGAGTCGGGCCTGCCGCCCAAGGGCCAGTTCGCCAATGACACCCAGTGGCGGATCTACTACGGCGAGAAGACCACCGAGTACTCCGTCGTCGGCGGGACCAACAAGGAGCTGGACTACTACGACAGCGACGCCGGCAAGGAGGTCACCTACACCTACGACGGCAGCGGCGGGGTGTCGCTGGACAACCCGCTCACCCGGGCCGCGTACGCGGTGAAGTTCTCCGAGCCGCAGATCCTCTACTCCGGGGCCATCACCTCCGGCTCCAAGATCATGTACGACCGCACCCCCAAGGAGCGGGTGGAGGCGGTGGCTCCCTGGCTCTCCATCGACGGCGACCCGTACCCGGTCGTGGTGGACGGCAAGGTGAAGTGGGTGGTGGACGGCTACACCACCAGCAACGGCTACCCGTACTCCTCGCACACCACGCTGGGCGACGTCACCACCGACTCGCTCACCGCCAGCGGCGGGCGCGAGGTGCTGGCCCAGGCCAACCAGGTCAACTACATCCGCAACTCGGTCAAGGCCACCGTGGACGCCTTCACCGGTGAGGTCACCCTCTACCAGTGGGACGACCAGGACCCGGTGCTGAAGACCTGGATGAAGTCCTTCCCGGACACGGTGAAGCCCAAGTCGGCGATCGACTCCTCCCTGATGCAGCACCTGCGCTACCCGCAGGACCTGTTCAAGGTGCAGCGCGACATGCTGACCCGCTACCACGTCACCGACCCGGCCGCCTTCTACGCCTCCAGCGACGTGTGGAAGGTGCCGACCGACCCGACCAGCGACACCCACGCGGACCAGCCGCCGTACTACCTGACGGTGCGCATGCCCGGGGAGAGCACGGCCTTCTCGCTCACCACCAGTTTTGTGCCGACCAGCCGGCCGAACCTGGCGGCCTTCATGGCGGTGAACGCCAATCCGGGCCCGGACTACGGCAGGATGAGCATTCTCACCATGCCGGAGAAGAGCGGCGGCCGGACCATTCCCGGCCCGCAGCAGGTGCAGGCGAAGTTCAACTCCGATCCGCGTATCGCCAATGACATCAACATCCTCAAGCGAGGCGATTCCACGCTTGAGTACGGCAATCTGCTCACCCTGCCGGTCGGAAACGGCCTGCTCTATGTGGAGCCGGTCTACGTCCGCGGCAAGGGAATCAACTACCCGCAGCTGAAGAAGGTGCTCGCCGTCTTCGGCGGGAGTGACAACGTCGCCTATGCGAACACTCTCAAGGAGGCGTTGCAGCAGGTGCTCGGGGTCGAGGCCGGCCCCGAGCAGGAGGGCGGCGGTGGCGGCACCACCACCACTCCGCCGAGCACCGGCAGCGGCGGTGGCACCGCCCCGACGGTCCCTGCCGGCTCGGATGTGCAGAAGGCGCTGGACGATGCGCAGAAGGCCTTCGAGGCAGGTCAGGAGGCCCTCAAGTCCGGTGACTGGGCCACCTACGGCCAGGAGCAGAAGAAGCTCCAGGACGCGCTGAACGCGGCGGTGCAGGCCGAGAAGCCGGCCGCCACCCCGTCGGCGGCGCCCTCGGCGACCCCCACCGGGAAGCCGTGACGGCGGGGCCGGGGGCGTCCTGTGGGACGCCCCCGGCCCGGTACGTGCTACGGTAGAGGCACAACGACGCGGGGTGGAGCAGCTCGGTAGCTCGCTGGGCTCATAACCCAGAGGTCGCAGGTTCAAATCCTGTCCCCGCTACTCTGTAGGAAGGCCCGGTGCACACGCACCGGGCCTTCTGCTTTCCGTTCCGTACCTCCGGGATAAGCGATTCGTGATCCGGGCCCGGTACGTGCTACGGTTGAGACACAACGACGCGGGGTGGAGCAGCTCGGTAGCTCGCTGGGCTCATAACCCAGAGGTCGCAGGTTCAAATCCTGTCCCCGCTACTCTGTAGGAAGGCCCGGTGCACACGCATCGGGCCTTCTGCTTTCCGTTCCGTACCTCCGGGATAAGCGATTCGTGATCCGGGCCCGGTACGTGCTACGGTAGAGGCACAACGACGCGGGGTGGAGCAGCTCGGTAGCTCGCTGGGCTCATAACCCAGAGGTCGCAGGTTCAAATCCTGTCCCCGCTACTCCGTACGAAGGGCCCGCAGCCGATCAGGCTGCGGGCCCTTCGTCATGTCGGCAGCGGCAGTCGGTCCCGCCTCGTCCCGCCCCGCCGTGCAGGCGTTTGCACAGTGGATCTATCGGGAAGTCGACAAAACGCTGAAGTAACATCACGAGCTGCGGTATACCAGGTGTACGCGGGTTGCGGGTGGTGCGACGATGAGTCTCATGGGGGACGGTGCAAGGGTGGTGAACGGGCAGCAGCGCACAGCGGCGGGTGGTGCAGGAACCCTGCTCAGCCGGCTTGCGGACACGCTCGCCGCCGTCTTCGCCGACAGCTCCGACGAGAACCCCTCCGGCGCGCTCCCGGCCCAGCGCACCGGCACCCGGCACACCGGCACCGGACACCGCGGCATCGACAGCGACACGGACACGGGCACGGACACGGGCATGGACACCGTCTCCCGCACCGGCGCCGACGCGCTGGTCCACCTCCCGGCCGCCCGTACGGTGGCGCTGCTCGCCCCGCCCCGCCACCCGCTGCCCGACCGTGCGCCCGCCCTCCCCGCCGACCCGCCCCCGCCCGTACCGACCGGGCGCTCCAGGGCCCGGACGCCCCCGGGCAGCGGAGCCGGCCGAGCCCCCCGAGCCGACCGAGGACGCCGACCGCACCGACGGCAGCTTCGAAGCCGCGCTGGCCGCCCGCGAGGAAGCCGCCCTGGAGGCCCGCTACCGGGAGGCCGCCGCCGCCGGGGACCCGGGCGCCGCCAGCCTGCTCGGCGCCATGCTGCTGCGCCGGGGCGACCTGGCCGACGCTGAGCCCCACCTGCGGCGGGCCTGCGGCGCCGGGCTGCGCGCCGCCGCCAACAACCTGGCCGTACTGCTGCACCGGCGCGGCCACCGCGAGGAGGCCGCCCACTGGTGGCGTGAGGCGGCCGTGGCAGGCAGCGCACCGGCCGCCCATGCGCTCGGCCTGCACCTGCGCGACCACGGCGACGAGTCCGGGGCCGAGTACTGGCTGCACTTCGCCGCCGAGCACGGCCACACCCTGGGCGCCTACGCCCTCGCCGACCTGCTGGAGCACCGCCGCGACGTCCGCGCCGAACGCTGGTTCCGGATCGCCGCCGAGGCCGGTCACCGCGAGGGGTCCTACCGGCTCGCCCGGATGCGGGAGGCGGCCGGCGACCGGGAGACCGCCGAGACCTGGTACCGCACCGCCGCCGCCCGCAGCCACTCCCGGGCGGCGCTGCGGCTCGGAGTGCTGCTGGAGGAGCGCGGCGAGCGGGAGGAGGCCGCCCGCTGGTACCGGCAGGCGGCGCAGAACGGGGAGCCGCGCGCCGCCTGCGCGCTGGGCTTCCTGCTGCGCGACTCCGGCGACCCGGAGGCCGCCGCCGAGTGGTGGCGGGAGGCCGCCGAGGGCGGCGACGGCAATGCCGCCAACGCGCTCGGCGCGCTGCACGCCAACCGTGGCGAGACGGCGCTCGCCGAGCACTGGTACCGCGCCGCCCTGGACGCCGGCGACCACAACGGCGCCTTCAACCTGGGCCTGCTCTGCGCGGCGGCCGGGCGGGAGCGGCAGGCCGAGCAGTGGTACCGGCGGGCCGCCTACGCCGGCCACCGGGAGGCGTGCAACGCCCTTGCCGTGCTGCTGCTCCAGCACGGCGACCCGTCCGGCGCCGCGCCCTGGTTCTCCAAGGCGGCGGAGGCCGGCAGCGTCGACGCCGCCTTCAACCTGGGAATCCTGTACGCCGGCCGGGGCGAGCAGCACGAGGCCCAGGAGTGGTACGCCCGCGCGGCGGCCGAGGGCCATGGCGAGGCCGCCCTGCAACTGGCCGTCGCCAAGGAGCGGCGCGGCGATTTGGGCGCCGCCGTGCACCGCTACCGGCAGGCCGCCCAGGGCGGTTCGGCGGAGGGCGCGTTCCGGCTGGGCTCGCTGCTGGACCGGCAGGGCGACGCGGACGACGAGGCCGAGCACTGGTACGCGGTCGCGGCCGAGGCCGGGCACGGCCGGGCGCAGGTCCGGATGGGCGTACGGGCGGCGGCGCGCGGCGCGACCGATGCCGCCGAGGGCTGGTACCGGCGGGCTGCGGAGGGCGGCAGCCGCAGCGCTGCCTTCAACCTGGGCCTGCTGCTGGCCCGGGAGGGCGCGGAGGCGGAGGCGACGCTCTGGTACACCCGCGCCGCCGACGCCGGCCACGGCCGGGCCGCCCTGCGGCTGGCGCTGATCGCGGCCCGCCGGGGCGAACTCACCCAGGCGCGCAACTGGTGCCTGCGGGCGGCGGAGTACGGCCCGGCCGAGGTCGCGGAGCGGGCCGGGCGGCTGCTGGAGGCGCTGAACACCGAGCTCAGCGCCTGACGGGGCGGCAGCCTGACGGGGCGTGCGAAGCCTGGACGCGCGGCTCAGGCGGCGCCGACGGCGCAGTCCGGGCAGATGCCCCGGTAGGTCACCTCGACGTTGGAGACGACAAAGCCGAACCGCTCGTCCGTCGGCAGGGCCGCCAGCGGGTCGCCGGTCGGATGGACATCGCGGATGGTGCCGCAGCGTGAGCAGATCAGATGCTGGTGGGCGTGGTGCGCATTGGGGTCGTAGCGCTTGGCCCGGCCGTCGGTGCTGACCTCCAGCACCTCGCCCAGGGTCACCAGCTCGCCCAGGGTGTTGTAGACGGTGGCCCGGCTGATCTCCGGCAGCCGCCCCACCGCCCGCGCATGGACCTCGTCAGCGGTCAGATGGACGTGGTCGCCGTCGAGCACCTCGGCCACGACCCTCCGCTGAGCGGTGAGCCGCCAGCCTCGGCTCCTCAGTCGTTCCAGCAGGTCACTCATGCCGCCAGGATACCAGGGGGTGTCCGAACCCGTAATAGGTCGCGACTTGGCTCGGATGTTGACTTGGACTTTGTCCAATGTAGGATCGGGTCAGCGAGATCAACCACTGCGGAGGTGCTCGAAGTGACGGCCCAGGACGAGCTGCGCCCCACCCTCACGACCGAAGCGGGTGCGCCCGTTGCGGACAACCAGAACAGTGAGTCGGCAGGCCCCGGCGGCCCGCTGCTCATCCAGGACCAGCACCTCTTCGAGAAGCTCGCGCACTTCAACCGCGAGCGCATCCCGGAGCGGGTGGTGCACGCCCGTGGGGCGGCGGCCTATGGCACCTTCACGGTGACCGCCGATGTCACCGGGTACACCCGGGCGCGCTTCCTCTCCGAGGTCGGCAAGCAGACAGAAACGTTTCTGCGGTTCTCCACCGTCGCGGGCAACCTCGGCTCGGCGGACGCGGTGCGCGACCCGCGCGGCTTCGCGCTGAAGTTCTACACCGAGGACGGCAACTACGACCTGGTGGGGAACAACACCCCGGTCTTCTTCATCAAGGACGCCAGCAAGTTCCCGGACTTCATCCACACCCAGAAGCGCGACCCCTACACCGGCTCGCAGGAGCCGGACAACGTCTTCGACTTCTGGGGCCTGTCGCCGGAGTCCACCCACCAGGTGACCTGGCTCTTCGGCGACCGGGGCATACCCGCCTCCTACCGGCACATGGACGGCTTCGGCTCGCACACCTACCAGTGGCAGAACGAGGCCGGCGAGTCCTTCTGGGTCAAGTACCACTTCAAGACCGACCAGGGCATCAGGAACCTCACCGCCGAGGACGCGGCGGTGCTGGCCGGCTCCGACCCCGACTCGCACCAGCGCGACCTGCGCGAGGCGATCGAGCGCGGCGAGTTCCCCTCCTGGACGGTATCGGTGCAGGTCATGCCGGTGGCCGAGGCGGCGACCTACCGCTTCAACCCGTTCGACCTCACCAAGGTCTGGCCGCACGCCGACTACCCGCTGATCGAGTTCGGCCGGCTGGAGCTCAACCGCAACCCCGACAATGTCTTCGCCGAGGTCGAGCAGTCGATCTTCTCCCCGGCGCACTTCGTGCCCGGTATCGGCCCGTCCCCGGACAAGATGCTCCAGGGCCGCCTCTTCGCCTACGCGGACGCCCACCGCTACCGGGTCGGCATCAACGCCGACCAGCTGCCGGTGAACCGCCCGCACGCCACCGAGGCCAACACCCACCACCGCGACGGCTACCTTTACGACGGCCGCCACGGCCGCCGGAAGAACTACGAGCCCAACAGCTTCGGCGGCCCGGTGCAGACCGGTCGGCCGCTCTGGGCGGCCACCGAGGTCGCCGGCCCCACCGGCAACCACGAGGCCCCGAGGCACGCCGAGGACAACGACTTCGTCCAGGCGGGCAACCTCTACCGGCTGATGTCGGAGGAGGAGAAGGAGCGCCTGGTCACCAACCTGGCCAACGCCCTGTCCGGGGTCTCCGCCGACCGCGACGACATCGTCGACCGCGCGGTCGGCAACTTCCGCCAGGCCGACGCGGACTTCGGCAAGCGTCTGGAGGCGGCGGTCAAGGAGCGGCGTAGCTGAGCCGCAGCGGAGGGTGGGGGTTGCCGACCGACGGAGGAGGGAGGCGGCACCCGCCCGTAGCGGAGGCGAAGCGGAGCGCGACCCACTGAGGGTGCGGCGTGGCCGAGGGAGCGCGATCCGCTGAGGGTGGGCGTGGCTGAGCCGCAGCCCCCGTGAGCGGCGGGCCCTGGGATCGGGCGGAGCACCGGTCCCGGGGCCCGCACCCATGTCGGGGTGGTTCAGACGGGCACGGCCGTGGACCCGGCCTCCACCGCCCGGCCCTCGCCGACCCAGCACCGCACGATGTCGCGTACCGAGATGATGCCGACCACCTCCGTACCGTCCAGCACCACCAGATGTCGGAAGCCGCCCCGCACCATGGCGGAGGCGGCCCGGTCGAGGGTCCAGTCCGGGCAGGCGAAGACGACGTCGGTGGTCACATGGGCGTGGGCGGCCTCGGTGTCGGGGTCCTGCCCCCGGCCGAGGGCGTTGAGGATGTCCCGTTCGGTGAGGATGCCGACCCCGTACGTGTCGGGGTCGAGGACGACAGCGGCACCGATGCGGCGCCCCGACATCAGCCGGGCGGCATGGCGCAGGGTGTGGGCGGGGCCGATGGTGAGCACCACCGAACTCATGGCGTCGCGGACGAGCACGTGCAGACCACCTCCTGGACGGGAGGGCGGCGAGCTCGAGAATCCGTTCACATATTCACAAGCTCCGGAATGTCCATGTTCACATGCCCATCCGCACCTGACTAGAGGGTCTGCGCACATTCGGGACGATCCGGCACCATCCCGGCACTACGGACGCCCCGCCGGCCTCACACACTCAACCGGGACAGCAGCTCCCCGTGCAGGATCCCGTTGGACGCCGCCGCATCCGCCCCGCCCGGCCCGTCCACCCCGTCCAGCCCGGTGAACCGCCCGCCGGCCTCCTGCACCACGATGCACGGCGCCGCCATGTCCCAGAGCGACAGCTCGGGCTCGGCCGCGATGTCCACCGCGCCCTCGGCGACCATCATGTACGACCAGAAGTCGCCGTATGCACGGGTCCGCCAGCAGGACCGGGTGAGGTCCAGGAACGGCTCCAGCCGGCCGCGCTCCTCCCAGCCCGACAGCGAGGAGTACGAGAACGAGGCGTCCTCCAGCCGGGACACCTGGGAGACCTTGATCCGGCTGGCCCGGGTCAGATCGCGCCCGCTGTACGCGCCCGCGCCGCGCGCCGCCCACCAGCGGCGGCCCAGCGCCGGGGCCGAGACGATGCCCACCACCGGCTGCTCGCCGTCCGGTCCCAGCTCCAGCAGCGCGATCAGGGTCGCCCACACGGGCACTCCGCGCACATAGTTCTTGGTGCCGTCGATCGGGTCGATCACCCAGCGGCGCGGCCCGTTGCCCCGCCGCCCGAACTCCTCGCCCATCACGGCGTCGCGCGGCCGGGCACGCTGGAGCACACTGCTCACCAGCTCCTCCGCCGCCTTGTCGGCGTCGCTCACCGGGGTGAGGTCCGGCTTGGTCTCCACCTTCAGGTCGAGGGCTTTGAAGCGCTCCAGGGTGACCGAGTCGGCCGAGTCGGCGAGGACATGGGCGAGACGGAGGTCGTCGTGGTAGTCGGGCATGGCCTCACCGTAGCCATCCTCCGGTCCCGGAGGCACCCCGGCTCGCACGGTGGACGCCGAGGTCCCGTCCGATCGGACGTCCGGACGCCCCGACGGCGCCGTGGCAAAGGTCGGCGGGCGCGGCACTAGTGTGGGTCCATGGGACAGCAGGCAGCGGGACCGGCGGCCGGTGGCTCGGCCGGGACCGACATCTCCGATCACGATCTGGTCACCCTCTATGGAGCGCTGCTGGAGGGGTACGTCCGCACAGAGCGCCTGGTGCGGGTCGACGTGGTGGCCGGGGTGGACCTGCCCGGCCCGTGGTTCGAGGTGCTGCTGAGGCTGCTGCGCACCCCTGGCCACAAGCTGCCGATGACCCGGCTCGCCCATGACGTCTCGCTCACCAGCGGCGGCTTCACCAAGCTCGCCGACCGGATGGCGGGGGCCGGGCTGATCGACCGCCAGCCGTGCGCCAGCGACCGCCGGGTCACCTATACGGTGCTCACCCCGCGCGGCGCCCGCCTTGCCGAGGAGGGCCACCGCCGGCACGCGGCCCTGCTGCGGAGCCACTTCCTGGCCCCGCTGGGAGCCGACCGGGCGGAACAGCTCGCCGCCCTGATGCGGGTGCTGCGGGACGCCAACAGCGACCCGCTCCAGGGCTGACATATCGGGACCGACCGGCTGACCGGTCGGCGGCCGGTCAGTGCGAGGAGCCGCTGAGCTGGAGGCCGATCACCCCGGCGACCACCAGGCCGATGGAGACCAGCTTCAGCGTCGAGCTGGTCTCGCTCAGCCAGATCATGCCGTAGGTGGCGGTGCCGGCCGCCCCGATGCCGGTCCACACCGCGTACGCGGGGCCCACCGGCAGGTGCTTCAGCGACAGTGTCAGCAGGCCGAAGCTGGCCAGCGCGAAGCAGCAGAAGGCGACGGTGGGCCAGAGCCGGGAGAAGCCGTTGCTGAGCTTGAGGCAGACCGCGAAGCCCGTCTCGAACAGGCCCGCGCAGACCACCAGCAGCCATGCCATCGACGCATCCCCCACGTTCGGTTCCGGCAGACCGGCACTGCCGCGCTCCGGGTTTCCCTACCCACCCGGCGGTCCGATTGCCCATCTGCGTCGATGGTCACATGCCGCCCGCCGCGCGGTGATCACGATTGGGGCACGGGCCGGTCTCGACGCAGGGCCCGACGCCGACCTCAGTGCCCCGAGCCGCTGAGCTGGAGGCCGACCACCCCGGCCAGTACCAGGCCGATGGAGACCAGCTTCAGGGCGGCGCTGCTCTCGCCGAGCCAGACCATGCCGTAGACCGCCGTGCCGGCCGCCCCGATGCCGGTCCACACCGCATAGGCGCTGCCGACCGGCAGATGCTTCAGCGACAGCGTCAGCAGCCCGAAGCTGCCCAGCGCGAAGCAGGCGAAGGCGAGGGTGGGCCAGAGTCGGCTGAGGCCGTCGCTGAGTTTGAGGCAGACCGCGAAGCCGGTCTCCAGCAGCCCGGCGCAGATCACCAGTGCCCATGCCATGGCCGCGCTCCCTGACTGTTCACCCGCAGGTCTGTCCGTCCGGACCATTCGATCAAGACGGATGCCGTTCCCGCATCACGGCACGCCCGGGGTCAGTCGCCCTCGCGGGCCTCGCGGGTGGCCAGCAGCCGGCGCAGCGAGTAGAGCCGCGCCGGGTCGGCCTTGCCGCTCTCCACCCAGGCGTCCAGCGCGCAGTCGGGCTCGTCGTGGCTGCATGCGCGCGGGCAGTCGACCGTGCCCGGCTCCAGGTCGGGGAAGGCCAGGATGACCCGGGACGGGTCGATGTGGGAGAGGCCGAAGGAGCGGAACCCGGGGGTGTCGATCACCCAGCCGGGGGAGAGCGCCCGCTTCGACCCGGGCTTGGCCCCGGGCGGCGGCGGCAGCCGCAGCGCCAGCGCCGAGACCGTGGTGTGCCGACCGCGCCCGGTGACCGCGTTGACCCGGCCGGTGGCCCGCTGGTGCAGCGGTACCAGCGCGTTGACCAGCGTGGTCTTGCCGACGCCGGAGTGGCCCACGAAGACGGTCGCCCGGTCGCGCAGCTGCTGCCGTACCGTTTCGGCCTCCTCCTCGCCAAGGTCGTCGCGGCGGGTGACCACATGCCGGATGCCCAGCGGTGCGTAGATCTCCAGCAGCGGGTCGGCCGACGCCAGGTCGGACTTGGTGAGGATCAGCAGCGGCTCCATGCCCGCGTCGTACGCCGCCACCAGGCAGCGGTCGATCAGCCGGGGCCGGGGCTCCGGGTCGGCCAGGGCGGTGACGATGGCGAGCTGGTCGGCGTTGGCGACGACCACCCGCTCATACGGGTCGTCGTCGTCGGCGGTGCGGCGCAGCACCGAGGTGCGGTCCTCCACCCGGACGATCCGGGCCAGCGTGTCGGGCTCGCCCGACAGGTCGCCGACCAGCGCCACCCGGTCGCCGACCACCACGCCCTTGCGGCCCAGCTCGCGGGCCTTCATGGCGAGGATCTCGCGCTCCTGCCGGGTGCCGGGGTCGACCAGGCAGGTGAGCCGGCCCCGGTCGACGGTGAGGACCGTCCCCTCGGCGGCGTCCTCGTGCTTGGGGCGGGTGCGGGTGCGGGGGCGCGAGCTCCGGCGGCCGGGGCGGGCCCGGATGTCGTCCTCGTCGGCGTCCTTGCCGTAACGGCGCATACGGGGTGTCAGACCTTCGGGTGGTGCGGGTGGTGCGTCATGGGCAGCGGCTCCCTGGTCAGGTGGTCGCCGGGGTGGCGTCCCCGGCCAGCATGCCGGTCCACAGGCCGGGGAAGTCGGGCAGGGTCTTGGCGGTGGTGGCGACGTCCTCCACCTGGATGCCGGGGACGGTCAGGCCCAGGACGGCGGCGGCGGTGGCCAACCGGTGGTCCTCGTAGGTGTGGAAGACGCCGCCGTGCAGCGGGCGGGGGCGGATCCGCAGGCCGTCCTCGGTCTCGGCGACGTCGCCGCCGAGCTCGTTGAGCTCCTTGGCGAGCGCGGCCAGCCGGTCGGTCTCGTGCAGCCGCAGATGGGCGATGCCGGACAGCTCGGACTCGGAGTCGGCCAGCGCTGCCACCGCCGCGATCACCGGGGTCAGCTCGCCCACGTCGTGCAGGTCGGCCTGGATGCCGTGGATCCGGCCGGAGCCGGTGAGGACCAGGCCCTCGTCGGTCAGCGCGCAGGAGCCGCCCATCCGGGTGAAGATGTCCCGCAGCTGGTCGCCCGGCTGGGTGGTGCGCAGCGGCCAGTCGCGGACGGCCACCCGGCCCCCGGTGACCAGCGCGGCGGCCAGGAACGGCGCGGCGTTGGAGAGGTCCGGCTCGACGACCAGGTCGCGGCCGAGCAGCGCGCCCGGGGTGACCCGCCAGACGTCGGCCTCGCCGCCGTCCTCGGGCGCGTCCACCTGGACGCCCGCCGCCCGCAGCATCTCCACGGTCATCCGGATGTGCGGCAGCGACGGCAGCGGGCCGCCGGAGTGCCGTACCTCCAGGCCCTGGTTGCAGCGAGCGCCGGAGAGCAGCAGGGCGCTGACGAACTGGGAGGACGACGAGGCGTCCACGGTGACCGGGCCGCCGTCCAGCGCGCCGGTGCCGTACACGGTGAGCGGCAGGGCGCCACGGCCGCCGTCCTCGATCCGGGCGCCCAGGGCGCGCAGCGCGTCGATCACGCCGTGCAGCGGGCGCTCATGGGAGCGCGGGTCGCCGTCGAAGTGCACCGGGCCGTCGGCGAGCGCCGCCACCGGCGGCAGGAACCGCATCACGGTGCCCGCGTTGCCCACGTCCACGGTGGCCGGGCCGTGCAGCCCGGCCGGGATGACCCGCCAGGCGTCGCCGCCGCCGGTGCCCCCGGTGGCGCTGTTCACGGTGTCCTCGATGCCCACGCCCATCGCCCGCAGGGCGGCGGCCATCAGCAGGGTGTCGCGGCTGCGCAGCGGCCGCCGGATCCAGCCGGGCTCGGCCGCCAGCGCGGCGAGCACCAGGGCCCGGTTGGTGACCGACTTGGAGCCGGGCACGGTGACGGTCGCGTTCACGGCGGCAGACGCGGTCGGGGCGGGCCAGAGGTCATCGGTCATGGCGCAAGCCTAGAGGGTCCGGGCCTTTCGGCTCCTGCCCTGTCCAACCGCTGGGCTGTCCGCTGGGCCGCCGTACGGGGCCGTGCTCAGTGGCCGACCAGCCAACTGCCCCCGGCCAGCAGGCTGGCCAGCGCGGTGACCAGGAAGAGGGAGACCCAGAGCACCGCCGTCACCCCGGTCAGCCGGGCCAGCTGGTCGGCGTCGGAGTCCGGTGCGCCCCCGTACCGGCGCTTGCGCTGCAACTCCACCACCGGCCGTACGCCCGCCAGCAGCAGGAACCACACCCCCAGGTAGGCGAAGGCGGCCTGCACCTGGTCGCCCGCGTACCAGGAGACCAGCAGGAAGGCCGCACCGGTGACCAGCACCGACAGCGCCCCGAAGGCGTTGCGGATCATCACCAGCAGCCCGGCCAGCAGCACGATCGCCGTCCACAGCAGCGCCGTGATGTGCCCGGCGGCCAGCAGTGCCGCCCCGCCCAGCCCCAGCAGCGGGGGCGCCAGATACCCGGCCGCGGCGGTGAGGATCATGCCCGGCCCGGTCGGCTTCCCGGAGGAGACGGTCAGGCCGGAGGTGTCGGAGTGCAGCCGGATCCCGGACAGCCGCCGCCCGGTGAGCAGCGCCACCAGGCCGTGGCCGCCCTCATGGGCGATGGTCACGATGGCCCGGCTGAGCCGCCACAGCGGCGCGGGCAGCACCGCGACCAGCGCCACCGCCCCGGTCGCCACCACCAGCCACACGGGCGGATCGGGCTGGGTGCCCACGACGTGGTGCCAGGCGTCGCCGATGCTCTGTCCGTCCATCTCTACCGCCGTGCCTCCACGCTGCCGACTCGCCCGGGCGCTCTCCCGGTGAACCGGCAGCTTCGCACGCGAGGACGAACCACGACCACCCACCGGTTCTCCCCGACCCGCAGCGGCCGGGGCTCACACACCCCGCGCACCACGGCTTCGGGCAGGTCAGCCCCCGCGACGCAGCGGCGATGGTCCGGGCCGGTCGGCCACCACCCGGGCCGCATCTGCCGGGACGGCTACCGCGCGTTCGGCGGTGGCGTCCAGAATGGGCAGCGGAGTCTGCTGCCGTGTCCGGGTGAGAGGTGGTTGCTGCGATGTGCGGCCGGTATGCGTCGAGCCGGAAGCCGGAGGACCTGGTCGAGCTGTTCGAGGTGGAGAAGTGGGATCCCACCGAGACCGTCGAGCCCGACTGGAATGTGGCGCCCACCAAGTCCGTCTGGGCGGTGCTGGACCGGCCGGTGAAGGATGCCGGGCCGCGTCCGGTGCGGCAGTTGCACACGCTGCGGTGGGGGCTGGTGCCGTCCTGGTCGACCTCGGCCGACACCGGCGTGAAGATGATCAACGCCCGGGCGGAGACCGTCCATGAGAAGCCCGCCTACCGCCGGGCCTTCGCCTCCCGCCGCTGCCTGCTGCCCGCCGACGGCTACTACGAGTGGTTCACCCCGGAGACCGCTCCGGACGGGCCCAGGGGCAGCTCCCGCAAGCAGCCGTTCTTCATCACCCCGGCGGACGGCTCGGTGATGGCGATGGCGGGCCTGTACGAGTGGTGGCGCGACCGCTCCCGCCCCGGGGACGACCCCGCCGCCTGGCTCTGCACCTGCACCGTGCTCACCACCGACGCCGAGGACGCGCTGGGCCGCATCCACCCCCGGATGCCGCTGCTGGTGGAGCCCGCCGGGTACGACGCCTGGCTGGACCCGGGCCGCAGCGACGCCGACGAGCTGCGGGCGCTGCTGGTGCCCCCGCTCGCCGGGAAGCTGGCCGCGTACCCGGTCTCCACCGCGGTGAACAATGTCCGCAACAACGGCCCCCAGCTGACCGAGCCCATCCCGGCCGAGGAGGCACTGGGGGACGCCACGCTCTTCTGAGTGGAGCCTGAGCGGAGTCCGGGCGGAGTCCGAGCAGAGGAGGAGGCGCCGTGGAAGCGGAGCACACGACGGTCCGGACGCCGGTGGGGGAGGCGCGGGTCGGGTGGTATCGGGCGGTGGGGGAGCAGCGGGCGGTGGTGGCGCTGGGGCATGGGGCCGGGGCGGGGTGGAGGCGCCTGACCTTCAGGCCGTGGCCGCCGCCCTGCCGCCGCTGGGGATCACGGTCGCGCTGGTGGAGCAGCCCTGGCGGGTGGCCGGCCGCAGGGTCGCGCCCGCGCCGAGGACGCTGGACGCCGGGTGGCTGCCGGTGGTGGAGGAGCTGGCCGGCGAGGGCGTTCCGCTGCTGGTGGGCGGGCGGAGCGCGGGGGCCCGGGTGGCGTGCCGTACGGGGCGGGCGAGCGGCGCCGCAGGAGTTGTGGCGCTGGCGTTTCCGCTGCATCCCCCGGGGAAACCGGAGAGGAGCAGAGCGGAGGAGCTGACCGGGGCCGAGCTGCCGACCCTGGTGGTGCAGGGAGCGCGGGACCCCTTCGGACGGCCGGAGGAGTTCCCGGACCTGCCCGCCGGGACCGAGCTGGTCACCGTCCCCGGCGCGGACCACGGCTTCGCGGTGCCCAAGCGCGGCGCCGTGACCGGGCAGGAGGCACTGGCCGTGATCACCGGGGCGGTGGGCGCCTGGGCGCTGCGGATGAGTGCGGGCCGGGAATGAACCGGCCCCCGCCGGGGTTGTGTGCGGACGTCGGTACACACGTCGGTGGAAAGGCAGTGCCCATGGGCTCGATCGCTTGCCCCGAGCGGCGCGAGGAGAGGTCGGGCGATCCCGCCGTCCTCTGGTCGGAGTGGCTTGTCGCGGGCGAGAAGACCCCCGGCCCGATATCCTCCGTTTCGGGTCGGACCATCGTGGGCCGGCCGCGCAACGCCGAGGAGGTGGGTCCGGTCGCCGGGACCGAGCATGACACCGGGGCTGCGGAGCACGCAGACCGGGAGCTCAGCGGAGAGGAGCTCGCCGACGCCATCGGCGAGGAGACCTTCCGCGCGTCCGCTGCGGAGTCCGAGGACTCCCGCCGCGAGCGGTTCGAGCGCGATGCGCTGGGCTACCTGGACCAGATGTACTCCGCCGCGCTGCGGATGACGCGCAACCCTGCGGACGCCGAGGACCTCCTCCAGGAGACCTTCGCCAAGGCGTACGCCTCCTTCCACCAGTTCCGCGAGGGCACCAACCTCAAGGCGTGGCTGTACCGGATCCTCACCAACACCTTCATCAACTCCTACCGCAAGAAGCAGCGCGAGCCGCAGCGGACCGGCGCCGAGGAGATCGAGGACTGGCAGTTGGCGCGCGCCGAGTCGCATATGTCGACCGGCCTGCGCTCGGCCGAGGCCCAGGCGTTGGACCACCTCCCGGACAGCGATGTCAAGGAGGCCCTTCAGGCCATCCCGGAGGAGTTCCGCATCGCGGTCTATCTCGCGGATGTCGAGGGCTTTGCCTACAAGGAGATCGCCGACATCATGGGTACCCCCATCGGCACCGTGATGTCCCGTCTCCACCGGGGCCGCCGCCAGCTGCGCGGGCTGCTGGAGGACTACGCCAGGGACCGCGGGCTGGTCCCGGCGGGCAGCGGGGCCGGTGCGGGGGACGAGGGGAAAGGCTCGGGCACATGAGCTGCGGTAACCCGCATGAGACGGATTGCGGAGAGGTGCTCGACCACCTCTACGAGTACCTCGACAACGAGATGGACGAGGGCGACTGCGCCAAGCTCCGGCAGCACTTCGAGGAGTGCTCGCCATGCCTGGAGAAGTACGGTCTGGAACAGGCCATCAAGGCACTGATCAAGCGGTCCTGCGGCTGCGACTCGGCCCCGACCGACCTGCGCGGCAAGGTCCTGGCCCGGATCGACTCCATCCGCTCCGCGCAGCGCGCCGACACCCCCCTGGCCGCCGCCGCCGAGGCCGCCCCGCAGGAGCGGGTCACGCAGGAGTGACCCCCGGGGGCGTCCCGACCGGCCGGTGTCACCCGAACGTGGGAATCCGGCTGCGCCGAGCGCGGTAATCCGCCGAGCCGCCCGTGCATTCACCGCCCGCCCCCTATCCTCCGTGGCGGGCGGTCCGCGTCACCGGGGCCGCCGTACCCGACCCGGTACGGAGGCCGTCATCGCTGCCGATCCTGCGGAGACCGAGCGCGGCGTCACGCTGCCTCCCGCCGCCCGGGTCTGCCTGAGCGCGGTGGTACCGGCGGCGCTGCTCTGCCTGCTGCCGCTCCTGCCGCCCCTCCAGCAGCGCTCCGCCGCCGCCCACTGGGCGGGAGCGGCGGTCCCCTGGACCCGGATCGGCGTGCTCGCCCTGCTGTACGCGGGGTGCGACCTGCTCACCCACGGCTGGTGGACCCGGCGGCGCCCCGACGGCCCGCCCATCCCCGCCGCCACCGCCGCCGCCCTCGGGGAGGCAGGGCCCGGCCGGTCCCGGGCCGACGCCGCGGCGACCGGCGCCTTCCTCCCCGTGCTGCTGGTCGGCGCACTGCTGCTGCCCCCGGCCGCCGCCGCGCTGGCCGCCGCGCCCGGCGCACTGCTCGGCCGGGTGCCGCCGCCGCGCCGGGTGCACCGGCTGTGGAACGCGGCCCAGCTGGCCCTCTCCGCCTTCGCCGCCGCCGCCGCCTTCCGGCTGCTGGACGGCCCCCGGCTGCTGCTCGGCGCCCGCTTCCCCGGCGCGCTGCTCCCGGCCGCTGCCGCCGCCACCTCCTTCTGCCTGGTCAACGGCGTGCTGCTGGGCCTGATCACGGCCCTCGCCGACCGTCCGCCCCGCCCGGCCTCCGTCTGGCGTGCCCTGCTGGTGCGCAGCCTCGTGCCCTGCCTGGCGCACGGCCTGGTGGCGCTGATGATGGCGGCCCTCTGGCAGGGCCCGTACGGTGCCTTCGCCGCCGTGCTGGCGCTGCTGCCGCTCTCCGTCTCCTGCTGGGTGCACGCCCAGTACCACCGGGAGCAGGCCGCCCACCGCGCCACCGTGCGGGCCCTGGTGCAGGCCGTGGAGATCAAGGACGAGTACACCCGGGGCCACAGCGAACGCGTCGGCCGCGCCGCCGTGCTCATCGCCCGCGAGATCGGCATGGCCGAGGATCGCATCCACTCGCTGCGGTTCGCCGGAATCCTGCATGACGTCGGCAAGCTCGGCGTGCCCACGCCGCTGCTGCGCAAAAACGGTCCGCTCACCCCCGAGGAGCGGCGGGCCGTCGAACTCCACCCGGAGTACGGCCATGAGATGGTGCGCGGCATCGGCTTCCTCGGCGAGGCCAGGGCGGGAATCCTGCACCACCATGAGCGGATCGACGGGCGCGGCTACCCGTATGGGCTCGCCGGGACGCAGATCCCCGAGTTCGCCCGGGTCATCGCGGTCGCCGACGCCTTTGACTCCATGACCTCCACCCGCTCCTACCGGCGCGGCCGACCGGTGCCCGAGGCGGTGGCGGAGCTGCGGCGCTGCGCGGGGACGCAGTTCGACCCCCGGATGGTACGGGCCCTGGTCAGCGCCGTCGCCACGCACGGCTGGCGGCCGGCGGAACCGCCGCCCGGCGGCTACGCCGGGGAGGTCCCCGACATCCCCCTCGGCCTCCCCGCGCCCGAACCGCCCCCCGAGCCGACGCCTGCCCCGCCCTCGCCCGCCCCCACGCCCGCGCAGACCTCCGCCTCCGTGCCCGCCCCCGCGCCGGGGCAGCGGTGAGCGCCCAGCCGGCCGTGCGGCGGCCGCTCTACCGCGCCGTCCGGCGCCGCCGGCCCGCGCCGACCGTGCGGCCGCACCCAGCGGCGCCCGTGCACCGCTACCCGGTGGGCGCCGTACACGCCGCCGCCGCCACCCTGCTGCTGGTCTCCGCCGCCGGAGTGCTCGCCCAAGGGCTCTCCGAAGCACGCACCGCACTCGCCTTCGGCGCCCTGATCGCAGTCGGCGAGGCCGTCCGGATCACCCTGCCCGGCGACCGCGAGCAGGCCCCCATCGGCGCCGCCGGAGCCCTCGCCTACGCCCTGCTCGGCCCGCTGCGCGGCCTCCCCACCGACCAGGGCGTCCTCCAGGTGGTCGCCGTGACCACCATCGCCGGACTGCTCGGCCTGCTGCCGTACGCCGCCCGGCGCCGGGCCCCGCAGCCCGACCAGATCGCCCGCCGCATCCTCACCACCGGCTTCGCCGCCACCCTCTTCCAGCCGCTCTACAACTCCGGAGCGCTGGACCGGATCACCACCCGAGGCGCCCAGTACGGCCTGCTGCTGGCCGCCGTCGCCGTACTGGCCGCGCTCTGCGACGTGGTGCTGGCCGCCGCCCTGCACAGCGCCCGCACCGGGCGGCGGTTCGGCCCCGCGCTCCGCGACGAACTGCGCGCCCTGCTGGGCATCGGCTCGGCGATTGCCGCCACCGGCCTGGTGATCAGCCTCGGCGCGGGCGAGGTCGGCCTCTGGGCGCTACCGGTCTTCTCCGCCCCGCTGCTCCTCACCCAGCTCTCCTTCCGCCGCTACAGCGCCACCAGCACCACCCACCGGCAGAGCGTCGCCTCGCTGGCCCGCGCCACCGAGGTGGCCGGCTACACCCTGCCCGGCCACAGCCGCCGGGTCGCCGCGCTCTCCCGGGCGGTCGGCCGCCGGCTCGGCATGCGCGAACACGACCTGCTGCTGCTGGAGTGCGCGGCCCTGATGCACGACATCGGGCAGCTCTCCCTGGTCGAGCCCGTCCCCGGCGGCGCCACCGCGCTGCTGCCGCAGGCCGAGCAGCGCCGGATCGCCCGGCTGGGCAGCGAGGTCATCCGGCACACCGGGGTGCCGCCGGAGGTGGCCGGTTTCGTGGAGCGGCAGGCGGAGCCGTACCGCACCCCGGACGGCGCCCGCGACCCCGGGCTGCCCCCGGCCTCCCGGATCATCCGGGCCGCCAACGCCTATGACGACCTGGTCAGCGGCGACCCCGGGCTGGCCGGGCGGCTGGAGGCGCTGGAGCGGCTGCGACTGGACACCGGACGCGAGTACGACCCCCGGGTCGTCGAGGCGCTCGCCCTGGTGTGCGCCGGCGGATGCCCCCGGGGAACCCGGCGGTAACCGGCGCGGGGTACTTTCCGCGTGGTTGGATGCGGCGACAGAGTGGGAGGAGCACGACGAGGCCCCCGCGGGCCGAGGCCCGCGCGGTGTGGACGCATCGTGGGCGAGGAATCGGGCAAGGAGCCGTCATGGGCGAGCGCATAGAGGCGGAACTGGTGGCCAGCGTCCGGGAGATCAGAGTCTCCGAGGGCGATGTGGTGCGTGCCGGTGAGGCGGTGGTGATCCTGGAGGCGATGAAACTGGAGATCCCGGTGGTCGCCGGTACCTCCGGGACCGTGGCCAAGGTCGATGTGGCGCCGGGCGACGAGGTCCAGGAGGGGGATCTGCTCGCGGTTATCGCATAGCGCACCGGCGCGGCCCGCCGTACTGTGCGGGCGGGCGGCACCGAGCCGGCAACGACCGGCCCGGCGGCAGCACGGCAACGGCACAGCGGCAGCACGGCAACGGCACAGCGGCAGACGGACCGACCAGAGGACATCGGCAGGCATGACGTGAGGATCTTCCACCGGACCAGGCACCGGCCGTCCGCCACCTGGCGGCAGACGACCGACCGGGCTTTCACGCTCATCGGCAACGGGCGCTACGAGGACGCGGGGGCCCTGCTGGTGATGGCCGCCGACCTGGAGCCGTGGCTCTCCGACTCCTGGTACAACCTCGCGCTGCTGCACAAGTTCCGCCGCGACTGGGAGCAGGCGCGCGCCGCAGGGCTGCGCGCCGTCGCCCTGCTCGACCGCGACCAGGGCGCCCCCGACTGGTGGAACGTCGGGATAGCCGCCACCGCCCTCCAGGACTGGCCGCTGGCCCGCCGCGCCTGGCAGGCGTACGGCCTGCGGGTGCCCGCCGGAGAGGGCCCGGTGCGGCTGGACTTCGGCACCACGCCGGTCCGGCTCTCCCCCGAGGGTGAGTCCGAGGTGGTCTGGGGCCGCCGGCTGGACCCGGCCCGGGTCGAGGTGCTCTCCATCCCGCTGCCCTCCTCCGGCCGCCGCTGGGGCGAGGTGGTGCTGCACGACGGCGCCCCGCACGGCGAACGCGTCACCGACGGCGTGGCCTACCCGGTCTTCGACGAGATCGAGCTCTGGGCCCCCTCACCGGTGCCCACCCATGTGGTGCTGCTCCAGGCCGCCACCGAGCCCGACCGCGACGCCCTGGAACGGCTGGTCGCCGACGCGGGCTACGCCGCCGAGGACTGGACCTCCTCCGTACGGCTGCTCTGCCGGGCCTGCTCGGAGAGCCGGATGGACACCGACGACGGCAGCGCCGACCACCACGACCCGCACGACGACGGCGACGCCGCCCACCCCGGGCACCTCAGCCACCTCAGCCACCGGGGCGACGGCCTCTCCTGGATCGCCGAGCGCGAGTGCGGCATCGCGGCCCCCGCCGACCTGGTCCGGCCGCTGCTGGACCGCTGGGCCGCCGCCGGCCCGAGCACCCGCGCCTACCGCGACCTCGAAGAGGTCTGCTAGCGCACGGTGCCTTGCCTGCGCCGTGGTGCAGGTAAGGGGCGCCGCCCGGCCCCGGGGCCGTACGCTTGGTGCTGCACACCCCCTGCCGGCACCAGAGAGACGAAGCGGAACAGCGATGGCGGAGCAGCACGAGCACGAGACGGCCGAGACCCCGGCGGAGCCGGTGAAGGTGGTCGGCGAGGAGCCGGACACCACCCGGGGCACGGTCCGGCCGATCACCGTCGTCGGCAACCCGGTACTGCACCGCCCCTGTGAGGCCGTCACCGCCTTCGACGCCGACCTGGCCTCCCTGATCGACGACATGTTCGTCTCCATGTACGCCGCCGAGGGCGTCGGCCTGGCGGCCAACCAGATCGGCGTCGGCACCCGGGTCTTCGTCTACGACTGCCCCGACGACGAGGGCGTCCGCCATGTCGGACACATCGTCAACCCGGTGCTGGAGGAGTTGGACGCCTCCCGCCGGCTGCTGGACGAGTCCCCCGAGGGCTGCCTCTCCGTCCCCGGCGCCTACGCCGACCTGGCCCGGCCCGACTACGCCGCCGTCACCGGGCAGGACCGGGACGGCAAGGAGATCCGCATCGAGGGCACCGGCTTCTTCGCCCGCTGCCTCCAGCATGAGACCGACCACCTGAACGGCTACCTCTACATCGACCGGCTCTCCAAGCGCGACCGCAAGGACGCGCTGCGCCAGATGGCCGAGTCCACCCCCCGGTACGCCACCGTCCCCAACGACTGAGCCGGGACGGGCAGGCGGGGGCGGCCGGTCGTCCGGCCGCCCCCGCTCCTGTCTCCTGCCCTGTCGGTCATGCCCCGCCGGCGACGGTCAGAAGTCGTCGTCGAAGGAGACCGAGCCCTCGACCGCGACCTGGTAGGCGGAGACGCGGCGCTCGAAGAAGTTGGTCAGCTCCTGGACGTTCTGGAGCTCCATGAACCCGAAGGGGTTGGCCGAGCCATAGCGCGGGGCCAGACCGAGCCGGACCAGCCGCTGGTCGGCGACGCACTCCAGGTACTCCCGCATGGAGTCGGTGTTCATCCCGGGCAGGCCGTCGCCGCACAGGTCGCGGGCGAACTGGAGCTCCGCCTCCACGGCCTCCTCCAGCATGGTGGTGACCTGGCGGCCCATCTCCTCGTCGAAGAGGTCGGGCTCCTCCTCGCGGACGGTGTCCACCACCGAGTAGGCGAACTCCATGTGCATGGACTCGTCGCGGAAGACCCAGTTGGTGCCGGTGGCCAGCCCGTGCAGCAGGCCCCGGCTGCGGAACCAGTAGACATAGGCGAAGGCGCCGTAGAAGAACAGCCCCTCGATGCAGGCCGCGAAGCAGATCAGGTTGAGCAGGAAGCGGCGGCGGTCGGCCTTGGTCTGGAGCGAGTCCAGCTTCTCGACGGAGTCCATCCAGCGGAAGCAGAACTGGGCCTTCTCCCGGATGGAGGGGATGTTCTCCACGGCGGCGAAGGCGGCGGTGCGGTCCTCCGGGTCGGGGAGGTAGGTGTCCAGCAGGGTCAGATAGAACTGGACGTGGACGGCCTCCTCGAAGAGCTGCCGGGAGAGGTAGAGCCGCGCCTCGGGCGAGTTGATGTGCTTGTAGAGGGTCAGCACCAGGTTGTTGGCCACGATGGAGTCGCCGGTGGCGAAGAAGGCGATCAGCCGGCCGAGCAGGTGCCGCTCGCCGTCGCTGAGCTTCGCCAGGTCGGCCACGTCGGAGTGGAGGTCCACCTCCTCCACGGTCCAGGTGTTCTTGATGGCGTCCCGGTAGCGGTCGTAGAAGGCCGGGTAGCGCATCGGACGGAGGGTGAGTTCGAAGCCCGGGTCGAGCAGGTTCTTCTGGGTGGTCATTACTGGCAGGCCTCGCAGGACTCGGGGTTCTCCAGGGAGCAGGCGACGGCGGCGGCCTGCTCCTCCGTGGTGGGGGCGGGGATGACGGCGGTGGTGCCGGCGGCGGCCTGGGCGATCCTGGTCGCGGGGCGGGACCGCAGGTAGTACGTGGTCTTCAGGCCGGACTTCCACGCGTAGGCGTACATCGAGCTGAGCTTGCCGATGGTGGGCGCCGCCATGAAGAGGTTGAGCGACTGGCTCTGGTCCAGGTACGGCGTGCGGGCGGCGGCCATGTCGATCAGGGCGCGCTGCGGCAGCTCCCACGCGGTGCGGTAGAGCGCCGTCAGGTCGGCGGGCAGGCCGGGGATCTCCTGGGCGGAGCCATTGGCGGCGCGCAGCGCGTCGCGGGTGGCGGCGGTCCACAGGCCGCGGGCCTTGAGGTCGGCCACCAGATACGGGTTGACCTGGAGGAACTCCCCGCTCAGCGTCTCGCGCTTGAAGAGGTTGGAGACCTGCGGCTCGATGCACTCATAGACGCCCGCGATGGAGGCGATGGTGGCGGTCGGGGCGATGGCCAGCAGCAGCGAGTTGCGCAGGCCGGTCTCGGCGATGCGGGCGCGCAGGTCGTTCCAGCGGTCGGTCCAGTGCGGGGCGGCGTCGGCGAAGTGGTCGACGTGCAGCTGCCCGCGCGCGGCCCGGGTCTCCCCGTACGCGGCGTGCCGGCCGAGCCGCTCCGCCAGGTCGCAGGAGGTCTCGTACGCGGCCAGCATGATCCGCTCGGCGATCAGCGTGGAGAGCCGCTTGGCCTCGGCGGAGTCGAAGGGCAGCCGGAGCCGGAAGAAGACGTCCTGGAGGCCCATGGCGCCCAGGCCGACGGGGCGCCAGCGGGCGTTGGAGGTGCCCGCCTCCGGGGTCGGGTAGAAGTTGATGTCCACCACGCGGTCGAGGAAGGTGACGGCGGTGCGCACGGTGGCGTCCAGCCGCTCCCAGTCCATCGCGTCCAGCAGCCCGCTGGGGTTCTCGGCGAGGTGCGCCGCGAGGTTGATGGAGCCGAGGTTGCAGACGGCGGTCTCGGAGTCGTCCGTGACCTCCAGGATCTCGGTGCAGAGGTTGGAGGAGTGCACCGTGCGGCCGGGCAGCGCGGTCTGGTTGGCGGCCCGGTTGGAGGCGTCCTTGAAGGTCATCCAGCCGTTGCCGGTCTGCGCCAGGGTGCGCATCATCCGGGAGTACAGGGTGCGCGCGGGGATGGTGCGGACGGCCTTGCCCGCCTGCTCGGCCTTGGCGTACGCGGCGTCGAAGTCGGCGCCCCAGAGGTCCACCAGCTCGGGCACGTCGGAGGGGGAGAAGAGCGACCAGTCGGCGTCGGCCTCGACGCGGCGCATGAACTCGTCGGGGATCCAGTGCGCCAGGTTGAGGTTGTGGGTGCGCCGGGCCTCCTCGCCGGTGTTGTCGCGCAGCTCCAGGAACTCCTCGATGTCGGCGTGCCAGGTCTCCAGGTAGACGCAGGCGGCGCCCTTGCGCCGGCCGCCCTGGTTGACGGCGGCGACCGAGGAGTCCAGCGTCCGCAGGAACGGCACGATGCCGTTGGACTTGCCGTTGGTGCCCCGGATCAGCGAGCCCCGGGAGCGGACGCGGCTGTAGGAGAGGCCGATGCCGCCGGCGTGCTTGGAGAGCCGGGCGATCTGGGCGTAGCGGTTGTAGATGGAGTCCAGCTCGTCCAGCGGGGAGTCCAGCAGGTAGCAGGAGGACATCTGCGGGTGCCGGGTGCCGGAGTTGAAGAGGGTGGGGGAGGAGGGCAGGTAGTCCAGCCGGCTCATCAGCCGGTAGAACTCCGCGACCTCCGCCACCGACTGCTCGCCCTCCCCGACCGTCAGCCCGCAGGCGACCCGCAGCAGGAAGTGCTGAGGGGTCTCGATCACCTGCCGGGTGATCGGGTGCCGCAGCAGATAGCGGGACTGGACGGTACGCAGGCCGAAGTACTCGAAGCGGTCGTCGCCCTCGGGGTCGATCAGGGCGTCCAGGGCGGCGGCGTGCCGGGCGACGAAGGCGGCGGTGGCGTCGCCGATCAGGCCCTCGCGGTGGCCGACCTCGATGGAGGCGGCGAAGCAGACCGCGCCCTGGCCGACGGCCTCGTCGGCGATCTCCCGGGCGAGCAGCCGGGCGGCCAGTCGGGAGTACTGCGGGTCGTCGGCGATCAGCGCGGCTGCGGCGTCCACGGCGAGGGAGCGCAGCTCGGCGAAGTCGGATCCGGCGTGCCGGCCGCGCAGTGCGGCGGCGGCGACCCGGCCGGGGTCCACCTGGGGAAGGTCGGCACTGGAGTCGGTGAGGATCCGCAGCAGCGCGGTGCCGGGTTCGTCCCGGTCCAGGAGTGCTGAGGCAGCTTCTGCTGGGGCAGCGATGGTCAAGGCGCTCTCTCTCCTCCGGCATGAGGGCCACCGGGACCACGCGGGGCAGGGAGCGCTCGCGCACGCCCGGGGCCTCTCGGCCGCACGGTGTCGCGCGCTGCGTCCCCGACCCACCCGCGAGGCCCGGACGTCCACCGCTCGGCGCCTTCTCTGGTGCGCCAAGCGGGCTGTCGGCAGGTATCCGGACTCGCGGGCGGATGCCCGCACACCGCTGCGGGGCAGCCCCGGATTCGCACCGGGTTCCCCTGCATCGACAGCGGACATGAGCATACATCTAGTGGCGGCGCTGTGATGCACCCCCACATCTTGTGGCGCGTGGCGAATCCGGTCGGTGCAGCGGCAGGGTGCGGAGCGTCACAGAACCGCCGCGTAGACCCACAGGTCGACGCCGGGGACGGGCGTCCAGTCGCGCTCCGGGGCCCGCCGGAAGCCCAGTCGCTCGTACAGCCGGTGGGCGGTCCGCATGCCCGGTTCGGTGGAGAACGCCATGCGCGGCAGCCCGTGTGCGCGGGTCCGGTCCATGGCCGCCCGGACGAGGGCTTCGCCGGCGCCTCGGCCGCGCGCCGCCTGCGCCACCGCCAGCATCCGGATCTCCCCCTCGTCGGGTCGGGCGATGTCCGCCCAGGGGGTGCCGGGGAGGGCGAAGGTCACGCAGCCGAGGAGTGTCCCTCCGGCGCCGGGGTCGACGGCGACGAGGAGTTCGGCCTCAGCGGCACGGGTGCGGGTGTCGAGGAGGCGTCGGGCGTACTCGCCGCCCGCCGGGGTGTGGCCGTCGCCGACGAAGGCGTCGACCGTGATCCGGCCCGCCTGGTCGAACTCCTCCGGGTGTGCGGTCCGTACGACGATGTCCATGCGCCCAGTGTGACCGAGGGCCGCCAGTGGTTGGCAGGGCAGTCGCCGGGAGCGGGGTCCTGCGGGTAGCCGCCGGGGCGGTGGCCGCCGACGGTGCGGTGATGCCTGGCGTCCAGTCCGACGAGCAGGCCGAGCAGGCCGAAGCCGCCCACGGTGGCCAGGATGGCGAGTGTGGTCTCCATGGCTCCACTCTGGGGCTTCTATGCATGTGCATCGAGTGGCAGTGGTGCCACTCTTGCGCGAAATCCTGCCATCGGGGAGGCTGGGCGCCATGCTGAAGGACGTCGTGGTGGTGGTTCTGGAGGAGGCGCACCCCTTTGAACTGGGGGTGGCCTGCGAGGTCTTCGGGCTGGACCGCAGCGAGCAGGGGCTGCCGGTGTACGACTTCGCGGTGGCCTCCGACCGGCCCGGCCCGATCCGCACCCATGCCGGGTTCACCATCGACGTCCCGCATGGGCCCGAGCGGCTGGCCTCCGCCGACCTGGTGATCTCGGTCGCCTCCCACCGCCGCGAGGGCTACCCGCCGGAGCTGCTGCTGGGGCTGCGGCAGGCCGTGGAGCGGGGCGCCCGGGTGCTCTCCATCTGCTCCGGGGCGTATCTGCTGGGCGCCGCCGGGCTGCTGGACGGCCGCCGCTGCACCACCCACTGGCGGCATGTGGACGACCTGGCCGCCCGCTTCCCGCTGGCCACCCTGGAGCCGGATGTGCTCTATGTGGACGAGGGCCAGGTGGTCACCTCGGCCGGCACCGCCGCCGGGATCGACGCCTGCCTGCACATCGTCCGCCAGGAGCAGGGCAGCGAGGTGGCCCGGGCCATCGCCCGCCGGATGGTGGTCGCCCCGCACCGGGACGGCGGCCAGGCCCAGTATGTGGAGCGGCCGCTGCCCGAGGCGGAGGGCGACTCGCTGGCCGGGCTGCTGGACTGGATGCGCCACCATCTCGACCAGGAGGCCACGGTGGACCGGCTCGCGGCGCGCGCCCATATGTCGCCGCGCACCTTCGCCCGGCGCTTCCAGCAGGAGACCGGTACCACCCCGCACCGCTGGCTGGTCGGCCAGCGGCTGCTCCAGGCCCAGCGGATGCTGGAGTCCACCGACGAGACGGTGGACGCCATCGCCTCCGCCACCGGATTCGGCAACGCGGCGGCGCTGCGGCACCACTTCGGGAAGTGGCTGAGCACCACGCCGCTGGCCTACCGGCGGACCTTCCGGGGGCCGTCCCCGGTGGACTGAGGGCTCAGGCCAGATGCGCGGTGTCGTTGAAGCAGACCGGCCGCAGCCGCCCGTCCCGCAGTCGCCACTCGCTCACCGAGGCGTTGCGCAGCGGCCCCTCCGCCCGGTGCACCGCGAGCAGTGCGGACTCGTCCAGCTCCTCCAGGATGTGACGCAGCATCAGCACCACCGCGTCATGGCAGACCAGCAGCACCCGCCGCCCGGCCTCCCGCTCGGCCAGGTCGGCCAGCAGGCTGTGCAGCCGCAGCGCCACATCGGCCCAGGACTCGCCGCCCGGCGGCCGGTAGTAGAGCTCGCCGAGCCTGCGCCGCCGGGCCGCCTCCGCCGGGTGCCGGGCGTCGATCGCGGCGGCGGTGAGCATCTCCAGGACGCCCAGCTCCCGGTCGCGCAGCCGCTCGTCGTACCGCACCGGCAGCCCGCCGCTCGACGTGCTGCCCGGCCCGTCGCCCGGCGCGCTGCCCGGCGCGCTGCCCGGCCCGCTGCCCGAGGTGCTGCCCAGCTCGGCGAGGATCTCCCCGGCGGTCTGCCGGGCCCGCTCGTACGGGGAGCACCAGACGCTCTGCGGCCGCTGCCCGGCCGGCAGCGCGGCCATCCTGCGGCCGAGCGCGGCGGCCTGCCGCCGGCCGAGCGGGGTGAGCGGGATGTCGGCGTCCCGGCTGGTGATGGCCACCTCGGTGGCACCGGCCGCCTCGGCGGCGGCGAATGCCGCGTTGGCGGTGGACTCGCCGTGCCGTACGGCGACCAGCGCGGCCGGCAGCCGCCCCTCGTACCCCATCGCTGCCCCCTCCGAGCGTGCCGCGCCGACCAGACCGCCGCCCCCAGTGTCGCGGAGGCGGCGGCCGGTGCGCAGCCGGAGTGGTCAGCCCGCCGGGGCGGCCAGGGGCTTCTCCTCCACCACGCGGGGCTCGCCGGCCTCGGCGGTGTAGTCGGCGGGCACGGTCTCGTCCGCGCCCTCGGGCGCCCCGAAGGCCCGCAGCACCAGCGTCAGCACTGCGGCGACCAGCAGGTTGAGGACGAAGGCGGTGAGGCCGAGGTAGCCGATCTCGCCGATCACCGGGATCGCGGCGGAGCTGCCGCCGAAGTGCCGGGTGGTGGGCGACGCGATGCCATACGCCTTCCAGGTGCCGTACCCCATGCCGACCGCCCAGCCGGCGAGCAGCGCCCAGCGGTGGAACCAGCGGGTGAAGAGCCCGGCCACGATGGAGACGAAGGTCTGCAGGATCCAGATGCCGCCCAGCAGTTGCAGATTGATGGCGAACTGCTTGTCCATGGTGAGCACAAAGGCCAGCGCGCCCACCTTGACCACCAGCGACACCAGCTTGGAGACCTGGGTCTGCTGCGCCGGGGTGGCGTCCGGCTTCAGGAACTCCTTGTAGACGTTGCGGGTGAAGAGGTTGGCGGCGGCGATGGACATGATCGCCGCCGGTACCAGGGCCCCGATGCCGATGGCGGCGAAGGCCACACCGGCGAACCAGTCGGGGAACATGTCCTCGAAGAGCTGCGGCACCGCCAACTGCGCGTTGTAGCCCTTGACCCCGGAGCCGACGCCGGCCGCGATGGCCATGAAGCCCAGCAGCGCCAGGAAGCCCAGCATCAGCGAGTAGGCGGGCAGGATGGCGGTGTTGCGGCGGACGGTGTCCCGCGACTTGGCGGCCAGCGCGCCGGTCACCGAGTGCGGGTACATGAAGAGCGCCAGCGCCGAGCCCAGCGCCAGCGTGGCGTATGCCCACTGGGCGTTGGGGGCGCTGACCAGCGCGCCCAGCGGTTTGCCGGTGGCCGGGTTGACGGTGGAGAACTTCTGCGCGGCGGAGTCGAAGATCCGGCCGTAGCCGCCCAGCCGGATCGGGATGTAGATCACCGCGACGATGATCACCAGATAGATCAGGGTGTCCTTGACAAAGGCGATCAGCGCCGGTGCCCGCAGGCCGGAGGAGTAGGTGTAGGCGGCCAGCACCGCGAAGGCGATGAAGAGCGGCAGGTCCTTGACCAACCAGTTGGCGTCGGCGCCGCCGCCCACCCCCAGCACATCCAGCACGGCCTGGATGCCGACCAGTTGCAGCGCGATGTACGGCATGGTGGCGAGGATGCCGGTGAGCGCCACCGCCAGCGACAGCCCGCGCGAGCCATAGCGTCCGCGTACGAAGTCGGCCGGGGTGACATAGCCGTGCCGGTGCGAGACCGACCAGAGCCGGGGCAGGAAGACGAAGACCAGCGGATAGGCGATGATCGTGTACGGCACCGCGAAGAACCCGGCCGCCCCCGCGCCGTAGACCAGCGCCGGGACGGCGACGAAGGTGTACGCGGTGTAGAGGTCGCCGCCCAGCAGGAACCAGGTGACCCAGGTGCCGAAGGACCGGCCGCCCAGCCCCCACTCGTCCAGGTGGAGCGCATTGTCGGCCCGGCGCCAGCGCGCCGCCAGGAAGCCCAGCACGGTGACCGCGGCGAAGAAGAGCGCGAAGACGACCAGGGCCGGGGTGTTGACGCCGTCCTTCACTGCCCGTCACCCCCGGGCAGTGCCTTGCGCTGCCGCGCCTCACGGCGGACCAGCAGATAGGCGGTGAAGGTCAGCACGGTGGAGATCGGCACCCAGAGCAGCTGGTACCAGTAGAAGAAGGGCACCCCGCCGAGCTCCGGCCCGGTCCGGGCGTACGAGGAGACCCACAGCGTGGCGACGAACGGTGCGGCCAGGCAGAGCCCGGCCGCCACCCGGGAGGGGGTGACGATCGGAAGGCGGCCCGGCGGTGCCTGGGCCTGCGGTGTCTCGGTCATGAGCGGCTCCGGCGTCGGGAGCACCCGTGGCGCCGCGACACGGAGGTCACCCCCCGTGCCCGCCGAGCGACGCCACGGGCGATCGGCAGGTCTGACGGCCGGAATCTAGGTCATCGCGCTGTTCATGTCATCAATGCCTGGCCGAAATCCCCCGTAGTGATGGAACGGAACCGGACATATGCCACGTGGGCGTTTCCGCCCGCGCGGGTCCTACTCGGGCCGCTTGAGGCGGGCCACGAACTTGTAGCGGTCGCCCCGGTAGAGGGAGCGGACCCACTCCACCGGCTCGCCGGCCGCGTCGTACGAGTGCCGGGAGAGCAGCAGCATCGGCAGGCCGACGTCCGAGCCGAGCAGGGCCGCCTCGCGGGGTGTGGCCAGCGAGGTCTCGATGGTCTCCTCGGCCTCGGCCACGGTGACGTCGTAGACCTCCCGCAGCGCGGCGTACAGCGAGCTGTGCTTCACCAGGTTGCGGCGCAGCGCCGGGAAGCGCTTGGCGGACAGATGGGCCGCCTCGATGGCCATCGGGTCGCCGTTGGCCAGCCGCAGCCGCTCGATGCGCAGCACCCGGCCGCCGGGCTTGATGTCCAGCAGCGCGGCGAGCCGGTCGTCGGCGGTGATGTAGCCGACCTCCAGCAGCCGGGAGGTGGGCTCCAGCCCCTGGGCGCGCATGTCCTCGGTGTAGGAGGTCAGTTGCAGCGCCTGGGCGACCTTGGGCTTGGCGACGAAGGTGCCCTTGCCCTGGATGCGCTCCAGGCGGCCCTCGACCACCAGCTCCTGGAGGGCCTGGCGCACGGTGGTGCGGGAGGTGTCGAACTCGGCGGCCAGGGTGCGCTCCGGCGGCACCGGTGTGCCGGCCGGGAGGGTGTCGGTCATCTCCAGCAGGTGCTTCTTCAACCGGTAGTACTTGGGCACCCGTGCGGCAGGCCGGTCCGCGATCTCCGGGACCTCCGCGACCTCCGCGACCTCGGGCGCCGGTGTCGCGGTCGGCGGCTCTCCGGGTTCCGCTTCGGTGGTCATCGCCGCTGTCACTCCCTGACCTGCTGCCGTCACCTGGTCCTCCGCGTCCTGTCAGCACTCATGGTGGCATGTTCTCGCCGTGCCAGGGTCCGGCGCATCACGTGATGACGTTGGCCGGATGTCGGCTTGGTAACGGCTGCCGCCGATTCCCGCCGAGGCGTTGACACTGTCATTGGTCTAGGCCAAGCTCCAAGGCATTGGTCTAAACCAATGCGCACAGCATAGTCCCCGAACCATGTCGGGCCCAGCGACTCCCTCACCTTGCCACCGAAGGTCGTCGCCGCCCGTGGCGGGGGAAACCTCGGGCATCCAGGAGGATGGCGTGAAGCGTCAGCTCATCGCGGCAGTCGGTGTCGCGGCCATGGTGGTCGGTATCGCGGCGTGTAGTTCGGACGGTGACAAGCCCAAGTCCGGTGACTCGGGCAAGTCCAGCGCGAAGGCGTCCGACTACAGCGGCAAGACCCTCACCGTCTGGTTCATGAGCGGTTCCAACCCCGACGGGTGGACCAAGGACCTGACCGCCGCCTTCGAGAAGCAGTACCCGGGCGCCAAGCTCAAGGTCGAGGTCCAGCAGTGGAACGGCATCGGCCAGAAGGTCACCACCGCCCTCTCCGAGGAGAACCCGCCGGACGTCCTGGAGATGGGCAACACCCAGACCGCCGGCTACGCGGCCACCGGCGGCCTGCTGGACCTCACCGCCGACAAGGCGTCGCTCGGCGGTGACGACTGGGCGGAGAACCTCAACAAGGCGGCCGTCTACGACGGCAAGCAGTACGCCGCCCCGTGGTACTTCACCAACCGCGTGGTGATCTACAACAAGAAGCTGTGGGCCAAGGCCGGGATCAAGGACACCCCCAAGAGCCTGGACGAGTTCTACGCCGACCTGGAGAAGCTCAACAAGACCCCCGGCGTCAGCCAGGCCCTCTACCTGCCCGGCCAGGAGTGGTACACCTACTTCGGCCTGGTGATCAGCGAGAACGGCTCGATCGCCCAGCTCCAGGGCGACAAGTGGGTCGGCGCGCTCTCCAGCCCCGCCGCCAAGGCCGGCTTCGACACCTACGCCAAGCTCCAGAGCTTCAGCAAGGCCCCCAAGGACAAGGACGAGGCGACCCCGCAGCAGTCCGACGTCTTCGCCAAGGGCGACATCGGCGCGATGATCGGCCTCGGCTGGGAGGCCGGCGGCGCGGTCGCCAAGAACGCCGCCCTCAAGGACGACATCGGCTACTTCGCGCTGCCGGGCAAGCAGGCCGGCAAGCCCTCCGGTGTCTTCCTCGGCGGCTCCAACCTGGCCATCTCGGCGAACAGCAAGAACCCCGAGCTGGCCAAGGGCTTCCTGAAGCTGGCCCTCTCCGACCAGTTCGAGGGCCAGATGGCCAAGGAGGCCGGGATCATCCCCAACCGGCCGTCGCTCAACTCCCAGGCCAGTGACAACCCGTTCGCCGTCGCCGCCATCGAGGCGTCCGCCTCCGGCGCCACCACCCCGAGCATCCCGGAGTGGGCCGCCGTGGAGAACGACCCCAACCCGATCAAGGGCTTTATGACCGCCGTCCTCCAGGGCAAGGACTACGCGGCCACGGCCAAGAAGTACGACGACGAGATCAACAAGCGGCTGTCGCAGAAGCAGTGACACCACGCGGCGCCGTCCGCCCGCTCACCGCCAGGTGAGCCGGCGGACGGCGCCGCCACGCCAGCAGCACGGCGCAGGGCAGAGAGAAGAGAGAACCACATGGCTCTGGATGCGGAGCGGGTGCAGCCACGCTCCTCCGGCAGGCAACCGGCCGCCGCGCCGGCCGACCAGCGCACCGGCGGACGCAGACGCAAGCCCACCGGGGGCGGCGCCGGCCTGCTCACCAGAAGCACCCCCTATCTGCTGCTGCTCCCGGCCGTGCTGGCCACCGTGGCGCTGCTCGGCTACCCGCTGCTCAAGAACCTGCTGCTGTCGTTCCAGAACCTCAACATGCGGCAGTTCATCCAGCACCTCACCGAGTGGAACGGTGCCGAGAACTACCAGGCGGTCCTCTCCAGCAGCGAGTTCTGGCACACGGCGCTGCGCTCGCTCGTCTTCACGCTGGCCAACGTCGCCCTGATCATGGTCGGCGGCACCCTGGTCGGGCTGCTGCTGAACCGGCTCGGCAAGGGCATGCGGCTGCTGCTCTCGATCGGTCTGATCCTCGCCTGGGCGATGCCGATCGTGGCCTCCACCACCGTCTTCACCTGGCTGTTCGACTCCCAGTACGGCGTCGTCAACTGGTTCCTGGACAAGCTCGGCTGGCACAGCATGGCCGAGTACAACTGGATGAGCACCCAGCTCTCCGCCTTCTCGGTGATCACCCTGCTGATCGTCTGGGGCTCGATCCCCTTTGTGGCGTTCAACATGTACGCGGGCCTCACCACCATCCCCAAGGAGCTCTACGAGGCGGCCCGGATGGACGGCGCCGGGGCGGGGCGGATCTTCACCCAGCTGACCTTCCCGGTGCTGAAGCCGTTCTTCCTCTCCACCACGTTCCTTGAGGTCATCTGGGTCTTCAAGGCGTTCACCCAGGTGTTCGCCATCGCCGGCGGCGGCCCCGAGCGGTCCACCGAGACGCTCCCCGTCTACGCCTACATCGAGGGCTTCGGCAACCAGCACTTCGGCATGGGCGCCGCCATCTCGATGCTCACCATCCTGATCCTGCTGGTCGTGATGGCCTACTACTTCCGCATCATCGTCAAGCAGGAGGACGAGCTGTGAGGCGTTCCCTGGCAGGACGCATCTGGCCCAATGCGCTGGCCGCCGTCCTCTTCGTGTTCTTCGTCTTCCCCGTCTACTGGATGGTCTCGACGTCCTTCAAGCGGGACCTGGACATCATCAGCAAGACGCCCGTCTTCCTGCCGCTGGACGGCACCTTCTCGCACTTCAGCACGGCCGTGGCCACCGCCGGCTTCTGGACCATGGTGCGCAACAGCTTCACCGTGACCCTGTCGGCGGTCGTCGCCTCGCTGCTGATCGCGCTGCTCGCCTCGTTCGCCATCGCCCGGATGAGGTTCAAGGGCCGCAAGTCCTTCATCGTGGTGATCATGCTGGCGCAGATGGCGCCCTGGGAGGTCATGACGATCTCCGTCTACATGATCGTCCGCGACGCCGACTTCCTGAACCACCTGCTGCCGCTGACGATCTTCTACATGATGATGGTGCTGCCCTTCACCATCTGGACGCTGCGCGGCTTCATCGCGGCCGTCCCCCGGGAGCTGGAGGAGTCGGCGATGGTCGACGGGTGCACCCGCACCCAGGCGTTCATCAAGGTGATCTTCCCGCTGCTGGCCCCCGGGCTGATGTCCACCTCGCTCTTCGGCTTCATCACCGCCTGGAACGAGTTCCCCCTGGTCCTGGTCCTCAACAAGCAGGCCGAGGCGCAGACCCTGCCGCTCTGGCTGACCCAGTTCCAGACCAATGTGGGCAATGACTGGGGCGCCACCATGGCCGCCTCCACCCTCTTCGCCATCCCGGTCCTGATCGTCTTCTTCTTCCTCCAGCGCAAGGCCGTCGGCGGCCTGACGTCCGGCGCCGTGAAGGGCTGACCACTGCCGTGAGCATCCTCATCCCGACCGCGCAGGGCGCCGACTCGCTGCACCGCGACGCGCTGACGGTCCTTCAGCCCGGCTTCGTCGGCACCACCCCGCCCGACTGGCTCCGCCGCCACCTGGCGGCCGGACTGGGCTCCGTCGCCCTCTTCGCCCGCAATGTCACCGACCAGCGGCAGCTCTCCGCGCTGACCGCCGCCCTGCGCGAGGAGAACCCCGACATCCTCGTCGCCATCGACGAGGAGGGCGGCGACGTCACCCGGCTGGAGGCCGGCTCCGGCTCCTCCTGGCCCGGCAACCTCGCCCTCGGCGCCATCGACGACCCGGCCCTCACCCGCGACGTCGCCCGCGAACTGGGCCGCGCCCTGGCCGCCTGTGGCGTCAACTACAACTGGGCGCCGTCCGCCGACGTCAACTCCAACCCCGGCAACCCGGTCATCGGCGTCCGCTCCTTCGGCGCCGACCCCGAACTGTGCGCCCGGCACACCGCCGCCTGGGTGGAAGGACTCCAGTCCGCCGCCGTCGCCGCCTGCGCCAAGCACTTCCCCGGCCACGGCGACACCGCCGTCGACTCCCACCTCGGCCTGCCGGTGGTCGACGCCGACGTGGACCTGCTGCACTCCCGCGACCTGGTGCCCTTCAAGGCCGCCATCCAGGCCGGTGCCAAGGCCGTGATGACCGCCCATATCGTCGTCCCCGCGCTGGACACCGACCACCCCGCCACCCTCAGCCGCGCCGTGCTGCACGACCTGCTGCGCGCCCGCCCCGAGGACGGCGGACTCGGCTACGACGGCCTGATCGTCACCGACGGCATCGAGATGGGGGCGATTGCCGACACCTACGGAACGGCGGAGGGGACCGTTCTGGCCCTCGCCGCCGGCGCGGACGCGATCTGCGTCGGCGGCGGTCTGGCCGACGAGGAGACCGTGCTGCACCTCCAGGGCGCCATCGTGGCGGCGGTGCGCGCCGGCCGTATCCCCGAGCAGCGGCTGGCCGAGGCCGCCGACCGGGTCCGCCGGCTCGGCGCCTGGGCCCGGGACGGCGGCGCCGGCGCCGACCGCACCGAACCCGACCTCGCCATCGGCCTGCGCGCCGCCCGCCGCGCACTGCGGGTGGTCCGCGCCCCCGGCCAGTACTGCCCGCCGGTCACCGAGCGCCCGTACGTCGCGTCCTTCTCCCCGGTGGCCAATATCGCGGTCGGCGCGGAGACCCCCTGGGGCGTCGCCGGGATGCTCGCCGCCCGCTTCCCCGGCACCCGGGCCGAGAGCTTCGGCCCGGCCGACGCCGCCCCGGAGCGGCTGCCCGCCCTGGTGGCCGCTGTCCTGGCCGCAGCCCAGGACCGTAGGATCGTGCTGGTAGTACGCGATGTGCATCGGCACGCCTGGATGGCTGCCGCACTGGAGGGCCTGCTGGCCGCCCGCCCCGACGCGATCGTCGTCGAGATGGGCGTCCCCCAGGCGCCGCCGGTCGGGGCACTGCACATCGCCACCCATGGTGCGGCCCGTGTGTGCGGACTGGCCGCCGTAGAGGTCCTCACCGGGCAGCCGCCCGCGCTGGGGTAGAACCACCTTCTCTGGAGGCCCACCAGATGTCCGACACGCACGCCGTCACCCCCGGCTCCGTCCCCGTCCCGGGACACCTCATGGCGGGGGAGATGGCCGAGCAGCCGGCCGTCCTGCGGCGCATCCTCGACGAGGGCGCGCCCCGCATCCGCGAGACCGCCGCCGAGATCGCGGCCCGCAGTCCCCGCTTCGTCCTGCTCACCGCACGCGGCACCTCCGACAATGCGGCGCTGTACGCCAAGTACCTGGTCGAGGTCCTGCTGGGCAAGCCGGCCGGTCTCACCTCGATGTCCACCACCACGGCGTACGGCGCCAGGCAGGACCTCACCGACTGCCTGGTGATCACCGTCAGCCAGTCCGGCGGCTCACCGGACCTGGTGGCCTCCACCCGGGCCGCCCGGGAGGCCGGGGCCATCACGCTGGCCGTCACCAACAACCCCGGCTCCCCGCTGGCCGAGGTCTCCGAGTACCACATCGACGTCCTGGCCGGTCCGGAGAAGGCGCTGCCGGCCACCAAGACGTACACCGCCGAACTGCTCGCCCTCTACCTCTTCGTGGAGGGCCTGCGCGGGGGCGACGGGGCCGCCGCCAAGGACCTCCCGGAGCTGGCCGCCGCCGTCCTGGCCCGCCAGGACGAGGTGCGCAAGCTGGCCGAGCGCTACCGCTTCGCCCAGCGGCTGGTGCTCACCTCGCGCGGCTACGGCTACCCGACCGCCCGCGAGGCGGCGCTCAAGCTCATGGAGACCACCTACATCCCGGCCTCCCCGTTCTCCGGCGCCGACCTGCTGCACGGGCCGCTGGCCATGGTGGACAACGTCTCCCCGGTGATCGCCATCGTGCCCGACGGCAAGGGCGGCGAGGCGCTCCAGCCGGTCCTGGACCGGCTTCGCGGCCGAGGCGCCGACCTGGTCGTCATCGGCCCCCAGGACCAGGTGGACGCCGCCTCCGCCGGGTTCGCCCTGCCGCCCGGCGTCCCCGAGGAGGTACAGCCGATCCTGGAGATCCTGCCCCTCCAGCGGCTCGCCTACGAGGTCACCATCGCGCGCGGCCAGGACCCCGACGCCCCCCGCGCCCTCGCCAAGGTCACCGAAACCCGCTGACCCCCCCGGCCCCGGCCGCCCCCCACGGCCGCCGGGGCCATCCCCGTCGTCAGGTCGTCAGCCGTACGCCGGCGTAGGCGACGGTGGCGATCAGCAGCCAGGAGGCCAGGCCCACCAGCAGGGCCCGGCCGCCCGTGCGGACCAGGCGGCGGACATCCACCGCGCTGCCCAGCCCGAACAGCGCCGCAGCCAGCAGTACCTCGTCCAGCCGGGCCGCCGCCGCCAGCCAACCCGCCGGGACCGCCCCGGTACTGCGCAGCGCCACCATGGCCAGGAAGCCCACCACGAAGAGCGGCACCACGGCCGGGCGGCGCCCGGACACCGCCGGGCGGGAGCGGCGCCGTACCAGGGCCGTCCCCGCGACGATCGGCGCCAGCAGGGCCACCCGCATCAGCTTCACCACCACCGCCTGCGCCAGCGCAGCAGGCCCGGCGGTCTGCCCGACGGCCACCACCTGCCCCACATCATGGACGCTGGCCCCCGCCCACCGGCCGAACTGAAGGTCGGTCAGACCCAGCGGGTGGTGCAGCAACGGCAGTACCGCGATGGCCAGGCTGCCGCAGAGGGTGACCAGCGCGACCGCCGTGACCACGTCGTCATCCTCGCTCTCGGTCACCCCGTTCACGGCGGCGACGGCCGAGGCGCCGCAGATGGAGAACCCGGCGGCGATCAGCAGCGGTTGGTCGCCCGGCAGCCCGAGGCGGTGCCCCAGCCACCGGGTACCGAAGAAGGTGGCGGCCACCACGGCCACCACCACGGCCAGCGTCGGCCACCCCAGGCCCAGCACATCGCCCAGCGCCAGCTTCAGCCCCAGCAGCACCACCCCCGCCCGCATCACCCGCCGCCCGGCGAACTCCAGCCCCGGCCGGGTCGCCGCCGGCAGCAGCCGCAGCCGCCCGCACCGCAGGTTGGCCGCCGCCACGCCCAGCACCACCGCCGCCGTCAGCACGGCCAGCGACGGCAGCAGCCGGTTGACCGCCAGGGCCGCACAGACGGCCAGCGCGGCAGCGGCCAGCCCCGGCAGCAGACGGACCACCGGGCGCGGCTGCTCCGGGAGGGGCTGCTCCGGGAGGGGTGGCAGCTCCGTTGCGCTGGGCCGATACGGCGTGGTCGTCATACCCACGACCCTCCGCCCGGCGGTCGGCGGCCGGTAGCCGGTGATCACCTGGGACGTCATAGGGTTGCCCTATGGCCAGAGACCATTCCGAAGGCGGCTCCGCACCCGCCCCCGGCCGACTGCCCGACCTGGGCGCGCTGCAACTGCTGGTCGCCGTCGCCGAGACCGGCAGCCTGGGTCAGGCCGCCGCCCGCCTGCGCATCAGCCAGCCCACCGCCAGCGAGCGGATGCGCACCCTGGAACGGCGGCTGGGCCTGCAACTGCTGGTCCGCGCCACCACCGGATCGCAGCTCACGCCCGCCGGGCAGGTCGTCACCGACTGGGCCCGCAGGCTGCTCGACCAGGCCGAGACCCTGGTCGAGGGCGTCGCCGCGCTCCGGGCCCAGCAGCAGGGCAGCCTCAAGGTGGCCGCCAGCCTCACCCTGGCCGAACATCTGCTGCCCGGCTGGCTGGCCGCGCTGCGCGAGGCCGACCCGCACATCCATGTGGCGCTGCGGGTCGCCAACAGCCACCAGGTGGTCCAGGCACTGCGCCGGGGGGAGACGGACCTGGGCTTCATCGAGGGCCCCTGGACGCCGCCGGACCTCACCGCCGCCCCGGTCGGCCGCGACCGGCTGGTCATCGTGGCCGCCCCCGGCCATCCCTGGGCACGCCGCCGCCGACCCGTCACCGGCGAGGAACTCGCCGCCACCCCGCTGCTGCTGCGCGAATCCGGCTCCGGCACCCGGGAGACCCTGGAACGGGCGCTCCGCCCCTGGCACGGGCCCCAGGTGCCGGTACTGGAACTCGGCTCCACCGCCCCGCTGCGCGCCGCCGCACTCGCCGGAGCCGCCCCGGCCGTCCTCTCCGAACTCGCCGTCCGCCAGGACCTCGCCGACGGCCGCCTGGTCGAGGTCCCGCACGACGAGGGGCTACCCCTCTCCCGCACCCTCCGCGCCGTCTGGCCCACCGGCACCCGCCTCCCCGACCCCGCCCTCCACCTCCTCCGCGTCGCCCGCCGCGCCACCCCCACCTGAGCCGCCGCCTCCCCGCTCCCGCCCACGCACCGCCGCGCCACCCCCACCTGAGCCACCCCCTCCCGCGCCACCCCCTCCCGCGCCACCCCCTCCCGCGCCACCCCCTCCCGCGCCACCCCCTCCCGCGCCACCCCCTCCCGCGCCACCCCCTCCCGCGCCACCCCCTCCCGCGCCACCCCCTCCCGCGCCACCCCCTCCCGCGCCACCCCTCCCGCGCCACCCCCTCCCGCGCCACCCCCTCCCGCGCCACCCCCTCCCGCGCCACCCCCTCCCGCGCCACCCCCTCCCGCGCCACCCCCCCCCCCCCCCCCCCCCCCCCCCCCGCGCCACCCCTCCCGCGCCACCCCCTCCCGCGCCACCCCCTCCCGCATCACCCCCTCCCGCATCACCCCTCCCGCATCACCCCCTCCCGCATCACCCCCTCCCGCATCACCCCCTCCCGCATCACCCCCTCCCGCATCACCCCCTCCCGCATCACCCCTCCCGCATCACCCCCTCCCGCATCACCCCCTCCCGCATCACCCCTCCCACATCACCCCCTCCCAACCCCCCATCGGGGCCGGCCGGTTGCCCGGAGGGGGCCCGCTACCCTGTGCGCGTGACCGAGATGATCAGCAGCGAGTCCGAGTTCCCCGGCCGCTCCGGGGCGTCCGCCACGGTGGAGGTCGAGCCGGCCGGGGTCGGGCCGGTACGCACCAGCTATGCGCCGGACCACGACGGCGACCCCGACCCGGGCGAGGTCGTCTGGACCTGGGTGCCCTACGAGGAGCACGACGGCCGGGGCAAGGACCGCCCCGTCCTGGTCGTCGCCCGCGAACACGGCGGCACCCTGCTGGCCGTGATGCTGTCCAGCAAGTCCCACGACGGCGACCGCGACTGGGTGCCCATCGGCTCGGGCCCCTGGGACGGTTCGGGCCGCGACTCCTGGGTCGCCCTCGACCGGGTGCTGCGGGTGCACCCCGCCGGCATGCGCCGCGAGGCCTGTGCCCTGGACCGGGCCCGCTTCGGCCTGGTCGTGGACCACCTGCGGCTGCGCTACCGCTGGCGCTGAGCCGGGCCGCCCCCGCACCGCGCACTCAGCTGCCATAGAGGCTCCGACAGAGCGGCAGCAGCCCGCCGGGCAGCCGCCCGGAGTCGGCGCCCACGGTGCACATCACGCCCGGTCGCAGGGTCCGCTGCGGTGCCCGCGAGGAGTACGCGGCGGGTGACGCCTGCTGGGCCGACTCCGGGATGGGCTGGGGGTCGGTGTCCGCCGGCGGGGTGGGGGCGGGCACCGGCCCGGGGGGCGGGGTGCTGGGCGTACGGGCGGGCTGGGTCGGTTCGGCGGTGCTGCTCGGCGTACGGGCGGGGGTGGCGGTCGGGGCGGGGGTGCCCGCCGGTCCGCTCGGGATGCCGGGCGTGTGCGAGGGGACGCTGCTCGGTGTGCGGGACGGCGGGGCCGGAGTGGTCTGCTCGGCTGTGGGGCTGTGCGGGGCCGTGGGGCTGTGCTGGGTCGCGGGTGTGTGCCGGGCCGGGGGAGTGTGCCGGACCGGGTGGGGGTGGTTGGCGGGCTGCTTGGCCGGGGTGTGGGTCCGGTGCGGCTGCGGCGGGGCGGGGGCGGACGCCGGGGCGGCGTGCGGGCGCGGCGCCGGGGGATCGGACTCGGTCCACGCCCCCGTGTCACCGGGTGCGTCCAGGTCGGGAGTGGCCGCCGGCGGGGCCTGGGTGATGCAGACGATGGCTGCCAGCAGCACCGGCAGCAGGGCGGTGAGGGCGGGACGGCTCATGTCCGCACCGTCGCACGCGGGGGGAGCGGGGCGTCGCACCCCCGCCGGGCCCGGTCCCGGCGGTCACCCGCAGGGAGGGCGGCTCAGCCGCAGTCGGAGGCGCTGACGGTCGCCCAGACGGCTTTGCCGGCGTGGTTGGGCGGGGTCCAGCCCCAGGACTCGCTGAGCGAGTCGATGAGGTGCAGTCCGCGCCCGCATTCGGAGAAGTAGTCGGGCTCCCTGACGACCGGTACATCGGTGCTGGGGTCGGAGACGGCGCAGACGACGGTCCGGCCCCGGCGCAGCAGTCCCAGCCCGACCAGATTGGGTGTGCCGGCCACGGCCAGGTCGCGGGAGCCGGTCAAACCATGCCGGATGGCATTGGACAGCATTTCGGACACGATCACCTCGACATTGTCGACGAGGGCGTCCATCTCCCAGCCGCACAGGGTCGACCGGGTGAAGTGCCGGGCCACCCCGGCCGCCAGGACGTCACCGCTGAGTGCGCAGGTGGCAAAGGTTCCGGCGTTGGTCCGGTCGTCGTCCGGCCCCGTGGGCAGGACGGTGGCCGGGTAAATCGCCGTATCCGCTGTCATCACGATCTCCGTGGAGCCTCTCGGGGCATTCGGCGCGAACGGTGCCTGCCGCACCACTATCCCTGCCACGCCCCTGTCGCTGCAAGCACATCTGCAATTACAGTCGTAAGCGCAGCGGTAAGTACAGCCGCAAGTGCAAATGCACGTGCACGCGCACATGAGGATGAAGGAGCAGCTCAGATGCAGCACCTCCCCAATGGTGTCCAGGCCACCCGAATCCAGGGCGTGACCTGGAAGAAGAGCCGCCGCAGCAACCCCAATGGGAACTGTGTGGAGCTTGCCGAGCTCCCCGGCGGCGGCGCCGCGATCCGTAATTCCCGCGACCCGGAGGGGCCGGCCCTCATCTACACCCCGGATGAGATCGCCGCGTTCATCGGCGGCGTGAAGGACGGCGACTTCGATGCGCTGGCGCCCGGCAGCGCTGTACCGAACGGGGCGTCAGTGGAAGACTGAGTGCCTGCGCGCAGTCACTCAGGGGAGTCGGTATGACCGCCATGCGGCCTGGCAGCGAGCCGTCCATAAGGCGCTACCTCGATCAGCCTCGGGGCGGGCCGACGGTGCTGCGCATCGTGCTGGGTACGCAGCTGCGCCGGCTGCGCGAGTCGCGCGGCATCAGCCGTGAGGCGGCGGGGGACGCCATCCGCGCCTCCCATGCCAAGATCAGCCGCCTGGAGCTGGGGCGGGTGGGCTTCAAGGACCGGGACGTCTCCGACCTGCTCACCCTGTACGGCGTCGTCGGCGAGACGCGGCGGACGGACTTCCTCGCGCTGGCCCGGCAGGCCAGTACACCGGGCTGGTGGAACCAGTACGGTGACATCCTGCCGGGCTGGTTCGAGACGCACATCGGCCTGGAGGAGGCGGCCTCGGTCATCCGGACCTACGAGGTCCAGTTCGTCCCGGGTCTGGTGCAGACCGAGGAGTACGCCCGCGCGGTCGTCCGGCTGGGCCACCCCAGGGCCTCGCTGCGCGAGGTGGAGCGCCGGGTCGAGCTGCGGATGAAGCGTCAGCAGCTGCTGGAGACCCCGGGTGCGCCGCGCCTCTGGGCGGTGATGGACGAGGCGTCGCTGCGTCGGCCGCTGGGCGACTCGGCGATGATGCGGGCTCAGTTCGAGCTGCTGCTGGAGGCCGCCCAGCGTCCCAATGTGACGCTCCAGGTGGCGCCGTTCGCCGTCGGTGGCCTCGCTGCGGCGGGCGGACCGATCACCATCCTGCGGTTCCAGGAGCCGGACCTGCCGGACATCGTCTACCTGGAGCAGCTGACCAGCGCCCTCTACCTGGACAAGCAGGAGGAGGTCGACAGCTATCTGGCGGTGATCGACCGGCTGTGCGCGGAGGCGTTCTCGCCCCGGCAGACCATGGGCTTCCTCAAGGACCTCATCGCCCAGACCGGCTGAACGCCCCCCGCCCCCCACTCCCCGCCCCCCACTCCCGCCCCCCGGGCCGATCAGGGCTTGCGGCCCACGCCGCCGAACTCGATCCACTCCTGGGTGGCCTGCCTGGGGGCGACGTCCGAGTCCGGCCGCCAGGTGGAGACCTCCACCAGCCCGGGGTCCAGGATCTCCAGGCCGTCCAGGAACCGCTCCACCTCATGGGCCTGCCGCACCCGGCCCCAGCGGCCCTGGGTGGAGTCGTCCATGAACTCGGTGACATAGTCGCGGGTCGCCTTGTCCTCGCTGACCAGCTGGCAGACGACCAGGAAGCTGCCGGGGACCAGCCGGTCGGCGACCCGCCGCACCAGGGCGGCCGGGTCGGAGGAGTCCGGGATGCAGTGCATCACCGAGACGAAGAGGGCGGCGACCGGTTGGGAGAGGTCGATCAGCCGCTCCACCTCGGGGTGGGCGAAGATGGCGTCGGTGTCGCGCATGTCCGCCTGGATCACGGCGGTGTTGTCGTTCTCCTCCAGCAGGGCACGCCCATGGGCCAGCACGATCGGGTCGTTGTCGATGTAGACCACGCGCGAGCCGGGGTCCACCCGCTGGGCGACCTCGTGCACATTGTCCCGGGTCGGCAGGCCGGATCCATGGTCGATGAACTGCCGGATCCCGTAGTCCTCCGCCAGCCGCCGCACCACCCGCCGCAGGAACTGGCGGTTGTTGAGAGCCAGCTCCTTGGTACTGGGAACGGACTTCAGCAGTTCGTCGGACGCCTCGCGGTCGACCGCGTAGTTGTCCTTGCCACCCAGGTAGTAGTCGTACATCCGGGCAACGCTCGGAACGCTGACGTCGATCCCGACGGGAGACGGTTCCCGACCCTGCTCCATATGACCCCTCGCAGTCTCTCCGGCATGTGCGGCGCGGCACAGCGTAGGACGAACTGCCCTCTGGGGATGGGCTGATGGAGAGATCTCCGCGACTCGTTCACAGTCCGCCGGGGCGCGGAAGCGGCAGGTCGTACGATTCGGGCCACGGCGCCGGAACAGGACCCTCGGCCTGTCCGGCACCGCAGCCCGTCGGTGTCGTCGGCCACGTCGCGCCGGGCGGGCTGTGCGGGGCCCGGTCCGGCTGTGGCCGACCGGAGGAGCCGCGCGCGGTCAGGGCAGATGCGCGGAGGGGCTCCTCCTGCTTGGTGCGCCTCCATAGTGGACTAGACCACTCTCGCTGTCCAGAGGGTAGCCGGAATTGGTCTGGACAACATGGGCCATGGCTCCGATGGGCCGCCCCCGCACCTCGGCGGTTACGCTCGCCATGTGCCCTCGCTCAACGAGCTGGTCCGCCAGCACACCACCCTCACCGACGCCGACGTGGAATGGCTCCACCTGCTGGTCTCGGAGTGGCAGCTGCTCTCCGACCTCTCCTTCGCCGACCTGGTGCTCTGGATCCCCACCCATGACGGCACCCGGTATGTCTCGGTGGCCCAGATGCGCCCCAACACCGGGCCCACCTCCCACCAGGACGACATGGTCGGGCACCTCATCCCGCGCGGCCGCCGCCCGCTGCTGGACGCCGCCTACGACGAGGGCCGCATCGTCCGCGAGGGCGACCCCGAGTGGCGCGAGGAGGTGCCGGTACGGGTGGAGTCCATACCGGTGCGGCGCGAGGGCCGGGTGCTGGGCGTGATCGCCCGCAACACCAACCTGCTCACCGTGCGCACCCCCAGCCGCCTGGAGCTCACCTACCTCCAGAGCGCCTCCGACCTCGCCCAGATGATCGCCGCCGGGTCCTTCCCCTTCCCCGGCGAGCAGGTCGACATGGACGCCGCCCCCCGGGCCGGCGACGGCCTGATCCGGCTGGACGCCGACGGCATCGTCACCTACGCCAGCCCCAACGCCCTCTCCGCCTACCACCGCCTCGGCCTCACCGCCGACCTGGTCGGCTGCCACCTGGGCCGTACCACCGCCGAACTGGTGCCGCCCTCCCGTGGCCCGGTGGACGAGGCCCTGGTGAAGCTCGCCAGCGGCTGGGCACCCCGGCAGACCGAGGTGGAGGCCAACGGGGGAGTGGTGCAGCTGCGCGCCATCCCGCTGAAGCCCAAGGGCGTCCATGTGGGGTCCCTGGTACTGCTCCGCGACGTCACCGAACTCCGGCGCCGCGAACGGGAGCTGATGACCAAGGACGCCACCATCCGGGAGATCCACCACCGGGTGAAGAACAACCTCCAGACGGTCGCGGCGCTGCTCCGCCTCCAGTCCCGCCGGATGGACTCCGCCCCGGCGCGGATGGCGCTGGACGAGGCGGTGCGCCGGGTCGGCTCCATCGCCATCGTGCACGAGACGCTGTCGCAGACCCTGGACGAGCAGGTGGCCTTCGACGAGATCGCCGACCGGGTGCTCTCCATGGTGATGGAGCTCTCCCAGGACGGCCGGGTGGCCACCAGGCGCAGCGGCAGCTTCGGCATCCTCTCGGCGGAGGTGGCCACCCCGCTGGCGATGGTCCTCACCGAACTGCTCCAGAACGCGCTGGAGCACGCCTTCGGTACGCGCGCCTCGGGCACCGTCGAGGTGTCCGCCCTGCGCGGCCGGGCCCCGGCCTCCCCCGGCCGGGGGGCCAAGGCGGAGGAGTATCTGCTGATCGCCGTACAGGACGACGGCCGAGGCATGCCGGAGGGGTTCGACCCCCAGCACGGCGGCAACCTCGGCCTCCAGATCGTCCGCACCCTGGCCACGGGCGAGCTGGGCGGCACCTTCGACATGGTCGCCGTCCCGGACGGCGGTACCCGAGTCGTCCTGGAGTTCCCCGTTCGGTAGCCCCCCGCCCCCCACCCCCCTACCCCCGCCCCCCGTGCCCTTAAGGGTCCGGCGTGCAGCGGTGAGCGAGCCGAAGGGCGCCGCCGATGCCGAAAGCGACGAGCGACAAGCGAGCGACGAAGGAGCGAGCGCCGGAGCGAGGAGCGTCGGCATCGGCAACAGGGCGCCCGGAGGCGAGCCGAACCCCCAAACAAAAACGAGGCCCTGCCGACCGGGGGGGTGGGTCGGCAGGGCCTCTCGTCCTGCTCCGGCCGTCGGGGGGAGTCGGCCGGAACAGGGGCTTCAGGTCTGCGGCTATGCCGCAGGGTGCGGGTCAGGCCCGCTGTCCGCCGCACTGCGGCGGCCCTTCGTCAACGACGGTACCAAAAGTCGTCGCCGAACGGCGCCTGGGGTGCGGCACAAGGGGCGGCAATTGCCTCCGAGTGGCTCGGATGCTGCCGCCGTTCGCGGAAGGCGCCGGTCCGTTGCGGGGCCGGGCCTCTGATCAAGGGCTGATCAAGACCCCCCTCGGTGGGGGATCTCAGGCGGTGCGGGCGCGGTTCCGGGCGGCGCGGCGCTTCATCGCGCGACGCTCGTCCTCACTCATGCCGCCCCACACGCCGGCGTCCTGACCGGTCTCCAGGGCCCACTGCAGGCACTGCTCCATGACCGGGCACCGACGGCACACGGCCTTGGCCTCCTCGATCTGAAGCAGCGCCGGACCGGTGTTACCGATCGGGAAGAACAGCTCGGGGTCCTCTTCCCGGCAGACAGCGCGGTGGCGCCAGTCCATGGTGGTCCAACTCCTCCTGTCAGCAGACGGGTTGTCCGCCGACACCTGTGGTGGGCTTGTGAATGTGAACGCTTTCACGAATCCCGAGACGCCCAAAGGGGTCGACAGACACGTCGGCCCGTGAGGCTTCTGCTGTGGAACAGGGGATTCGGGCGACTTCGGCGGATGTCCCGTTGCGGTCCGTCCCGATCGCCAAGAAGAGGTTCGCAAACCTCAGCGTCGGATACAACCCCCTTCGAGGAGGAATTTTTGATTCTTTGGTGTCGCCTCCATCACACCCTGTACTTCGATGGGGTGAAGGCGGGTTGTACGTTCGAGTGCAAGGCCGAACGGCCTCGCCGGTCACACAATCACACGCAGTGCCCGGCGTACGCCTGTGAAACTCACGTCAGTCCTGTCTCCAAGGTGGTCCCCGTCCACCTGGAACGGCACCGATTCCTGCGAAACCAAGGTGAAGTGGCGCAGATCGTGGTAGGCCACCACGTGTCTGCCCCGGGGGCCCGGGGCCGTTCTGCCCAGCAGACCGCGCACCGTGCGCGCCGTGCTCGCCACCGTCATCCGGGTGAGCCCGAAGAGATCAAGGTCCGTGTCGAACGACGCGCGGGGGGAGGGGTAGACCGGGCGGTTGCCCAGGAAGGTCCACGGCGAGGTGTTCGAGACTATGGAGAACACCAGCCCGGGGACCGGCTCCCGGCCGGGGATCCGCAGCGTGATCGAACCCGCCCGGCGCCGTTCACGTTCGGTGACGTAGTGGCGCAGCGCCTCGTTGACATAGAGCGCGTGCGTCGATCTGCGCCCCGCCATGCGCCGTTCCTCCACTCGGCCCACCACGCCGGCGTCGAAGCCCAGGCCCGCGCAGAAGGTGAACCAGCGGTCCGGCAGCCCCGAGGTCATCGCCTTGCCCAGGCCGATCACCCGTTCGCGGCGCTCCTCCAGTGCGTTCAGCAGCACGCCGGTGGCCTCCACCGCGTCGTTCGGCAGGCCGAGCGTGCGGGCGAAGACATTGGTGGAGCCGCCGGGGACCACGGCGAGTCGCGGCACCCGCTCGGACGGCCCGTGCGCCAGCAAGCCGTTCACCACCTCGTTGACGGTGCCGTCCCCGCCGAGCGCGACGACCAGGTCCATGGTGCCGTCGGTGGCGGCCTGGTAGGCCAGATCCCGGGCGTGTCCCCGGTACTCGGTGACCGCGACCTCCAACTTGAGGTCGCTGGCGAGCGCATGGGTCAGCACATGCCTGGTCCGCCCACTGGTGGTGGTCGCCTTCGGGTTCACGACCAGGAGCGCACGCATGGCACTCAGGGTACCTACCCATTGGTACAGGCCGGTGCCCGGTCCGGCCCCCGGCGCTCCGGCTACGCTTCAGGGGTGACCGTCCAGAGCCCGCGCGCAGAGAGCGCCCCCGCCGCCGCGATCCGTCCCGCCCCCCTGGTGGCCGGTGCGGTGATCGCCCTCGTCCAGGGCGCCGCCCTCGCCGTCTGGGGCGGGTACGACGTCATCGCCGGACTCACCGGAAGCCCGCACAACCGGGGCCTCGCCGAGTTCGGCGGCGTGGTGATCCTGCTGATGGGCGTGCTGCCGCTGCTGGCCGGGCGTGGCCTGCTGCGGTTCAAGCGCTGGGGCCGCACCCCGGCGCTGCTCACCGACTCGCTCTGCCTGCCGGTCGCCTACTACATGTGGCAGACCGGCGGCGCGATGACCGTCGCGGCGGTGCTGATCGCCCTGCTGGGCCTGGCCGGCATCGCGGCGCTGCTGCACCCCAAGGTGACCGCCGTCCTGGAGACCCCGCGCACCTGACCCCGGAACGCCGACCGGAAGGCCGCAGGGGGGAGAACCCTCCCCGCTGCGGCCTTCTCGTCCCTCTACTCCTCCACCAGCAGCTTCTCGCGCAGCTGGGCCAGGGTGCGGGCCAGCAGCCGGGAGACGTGCATCTGGGAGATGCCCACCTCGGCCGCGATCTGCGACTGCGTCATATTGCGGAAGAACCGCAGCACCAGGATCTTCTGCTCGCGCGGCGGCAGCTGCGCCAGCAGCGGCTTCAGCGACTCGCGGTACTCCACGCCTTCCAGTGCGTCGTCCTCGGCGCCCAGGGTGTCGGCGACGGCCGGTGACTCGTCGTCGGTGTCCGGTACGTCCAGCGAGAGGGTGGAGTAGGCGTTGGCCGACTCCAGGCCCTCCAGCACATCCTCCTCGGAGATGCCCAGGTGCTCCGCCAGCTCGTGCACGGTCGGCGAGCGGCCGTGCCGCTGGGAGAGCTCCCCGGTGGCGGTGGTGAGGGAGAGCCGCAGTTCCTGGAGCCGCCGCGGCACCCGCACCGCCCAGCCCTTGTCGCGGAAGTGCCGCTTGATCTCGCCGACGATGGTCGGGGTCGCATAGGTGGAGAACTCCACCCCGCGCTCATGGTCGAAGCGGTCCACCGACTTGATCAGGCCGATGGTGGCGACCTGGGTGAGGTCGTCCAGCGGCTCGCCCCGGTTGCGGAACCGGCGAGCCAGGTGCTCCACCAGCGGGATGTGCATCCGCACCAGCTGGTTGCGCAGTTCGACCCGCTCCGGGGACCCCTCGGGCAGCGCCGACAGCCGTACGAAGAGGGCCTTGGCGGCAGCCCGGTCGGGGGCGTGCGGGGTCGGGGTGGGCAGCTCGGGGTCCTCCGGCACCGGATGGTCCTCGGCCTCGGGGCCGGGCGCGGCCTCCGGCTTCGGCCCGGCGGCCGGCTCGGGGGTCGGCGCGGACTCGGGCGGCTGGCTCATGCGGGGGGCGTCCTTAGGGTACGCGTCGTCATGGTCGTTGCCCGCCGGCCGGGCAGCGCCCTGCGTGGGGGCAGGAGTCTCCGACGTCCCCACCTGAGCGGGCACGGTGGGGGCGCGGTCGACACCGGGCCCCACACCGCCTGTGCGGTCCAGATCACTCACGGCGATCCCCCCTTCCGTTCCGGGAGCACCGGCGCCGCGAGCGCGGCTCCGGGATCAACAGTTGGTTGTACCGCCGCGCTGCCCCGGACGGGCCGGGACACGCGGCTGAGGGAGGCCGGCGCCGCACGCACCGCAGGGTTGGAGCGGTGCGTGCGGCCCGCCTCAGGGCTGACCGGGGCCGGCACCGCGCTTCTTGTGCAGGCTGATGGAGACGGTGCGGTCCTCGGCGACGGTCGACTCCACCTCTCCGGCCAGCGCGGAGAGCACCGTCCAGGCGAAGGTGTCGCGCTCGGGGGCGCGGCCGTCGGTCGTCGGGGCGGAGACCGTCACCCGCAGCGAGTCGCCGACCAGGCGGAACTCGCAGGCCAGTACGGAGCCCGGCACCGCCTGCTGGAGCAGGATGGCGCAGGCTTCGTCCACCGCGATCCGCAGGTCCTCGATCTCGTCCAGGGTGAAGTCGAGTCGGGCCGCGAGGCCGGCGGTCGCCGTCCGCAGAACCGAGAGGTACGCCCCGGCCGCGGGCAGTCGGACTTCGACGAAGTCCTTCGCTCCGGGCTCGCCGTCGATCTGGGACACCCTCACCTCCTGGGTGACACGCCGTGCAATCGGCCCCGAGGGCCACGGCCTTGGCTACTTGCCTGAACTGCTTGCGCCCCGATGGCCGGGGCTCGGCGCGAATACGTACCGGTCATACCCACCAGGGGTGGTCCGGACGCTCCGCATCCGCCTGCGACGCTACCGCGATCGGGGGTCCGATGTCGCCGTCCGAGCAGGTCGTCACGTGAACGGGGTAGCCTGTCGGACACTCATGGTAGGCCCTCGGGCACATTCTGTGGCAGACTGCGCCCGCCTGCGGGTTCAGCTCTCCGCGAGGCGGGCCAGCGGCTCGCCGGTCAGCCGGAAGACGGTCCACTCGTCCATCGGCTCGGCGCCCAGCGACTTGTAGAAGCCGATGGACGGCTCGTTCCAGTCCAGCACCCACCACTCCAGCCGGGCGTAGCCGCGCTCGGTGCAGACCCGGGCCAGCTCGCGCAGGAGCGCCTTGCCGTGGCCGCCGCCCCGGGCGTGCGGGCGCACATACAGGTCCTCCAGGTAGACACCGTGGGTGCCGCGCCAGGTGGAGAAGTTGCGGAACCAGAGCGCGAATCCGACCGGCTCGCCGCTGGTGTCGTCCACCGCCATGTGCGCGAAGACGGTGGGGTGCTCCCCGAAGAGCGCTTCACGCAGCTGCGCCTCGGTGGCCTCGGCCTCGTGCAGGGCCTTCTCGTACTCCGCAAGCTCGCGGATCATGGTGTGGATCGAGGGGACGTCGTCAACGGTGGCGGGGCGGATCATGCCTGCGAGCGTACTGGGCGGCCCGGCGGGCGGGCCAGCGTCTTCGGTACGGCTCAGACCAGCCGCCGGTCGGTGTAACACCAGCGCCAGGACTCGCCCGGCTCATAGGAGCGCATCACCGCATGGCCGGACCGCTCGAAGTGCTCGGTGGCGTGCCGGTCCGGCGAGGAGTCGCAGCAGGCGACATTGCCGCACACCAGGCACTTGCGCAGCTGCACCGGGTCCTGGCCGGTCTCGTCGCAGCGCAGGCAGCTCTCCCCGGAGGCCGGGGGCTCGACCTCGGGGAGCTTCTCCGTGTGGGCGCAACCGGACACTCCGAACACGCCTGCCAGGCTACCGCCGCCGCCCGTCGCCCGCTCCGCGCGCCGACCCCCGTCCACCGGCCCGCTGTGCTTCTGTGTCCTGCGATAGCCCCCACCCGTCCCTTTCCAACCACTACCGTGGACCCGCGCCCATGACCAGCGTCACCCACTCCAGCACCGCCACCGACCTGCTGCTGCTCGTCGCCGGAAGCACCGCGGTGGCCGGCGTCGCCCGTGGGCTGCGCACCTCCGCGCCGCTGCTGCTGGTGGCGGTGGGCCTGGCGGCGTCGTACCTGCCGGGCATCCCCGCGTACACCCTGGACCCGCATCTGGTGCTGCCGCTGGTGCTGCCTCCGCTGCTGTACACCGCCGCGCTGGACAGCTCCTTCCTGGGCCTGCGGGCCAACCTCCGCCCGGTGGCGATGCTCTCGGTCGGCTATGTGCTCTTCTGCACCCTGCTGGTCGGGCTGGCCGCATACGCCCTGGTGCCCGGGCTGCCGCTGGCCGCCGCCTTCGTACTCGGCGCCGTGGTCGCCCCGCCCGACGCCGTCGCGGCCACCGCGGTCGCCCGGCGGGTCGGGCTGCCCCGGGTGCTGGTGACCATCCTCCAGGGCGAGAGCCTGGTCAACGACGCCACCGCGATCACCGCCTATCGGGTGGCGGTGGCCGCCGCCGTGGGAGAGGGGTTCTCCTGGGGCACCGCCGTCGGCCACTTCCTGCTGGCCGCGCTGGGCGGCACCGCCGTGGGGCTGGCGATGATGGTGCCGTTGCAGTGGATCCGGGCCCGGCTGGCCAGCCCGCTGCTGCTCAACACCTTCTCGCTGCTGGTGCCGTTCGCCGCCTATGCCGCCGCCGAGGCGTTCGAGGCGTCCGGTGTGATCGCGGTGGTCGTGGTGGGCCTCTACCTCGGCCACCGGGCCCACGCCGTGGACTTCGCCACCCGGCTCCAGGAGGAGGCGGTGTGGCGGATGGTGTCCTTCGTCCTGGAGTCCAGCGTCTTCGCGCTGATCGGCCTTCAACTGCGGCGCATCCTGGCCGACCTCGTCGGCTACAACGCGGCGCAGCTGATGCTCTGGGCCGCCGCGATCCTCGGCGTGGTCATCGTCGGACGGTTCGTCTGGACCTACCCCGCCACCTATCTGCCCTCGCTGGTCGGCCGACTCGTCCACCGGCGCCCCCGAGGCCCGGCCCCGCCGTGGACCGCCACCTTCGTCATCGCCTGGGCCGGGATGCGCGGCGTGGTCTCGCTGGCCGTCGCCTTCTCCGTACCGGCCACCGTGGAGAGCGGCGCCCCCTTCCCCGGCCGGGAGCTCATCCTCTACCTCACCTTCACGGTGGTGGTCGGCACCCTGCTGCTCCAGGGCCTCACCCTGCCGACCCTGGTACGGGTGCTGCGGCTGCCCCGGCCGGACCCGCAGCAGCTGATCCTCACCGAGGCGCAGGCCCAGAGCGACGCCTCACGGGCCGCCCTGGAACACCTGGACGCCCTCCTCGCCGACGACCGCAACCGACTGCCGCAAGCCCTGGAAGCCCGGCTCCGCCGCGTCCTCGACCGCCGCCAGAACGCCGTCTGGGAACGCCTCGGAGCCGTCCACCACGAGACCGGCGAGTCCGCCGACGCCACCTACCAGCGCCTCAGCCGCGAGACCATCGAAGCCGAGCGCCAAGCCTTCGTCCGCCTCCGCGACCAGGGCCGCATCGACGACGAACTCCTCCGCCACCTCGTCCGCCGCCTCGACTTCGAAGAAGCCATGGTCAACCGCGGCGAGGAGTGACCCGGGCGGGGATCGGGGGTGGAAGACGGCCGCACCCGGGCCGTGGGGGCTCCGGGTGCGGGTCGGTGGTGCGGTGGGAGAGGTCAGGCCTTCTTGGTCTCCCAGAAGATCTTGTCGATCTCGGCGATCAGGTCCAGCAGGGCCTGGCCGGTGGCCGGGTCGTTGGACGCCTTGGCGGCGCTGGCGGCCTTGAGGGCGTCGTTGAAGAGCTGGTGGAGCTGGGGGTACTTCTCGAAGTGCGGGGCCTTGAAGTAGTCGCTCCAGAGCACCGAGAGGTGGTGCTTGGCGAGCTCGGCCCGCTGCTCCTTGATGATGATGGCCCGGGTGCGGAAGCTGGCGTCCTCATTGGCCTGGTACTTGTCCTGGACGGCCTTCACGGACTCGGCCTCGATCCGGGCCTGGGCCGGGTCGTACACGCCGCACGGCAGATCGCAGTGAGCGTGGACGGTGACCCGCGGTGCAAACAGACGAGAGAGCATGGGAGTCCTTCCTCCGTGATCGTCTTCCCGGTGCGAGATTACCCCGCATCCGGTCCCGTTTCGCGCCGGGCCCCGGGGTCCTAGGGCAAAAGTCCGAGTGTGGGCGGACGAGTGGCGGACCGGCGGCGGACGAGCGGCGGGCGCGGCTGCGTGGCGGGCGGGCGTGTGCGGGATGCTGGGGTCTGGACGAGACGTCTGGGACCGGGTAGGTGTGAGGCATGGCGCTGAAGCGGCAGCAGGGCGGCGACCCGTACGGGGCGGGCCCCGGAGTGCTGGAGGAGGAGCCCGAGGGAGGCCGGGGGCTGGCCCCGCTCGGGGTGGTGGACGTCGCGGGCCCCTCGATGCTGCCCACGCTCCGCGACGGCGACCGACTGCTGGTGCGCTACGGCGCACCGCTGCGGCCCGGCGCCGTGGTGGTGGCCAGGCACCCGCTGCGGCAGAACCTGCTGCTGGTCAAGCGGGCCGTGGAGCGCCGCCGCGACGGCTGGTGGCTGCTGTCGGACAACTCCTTTGTCGAGGGCGACAGCCGTGACTTCGGCGCCGTCCCGGACGAGTTGGTGCTCGGCCGGGTGCTGCTGCGGCTCCGCCCGAACCCCGTCTGGCTGGCGCCCGCCTGCTGGCTGGAGCGGCTGCTGCGCCGCCGGCCGCTGGGGAGGGTGCCGGGGCTGGCGGCCCGGTTCGGGGTCTTCACCCGGGTCAGCCCGGAGATGTGACCGTCCGCTCGGCGGTGGACGCCGACTCCTGGCGCTTGCGGGCGCGGTAGGCGGCCACATTGGCCCGGGTCGCGCAGCGGTCGGAGCAGTAGCGCCGGGAGCGGTTGGTCGAGGTGTCCAGGTACGCGTTGCGGCAGGGCGCGGCCTGGCAGATGCCGAGCCGGTCGGGGCCCAGCTCGGTGAGGTGGATGGCGACGCCCATGGCGGCCAGCGCGGCGTAGTTGGCGGTGGCGGTGGCGGCGTTGTCGGCGAGGTGCAGGTGCCAGCGGGGGCGGCCCTCCTCGTCCAGGTAGTCGTGCCCGGAGACCACGGGGCTGACCGGGTACTCGACCAGCAGGCTGTTGAGCAGGTCCACGGCGCGTACCTGCTCGCCCTCGGAGGCGGCTTCGAAGACGGCGCGCAGCCTGGCCCGTACGGCGCGCAGCCGGGGTACGTCGGACTCCTCCGCCTGGTTCGCGGCGCGGGTGGTGGCGCCGAAGAGGTGCCGTACGGCGTCGAGTGAGGTGAGTTCGTCGGTGCCGCGTGCGGGCTCCTCGCTGTTCACCAGGCGCACGGCATACTCGGCGTAAGAGGCCAGTTCCACTTGCGGTCCTTACTCTTCGCTGTCTAGCATCGGTAATGCCCCGAACCATCACCAGGGTATTACCTGACGGCGGAGACCGGAGGAGGCCATCATGACGCGTACGACCGAGCCCATGACGGACGAGCGGCAGTACTGGGCGGACTGGCAGCGCAGCTGGGACCGGCAGCAGGAGTGGTACCTCCCGGACCGGGAGGAGCGGTTCCGGGTGATGCTGGACATGGTCGAGGCGGTGGCCGGTACCGAGCCCCGGGTCCTCGACCTGGCCTGCGGCACCGGCTCCATCAGCGAGCGGCTGCTGCGGCGGCTCCCGGCGGCGGTCAGCGTGGGCGTGGACCAGGACCCGGCGCTGCTGGCGATCGGCCGGGGCCACTTCGCCCGCGAACCCCGCATCACCTTCGCCGTCGCCGACCTCAAGGACCCCGACTGGACCGCGCACCTCCCGGCCGGGCCGTACGACGCCGTGGTGACCGCCACCGCGCTGCACTGGCTGCCCACCACCGACCTGCTCCGCCTCTACGGCGACCTGGCAGGGCTGCTCCGGCCCGGCGGGGTCTTCCTCAACGCCGACCACATGCCCGAGCCCGGCACCCCGCTGCTCAACGCGGCCGACCAGCGGCACCAGCAGGCCCGCCAGCAGCGCGAACTGGCCGAGGGCGTGCTCGACTGGCCGTCGTGGTGGAGTGCGGCCGCCGCCGACCCGCTCCTCGCCGACCAGGTGGCGGCCCGTACCGCCCTCTACGGCGACCACGCCGACGGCGACATCCACCCGGCCGGCTGGCACGCCGACCGGCTGCGCGAGGCCGGCTTCACCGAGGTCGGTACGGTCTGGCGCTCGGTGCAGGACGCGCTGGTCGCGGCCATCCGGTAGGCCCCCCGGGATATGGAGCGGCGCCGGTGCCCGGTCTCCCGGGCCCCGGCGCCGCTCCGTACTGCCCTCAGAGCACCTTGGAGAGGAACGCCTTGGTGCGGTCGTGCTGCGGATTGGTCAGCACCTCGCGCGGGTGGCCGGACTCGACCACCACACCGCCGTCCATGAAGACCAGCGCATCGCCGACCTCGCGGGCGAAACCCATCTCATGGGTGACCACGACCATGGTCATGCCGTCCTCGGCGAGCTGCCGCATCACATCCAGGACGTCGCCGACCAGCTCGGGGTCCAGCGCGGAGGTGGGCTCGTCGAAGAGCATCAGCTTGGGTTCCATCGCCAGCGCGCGGGCGATGGCGACCCGCTGCTGCTGCCCGCCGGAGAGCTGGGACGGGTAGTTCCTGGCCTTGTCGCCGAGGCCGACCCGCTCCAGCAGCTGCCCGGCCCGCTCCCGGGCGTCGGCCTTGCTCTGCCCCTTGACCCGTACCGGGGCCTCCATGACGTTCTCGATCGCCGTCATATGCGGGAAGAGGTTGAACCGCTGGAAGACCATGCCGATGTCGCGCCGCTGGAACGCCACCTCGCGCTCGCCCAGCTCGTGCAGCTTCTCGCCCTTCTGGCGGTAGCCGACGAGGTCGCCGTCCACCCAGAGGCGGCCGGCGTTGATCTTCTCCAGGTGGTTGATGCAGCGCAGGAAGGTGGACTTGCCGGAGCCGGACGGCCCGATCAGGCAGAACACCTCGCCGCGCTTCACCTCCAGGTCGATGCCCTTGAGCACCTCCACGGGCCCATAGGACTTGTGGACGCCCTCGGCCTTGACCATCGGGCGGTCGGGGTCCGGGTCGGGGACGGCCTCCTGGGCGGCGGCCGGCTTGGTCAGGTCGGTCACGAGAGCTCCCCTCCGGCACCGGTACCGGCGCCTGCCGAGGCGGTCCCGCCCCGCACGGTGCCGCCGCGGACGGTCCCGCCCCGGACGCTGAGCAGCAGGCCGCGGATGCGCTGCAACGGGGTCGGCGGCAGGGTGCGGTTGGCGCCGCGCGCATAGTGGCGCTCGACGTAGTACTGGCCGATGGTGAGGATCGAGGTCAGGAAGAGGTACCAGAGGCTGACCACGATCAGCAGCGGGATGTTCTGGTAGTTGCGGGAGTAGATGAGCTGTCCGGTCTGGAACAGCTCCTCCAGCGCCAGCACGCTGACCAGCGAGGTGGTCTTCAGCATCGAGATGGTCTCGTTGCCGGTCGGCGGGATGATGACCCGCATGGCCTGCGGCAGGACGATCCGCCGCATGGTCTGGAAGCGGCTCATGCCCAGCGCCTGCGCGGCCTCGCTCTGCCCCTCGTCCACCGAGGTGATGCCGGCCCGGACGATCTCGGCCATATAGGCGGCCTCGTTGAGACCGAGGCCGAGCAGCGCGGCGGTGAAGGTCGGGATCAGCGTGTTGGTGTTCTCCGACCAGAACGCGGGGCCGAAGGGGATGCCGATCGAGAGCGTCGGCCAGATCGCGCCGAGGAAGCCCCAGACGACCAGCTGGACCAGGACCGGGGTGCCACGGAAGACCCAGATGAAGAGCCAGGCGCCGGAGGAGAGCAGCGGGTTGCGCGAGATGCGCATGATCGCGAGCAGGATGCCGCCGACCACGCCCATGACCATCGAGAGCGCGGTGAGTTCCAGGGTGACCAGCAGGCCCCGCAGGATGCTGCTGTCGAACAGGTACTGCCCGACGACGTTCCACTTGAAGTTGGGGTTGTAGAAGAAGGCGTGCAGCAGCATGGCCGCGAGCACCGCGACCACCACCGCGCCCGCCCAGCGTCCGGGGTGCCGGACCGGGACGGCCTTGATGGGCTCGGGCCGTCCGGTCGCCACCGCAGCCGTGTCAGGAGCGTTCACGTCTCTGCCTCGGTCCGCCGCCGTCAGCTGGTGGCACCGTTGATGACGGAGGTGTCGATCGCGCCCGCCTCGACGCCCCACTTCTGGAGGATCTGCTTGTAGGTGCCGTCGGCCATCAGGGCTTCGAGCGCGCCCTGGATCGCCTTGCCGAGCGGCGAGCCCTTGGCCACCACGATGCCGTACGGGGCGGTGTCGTAGGTCTCGCCGATCTTCTCCAGCTGGCCGTTGGACTGCTTGATGGCGTAGTCGACGACCGGGGAGTCGGCCATCATGACCTGGTCGCGCCCGCTGAACAGGGCGGTGTTGACGTCCGTCTGAAGGTCGTACTTGTGGCCGTCGTTGGGGATGGTCGGCTTGCCGGCCTTCTTGCAGGCCGGGTTTCGCGTGTCCTTGATCTCGTCGGCCTGGACGGTGCCGGTCTGCACCGCGACCTTCTTGCCGCAGAGGTCGTCAGGGTTGATCTTGTCGGGGTTGCCTGCCTTCACCGCGACCGAGGTGCCGGCGGAGAAGTAGGTGACCATGTCGACCTCCTGCTCCCGCTGCTTGCTGTCGGTGAAGGAGGACATGCCGACGTTGAACTTGTTGGACGCGATGCCCGGGATGATCGCGGTGAACTTGGAGTTCTGCACCTCGGCCTTGAGCCCCAGCTTCGCCGCGATGGCCTCGGCCAGATCGACGTCCATGCCGACGATGTTGCCCTTGTCGTCCTTGAACTCATTGGGCGCGTAGGAGGCGTCGGACCCGACGACCAGCTTGCCGCTGCTCTTGACGTCGGCCGGCAGCAGGGAGGCCAGCGAGTTGTCCGGGGCGGCGGAGTTCACCGAGACCGACGGGTTGGGCGCGCTGCCCGTGCTGGAGCCGTCGCTGCCACAGGCGGTCAGGGTCAGGGAGCCGGCCGCCAGCACCGCACCGGTCGCGAACAGGCGGTGGCGGAGGGAGCGTGCAGTCATGTGGTTGATCCTCCTGATGGGAGAGGTCTTCTCAGCGTGTGCGCCGTAGCGGAGCGCGCCGTAGCGCGCCGGGTCGTGCGGTGGTGCTGTGGAGTGCACGCCGTTGTGCGAGCCGTGCCGCGACCAGTGATGGCGGCATCCTGCCACTTCACGGGCGGGGTGGGGGGCGTGAGCAGATCAAAATCGGATAACGGGGGACGAAGCCCGGCCGGTGGCGCCGGAGCGCGGCGGATCAGCCGCCGTTGACCACCGCGTTCTGGACGGCGCCGCCGCTGAGGTTCCAGTCGGCGAGGATCTTGTCGTACTCGCCGCTCATGATGACGGCGTCCACGGCCTTGGCCACCGCGTCACGCAGCGCCGTGTTGTCCTTGCGTACCGCGATGCCGTACGGGGCGGGCTGCATCTGCGGACCGGCCACCTCGAAGGCGTTGCCGTTCCCGACCGTCTTGGCGTTGTACGCCGCCACCGGGAAGTCATTCAGGTCGGCCACCACATTCCCGGCCTTGAGCTGGGCGAGCGCCTGGTCGTCGGTGCCGAACTTCATCACTGTGAGTGGTTTGCCCGCACTCTTGCAGGGCACCTGCTGACGGCTCGCGATGGTGTCCTGGGTGGTCTCCTTCTGCAGGGCGATGGTCTTCCCGCAGAGGTCGTTGAGGTCGGTGATGTTCTCCGGATTGCCCTTGGCCACCAGGATCGAGGTGCCCGCGATGAAGTAGTCGACGAAGTCGACGCCCTCGTCGCCCTCCTTCCGCACTCCCAGCGAGTCGGTGCCCTCGCGGCGCTCCCGGGTGTCCGACATCGCCGACATCACCAGGTCGATGTCTCCCGCCTGGAGCTCCGGGATCAGCTTCTCGAACGCCACGTTCTGGAACTCGACCCGCACCCCGAGCTGCCTGCCCACCGCCGCCGCGATGTCGGGGTCCAGGCCGACGGCCTTGCCGTCGCTGCCCTTGGACTCGACCGGGGCGTAGTTGATGTCCGAGCCGATCTTCAGCACACCGGCCTTGAGGACGGCTTCGGGCAGCTGGTCGTGGAGCGAGAGCTTCTCGCTGCGGCCGGAGGACGCGCATCCGGTCAGCAGCAGCGCGCCTGCCACGAAGGCGGCGCAGTTCGCGGCGGTCCGCCGGCGTATCGGGCGTGCGGTCATTCAGGGGCCTCCTGCGGTAGCGGGGTCGCCATGGTTGCCGCCCGGCCGGGGCGCGATGGCGCCTCCGACGTCGTGGGGAAGGACCGCCAGGCTGCACTTCGTCGTGCAGGCGGTGCGCAACCGGCGACAAAAGTGGATCCTCCCATCCCGCTCTGCCGACCTGTGACCCGGTATGTCAAAATCGGTGAACGGGTGACCCCCGTAGCAGCAAGCAGGCCGCCGGATCGGGACCGATCCGGGGTGTACGGGACCGGAAGTCAACGACGCCGACTCTGGATCCCAGGCACCACGCACCTCTCCGCGCCCGCTCGCTCGCCCTGTTCCGCGGCGCCCTTCGCGAGTGCACGTTCCGGCCGTCGCCGCGGTACCCGCTTCCCCGGTCCCGTCCGCTGTCCCCGGTGGACGGCCCGCCCGGTGTCGGCACCGCCCGAAGGCGAGGCCGCCGCAAGGGTGACGGCCGCGCCGCCCGGGCGAACAGGCGCAGGTGCAGCGCCTTTCGCCGCTCTAGGCTCGGCTGCGACGCCGACGACGACGCCGACCCGGAAGAACCCCAGCTCAGCAACCCTCACCCCGACCGAAGACGAAGAGGTCATCGTGGCAGCGGAGATCATCCATCCCCATACGGCGGACACCGACGACCCCATCGACCCGGCCTTCGCGCTTCACCGCGGCGGCAAGATGGAGGTGCGCGCGACGGTGCCGGTGCGCGACGCGGACGAGCTGTCCCTCGCCTACACCCCCGGCGTCGCCCGGGTCTGCACCGCCATCGCCGAGCAGCCCGACCTGGTGCACGACTACACCTGGAAGTCCTCCACGGTGGCCGTGGTCACCGACGGGACCGCCGTGCTGGGCCTCGGCGACATCGGCCCCGAGGCGTCGCTGCCCGTGATGGAGGGCAAGGCGATCCTGTTCAAGCAGTTCGGCGGCGTCGACGCGGTCCCGCTGGCGCTGGACTGCACCGATGTGGACGAGCTGGTGGAGACCGTCGTCAGGCTGGCTCCCTCGTTCGGCGGTATCAACCTGGAGGACATCTCCGCGCCGCGCTGCTTCGAGGTGGAGCGGCGGTTGCAGGACCGCCTGGACATCCCGGTCTTCCACGACGACCAGCACGGCACCGCCATCGTCACCCTGGCGGCCCTGTGGAACGCCGCCAAGGTCACCGGCCGGGAGATCGGCGAGCTGCGGGCGGTGATCAGCGGCGCGGGCGCGGCCGGTGTCGCCATCGCCAAGATCCTGCTGGAGGCCGGCATCGGCGATGTCGCGGTCTGCGACCGCAAGGGCGTCGTGCACGAGGGCCGCGACGACCTCACCCCGGTCAAGCGGATGGCCGCCGAACTCACCAACAAGGCGCGGCTCACCGGAACGCTGGCGGACGCGCTGGACGGCGCCGATGTCTTCGTCGGCGTCTCCGGCGGCACCGTGCCCGAGGAGGCGGTGGCGCGGATGGCCGAAAACTGCCTGATCTTCGCGATGGCCAACCCCACCCCGGAGATCCACCCCGAGGTCGCCCACCGGTACGCCGCGGTGGTGGCCACCGGCCGCTCCGACTTCCCCAACCAGATCAACAATGTGCTGGCCTTCCCCGGCATCTTCGCGGGCGCCCTCCAGGTGCGGGCCTCCCGGATCACCGAGGGCATGAAGCTGGCGGCGGCCCAGGCGCTGGCCGCCGTGGTCGAGGACGAGCTGTCGCCCACCCGGGTGATCCCCAGCCCGTTCGACGAGCGGGTGGCCCCGGCGGTCACCCGGGCGGTCGCCGAGGCCGCGCGGCGCGAGGGCGTCGCCCGGCGCTAAGCGGGGTGGCCCGGACGGCCGGGGCGGTGGACCAGGCGGTGGATCTCACACCGTGGCGTGGTTCCCCGCCCCGGCCGCCGCGGTTAGGGTCCCGACCATGTTCGCTGCCTACGCCGCACACATCGATCCTGACGACCCGTTGAGCGGGCTGGAACTGGGCGAGCGCCCGGAGCCGGAGGCACGGCCGGGCTGGAGCGTGGTCACGGTCAAGGCCGCCACGCTCAACCACCACGACCTCTGGTCGCTGCGCGGGGTCGGCCTGCCGCAGGAGCGGCTGCCGATGATCCTGGGGTGCGACGCCGCCGGGGTCGACGAGCACGGCAACGAGGTGGTCATCCACTCGGTGGTCGGCCAGTCCGGCCACGGCGTGGGACCGGACGAGCCCCGCTCCATCCTCACCGAGCGCTACCAGGGCACCTTGGCCGAGCGGGTCGCGGTGCCCACCTGGAACCTGCTGCCCAAGCCGAAGGAACTCACCTTCGAGCAGGCCGCCTGCCTGCCCACCGCCTGGCTGACGGCCTACCGCATGCTCTTCACCAACGCCGGGGTCAAGCCCGGCGACACCGTCCTGGTCCAGGGCGCCGGCGGCGGCGTGGCAACCGCCCTGATCGTCCTGGGCAAGGCCGCCGGCCTGCGGGTCTGGGCCACCAGCCGGGACGAGGCCAAGCGGGCCCGGGCGCTCGACCTGGGCGCCGACGCCGCCTTCCCCAGCGGCGCTCGGCTGCCGGAGCGGGTGGACGCGGTACTGGAGACGGTGGGCGCCGCCACCTGGTCCCACTCGGTCAAGTCCCTGCGTCCTGGCGGCACCATCGTCATCTCCGGCGCCACCTCCGGCCCCAACCCGCCCAGCGCCGAACTCACCCGGATCTTCTTCCTGGAACTGCGCGTCGTCGGCTCCACCATGGGCACCAAAGAGGAACTGTCCGGCCTCCTCGCCCTCTGCGCCCACTCCGCCGTCCGCCCCGTCATCGACTCCGTCCTCCCCCTCTCCGACGCCCGCGCCGCCTTCACCCGCCTGGCCGAAGGCGACGTCTTCGGCAAGGTCGTCCTGACCCCCTGAAACCCGGCGTCCCCCCTTCGCCAGGTGGCCCCTGGTCGGGTCGCGGGCCCGGATCCGGCGGCTACGCCCGGGTGGTGCGGCTGAAGCCGAGGCAGGTCAGCCCTTCGGACCGGCACAGCCTGTCGGAGGGGCCGCCGACCTCGGTCTGGAGGAGCTGGTAGGCGGCGCCGTGGGACTGGCCCCAGTGCATCGCGGCCCGCCACAGGACGCGGCCCAGGCCCTGCCCTCGGGCCTCCGGCAGGACGGCGAAGTACTGGGGCAGCAGCTGGGGGCAGCCGATCGCGTCAGGGCGTACCTCCATGGGGCCGATCGCACCCACGATGCGGTCCGCGACGACGGCGGCGAGGACCGGGCCGCACCGGTCGGCCTGCATCCGGGCGTGGAGGAAGGCCAGGCCATCGGCGGCCATGGCCTCGGCGAATGGAGCGAAGGTCCCCTGGACGACGGCCGGCCAGTCGGTGACGGGGCGGACCGGGCCCTTCGGGTCGGGGCAGAGGCGGGCGGTGAAGTCCTGGAGCTGGATGCGGGTACCGCGTGGGGAACCGGTCTCGGGGCCGAGCGGGCGCACGACCCTCGCGTTGCCCGCGTCGTGCACGGCTGCGAGTTTCGCGGCCAGTTCGGCGGCTTGGTCAACGACGCCGTCACGGTGCCCGTAGGCGAAGACCTTGACGGTGCCGCGTCCGCGCCGAGTCAGGGTGGGGATGAGGGTGTGGTCGGGTCGGTGAACCACGTCGCGGCGGAGGACCGTCTCGTCCTTCTCGCTGCTCCAGCGCCGGTCCTTGTCGTAGTGAAGGAAGGACCGGTCAGTGACGGCCGCTCGCAGGGTGTCCTCGAAGAGGTCGACGGTGAGGACGTGAGGGTGGACGGGGCCGAGAGTCGGCACGATCGGCGCGGTCAGCGCGGGCCGGAGCCAGTCCCACCGGAAGAACATGAGCGGCACCCTAGCGGTCGCCCGGTCAGGGGCCAGGCCCCGCCGCGAACACGCCAGGGCCTGACCGGAATCGACCGGATTGTGTGGCCCGGCCTGCCGTCCTGGCAGCAGGAGACCGACGCCGATATCTTCGAGGCCATCCAGAAAGCCGTGAGGCGCGGCGATTGCGGAGCGGCGCGGATCGCGACGCCGGACACGGTGACGATCACGCAGGAGTTGGTGACGCAGAGGCTCGGGGATGTCTTCCCCGGCGTGGCCGATACGCGGATCGAGCGGTGGGTGCCGGCTCACGCCGATCTGACCTGGGCCAATGTGATGGGACCGGAGTTCTGCATCATCGACTGGGAGGACTGGGGCATGGCGCCCCGGGGCCTGGACGCCGCGACGCTGTGGGGCAATGCGCTGGCCGTCCCGGCGCTCGCGGACCGCGTCCGCCAGGAGAGGCGTGCGGACTTGGCCAGCCGGGACGGCAAGCTGATGGCGCTGTTCTTCCTGTCGAAGATCGCCGGACCCCACGCGTACGAGGAGGAAGCCGAGCGCCTGGTGGCCGAGCTTCAGCTGTGACGGCGGGCTCGGGCAGGGGTGGGGTCAGGGGTGGAGGAGGTGGTGGGCGGCTTGGGCTAGGACGGTGGCGGAGCGGTTCAGTTGGGCGGGGGTGACGCCGGTGTCGCGGGCGGTGTCGCGGATGTGGTCGCGGAAGCGGTCGAGGAGGCGTTCCAGTTCGCGGGCCGGGTCGGCGGTCGGGTCGGTGCGGGCCCAGTCGGGGAGGGGGGCGGTGTCCTCGGTGGGTGGCGGCGGGGGGGTCGGGGTCGGGGGACGCCCCAGGTGGTGGGGTCGGCCAGGCCGGCGAGGCCCTTGGTGAGTTCGGCCAGGCCCTCGGCGAGCCCGGTCGGCCAGTCCCCGTGTGCGGTGTGCTCGCGGACCTGCTGCTCCACCCGCCGCTGGAGGCGGCGGGCCTCGGCCTGGGCGGCGGCGCGCATGGCGTGGGCGTTCTCGCGGGCCCGGCGGGTCTCCTCGTGGGCCTGCTTCAGCTGCTCCTTGGCCTGCTTGGCCTGCTCCTTGGCCTGCCGCGCCTGGTCCTTGGCCTGGGTGCGGTACTTGGCGTACTCCGTCTTGGCCCGCTGCCAGGAGTCCTTGTCCCCGAGGACGTCCTCCCAGGAGTCCGACGGGCCGCGCTGCTGGGACTCCCGGGCGGCCCGCCGCATCTCCTCGCGCAGGTCCTTGGCGGAGTCCCGGACGTCCTCCCGGATGGCCTCGGCCAGTTGGGAGACCGAGTCGCGGATCTCCACCTCCAGCTCGGCCAACTCGCCCTGCCGGGAGAGCAGTTCGGTGCGGCCCGCGTCGGTGATCCGGTAGACCTTCCGGCCGCCCTCGGTGCTGTGGGTGACCAGGCCCTCCTTCTCCAGTTTGGCGAGCCGGGGGTACACGGTGCCTGCGGAGGGCGCGTACAGGCCGTGGAAGCGCTCCTCCAGCAGCCGGATCACCTCGTAGCCGTGCCGGGGGGCCTCCTCCAGCAGCTTCAGCAGGTAGAGCCGCAGGCGGCCGTGGGCGAAGACCGGGCTCATGCCTCGTCACCGTCCTTGGTGAGGTCCAGCCGGGGAGCGGTGCCCTCCGGAGCGGTGCCTTCCGGGGCGGTGGCCTCCGGGGCGGTGCCTTCCGGGGCGGTGTCCTCGGCGATGGGCGGGCGGCGCAGCAGGGCGACGGAGCCGGAGACGGTGGTGACCTGGAGGGTGCCGGTACCGGCGCCGAGGCGGCCGGAGAGCCGCTTGGCGCCCCAGGTGGAGCCCATCCGCAGCTCGTCGAAGGCGCTGGAGACCCGGCCGCTGCTGGTGCCCGCCTCGACCTTGGTGTCGGCCGGGTCCGGGACCTGTACGGCGACCTCGCCGGAGACGGTCTTGAGGTGGACGTCGGCCGGTCCCTGGCCGTTGAGGTCGATGGTGATGGCGCCGCTCACCGAGTTGGCGTGCAGCCGGGGGGCGCTGCTCTCGACCACGGTCAGTTCGCCGGAGACGGTCTGCGCCCGGAGGTTTCCGGAGACCGACTGGGCGTCGATGCCGCCGGAGACCGAGTGGGCCTCCACCGGGCCGGAGACCCGGACCAGGGTGGTGTCGCCGCTGGCGCCCCGCACGGTGACCCGTCCGGCGATGCCGGAGACCACGGAGTCGGCGGAGACGGTGCCCAACTCCACCCGGGCGTCGGCGGGGACGGCCAGCGAGACCACCGCGTGGCGCTTGCGGCGCCAGGAGTCGATGTAGGAGGCGACGTTCTTCCAGGAGAAGTCCCGCCAGGCCAGGTCCTCGTAGGTGACGGTGAGGGTGCCGTCCTCCAGGGTCACCACCAGGGGCGGCCCGGCGATCTCGGAGACCTCCAGGCGGGCCGGGCCGTCGGTGGCGACGACATGGACGGCGCCGGCGACGGTACGCACCTGGAGGGCGCTCACCGGCTCATCGAAGGTGATCTTCTCGGGTCCGCTGACGGTCCACTGCGGCATGGCTGTCCCTCCCGTTGGACGTGCGACATATCGCGTCGCTCTGATAGACACGATATATCGCGTCACAGGGAAGTCAAGCGCCTTGTCCGCACCGTCGGCAGGTACCGTCAGTCCTCGTCCTCGTCGTCCAGCCGGGCCAGCCAGGTGGCCAGCCGCTCCACGGGGATCTCGAACTCGGGGTTGAGGTCGACGAACTCGCGCAGGCGCTCGGAGAGCCACTCGAAGGTGACCTCCTCGTCGCCGCGCCGGCTCTCCAGTTCCTCGATGCCTCGGTCGGTGAAGTACACGGTGCGCTCCGGCTGGACGGTGGGGGGTAGGGGCTGGGGGGTGGAAATCCACGCCAGGATAGTCCGCCCGGAGACGCCGCCGGGCCCGGCCGCCGCATCGCTGCGACGTCCGGGCCCGGGGCCTGCCGGTCAGAGGGAGAAGACGTCCTCCATCAGCTGCGCCTGCTCCTCGCGGTGCCGGTTGGCCGACCCCACCGCCGGGGCGGAGGAGGCCGGGCGGGCGACCCGGCGGAGCCGGGAGCCGCCCGCGTTCCGCCCGACGACCACGTCGAGGTGGTCGATCAGGTTGAGCGCGATGAACGGCCAGGCGCCCTGGTTGGCCGGCTCCTCCTGCGCCCAGACGAACTGGACGTTCTCGCCGTACTTGCCCAACTCCTCCTGGAGCTCGGCGACCGGCAGCGGGTAGAGCCGCTCGACCCGGATGATCGCGGTGTCGGTGATGCCGCGCTCGGTACGGGCCGCAGCCAGGTCGTAGTAGACCTTGCCGGCGGTGATGACGACCTTGCGGACATCGGCGGGGGCCACCGAGTCGTCGCCGATCACCGGGCGGAAGGAGCCGCTGAGGAACTCCTCCGTCCTGGACGCCGCCGCCTTGAGCCGGAGCATCGACTTCGGGGTGAAGACGACCAGCGGCTTGTGGTGCGGGTTGTGGACCTGCCAGCGCAGCAGGTGGAAGTAGTTCGACGGCAGCGTCGGCATGGCGACCGTCATGTTGTTCTGCGCGCAGAGCTGGAGGAACCGCTCCGGGCGGGCCGAGGAGTGGTCCGGTCCCTGGCCCTCGTAGCCGTGCGGCAGCAGCAGGGTGACGCCGGAGGTCTGGCCCCACTTCTGCTCGGCGGAGGAGATGAACTCGTCCACCACCGTGGCGGCGCCGTTGACGAAGTCGCCGAACTGGGCCTCCCACATCACCAGCGCGTTCGGCCGGGCCAGCGAGTAGCCGTACTCGAAGCCCATCGCCGCGTACTCACTGAGCAGCGAGTCGTAGACGGTGTAGCGGGCCTGGTCCTCGGTCAGGTAGAGCAGCGGGGTGTAGTCCTCGCCGGTCTTCCGGTCCACCAGCACCGCGTGGCGCTGGCCGAAGGTGCCACGGCGGCTGTCCTGGCCGGCCAGCCGGACCGGGTGGCCCTCCATCAGCAGCGAGCCGATGGCCAGGGTCTCGCCCAGCGCCCAGTCGATGGTGTTGTCCTCGACCATCGCGGCTCGGCGCTGGAGCTGCGGCAGCAGTCGGGGGTGGACGGTCAGCCAGTCCGGCAGGTTGACCTGGGACTGGGCGATCCGCTTGACGGTCTCCTCGGAGATGCCGGTGGAGACCGAGACCGGGAAGTCCGGCAGCGGGGAGGCGGCCGGGGCGGCCGGCGGCACCGCGTCGCGGACCTCGGCGAAGACCTTCTCCAGCTGGCCCTGGAAGTCCTGGAGCGCCTGCTCCGCCTCCTCCAGGGTGATGTCGCCGCGCCCGATCAGGCCCTCGGTGTAGAGCTTGCGCACCGAGCGCTTCTTGTCGATCAGGTCGTACATCAGCGGCTGGGTGAACGACGGGTTGTCGGCCTCGTTGTGACCGCGGCGGCGGTAGCAGATGAGGTCGATCACGACGTCCTTGGAGAACGCCTGGCGGAACTCGAAGGCCAGCCGCGCCACGCGGACCACGGCCTCCGGGTCGTCGCCGTTGACGTGGAAGATCGGCGCCTCGATCATGCGGGCCACGTCGGTGGAGTACATCGACGAGCGGGAGGCGGTGGGGGCGGCGGTGAAGCCGACCTGGTTGTTGACCACCACGTGCACGGTGCCGCCGGTGCGGTAGCCGCGCAGCTGCGACATGTTGAGGGTCTCCGCGACCACGCCCTGGCCGGCGAAGGCCGCGTCGCCGTGGATCTGGATCGGCAGCACGTCGAAGGCGGTGCCGGCCTTGTCCAGGATGTCCTGCTTGGCGCGGGCGATGCCCTCCACCACCGGGTCGACGGCCTCCAGGTGGGAGGGGTTGGCGACCAGCGAGACCTTGATGGTCTCGCCGTCCAGGCCGGTGAAGGTGCCCTCGGCGCCCAGGTGGTACTTGACGTCGCCGGAGCCGTGCATCGACTTGGGGTCGAGATTGCCCTCGAACTCGCCGAAGACCTTGCCGTACGGCTTGCCGACGATGTTGGTCAGCACATTGAGCCGGCCCCGGTGGGCCATGCCGATGACGGCCTCGTCCAGCCGGTGCACGGCGGCCTCGTCCAGCACCGCGTCCAGCAGCGGGATCAGCGACTCGCCGCCCTCCAGCGAGAACCGCTTCTGGCCGACGTACTTGGTCTGGAGGAAGGTCTCGAACGCCTCGGCCGAGTTCAGCCGGCGCAGGATGCGCAGCTGCTCCTCGCGCTCCGGCTTGACGTAGATGTTCTCGACCCGCTCCTGGATCCAGCGGCGCTGCTTGGGGTCCTGGATGTGCATGTACTCGATGCCGACGGTGCGGCAGTACGAGTCGCGCAGCACGCCCAGGATGTCGCGCAGCTTCATCATCTTCTTGCCGGCGAAGCCGCCGACCGCGAACTCGCGCTCCAGGTCCCACAGGGTGAGGCCGTGCTGCACCACGTCCAGGTCGGGGTGCTTGCGCTGCTTGTACTCCAGCGGGTCGGTGTCGGCCATCAGGTGGCCGCGGACCCGGTAGGAGTGGATCAGCTCCATGACGCGGGCGGTCTTGTTGACCTCGTCGTCATGGGTGGCGGCCACGTCGGTGGCCCAGCGCACCGGCTCGTAGGGGATGCGCAGCGACTCGAAGATCTCGTCGTAGAAGTCGCTGCCGCCCAGCAGCAGCTGGTGGATCTGGCGCAGGAACTCGCCGGAGGCGGCGCCCTGGATCACCCGGTGGTCATAGGTGGAGGTGAGCGTCATGACCTTGGAGACGCCCAGCCGGGCCAGCGTCTCCGGGGAGGAGCCCTGGAACTCGGCCGGGTAGTCCATGGCGCCGACGCCGAGGATGGTGCCCTGCCCGGGCATCAGGCGCGGCACGGAGTGCACGGTGCCGATGCCGCCGGGGTTGGTCAGCGAGACCGTGACGCCGGTGAAGTCGTCCATGGTGAGCTTGTTGGCGCGGGCGCGGCGGACGATGTCCTCGTACGCCTGCCAGAAGCCGAAGAAGTCGAGGGTCTCGGCGTTCTTGATCGCTGCCACCACGAGCTGCCGGTCGCCGTTCGGCTTCACCAGGTCGATCGCCAGGCCCAGGTTGACGTGGGGGGGCTTGACCAGGAAGGACTTGCCGTCCTTCACGGTGTAGCTGTGGTTCATGCCCGGCATCGCCTTGAGCGCCTGCACGGTGGCGTACCCGATGATGTGGGTGAAGGAGACCTTGCCGCCGCGTGCGCGCTTCAGGTGGTTGTTGATGACGATGCGGTTGTCGATCAGCAGCTTGGCCGGGACGGCGCGCACCGAGGTCGCGGTCGGCAGCTCCAGCGAGGCGTCCATGTTGGTCGCCACCGCCTTGGCCGGGCCGCGCAGCGGAACCAGCTCCGGACCGTCGGCCTTCGCGGCGGGCGCGGCGGCGACGGTCGGCTTGGCGGCGACCGGCGCGGCCGGAGCCGGAGCCGGAGCAGCGGGCGCGGCCGGAGCGGCAGGCGCAACCGGGGCGGGCGCGGGCGCGACCGGAGCCGGAGCGGCGGGCGCCGCAGCCGACGGGACCGGTTGAGCCGGCGGGGCCGGCGGAGCCGGTTGGGCCGGTGGGGTCGCGGCGGGCGCCGGAGCAGCGGGGGCGGGGGCTGCGGCGGTCGTGGTCGCGGCCTGGGGGGTCACAGAAGTCACCTCGGTACCGGGCTTGTAGTCGGCGAAGAAGTCCCACCAGGCGCGGTCGACGGAGCTCGGGTCCTGGAGGTACTGCTGGTAGATCTCGTCGACAAGCCATTCGTTGGGGCCGAAGCCCGCGGAGCTGGTCGAGCTGTTGGAGGTATTCGGGGACTGTGGCGACACGGCGCTAACCGCCCTCTTCCGCTTCCTTTTGGGATGGTGGACAGCGGAGAACAAGGCTACGCCCCTGACCAGTGATCGCGCAGTTCCCGAGGGCCGGTCGTCGCCCAGATCACAGCCCGCGCGGCAAGTTTGGCGGGAAAGATGCGTTAGAACCGGTCAGCCGATGGGAAGGGCCGCACCTCGCAGTCGTCGGGAACCATCCGCAAACCGGACAAAATGCCTGCTCAGAGCATGTTTGTGCGGCACACTGCCCGGTTCGGCATCCGAATGTCCCGGTTCTGTGTCAAACGTGCATCGGCTCGCCGCCCGGAAGGGTGACCACAATTCGGCAACCCTGCGCGGCCTCCGCCACCCGGATCTCCCCGCCGTGCAGGTCGACCGCCCAGCGGGCGATGGCCAGTCCCAGGCCGGTGCCGCCGTCGCTGCCCGGCCCGGAGGCGGTGGTGGCGGTGCCCCGGCCGAACCGCTCGAAGACCCGCGCCCGGTCCTCCTCCGGGATGCCCGGCCCCTCGTCCAGCACCTCCAGCAGCAGCCCCTGCGGCTGCGCCCCGGCCAGGGCGCGCACGGTGACGGTGCCGCCCGCCGGGCTGTGCTTGCAGGCGTTGTCGACCAGGTTGGCGACCACCTGGTGCAGCCGCTCCGCGTCCGCGACGGCGGTGAGGCCGGCGGGGGAGACCTGGAGGTCAAGGGTGACGTCGGTACGGCGCTTGGTGGCCCCGCCGGAGGTGGAGCCGTCCACCGTGACCCCGCGCAGCACCCCGGCCAGGAACGGCTGCACGGCGAACTCGCGGGCGTCCAGCGGCACCACCCCGTCGTCGATCTTCGACAGGTCCAGCAGGTGCGCCACCAACCGCCCCAGCCGCTCGGTCTGCTCCAGCGCGGCGGACATGGTGGCCGGATCGGGCCGTACGACGCCGTCCACCACGTTCTCCAGCACCGCGCGCAGCGCCGCGATCGGGGTGCGCAGCTCATGCGAGACATTGGCGACCAGCTCGCGCCGGTGGCGGTCGGCGGCCTCCAGGTCGGAGGCCATCCGGTTGAAGGTGTCGGCCAGCTCGCCGACCTCGTCGCGGGAGGTGGCCTGCACCCGGCGGCTGTAGTCGCCCGCCGCCATGGCCTTGGCGGCGGCCGTCATGTCGCGCAGCGGCGCGGTCATCCCGTGCGCCATCAGCTGCATGAAGAGCAGCGAGGCGATCATCGAGAAGATCATGATCACCCGGATCCGGGTGTCGGACTGCACCGCGATCACGACCATGCCGCTGGCCACCACCACCGAGACGATCACCAGCACGGCCAGCTTGGCCTTGATGGAGCGCATCGGGTCCAGCGGCCGGATGTCGCTCCAGACCCGCCGGGCGGCGCGGGAGGCCAGCCCCGGGGGGCGCCCGTCTCCCGGGGAGACCTGGGAGGACTGGGAGCCCTGCTGCAGCTGCTGGGTGTACGTCATCGCGGCCCCCTGGCCATGGTCGGCGGCAGTCCCGGTCGGTCGGCCGCCCCCGCCCCCGGATCAGGGGGTGGGGGCCTCCAGGGCATAGCCCACGCCGTGCACGGTGCGGATCCAGTTGGCGCCGATCTTCCGGCGGAGCGCCTTGACATGGCTGTCCACCGTGCGGGTGCCGGAGGCGTCGGTCCAGTCCCACACCTCCGCCAGCAGCTGCTCGCGGGTGAGCACCGCGCGCGGCTGCTGCGCCAGGCAGGCCAGCAGGTCGAACTCGGTGGGCGTGAGGTGCACATCGGAGCCGGACACCCGGACCCGCCGCTGCACATGGTCGATCTCCAGCTCGCCGAGCCGGATCGAGCCGCCGACCGGCGTCCGGGCCGCCAGCTGGGCCCGCTCCACGCGGCGCAGCAGCACATTGACCCGGGCTGCCAGCTCCCGCATGGAGAACGGCTTGGTCATGTAGTCGTCCGCGCCCACGCCGAGGCCGACCAGCATGTCGGTCTCGTCGTCGCGCGCGGTCAGCATCAGCACCGGGACCGGCCGCTGCGACTGGATGCGGCGGCAGACCTCCAGCCCGTCGAAGCCCGGCAGCATCACATCGAGGACCACTAGGTCCGGCTGCCAGGTCTGGAAGCAGTCCACGGCGTTCGGTCCGTCGTGGGAGACGGCGACCTTGAAGCCCTCCGCGCCCAGCCGGGCCGCGATGGACTCGGCGATGGTGGGTTCGTCCTCCACCACCAGCACCCGTCGCTGTGCACTCGGGTTGCCGCTCTCCTGCTGCTGCATTTCTGTCACGGTCACGCCACCGCCCCCAGGGCCTGCGGTCCCGGTGCCCCTGTGGGAGGCCACCGGCCCGCTCGTCGTTTCGTTACGTCAGCTCCAAGCCACGGTGCCGCGCGCGCCCTGCCGTGCGCGGCCGTGTGGCCCGGAGCGCGGTGCTCCGGCCTCGCGGGTGGGCCGCGAGTCCATCGCGGGCCGCCGTGCGCAGCGTACGTACAGGGCGTGTCTCCCGGCAGGGTCCGGGGCAACCCGGCCACCGGCCCGTCGGGACGGCACAGCCCGACACCTTACCCAGCGATCATTGCACCTGTGATGCCAGGTACACGACATCGGGTGCACCCCGCTTCACTTCGACATCGAGCCTGCGTACCCGCTGGAAGCGCGCCCGCAGCCGCTCCTCGAAGTCGGATGCGGGGGCGGCGCTCCACACCGCGAGCACCCCGGTGGGTGCCAGCGCGCGTTGCAGCACCGTCAGCCCGGCGAAGCCGTAGAGGCCGCCGTTGGCATCGGTGACCGTCCACTCGGGCCCGTTGTCGATGTCGAGGCAGACGACATCCCAGCGGTCCCTGGTTCCCCTCAGGTGGTCCAGCAGATCGGCGGTCACCACCTGGGTACGGGGGTCGTCCAGCGCCCCGGCCGAGAACCGCGCCAGGGGCCCGGAGTGCCACCGCACCACGGCCTCCTCCCGCTCCAGCACGGTGATCCGGGAGACCGCCGGGTCGGCCGCCGCCTCCGCCAGCGAGAACCCCGCGCCCAGCCCGCCGACCAGCACCGACGGACGCGGCACGGCCGCCGCGTCCAGCGCCGCCCGGATCAGCAGCCGCTCCGAGCGGCCGTCCGAGGTGTCCATCAGAAAGCAGCCGTTGGCGATGATCTCGAACACCGCCTCGGGGTCCGCCCCGCGCTGCCGCAGCACGATCTCCCCGTACGGGCCGTCCCTGCGGTCCAGCACCCGGGGGGCGCGCTCCGCCGTCCGGGTGAAGAAGTCTGCGGCGGTCGGCGGGGTGGCGGAAGTCACAGGTCAAACCCTCCGTGGACGCACTGGTCGGTCGCGACACGCCCATCCTGAGGGGTGGTGCAGGTACCGGTCCACTCATTCCGTCCTCATCAAGCCGCCCTACCGTTGGAACCGGATGCGCGGGACCGCGCCGGGCGCCCCGAGGGGTGCGCCGGCGCCCCGTCCCGCGGCCCAGCAGCGACGGAGGCGCCATGGCGGAGACCGGGCAGTGCACGCTGCGCCCGCTCGGCGGCGCAGGACGCGCCCGACGCCTCTGCCGCGCCCTGCGGCGGGTGGGCGGCCGGCTGCTGCCCGGACCCCGGCGGACCCCGTTCACCCTCGGCTACCTGGTCATCCTGCTCGGCACCTCGCTCTATGCCCGGCTGGGCGACCCGGTGAGCGTGCGGGAGGCCGTGGACGCCTCCAGCAGCGACGTCTGGCACCTGGTGCACGACCCGCTGCGGGTGCTGGCGCTGAGCGGGCTCTGGGCCGCCGGGCCGCTCTGGTCCCCGTACCTGCTGGCCTTCGCCGTCACCCTGGCCCCGCTGGAGCGGCGGATCGGCGCCCTGCGCACCCTCCAGGTCTTCGCCACCGGGCATGTGCTGGCCACCGTCGCCTCCGAGCTGCCGATCGGGCTCCAGGTGCTCTCCGGGCGCCTCGGGCCGTCCGCCCTGCACCGGGTGGACGTCGGCGTCAGCTACGGCGTCCTGACCTGCCTGGGGGCCCTCTCCGGGCTGCTTCCCCGGCGACTGCGAGTCGCCGTCCCGGTGGGTGCGGCGGCCGTCCTGCTCTACCGCTCGCTCACCGGCGACGACCCCGTCACCGCCGTGGGGCACCCCACGGCGCTGCTGGCCGGCCTGCTCTGCTGGTTCCCGGTGCGGCGCTGGGCCGCGCTGCGCACCGCCCGCCGCGAGGCCCGCTGGGCCGCCGCCCTGGCGTCCCCGGCCGAGCCTGCGGGCGAGCCTGTTCGCCCAGAGTGAACGCGGCAGCACAAGACCTCAGTCGAGGCGGCTCAACTTCACTGACTGGCCAGGAGTTCATGCCATCGGTCGGTTTGCGCCCCAGGCTGCGCGAACTGGGGGGTGCGAATGCCGGACTGCTCGCCCGCCGGTCGGGGAGCGGAAGCGTGGTGAGCGTCGAGATCGACCCGGCGGTGGCCGAGTGGACCCGGGGCTCGGCTGACGGATCAGGCTGGGAACTCGCCTGCCCGGACGGCGGTGATGAAGGCGCTGAAGGCGTCGGCGGTGAAGAGCAGCGCGGGGCCCTCGGGGTCCTTGCTGTCGCGGACCGGGACGATGCCGGGGAGGTGACCGGGGGCCGCCTCGACGCAGTTGCCGCCGTTGCCGCCGCTGTGGCTGCTCTTACGCCACGGTGCCGTGCTCAGGTCATGGGTCATGGGTGTCCTAGCCTCCTCGGGTCTGACGGAGCGGGCGCGGCGGAGCCCCGTGCCCTCGGGGGGTGGGAACGGGGCTCCAGGCGGTTGACGGGCGGGTTCAGCCGATCGGGAACTCGCCTGCCTGGACGGCGGTGATGAAGGCGCTGAAGGCGTCGTTGCTGAAGAGCAGTGCGGGGCCCTCGGGGTCCTTGCTGTCGCGGACCGGGACGATGCCGGGGAGGAAGCCGGGGGCCGCCTCGACGCAGTCGCCGCCGTTGTCACCGCTGTAGCTGCTCTTACGCCACGGTGCCGTGCTGAGGTCGTGGGTCATGGTTCGTAGCCTCCCATTGGCTCGCTGATCCGGGCGGCAGCGTGGGGCTGAGAATGCGTCCGCCCGCAGCGGATCATAGCTGCGACGGTACCGCCCGCTGACGGATCGTACGAGGCCAACGATGTGGCGTACGAAGGATTTAGGCTGTCGGGAACTCGCCCGCCCGGACGGCGGCGATGAAGGCGGCGAAGGCGTCGGCGGTGAAGAAGAGCGCCGGTCCCTCGGGGTCCTTGCTGTCGCGGACCGGGACGATGCCGGGGAGGTAGCCGGGGGCCGCCTCGACGCAGTCGCCGCCGTTGCCGCCGCTGTGGCTGCTCTTACGCCAGGGTGTCGCGCTCGGTGTCGGAGTCATGGGTGCCGTACTCCCCTCGGGCTTTGCTGATCCAGATGGCGGAGTCACGGGCGGACAGCGCGTCAGCCCGCAACAGGTCGTGGGTGCGGCGGTGCCGCGCGATCACCGCCGGGTCGTCGTTGAGGTGGCCCCGGTCCAGCGACTCCGAGTAGACCCACTCGCTCCCGTCCGGCAGCGCCAGCAGCGACATGGAGGTGTTCGGGGGCACCAGATTGGCGAAGTTGAAAGGCGCGATCTGGATGCGGATGTTGGGCAGCATCCCCACGGTCAGCAGATGGTCGAGCTGGTTCCGCATCACCTCGGGACTGCCCACGACCCGCCGGATGCAGCTCTCATCCAGCACCACGACCAGCAGTGGGCCGTCGGGGGCCAGGAAACGCTGCTGACGGCTGAGCCGAGCCGTCACCTGCTCCTCGACCTTGTCCATCTCGGACTCCGGTGCCACCCGAGCGAAGAGCGTCCGTGCGTACTCCTCGGTCTGCAACAGACCGGGGATCACCTGGGTCTGGTAGACCCGGACAGCCACCGCCACGGCATCCATCGCCGCCCGCTGCTTGAACCAGTCCGGGTGATCGACATTGGCGTACCAGTTGATCTCCCCCCACAGCTTGCCGAACAGCTTCCCGGTGCCGAGCTGCTTATCGCTCGCCACCGCGAAGATCTCCCCGGGCACCCGCGTACCCGCCTCGATCCGTGAGACCAGCGACCGGTCGCACGGGATCAGTTTTGCCAGGTCACCCTGGGAGAGCCCGGCTTCCTCGCGGAAATGCTTCAGCACTTTTCCGAAGACGGCACGCGAGGTCTCGGCGGCCGTCACTGACGGTTCGTTACTCATGACCAACCCTTGTAGCGCAAGGATTCCTCGCCGTCCACCCACCCCGTGACAGTGCACCATTGGCACCAGGGCAATGCGTTTCGGATTTTCCTGCGGAATTATCCCGGAAACGCAATATTGCCCGTCCCACCAGCACCACCCGGCGGCGCACACCCCCACCCCCTGCGCCACCCCGCACCCCCGACCGCCCCCGCTGTCAGGCCATCACCGCCTGCGGCGAGTGCCACACGACGTTCCCGGCCAGGTTGACGAGCTGCACCGTCCCGCTGTTGGTCACATAGAGGCGGTTTCCGCGTCCGGTGAACCCCAGGTTCCACACCTGGTGCCCGCCGGAGTCGTAGACGACCAGGTCGCCGTTCATCTGCATGACGCACATGCCGGGCGTGTGCATCTTTCCGGACGCCCACACCGGGGTAAAGGGGCTCACCCGGTACAGCACCAGGTTTCCGTCTCCCTGGTAGATGAGGCGGTACTGGCTGTTCGGTGAGTAGATGGCGTCGTTGGTCCGCAGGGTGTCGCCGGGGAGCATGCGGTCGCCCTGGGCGGTGGGGTTCTCGGTGTCGTAGACGTACCCGAGCTGCCGGTGGTCGAGCCCCGCGCCCACTCTGACGTTGTCGAACGGGGGCATCAGGTCGCCCGGGTTCTGTCCGGGTGGGCCGTCGCCGTTCGGGCGGTACCCCTGGGTGGAGTGCTGCTGCTGCCACTGGGCCCAGATGCGGTCGATGTTGCAGTGGTGCAGGAAGAAGAGCGGGTCGTTGGGCGCGCTGGGGCGGTCCATGCTCCCGCCGACCCACCTGTGGACGATGTTGTGGATGAACGGTGCTATCTGGCCCTCAAGGGAGTTCCGGAAACTCGGGTCGCTGTCGCCGTTCCACGGCGGACTGTCATACGGCGTGTGCCGGAGGCACTCGTCCACGTCCGCAGCCGTGGGCAGTGCGCGTGCGTTCGGGTTGAGGCCGAACTGCCGCCTGAGGTAGGGCGGGACGGACGGGTCGGGGTCGATGCAGCGCCACCGGTCGGCGCCGGCGAACGGCCCGCTCGTCACCATGCCGTCTCCGGTCCTGCCGTTGCCACCCATGAAGATGTCGCTCCAGATCGACGCCGACGGGTCGCGGTCGACCGTCCAGTCCCAGTACGGAAGCGTGATCGCAGCCCCGGCGACCTGTCTCAGCCCGGCTTCCAGCCGCGCGATGAATATCCGGTGCCAGGGCAGGAACCTGGGCATCTGGTGGTAGTTCTCCGGGGCCTGTGCGTGCACCGAGGTGTACTGGTCGTAGAGACCCCGGCGCTTGAGCTCCAGAACCGCCTGGATGAACTGCTGCTTCTCCGCCGGAAGCAGCATCGCCTGGTTTCTGCGGACAATGTCGGCCATGGTGGTCTCCCCTTCTGCCGGTAATCCGAACGGGTGACCCCCTCAACCAACGTCGGACCGTCCCGAAGCGCCCGCCACCCGGGTTACGCCTTTCGGGTGAACGGTCTCTCCCGCCCCGGGCTACGACCTAGGCGCACGCGGGCGATCGGTCAGCCGATCTGCTCCGCCAACTCGACGACGTGCGGTGACCGGCCGAGGATCAGTGCCCTGTGTGACTCCTGTACGCCCTCCGGCAGGTCGTCCGGGGAGCACCAGCGTGCCTCCAGGATCTCGAACGGGTCGATTGTGAGATCACCGCCGACCAAAGCCGCTTCGTACGCCACTTCGACCCGCAGCTTGTATCCGCTCTTGAGGCGGACGAGCCGGCCCGCCTTCACCTCCAGGCCGGTTTCCTCGCGCACCTCTCGGACGACGGTCGCGCCGAACTCCTCGCCCTTGATGGCGTAGCCGGTCGGCAGTCCCCATTGACGGCCCTCCGGCCACATGCGGTGGCGCAGCAGCAGGACGCGTCCCGCGTCGTCCCGGACGACGCCGGTCACGCCGACCATGAACTTCGCGTGCGCGATCCAGAGCACCCGCCATTGCAAGGGGCCTCGGATGATGCGCCACATCCACGCGACAAGTCGATTCATGCCGTGCCTCTTTCAGGGTCGGGCCACGGGTGCGGTCCGGGGCGGCCACTCTTTCCGGCCGGTCCGGGGACTGTCCAACGCTGCTGGTCGTGCCCGCGACACGGCTGCGGGAGACCACTGACCGGGTGCGGGCGGCGAGCAGTTCGTGCGGAAGCGGCTGGCAGACTGCGAGGTGGCCGGTGGGGGCGAGTGGAGGAGGAGCAGGGTGGAGCGGGCGCTGGTGGAGGGGCGGGCGGGGTTGCCGACCGGGGTGGAGGGGCTGCGGGCGTACTGCGGGGAGGACGGGGTGGCGGTGCTGCTGATCGACCGTCCGGCCAAGCGCAACGCCCTGACGCTGGCCATGTGGCGCGGCCTGCCCGGGGTGCTGGAGCGGCTGGCGGCCGAACCCGGGGTGCGGGTGCTGCTGCTGAGTGGTGCGGGCTCCACGTTCAGTGCCGGGGCCGATATCGCCGAGCTGCTGGAGATGTACGCGGACCCGGCCCACGCCGATGCGTACCACCGCGACAATGCGGCGGCCGAGGAGGCGTTGGCGGCGTTCCCGCACCCCACGGTGGCGGTGATCCGGGGGGCGGGGGTGGGCGGCGGGTGCCAACTGGCCGTCGCCTGCGACCTGCGGTTCGCCGCCGAGGACGCCCGACTGGGCATCACCCCGGCCAAGCTGGGCGTGGTCTACCCGGCGGGGGCCACCGCCCGGCTGGCCCGGCTGGTCGGCCCGGCGCGCGCCAAGTACCTGCTCTTCTCCGCCGACCTGGTGACCGGCCGCCGGGCCGAAGTACTGGGCCTGGTGGACGAGGCGGTGCCCGGCGACGCCCTGGAGGCGCGGGCGCTGGAGTACGCCCGTACCGTGGCCGGCCGGTCGCCGCAGACCCTGGGGGCGGTCAAGGACGTGGTCGCCGCCGTCGCCGAGGGCCGCGACCCGCAGGCCGCCGTGGAACCGTGGGAGCGCAAGTCCCGGCACGCCCCCGATGTACGGGAGGGGCTGGCCGCCTTCCTGGAGCGGCGCCCGCCCCGCTTCTGAGACCACCGGCCGCACACCGCTGCCGCTGCGCCGACCGTGGCGAGCGGGTGAGGCGGTGCCACGCTCGGCGCAGCAGCCGGGCGCAGCGGGTCCGGGCGGCCCTAGTATCCGGCGTATGTGTGCACTTCGGGCGGTACCGGTCACAGCGGCCGGTGCCGCGCTCATGGGCCTGGCGGCCCTCGCAGCCTGCGCCGCCCCGCTGCCCGCACGACCGGTACGCCAGCACCCGTCGGCCGCCCCCGCTGCCCCCGCCGCCCCCACCGCGACCGCCTCGGCGGAGGGCACCCCCGCACCCGGCTCCACCAGCACCCTGCCGCTGACCTCCCCGACGCCCGGCGGCGCCCCGGCCGCCTCCGGCCGCAGGCGCTCCACCGCCCCGTTCTCGCTGCTCGGCGCGGTCTGGGACGACGCCCGCAGCCCGCTCAACGCCGTCCTGCGGGTCCGCACCCGCGACCGCGCCAAGCGGATCTGGACCCCATGGCAGACGCTGCGCCCCGAGGACCACGGCAAGTCCGGCCCCGGTACGGGCAAGAAGCAGGTGCGCGGCTACACCAGCCCGCTCTGGGTGGGCCCCTCGGACGGCGTGCAGGTCTCGGTGGGCGAGCCCCCCGGCGGCGGCACCCTGCCCAGCGGGCTGCACCTCGCCCTGATCGACCCCGGCAACCCCGCCCAGCAGCCCGCCATCGCGGGCGGCCCGCCCAGCTGGCTGCTGCTGCTCCCCACCGCCGCCGCCTCGCCCAGCGGCCGGCCGTACACCGTGCCCCGGCCCGAGATCGTCACCCGGGCGGGCTGGAAGGCCGATGAGTCGCTGCGCCGCAAGGCCCCGATCTACGCGCCCTCGGTGAAGATGGTCTTCGTCCACCACACCGACAACCCCAACGGCTACGACTGCTCGCAGGTGCCGGAGATGATCCGGGCCATGTACCAGTACCACGTCACCGAACTGGCCTGGGACGACATCGGCTACAACTTCCTGGTGGACCGCTGCGGCACCATCTACGAGGGCCGGGCCGGCGGGGTGGACCGGCCGGTGGTGGGCGGCCACACCATGGGGTTCAACATCGGCTCCATGGGCATCGCCGCGATCGGCGACTTCCGCGCCGGGCACAAGGTGCCCAAGGCGATGACCGACTCCATCGCCCGGCTGGCCGCCTGGAAGCTCTCGCTGGTCGGGGTGTCGCCCACCGGCAAGGCGGCCATGGTGTCCCAGGACAGCGCCACCCGCTACCCGAGGGGGACCAGGGTGGTGCTCAACGCCGTCTCCGGGCACCGCGACGCGGTCCAGACCGAGTGCCCCGGCGACGCCCTCTACGCGGCCCTGCCGGGCATCCGGGCCGCCGCCGCCCGGCTGATCCGCGCCGGGGCGCACCCGCACTGACCGGTCGGCCCGAGGACGCCGACAGCAGGTCCGGCGCATAGACGGCGGCGGCGATCCGGTGCGGGATCACCCTGACGTGCCGTCAGGGCGCGACCGGCTCAGTACATGAGGTGGATCGGGCGGCGCACCTCGTCCTCGATGTCCCCGGACGCCTGCGAGAACACCTTGCGGGCCAGTGCGCTCAGCGCCCGCGCCGCCGCCAGCTCCTCGCCGATCCTGGCCTCCGGCCGGTCGGTGTCGCTACAGGTGGAGGCGCCACGGGCGGTCACCCCGGGTGCCCGCTCACCCACCAGCCTGGCCTCGCACTCGGTGTGCCTGCCGTCCTCGTCGAAGAACAGCCGGACGTCCCATTCGTGGCGCATGGTGTCCACTTCCCTCGGGTCTCCCACGCTCGGCCCCCGAGTCTTCAGGGTGCGCCCGGCCTGCCGGGCCGGGCAAGCGGCCGGGCAAGCGGCCGGGCAAGCGTCAGACCCGGTGGCCCTGGCCGCGCAGCCAGCGGTGTACCGCCTCCTTGTCGGCGACGGTGATCCGGGGGCCGGGGCGGGTGGGGCCCTCGTCCTGGTTGAAGCCGGTGTCGGTGACCCGGGCGGTGACCCAGTCGGCCAGCTCCTGCGCGGTCTCGGGCGGCAGCCGGCCGGTGTCCTGCCAGGCCCGCCGGGCGGCCTCGGCGGCCTGCGGATCGTCCTCGGCGGCCTCCGCCAGCCAGAGCGGCACCAGGCGGGCGGCCGTCCCGGCGTCCGAGGCGTGGTCGGCGCTGAGGTGGTCGGCGCTGAGGTGGTCGGCGCGGAGGCGGTCGGCGCTGGGGTGGTCGGCGCGGAGGGGTGCGGAGTCGTCCATGGACGGGAGCGTGACCGATATGGGCCGCTTTATTCCGGGCTCCGAGCGAGAAGAGGGGCGCGGTGCCGCAGGCCGCCGCCTGCGGCACCGCGCGGTCCGGTCAGCGCACGCCGAGCAGGTGGTCCATCGCGAGCTGGTCCAGCTGCTCGAAGGCCATGCCCCGGGCGGCGGCACGGTCCACGTCGAAGTCCTCGAACGCGGTCCGGTCGGCCAGCAGGTCGGCGGCGGTCTCGCCCTCGTTGAGGGTGGGCTGCGCCAGCTCGTCCAGGCGCGCGGCGCGCAGCGCCTCCTGCACGGCCGGGTCGGCGCGGAAGGCCAGCGCCTTCTCCTTGAGGATCAGGTAGTTGCGCATGCAGCCTGCGGCGGACGCCCAGACGCCGTCGAAGTCCTCGGTGCGCGGCGGCTTGAAGTCGAAGTGGCGCGGGCCCTCGTACCCGGCCGACTCCAGCAGGTCCACCAGCCAGAACGCCTGGCGCAGGTCACCGGCGCCGAACCGCAGGTCCTGGTCGTACTTGATGCCGGACTGGCCGTTGAGGTCGATGTGGAAGAGCTTGCCGTGCCAGAGCGCCTGGGCGATGCCGTGCGGGAAGTTGAGCCCGGCCATCTGCTCGTGGCCGACCTCGGGGTTGAGGCCCACCCGGTCGGCGTGCTCCAGCTCGTTGATGAACGCCAGGGCGTGGCCCACGGTCGGCAGCAGGATGTCGCCGCGCGGCTCGTTGGGCTTGGGCTCGATGGCGAAGCGCAGGTCGTAGCCCTGCGAGACCACATAGTCGCCCAGCAGGTCGAACGCCTCCTTGAGGCGGTCGAGCGCCACCCGGACGTCCTTGGCGGCGCCGGACTCGGCACCCTCGCGGCCACCCCAGGCGACATAGGTGGTGGCGCCAAGCTCCACCGCCAGGTCGATGTTGCGGATGGTCTTGCGCAGCGCGTAGCGGCGCACGTCGCGGTCGTTGGCGGTGAACGCGCCGTCCTTGAAGACCGGGTGGGTGAAGAGGTTGGTGGTGGCCATCGGCACCTTCATGCCGGTGGCGTCCAGCGCCTGGCGGAACCGCTTGACGACCCCCTCACGCTCGGTGTCGGAGGAGCCGAAGGGGATCAGGTCGTCGTCGTGGAAGGTGACGCCGTGCGCGCCCAACTCGGCGAGGCGGGTGACCGTCTCCACCGGGTCCAGTGCCGGGCGGGTCGCCTCGCCGAACGGGTCGCGGCCCTGCCAGCCGACCGTCCAGAGGCCGAAGGTGAACTTGTCTGCGGGGGTCGGGGTGATGCTCATGGTGCGGCTCCTCTAGCGCCTTCTATTTCGTCAGGCCAAAAAACAAATTAGTATGCGGCGGCGCCGTACGGAAGCCCCGCGGCGCCGAAGTCGCCAAAGGAGTGGCCATGAACACAGGTCAGCGGGTCGTGATCGGGGTGGACAGCTCCACCCAGGCCACCAAGGCGGTGGCCGTCGACGTGGAGAGCGGCGAGGTGCTGGCCGAGGGCCGCGCCGCGCACACCGTCAACGGCACCGGAGGCGCCCGCGAGAGCGACCCCGAGCAGTGGTGGTCGGCCTTCACCGAGGCAGTCGCCGCCACCGGGTACGCCGACCGGGCCGCCGCCGTCGCGGTCGGCGGCCAGCAGCACGGACTGGTCGCGCTGGACGCCGACGGCCGACCGGTGCACCCCGCCCTGCTCTGGAACGACACCCGCTCCGCACCGCAGGCCGCCGCCCTCACCGAACGGCTCGGCCGCGACGCCTGGGCGGAGCGCACCGGCTCCGTCCCCACCGCCGCCTTCACCGTCGCCAAGTGGGCCTGGCTGCGCGAGCACCACCCCGAGGCCGCCGCCCGCACCGCCGCCGTCCGGCTGCCCCACGACTACCTCACCGGCCGCCTCACCGGCTCCGGCACCACCGACCGGGGCGACGCCTCCGGCACCGGCTGGTGGGGCGAGCACGGCTACGACAAGGAGATCCTGGACCTGGTCGGGCTCGACCGGGCGCTGCTCCCCGAGGTGGTCGAGCCGGGCCGCGCCGCAGGCGCCGTACGGGCCGGATCACCGCTGCCCGAGGGCATCCCGGTCGCCGCCGGGACCGGCGACAACATGGCCGCCGCCCTCGGCCTCGGCCTGGAACCCGGACTGCCCGTGGTCTCCCTCGGCACCTCCGGCACCGCCTACGCCGTCACCCGGGGCCGCCCCGCCGACCGCAGCGGCACCGTGGCCGGCTTCGCCGACGCCTCCGGCCGCTGGCTGCCGCTGGCCTGCACCCTCAACTGCACCCTCGCCGTGGACCGGATCGCCGCCCTGCTCGGCCGCGACCGCGCCGACGTCGAACCCGGCGGCACCGCTGTGGTGCTGCCCTTCCTCGACGGCGAACGCACCCCCGACCTGCCCTACGCCTCCGGGCTGCTGCACGGGCTGCGCCATGACACCACCCCCGGCCAGCTGCTCCAGGCCGCCTACGACGGCGCCGCCCACGCGCTGCTCACCGCCCTGGACGACGTGCTGCGCCACGGCGGCGAGGCCGCCGACGACGCGCCGATCCTGCTCATCGGCGGCGGCGCCCGGGGCACCGCCTGGCAGGACACCGTGCGCCGCCTCTCCGGAAGGGCCGTACGCATCCCCCGGGCGGCGGAGCTGGTCGCGCTGGGCGCCGCCGCCCAAGCCGCCGGACTGCTCACCGGGGAGGAGCCCGCCGCCGTCGCCCGCCGCTGGGGCACCACCGACGGCCCGCTGCTCGACCCGCTGCCCCGGGACGACGAAGCGCTCGCCCGCATCGCCGATACCCTGCTCAGGGCTGGGCGGCTGTTCGAGGGGCCGGGCCGCTGACCGACCGGAGAGGGTGAAGCAGACGTGCGCCAGCCGACCGCCAACGGCGGGGTCCCTAACCGGCCCGCCCCCGCCTCGCAGCAGACCATGCGGCGGCAGAACCTCGCCCTGGTCCTCCAGGAGGTCGCCGCCGGCGCACCGCTCTCCCGCGCCGAGGTCGCGGCGGCCAGCGGGCTGACCCGCGCCGCCGTCTCCTCCCTGGTCGAGGAGTTGATCGGTGCCGGGCTGCTGGCCGAGCTGGGGCCCGCCCCCAGCGGCCGGGTCGGCCGCCCCGGCACCGCCCTCACCCTCAACCCGCAGGGCCCCGCCGGACTCGGCGCCGAGATCGGCGTGGAGCACCTGGCCGCCTGCGTGGTCGACCTGCGCGGCGAGGCCCGGGTCTGGACCCGGATCGCCGCCGACAACCGGGGGCGGCCCGCCGCCGAGGTCCTGGCCGACCTCGCCGCCCTGCTGCGCACCGTCGCCGCCGAGGCCGCTCCGGCGCTGCGCCCGGCCGGGCTGGGGATCGCCGTCCCCGGCCTGGTCGGCGCCGAACCCGGGCTGGTCCGGCGGGCCGCCAACCTCGGCTGGTCCGACGTACCGGTGATCGCCCTGCTCCGCTCGGAGCTGCGCCTGGCCGGGGCCCCGGACCTGGCCGCGCTCCCGGCCGAGGTGGACAACGAGGCCAACCTGGGCGGCCTCGCCGAACTGTGGCTGGGCGACCACGCGGGTACCGGGGACTTCGTGCACATCTCGGCCGAGGCCGGGATCGGCGCGGCGCTGATCGTGGCCGGCCGCCTCTTCCGGGGGGCCCGCGGCTTCGCCGGGGAGCTGGGGCATGTCCCGGTGGAGCCGGACGGCCCGCCGTGCGCCTGCGGGTCGCGCGGCTGCCTGGAGCAGTACGCGGGCGAGCGGGCGGTGCTGAGGGCCGCCGGGCCGGGGAGCGCCAGGGCCGATACCGGCCATTCTTCGGGCGAGGCGGGTTCCGGTCGTGACTGGATCGCGCTGCTCGCCGACCGCGCGGCCGACGGCGACCCGGCCGTCCTCGCCGCCCTGGACCGGGCCGGTACCGCGCTGGGTACGGCGGTCGCCGGAGCGGTCAACCTGATCGACCCGGCCTCGGTCATCCTCGGCGGCGGCTACGCCGAGCTGGGGGAGTGGCTGCTGCCCGGGATGCGCCGCGAACTCACCGCCCGGGTCACCGTGCGGCCCTGGTCCGACGACTGGCTGGCGGTCTCCGTACTGGGCCGCCGGGGCCCGCTGCTGGGTGCGGCGGCCGGTGTCGTACGGGCCATCGTGGAGGACCCGGGCCGGTTCGCCGCGCAGTGACGCCTCCGGGGCCGGGCGGGCGGCCCCTGGGCAGCGGGGACGTCCGTCGCACCGGGAATCCGCACAGGGAATGCACAGGGAATACTGAGGGCCGACATCGGCCGGGGGACGACCGGAGGGCGAGACGGAGTGGAGAAGGGCTACGGGGCGGCGGATGACGCCTTCGGCTCGGTGGAACGCGAGTTGGCACTGCTCTTCCGGCGGGCCGGGGCCCGCGCGGCGGAGATGGCCCGCGAGGTCCACCCGGAGCTGGAGGGCAGTGCGTATCCGCTGCTGGCCTACATCGGGATCGAGGGCAAGGTCCGGGTCACCGACATCGGCCTGCACTTCGGCGTCGGCAAGGGCACGGTGAGCCGGCAGATCAAGGCGCTGGAGGAACTGGGCCTGATCCGCCGGGAGTCCGACCCGCTGGACGGCCGGGTCTCCCTGGTCTCGCTCACCGAGGAGGGGGACCGCCGCTACACCAGCGCGCGGAACGCCCGGATGGGCTCCATCCGGGCGCTGCTCGGCACCTGGCAGCCGACCGATGTGGCCACCTTCGCCGACCTGCTGCACCGCTTCAACGAGGTGATCGAGAACAGCTGACCGCCGCCGGGCCCGGCGGCGGTCAGCTTGGTGGTCAGCTCGGTGGTCAGCTCGGTGGTCAGCTTGCGGCGATCAGCCAGATCCCGTAGCCGACCGCCGTCGCGCAGGCGGCGAAGCAGGTGACGGCTGCCCCCAGCGCCACGCGTCCGCCGACCACGCCGCTGCTGCCCGTGTCACCGCCGCCCGCGGCTGCCTCGCGGGCGGCCTCATGGCGGGAGAGGGCCAGGGTGCCCAGGGCGAAGGCCGCGACCACCGCGACGGTGATGCCGAAGCTGACCCCGGCGGTGCCGGCGAGCGCGCCCCACTTGATGTGCATGGCGTCGGTTCCCTTTCGTCTTCCGTCAGGTGCCGTCAGGCCGCGATGCCGGTCTGCGGCAGCGGTGCCGGAGCGGTGGGCAGCGGCGCGGGACCGTCGTCGGTGACCACATTGCCGGAGTGCACCGGGCGGCGGCGCGAGGTCAGCCAGACCGTGGTGGAACCGGAGACCAGCAGGACGCCCACCACGGCGACGCCCGCGTCGCCCAGCCCGGCGATCCAGGCGGCGCCCGCGGCCACCGTGCCGGCGGCGGGGAGCGTCATCAGCCAGGCGTAGACCATGCGGCGGGCGACGCTCCAGCGCACCCTGCCGTCGGGAGCGCCGAGGCCCGCGCCCAGGACGCCGCCGGTACAGACATGGGTGGTGGAGAGGCCGAAGCCCATGTGCGAGGAGGCCAGGATCACCGAGGTGGCCGCCGTCTCCGAGGCGAACCCCTGGCGGGGCTCGATGTCGGTGAGTCCCTTGCCCATGGTGCGGATGATCCGCCAGCCGCCCATGTAGGTGCCCGCCGCGATGGCCAGACCGGCGCTGAGGACCACCCAGACCGGCGGGTTGGCCCCGGCGCCCAGGGACCCGGCGGAGATCAGGGTGAGGGTGATGACGCCCATGGTCTTCTGGGCGTCATTGGTGCCGTGGGCCAGCGAGACCAGCGAGGCGGAGGCGACCTGGCCGAGCCGGAAGCCCCGGCCGGTGGTCCCGGCGGAGGCGCCCCGGGTGATCCGGTACGCGAGCCTGGTGGCCCCCCAGGAGGCGAGCCCGGCCACCACCGGGGAGGCCAGCGCCGGGATGAGGATCTTGGTGACGACCGTCTCGAAGTGCACCCCGTGCACCCCGACGCCGACCAGGGTGGCGCCGATCAGTCCGCCGTAGAGCGCATGGGAGGAACTGGAGGGCAGACCCAGCAGCCAGGTCAGCAGGTTCCAGAGGATCGCTCCGGCCAGCGCGGCGAAGATGATCTCCGGATGGACACCGGCGCTCTCGTCGATGATGCCGCCGGAGATGGTCTTGGCGACTTCGACGGAGAGGAACGCGCCCGCGAGATTGAGGACCGCCGAGATGGCGACCGCGACCTTCGGCCGCAGCGCTCCCGTGGCAATGGACGTCGCCATGGCGTTGGCCGTGTCGTGGAAGCCGTTGGTGAAGTCGAAGGCGAGGGCCGTGATGATCACGACGGCCACCAGGAACGTGATGTGTTCCATAACCAAACAATCGTCTTAGGCGTTGTCGTCGCGGTGACCGTACGGACAACGAGTGAACGGAAGGTTAACTGGCGACGACTTCGCGGTGCGAGGGCGAGGTTGCCTGACATGGTCATGGGGGAAAGGGGATCGTTGGGCAAGTCGTCTACCGTCCACATGATCTGCACACGGCCTAAGTGGTTGGATCTTGTTCCGGCGACCCGTTGTGCGATTCACTCTTTCGGGTGTCTGTGCCGGTATCGGGCGGTAGATGGCTCCTGTGCCGGTTGAGATGTCTGATGCCGCATGACACCCGAGTTCACCGAGACGAGATTGCGAGATCCGGTGCGGACGAGGCGAGTGGAACCGCGGCGCCAGGCCGCGGAGCCGACCACGGAACGCAAGCGAGAACGCAAGAGAGAACGCAGCGGGGAAGAGCAGACGGCCCGGCAGCGCCCACGGGGCCAGGCGACCTGGGCCGCTGTCGGCGTGCCCGCCGCCCTGCTGGCCACCGGGTGCGACGCGGCGTCCAACGGCGGCACCACCCCCGTACTGAGCACGACCGCCGCAGCGGCGGCCGTGGCGGCGGCCTGGGGACTGGTGGTGGCCGTACGGCGCACCATGGTCCGCCCGCTCCAGCGGGAGCGCGACCGGACGGCGGCCGAGCGCGACCGGCTCGCCGGGGAGCGGGACGCGCTGCTCGCCGAGCGTGAGCAGCTGCTCCAGGAGCGGGAGGCCCGGCTGGCGCAGCTCCAGGCGTTCGGCGGGCAGGTGCACGCGCTCACCGCCGGGCATGCCGCACTGGCCGCCGAACGGGACGCGCTGCTCGCCGAGCGGGAGGAACTGGCCGCCGAGCGGGACGAGTTGCAGGGCAGCGTCGACGCCACCTTCGTCAACCTGGCGATGCGCACCCTCACCCTGGTCGAGCGCCAACTGGTCCTGATCGAGACCCTGGAGGGCCGCGAGGGCGAGCCGGAGCAGTTGGAGAACCTCTACCGGCTGGACCACCTGGCCACCCGGATGCGCCGCAACAGCGAGAACATGCTGCTGCTGGCCGGTCTGGAGAACAGCCGCCGGGGCAACCGCAATGTGGCGCTGCTGGATGTGCTGCGCGCCGCCGTCTCCGAGATCGAGCGCTATGAGCGGGTGCGCATCCAGTTCCTGCCCCGGGTGCGGCTGGTCGGCGGCGCGGCCGACGACACCAGCCACCTGGTGGCCGAACTGCTGGAGAACGCCACCGCGTTCTCCCCGCCGCAGGACGTGGTCGAGATCGGCGGCTGGCTGCTGGACAACGGCGAGCTGATGATCTCCGTGGTGGACCGGGGCATCGGCATCCCGCCCGAGCGGCTGCGGGACCTCAATGCGCAGTTGGACAACCCGGAGACGGGCGGCGAGGTCGAACCGCTCTCCGGCAAGGCCCCCTGGCGGGAGCAGACCGCCTCGGCCCGCAGCATGGGCCTCTTTGTGGTCTCCCGGCTCGCCCGCAGGCACGGCATCCGGGTGCAGCTGCGGGAGACCGTCGCGGGCGGCGGCACCACCGCCATCGTGGTGGTGCCGCGCGAGGCGGTGGTGGAGGCCGAGCTGACGGCGGTCGAGGTGGACGAGCAGCGCGCGGCCGAGCGTACGGCCCGGGTGGCCGCCGCGCCCGAGCCCACCCCGGCGGTGCCGCCGCTGCCGGTGCGTACGGCCGAGCAGAACCCGCCGCTGCCCCGGCGCGGCGCGGCCGAACCGCCGGTGCCGCCCGCCCGTACGCCCACCGACGACAACCAGCACGGCGGCCGCTCCGACGAGGCGCCGGAGGCGCCCGCCAGGGAGAGCCGGCCGCGCCACGCGGCTCCGGCGCAGGCCCAGGCGGAGAGCCAGGCCGATACCGAGACTCAGGCGCTGCGGGTGCTTCGGCCCAGGTCGGAGCCCCGATCCGGGTCGCAGCCCGAGGCGCAGCCGGAGACCCGGACCGAGACCCACCCCGAGTCGCAGCCCGAGGCGCAGCCCGAGCCGCCGTCCGAGTCGCAGCCCGAGGCGCCGTCCGAGACTGGCCCCGAACGGCCACAGCCCGTGGTGACAGCCCGTGTTGACACCCCATCGGACGGGTCACCGGTGACCCGGCTCGGACTTCCCCGTAGGGTGCCCCGTGGAGGCGGCTTGCCCGGCACCGGCGAAGGTCCGGGCTCCGGGCTGCGCAGGGAGGCCGAGCAGGGGGGCGTCACCGGCGACCGCACGGGGGCCACCTCCGCCGAGGAACTCAGGCGCCGGCTCGGGGGTTTCCAGAGCGGGCTCCGCCAGGCAGCGCGTGAGACCGGTACGGCAGGGGAGACCGGGGAGACAGGGGAGGCAGCGTCCGGGTCGCAGACAGCACGCACGGGGGAGACGAAGCGGGGGGTCGGCGGTTCCTCAAGCGAGGAGGCAAGCAGATGACGGTACGCGGAGCGGCTGGAGCGCCCGCGATGGCACTGGGCGGCGCTGACGGAGGGGGGGTCAGCCAGGATGCCCACAAGGTGAGATGGCTGCTCTCCGACTTCGCCTCGGGGGTACGCGGCCTCCAGGACGTCGTGGTGGTCTCCTCCGACGGGCTGCTGCTCGCCGCCTCCGAGGGGGCACGCCGGGCGGAGGATCTGGCGGCGGTGGTCTCCGGGCTGGTCAGCCTGGGTGCCGGGGCGGCCCGGGTGCTCGGCAACGGCTCGGTGAAGCAGACCATCGTGACCATGGACGGCGGGCACCTGTTCCTCATGGCGATCAGCGACGGGTCGTGCCTCGGAGTGCACGCCTCGCTCGACTGCGACCTCAGCGTGGTGGCGTACCAGATGGCGCTGCTCGTGGAGCGGGCCGGGCATGCGCTCACCCCCGAGGTCCGCAGTGAACTGCACCGGGCGATGGCCGCCCGGTGACCTCCGCGAAAGGTGGGTCTGTGCGCGGCAGCGAGCACAGCACAGGGCCCGTGCGGCGCCCGGGCGCCGGGCGGGCGTCCCGGGTCCGCCCGTATGCGATCACCGGTGGCCGGACCCGCTTCGGGCACGTACTGCTGGTGGAGACGCTGGTCTCCGCGCTCAACCGACCTGCGGCCGGGGAGGGCGGCGGGCTGCCGGAGTTGGAGGCCATCTGCGAGCTCTGCCGGGGCCATATGCGCTCCATCGCGGAGATCGCCGCGCTGCTGCGCATCCCGCTGGGCGTGGTGCGCGTCCTGGTCAGCGACCTCGCGGACCAGGGGCGGATCCGGGTGCACGGAGCACCCGGTGGGGACGGCCGGGGGGACGGGCCGGACGAGGGGGACGGAACCGCCGGTTCGATGGCGAACCGGGCTCTGCTGGAAAGGGTGCTGGGTGGACTTCGCAAGCTCTGAGACCGTGGCGGCGGACCCGGCCGGAGGCCACCCGCCCGACCCGGTCTCGGCCGACCCGGCCCCGGCGGACCCGGTCTCGGCGGACTCGTCCTCGGCGGACCCCCGAGGGGTGCCGGGCATTCCGCTGGGCCCGACCGGCAGTGCCACCTCGACCAAGATCGTGGTGGCCGGTGGCTTCGGTGTCGGCAAGACCACCTTTGTCTCCTCGGTCTCCGAGATCATGCCGCTCACCACCGAAGCGGTGATGACCCAGGCCGGCGAGGGGGTGGACGACGCCTCCCTGACGCCGGGCAAGTCCACCACCACGGTCGCCATGGACTTCGGGCGGATCAGCCTGGAGCACGACCTGGTCCTCTACCTCTTCGGCACCCCGGGCCAGCAGCGGTTCTGGTTCATGTGGGACGACCTGGTGCGCGGGGCGATAGGCGCGGTGGTGCTGGCGGACACCCGGCGGCTGGCGGACAGCTTCCCGGCGCTGGACTACTTCGAGGGGTGCGGGCTGCCCTTCATCGTCGCGGTGAACCAGTTCGACGACGCGCCCCGCTACTCGCCGGACGACGTCCGGGACTCGCTCGCCGTGCCGCCGGAGATCCCGGTGATGCTCTGCGACGCCCGGATGCGTGACTCGGTGGCGGACGTGTTGACCGCCCTGGTGGTACACGCACTGACGGTGCAAGGATGATCGACTACGCCTGGCAGGGCAGGAGTTGATCGGGCGTCAGCAGTGGATCGGGACGAGTCGAGGAGTCGAACATCCCATGCGCAAGATACTGATCGTCGGTGCCGGGCAGTCCGGCCTCCAGCTGGCCCTGGGCCTCCAGTCGCACGGCTACGACGTGACGGTGATGACCAACCGCACCGCCGACGAGATCCGCGGCGGCCGGGTGATGTCCACCCAGTGCATGTTCCACACCGCGCTCCAGCATGAGCGCGACCTCGGGCTCAACCTCTGGGAGGACCAGGCCCCCCGCATCGAGGGCCTGGGCGTCTCGGTGGCCGGACCGGACGGCGGTCGCGCCGTCAACTGGGTGGGCCACCTGGACGGGTATGCGCAGTCCGTCGACCAGCGGGTGAAGATGGCCGGCTGGCTGGAGACCTTCGCCAAGCGCGGCGGCCAGGTGGTGGTGCACGGGGTCACCGTCTCCGACCTGGACTACTTCTCCCGCACCTTCGACCTGGTGCTGGTCGCGGCAGGCAAGGGCGAGCTGGTGTCGATGTTCGGCCGGGACGCCTCCCGCTCCCCGTACGACGCACCGCAGCGCGCCCTCGCCGTCGCCTATGTGCACGGCCTCGGGCCGCGCCCCGAGTACGACTTCGAGGCCGTCCGCTGCAATCTGGTGCCCGGCGTCGGCGAACTCTTCGTGATGCCCTGCCTGACCACCTCAGGCCGATGCGACATCCTCTTCTGGGAGGGCATACCCGGCGGTCCGCTGGACGTCTTCGCCGGGGTCAAGGACCCGGGTGAGCACCTGCGGCTCACCCTGGAGCTGATGAAGACCTTCACCCCGTGGGAGTTCGAGCGCACCCGCGGCGGCGTGGAGCTGACCGACGCGGGCGGCGTGCTGGCCGGCCGGTACGCCCCCGTGGTGCGCAACCCGGTCGCCCAACTGCCCAGCGGCGGCCTGGTGCTGGGCGTCGCCGACGTGGTGGTGGCCAATGACCCGATCACCGGCCAGGGCTCCAACAACGCCGCCAAGTGCGCCGCCGCCTACCTGGAGGCGATCACCGCCCATGGCGACAAGCCCTTCGACGCCGACTTCATGCAGGGCGCTTTCGACCTCTACTGGAACCACGCACGGCATGTCACCAAGTGGACCAACGCCATGCTGGCGCCGCCGCCGGAGCATGTGCTCCAGCTGATCGGCGCCGGTGGGCAGGTGCAGTCCGTCGCCGACCGCTTCGCCAACGGCTTCGACAACCCCGCCGACTTCGAGCAGTGGTTCTTCGAGCCGGAGAAGGCAGGTGCCTACCTGGACTCGGTCGCCCCGCAGGGCTGATCGGCGGTCACCGCCCCCGGCCGGACGTACAACCATCGGCCGGGGGCGTACGTCTTCTGTTCGATGAGAATTCACCGGGAGCACGGGCACACCCCTGCCACCGGTGGAGCACTGCGTGGCAGGATCGTCCGCGACCGGCGGAGATCCAGCTGAACGACGGTCGGTCGATCGCACTCGGGAGGGCTTGTCCATGACGGTGGCGCACCACGAGGCCGGCGGTACCGGAACAGGCCCGGCGAGGCCCTGGCTGCGCGCGGCGCTGCGGTGCGGAGCGGTGCTCGCCGCCGCCGCACTCGCCGTGCCGGCCGCCACCCAGGCTGCCTACGCCGCGAAGCCCGACCCCTCCGCCCGGGCCGCCGCCGTCGCCGCCGCGGCCGATCGGCTGGCCCAGGCCAAGGCCACCCTGGGCCCGCTGCTGGACCAGCTGCATGAGCTGTACCAGAAGGCGGAGGAGGCCACCGAGAAGTACAACGACACCTCCGACCAGCTGAAGCAGCGCCAGACCGAGGCCGCCGACCTGGACCGCCGGGTCACCCGCAAGCAGGCCCAGGTGGACGCCGGCGTCGAACTCGCCGCCGAGCTGGCCCGCGCCCAGTACCGCAATGGCTCGCTCTCCGGCTACGCCCAACTGCTGCTCGCCCAGAGCCCGTACGAGGCGCTGGACCGAGGCCAGGCCCTCCAGCGGGCCGGTGACGCACAGGTCCTGCTGCTGGATGCGCTCAAGGCCGACCAGGCGGTGCTCACCGAGCTCAAGGCGCAGGCCGACGCCTCGCTGCGCACCGTGCAGCAGCTGATCCTGAAGCAGCTGGACGCCCGGGACGCCGTAAAGAAGCAGCTGGACGCGGTGGAGCAGACGGTCACCTCGCTCACCGGCGCCCAGCGCTCCCAGCTGGAGAAGCTGGAGAAGCAGGAGGCCGACGAGGCCCAGCTGACCTTCCTGGCCTCCGGGGTGCTCGGCAAGGGCGAGCGCGCCCCCTCCAAGGCCGGGCGCAAGGCGGTCGAGTACGCCTTCGGGCAGCTCGGCAAGCCGTATGTGTGGGGCGGCTCCGGCCCCGACGTCTTCGACTGCTCCGGGCTGACCTCGCAGGCATGGCTGCACGCCGGGCTACCCATCCCGCGCACCAGCCAGCAGCAGTGGGCCCAGCTGAAGCACCTTCCGCTGAGCCAGCTGCGCCCCGGCGACCTGGTGATCTACTTCAGCGGTGCCACCCATGTGGCGATGTACATAGGCAGCGGGCTGATCATCCAGTCGCCCCGGCCCGGAGCGTTCGTCAAGGTCTCGCCGATCGCCTCGATGCCGATCCTCGGCGCGGTGCGCCCGGACCCCTCGGCGGCGGGCGACGGCAACGACTGGAAGATGCCAGACGTCTCCGGCGAACTGGACACCGTCACGCCGATCCTGGGCTCGGACATCCACGACGGCGGCAAGCCCAAGCCGCACAAGCCCACGGTGCCGCCGAAGCCGCTCCCGACGGTGCGGCCGACGCGGCAGCCCGGGCCCTCGTCCCCGTCCGGCCCCTCCGGCTCGCCCTCCCCGTCGGCGACCTCGCCGGCCAATCCCTCGGCCGGGCCGACGGCTGGGCCCTCGGCGGGTCCCTCGGCCGGGCCGTCGGAGAGCGGAGGCGCCTCGCCGTCCGGCTCGCCGTCGTCGGAGCCCTCCGCCTCCTCTCCGGAGTCGGAGTGGGCCGCCCCGGTCGAGTCCGCCTCGGTGTCGGCCGGTCCGTCGGACTTCACCCTGCTGCCCGGCCTGCCCTCGCTGCTGGGCTGACCCCGCACAGCGCCGCCCCGGCCCGCCGTATGCGGGGGCCGGGGCGCCGTCGTGCTGTCCGAAGTAGCTGTTATCCGAAGTAGCTGTGGAAGTTCTTGGAGAACTCCCAGCCGGAGAAGCGGTCCCAGTTCACCGACCAGGTCATCAGGCCGCGCAGGTCCTGGTGGGTGCCGCCGCGCAGGGTGTACGAGCCGCAGCTGGCGCCCTTGGTGAGGCAGCTCAGCGCCTTGTTCACCTCGGCGGGGGCGACATAGCCGTTGCCGGCGTTCTGGTTGGCCGGCATGCCGATCGCCACCTGGGAGGGGGCGAGGGCCGGGAAGCGGTTGGCGGTGTTCCCGGCGACCGGGAAGCCGGAGAGCAGCATGTCGGTCATGGCGATGTGGAAGTCGGCGCCGCCCATGGAGTGGTACTGGTTGTCCAGGCCCATGATCGAGCCGGAGTTGTAGTCCTGGACGTGCAGCAGGGTCAGGTCGCCGCGCAGTGCGTAGATCACCGGCAGATAGGCACCGGCCCTCGGGTCCTGGCCGCCCCAGGGGCCCGAGCCGTAGTACTGGTAGCCGAGTTGGACGAAGAAGGTCTCCGGGGCCATGGTCAGCACAAAGCCGGAGCCGTACTTGGCCTTGAGGGTCTTCAGCGCCGAGATCAGATTGACGATCACCGGCGTGGTCGGGTTCTTGAAGTCGGTGTCACCGGTGTTGAGGGAGAGCGAGTGGCCCTCGAAGTCGATGTCGACCCCGTCCAGGCCCCACTTGTCGATGATCGCCGAGACCGAGGAGACAAAGGCGTCCCGGGCGGCGGTGGTGGTGAGCTGCACCTGGCCGTTGGCGCCGCCGATCGAGATCAGCACCTTCTTGCCCTTGGCCCGCTTGGCCTGGATGGCCGCCTTGAAGTCGGCGTCGGACTCCACGGAGGGGCACTCGGAGGCCGAGCAGCGGTTGAACCGGATGTCCCCGGAGGTGGCCGAGGTCGGCTCGCCGAAGGCCAGGTCGATGACGTCCCAGCTGTCGGGGACGTCGGCCATGCGGGTGTAGCCGGAGCCGTTGGCGAAGCTGGCGTGCAGATAGCCGACCAGGGCGTGGGTGGGCAGCCCGTTGGCGGGCGGCGGGGTGGTCGGCGGCTGGCTGGTGGGCGGCGGCGTGGTCGGCGGCGGCGTGGTGGGGGGCTGGCTGGTGGGCGGACGGCTGGTCGGGGGCTGGGTGGGCGCCCCGGGTCCGTCCAGGGAGACGTCGTCGGCGTAGTAGGTGCCCTGCCCGTACCAGCCGTGCAGATAGACCGTGGCGCTGGTCTGGCTCGCGCCGGTGGTGAAGGAGACCGAGAGCCTGCTGTACGACCCGCCGGTGGACGGCGTCCAGGTGCTGGTCCCGCCGTCCACCCCCAGGTAGACATAGGCCCCGTTGACATATGACGACAGCGTGTAGGTGGTGTTCGGCGCCACCGTCACCGTCTGGCTGCACTGGGCGGTGTCGCTCACCGTGGCCGCGCCGGCCAGCGCGTAAGTGCCGCTGTGGGCATGCCCGGTGACGACACTGCCGCCGGAGCAGTTCCAGCCGGAGAGGGTGCCGCTCTCGAAGCCGCCGTTGGTCAGGAACTCGCCCGCGTGGGCGGCGGGTGCGAGGCCGATGGTGGCGGCGACCGCCGCCGCGGCGGCGGTGGCCAGCGCGGTAGCGGCTGCGACGAGCGGGCGGGGTCGGGGGCGTGGTCTGCGCATCAGGCGGTGCTCCTGGATCGACACGGGCGTGAGGGGGGTGTCGGGGAGTGTCCCGGAAAGGACTAGACCACTGAACTAGGTAGGGACCAGCACTGTCAATGGAATGCGCAGCGATCTTCCGCCGGGGCCGCGCCATGGCCCCGGCGGCTCAAGGGAACTGAGTGACCGTCAGGCAGTGCCGCTGTCCGGCTCGAAGCGGATGACGACCGACTTGGAGGTGGGCGTGTTGCTGGTGTCGGCGGTGGAGTCCAGCGGCACCAGGACGTTGGTCTCCGGGTAGTACGCTGCCGCGCAGCCGCGCGCCGTGGGGTAGTGGACGACGCGGAAGTGCGGGGCGCGGCGCGGCACGCCGTCGCTCCACTCGCCGACCAGGTCGGTGTAGGCGCCGTCGGCCAGGCCCAGTTCGCGGGCGTCGTCGGGGTTGACCAGCACCACCCGGCGGCCGTCCTTGATCCCCCGGTAGCGGTCGTCCAGGCCGTAGACGGTGGTGTTGTACTGGTCGTGCGAGCGCAGGGTCTGGAGCAGCAGCCGACCCGGCGGGACCTCGGGGGCGGTGTGCGGGTTGACCGTGAAGTTGGCCTTCCCGGTGGCGGTGGGGAAGCTGCGGCTGTCACGCGGGGCGTGCGGCAGGGCGAACCCGCCGGGGGCGCGCACCCGGGTGTTGAAGTCCTCGAAGCCGGGCACCACCCGGGCTATCCGGTCGCGAATCAGGTCATACGACTCGGCGAAGTCCTCCCAGGGCACCGGGTTCTCCGGGCCCAGCACCCGCCGGGCCAGCCGGCAGACGATCGCCACCTCGGAGAGCAGCTGCGGGGACGGTGGCCGCAGTCCGCCGCGCGAGGCGTGCACCATGCCCATGGAGTCCTCCACGGTGACGAACTGCTTCCCCTTGGAGGTGCGGTCCAGGTCGGTGCGGCCCAGGGTGGGCAGGATCAGGGCGCGGGCGCCGGTGACCGCGTGCGAGCGGTTGAGCTTGGTGGAGACATGCACGGTGAGCCGGCAGCGGCGCATCGCCGCCTCGGTGGCGAGGGTGTCCGGGCTGGCCGCCACGAAGTTGCCGCCCATGGCGAAGAAGACCTTCACCCGGCCGTCCCGCATGGCGCGGATGGTGTCCACCGTGTCGTACCCGTGGTGGCGCGGCGGCGCAAAGCGGAACTCCCTGCCCAGCGCATCCAGAAACGTTTCGGCGGGCCGCTCGAAGATGCCCATGGTGCGGTCGCCCTGGACGTTGCTGTGCCCGCGCACCGGGCAGACCCCGGCGCCGGGGCGGCCCACATTGCCGCGCAGCAGCAGGAAGTTCACCACCTCGCGGATGGTGGGCACCGAGTGCTTGTGCTGGGTGAGGCCCATCGCCCAGCAGACGATCACCTTGCGGGAGCCCAGCACCAGCTCCGCCAGCTCGCGGATCTGCTGCTCCGGCAGGCCGGTCGCGGCCAGCACCGCGTCCCAGGAGGTGGCGGTGCGGGCGTCGGCCGCCCAGTCGTCGAAGCCGTGGCAGTGCCGGTCGATGAAGTCGCGGTCCAGTACGGCGCCCGGCTCCTTCTCCTCCGCCTCCAGCAGCAGCAGGTTGAGCGCTCGGAAGAGTGCCAGGTCGCCGCCGAGCCTGATCTGGAGGAAGAGGTCGGTCAGCCGGGTGCCGCCGCCGACCAGCCCGCGCGGGGTCTGCGGGTTCTTGAACCGCTCCAGCCCGGCCTCCGGCAGCGGGTTGACGCTGACGATCCGCGCCCCGGCCCGCTTGGCCCGCTCCAGGGCGGAGAGCATCCGGGGGTGGTTGGTGCCCGGGTTCTGCCCGGCGACGATGATCAGGTCGGCCTGGTGGAGGTCCTTGAGGCTGACGCTCCCCTTGCCCACGCCCAGCGTCTCCACCAGCGCCGAGCCGGACGACTCATGGCACATGTTGGAGCAGTCGGGCAGGTTGTTGGTGCCCAGTTGGCGGGCGAAGAGCTGGTAGAGGAAGGCTGCCTCGTTGCCGGTCCGGCCGGAGGTGTAGAAGGCGGCCTCATCGGGCGACCCGAGGGCGGCGAGCTCCTCCGCGACGATGTCGAAGGCCCGCTCCCAGCTCACCGGTACATACCGGTCGGTCTCCTGGTCCAGCAGCATCGGCTCGGTCAGGCGGCCCTGCTGGCCCAGCCAGTAGCCGGACCGCTCGGCCAGGTCCGCCACCGGGTGCGCGGCGAAGAACTCCCGGCCGATCCGGCGCTCGGTCGCCTCCTCGGCCACCGCCTTGGCGCCGTTCTCGCAGAACTCGGCGGTGTGCGGGTGGTCCGGGTCCGGCCAGGCGCAGCCGGGGCAGTCGAAGCCGTTCTGCTGGTTGACCTTGAGCAGGGTGGACAGCGTGCGGCGGGGGCCCATCTGGGCACCGGCCATCCGCAGCGAGTGCAGGACGGCTGGGACTCCGGCTGCCGCGTGGTGCGGGGGGTGCACCTCCGGTGCGTCCTGCGCCGGGTCGTCCTCGGGAGCCCGCCTGGCCATCCTCGCCCACCTCCGCTCGCCCGCCGGCGCGAACCACCTCGCCGCACCTGGCCCGCCCATCCTCGCACCCACCCCGCCCGGGGTCAGTGCCCGGCCGCGACCCGGCCGCCGCCCGGCGGGGGTTGGCCCGATGGGCGGGGGTCAGTGGTGGGTGGCCAGGGCGGGTGGGGGTGGGGTGGTGGGGTGGGGTTCGGCGAGGGCGCGGAGCAGGGCGCGGGCGGCGGAGTCGTTCTGCCGGAAGCCCGGGGAGTTGGTGCGGGGCCGGGCGAAGGCCGCGACGGCGCGGCCGTTGGTGTGGGCACCCAGCGCGATGCGGCGCGGGTGCGGACCCCCGGTGGTGGGGTCGTGGATGCGGCCGTCGGCCGGGGTGATGGTGAGCAGCCCGGAGCGGTGGGTGCGGGTGGCGTCCGCGATCACCTCCTCGACCAGCGCGCCGGACCGGTACAGCCCGTGCAGCAGCGGGTCGCGCGTTCGCTCCAGGGCGTGCCGGGGCAGATATGCCTCGATCAGCGCGGTGGCGGAAACCACGTGCCCGGGCAGGGAGCGGCTGGTGACCCGGAACACCCCGGCGGCCTCGTCGGCCGCCACCCTGATCCCGGCCCCGAGGAAGCGGACCACACCCGCCCGGGAGAGGGCGAGCAGTTCCCGCAGCCGGAAGCCGGGCGGCCCGGAGGCCAGGAAGCTGAAGAAGCCGAACCACCAGCCGTCCAGGTCCTCGGCGATCGAGCGGGCGGTGAGCCGGCCGGAGGCCAGGACCCGGGGCAGTTGCTGGAAGAGGGAGAGCAGGGCATGGAAGGCGCCCAGGTCGGCGCTGTACGCGGGGTCGGCGCGGCGGTCGGCATCGGCGGCGATGTAGGTGCGCAGCTGCTGCTGGAGGGCGTCGGGGGTGGTGAAGGCCAGGCCGTCCAGGGGGTGGTCCAGCGCCTCGAAGTCCAGCCGGTCGGCCGGGTCGGGTACGGCCGCCGCCAGCAGCGCCGCCAACTCGGGGGAGTACCAGCCGAGCCGGTCGTAGGCGGCGAGGAAGTCCGCCCAGGGCAGCGCGGTGCGCTCGGGGTGGGCGTGGAACAGCTCGTGGTAGTGGCCGAAGCCGATCTCCTTGGCCATCAGCGGCCACAGGTCGCGCCGCAGGTCCAGCGGTCCGTCGCCGGTCAGCAGGGTGTCCACGGCGGTGGCGTCGAAGTAGCGGGGGAGCGGGGCGGGCGGCCCCTGGAGGCGGTAGCCGGTCTTGGAGTGGTACGGGACGCCCCGCCGCGAGCCGACATGGATCACCGGCTCCCGGCCGGAGGGCAGATAGGCGAGGGTGCCGTCGGGGCCGGTGCGGTAGCGTCCGCCGCGCCCCTCGGTGAGCAGCACCATCAGGTCGATGAAGGCCAGTCCGAAGCCGCGCAGCACCAGGTGCTCGCCGGGCCGTACGGGGGTGAGGTCGGCGTCGGCGGAGAACTCCGGGGGCAGGTAGAAGCCGCCGTGCCGTTCGGCGAAGTCGGCCAGCTCCCGGTGCGGCCGGTCGGGGGCGGAGCCCAGGTGGCCGAGGGTGAGCGCCACCTGGTCGGCGGTGAGTTCGGCGCCGGAGGCGAGGCGGACCCGCTGCGGGCCGTCGGCCGGGCCGGTGACGGCGGTCGCGGTGTGGCGGTGCACGGTGACCGTGACGTTCGGCGGCAGGTCGGCGACCGCGCGGCGGAAGGCCCAGTCCAGGTAGGCGCTCTGGGCCCGGCGGGTGGGGAAGTCGGTCGGTGCCAGGTTGCGCAGTTCGGCGGCGACGGCCGGGTCGGCCGGCGGCGCGTACGGGGGGTGCGCGGCCGGGTCGGCGGCCCACTCGGCCAGCGACGGGCCGGGCCGCACCGGGCCGGTCAGCGTGGAGCGCTCGTCGGTGAACATGGTGACGTCCTCGGCCATGGAGTTCATCCGCAGCAGCGGCGACTGGTCGTGGCGCCAGATCCGGCCGCCGCCGGGCGGGTGCGGGTCCACCAGGTGGATGCGGAGCGGCCGGTCGGGCAGCAGCTCGGGGGCGTTGGCGGCGATCCGCTCCAGCAGCCCGGTGCCGCGCGGCCCGGCGCCGACCACCACCAGGGTCGCCTCCGGCAGCGGGCTCACCGCGCACCGCCGAGCGTCCGCAGCCGGTCGCGGAGCCGCTGCCAGGGGGTGGGCGGCAGGCCGTGGCCGGAGCCTCGGGCGTAGCGGCGCTCCAGGTGGTACTGGCCCACGGAGAGCACGGTGGTGACGGCGATGTACCAGAGGGTGGCCACCATCAGCAGGGGGATCACCTGATAGGTGCGGTTGTAGACCAGCTGCACCGAGTAGAGCAGGTCCTGCACGGCCAGCACGCTGACGATGCTGGTCCCCTTGAGGGTGCCGATCAGCATGTTGCCCGCTGTCGGCACGATGGACCGCATGGCCTGCGGGACGACGATCCGGCGCAGCACCCGTGAGCGGGAGAGGCCCAGCGCCTGCGCCGCCTCCACCTGGCCGTGCTCCACCGAGAGGATGCCGCCGCGGACCACCTCGGCTGCGTAGGCGGCCTCGTGCAGGGTGAGGCCGATGACGGCGGTGGCGGTGGCGCCCAGCAGATTGACGGTCCGGAAGGAGACCAGCTCCGGGCCGAAGGGGATGCCGAAGCCCAGCGTCGGGTAGAGCGCCCCGATGTTGAACCAGAAGAGCAGCTGCACCAGGATCGGCGTGGAGCGGAAGATCCACACATAGCCCCAGCCGAGCGTGCGCAGCACCGGGTTGGCGGAGAGCCGGGCCACCGCGAGCAGGGTGCCCAGCAGAAAGCCCAGCACCATCACGGCGGCGGTCAGCCAGAGGGTGAGCAGCAGGCCGTCGAGTACGGCGGTGGTGGTGAAGTAGCGGCCCACCACGTCCCACTGGAACGCCTGGTTGCGCACCACCGAGTGCAGCACCATGGCGAGCACCAGCAGCGCGGCGGCTGCGGCGAGCAGCCGGCCGGGGTGGCGGCGGGGGACGATGCGGGGTTCGGGCTCCGGCGGCTGCTTGGGTGCCGTCAGAGCCGTGGCGGCGGTGGTGGCGGTGGGGGCGGTGGGGGCCGTGGGGGCTGCCGCTGGAGCGGCGGATACGACTTCGGGCGACGTGGCCATCGAGGGCTCTCCGGGGAGGGATGCGCGGGCGGATGAGCGCGCCCCTGCCACGGGGCGGTGGTGCCATCACGCGCGCCGCGTCCCTCAACGCGGCCGGACCGGTCGCCACCGGTCCGCGTCGATCGTACGCACGGTGGTCGCACGGGTGTCAAGGGAAGGCCACCGGGCGGACGGCGGTTGACGAACCGAAGGGTCCACTGCTCAACTGATGGGGTGAATTCCGAGCAGCGCCTGGTCACCCGCGACCACATCGACTTCGGTCGAGTGTGGTCCGCCGCGTGTCGCGCCTGACTCGGCAGCGGGCCGTCTGACCGGCCCCTTCTCCCTCCCTCGGTGACCCCGTCGCGGGCCGAGTCCCCCGCCGTACCCCCCGCCTGCTGACGTTGGCCCGGTACGGCTCCGAGGCGCACGCTGCCGTCGCACCCCCCGCCTGTACCTGACGTGCCATCACCTCAGCGCCCACGCATCCCTGCACGCCCCCGTACGCCCCCGTACCGCCACGCCTGCCGCCATGCCTGCCGCCATGCCCCGCGCCGAGGCCCGCTTCGGCGTACCCGCAGCCGGCCCGCACCCCATCCGAGAGGCCCCCCATGCCCGTGGAGTTCCTGGGTATCGCCGCCACCAACGACGGATCGGAGACCAGCCCCCGCTCCGGCGCCGCCTTCGACAAGGAGTACACGCTCAGACTCGCCCGCGCCCACGAGGACCACGGCTGGGACCGCGTGCTCTTCGCCTACGGCTCCGGCTCACCCGACCCGGCGCCCGCCGCCGCCTTTGTCGCCGCCCGGCTGGACCGGCTGCACCTGCTGCTGGCCCACCGGCCCAATGTCTCCGCCCCGACCTACGCCGCCAAGACCTTCGCCACCCTGGACCGGATCTCCGACGGGCGGCTCACCGTCCACTTCATCACCGGCGGCAACGACCACGAGCAGGGCCGCGAGGGCGACTTCCTCACCAAGGACGAGCGCTACGCCCGCACCCGCGAGTACATCGGCATCGTCAAGCGGATCTGGACCAGCCATGAGCCCTTCGACCACGAGGGCGAGCACTACCGGTTCAAGGACTTCGTCAGCGAGGTCTTCCCGGTGCAGCAACCGCGCCCGGGCGTCTCCTTCGGCGGCTCCTCCCCGGCGGCGTACGCGGCAGGCGGAGCCGAGGCCGACATCTACTGCCTCTGGGGCGAGCCGCTGGCCGAGACCGCCGAGCAGATCGAGCGGGTGAAGGCCGCCGCGGCGGCGGCCGGCCGCGCAGAACCGCCGCGCATCCAGGTCGCCTTCCGGCCGATCATCGCGCCCACCGAGGAGCTGGCCTGGGAGAAGGCCCATCGCACGGTGGACGCCATCCACGCCCGCAGGGCCGGGGGCGACCTGGTCCGCCCCCGCCGCAACCCGGGCACCCCGCCCGAGAACACCGGGTCCCAGCGGCTGATCGCCATCGCCGAGCGCGGCGAACGCTACGACCGGGCCCTGTGGACCTCCACCGCCGCCGCCACCGGCGGCTCGGGCAACTCCAACGCCCTGGTCGGCACCCCCGAGACGGTCGCCCAGGCGCTGCTGGACTACTACGACCTCGGTGTGGAGATCATCTCCGCCCGTGGCTACGACCTGCTGGGCGACGCGATCGACTTCGGCCGCCAGGTCATCCCGATCGTCCGCGAGGAGGTCGCCAAGCGCGACGCCGCCAAGGTCGACGCCGCCAAGCGTGACGCCGCCGAGGCCCGCGCGCAGCGCGCGGCGGTCTCCGCATGACCTCCGTCGCCCGGCCCGGCGGGCTGCTGGTCGTCCGGGTCGGCGTGGACGACCCCCGGGTCGAACCGCTGCTCACCGAGCTGGCACACGAGTACCAGTCCCGCTACGGCGCCGGTGCCCGGGGCGAGCTGACGCGCTATCCGGCGGCCGAGTTCGCCCCGCCGTACGGCGCGCTGCTGCTGCTCCTGGAGGACGGTGCGGCGGTCGCGGGCGGGGCCTTCCGCCGCTACCACGAGCCCGGTACCGCCGAACTGAAGCGGATCTGGACGCACTCCGCCCACCGGCGGCGCGGTCTGGCCCGGCGGGTCGTCGCCGAACTGGAGCGGGAGGCCGCCCGGCGCGGCTACCGCCGGGTCTTCCTGACCACCGGGCCGCGCCAGCCCGAGGCGCGCGGCCTCTACCTGGCCACCGGCTACACGCCCCTGTTCGACCTGGCGGCCGACCCGGAGACCATCGGCCCGCTCCCCTTCGAGAAGCACCTCGGCCACAGCCACCCCGACCAGCCCGGAAAGGCCCCGACCGGATGAACGCGCCGCCTGCCCGCAGACCCCGACCCCGGCCCCGGCCCCGACCTCGACTCCGCCTCCGGCTGGCGGCCTTGGCCACGCTGGTCCCGCTGCTGGTCCCGCTGCTGGCGCTCACCGCGTGCGGCTCCGACGGGCCCACCGCCGCCGCCCCGGCCGCGCCGAGCGCCTCCGAGGACCTGGTCTCCGGGATACCCAAGGTCGACGCCATCGCCGCGCTGCTCCCGGCCGAGGTACGGAAGTCCGGCGTCCTGCGGGTCGGCAGCTCGGTCGGCAGCAGCCCGCCGAGCGCCTACTACGCGGACGCCGCGCAGAAGAAGGTGGTCGGCCAGGACATCGACTTCACCGATGCCGTCGCCAAGGTCCTCGGCCTGCGGATCGAGCGGCAGGAGGCGGCCTTCGAGGCGATCCTCCCCGCCCTCGGCTCCGGCAAGTACGACCTGGGCACCGGCAACTTCGGGGTCACCGACGAGCGGCTGCGGAGCATCGACTTCGTCACCTATATCGACGACGGCCAGGGGTTCGCGGTGCGGACCGGCAACACCTCGGTCGGCAAGGTCACCGACCTGGTGCAGCTCTGCGGGCTGACGGTGGGCACCGGCGCCGGCACCACCTTCGAAGCCACCCTCGACGCCAAGAAGGACGTCTGCGCCAAGGCCGGTCGCAAGCCCTACCAGGTCAAGGTCTTCTCCGACCAGGCGGCCATCCTCACCGGCCTCCAGCAGGGCCGCTTCGACGTGCTGATGTCGACCATCAACGGGCTGCGCTACCAGGCGGCGCAGCCTGAGGCCGAGGTGACCTTCCTGGGCGAGTTCCACCGGCTCGACGTGGGGTTCGCCTTTGCCAAGGGGTCGCCGCTGACCAGGGCTTTCCAGGGTGCCGTCAACCAGTTGATCAAGGACGGGACGTACACCCGCATCCTGCGCAAGTGGGGCACCACCGACTCCGCGATCACCGAGTCCCGGATCAACCCGCCGGAGCACCCATGACCAGCCAAGGCGTCTCCACCGCACCGGCCTTGCCCGACCAGGCCGAACGCGCTTCGGACCACGCGGACCTCGCCGGGCTGACCGTGGTGCCCGCCCGCCACCCCTGGCGCTGGGTGGCCGCCGCAGCCGTACTGGTGGTGGTCGCCCAGTTCCTGCACGGCCTGGCCACCAACCCCGGCTGGGACTGGGGCACCTTCAGCCGCTTCGCCACCGCCGACACCGTGCTCAGGGCGGTCGGGGTGACCCTCCAACTCACCGTCTACGGCACGGTGCTGGGCTTCGCCCTCGGCGTGCTGCTGGCCTTTATGCGCCTGTCGCGCAACCCCGTGCTCCAGACGGTCGCCTGGGTCTACATCTGGGCGTTCCGCTCCATCCCGCTGATTGTGCAACTGCTCTTCTGGTTCAACCTGTCGTATCTCTACCGGAGGCTCGGCCTCGGCATCCCCTTCGGGCCGGTGCTGTGGTCCTTCGACACCATGGGCCTGGTCGGCGCGCTGGGCGCGGCCGTCATCGGGCTGGCGCTGCACCAGGCCGCGTACGCCGCCGAGATCGTCCGGGCCGGGGCCCTCTCCGTCGACCACGGGCAGCTGGAGGCCGCCGCCGCCCTCGGCATCCCCCGGCTGCGGCAGATCCGCCGGATCGTGCTGCCGCAGGCGATGCGGGCCATCCTGCCCAACGCCGCCAACGAGGTGATCTCGCTCTTCAAGGGGACCTCGATCGTCTCGGTGATGGCGATCGGCGAACTCTTCTACCAGGTCCAGGTGGTCTACGGCCGCAATGGGCGGGTGGTGCCGCTGCTGATGGTCGCCACCGTCTGGTACATCCTGCTCACCACGCTGCTCTCGATCGCCCAGTACTACGTGGAGCGGTACTACGCCCGGGGCGCCGACCGCACCCCGCCGCCCACCCCGCTGGAGCGCGCCCGGCGCACCCTCCGCGCCCTGCGTACTGCCGCCACCAGCACCTCCACCCCTGGAGCGACCCCATGACCGACGTGATGGTGGACGTACGCGGCGTCCACAAGAGCTACGGCCAGCTGGAGGTGCTGCGCGGGGTGGACCTCCAGGTCCGCACCGGCGAGGTCACCGTGATCCTCGGCCCCTCCGGCTCCGGGAAGTCGACCCTGCTGCGCAGCATCAACCACCTGGAGAAGGTCAACCGAGGCTGGATCAGCATCGACGGCGAACTGATCGGCTACCGCCGGTCGGGGAACCGGCTCCATGAGCTGAAGGAGCGGGAGGTCCTGCGGCAGCGCACCCACATCGGGTACGTCTTCCAGAACTTCAACCTCTTTCCGCACCTCACCGTGCTGGAGAACCTGATCGAGGCCCCGGTCCACGCCCTGCGCCGCCCCCGCCGGGAGGCGGTCGCCGCCGCCGAGCGGCTGCTCGCCCGGGTGGGCCTCGCCGACCGGGCGGCGTCGTACCCCCGGCAGCTCTCCGGCGGCCAGCAGCAGCGGGTGGCCATCGCCCGCGCCCTCGCCCTGGAACCCAAGGTGCTGCTCTTCGACGAACCCACCTCCGCGCTCGACCCCGAACTGGTCGGCGAGGTACTGGACGTGATCAAGGACCTGGCCCGCTCCGGCACCACCATGATCGTCGTCACCCATGAGATCGGCTTCGCCCGCGAGGTCGCCGACACCGTGGTCTTCATGGACGACGGCGTCGTGGTGGAGCAGGGCCCGCCCTCCGCCGTACTGGACGAACCCCGGCACGAGCGGACCCGCGCCTTCCTCTCCAAAGTCCTCTGAAGTCCTCCGGCCCCCGCCGATCCCTCCGGCCCCCGCAGCCCCCGTAGCCCCCGCCGACCGCCGATCAGGAGTACAGCCATGCCCGCACCGCTCGCCCGCCCCACCGCCGCCGCCTCGCTCGGCCTCGCCGCCGCCCTGCTGACGGCCGCCTGCGGCAGCTCCGCCGGCGGCGCCTCGGCCGATGTCGCGCCCAAGGCCCGCAAGGTGGCCGGCACCACCATCAACCTCGGCCCGGAGCAGCACCGCGTCTCCACCCCCGAGGTGGCCTCCATCGCCGCCCTCGTCCCGGAGCCGATCCGCCGCAGAGGCACCCTGGAGGTGGTCGACTCGGCCGGTTCCGCGCCGCCGCTCAACTTCTACGCCACCGACGACCGGACCGTCATCGGCGTCGAGACCGACATCGCCCACCTGGTCGCCGACGTCCTCGGCCTGAAGGTGCACGAGAACACCGGCACCTGGGAGCAGATCTTCGTCGGCCTGGACAGCGGCCGGTACGACATCGGCTTCAGCAACATCACCGTCACCGAGGAGCGCAAGGAGAAGTACGACTTCGCCACCTACCGGCTGGACAACATCGCCTTCGAGACCCGGAAGGGCAGTGGGCTGAAGTTCAGCGGGCCCAAGGATGTCGCGGGCCGGACCATCGGCGTCTCCTCCGGCACCAACCAGGAGAAGCTGCTGGTCGAGTGGAGCGAGCAGGACGTACACAACGGCCTCAAGCCGGTGGACATCACCTACTACCCGAAGGCCACCGACTACTACCTGCCGCTGAACTCCGGCCGCATCGACGCCTGGCTCGGCCCCAACCCGAGCATCGCCTACCACGTGGCCGCCGCCGGCGAGACCGAGATCGCCGGCACCTTCTCGGGTGGCGGCGCCTCCGTACAGGGCAAGATCGCCGCCACCGTGCGGAAGGACAACGGGCTGGTCGAGCCGGTCCACGCGGCACTCCAGACGGTGATCGACAACGGCAGCTACGCCCAGGTGCTCAAGCGCTGGGGCCTCTCCGGCGAAGCCGTCACCACCTCCGAGATCAACCCGCCCGGCCTGCCCAAGACCAACCAGTAGAGGACGCCATGCCGCACCGACTGCACCTCTCCGCCGCCCTGGACGGCGCCGGAAGGCACCCCGCCGCCTGGCGGGCCGCCGGGCTCCGCCCCGCCGACCTCTTCACCGCCGGGTACTGGACCGACCTCGCCCGGCTCGCCGAGAGCGCCACCCTGGACTTCGTCACCCTCGGCGACTCCCTCGCCCCGCCCGCCGACCGGGACGACCGGATCCGCGGGCGGCTGGACGCCCTGGCCACCCTCACCCGGACCGCCCCCGCCACCCGCCGACTCGGCCTGGTGCCCACCGTCACCACCACCCACACCGAGCCCTTCCACACCGCGATCTCCTTGCAGACCCTCGACTGGGTCAGCGAGGGCCGGGCCGGCTGGCTGGTCGAGGTCTCCGACACCGCCGCCGAGGCCCGTGCCGTCGGCCGCCGCCCGGTGGCGTCCGGACGCGACCTGTGGGCGGAGGCTGCCGACGCCGCCGAGGTCGCCGCCCGGCTCTGGGACAGCTGGGAGGACGACGCGGAGATCCGCGACGCCACCACCGGCCGCTTCATCGACCGGGAGAAGCTGCACCCGATCGACTTCGAGGGACCGCACTTCGCGGTGCGCGGCCCGTCCATCGTCCCCCGGTCGCCGCAGGGCCAGGTGGTCGTCGCCGTCGCACTGGACCCCGCCGACGTGGACCAGCGCTGGGCACTCGCCGCCGAACACGCCGAGGTGGTGCTGCTCAGCGCCCGCCACCCGGCCACCGCGCACGCCGCCCGGGAGGTGCTGCGCCGCCGCGTCGCCGACGCCGGGCGCGACCCGGACACCGTCACCGTGCAGGTACGGATCGCCGTCACCCTGGCCGGCAGCCCGGCCGCCGCCCGCGACCGGGCCGCCCGGCTGGACGCCCTGGCGCCGGACGACGAGCCCGGCACCGTCTCCTACACCGGCACCCCGGACGGCCTCGCCGACCTCTTCGCCGAGTGGCTCCGGGCGGGCGCCGCCGACGGCTTCCACCTGCTCCCGGCCGTGCTGCCGACCGACCTCGCGGCCGTGGCCGACGAGTTGGTCCCGCTGCTGCGCGCCCGTGGCCTCTTCCGCACCGGGTACAGCGGGCGGACCCTGCGCGACCACCTCGGCCTCACCCGGCCCGCCAGCCGCTACGCCGGTCCGCAGGCCGGTCCGCAGGCCGGTCCCCACGCCAGTGCCCATGCCGCGTCGGAGGTGGCCTGATGACCTCGCGTCCGCCCAAGCAGATCCATCTGGCCGCGCACTTCCCCGGCGTCAACAACACCACCGTGTGGACCGACCCGGCCTCCCGCAGCCAGATCGACTTCGCCTCCTTCCGGCATCTGGCGCAGACCGCCGAACGCGGAAAGTTCGACTTCATCTTCCTGGCCGAGGGGCTGCGGCTGCGGGAGCACAAGGGCCGCATCCACGACCTGGACGTGGTCGGCCGACCCGAGTCGATCACCGTGCTCAATGCGCTGGCGGCGGTCACCGACCGGCTGGGGCTGGCCGCCACCGTCAACGCCACCTTCAATGAGCCCTATGAACTGGCCCGCCGGTTCGCCTCCCTGGACCACCTCTCCGGCGGCCGGGCCGCCTGGAACATCGTCACCTCCTCCGACGCCTTCACCGGGGAGAACTTCCGCCGGGGCGGCTTTCTCGACCGGGCCGACCGCTACCGCCGGGCCGGGGAGTTCGTGACGGCGGCCCGCGCCCTCTGGGAGTCCTGGCAGCCGGACGCGCTGGACTCCGGCGACCCGGGCCGCTTCGTCCGGCCGGGCGCGGTACGGGAGGTGCGCCACAGCGGACCGCAGTTCGACTTCACCGCCGAGGCCACCCTGCCGCGGTCGCCGCAGGTGCATCCGGTGCTGATCCAGGCGGGCGACTCCGACGACGGCCGGGAGTTCGCCGCGGCCACCGCCGATGTGATCTTCAGCAGGCACAGCACCCTGGAGGCCGGGCGGGCCTTCCACGCCGACGTCAAGCGGCGGCTGGCGGCATACGGGCGCAAACCCGACGAGCTGAAGATCATGCCGGGGGTGACCTTTGTCCTCGGCGACACCGAGGCGGAGGCCGCCGAGCGCGCCGCCGAGATCCGCCGCGCCCAGGTCGGGCCGCAGACCGCCCTCGCCTTCCTGGAGCAGGTCTGGGGCGTGGACCTCTCCGGGTACGACCCCGACGGGCCGCTGCCCGCGATCGACCCCGACCCGGAGTCCACCCTGGTCCAGGGGCGGGTCCGGATCGGCGACCCGTCGGCGGTGGCGGCCAGGTGGCGGGCGGTCGCCGAGGAGAAGAACCTCTCCATCAGGGAGTTGGTCATCGAGGTCACCGGCCGCCAGTCGTTCATCGGCACCCCGGCCACCGTGGCGGCGCAGCTCGACGAGTACGTCCAGACCGACGCCGCCGACGGCTTCATCCTGGTGCCCCATCTGACCCCCGGCGGGCTGGACGACTTCGTGGACCGGGTGGTGCCGCTGCTCCAGGAACGCGGCGTCTTCCGCACCGAGTACACCGGCCGTACCCTCCGCGACCACCTCGGCCTGGCCACCCCGCGTGAACCGGCGCAGCAGCACCGGCACTCAGACCGCACCCGGGAGGACCGCCCGACGTGAGGACGGGACGGAGCCGCTTCCCCGGCTCCGTCCCCTTCTTCACGTTCTTCACGTTCTTCACGTTCTTCACGCGCGGACACGCGGGCGGCAGCGAATACGGTGGCGCGGCGGCGGCAGGCTCCGCAGAATGTGCGGATGGCCGACCGACCGGAACCCGACTTCCTCACCAAGCCCACCCTCATGGGGGAGAAGGTGGTGCTGCGGCCGGTGGCGGCGGGCGATGTGGCCGCGCTGCTCCCGATGATGACCGACCCGGAGGTCAGACGGCTGACCGGCAGTCATGCGGAGGTCAGCGAGTCGCGGGCCGTGCAGTGGTACGCCAGCCGGCCCCACCAGGACGACCGGCTCGACCTCGCGGTGGTGGACCGGGAGTCCGGCGCCTGTGTGGGCGAGGCCGTACTCAACGAGTGGAGCCCGGAGGACGAGTCCTGCAACTTCCGCATCCTGGTCGGCCCGCCCGGCCAGAACCGGGGCCTCGGCACCGAGGCCGTCCGGCTCACCGTCGGCTATGGCTTCGAGAAGCTCGGCCTGCACCGCATCTCCCTGGAGGTCTACTCCTTCAACCCCAGGGCCCGCCGCGCCTACGAGAAGGTCGGCTTTGTCGCCGAGGGCGTACTGCGCGACGCCCTGCGCTGGGACGGGGAGTGGGTGGACGCCACGGTGATGTCCATCCTCGCGCCCGAGTGGGAACGCCACCACGGGCGGCCCCGCACGCCGTGACCGGGTGGGCCCGGCCTTGGTGAGCTGGCCGGCTGGTCAGCTGGTCAGCTCCGGGCCCAGCCGGGCCGCCAGCCGGGCCGCCGGGCTGCCCTCCACCTCCCGGTCGAGCATCGCCGACAGCACCTCCGCCGCCTGGCGGTCATGCAGCGCCGTGACCGCGAACATGGCGGTGAACTGGTCCACCAGCCAGTCCCGCAGCTCGTCCTGCGGGATCTGCCGCCCCTCGTCCAGCCAGCTCAGCGCGGACCCCTCCACCACCGAGATCCACGACCGCACCAGCAGCGCCAGTCGCGGCCCCGGCTCGCGCACCCCCAGATGCTTCATCACATGCCGGAAGGCCGCCCGCCGCACATCGTCCACGATCGCGGACGTCCGCTCCGTCTCCACCACCGAACCGCCCCGCAGCAGCGCCCCGTACCCGGCGTCATGCTCGGCCACAAAGCCGAAGTAGCGGTCCAGCACCTGCGCCAGCCGCTCGGTCGGCGACCCCGAGGCGGGCTCCACGAACCGGCGGGTCAGCTCCACGGCCGCGCTGCGCAGCGCCGCCTCGTACAACTGCTGCTTGCCACCGGCGAAGTACCGGTAGACCAGCGGACGCGACGCCCCCGCCGCCACCGCCACGTCGTCCAGCGAGACCTCCTCCGGCGGCCGGGTGCCGAACAGCTCCAGCGCGACCGCTATCAACTGCTCGCGTCGCTGCTCCACCGGGAGCCTGCGGTAGGGGCCGCGTCGCGGGCGTTCAGGAGCGGGTCCGGCGTCGTCGGCGTGCATGGCGGCCAGCCTAACCGCCGCCCCGCGCCCCCCGGACGGGCCGTTCGGCCCCCGATCCCGTACGGGAGTGACCACCCGAGGCAGCCCGTATCGCCGGACCCACCGCAACACGTACGCTGCCACAGGTGACCACCGCCCACCGCCCCGTCCGCTGGGGCATCCTCGCCACCGGCGGCATCGCCGCCTCCTTCGCCGACGACCTGAGCCTCCTCCCCGGCGAGGCCGAACTCGCCGCCGTGGGCTCCCGCTCCGCCGACGCCGCCCGCCGCTTCGCCGACCGCCACGGCATACCCCGGGCGCACGGCACCTGGCAGGACCTCGCGGACGACCCCGACCTCGACGTCATCTACGTCGCCACCCCGCACTCCGCCCACCACGCGGCCGCCTCCCTCTGCCTGGAGGCCGGAAAGCCCGTGCTCTGCGAGAAGCCCTTCACCCTCAACCTCGCCCAGGCCCAAGACCTCGTCACACTCGCCCGCAAGCGCGAGCTGTTCCTGATGGAGGCCATGTGGATGTACGTCAATCCGACCGTGCGCCGCATCCAGCAGGTGATCGCCGACGGCGCCATCGGTGAAGTCCGCTCGGTCCACGCCGACTTCGGCATCGCGGTGCCGTACGAGGCCGACCACCGGCTGCACGACCCCGCCCAGGGCGGCGGCGCCCTGCTGGACCTCGGCGTCTACCCGGTGGCCTTCGCCCAGCTGATCCTCGGCGCCCCCGCCGCCGTCTCCGCCCTGGCCCACCTCGGCCCGGGGGGCGTCGACGACAACACCGGCATCCTGCTCGGCTACGACAGCGGCGCCGTGGCCACCCTCTCCTGCTCCCTGACCGCCGCCACCTCGCACTACGCCGCCATCAACGGCACCCGGGGCCGGATCGTCATCCCCCATGGCTTCTTCCGCCCCAGCGGCTTTGTGCTGCACCGCGACGGCCACGACGCCGAGCAGGTCACCCTGGAGCAGGACCCCGGCAACGGCTACACCCACGAGGCCCGCGAGGTGATGCGCTGCCTGCGGGCGGGCGCCACCGAGTCCGACCTCGTCCCCCTGGACGGCACCCTCTCCCTGATGGCCACCCTGGACACCGTCCGCGACCGCATCGGCGTCCGCTACCCCGACGAATAACCCCACCCCCACCCGCCGCCCGGCAAGCCACCCCACCGGCTCGCCGGGCGCACACCACCCCAGCCACCCACCAACACCCCGGCCCTGCCCCTGCCGCCCACCAACACCCCGGCCCTGCCCCAGCCACCCACCAACACCCCGGCCCTGCCCCTGACACCGTCCCCCTCCCCACTCCCGCCCCTGGCACCGGCCCCTTCCCTGGCCCGGGTTCCTGTCCCCGGCTTCCCTTCCCGTCCCCGACATTGGCCCCCTGCCCCCGTCTCTGACATTCCGCCACCGCCCCGGTCCCGGTCCCCGTCCCCGGCCCTGCCCCCGCTCTCCGTCCCGGTTCCTGTTCCCGTTCCGGTCCTGGTCCCCTGACACGGTTCCCGGCACCTTCCCTTACATCGCCCCCCTCCCCGTCCCACCGGCCACCGTCCCCCATTTCCCTCCCCGTCCCCGCCACCGCCACCGTCCCCTGCCACGCACGAAATGGGCGCACAAACGCACCGTTCTGCGTGAGGATGGCGCAATGGCCGAAGAACCGATCATCACCGCCGACCAGGCGACCCCTCGGCGCATCGCCGACGCCTACGTCCACGCCTATGTCGCCCTTGACCCGCTGACCGCCACCTACCTGGGCCTCGCCCCGGGCGACGACCGGCTTCCCGACCTTTCCCCAAGCGGCCAGGCAGCCCTCGCCGACCTTGGCCGCCGCACCCTCGCCGAACTCGACGCCGCCGAGCGGGCCGGAGCCGGCGACGACCCGGCAGAGCGGCGCTGTGCCCGCCTGCTGCGCGAACGGCTGACCGCCGAACTGGCCGTGTACGACGCCGGCGAGGAGTTCCGAGCCGTACGCAACCTGGGCTCCCCGCTGCACGGCGTACGCGACATCTTCACCCTGATGCCGACCGCCACCGACGACGACTGGGCCGTGATCGCCCGCCGCCTGGCCCGCGTCCCGCAGGCCCTGGACGGCTACCGCGCCACCCTCACCGAGGGCATCCGGCGCGGACTGCTCTCCGGCCCACGCCAGATCACCACCGTGGTCGGGCAACTCGCGGAGTGGATCGACTCCGGCTCCGGCAGCAGCTGGTTCGCCGACTTCACCGCCGACGGCCCGCACACCCTGCGGGACGAGCTGGACCGGGCCGCCGCCTCCGCCACCGCCGCCCTGGCCGAACTCCGCGACTGGCTCCGCGACGTCTACGCCCCGGCCGCCGAGCACGCCCCCGACACCGTGGGCCGGGAGCGCTACGCCCGCATGGTCCGCTACTGGAACGGCGCCGACCTCGACCTGGACGAGGCATACCGCTGGGCCTGGGGCGAGTTCCACCAGCTGGCGGCGGAGATGCGCGCCGAGGCCGGCAAGGTGCTCCCGGACGCCACCCCGCTGGAGGCCATGCGCAATCTGGAGGAGGACGGACCGGCCATCGAGGGCGCCGAGGCGGCCCGCGACTGGCTCCAGGGCCTGATGGACCAGGCCATCCAGGACCTCCAGGGCACCCACTTCGACCTGGCGGAGCCGGTCCGCCGGGTGGAGTCGATGATCGCCCCGCCGGGCAGCGCCGCCGCGCCGTACTACACCGCGCCGTCGCTGGACTTCTCCCGCCCGGGCCGCACCTGGCTGCCCACCCGGGGCCAGGACCGCTTCCCCATCTGGGACCTGGTCTCCACCTGGTACCACGAGGGCGTCCCCGGCCACCACCTCCAGCTCGCCCAGTGGAACCACGTCGCGGGCAGCCTCTCCACCTACCAGGTGAGCTTCGGGCAGGTCAGCGCCAACTCCGAGGGCTGGGCGCTCTACGCCGAGCGGCTGATGGACGAACTGGGCTACCTCACCGACCCGGGCGCCCGCCTCGGCTACCTCAACGCCCAGATGATGCGGGTGCTGCGGGTGATCGTCGACATCGGCATGCACGTCGGCCTGGACTTCCCGGCCGACTCCCCGTACCGGCCCGGGGAGCCGATGACCCCGGAGAACGCCCGCGAGTTCTTCGGGCAGTACTGCGGCCTGGCAGCGGACTTCCTGGACAGCGAGCTGGTCCGGTATCTGGGCATGCCCGGCCAGGCCATCGGCTACAAGCTCGGCGAACGGGCCTGGTTGCAGGGCCGGGCCGCCGCCAGGGCCGCCCATGGCGACGCCTTCGACCTCAAGGCATGGCACATGGCGGCGCTCTCCCAGGGCTCGCTGGGCCTGGATGACCTGGTGGCGGAGCTGTCCCGGCTCTGACCGCCCCCGCCCCGCCCGCCACCGCCGCTCGCGGTCCCGTACGGCCCCCGCCACCCGGGACCGCGAGCGGCCCCGCCCCTGTTCCCACCCCAGTCCCTAGCTCACCAGACCGTCCCCGCAGATCAGCACCGAGGCGCCGTCGAGCAGTTCACGGCGCCCCTCGCCCCGGCGCAGCGCCCCCAGGAACTCCCTCAGCCGCCGCATCTCCTGACGCGTCAGCAGCGCCGCCGCCAGGTCCAGCACCTCGCCCCGGTCGGCGACCGGCTCGTCCGGCAGCAGGACCAGCACCGAGTCGCCGTCCGGCCTGCGGGCCACTGCGGCGGCATGGCAGCCCCGCACCCCGTGCACCACCGTCAGCCGAGGTCGGGCCGGAAGCCGTTCGGACTGCATGCGTCCCCCCGCGCCCGGCAGGTCCGCGACTCTCGCGACCCCGGGGCACCAGACGACGATAGGCACCGCCCGGCGGCCAAGTCCCGGGTGAACCGGCCTTTTCCACAGCCGGCAGCGCGTACTTCCTCAATTCTGAGGACCGCCCGGCCGCCGCCGATCAGTCGTTGCGCCGCAGCAGCGACTCCACCAGCGCCGCCACATGGAGCCGGTCCTCCGGCGAGAGCTGCTTCAGGCTGGCGATCAGCACATCCACCTCGGGATCGCGCACCGCGTCGGCGTACAGGTGGATGCCGCACGCCTCGGCCGCCGCACCGCGCACCGCCTCCAACGGCAGCTCCAGCCCCCGGGCCAGGCCCTCCAGGGTGGCCGGCTGCGGCATCCGGCGGATCCCCTCGACCGTGGCCAGGTGGTGCACGGTGGAGCGCGGGATGCCACCGCGCCGCGCCACGTCGCCGTACGACCAGCCGTGCCGGTCCAGTCGTTCCCGGATCAGCTCCTGCAACGCATTGGCCACTGGTGGTCGCTTCCTGCTCGGGCGTACGGCCTGCTCGGGCGTATGGCGGCCCAGTCTAGGACGCGGCCCGTCCGGCGCCCGGTGCCCGCCCCTGCGGCGACCGCCTCCGGCTCCCGGGTCGTAGCACGCTGTTACAGGTCTGTTGCACACCGCTCCGGAAAATCGGTTGCGGCGGGCGCGACGCCGCGACTACTGTCCAATCTCGTCGGACAGGCCGTCCGATCGGATCGGACAAGGCTCGGGGGGGTTCCTGAGCACTTCCGACCGACACCTGCCTATCCCTGAGGGGGAAAAGACCATGCTCGACCCGCGTGAGCTCGACGCCGAGTCCGCTGACCTGCTGCCCGGCCGCGAGGCCCTCGCCAAGTTCAGCCTGAACATCACCAAGGCGGTGAACGTCACCAAGCACGTCGCCAACGTCGGTGCGGAGAACAGCTCCCAGGCCGTGAACCAGTGGTCGCCCGCCGCCGTGGCCCAGTCCTCCGCCGGGCAGTCGATCAGCATCAGGCAGTGACGCCGGGTCAGGCCGCCGCCTGACCGCGCACCGCCCGACCGCGTCCAGCCACCCGTAGGGAACCACCCGTCGGCGGCGCACACCCCGCCGGCGGGGTACGCAAGGAGAAGAGCACCACCATGAGCATGAACATCGACGAGCTGTCCGCCGAGTCCGCCGACCTGCTGCCCGGCCGTGAGGCGCTGACCAAGTTCAGCCTCAACATCGCCAAGACGGTGAACGTCACCAAGCACGTGGCCAACGTCAGCGCCGCCAACGACTCGCTGGCGCTCAACGACCACTCGCCGTTCGCGGTCGCCCAGTCCTCGGCGAACCAGTCCATCTCCATCCACCAGTAGCACGCACCACCCGCGGCGGCGGGGGCGAGGCATCAATCGCCCCCGCCGCCGCGGCGCACACCGGCCCGCGGGGGAGCGGGCCGTCCAGGGGGAGGACAGCCATGACCGCGCTCGGAGAACAGGGCGACGGCCCGGGGCCGTACGGCCCGAACCAGGGCACCGGCCCGCCGCAGTACACCTGGGACGCCTACTACGCGCAGTACCTCCAGGAGCAGCAGGCCGAATCCGGCGGCCCGCAGTACGCGCCGTACGACCCGTACGACCCGTATGGAACCGGGGGTTACGCCGACCGGACCGCCCAGGCGCCCACCATGGTGCAGCCGCTGGCGTCCCACCCGGCACCCGAGCAGCAGCCCGAGCCGCAGCCACAGCCACAGCCGCAACCCGAGCGCGAGCCCGAGCCCGAACCCGTCGACGAGCAGGACGCCCTGCCGCCCCGCCTCAGCGCCGGGCTGAAGCTGCACGGCGAGTACCGGGGCTCCGGCTTCGCCGAGCCCCGCTATATCGCCCGGCGTGGTGACGGCCAGGTCGTCCAGCTCACCCGGCTGCTCTACCTGGTCGCCTGCGCGGTCGACGGCACCCGCGACCGCGAGCACATCGCCCACCGGGTGAGCGCTGAGTTCGGCCGCGAGGTCAGCCCGGACAACATCGCCTATCTGCTGGAGAACAAGCTCCAGCCGCTCGGCATCACCGTCCCGCCCGGCCAGGACGACGACCAGGTCGACGCCCCCCGCACCGACCTGCTGCTCAGCCTCAAGGGCCACCGGGTCCTCTTCAACGAGCGCCGGGTGGCCAGGATCTCCCGCTCGCTTTCCTGGCTGCACCGGGCGCCCGCCGTGGCCACCGTGCTGCTGGCCGCCGTCGGCCTGGACGTCTGGTTCTTCGGCTGGTTCGGCGCCATGACGCCGGTGCTGCACACCCTGGAGCAGCCGGTGATGCTGCTGGTGGTGCTCGGGCTGACGGTCGCCTCCATGGTCTTCCACGAGTTCGGCCACGCCTCCGCCTGCCGCTACGGGGGAGCCCACCCGGGCTGCATCGGCTGCGGGCTCTACCTCATCTGGCCGGCCATGTACACCGACGTCACCGATGTCTACCGGCTCGGCCGTGGCGGTCGCATCCGCACCGACCTCGGCGGTATCTACTTCAACGTCGTCTTTATCCTCGGCCTCTTCGGCTGCTACTTCCTGACCGGCCAGCAGGTCTTCCTGGCCGCCGCCTACCTGGCCCACTTCGAGGTGCTGGAACAGCTGATGCCGGCCCTGCGGCTGGACGGCTACTACATCCTGGGCGACCTGGCCGGCGTCCCCGACCTCTTCGGGAAGATCAAGCCGATCCTGCTGGGCATGGTGCCCGGCCGCCCGGTGCCCCGCGAGGTCGCCGACCTCAAGCGGTCCGCCCGGGTCATCGTCACCGTCTGGGTGCTGATGATGGTCCCGCTGGCCGTCGGCGAGCTCTCCTACGCGCTGTGGAACCTGCCGCGCATCCTCTCCACCGCGCAGCGCTCCCTCACCGACCAGATCACCGGCACCGCCGAGGCGTTCCGCGAGGGCGCCATCGCCGAGTCGGTGCTCGGCGTGGTCGGCTCCGTGCTGCTGATCCTCCCCATGGGCGGCATCGCCTACCTGGTGGTACGCGTCGGCCACCGGCTGATCCGGGCCGCCGGGAAGGCCACCGCCGGCCGCCCGGCCGCCCGGATCGGACTGCTGGTCGGAATCGGCTGCGTCGGCGCGGTCCTGGTCGGCGCCTGGACCCATGGCCTCACCCCGAAGCCGCTGCCGCCCAGCCCGCCGATCGTCCCGGCCCTCCAGCCCAACCAGCCCGACCGCCCGGCACCGACCACCGGCCCCGCCACGCCCGTGCCCGGCTCCAGCCCCGGCCAGGGCACCCCCGGGCAGCGCACCGCCACCACGGTCCCGCGCCCGTCCATGAGCACCGCCGGCCCCACCGGCTCCGCCGTACCCGGGCCCACGCCCAGCACCTCGGCCGGCACCCCGCCGCCTGCGGCCTCCGCCACCGGCACCGCCTCGGCACCGCCGCCGCACGGCACCCCGCCGCCCGTGGAGACCACCCCGCCGCCGGACGCCACCACACCCCGGAGACCACCCCGCCGCCCGAGACCAGCCCACCCCCGGCCAGCAGCGCACCCGCCGAGTCCCCGCCGCCCCCATCCCCCACCACCCCGCCGCCCACCACCCCCGCCGCCTCCTGACCCGCCGCCCCCGCCCCCACACCGGTCCACCCACCACCGCCACCACCGCCCTGCCGCCGACCACACCCACACCCACACCCACACCCACACCCACACCCACACCCACCCCACAACCACACCGGCACCGCCGGCCGAACCACCGCCCACCGCCATCGGAGAGAGACCGTGAAGCACAGCAACCACCGCAAGCCGCGCCAGCAACGCGCCCAGCAGGCCCTGCGCATCGGACTGATCGCCACCGCCGGCCTGGCCGCCGTCGCGTCGGCCGCCCCCGCCCAGGCCGCGAGCGGCCCGGCCCCGGCCGCCCCCTTCGGGCTCACCATGCCCGAGGTGCACATCCAGGCCGACAGCGCTATCAGCAACGCCCACCGGGCCCACACCCGTGACTTCAAGGCGTCGTTCGCCATCCACGAGTACGGCGACACCATCGGCGCCGGGATCGCCAACCAGGCCCTCGCCTCCTCCAGCGGCTGCACCGGCTCCGAGCACTGCCGCTCGGTGGCACTCTCCTTCCAGATCGTCACCATGGGCGGCAGCCACCTGAACCTCAACGCCAAGAACGTCAGCCGAGCCGCCAACAACCAGTGCACCGGCTGCGAAACCATGGCCGGCGCCTACCAGTTCATCGTGGACACCCCGCAGGCCATGCACCTGAACAGCGCCGACCGGGCCAAGCTCACCGAGATCCAGCGCGAGCTCTACGCGCTGCGCGGCACCACCGACTCGCCCGCCGCGCTCCAGCAGAAGGCCGACGCGCTGGCCGCCCGCGTCGTCACCGTCCTCAAGTCCGCCGCCGCGCAGGCCCCCGCCAAGGCCGCGCCCACCCGCTCCGGCTTCTTCGCCTCACCCACCTCGCCCAAGGTCACCGTGCACTCCCTGATGGACGGCTGGCCGTCCTAGACACTCCTGGTCGGCCAGCCCCCGGCCGTCCGGCAGCCCGCCGACCCGGGCCCGCCGGACGGCCGGCGGCGATGACTCCGAGTAACTGTTCGAGTCGCGAACGTGTGCATACGGAGGCAGGCTGATTCCGGGCCCGGCGAAGGACGCCGGCCCCGCAAGGAGACGACAGATGTCTGCTAAGACCCCCCGGGACAAGACCACCCGCCAGGAGAAGGCCACCCGCCAGGAGTGGCACAAGAGCAGCCACAGCAACGGCGACTCCACCTGTGTCGAGGTCGCGCCCACCCCGGACGGCGGCGCCTCGATCCGCGACTCCAAGAACCCCCACGGCGCGGTCCTGACCTTCACGGCCCGCGAGTGGAAGGCATTCCTCGACGGCGCCCGCGACGGCGAGTTCAGCCGCCTCTCCTGAACCGCCGCCCCGCAGTCGGCCCCGCCGCGTCCCAGGCGGGGCCGACCCGCATCCGCCGGCCCCGTGCCCTACCGCTGCCCGAACACCGCCGCCAACCGCTTCAGCCCCACCCCGATCTCCTCCGGAGTGTGCGTGGTGAACGACATCCGCAGCGCCCCCCGGTCCGGCGGCCCCGCGTAGAAGGGCGCCCCGGGCACATACGCCACATCGTGGGCGACCGCCTCCCGCAGCAGGGCCGTCGCATCCTGACCGTCCGGCAGCCGCACCCAGACGAACATCCCGCCCTCCGGACGGTTCCACGCACTCCCCTGCGGCAGCGCCTCCGGAAGCCCCCCGAGCAGCGCGTCCCGGCGCTCGCGGTATGCGCCCCGCACCCGCGCCAGATGCCCATCCAGATCCGCATCCGCCAGATACCGGGCCGCCGCCGCCTGGTCCACCGTGGAGGAGTGCAGATCGGCGGCCTGCTTGGCGATCACGCAGGCACGGCGCAGCGCGGCCGGCGCCCGCAGCCAGCCCAGCCGCATCCCCGGCGCCATGACCTTGGAGAAGCTGCCCAGCAGCACCGTGCGGTCCGCCGCGCCGTCCAGTGACGCGATCCACGGCACCGGCTCGCCACTGAACCGCAGTTCGCCGTACGGGTCGTCCTCCACGATCCACAGCCCGTGCCGCGCCGCCACCTCCGCCACCGCCCGCCGCCGCTCGGCGGGCAGCGTACGACCGGTCGGGTTCTGGAAGTTCGGGACGAGGTACAGCAGCTTGGGCCGCTCCCGGACCACCAGCTCCGCCAGCGCCCCCGGGTCCACCCCGTCCCCGTCCGACGGCACCGGCACCACCCGCGCACCCGCGAAGCCGAAGCACTGCAACGCCGCCAGATACGTCGGATCCTCGACCAGCACCACATCCCCCGGCTCCAGCAGCGCCGTGGCGATCAGCGTCAGCGCCTGCTGCGAACCGGCCGTCACCACCAGCTCCTCCGGCCCGGTCGGCAGCCCCCGCGCCGCCAGCCGCCCCGCCACCGCCGCCCGCAGCGCCGGATCCCCCTCCGTGGTCGAGTACTGGAGCACCCGCCGAGGCTGCTCCGCCAGCACCCGGTCATACGCCGCCCGGATCCCCTCGGCATCGAACAGCTCCGGCGCCGGCAGCCCGCCCGCAAACGAGATCACCTCGGGCCGCTCGGTGAGCGCCAGGATCTCCCGTACCGGAGAGGCCCCGACCGAGGCAGCACGGGCAGCAAGGGCAGGCACATCAGCTCGGCTCGTCATGGCCGCACCCTACGGACCCCCGCCGCCACCCCGACACCCCTTCCACCATCCGGTCGTGGTCAAGCTCAAGGCAGCAGCCATGACCGTGCTCATCGACCCGGAGGACACAGCGCTGCGGGAGCTGCTCGGTGAAGGACCGGCGAGGGCAGCCGGCCTCGCACGACCTCACGGCGGCCCTGACCGCCGACCCGGCCGCGGCGGAGTTCTTCGAGACACTGGACCGGCAGAACCGCTACGCGATCCTGTACCGGATCCAAGACGCCAAGAAGCCCGAGACCCGGGCGCGCCGGATCGAAAAGTACGTAGTGATGCTGGCGAAGGGCGAGAAGCTGCACCCGTAGTCACGGAGAGGGTGTCTGCGGCCGTTGCTGTCAGTCGTTGCTGTCGGCACGACGCCTCGCGAACACTCCGGCCCGAACCTGGAGCACCGCAGCGAGCAGGATGAGTCCAAGAGCCACGGTGGACAGTGCCGACCCGATTCCGGAAGGCAATCCGAGGAGTATCGGGCCCCCGTCCAGGACGAAACCACCGCCCATGGCTATCCACAGCACCCCCATAGCCACGAGAAAGCATCCTGAACCCAACATGATCCACGCCGACATGGCACCCTCCTGCGCGGAGGTTACCTGTCGACTGTTCCGCGAAGGCCGTCCCACGGCGTCATCGGCCGACTCTCGGTGGCACATGCAACAAGACCCCGCAGTCAGCATCTCTGCTGCTTGCGGGGTCTGTCGGCACTTCTCGCGAAGTGCCCCCGGCAGGATTCGAACCTGCGCACACGGCTCCGGAGGCCGTTGCTCTATCCCCTGAGCTACGGGGGCTTGTTCTTGCGACGGGAAGAACACTACCAGCTCGGAGACGGTGGACGTGCACAGGGTTTTGGGGTGGTGGGGGGTGTCGGGCGGTGGGTGTTCGGGGGTCGGTCTGGTGTCGGGGGATGGCGTCCACCGGAGGGGGTGGTGGTCACCGGACGTGGTGAATCCGGGCCGGGGCGGCGTCGAAGTCGGTAAAACGCGGACGGGCCGCAGGGGGCACGCCTACCCTCGGTGATGTGCCTGGCGTGTCCGGTCGGGTCCTCGTGGTCGATGACAGCGAGGTGATCCGACAGCTGATCAGGGTCAATCTCGAACTTGAGGGGTTCGAGGTGGTGACCGCCGCCGACGGTGCCGAGTGCCTGGAGATCGTGGAGCGAGTCCAGCCCGACGTCGTCACCCTCGATGTGGTCATGCCCCGGTTGGACGGGTTGCGGACGGCGGCGCGGCTGCGCTGCGATCCGGGGACCAGCCATCTGCGCATCGCCATAGTCAGCGCCTGCACCCCGGCGGATCTGGAGCGCGGGGAGTCGGTCGGGGTGGACGGCTACCTCGGCAAGCCGTTCGAGCCGGTCGATCTGGTGGAGCTGGTGCGCCGGCTGATGGCGCTGCCCCCGGGCCGGGCGACCCGCGAGGGCGGTGGCGGCGGGGGAGCCGGGGTGGGTCTGGGGTCGGCGGCGCGACCCGACCGAAGGTTCCGCTCTCCGCGAACGGATTAGGGCAGAACGGGGACGCCCGGTGTGCGGGGGAGGCGGGTTCCAAGGGGGCGGAATCGGCCGGATGGTGGGAAATGGGGATGGATGCCATGGCCCCCGTCGGGGCGGCGCGCGGTGTCTCACGCCTTAAACCCGATGGCGGTACCCACCTCCCTCTCGCCTACGCTTGCACCGTGACACCCGCAGAGCTTTCCCAGGCAGTGCTGTCCGCGGTTCGCGCCGCCGTCGAGGCGGGCGAGCTGACCGTCGCCGTGCCCGAGCAGGTGACCGTCGAGCGGCCCAAGAACAAGGACCACGGCGACTACGCCACCAATGTGGCCCTCCAGCTCGCCAAGTCGGCCGGGAAGCCGCCGCGACAGGTGGCGGAGCTGGTCTCCGCGCGTCTGGCCAAGGTGCCGGGTGTCGCCGGGGTGGACATCGCCGGCCCCGGCTTCCTCAACATCACCCTGGACGCCGCCACCCAGGGCGGGCTGGCCCGCACCGTGGTGGAGGCGGGCGAGGCGTACGGGCGCAATGACGCCTTCCAGGGTCTGAAGATCAACCTGGAGTTCGTCTCCGCCAACCCCACCGGCCCGATCCACATCGGCGGTGTCCGCTGGGCGGCGGTCGGCGACTCGCTCGGCCGGATCCTCCGGGCGGGCGGCGCCGAGGTGACCACCGAGTACTACATCAACGACGCCGGGGTGCAGATCTCCAAGTTCGGCGCCTCCCTGCACGCCTCGGCCAACGGCTGGCCGGTGCCCGAGGACGGCTATGTCGGCGAGTACATCGGCGACATCGCCAAGCAGATCGTGGACGCGCACCCGGGCGTGCTGGACCTGCCCGACGCCGAGCAGCTGGAGGTGTTCCGCGCCGAGGGCCTGAAGCTGATGGTGGCCGAGATCCAGCGCTCCATGGAGGAGTTCGGCGTCCACTTCGACGTCTGGTTCTCCGAGAAGTCGCTGCATGACTCGGGCGCCGTGGAGAAGGCGATCGAGCGGCTGCGCGCCCAGGGCCATGTCTTCGACCAGGACGGCGCCATCTGGCTGCGCACCACCGACTTCGGCGACGACAAGGACCGGGTCCTGGTCAAGGCGGACGGGGACACCACCTACTTCGCCTCCGACGCCGCCTACTACCTCTCCAAGCGGGACCGTGGCAACGAGGTCAACGTCTACATGCTGGGCGCCGACCACCACGGCTACGTGGGCCGCCTCAAGGCGATCGTGGCCTGCGCCGGAGACGACCCCGAGCGCAATATCGAGGTCCTCATCGGCCAGTTTGTGAAGATGCTCAAGGACGGCGAAGAGGTCCGCATGTCCAAGCGGGCCGGCAACATCATCACCATCGACGACGTGGTCGACTGGATCGGGGTGGACGCGGCCCGCTACTCGCTGGCGCGCTCCTCCACCGACTCCACGCTCACCCTCGACATCGACGTGCTCACCAGCCAGTCGAACGAGAACCCGGTCTACTACGTGCAGTATGCGCACGCCCGGATGAGCTCCGTCGCCCGCAACGCCGCCCAGCTGGGCATCGACAAGGGCGCCGCCGCCGACTTCAAGCCGGAGCTGCTGGCCACCGAGTGGGAGTCGGAGCTGCTGGGCATGGTCGGCGAGTTCCCGCGCGTGGTCGCCGCCGCAGGCGAGCTGCGCGAGCCGCACCGGGTGGCCCGCTACCTGGAGCAGCTGGCCGGCACGTACCACCGCTTCTACGACAACTGCCGGATCCTGCCGCGCGGCGACGAGGAGGCCACCGACCTCACCCGCGCCCGGCTCTGGCTGGCCGAGGCGACCCGTACGGTGATCGCCAACGGCCTCGGTCTGCTCGGCGTCTCGGCCCCCGAGCGCATGTGACGGCCGTACCCGAACGCCTGGGGTGACGGCGGAGGGGCGGCGGCGGTGACCTCACCCCGCCGCCCCTCTCCGCAACCAGGGCCGGCAGACGAGCACAGGCAGAGCAGCAGCACACGCACCAGGGCACACGCACAGGGAGAGATCAGCACATGAGCCGCTCCGCGCACCCCGCGGGCCCGCGCCACGGCGACGTCCTGCCCGAGGGCCACTACAGCGCCCCGCCCGCCGACCTCAACGCCCTTGACCCCAAGGTCTGGTCGCGCACCGTCGCCCGGGGCCCGCTGGGCGGCGCCGCCACCGTCGGCGGGGTCGATGTGCGGACCCTGGCCGAGGAGTTCGGCACCCCCGCGTACATCCTGGACGAGGACGACTTCCGCGCCCGGGCGCGCGGCTGGCGGGAGGCGTTCGGCGAGGACGCCGACGTCTTCTACGCGGGCAAGGCGTTCCTCTGCCGGGCGGTGGTGCGCTGGTTGCACGAGGAGGGCCTCAACCTCGATGTGTGCAGCGGTGGCGAGTTGGCCGTGGCCCTCTCTGCCGGGATGCCGGCCGAGCGGATCGCCTTCCACGGCAACAACAAGTCGGCGCATGAGCTGGAGCAGGCGGTGGCGGCGGGCGTCGGCCGGATCGTGGTCGACTCCTTCGAGGAGATCGCCCGGCTGGCCTTCATCGCCGACGAGCAGGGCGTACGGCAGAAGGTGCTGGTCCGGGTGACCGTCGGGGTGGAGGCGCACACCCACGAGTTCATCGCCACCGCCCACGAGGACCAGAAGTTCGGCCTCTCGCTCAGCGGCGGCGGCGCCGCCGAGGCGGTGCGGCGGGTACTGAAGCTGGAGAGCCTGGAACTGGTCGGCATCCACTCGCACATCGGCTCGCAGATCTTCGACACCGCCGGGTTCGAGGTGGCCGCGCGCCGGGTGGTCGGCCTGCTGAGCGAGATCCGCGACGAGCATGGGATCCAGCTGCCGGAGATCGACCTCGGCGGCGGCCTCGGCATCGCGTACACCAGCGAGGACGACCCCAGCGAGCCGACGCTGATCGCCAAGGCGCTCTTCGAGATCGTGCGCCGGGAGTGCGCTGCGGCCGGGCTGCGGGTGCCCCGGCTGTCGGTGGAGCCGGGCCGGGCCATCGCCGGTCCGACCACCTTCACGCTGTACGAGGTCGGCACCGTCAAGCACCTGGACGGCCTGCGCACCTATGTCAGCGTGGACGGCGGCATGTCGGACAACATCCGCACCGCCCTGTACGACGCCGAGTACTCGGTGGCGCTGGTCTCCCGCTCCTCGGACGCGGAGCCGATGCTGACCCGGGTGGTCGGCAAGCACTGCGAGTCGGGTGACATCGTGGTGCGGGACGCCTTCCTCCCCGCCGACCTGGCGCCGGGCGACCTGATCGCGGTCCCGGCCACGGGTGCCTACTGCCGCTCCATGGCCAGCAACTACAACCATGTGCTGCGTCCGCCGGTGGTGGCGGTCCGCGAGGGCCGGGCCAGGGTGGTCGTACGGCGGGAGACGGAAGAGGATCTTCTGCGCCTCGATATCGATTGCTGAAATTGTGGTCTCAGATCGTGGAACGGGCGGAGATCCGGCCCGGAACTCCATGAAACTGGGGCGGAGAGTCCTCCTGTGGACTCCTCGACGACGGATGACGAAGAGCGGAGTCGGATGATGCGTACGCGGCCGCTGAAGGTGGCGCTGCTGGGCTGTGGAGTGGTGGGCTCCGAGGTGGCGCGCATCATGACGACGCACGCCGCCGACCTCGCCGCGCGCATCGGTGCGCCGGTGGAGCTCGCGGGGGTGGCGGTGCGCAGGGCCGGTCGGCCGCGCCCCGGCGTACCCGAGCACCTGGTCACCACCGACGCCACCGAGCTGGTCAAACGCGGCGACATCGACGTCGTGGTGGAGGTGATCGGCGGGATCGAGCCGGCCCGGGGGCTGATCCTCTCGGCCTTCGAGCACGGCGCCTCGGTGGTCTCCGCCAACAAGGCGCTGCTGGCCCAGGACGGCGCGGCGCTGCACGCCGCGGCGGTCGGTGCCGGGGTGGACCTGTACTACGAGGCCGCCGTGGCCGGAGCCATCCCGCTGATCCGCCCGCTGCGCGAGTCGCTGGCCGGTGACAAGGTCAACCGGGTGCTGGGCATCGTCAACGGCACCACCAACTTCATCCTGGACAAGATGGACTCCTCCGGCGCCGGGTACTCCGAGGCGCTGGAGGAGGCCACCGCGCTGGGCTATGCCGAGGCCGACCCCACCGCCGACGTGGAGGGGTTCGACGCGGCGGCGAAGGCGGCGATCCTGGCCGGGATCGCCTTCCACACCCGGGTCACCGCGGCCGAGGTCTACCGCGAGGGCATCACCGAGGTCACTGCGGCCGACATCCGCAGCGCCAAGGAGATGGGCTGCGTGGTGAAGCTGCTCGCCATCTGCGAGCGAGCCCGGGACGGCCGCAGTGTCACCGCCCGCGTCCACCCCGCGATGATCCCGCTCAGCCATCCGCTGGCGTCGGTCCGCGAGGCGTACAACGCGGTCTTCGTGGAGGCCGAGGCGGCCGGCCGGCTGATGTTCTACGGCCCGGGCGCCGGCGGCTCGCCGACCGCCAGCGCCGTCCTCGGCGACCTGGTCGCGGTCTGCCGCAACAAGATCGCCGAGGCCACCGGGCCCGGCGAGTCGGCCTACACCGAGCTGCCGGCCCGCCCGATGGGCGATGTCGTCACCCGCTACCACGTCAGCCTGGACGTGGCCGACCGCGCGGGCGTGCTCGCCCAGGTCGCGACCGTCTTCGCCGAGCACGGTGTCTCCATCGACACCGTGCGCCAGCAGGGCCGCGACGGCGATGCCTCGCTTGTGGTGGTCACCCACCGCGCCACCGACGCCGCCCTGTCGGCGACGGTCGACAAGCTCCGCGCGCTGGACAGCGTGCGAGACGTGGCCAGCATCATGCGGGTCGAAGGGGAGTAGGAGAGCAGTATGAACGCCGTCGTCGACAGCCCCCGGCGCCACACCCACCAGTGGCGGGGCCTCATCGAGGAGTACCGCGACCGGCTGCCGGTCACGGACACCACCCCGGTGGTCACCCTCCTTGAGGGCGGTACGCCGCTCGTCCCGGCACAGCTGCTCTCCGAGCGCACCGGATGCGACGTCTACCTCAAGGTCGAGGGCGCCAATCCGACCGGCTCCTTCAAGGACCGGGGCATGACCATGGCCATCTCGCAGGCCAAGGAGCAGGGCGCGCAGGCCGTCATCTGCGCCTCCACCGGCAACACCTCCGCCTCCGCCGCCGCGTATGCGGTGCGGGCCGGGATGGTCTGCGCGGTGCTGGTGCCGCAGGGCAAGATCGCGCTGGGCAAGATGGGCCAGGCGCTGGTGCACGGCGCCTCCATCCTCCAGGTGGACGGCAACTTCGACGACTGCCTCACCCTCGCCCGTGGGCTCTCCGAGAAGTACCCGGTGGCCCTGGTGAACTCGGTGAACCCGGCCCGGATCGAGGGCCAGAAGACGGCCTCCTTCGAGATCGTGGACGCGCTCGGCGACGCGCCGGACATCCATGTCCTGCCGGTCGGCAACGCGGGCAACATCACCGCCTACTGGAAGGGCTACCGGGAGTACGCGGCGGACGGCATGGCCACCCGCACGCCCCGGATGTGGGGCTTCCAGGCGTCCGGCTCGGCGCCGATCGTCGATGGCGCCCCGGTGCTCCAGCCGCAGACCATCGCCACCGCCATCCGGATCGGCAACCCGGCCTCCTGGGACTTCGCGCTGGCCGCCCGGGACGAATCCGGCGGCCTGATCGACAAGGTGACCGACCGTCAGATCCTCTCCGCGTACCGGCTGCTGGCCTCCCGCGAGGGCGTCTTCGTGGAGCCGGCCTCGGCCGCGTCGGTGGCCGGGCTGCTGTACGCCGCCGAGCAGGGCCTGGTCGACCCCGGCCAGCGGATCGTCTGCACCGTCACCGGCAACGGCCTCAAGGACCCCGACTGGGCGGTGATGGGCGCTCCCCAGCCCGTGGTGGTCCCGGTGGACGCCGACGCGGCCGCGGAGCGGCTCGGCCTGACCGGCTGACCCACGCCGCAAGGACGTCGCACGCCGCAAGGACATCGGCTCACGCCGCAAGGACATCGGCTGAGGAGGGGCGGGCCCGCGCGCCCGCCCCTCCGGAACCGGCCCCGCCGGGCAACACGGCAGCCAGGAGTACGCGGGGTGTACCGCCGGAGAACCTCTCTTCGATACCCTGGAGCCACGGGCGGCACAGGCCGCCGGTATATCCGCTGCCCGCACACCCTTCGGCAAGCGCCGCCCCCGCCCGGGCGGGCGCCGGGGGAAGCCGCCGCCCACCCGTACCCCGCCGACGTGCGGCCGGGTCGCGGGCCCGCATCGGGCCCGCCGCCGAGGCCCCGCCGACACCGCTCCACCCAACCGCCGCCCCACCCAGACCACCGCCCCACGCCGTGCGGCCCCCACCCGGAGCCCGGGCCCAGCGCCCGGGCACGACAGAGTCCACGACAGAGTCACAGGAGAGTTCACCGCATGGCCGGTCCCGCGTTCCGCGCCGCAGCCGTCCGGGTGCGGGTCCCCGCGACCAGCGCCAACCTCGGCCCCGGCTTCGACGCCTTCGGACTCGCGCTGGGCCTCTACGACGACGTCGTGGTCCGGGTCGCCGACTCCGGGCTGCATGTGGACATAGCGGGCGAGGGCGCCGACACCCTGGCCCGCGACGAGCGCCACCTGGTGGTGCGGTCGCTGCGCGCGGCCTTCGAGGTGCTCGGCGGCCAGCCGCGCGGCCTGGAGGTGGTCTGCGCCAACCGCATACCCCACGGCCGTGGCCTCGGCTCCTCCTCCGCCGCGATCTGCGCCGGTATCGTCGCCGCCCGCGCGGTGACCATCGGCGGCCCGTCCGCGCTGGACGACGCCGGGCTGCTGGCGCTCGCATCCGAGCTGGAGGGCCATCCGGACAATGTCGCGGCCTGCCTCTACGGCGGCTTCACGGTGGCCTGGACCGAGGACGACACGGCCCGCGCCATCCGGCTCGACCCGTCGCCCGAGGTCGTCCCGGTGGTCTTCGTCCCGGCCACGCCGCTGCTCACCGAGACCGCTCGCGGCCTGCTGCCGCGCACCGTTCCGCACGCCGACGCCGCTGTGAACGCCGGCCGCGCCGCACTGCTGGTGGAGGCGCTCACCCGGCGCCCCGAACTGCTGCTGCCGGCCACCGAGGACCGCATCCACCAGGACTACCGGTCCGCCGCCATGCCGGAGAGCACCGCGCTGGTCGCCGCCCTGCGGGCGGAGGGCGTCGCTGCGGTCGTCTCCGGCGCCGGACCGACCGTGCTGGCCCTGGCGCACGACGGTACGGCCGACAAGCTCACCCACTTCGCAGGCCCGGAGTGGGCGGCGCACCGCCTGGAGCTCGACCACCGCGGTGCGTCGGTCCTGCCGCTCGACGTCTGAGGCCGGGCCTGCCGGAGCGGGGCAGGTCGGCGGGGCAGGAACGCAGGGCAGGAACGCAGGGCAGGTACGCAGGGTAGGGAGGGGAGACGAGGAAGTCGCAGGACACGATTGGCGCACTCAGGGTGGGGGAATGTTTGTTGGGTCCAGTAGTGTTAATCTCATGCGAGCACCAGGAGCCCTCCGGGGCGCGGTGCTCGGTGTCCCGATCCCGGCTCCTCATCTCGACGGGGTATACCGGAAGTACGGGACCGCGAATCTCCGGGAGCCTGCCTCACCGCGTACGCAGCCTGCCTGCGCGAGTACGGCCGCGTCCCGAAGCCGTGACGGTGCCCGGCCCCAACCGCTCTAGGGGGCGCCCGCAGCCGCCGGCCTCCACCTGAGGCCGCGCCCGGGGGTATCAGGGCCACCATCTCGCGACGGGGGCCCGGAATCCAGAGCGGTACGGCGGCGCGAGGCCGACGCGTACGACGTCGCCGCGCTGGACACCGCACACACCACACCAACCTTCAACCGCCATCCGGCGGAACACCGCCCCGGACCTGCACACCACGCAGGACGGACAGCACAACCGGTCGCCGAGCCAGACAGGCCGACGTCCGCTCCAGGGAAGGACCCTTCGTGAGCGACACCACCGATCTGATGGGCGCGCGCCCGGACGCCGATGCTCCGGACGCAGCGGCTGCGGCCCCCGCGCCCAAGCGTCGCCGGAACACGGGCTCCGGCCTCAACGGCCTGGTTCTCGCCGAGCTTCAGCAGCTCGCCTCCGGTCTTGGTATCAGTGGCACCGGGCGCATGCGCAAGAGCCAGCTGATCGACGCCATCAAGGAGAAGAACGGCGGCGACCCGCTGCTGGCCGGCGGTGAGGCCCCGGCCGCCCCGGCCGCCAAGCGGACCACCAAGGCCAAGGCCGCTGCGGCCAAGGACGAGGAGGGCGCTGCCGCCGAGGAGAAGCCGGTCCGGCGCACCCGGGCCCGCGCCGCCGCGGCCGAGCCCGCGCCGCAGATCGAGATCCCCGGCCAGGTGGCGGGCGACAACGCCGCCGCCGAGACCGCGCCGCCGGCCCGCGCCGAGCGGCCGCGCCGCCGGGCGACGTCGGCTGCGGGCACCCCGGCGGCCGGTACCGCCTCGGCTGCTGCCGAGCCCGTGCAGGAGGCCGTCGCCGAGCGCGCCGAGCCGACCGCCGCGCTGGCCACCGAGACCCGTGAGAAGGCCGCCGAGGACGCCCGCCAGGTCGGCGACGGCCGCCGTGAGCGCCGGGACCGCCGCGACCGTACCGACCGTGGTGACCGGGTCGAGCGCACCGACCGTGGCGACCGGGCCGACCGCCAGGAGGCCGGCGACGGCCAGGGCGGTGTCGACGGCGGCCAGGGCGGCGACCGCGAGACCCGCCGCGACCGGCGCAACCGCCGCGACCGGGACCGTGACCGCCAGGGCGGCGACCGCCAGCTGGGCGACCGCCAGGAGAGCCGTCAGGAGACCCGCCAGGACGGCGGCCAGGGCCGCGACCAGGGTCGTGACCAGGGTCGTGACCAGGCCCGCGACCAGGGCCGTGACCAGGCCCGCGACCAACAGGGCGGCCAAGGCCGCGACCAGCGCCGCGACCAGCAGCAGCAGGACGAGGACGACTTCGACGGTGGCCGCCGCGGTCGCCGTGGCCGCTACCGCGACCGCAACCGCCGGGGTGGCCGCCGCGAGGGCTTCGAGGGCACCAGCGAGCCGCAGATCGGCGAGGACGACGTCCTGATCCCGGTCGCCGGCATCCTGGACATCCTGGACAACTACGCGTTTGTGCGGACCTCCGGCTACCTGCCCGGCCCCAACGACGTGTATGTCTCGCTGGCCCAGGTCCGCAAGAACGGCCTGCGCAAGGGTGACGCGATCACCGGTGCGGTGCGCCAGCCGCGCGAGGGCGAGCGCCGCGAGAAGTTCAATGCGCTGGTGCGCCTGGACTCGGTGAACGGCATGGACCCGGAGGCCGGCCGCAACCGCCCCGAGTTCGGCAAGCTCACCCCGCTGTACCCGCAGGAGCGGCTCCGCCTGGAGACCGACCCGAGCGTGCTGACCACCCGGATCATCGACCTGGTCGCCCCGATCGGCAAGGGCCAGCGCGGTCTGATCGTCGCCCCGCCGAAGACCGGCAAGACGATGATCATGCAGGCCATCGCCAATGCGATCACCCATAACAACCCCGAGTGCCACCTGATGGTCGTCCTGGTCGACGAGCGTCCGGAAGAGGTCACCGACATGCAGCGGTCGGTCAAGGGCGAGGTCATCTCCTCGACCTTCGACCGACCGGCCGAGGACCACACGGTCGTCGCCGAGCTGGCCATCGAGCGCGCCAAGCGCCTGGTGGAGCTGGGCCATGACGTGGTCATCCTGCTGGACTCGATCACCCGTCTGGGCCGTGCCTACAACCTGGCGGCGCCGGCCTCCGGCCGCATCCTGTCCGGTGGTGTCGACTCGACCGCGCTCTACCCGCCGAAGAAGTTCTTCGGTGCCGCGCGCAACATCGAGAACGGCGGCTCGCTGACCATCCTCGCCACCGCCCTGGTGGAGACCGGCTCCCGGGCCGACGAGGTGGTCTTCGAGGAGTTCAAGGGCACCGGCAACATGGAGCTCAGGCTCGACCGCAAGCTCTCCGACAAGCGGATCTTCCCGGCGGTGGACGTGGACGCCTCGTCCACCCGCAAGGAGGAGATCCTGCTGGGCAGCGAGGAGCTGGCCATCGTCTGGAAGCTGCGCCGGGTGCTGCACGCGCTGGACCAGCAGCAGGCCATCGAGCTGCTGCTGGACCGGATGAAGAAGACCAGCAGCAACGGCGAGTTCCTGATGCAGATCGCCAAGACGACGCCGGGCAACATGGACTGACGTACCATCACCAGGGAGCCCCGGACCGTGACCCACGGTCCGGGGCTCCCTGTGTTGAACCGGTCGTCAAAAGTACGGGTTCTGTCACAACCGCGCCCCCCACCGACCATCGGATGTTTACGTCGCACTAACATTCAGTGGGTCGGAAGTGTGCGCCTGTTTCGTACGGCTGCCCGCCGACACTGTTTGAAGGCGCCCTCTGGGGGAGGGTGTCTCTCTTCTGCCACAGGAGAACAAGTGAATCCTGCTCAGCGCGAATCCGGGAAGCTCCGGATACGCCGGCACAAACTCTCTGCCGCCGCCCTTGCCACCGTTCTGGTCGGGAGCGGCACCTTCGCCGCTTCCTCCGAGGCGTGGGCCGGCACCGCAGCGCCGACCGGTACGCCGGTCAAGGCCGAACTCGCCGGGTCCGCTTCCAAGGGCGGTGGCACGGTCGACCAGTCGCTGGTGGCGCGCATCCGCAAGGCCGCCCAGCGGCAGGGCCTGGTGGGCAGCAGCCCCGAGGCGCAGAACGGCAAGGGCGCGGGGGCTGCCCGGATCATCGGCGGTACGCCGGTACCGATCACCAGCGCGCCGTCCATGGTGCAGCTCTGGTACCTCAACTGGGACGGTTCGGCGCAGTTCTGCGGCGGCACCCTGGTCGCTCCGGACAAGGTGCTCACCGCCGCGCACTGCGTGGCGGGCCTCAGCTGGAAGAACAACGGCATCGTGGTCTCCGGCACCGCTGGCCTGTGGACCGGCGAGAACGGCAAGCTCGCCGGCGTGTGGCGGCAGTGGAGCCACCCGGACTACCACGGCGACACCCGGGACGACATCCGCAACGACATCGCCGTCCTGACGCTGGACCGCGGCCTCACGGCCAAGACCACCAAGCTGGCGGTGCCGGGGGACAACACCCCGTACAAGCCCGGCACGGTGGGCACCGTCTACGGCTGGGGTCTCACCAAGGACGCCGACGACCCCGAGGCCGACCTCTCGCCGAGGCTCCTCAAGGCGAGCCTGCCGATCGTGGCCGACTCGACCTGCAACACGGCGTTGAACGCGCTGCCGGAGACGGCCGGCTACTTCAAGGCGGGCGGCATGTTCTGCGCCGGCAAGCCCGGCACCGGCAGCGACGCCACCACCGTGGCCAGCTGCCACGGTGACTCCGGCGGCCCTCTGGTGGTGGGCGGCCGGGTCGTGGGCATCGTCTCCTGGGGCGCTCCCAACTGCGTGGAGGAAGGCGGCTACGACGTCTTCACCAAGGTCTCCACCTTCGCCGTCGCGGCCCTGGCGCGGATCACCGACACCGACTGGAACAGCGACGGCAAGGCCGACCTGCTGGCGCGCGACGCCAAGGGCAACGGCTACGCCTACTCGGGCCCCACCCTGCGCAGCCGGTCCTCGATCGGCTCCGGCTGGAAGTCCTACAACAAGGTGCTGCAGACCGACCTCGACCGGGACGGCATCGTCGACCTGGTCATGCGCGGCACCAACGGGTCGCTGTACTGGCGGCACTACAACGGCCGGTCCTGGGTCAACACCCGCGTGTCCACCGGCTGGGGCAGCATCCGGCAGATCGTCGCCCCCGGCGACCTCACCGGCGACGACCTGCCCGACCTGCTGAGCGTGGACAAGGCCGGTACGGTCTGGGTCTACCCCGGCAAGGGCAACGGCAAGTTCGGCGCCCGGATCAAGGCGGGCTCCGGCTTCAAGAGCTACACCCACCTGGTGGGCCACGGCGACTTCACCGGTGACGGCAAGGTCGACCTGGTGGGCCGCACCGCCGCCGGCGGGCTGTACCTGTGGCCGGGCAAGGGCAACGGCAAGTTCGGCGCCCGCAAGACCCTGTCCGCCACGGGCTTCAAGTCGGCCAACGCGCTCGCCGCGACCGGTGACGTGAACGGCGACGGCAAGGCCGACCTGCTGGTCCGCTTCACCAACGGGACGCTCTACCTGTACCCGGGCAAGGGCAACGGCTCCTTCGGGGCCAGGGTGAAGATGGGCACGGGCAGCTGGAAGGCGTACACCATCCTCGGCTGACCTCCCCTCGGCCGGCATTCCCCGGCTGACTCCCCGGTCGACGCCTCAGTGCCGACACCGACGACTGCGCCCCGCCGGGCCGACCCGGCGGGGCGCAGTCATGCCCGGCTTCGTCCGCCCTGTCCGTCATGTCCCGTATGCTCGAAGTGATCCATCGCCCGCTCGTCAGCGGCGGGCGCACGGAGCAGCAGGAACCGCAGAGGAGCCGCAGCACGTCCTATCCGGGAGCCGGCCCGCGCGGGTGCGCGGAAGCAGACGAGGGACGGACCCAGCAGCATGGCCGAGCAGCAGAAGGACCAGCAGCCGCCCTCCTCGGGGCGATCCGGTCGGCGCGGCCTGCGGGTGGCGGGGCTGTCGCTGGCGGGGGTGGTGCTGGTGGCCGCCGGGTTCGGCGGCTTCGCGTACTGGAAGCTCAACCACAACCTCACCAGCGTCGACATGGACTCGCTGCTGGGCCGGGCCCGCCCGCCGGCGTCCACCAACGGCGACTTCAACCTGCTGCTGCTGGGCTCCGACTCGCGGGCCGGTGCCAACCACCAGAAGGCCGGTGGCGCCAATGACGGCACCGCCCGTTCGGACACCGCGATGGTGGTGCACATCGAGCGCGACCACCGGCGCGGGTCCGTGGTCTCCATCCCTCGCGACACCCTGGTGGACCGGCCGGAGTGCACCAAGCCGGACGGCAGCGCGGTACCGGCCGTCTCCGGCGCCATGTTCAACAGCGCCTTCGAGGTGGGCGGCGCGGCCTGCGCGGTGAAGACCGTGGAGTCCATCACCGGGCTGCGGATGGACCACTTCATGGAGATGGACTTCGCGGGCTTCGCCGGCTTCATCGACGCCATCGGCGGGGTCGACGTCACCACCGCGGTCGACATCCGGGACAAGCAGAGCAGGCTCACCCTGGCCCATGGCACCCACCACCTCAGCGGCGACCAGGCGCTGGCCTTCGTCCGCACCCGGCACGGCGTCGGCGACGGCAGCGACCTGGGGCGGATAGAGCTCCAGCACCAGATGGTGACGTCGATCCTCAGGCAGGCGCAGAGCGCCGGGCTGCTGGCCAACCCGGTGAAGCTCTTCAAGGTGGCCGACACGCTCACCAGGAGCATCACCGCCGACACCGACCTGGCGTCGGTCAACGCCCTGGTGGGGCTCTCCCAGCGGCTCAAGGGCATCGGTCCGGGCGACCTCGCCATGGCCACCCTGCCGGTCCACTACGCGCCCTCCAACCCCAACCGGGTGGTGGCCACCGAGCCGCAGGCGTCCCGGCTCTGGGAGGCGCTGAAGGACGACCGGCCGATCCCGGCGGACATCCTCAAGCTCCAGCCCGCCAATCCGGCCACCACGCCCAAGTCGGCCAAGCCGGCCACATCGGCCAAGCCGACCGGGAAGCCGGCCCCCTCCCGGCCCGCCGCCCCGCACCGCCCCGTACACGGCCCCGGACATGACACCGGACGCGGCGCCGGACGCGGCGCCGGACACGACACTGGCCGACACGCGCCGCACAGCGCCGGGCAGGCCGCCGCACCGACCGCTGCCCCGGCCACGCGGCCGGACCCGGCGCAGGACGCGCGGCAGGACCCGGCGCGTGACCCCACGCAGGACACGGGTCTGGACGCGCTGCTCGGCGAGTAGCCGGACACGCGGCGCTGACCTGCGGAATAGTGCGGTCGCTGCCCCGGTTTGGGAAGATGCGGCCGGTCCTGGCAGACTGGTACGTCGGTCCCGGTTCACGCGCGGCAGCAGCCGTACGACCCGGTGCCCTCCCGATCCCTAGGAGAACCCCTTGAAGCGCGACATTCACCCCGAGTACGTCGTCACCCAGGTGACCTGCACCTGCGGCGCCGAGTTCAGCACTCGCAGCACCGCCAAGGACGGCGTCATCCGTGCCGACGTCTGCTCGCAGTGCCACCCCTTCTACACCGGCAAGCAGAAGATCCTCGACACCGGCGGCCGCGTCGCCCGCTTCGAGGCCCGCTTCGGCAAGCAGCACGCCGCCAAGAAGTAGCGACCTCTCGGCGCCGGCCGGGCGTCCTCGCAGCCGCGCTGCGGGGGCATGCCCGACCGGCGCCGTTCGCGTCTGCCATCGCAGCGCGCACCGCGCGACAGCAGGCGCCCCGCCAGGCACCGCCAGCACCGCTCCGCACCCCGCAGACCCCGGGAAGAAGGCTTCCACCCATGTTCGAGGCAGTCGAAGAGCTCCTCACCGAGCACGCCGACCTCGAAAAGAGGCTGGCCGACCCGTCGGTCCACGCCGACCAGGCCAACGCCCGGAAGCTGTCCAAGCGCTACGCCGAGCTGACCCCCATCACCGCGGCCTACCGCAGCTGGCGGCAGACCGGCGAGGACATCGACACCGCCCGCGAGCTGGGGGCCGACGACCCGGAGTTCGCCGCCGAGGTCAAGGAGCTGGAGGCGCGGCGCGAGGAGCTCACCGAGCGGCTGCGGCTGCTGCTGGTCCCGCGCGACCCCAGCGACGACAAGGACGTCATCCTGGAGGTCAAGGCCGGCGAGGGCGGCGAGGAGTCGGCCCTGTTCGCCGGAGACCTGCTGCGGATGTATCTGCGGTACGCCGAGCGGGTCGGCTGGAAGACCGAGATCCTGGACGCCAACGCCTCCGACCTCGGCGGCTACAAGGACGTCCAGGTCGCCGTGAAGACCCGGGGTGCCATGGAGCCCGGCCAGGGCGTCTGGGCGCGGCTGAAGTACGAGGGCGGTGTGCACCGCGTACAGCGCGTCCCCGCCACCGAGTCGCAGGGCCGCATCCACACCTCCGCCGCCGGTGTGCTGGTCACCCCGGAGGCCGAGGAGGTCGAGGTCGAGATCGGCCCCAACGACCTGCGGATCGACGTGTACCGCTCCTCCGGCCCCGGCGGCCAGTCGGTGAACACCACCGACTCGGCGGTGCGGATCACCCACCTGCCCACCGGGATCGTGGTCTCCTGTCAGAACGAGAAGAGCCAGCTCCAGAACAAGGAGCAGGCGATGCGCATCCTGCGCTCCCGGCTGCTGGCCGCCGCCCAGGAGGAGGCCGAGCGGGAGGCGTCCGACGCCCGCCGCAGCCAGGTCCGCACCGTGGACCGGTCCGAGCGCATCCGCACCTACAACTTCCCGGAGAACCGCATCTCCGACCACCGGGTGGGCTACAAGGCGTACAACTTGGACCAGGTGCTCGACGGGGACCTGGACACGGTCATCCAGTCCTGCGTGGACGCCGACGCCGCAGCCAAGCTCGCCGCGGCCCAGGAGAGCTGAACCACCGCCGCTCGGGGGCCGGAAGCCGCCCGTACACCAGGAAGGGGGCCGGATGAACCTGCTGCTCGCCGAGGTGGCCCAGGCCACCCAGCGGTTGGCTGCGGCCGGAGTGCCGTCGCCTCGGTTCGACGCCGAGGAGCTCGCCGCGCACATCCACGGGGTCAAGCGCGGGCAGCTGCACACCGTCCCCGACGCCGACTTCGACGCCCGCTACTGGGAGGCCATCGCCCGCCGCGAGGCCCGCGAACCGCTCCAGCACATCACCGGCCGGGCCTTCTTCCGCTATCTGGAGCTGCGGGTCGGCCCCGGGGTCTTCGTCCCCCGGCCGGAGACCGAGTCGGTGGTCGACTGGGCGATAGACGCGGTCCGCGACATGGATGTCGCCGAACCCCTGGTCGCCGACCTGTGCAGCGGCTCCGGCGCCATCGCGCTGGCCATCGCCCAGGAGGTGCCGCGCTCCACCGTGCACGCCTTCGAGCTGGACGAGGACGCCCTCACCTGGACCCGCCGCAACATCGACGCCAGCCCCGACCGGGCCAGGGTCACCCTGCACGCCGGCGACGCCACCCGCGCCTTCGAGGGCGACCGGTCCTGGAACGGCCGCTTCGACCTGGTGATCAGCAACCCCCCGTACATCCCGCTCACCGAGTGGGAGTACGTCGCCCCCGAGGCCCGCGACCACGACCCGCAGCTGGCGCTCTTCTCCGGCGAGGACGGCCTGACCACCATCCGGGGCATCGAGCGGGTCGCCGCCCGGCTGCTGCGCCCCGGCGGCGTCGTGGTGGTGGAGCACGCCGACACCCAGGGCGGCCAGGTGCCGTGGATCTTCAACGAGGACCACGGCTGGACCGACGCGGCCGACCACCGCGACCTCAACAACCGCCCCCGCTTCACCACCGCCCGCCGGGCCGTGCCGTGACCGGGGTCCGGCACACCACCACCGGCAGCACCATCACCGGCAGCACCATCACCACCAGCACCATCACCACCAGCGCCAACGCCATCAGCCCGTACGGAAGGGGCCTGCACCGATGAGCCGTCGCTACGACTGCGCCGACCCGAGCGACCGAGCGACGGGCCTGCGCGAGGCCGCCTCCGCCGTCCGCCGAGGCGAACTGGTGGTGCTCCCGACGGACACGGTCTACGGCCTCGGCGCTGACGCCTTCTCCCCGGAGGCGGTCCGCGACCTGCTGACCGCCAAGGGGCGCGGCCGGGCCATGCCCTCCCCGGTGCTGGTCGGCTCCCCGACCACGCTGCACGGCCTGGTCACCGACTTCTCCGAGTCCGCCTGGGAGCTGGTGGACGCCTTCTGGCCCGGCGGCCTCACCCTGGTCGCCCGCCACCAGCCCTCGCTCCGCTGGGACCTCGGCGACACCCGGGGCACCGTCGCGGTACGGATGCCGCTGCACCCGGTCGCCATCGAGCTGCTCAACACCACCGGCCCGATGGCGGTCAGCAGCGCCAACCTCACCGGCGGCCCGTCCCCGGCCACCTGCGACGAGGCGGAGAGCCAGCTCGGCGACTCGGTCTCGGTCTACCTGGACGGCGGACGCGCCGAGCACGCCGTGCCGTCCTCCATCGTGGACGTCACCGGCAAGATCCCGGTGCTGCTGCGCGCGGGCGCGGTCAGCGAGGCCCAGCTGCGGGAGGTCGTACCCGACCTGGAGGCGGGCAGTTGACACCCGCCGACACCCAGGCGCCGGGCCGCCTCGTGCTGCCGGGCCAGGGCCGTGCACCCGCCGCCCCGTACGGCATATCCGGACCCAAACCGGTGCCCGGCCCGACCCCGCACGACCGCTTCCGGATCCTCTTCGTCTGCACCGGCAACATCTGCCGCTCCCCGATCGCCGAGCGGCTGACCCGGCACGAGCTGGGAGCCCGCCTGAGCACGCGCGGAGCCGAGCAGATCGTGGTGGAGAGCGCCGGCACCTGGGGCCATGAGGGCGCCCCGATGGAGGCGCACGCCGCCACCGTGCTGGGCGAGTACGGCGCCGACCCGGACGGCTTCGCCGGCCGGGAGCTGCTGGACGAGCACGTCATCGACGCCGACCTGGTGCTCACCGCCACCCTGGACCACCGCGCCCAGGTGATCTCCATGGGCCATGCGGCGGGCCTGCGCACCTTCACCCTCAAAGAGTTCACCCGGCTGGTGCGGACCATAGACCCGGTGACCCTCCCCGACCCGCTCCAGGGCGCCGCCGTGGCCGCCCGGGCCCGCGCCCTGGTCCGGGCCGCGGCGGCGCTGCGCGGCTGGCTGCTGGCCTCCTCCCCGGAGGCGGACGAGGTGGACGATCCGTACGGGGCGCCGATCAGCATGTTCCGCAACTGCGGCGAGGAGATCTACCACGCCCTGGACCCGGTGGTCACCGCGCTGACCGGCATCCCCCGCCGCTGACCCTCCCCGCCGCTGACCGTCCCCCGCCGTCGGCCGCTCCCGCCGTCGGCCGCCCCCCCGCCGTCGGCCGCTCCCGCTGTCGGCCGCCCGGTGGCGACGACGCGCCGTGCGGCGCCGCCCGTCCTACCCTGGGGAGGAACCACCTCCGCACGCGGCCCAGCCGCCCGAGGAGCCCCGCCATGACGGTCACCGAGCCCCCCACCGCCACCTCCGACCGCACGCCGCCCTGGGAGGCCCCGGAGGCCCTGCGGCGCACCGACCCGCAGATCGCCGATGTGCTGGCCCTGGAGGCTGCCCGGCGGCGCGACTCGCTCCAGCTGCTGGCGGGGGAGAACATCGCCTCCCCGGCCGTGCTGGCGGCCCTCTCCGGCCCGCTCGCCGACAAGTACGCCGAGGGCTACCCGGGGCGCCGCCACCACACCGGCTGCGCCGCAGCGGACGCCGCGGAGCTGCTGGCCGTCACCCGCGCGGAGGAGCTGTTCGGCGCCGACCACGCCAATGTGCAGCCGTACACCGGGACCACCGCGATGTTCGCCGCCTATGCCGCGCTGCTCCGGCCCGGCGACCGGGTGCTGGCGATGTCGCTCCAGCACGGCGGCCACCTCACCGTCGGCTCACGGGCCAACTTCTCCGGCCGCTGGTTCCAGTTCACCGGCTACGGGGTGCGCCGCGAGGACGGCCTGATCGACCTGGAGCAGGTCCGCGACCTGGCGAAGCGGCAGCGGCCCAAGGCCATCGTCGCGGGCTCCATCTCCTACCCCCGCCAGGTGGACTGGAAGGCGTTCCGGGCCATCGCCGACGAGGTCGGCGCCTATCTGATCGCCGGCGCGGCGCAGACCCTGGGCCTGGTGGCCGGGGGAGCGGCGCCCTCCCCGGTGCCGTACGCGGACGTGGTGGTCGGCGTCACCCACAAGATGCTGCGCGGCCCGCGCGGCGGCCTGCTGCTCTGCACCGCCGAGCTGGCCGAGCGGGTGGACCGGGCGGTCTACCCGTTCATCCAGGGCGGTCCCTCCATGCACGAGGTCGCGGCCAAGGCGGTGGCGCTGGCGGAGGCCGCCACCCCGGAGTTCGCCGCCTATACGCGGGCGGCCGTCGCCAACGCCCGGGCGCTGGCCGAGGGACTCGCCGGGCAGGGCCTGACCCCGCTCACCGGCGGCACCGACACCCATCTGGTCACGGCGGACGTCTCCGGGCTCGGCATCAGCGGCCGGGAGGCGGAGCGGCGCTGCGCGGCCGTCTCGGTACTGCTCGGCAAGTGCGCCCTGCCCTATGACACCGCGCCGCCCGCCGAGGCGTCCGGGGTGCGGCTGGGCACCGGCTGCGTGACCACGCAGGGGATGCGGACCGCCGGGATGGCCGAGGTGGCGCGGCTCACCGGGCAGGCGCTGCGCAGCTCGGAGCCGGACCGGGAACTGGCCGAGCGGGTCCGCGAACTGGCCCGTGGGTCGGTACCGAAGTGGTGACATTGCCCCCAGGGCAGAACCGCGATGCGCGCGAAGGGCGTCGACCTGAATAAGGTGTGGTGCCGTGGCGACGCACCCTGGATCACAGACATCTCCGGCGGCACCTCCCGCCCCTGCCGTCCGTTCAGCGGTCCGGGAGAGTGGAGCCGCCGTCGACGCGAGGTTGGAGGGCCCCGGTGCGTGAGTACCTGCTGACGCTGTTCACCACCGCAGCGGTCACCTACCTGCTGACCGCGCCGGTCCGGAAGTTCGCCATCGTGGCGGGCGCGATGCCGCCGGTGCGCGCCCGTGACGTGCACCGCGAGCCCACGCCCCGGCTGGGCGGCATCGCCCTGTTCGGCGGGCTCTGCGCCGGGCTGCTGATGGCCTCCCACCTCACCCATCTGACGACCGTCTTCGACAACGGGAGCGACGTCAAGGCGCTGCTCTCGGGCGCCGGCATCATGTGGGTGCTGGGCGTGCTCGACGACAAGTGGGGCGTGGACGCGCTGGTCAAGATGGGCGGCCAGATGGTCGCCGCGGGCGTGATGGTCTGGCAGGGACTCACCGTGATCTCCATCCCGGTGCCCGGCGTCGGATCGGTCTCGGTGACGCCGATGCAGGGCACCCTGATCTCGGTGCTGCTGGTCGTCATCATGGTCAACGCGGTGAACTTCATCGACGGCCTGGACGGCCTGGCCGCCGGCATGGTCTGCATCGCCGCGATGGCCTTCTTCCTGTACTCGTACCGGCTGCTGTTCGGCTACAGCATCGAGGACGCGGCTCCGGCGACGCTCTTCACCGCGGTGCTGATCGGGATGTGCCTGGGGTTCCTGCCGCACAATCTGCACCCGGCGCGGATCTTCATGGGCGACTCCGGCTCGATGCTGCTGGGCCTGATGCTCGCGGTGGCGGCCATCTCGATCACCGGCCGGGTCAACCCCGACCTGATCATCGAGCAGACCGGTTCGCAGCGTGAGGCCGTGCACACCCTGGTGCCGATCTACATCCCGCTGCTGCTGCCGCTGACCGTGATCGCGCTGCCGCTGGCCGACCTGCTGCTGGCCGTGGTGCGGCGCACCTGGGCGGGCAAGTCGCCCTTCGCGGCGGACAAGCAGCACCTGCACCACCGGCTGCTGGAGATCGGCCACTCGCACAGCCGGGCCGTGCTGATCATGTACTTCTGGGCGGCGCTCTTCGCCTTCTCCACGGTGGCCTTCTCGGTGACCGACATCGGCCGGGTGGTGGTGCTGATCGGCGCCGGGCTCTGCCTGCTGGGCATCGTGGTGCTGCTGCTGCCGCGCTTCCGGCCGAGGACGCCGAAGGCGCTCCAGCCGCTGGTCCCGCCGCGCTACCGGGACAGCGACGACGGCGAGGGCGCCGCCGAGGGTGTCGCCGAGGGTGCGGCCGAGGGCCCGGTCGGCGGGGTCGGCCGGCTGTCGCCGGAGGACGAGGACCTGCTCCAGCGGCTGGGTTCCGGGGCGAGCGCGGCGGGCCACCGGTCCGGCACCCGGGGTGGCACGGACGGGTGAGCGCGGTTGGCCCGTACGGGGTCAACCGATCGGCGGCACCGCTGCGCCACCGGTGTGACAGGTAGCACACCAACATGGTAAAGCTCGCATCAAATAGTTTGTGATACCGTTCACGAGTACCGGGAGCACGCCGAAAGTCCATGTTGGGGCATTTCGGCACCGAGTGGCACCTTCCCCCCGGTCTTGGATCATGCCTTCAGCACAGCCCGTCCCCCCGTACGTCAGACATGCCGCCGGAGCTGCCGACATGCCGTCCCCCGACGCCCGGATCCTCCGCGGCGCCGCAATCCCCACTGCGGTCGCCGGAGCCATCGCTGTTGCGATTGCGACCGCCGTCGTGGGGACCAAGGGTCTGCTGGGCGCGCTCTTCGCCGTGCTGCTGGTGGTCGCCTTCTTCAGCTTCGGCCAGATCACCCTGGACCGCCTGACGCGGAACAACCCGCAGCTCTTCATGGCGGCCGGCCTGATGGTCTACACCACGCAGATCCTGCTGGTCGGGATCGTGCTGGCGGTCTTCAAGGGCACGACCCTCTTCGAGACCCGGGTCTTCGCCTTCACCCTGCTCGGCTGCGCGCTCATCTGGACCGCCGGCCAGGTGCGCGGCGCCCTCAAGGCCAAGCTGCTCTACGTGGTCCCGGACGCGCCTTCCGAACGTTCCCGAGAGCCCGAGCCGGAACGCCGGTCATGACCCCTGACGTCCCTCTCCCGAGGGAGGGGGGCGGTGTTCATGCCTCCCTGTCGGGCTGCTATCGTCCGGAACGACACCGGGTGCGGGATGCGGCCAGGTCCCTCCGCTCAGCGGACGGATCGCCCCCCGAGCCCCATTCCGGGCTCTCGCTCGACCCCGCGAAATCACCATCCAGTCCCAGTGCCGCCCCGTGGCCGCAGGTCACGCCGACACACCGAGGTTGCCGTTTCCATGCGTCACGACGAAGGAGTCCGTGGTGAGTAGTGCACTCACGCAGCTCGCCTCTGAGGCCGACTGCCACCTGAACTCTGGTTGCGGCTTCCCGGCCCCCGGCCTTCACACCTTCAACTTCGAGCCGCTCTTCACGGTGGGCGGCGTCGAGGTCATCAAGCCGATGCTGCTGTCGGTCATCGCCATGCTCGCGGTGATCGGCTTCTTCTGGGCCGCCTTCGCCAGGCCGAAGCTGGTCCCGGGCAAGCTCCAGCTGGTGGGCGAGATCGGCTATGACTTCGTCAAGCGGTCCATCGTGCTGGACTCCATCGGCAAGAAGGGGCAGAAGTATGTCCCGATGATGGTGTCGCTCTTCTTCTTCGTCTGGATCATGAACGTGATGTCGATCATCCCGTTCGCCCAGTTCCCGGTGACGTCGAAGATCGCCTTCCCGGCCGGTCTCGCCGCCGTGGTCTGGATCACCTATATGACGCTGACCTTCAAGAAGCACGGCTTCGTCGGCGGACTGAAGAACCTCTGCTGGCCGTCGGGCATCCCCGGCTGGGTCATGTTCCTGCTGGTCCCGATCGAGTTCTTCTCGAACATCTTTGTGCGGCCCTTCACGCTGGCGGTCCGGCTCTTCGCCAACATGTTCGCGGGCCACCTGCTGATCGTGATGTTCTCGGTCGCGTCCTGGTACCTGCTCACCCCGAGCATCGGCGCGCTCTACGCCGGTGCCTCTTTCGTGGTCACCCTCGGTCTGACCGCGTTCGAGCTCCTGATCCAGTTCCTCCAGGCGTACATCTTCGTGATGCTGGCCAGCAGCTACATCTCGGGCGCGCTCGAAGAAGCGCACTGAGACCCCAGACCTTCCTTCCCACCCCCGCAGTCGTCCGGTGGCCAACCACCACCGGCTCGCTATCCGCAAAGGACAGTTGAAATGAGCATGCTCGCCGCCGTTGGCGTCTACGGCTCCGTCGCCTCCATCGGTTACGGTCTCGCGGCCATCGGCCCCGGCATCGGCGTTGGTCTGATCTTCGGCAACGGCGTCCAGGCGATGGCCCGTCAGCCCGAGGCCGCCGGCCTCATCCGCACCAACATGTTCATCGGCTTCGCGCTCACCGAGGCGCTGGCCCTGATCGGCATCGTCATGCCGTTCGTCTTCGGCCAGGGCCCCAAGTAACCAGGCGCCCGGCAGCCCCCTTCAGACGAAAGGTCCAGATATGAACTTCCTGGCTGAAGCCGCGGAGGCGGAGAACCCTCTCCTTCCCGCGTGGCCGGAGCTCATCATCGGCCTGATCTGCTTCTTCATCGTCTTCGGACTGCTCGGCAAGAAGCTCCTCCCCAGCATCGAGAAGGTGTTGGCGGAGCGCCGGGACGCGATCGAGGGCGGGCTCGAACGGGCCGAGGAGGCGCAGGCCGAGGCCCAGCGCACCCTGGAGCAGTACCGCGCCGAGCTCGCCGAGGCACGCCACGAGGCGGCCCGGATCACCGAGCACGCCCGTGAGCAGGGCGCCGCGCTGATCACCGAGATGCGCGAGGAGGGCCAGCGCCAGCGGGACGCCATCGTCACCGCCGGCCACGCCCAGATCGAGGCCGACCGCAAGCAGGCCACCGCCGTGCTCCGGCACGACGTGGGCGCGCTCGCCACCGAGCTGGCCTCCCGCATCGTCGGCGAGTCCCTTCAGGACCACGCCCGGCAGAGCGGGATCATCGACCGCTTCCTGGACGACCTTGAGACCAAGGCCGCCGTCTCGGAAGGTGCGTCCCAGTGATCGGCGCCAGCCGCGAGGCGCTCGCCGCCGCCCGGGAGAACCTCGAAAGCCTGACCGACTCCACCTCGGTGGATGTCGTCAGGCTCGGCGAGGAGCTCTCGGCCGTCACCACCCTGCTCGACCGTGAGGTGTCGCTGCGCCGGGTCCTCACCGACCCGGCGCGGTCCGGGCAGGACAAGGCCCAGCTGGTCGGCTCGCTGCTGACCGGCCAGGTCTCCGGCGAGACGGTGGACCTGGTCTCCGGCCTGGTCCGGTCCCGCTGGTCCAGCCCGCGCGACCTGGTGGACGCCACCGAGCAGCTGTCGGCGTACGCCGAGGTCATCGCGGCGGACCGGGCCGGTGCCCTGGACGACGTCGAGGACGAGCTGTTCCGGTTCGGCCGCGTCGTCGCCGGCTCCCCCGAGCTGCGCGCCGCGCTGTCCGAGCCCAAGGCCGGCCCCGCCGCCAAGGCGGACCTGGTGCGCTCGCTCCTCGGCGGTCGTGCCAACCCGGCCACCGTGCGGCTGGTCGTCTCTCTGGTCTCCCACCCGCGTGGACGTAGCCTGGAGCAGGGCCTGGAGTCGTACTCCAAGCTCGCCGCCTCCCGGCGCGGCCGCGTGGTGGCCCTGGTGACCACCGCCGTGCCGATGTCCGACGGGCAGCGTGAGCGGCTCGCCGGAGCCCTGGGCAGGATCTACGGCCGCCAGGTGCACCTCAACATCGACATCGACCCCGAGGTCCTCGGCGGTGTCAAGGTGCAGATCGGCGACGAGATCATCGACGGCACCGTCGCCAGCCGCCTGGAAGGCGCCCGGCAGGGCCTGGAGGGCTGACCGCCCCCCGGGCCCGGAGCAGCATCCGACCCTCGGTCGGGGACAACGTACGGTCGGTCGTTTCGACATCCGGCCGAGGATCGAATACTTGCGGCCCTCCAAGGGCGGGCCGAGGATCGCAACCTAGGAGAACAGGGAACCCAGATGGCGGAGCTCACTATCCGGCCGGAGGAGATCCGGGACGCGCTGGCGAACTTCGTCCAGTCGTACCAGCCGGACGCCGCCTCGCGTGAAGAGGTCGGCACGGTCAGCGAGGCGATGGACGGCATCGCCAAGGTCCAGGGCCTCCCCTCGGCCATGGCCAACGAGCTGCTGAAGTTCGAGGACGGCACCCTCGGCCTCGCGCTGAACCTTGAGGAGCGCGAGATCGGCGTCGTCGTCCTCGGCGACTTCAGCGGTATCGAGGAGGGCCAGACGGTCCGCCGCACCGGCGAGGTGCTGTCCGTGCCGGTCGGCGAGGGCTACCTCGGCCGCGTGGTCGACCCGCTGGGCAACCCGATCGACGGCCTCGGCGCGATCGAGTCCACCGGCCGCCGCGCCCTGGAGCTCCAGGCTCCCGGCGTGATGGTCCGCAAGTCGGTCCACGAGCCGCTGCAGACCGGCATCAAGGCCATCGACGCGATGACCCCGATCGGCCGCGGCCAGCGCCAGCTGATCATCGGCGACCGCCAGACCGGCAAGACCGCGGTGGCGATCGACACGATCATCAACCAGCGCGACAACTGGCGCTCCGGCGACCCCAAGAAGCAGGTCCGCTGCATCTACGTCGCCATCGGCCAGAAGGGCTCCACCATCGCGTCCGTGCGCGGTGCCCTGGAGGAGGCCGGCGCGCTGGAGTACACCACCATCGTCGCCGCCCCGGCGTCGGACCCGGCGGGCTTCAAGTACCTGGCCCCCTACACCGGCTCCGCCATCGGCCAGGAGTGGATGTACGACGGCAAGCACGTCCTGATCATCTTCGACGACCTGTCGAAGCAGGCCGAGGCCTACCGCTCCGTCTCCCTGCTGCTGCGCCGCCCGCCGGGCCGCGAGGCCTACCCCGGTGACGTCTTCTACCTGCACTCCCGCCTGCTGGAGCGCTGCGCCAAGCTCTCCGACGAGCTGGGTGCCGGCTCGATGACCGGCCTGCCGATCATCGAGACCAAGGCCAACGACGTCTCGGCGTACATCCCGACCAACGTCATCTCCATCACCGACGGCCAGTGCTTCCTGGAGTCCGACCTGTTCAACGCCGGCATCCGCCCGGCCGTGAACGTCGGTATCTCGGTCTCCCGCGTCGGCGGCTCCGCCCAGATCAAGGCCATGAAGTCGGTCGCCGGCCGCCTGCGGCTGGACCTCGCCCAGTTCCGCGAGCTGGAGGCGTTCGCCGCCTTCGGCTCCGACCTGGACGCGGCCTCCAAGGCGCAGCTGGAGCGCGGTGCCCGCATGGTCGAGCTGCTGAAGCAGGGCCAGTACGCACCGTTCCCGGTCGAGGAGCAGGTCGTCTCCATCTGGGCCGGTACCACCGGCAAGCTGGACGACGTCCCGGTCGCCGACATCCGCCGCTTCGAGCGCGAGTTCCTCGACAACCTGCGGGTGGAGCACAAGGCGCTCCTCTCCGGCATCGTCGAGACCGGCAAGCTGGAGGACGGCACCATCGACGCGCTGACCGCCGCGATCGCTTCCTTCAAGCAGGGCTTCGAGACCTCCGAGGGCAAGCTGCTCGGCGAGTCGGCCTGAAGCCGGACGGAAAGGACGTAACGACCCATGGGAGCCCAGCTTCGGGTCTACAAGCGCCGGATCCGCTCCGTCTCCGCGACCAAGAAGATCACCAGGGCGATGGAGATGATCTCCGCGTCGCGCATCGTCAAGGCGCAGCGCGCGGTGGCCGCCTCCACCCCGTACGCGAGTGAACTCACCCGCGCGGTGACCGCGGTCGCGACCCGGTCCAACGCCCAGCACCCGCTGACCACGGAGAACCCCGCCGCCACGCGCGCCGCGGTGCTCCTGGTCACGGCGGACCGGGGCCTGGCCGGCGGCTACTCCTCCAACGCCATCAAGCGGGCGATGCAGCTCACCGAGCGGCTCGAAGCGCAGGGCAAGGAGGTGGTGACGTACATCGTCGGCCGCAAGGGCGTCGGGTTCTACAACTTCCGCAACCGCTCGGTCGCGGAGTCGTGGACCGGCTTCTCCGACAAGCCGACGTACGCGGACGCCAAGACGGTCGCGAGCACCCTGATCAAGGCGTTTGTGGCCGACACGGCGGACGGCGGCGTGGATGAGCTCCACATCGTCTCGACCGAGTTCGTCTCCATGCTGACGCAGAACGCGGTGGACGCCCGGCTGCTGCCGCTGCACCTCGACGAGGTGGCGAACGGCGACGAGGGTCCCGCCAAGGCGGAGATCTTCCCGCTGTACGACTTCGAGCCGTCGGCGGAGGGCGTGCTGGACGCGCTGCTGCCGAGGTACGTCGAGAGCCGGATCTACAACGCGCTGCTCCAGTCGGCAGCTTCGGAGCACGCCGCCCGGCGGCGTGCGATGAAGTCGGCGACGGACAACGCCGAGGAGCTCATCAAGTCGCTCACGCGGCTTGCCAACTCGGCCCGCCAGGCCGAGATCACCCAGGAAATCAGCGAGATCGTCGGTGGCGCGAACGCCCTGGCCGACGCTAGCGCGGGGAGTGACTGACAACTATGACTGCCACTGTTGAGACGGCCACGGCGACGGGCCGCGTCGCGCGGGTCATCGGCCCGGTCGTCGACGTGGAGTTCCCCGTCGACGCGATGCCGGAGATGTTCAACGCCCTGCACGTCGAGGTGGACTCGCCCGACGGCACCGGCAAGAAGACGCTGACCCTTGAGGTCGCCCAGCACCTGGGCGACGGTGTGGTCCGCACCATCTCGATGCAGCCCACCGACGGCCTGGTCCGTGGCGCCGGGGTCACCGACACCGGCGCGGCGATCTCGGTGCCGGTCGGCGACATCACCAAGGGCAAGGTCTTCAACGCCCTCGGCGAGGTGCTCAACACCGACGCCGCGGAGTTCAACGCCCAGGTCGAGACCCGCTGGCCGATCCACCGCAAGGCGCCCAACTTCGACCAGCTCGAGTCCAAGACCGAGATGTTCGAGACCGGCATCAAGGTCATCGACCTGCTCACCCCGTATGTCACGGGTGGCAAGATCGGCCTGTTCGGCGGCGCCGGCGTCGGCAAGACCGTGCTCATCCAGGAGATGATCTACCGCGTCGCCGAGAACTTCGGTGGTGTGTCGGTCTTCGCCGGTGTGGGCGAGCGCACCCGTGAGGGCAACGACCTCATCCACGAGATGGTGGACTCGGGCGTTCTGGACAAGACCGCCCTGGTCTTCGGCCAGATGGACGAGCCGCCGGGCACCCGGCTGCGCGTCGCGCTCTCGGCGCTCACCATGGCCGAGTACTTCCGTGATGTGCAGCAGCAGGACGTGCTGCTCTTCATCGACAACATCTTCCGGTTCACCCAGGCCGGTTCCGAGGTGTCGACCCTGCTCGGCCGTATGCCCTCCGCCGTGGGCTACCAGCCGAACCTGGCCGACGAGATGGGCCTCCTCCAGGAGCGCATCACCTCGACCCGCGGTCACTCGATCACCTCCATGCAGGCGATCTACGTCCCCGCGGACGACCTGACCGACCCGGCCCCGGCCACCACCTTCGCCCACCTCGACGCGACGACGGTGCTCTCCCGTCCGATCTCGGAGAAGGGCATCTACCCCGCGGTGGACCCGCTGGACTCCACGTCCCGCATCCTGGACCCGCGTTACATCGCGCAGGACCACTACGACACCGCGCTGCGGGTCAAGGGCATCCTGCAGAAGTACAAGGACCTCCAGGACATCATCGCCATCCTCGGCATGGACGAGCTGGGCGAGGAGGACAAGCTCACCGTCCAGCGTGCCCGCCGGATCGAGCGCTTCCTCTCGCAGAACACCTACGTGGCGAAGCAGTTCACCGGTGTCGACGGTTCGACCGTGCCGCTGTCGGAGTCCATCGAGGCCTTCAACGCGATTGCGGACGGCAAGTACGACCACGTCCCGGAGCAGGCGTTCTTCATGTGCGGCGGCATCGACGACCTGGAGCGCAACGCCGCCGAGCTGCTGAAGAAGTAGGCAGCCGGCAGGTCTAGGCAGTGGCAGTGGAGAGGGGCGGGCCCTGGGGGACCGGGGACCGCCCCTCTCCGCGCACCACCGCCGCAGCAGGCCGGGTTCCGGCCATCCCCACCCCTCCGGTTTCAGCCGGGGAGGGAGGGGCCGTTATTCTTACCGGGACCACCCGTCCACCGGGCGATCCCACGATCCGAGGAGCCAACGTTGGCTGAGCTGCACGTCGAGCTGGTCGCGGCCGACCGCAAGGTGTGGTCCGGTGCGGCCACCATCGTCGTCGCCCGGACCGCGTCCGGTGACATCGGCATCCAGCCGGGCCACACCCCGGTGCTGAGCGTGCTGGAGTCCGGCCCGGTCACCATCCGCCAGGCGGACGGCGGCACCATCGTCGCCGCCGTGCACGGCGGCTTCATCTCGTTCGCGGACAACAAGCTGTCGCTGCTGGCCGAGATCGCCGAGCTGGCGGACGAGATCGATGTCGCCCGTGCCGAGCGCGCGCTGGACCGCGCCCGGACCGAGATCGACGACCACGCCGAGCGCCGCGCGGAGGTCCGGCTGGTGGCCGCGTCCCGCAAGGCCGCCTGAGGCCGCGACGGTACATGACGAGAAACAGAGCTTGACCGGCGGTCCCGGGGGCGCTTCGACAGTGACCCCGGGACCGTCGCATCGGTTGATACGGGTAGCGGGTGCGCAGGACCTTTGCACCGGCGGCACCCTGGGGAAGCGCTAGGCGAGGAGGTCGGTGGGCATGGTCCTCGCCCTTGTGGTGTGTGCGGTGGTCGTCGCGGTAGGTGTGGCGGGCCTGGTGGTCTTCGCGCTGCGGCGGCGGCTGATCCAGCGGGTCGGCGGCACGTTCGACTGCAGCCTGCGACTCAAAATGCCGGCCCCTGCGGCCGTCGCGCCGCCTCCCACCGACGACGAGCCCGCCCCGGCCCCGGCCCACCCGGCCGATGGCAAGGGGTGGGTTTTCGGTATCGCCCGCTACAGCGGCGACGCCATCGAGTGGTTCCGGGTCTTCTCCTATGCGCCGCGACCCCGCCGGGTACTGCTCCGCTCCGACATCGAGGTCCTGGGCCGCCGCTACCCCGCCGGGCAGGAGGAACTGGCCCTGCTCTCCGGCTCCGTGGTGCTGCGGTGCCTGCACCGGACCGCCCCGCTGGAGCTGGCCATGAGCGAGGACGCCCTGACCGGCTTCCTGGCCTGGCTGGAGGCCGCCCCGCCCGGTCAGCGGGTCAACGTCGCCTGACCGCCCGCCCGGGCCCGGGTGTGGCCCCGGGTGCGGCCTGCTTTCTGCGCCGTGGGGGCGTGGGTAGGCTGCGGCCATGGTCAACCTCACCCGGATCTACACCCGTACCGGCGACGACGGCACCACGGCACTCGGCGACATGAGCCGCACCACCAAGACCGACCCCCGGCTGGTGGCCTACGCCGACGCCAACGAGGCCAACGCCGCGATCGGCGTGGCCCTGGCGGCGGGCTCGCTCCCCGACGACGTCTCCGCCGTCCTCACCCGGGTCCAGAACGACCTCTTCGACGTGGGCGCGGATCTGGCCACGCCGGTCGTGGAGGACCCCAAGTACCCGCCGCTGCGGGTTCTCCAGACCTATATCGACCGGCTGGAGGAGGACTGCGACACCTACCTGGAGCAGCTGGAGAAGCTTCGCAGCTTCATCCTGCCCGGCGGCACCCCCGGCGCCGCCTACCTCCACCTGGCCTGCACCGTCGTCCGCCGGGCCGAGCGCGCCACCTGGGCCGCCATCGAGGTCCACGGCGACACCGTCAACCCGCTGACGGCCAAGTACCTCAACCGCCTCTCCGACCTGCTCTTCATCCTGGCCCGGGTCGCCAACAAGGAGCGCGGCGACGTGCTCTGGGTGCCGGGGGAGAACCGCTGAGGGTTGCGGCGTGGCCGGGGGAGTGGGGGTCGGGGTGGCCCGGGTCGCCGACAAGGAGCGCGGCGACGTGCTCTGGGTGCCGGGGGAGAACCGCTGAGGGTTGTGGCGTGGCCGGGGGAGTGGGGGTCGGGGTGGCCCGGGTCGCCAACAAGGAGCGTGGCGACGTGCTGTGGGTGCCGGGGGAGAACCGCTGAGGGCCTTTGCACGCCGGCTAGCCGTTGGGCCCGGCCAGCATGCCCCGGGCCCGCGCCGCGTCATCGGGCCAGACCATCACCCGGGCGCCCTGGGTGGTGTGCACCACCGTGTTGCGGATGCCCGCCTCGTCCAGCAGCCGGGTCAGCCGCAGCGCCTCCTCCGCGTCGCGCGGCGCGGCCACGCTGACCAGCAGCCCGTACTCGCCCGGCGCACCCGAGCGCGGGGCCCGCGACACCAGCGACTTGCCGCCGCTGAACGTCCAGCGCAGCAGCAGTACCAGAAACCCCACCACGGCCATCGACACCAGCAGCCCGAGCAAGGGGTCGAGCCTGTTCATGGACGCCCCACCTCCCGTACCCGGCGGCCGTCCGCCCGGCGGGGGGAACCGGACGGAGATCACACCTTCCATTCTCACCACAGCGCCGTACCCGGCGTTAGAGTCCGGACCGAAGCGGCGCGGCTCGGGCGGTGACCCCTGCCCCGGCCGGACGGCCGCAGGGCCTTGGGAGGAGCAGCGTGAGCAAGAGGATCGCCGTCGTCGGAGCCGGTCTGATGGGATCGGGCATCGCCCAGGTGTCGGCTCAGGCCGGGTACGAGGTCGTGCTGCGGGACGTCACCGAGGAGGCGCTGCGGCGCGGACTGGGCGGCATCCGGGCCTCCTATGACCGGTTCGTCGCCAAGGGGAAGCTCTCCGCCGAGGAGGCAGAGGCGGCCCTGGGCCGGATCACCACCACCACCGACCTGGAGGCCGCCGCCGACGCCGACCTGATCGTCGAGGCCGTCTTCGAGAAGCTGGAGGTCAAGCAGGAGGTCTTCCGCGATCTCGACCGCATCGCCGGTGACGGCGCGGTCCTGGCCACCAACACCTCCGCCATCCCGATCACCCGCATCGCCGCCGTCACCGAGCGGCCGGAGAGCGTGGTCGGCACCCACTTCTTCTCGCCGGTGCCGATGATGCAGCTCTGTGAGCTGGTGCGCGGCTACAAGACCAGCGACGAGACCCTGGCCGCCGCCCGCGCCTTCGCCGAGGGTGTCGGCAAGACGGTGGTGGTGGTCAACCGCGATGTGGCCGGCTTTGTGACCACCCGGCTGATCACCGCCCTGGTGGTGGAGGCGGTCAAGCTCTATGAGTCCGGGGTGGCCTCCGCCGAGGACATCGACGTCGCCTGCCGGCTCGGCTTCGGCCACGCCATGGGCCCGCTGGCCACCGCCGACCTCACCGGCGTCGACATCCTGCTGAACGCCGCCCGGAACATCTACACCGAGACCCAGGACGAGAAATTCTCGCCGCCGGAGATCATGGCCCGAATGGTGACCGCAGGCGACCTCGGCCGCAAGAGCGGGCGCGGTTTCTACCCGTACGAAGAGAAGTGAGCCAGGACGGCGGGCGCCCCGTGGCACACCGGGCGCCCGCCGTCGCGCACCCCGGGGTGAACTTGCTCACCTCTGCGGCAAGACAGGGTTATTCCGGCGCCGGATGGGCTGTAATCGAGCGAGGGCCGGAGAGGGAACCGCCCGTATTCCCCCGGACGAGTGAATTCGTTTCAGATGTGGTCAGGACCAGCAACCTGCACACCTGGTCCTGCGTCAGATGAGAGAAGTACCGGAACGGGCACCTGCGGAGGAGAAGGGGCATGCGCATCACGGGCGACCACGCCCAGCTGGCTGTCGAAGGGCGTCTCGACGTGCGCACCGCCGCGGATGCCCGGGCCGTGCTGCATGAAGCGGTGGACGGCGGCGGAGGCGATCTGGTCCTGGACCTCGCCCGGCTGGACTCCTGGGACGCCACCGGTCTCGGCGTGATCATGGGCACCCACCGCCGGGCCGGCCGGCTCGGACGGCGGCTGGTGCTGCGGGCCGTCCCCGGGCAGTTGCAGCGGCTGCTGGTCGCCACCCGGCTGCACCGCATCCTGGCCATCGAGGGAGCCGTACGCGACCCCGGCGGCGCCACCCTTCCCGCCGCCACCCTGCCTGCCGCCGCCGGCCTCCCCGCCGCAGGCAGCCCCGCCCACCACCCCGCCCCGGCCACCGCCGGTGCCACCGCCGGCGCCTGACTCCCCGCCGCCGCCGGGCCTTCGGCCGCCGCGCGCACCGCTCCGGGAAGGCCATCGAACGGCCGTGCCCATGCCCGGGGTTGGTCAGGAGTGGGCGAGGGTCTAGGGTTCGCCATCGAGAGGCCCGGATCAGGAGCCGGGTTCGGGCGGCCGACCGGTCCGGTCACGGTCTACAGGGGCGGAGCGACGACGATGAACCCATCACCCGGGGACTCCCTGCCGGGCAAATCCGGCGGCACCCCCGCCAACCGGCCCGCACTTCCGGCCCTTCGCACACCCCCCGCGCTGCCCGAGCGGCCCGCCGCGTCCACCCCCGACCGGCTGCTGCCCGCCCTCCCGGCCCCCCGACCGCCGGACGGCGCCCTCGTGCTCGCCTCCGCCGCCGCTGCCGAGGGCGAAAGCCCCAGGCTGCGCACCGGCGAGGTCGTGGCAGGCACCTTCCTGGTCACCCTGGGCCTCCCGGAAGGCTCCGAGGCCCGCCCCTGCCCCGCCGACCGGCTCCCCGACCCCCGGCCCGTCACCCGGGCCGGCGGCGCCCGCCGTACCCCGTCCGGGCCCGCCGCCCCCACCGGCCCGGTGGCGCTGGGCACCGGCCCCGGCGGCACCGCCCTGCTGGAGCGCGAGGCCGAGGTCGAGCGGCTGCGCGGCCTGCTCTCCCAGGGCCGCTCCATCCGGGTCGCCGGGCCGTCCGGCTCCGGCCGCAGCGCGCTGCTGGCCGCCGTCGCAGACTCCTGCGCCGGCCTCGCCCCGGACGGCGTCGTCCGGCTCACCGGCTACCGGCGGACCCTCGCCGACCTGCTCCAGGACCTCTTCACGGCCACCCACCGGGCCTCCGGCTACCGCCCCGCACCCGACCGGCTGGCGCAACTGCTGGCCGGAGTGGGCGCCATCGTGGTCGTGGACGATGTGGAGTTCGGCGGCGCCGCCCTGGAGGAACTTCTCGACAGCGCACCCGAATGCGCCTTCCTGATCTCCACCACCCCGGACACCGCGCCCCCGCCCGCCGACTCACGGCTGGCCGAGGCCACCCTCGAAGGGCTCTCCCGCGACGCCTGCCTGGAGCTCCTTACCGGGCTCGCCGGGCGGCCGCTGGACGAGTTCGAGCGGGCCTGGGCGGTGGACCTCTGGTTCGAGTCCGAGGGGCTGCCGCTGCGCTTCGTCCAGGCCGGCGCCCTGCTGCGGCACCGGGACGTCGCGGCGGACGCGCTGGCCGTCGCCCGGGAGGAGCGGGCGTCCCTCTTCGGCATCTCCACCGGGGACGACCACGAGCCCGACGACGACCCGGCCGTCCACGAGGAGGCCCTGCGGCAGTCCGTGCCGCTGCCCTCGGTAGCCGAGAGCGCCGCCCCCGCCGTACGCCTCGCCGAGGGGCTAGGCGGGCCCGCCCGGGCCGTGCTGCGGCTTGCCGTCGCCCTCGGCGGCCAGTGCCCCACCGCCCCGCACCTGCCCGCCCTGATCGACGTCGGCCAGGGCGAGAGCGCGCTGCACGAACTGGTCGACTGCGGCCTCGCCGTCTCCACGGGCGAGCACCACCGGCTCAGCGAGGGCGTCCACCGGCTGCTCGCCCAGGAGTGGCAGACCGGGGACATCGCCCATGGGGCGGCGCAGCACTTCGCCTGGTGGGTGGGTCACTCCTCGGTCAGCCCCGAGCAGGTGGCGGCCGAGGCCGAGGTGCTGATCGCGGCCATGTACGCGGACCGGGACACCGGACGGCACGGCTCGGTGGTGCTGCTGGCGCGGGCCGCCGCACCCGCCTTCGCCGTGGCGCTGCGCTGGGGGGCCTGGGAGCAGACCCTCCGGCTGGGACTGGAGTCCGCCCGGGCCGCCGGTGCGGTCGCCGACGAGGCGTGGTTCCACCATGAGCTCGGGGTGCTGGCGCTGGCGACGGGCGCGGAGAACCGGGCCCGGACCGAGTTCGACGCCTCGATCGCGCTGCGCGGGGCCCTCGGCGACACCCGCAGCGACGCCGCGGTGCGGCGGATGCTGGGCCTGCTGGCGGGCGCCGAGAACGCGACGGCCGCCCTCGGCGGACCGGCCACCAAGCAGCTCCCGACGCGCACCATGGGCCAGATACCCTGGCGGCGCAGCGGCGCCGTGGCCAGGGACGCGCGCACCGCACGGCGGCGGAACCTGATGGCCGCCGGCGCGGGCGTGGTGCTGCTGGCGGGGCTGGGTACGGTCGTGGGACTCACCACCGCCGACGGCGATCCGGCCTCCCCGGCGCCGTCGAGCACCGTCCCGGAGGTCTCGGACGATGTGGTCCCGACGGATCTGGGGAACGTCACCCTGCCGCCGTCCTCCGCCGCGCCGTCCACCTCGCCCAGCGGCACGGCCGCGACCACCTCTCCCCCGCCCAGCGGTACCGCTCAGCCGACGCCCACTGCCACGGCCACCGTCTCGGCCACTGCCACGGCCACGGCCACGGCTTCACAGAGCAAGGAGGGCGTCCCGGCTCCGCCGAGCCTCACGCCCACACCGCATCAGAGCAGCAAGAATTCGACGGCCCGCCCGAAGCCGTCCGGGTCCGCTTCGAAGACCACGGCTCCAGCGGAGCCGACTCCACCCACTGATCCGCCTGCGACGGAGCCCACGGTCTCCGACCCGCCTACGGATGAAGCGACCGGCAGTTAGAACAGCTTCAGCTTGTCGTCCTCGATGCCGCGCAGCCCGTCGTAGTCCAGCACCACGCAGCCGATGCCCCGGTCGGTGGCGAGCACCCGGGCCTGCGGCTTGATCTCCTGCGCGGCGAAGACGCCCTTGACGGGTGCCAGCAGCGGGTCGCGGTTGAGCAGCTCCAGATAGCGGGTGAGCTGTTCCACGCCGTCGATCTCGCCGCGCCGCTTGATTTCCACGGCGACGGTCGCCCCGGTGGAGTCCCGGCAGAGGATGTCCACCGGGCCGATGGCGGTGGGGTACTCGCGGCGGATCAGCGTCCACCCCTCGCCGAGCACCTCCATGCGGTCGGCCAGCAGCTCCTGGAGGTGGGCCTCCACCCCGTCCTTGATCAGTCCGGGGTCGACGCCCAGCTCGTGCGAGGAGTCATGGAGTACCTCGTCCAGGGTGATGATCAGCTTCTCACCGCCCTTGTTGACGACCGTCCACACACCGTCGGCCTCCTTGAGGCTGCACGGCGGCGACATCCAGTTGAGCGGTTTGTAGGCGCGGTCGTCCGCATGGATGGAGACCGAGCCGTCGGCCTTCACCAGGATCAGCCGGGTCGCGGTGGGCAGGTGGGCGGAGAGCCGTCCGGCGTAGTCGACGGAGCAGCGGGCAATGACGAGACGCACGGTCGACCACGCTAGCCCACCGGGGCCATTCGGTGCGATTCGCGGGGAGCGCGGACCCCGGCAGTCTCCGGCGGCGCCCGGCGCCGGACCCCGGAGGAGACCCCTCCGCCGTTCGTGCCCGAGCGGGTTGGCCGGATGTGACCGTCGATCCCTGGTGGGTTGCGTACCCGGTGGCTTACGGTGTGTCACGACCGAGGTGAGGGGGACGGTGTCTGACGAAACATCATATGATTTCGCGCCATCTCCTTCCCATGGCACCAGGTTTCGGCGAGAGTCTCCGGAGAGGGTTACTCCGCCTGCTGAGCACGGCACGGCACCATCCGCACACCGCACCGCTCCCCGGGTCGGCCCGGGGGGTGGCGAGAGGAGAACCCATGTCGCTCGACGTCTCACCGGCCCTGCTCGAAAAGGCCGAGCGAGGCGAGGTCGACGAGAGGGAATTCGTCGACTGCGTCCGTACCTCCCTGCCCTACGCCTGGAACCTGATCAGCTCGCTGGTCGCCCAGCTCCAGGTGGACGGCACCAGCTTCGCCGACAACCAGGTGCCGCCGCCGGACGAGCAGGCCCGTGGCCAGCTGCTGCGCGCGCTGGCGAGCGACGCCATCCGGGGCGCCCTCCAGCGGCACTTCGGTGTCCGCCTCGCCTTCCAGAACTGCCACCGGGTTGCGGTGTTCGCCCCTGTCGAGGAGACCGAGGGCCGGTTCGAGCGGTTCACCTCCGTGCGGGCGCAGCTGCTCAACCAGTCGCCGGAGCTGCGTGACTGCTGACCCCGGCCCGTCCCTGCGGTGAGGCGTCCCCGACGGCGCTCCGCGCATCGCCTCATCGCAGGAGCGGTAGGACGTCCGAGCCGAGCCGGGTGACGTTCCCCAGGGTCGCCGCGCGGTCCCCTGAGCCCTCCACCAGCAGCGCGAAGCGGCGCACGCCGGTGCGCTCGGCGGTGGCCAGCATCCGGTCGGCGCAGAGCTTCGGAGTACCGACCGCGTGCAGGTCGCAAAGCAGCTCGGTGTAGTCGCGGGGGTCGCGCATCCGCCGCTCCCGGCCGTCCACCGTGCGGTGGGCGCCGAGCCCGTACCGGAACCACTCCGGCATCGCGGCGAGCAGGGTGGTACGCGCCTCCGCCGTGCTGTCGGCCACCTGGGCCACCCCCGCCGCCACATGGCCGCGCTCGGCGCGCGCGATCTGCTCCGGGGTACGGCCGGCCGCACGGGCCATGGCCCGGTAGGCGGCCACCATCTCCTGCTTGTCCTCGTCGCCCGAGTGCATGCCCAGCAGCATCGGCAGCCCGCGCTCGGCGGCCAGCCGCAGCGAGCTGCGCGAGGTGCAGGCGACCACCACGGGCGGTCCGCCGGCGGCGGGTGTGATCCGGGCAGCGCCGGGGGCGGCGGGCGGGCGGGTGGAGTCCGAGCGCTGCCGGGGGAAGGCCGGCCGGGTGTGCGGTTCCGGCCGGTGTCGAGGGCTGTGGACCGGCCCGCCGTGGACCGGCCCGCCGGAGGCGGGTACGGGCGGCTCGGTGGCCCGGGGCACCACCGGGACCTCGGGGAAGGCGAACGCCGGGCCGTCCGCGCCGACCCGGGAGCCGCGCAGCCAGCGCAGCAGCAGGTCGAGCCGCTCCGCGAAGCCGGTCTCATAGGCGGCGACCCCGGTGCCGAAGACCGCCAGGTCCACCCAGGGCCCGCCCCGGCCGACCCCGAGGGTGAAGCGCCCGCCCGAGGTGAGGTGCAGCAGCGCCGCCTGCTCGCCCAGCGCCACCGGGTGCGCCGTGGAGAGTACGCTCACGGCGGTGCCGACCGTGATCCGGCGGGTGCGGCCGAGCAGCAGCGCGGCCAGCGTGGCGGCGTCGGGGCAGACCCCGTACGGCACGAAGTGGTGCTCGGCGAGCCAGACGCTGTCCAGCCCGGCGCGCTCGGCGGCCACCGCCGCGCTCACCGTGCGCTCCAGTGCCTCCGCGTGCCGCTGCCCGGGGAACTGCGCGGAGAGCAGGAAGGCCCCGGCGTGGATGGCGTCGACCGGTGCGTCGGCCGTGGCCCCAGCGCCGACGCCGGTCGCGGCTCTCGTGTCGGTCATCGGGTCTCCCTCGGTCGTGCGGGGTCCGCAGCCCCGCCTCTTCACCCCCGTGAGTAACCCATGTCATGTGCCATTGGCACGCCGATCGGGGGATCTGGCAGAAGATCGGGTGTAAATCGCGTGATCGGCTGACGCCTTCCTGGGATGCGTGCTATGCCGCCGCTGCGGACCCCCTACCCTGGACGGGGGAGGGCGCCGTCGCGATCAGGGGTCCGCACCCCCTTGTGCCGCCGCCAGGAAGGGAACCGCCGTGTCGCCGCGCCGCAACCGCCCCCGAGGGGCCGACAACGGGCCCGACCAGCCGAACGCCCCCGCCGGGAGTTCCCTGCTCCAGCGCACCGAGGTCTACCGGGGCGAGGACTGGGTGGTGCGGACCGTCGCCGGCACCGCCGGCCGCCACTACCGCTGCCCGGGCTGCGACCAGGAGATCCCGCCGGGCGTCGGCCATGTGGTGGCCTGGCCGATGGACGGCGCCGGGGTCGAGGACCGGCGGCACTGGCACCGGGCCTGCTGGAACGCCCGGGAGCGCCGCACCTCCAACCTGCTGCGCGGGCGCGGGGCGCCGCGCTACTGACGGCCGTGGCCGGCGGCGCCGGTCAGACGTCCCGCCGGTCAGACGTCCCGCCGGGAGACCACCCGGTACGCCACCGCCAGCAGCACGGCGGTGAGCACGGCCAGGACGCCCAGCAGCTGCCACCCGCTGGTCCGCGGATCCAGCCCCTCGCCGAAGATCGCGGCGGAGATGGAGACCGGCGAGTACCTGATCAGATAGCGGCCGAGCGTCTCCCCGGCGAAGAGGCCCAGGATGATCGGCAGCAGCACAAAGCCGATCATCGCGGCGATTGCGCCCGCGCTGTGCCGCAGCAGCGCGCCCACCGCCAGCGACATCAGGCCGATCACCGCCAGGTAGAGGCCGCCGCCGACCACGGTGCGCAGGATCTGCTCCGGCGGCGGACTGCCCGCCTGGCCGCCCAGCACCACCAGCGCGAACAGGGTGAAGAGCCCGACCGTGACGGTGCCCAGCGTGAAGACCAGGCCGAAGAAGACCAGGGCCTTGGCGGTGAGCATCCGGGCGCGCTGCGGGCAGGCGGTCAGCGTGGTGCGGATCATGCCGGTGCCGTACTCGGAGGAGATGGTGAGCACGCCCAGCGCGATGACCGCGAGCTGGCCGATCAGAAAGCCGCCGAAGCCCAGGCCCAGGAGGTCGTCGCCCTGGCGGGTCCTGCCGTTGGCGAAGAGCACCGCGAGACCGCCGATGCCCACGATGAAGCAGGTCATCAGCGCCAGCGTCCAGACCGTGGACCGGACGCTGCGGATCTTGATCCACTCCGAGGCCAGCGCATGGCTCAGCCGGGCCTGCTGGACCGGGATCGGGGAGGTGTACGGATGCGCCATCGCTCAGCCCTCGCTCTCGCCGCCGCGACCGGGGGCCATGTCATACGGGTCCGCCGACGGCATCCCCGACCGGTACTCCACCGCGCCCTGGGTGAGGCGCATATACGCCTCCTCCAGCGACGCCTGGTGCGGCGACAGCTCATACAGCCGGATGGAGTGCTCATGCGCCAGGTTGCTGATCCGGGCCGGCGTCACCCCGGTGACCTTGAGCGCGCCGTCCTGCTCGGCCTCGGTCCCGGCACCGGCGTCGGCGAGCACCTTGGCCAGCCGGTCCCGCTGCTCCCCGGCGCCGTCGGGGGTCCGCACCCGGACGAAGCCGGCGGAGTGGCGGTCGATGAACTCCCGGACGCTCATGTCGGCCAGCAGCCGCCCCTGGCCGATGACGACCAGATGGTCGGCGGTGAGCGCCATCTCGCTCATCAGATGGGAGGAGACAAAGACCGTACGGCCCTCCGAGGCGAGCCGCCGCATCAGGGTGCGCACCCAGTGGATGCCCTCCGGGTCCAGGCCGTTCACCGGCTCGTCGAAGAGCAGCACCTCCGGGTCGCCCAGCAGCGCCGTCGCGATGCCCAGCCGCTGCCCCATGCCGAGCGAGAACCCGCCGGAGCGGCGGTCGGCCACCTCGGACAGCCCGACGATCTCCAGTACCTCGTCCACCCGCTGCCGGGGCAGGCCCGCCAACCGGGCCATCGACAGCAGGTGGTTGCGGGCGCTGCGCCCGCCGTGCACGGCCTTGGCGTCCAGCAGGGCACCGACCTTGCGGGCGGCGTTGGGCAGCTCCCGGTAGGGGTACCCGCCGATGGTGACCGTGCCGGAGGTGGGCGCGTCCAGGCCGAGGACCATCCGCATGGTGGTCGACTTGCCGGAGCCGTTGGGGCCCAGGAAGCCGGTGACGACGCCGGGGCGCACCTGGAAGGAGAGCTGCTCCACGGCGGTCTTGGGACCGTAGCGCTTGGTGAGGCCGTCTGCCTCGATCATGCGGGGAGTCCTTAGGAAGGGGCTGGGGGAGGGGCCGACGGGGCTCACCCCATCACGTCTGCTCCCTCCCCCGCAGCCCCGGCAGCCTCAACCGCCCCCGCTGTGACAGGATCCGTACACGCCGAGCCGTCGGCCCTAGGCGTCCCGGCGGCTCAGCATCAGCCAGCCGCCCAGCAGCGCCGCAGCCGCCCAGAGCGCGCAGATGCCCAGCCCCGTCCACGGCCCGTACGGGGAGCCCGGCGCCAGATAGACCGAGGTGACCTCGGACCCGGCCCGGTCGGGGAAGTACCGCGCCACCGTCTTCACCTTGGGGACGCTGGAGAGGATCGGCGACACCAGGAAGAAGAACGGCATCAGGACGCCCAGCGACAGCGTCTGGTTGCGCAGCATCGCCGCGACACCGACCGAGAAGAGGCAGATCAGCGTCATATAGAGGGCGGCGCCGATCACCACCCGCAGCACATGCGGAGCGCCCAGCGTGGTGCCGTGCGAGCCCAGCAGCGCCTGGCCCAGCAGGAACGAGACAAAGCTGGTCAGCAGCGCCACCACCAGCACCAGGGCCAGCACCACCGATGCCTTCCCGGTCAGCAGCTGGCCGCGACGCGGCACCGCCGCCAGCGAGGCCCGGATCATGCCGGTGCTGTACTCGTTGCCGACCACCAGCACACCGAAGACGATCACCGCCAGCTGCCCCAGGAACATGCCCGCGAAGCTGGTGGAGGCGGCGTCGAAGGGGGTAGTGGCGTCCCGGGTGGCCTCGGTGAAGTTGCTGTTGATGACGGCGCAGATCACTGCGGACAGGCCGACGGTCACCACAAAGGCGGCGGCCAGGGTGACGATGGTGGACCGCACCGTACGGATCTTGGTCCACTCGGAGAGCAGGACCGCTGCGGGTGCCGCCATGTCAGGACTCCTTCTTCTTCCGCTTGCCGCCGGACGGCTGCTGCCAGCCCGCCCCCCACGCCGCGATCGGCCCGTCCGCCTGCCCGTCAGCGGCGGCTCCGTCACCGGCCGCGCCGTCACCGGCCGCGTGGTACTCCACCGACTCTGCGGTCATCCGCATGAACGCCTCCTCCAGCGAGGCACGCTGCGGGCTCAGCTCATGCAGCACCACGCCGCCCGCCGCCGCCAGCTCGCCGATCCTCGCCGCGTCGCCGCCCACCACCTCGTAGGCGCCGTCGGCCGCCGGCTCGGGCACGATGCCCTCGGCGGAGAGCGCATCCAGCAGCTGCTCCGGCTGCGGAGTGCGGACCCGGACGGTGGAGCGCGAGTTCCGGTCGATGAACTCCGTCATCGGCAGATCGGCCAGCAGCCGCCCACGGCCGATCACCACCAGATGGTCGGCGGTGACCGCCATCTCGCTCATCAGATGGGAGGAGACAAAGACCGTACGGCCCTCGGAGGCCAGCCGCTTCATCAGATTGCGGACCCAGAGGATGCCCTCCGGGTCCAGACCGTTCACCGGCTCGTCGAACATCAGGATCTGCGGGTCGCCCAGCAGCGCCGCCGCGATACCCAGCCGCTGGCCCATGCCCAGCGAGAAACCGCCGGACCGCCGGTTCGCCACCTCCTGGAGGCCCACCAGCGCCAGCACCTCATCGACCCGCCGGGCCGGAATGCTGTTGCTCTGGGCCAGCCACAGCAGATGGCTGCGGGCGCTGCGGCCCGGGTGGACGGCCTTGGCCTCCAGCAGCGCGCCTATGTACTTGACCGGCTCGCGCAACTGCGCGTACTTCCTGCCGTCGATCGTGACCCGGCCGGAGGTCGGCCGGTCCAGGTCCAGGATCATCCGCATGGTGGTGGACTTGCCCGCCCCATTCGGGCCCAGGAAACCGGTCACCACGCCGGGTGGGATGGTGAAGCTCAAGCGGTCCACGGCGAGCTTCGTCCCGTAGCGCTTGGTCAGCTCGTGCAACTCGATCATCGGTGCTCGCTCCCAGACGGGCGTCGGCGGGCCTTGGCGCATCGTGCGCTCCCACAGGCTACGCCGTTCCGGTGACCACCATGCCTGGGCATCCTGCCGCCCGCGCAGCCGGCCCCGCCGGACCCACGCGAGGCGGGACTTCCCAGCCGCACCCGCCGCGGCCGGGAAGTCCCGCAGGAACCGGTTCCCCGGTCAGCGGCTCTGCTGAGCCGGCAGGCTGCGACCGAGGTCGTCGTCGCTGCTGCCACCGGCGGCGGCCACTGCCGCACCGGTGAGCGTGGCCAGCATCTCGCGGACGTTGGTCAGCTGCGCGTTGATCGAGTCGCGGCGGTTGGTCAGCGCCGCCAGCTCGCGCTCGGACTCGCTGCGGACCCGGTCGGCCTTGGCGTTGGCGTCCGCCACGATGTCCTCGGCCTGGCGCTGTGCGGTCTCCACCGTCTGGCGGGCCCGGCGCTCGGCGTCGGTACGCAGCTTCTCGGCCTCCAGGCGCAGCTGCTCCGCCCGGTGCTCGATCTCCGCCAGCCGCTTCTCCGCCTTGGCCTGACGCGCGGCCAGGTCACGCTCGGACTGCTCGCGGCGCTTGGCCAGGTTGGTCTCGAAGTCGGCGGCGGCCTGCGCGGCCTTGGCGCGGGTCTCCTCGAAGAGGGCGTCCGCCTCCTCGCGCTTGTTCTGCGCGTCCTTGGTGGCCTCGGCGCGCAGCTGGGCGGCGTCGCTGTTCGCCTTGTCGACGATGCGCTGGCCCTCGTCCTCGGACTTGGCCTTGCGGTCCTTGGCGTAGGTCTCGGCCTCGGAACGCACCTGCTGCGCCGCTGCCTCGGCCAGCTCGCGGTGCTGCTCGGCGGCGCGCTGCGCCTCCTCGCGCAGGTCCTTGGCCTCTTCCTCGGCCAGCCGCAGGATCTTCTCCACCCGGGCGCCGAGGCCCGCGTAGGAAGGCTCGGCGTCGGTGACGGCGGCCTGCGCGTTCTGGGTCTCGAGGTGCAGCTCCTCGATGCGCTTCTCCAGCGCCGAGATACGGGAGAGGGCACTGTCCCGGTCACTGACCAGCTTGGTGATGCGCTCGTCGACCTGGGCGCGCTCGTACCCGCGGCGCACGACGTCGAAGCCGTGCGGAGAGTGAGTGTCGCTCATGGGGATGGGGTTCCTGTCGTAAGACCGGTGAGGTGATAGGGGGAATCCTGGCACGAAACCGGAGTGTCATCGAGCAGAAGCCGAGGGTTGATGGAGAATGTCCGCTCAATCGGGTGGTGAGCTGTCAGCACGCTTTCCACCCGACCGTGCGGAGCCCACTCCGGCCCCTGCCCTGGCGCCCCCGTCGCGGCCTCCGGCACTGCCGCCCGCCTTGCCTGAACTGCCTCCCCCGTTGCGCTGACCGGCCGCCGAGGGGGCTTCGAAAGCCTCCAGCGCCGACAGCACGTCCTGGACTCGTGCGATCTCGGTGTTGATGTCCTTCCGGCGGCGTACCAGCTCGTCCAGCTCCCGCCGTCCCGAGTCGGTGGCGCGCTGGGCCTCCTCGCGGGCCTCCGCGACGATCCGCTCGGCCTCCTCGCGGGCGAGGCGCAGCTTCTCCTCGGCCTCCTCGGCGGCCTCCCGCAGCCGCTTCTCCACCTCGGTCGACGCCTTCTCCAGCCGCTCCTCGGACTCCTCCTGAGCGGACGCCAGATGCCCCTCGGCCTCGGTACGGCGGCGCTTGGCCTCCGCCTCGGAGTCGGCGAGCTTCTGCTCGGCCTCCTTGAGCAGCGCCTCGGCCTTCTTCACGGCGGCGATCCGCACCTTGCTGGCCTCGGAGGACGCCTCGGAGCCCAGCGTGGACGCCCGCTCCTCGGCGGCGGCGACCAGCGCGGCGGCCCGCTCCTCGGCCTCCGCCACCGTCTCCACCGCCAGCTCCTCGGCCTCGGTCAGCTGCTCCTGGGCGGCGGCCACCAGCTTGTCCACCCGCTCGCCGGCCGACTTCAGCGCCTCTGCGGCCTCCTTGCGGGCCCGCTCGTGCAGCGCCTCCACCTCGGCGTCGGTGCGGTCGCGCAGCTCCTCGGCGCGCTCCCGGATCGCGGTGGAGTCCCGGCGGGCCTCCGCCAGCAGCGCGTCCGCGTCGGCCCGAGCCCGCTCCACCGCCGCCTGGCCCTCCGCGGTGCCCTCGGCGACCAGCCGGTCGGCGCCCTTGCGGGCGGCGGCCACCATGGCGTCCGCCTGCTCCTCGGCGGCGGCGGTGGTGGCCAGCGCGGCGGTCTGCGCCTCGGTGGCCAGCGCCTCCGCGTCGGCCTGCGCCTGCCGGACCAGCGCTGCGGCCCGGTCCTCCGCCTCGGCGAGGGTACGGGCGGCTGCGGCCCGGGTGGCGGCGGCGTACTCCTCCGCCTCCGCCCGGGCGGCGGCGGCCAGTTCGTCGGCCTCGGTGAGCACCCGGGTGGCGTCCGCGTCGGCGGCGGCCCGCCGGTCGCGGCCGTATGCCTCGGCGGACTCCCGCTCGGCCTCGGCCTCCGCCCGGATCCGTGCCGCGTACCCGTCGGCCTCGGCGTGCAGCCGGGAGGCGTCGTCGGCGGCCTCCTGGCGCAGCCGGGCGGTCTCGGCGTCGACCCGGGCCCGCAGCTCGGCGGTCTCCCGGTCGGCGGTCTCGCGCAGTTCGGCGGTCTCCCGGGCGGCGGCCGTCCGCACCTCGGCGGCCTCCCGCTCGGCGTCCGCGCGCAGCTGGGCGGTCTGCCGCTCCGCCGCCTCGTACAGGCCCGCCACCGACTGGCGGACCTCGGCGGCCTCGTCCTCGGCGGTGGCGACCAGCCGGGCGGCCCGGCGCTCCGCCTCGGCGAGGGTGCGGTCGGACTCGGCGCGGGCGTGCTCCAGCTGCTCGGCGGCCTCGGCGGTGAGCCGCGCCGCCTCCTCGCTGGCCGCGGTGCGGTCCTGCTCGGCCTCGGCGGCCAGCGCCGCCGCCCGGGACTCCGCGTCGGCCATCAGCTCGGCGCCCAGCTGCTCGGCGGCCTCCTGCGACTGGCGGGCCTCCTCGCGCATCCGGGCGGTCTCCGTCTCGGCGTCCGCCCGCAGCCGCTCGGCCTCGGCCTGTGCCTCGGCGCGCAGCCGGACCGCCTCGGCCTCGGCCTCGGCCCGCTTGGCGGCCACCTCGGCGGCGACCCTGGTCCGGGCCTCCTCCACCTCGGCGGCGGCCTCGGCACGCACCTGCTCGGCCTCCCGCGCGGACCGCTCGGCGAGCTCCGCCGCCTGCTGCGCCGCCTCCTGGGATGCCTGCTCGGCGGCGGTCAGCAGCCGGGTGGTCTCGGTGCGGTCGCGCAGCAGGCCCTCGGCGGCCTCCTCCCGCTCCCGCGCCGCCTCCTCGCGCAGCGCGAGCGCGTATGCCTCGGCATCGGCCCGGTGGGCCTGGGCGGCGGCCTCCGTCTCGGCGCGCAGCGCCTGTGCGGCGGTGTCGGCCTCCGCGCGCACCCGGGCCGAGAACTCCTCGGCCTCCCGGCGCACCGCCTCGGTCTGCTCGGCGGCCTGCCGTGCCAGCTCGGCGGCCTCCTGCTCGGCGGTCTCCACCGTACGGTCGCGCAGCTGCTCGGCCTCGGCGGTGATCTTCTCGGACTCGGTACGGGCCCGGTCCAGCACCTGCTCGGCGCGGCTCTGGATCTCCGCCGCCCGCTCCTTGGCCTGCTCGCGCAGCCGCTCCACCTCGCCGGCGGCGCCCGCCCGCAGGTCGTCGGCGTCCGCCTTGGCCCGGGTCAGCAGCTCCTCGGCGCTGTGCGCGGCCTCCTCGATCCGCACCACGGCCTGGCGGCGGGCCTCGCTGCGGGCGCGCTCGGCCTCGGCTGCGGCGTCGGCGCGCAGCTGCTCGGCCTCGGCCCGCAGCCGGGCCGCCTCGTCGTGCATCTCCTGGATCCGGGCGCGGATGTCCGCCGTCTCGTCCAGCGCGGCGCTCTGCGTCTGCTCGGCGGCGGCCTGCGCCTCGGCCCGCAGCCGGTCCACCTCGGCCTTGGCCTCGGCGCGGATCCGCTCGGCCTCGGCGGCGGCCTCCGCGCGGGTGGACCCGGCCTCGGCGGTGGCCCGCGCCACCACGTCCTCGGCGGTCCGCGCCGCCTTGGCCAGGTGCACGGTGGCGTCCTTGGCGCCCTCGCTGCGGCCCTGCTCCAGGGCCTCGGAGCGGAGCGCCTCGGCGGTGGCCTCGGCCTCGGCCCTGATCCGCTCGGCCTCCTCGGCGGCGGCCGCCCGGACGGCGTCCGCCTCGGACTTGATCCGCTCGGCGTCCTTGGTGGCGTTGGCCACCATGCGGGCGATCTCCGCCTTGGCGGTCGAGGTGCGCTGCTCGCTGGCGGCCTCGGTGTCGGAGACCCGCCGCTCGGCGGCGGCCTCGGCGTCGGCCTGCAACTGCTCGGCGGCCCGCTCGGCCTCGGCGCGCAGCTCGGCGGCCTCCCGGCGGGCGCGCTCGGCCTCGGCTGCGGCGTCGGCGCGCAACTGCTCGGCCTCCGCCCGCAGCCGCTCCACCTCGGCCTGGGACTGCGCCAGGGACTGCTCGGCCAGGGCCTTGGCCTCGGCCGTCTCCTGCTTGAGCCGTTCGATCTCGGCCTGGGCGGCGGCGAGCCTGCTCTCCGCCTCGCTGGCGGCGCTGCCGCGCAGCCGCTCGGCCTGGGAGGCGGCCTCCTGGGCCTGCTCGGCGGCGGCCTTCAGCAGCCGCTCGGCCTGCTGCTGGGCGCGTTGCAGGGCCCGCTCGGCGTCGGCGCGGGTGGACTCGACGTCGGCTGCGGTCTGCGCGCGGGCCTGGTCGGCGACGGCGGCGGCCTCGGCGCGGGCGGCGGCCAGCATCCGCTCCGCCTCCAGCCGGGACTCCTGGAGCAGCCGCTGGGACTCCTGCTCGGTGCCGGCCCGGGCCTGCTCGGCCCAGTTGACGTTCTCGCTGACGTGCCGCTCGGCGTTGCGCCGCAGCTCGGCCAGCTCCTCCTCCAGCCGCTGCCGGCGGGCCTGGGCCTCGGCCTGCATCTCGGCCTCGATGCGGGCGGACCGCTCGGCGGCCTCCGCCATCAGCCGCTGGGTGGCCGCCTGGGACTCGCGCAGCTGCCGCTCGGCGTCCGCCCGCAGCTGCTGTGCCTGCATCTCGGCGTTGCGCAGCAACTGCTCGGCCTGCCCGGCCACGGAGTCGAAGGCGCGCGGCTGGGCCAGCTGCCGACGGGATTCGTGCAGCTTGGCCCGGAGGACCTCCACCTGGTAGCCGAGGTCCTCGGCATGCTCGACGGCCTTGTCCCGCTCCGTCCGAAGCCGGTCCATCTCGGCCTCGAACTTGGAGAGGTGATCGTCAACCTCGTAGCGGTCGTAGCCCCGCACTCCGCGGTCCCATCCATCTCCTGGTCGCGTCCTCGACCCGCGCGGGATTCCGATTCCCCTGCCCTGACTGGGATCGGCCCCGGCGGACCCTTGCACCTGCGGCCGGTGGACTCCACCCCGGGTGACGAGGGGTCCTCCGGCACGGTCGGAGCGCGCCCGACCGGGTGAGCTCCTCGACGAACTGTTGCCTTACCCGAGAATGGTGACAGATTCCCACACGGCCTTCAGCCTCCGGCTGCGGCTGTCGCCCTCCCCGGTGCGGCTCCCTCCGGCAATCCTGCCGTCGGACACCGTCCGCCGCCCGCACGCTGCTGCCCTGCTCGTCCCCTTACGTCCGCGCGCCTGCCGGCCTGCGCCCCAGCGACCCGTTTCCGCACGGGTTTCGGCGCACCCGGGCATTGTAGTCGTGCGACGGCGGCCCGCACCGGCCGCCTCCGGCTTTTCCTTGGTTTACCGGCGGGTTCGACCCTCTCTGCGGGGTTCTGCCCGCACGGTGCGCCCCGGGATGTGGAAAAGTCGCGGAGGAACCGTGCGGGCTCGGCGCTCGGCGGTCAGTGCTCGGTCTGCTCGGCGTGCTCGGCGTGTGCCCCGGTGGCGGCGGTCACCAACTCGGTGAGGACACCGCCGCAGTCCTTGGGGTGCAGAAAGGTGATGCGCGACCCCATCGAGCCCTTCCGGGGCTCGTCGTACAGCACCCGGACGCCCTTGCCCCGGATCTCGGCGGCGTCCGCGTCCACGTCCGCGGTGCCGAAGGCGATGTGGTGCACGCCCTCCCCGTTCTTCGCCAGCCACTTGGCGACGGTGGAGTCCTCCCGGACCGGCTCCAGGAGCTGGAGGTACGAGGCGCCCCCGTCGTCGGTGCCGTTGATGCGCAGCATGGCCTCGCGCACCCCCTGCTCCTCGTTGACCTCACTGTGGAAGACCTCGAAGCCGTAGGTGGAGCGGTAGAACTCCACCGTTCGGTCCAAGTCGAAGCAGGCGATGCCGATGTGGTCGATGCGGGTCAGCAAGGGGACCTCCGTCAGGATCGGGCATTCCCGGGACCCACAGTCCAGCGCATCCGGCGGTCGGCGACCAGTGGAGCGTCTTGCGAGCCTGCTCACACAGGGTGTGACCGGTGCGTCCGATCCGTCCGATCCGCCCCGGGCACGCCCATACTGGGATCGACGGGTGCGGTCGGCGGCCGGTGGGTGCGGCAGCGCGAAACCGGTCGGCGACGTGCCCGTGATCACACTCCGGCTGCGGTGACGGCGGGATTACGGCTCAGTACATTGGGCGAAAACCCTCACCTGGGCCCTGCCCACCGGCCCGTACGGCCGCCCGACCCTCCTCCGGCCCCTGGCCGGGGGGACCCCCATGGCGACGGGGTCGAGGCCGACGACCCACCGTGCCGGGGCCCGTAGCATGACGCGCAAAGGGGCTCGTTCCATATGACCGGATCCGCCGGCACCACCTCTGTCATCGTCGCGGGTGCGCGCACCCCGATGGGCCGCCTGCTCGGTTCGCTGAAGGGCTTCTCGGGCGCCGACCTCGGTGCCTTCGCCATCAGGGCGGCCCTGGAGCGGGCCGGGATCAGCGGCGACCAGGTGCAGTACGTGATCATGGGCCAGGTGCTCCAGGCCGGCGCCGGCCAGATGCCCGCCCGGCAGGCCGCAGTCAAGGCCGGCATCCCGATGAGCGTCCCCTCGCTCACCGTCAACAAGGTCTGCCTCTCCGGTCTGGACGCCATCGCCCTGGCCGACCAGCTGATCCGGGCGGGTGAGTTCGACATCGTGGTGGCCGGCGGCCAGGAGTCCATGACCAACGCCCCGCACCTGCTCCCCAAGTCGCGCGAGGGCTACAAGTACGGCTCCATCCAGCTGCTGGACGCCATGGCGCACGACGGCCTCACCGACGCCTTCGAGAACGTCGCCATGGGCGAGTCCACCGAGAAGCACAACACCCGGCTGGGCATCGGCCGGGAGGTCCAGGACGAGGTCGCCGCCCTCTCCCACCAGCGGGCCGCCGCCGCCCAGAAGAACGGCCTCTTCGAGGCGGAGATCGTCCCCGTCGAGATCCCGCAGCGCAAGGGCGACCCGGTGCTCTTCAGCCAGGACGAGGGCATCCGTCCGGAGACCACCGCCGAGTCGCTGGGCCGGCTGCGCCCCGCCTTCAGCAAGGACGGCACCATCACCGCCGGGACCTCCTCGCAGATCTCCGACGGCGCCGCCGCGGTGGTCGTGATGAGCCGGGCCAAGGCCGAGGAGCTGGGCCTGGAGTGGATCGCCGAGATCGGCGCCCACGGCAATGTGGCCGGGCCGGACAACTCGCTCCAATCCCAGCCGTCCAACGCCATCGCGCATGCGCTGGCCAAGGAGGGCCTGGCCGTCGGCGACCTGGACCTGATCGAGATCAACGAGGCGTTCGCCGCCGTCGCCGTGCAGTCCATGAAGGACCTGGGCGTCACCACCGACAAGGTCAATGTCAACGGCGGCGCCATCGCGCTCGGCCACCCCATCGGGATGTCCGGCGCCCGCATCGTGCTGCACCTGGCGCTTGAGCTGAAGCGCCGGGGCGGCGGCGTCGGCGCTGCCGCCCTCTGCGGCGGCGGCGGCCAGGGCGACGCCCTGATCGTCCGGGTGCCCCGGGCCTGACCCACGGGTCGGGGGGTGCCTCCGGGGCTCCGCCCCGGAGGCACCCTCCTTGTGTCCCGCCCCGCCTGCCTCTGCGCCCCGCCCCGGGGCACACCCCTTGCGTACGGTCCCCCGGCCACCCTTCGCGTCCCGCTCCCCGGATACTCCTCGCCTCCAGCCTCCCGCCCCCGTCCCACCCCTCGCCTCCCGCCTCACCCCTCGCGTCCCGTCTCCCGCCTCACTCCTTGCGTCCCGCCCCCCACTCCTTGCGTCCCGCCTCCCGTCCCACTCCTTGCGTCCCGCCTCCCGCCTCACCCCTCGCGTCCCGCCCCCCCACTCCTTGCGACCACCGACTGCCGGAAGAGATGACCTTCATGATCGATGTGCCGACGCTGGTGGAGCAGGCGCGGCAGGGCCGCCCCCGTGCGGTGGCCCGGCTGATCTCGCTGGTGGAGAACGCCTCCCCGCACCTGCGGGAGGTGATGGCCGCGCTCGCCCCCTACACCGGCCGCGCCTACACGGTGGGGCTCACCGGTTCGCCGGGCGTCGGCAAGTCCACCTCCACCTCCGCGCTGGTCACCGCCTACCGCAAGCGCGGCAAGCGGGTCGGCGTGCTGGCCGTCGACCCCTCCTCGCCGTTCTCCGGCGGGGCGCTGCTCGGTGACCGGGTGCGGATGCAGGACCACGCCACCGACCCCGAGGTCTACATCCGCTCCATGGCGACCCGAGGCCACCTGGGCGGGCTCTCCTGGGCGGCACCGCAGGCGCTGCGGGTGCTGGACGCGGCCGGCTGCGAGGTGATCCTGGTGGAGACGGTCGGGGTGGGCCAGTCCGAGGTGGAGATCGCGGCGCAGGCCGACACCACCGTGGTGCTGCTGGCCCCGGGCATGGGCGACGGCATCCAGGCGGCCAAGGCGGGCATCCTGGAGATCGGCGACGTCTTTGTGGTCAACAAGGCGGACCGGGACGGCGCCGACGCCACCGTCCGGGAACTGGGCCATATGCTCGCGCTGGGCGAGTCCCGCAAGCCGGGCGACTGGCGTCCGCCGATCGTCAAGACGGTGGCGGCGCGCTCCGAGGGCGTGGACGAGACGGTCGAGGCGCTGGAGAAGCACCGCGCCTGGATGGAGGAGCGCGGCGAGCTGGCCGCCCGCCGCCGGCGCCGGGCCGGTGACGAGGTCGAGGCCATCGCGGTGGCGGCGCTGCGCAGCCGGATGGGCGACCTGCACGGCGACCGCCGGCTGGAGTCGCTGGCCGAGCGGGTGGCGGCGGGCACCCTGGACCCGTACGCGGCCGCCGATGAGCTGGTGGACGGCGTCACCCAGGCTTGAGCAGGCCGGTCAGCCTCGGCCGCGCAGCGCCCGCAGATGCTCGGCGACGGGGGCCAGCGCCTCGTACAGCGCGGCGATCTGGTCCTCGTCGAAGCGGTCGATGAAGTGGTGCCGGACGCTGCGCACATGCTCCGGGGCGACCTTGCGCAGCACCTCCCAGCCCTTGTCGGTGAGGACCGCGTACAGGCCCCGGCGGTCGCCCGGACAGCCCTCGCGGACCACCAGCCCGGACTTCTCCATCCGGGTGATCTGGTGCGAGAGGCGGCTCTTGGACTGGAGGGTGGCCGTGGCCAGGTCGGTCATCCGCATCCGGCGCTTGGACTCCTCGGAGAGCACCACCAGGATCTCGTAGTCGTTCATGGCCAGCCCGTGCGGCTGGAGCTCCCGACCCAGCTGGTACTCCAGCAGCCGGCTCACATCGAGGTGGGCACGCCACAGCCGCTGCTCCTGGGCGGTGAGCCAGGGCGCCCGGTCCTCAGCCGGGGTGTCGGCGGCCGGGGATGCGGTATGCGTGTCCATGCGGTCATGATACCTGATGAAGTTGAACTTTGTACAAAGGTCGGGGTCCGCGCCGCTGCGGCCCCCGACCCACCACCTGACCCGCAGGAGGCGTCAGAGCCCGAAGCGCCGCCCCAGGTCGCCCAGCCCCGGGACCTGCTGGCCGCCGCCGTACGGCCGACCGGTCTGCGAGGCGGCGCCCGCACCCGGGATACCCGCCTCGTTGGGCACCCGGCCGATGTCGATGTCGGCCATCAACTGCTCGGACGACTGGAGCAGCACCTGCCCCGCGCCGATGAACTCGAACTGGTGCTCCTCGCCGGAGACCCCGCCCAGCCCGGTCAGCTGCCGGATGCCGCCCAGGACGCCCCGCAGATAGCTGTGGTCGTAGTGGTGGCAGGGGGACGGGCAGTCGGCCCAGCCGACCAGCGCCTGCGGATCGACCCGGATCGGCGGCTCCACGAAGTGCACCGGCCCATTGGACGCCGCCACGAACTTGCCGGTGCCGATCAGGGTGAGGAACCCCGGGATGATCGACTGCTTCAGCGACAGCTCGGGGTCGAACGCCAGCAGATTGCCGGACCGGACCGTGAGGTTGCCGTCCTCCAGGTCGTAGGAGTTCAGGTCGAACGCCCGGTCGGCCAGGATCATCTTGCCCTGACCCTCCGCAACCACCCAGTCGGCGGCGTGCAGCGGCGAGTGGAAGCTCTTGCCGATCAGGGAGTCCAGCGGCCCATGGCCGATGCCATGGAACTGGATGTTCCCGTAGTACGCGACCATCTTCCCCTTCTGGAGGAAGTACTGGCCGTTGAGGTCCACCGAGAAGGCATGGTCGTTGACGTTGTCGTTGCTGGGCAGCGAGTGCGCGTCATGCACCACCGGACCGCCCGCCGGCGTCTGCGGCAGCGGCGGCCCGCCGAACTGCTGCGGCGGGTAGCCCTGTTGCGGGTAGCCCTGCTGCGGCGGGTACCCCGGGGGCTGCGGCGAGTAGGACATCAGAGCTTCTCCTCACTGGCCTGCACATAGACCATCCCGTGGCCGGACAGCTCCAGCTGGAATGCCTCACCCGAACCCCGGCCGATCATGTCGCGCCAACCCAGCGCCGAGGACAGCTTGTTGCGGACGTCGCCCCGGTGCGCCACATACGCCTGCGGGTCCACATGGATCGGCTGCTGCGGGCTGATCGGCAGCTCGATGACGCCCCCGTGGGCCATCACCGCCACCGAGCCCTGGCCGCTGAGCTGGGTGGTGAAGAGCCCCTGCCCGGTCACCTGGCCGCGTACCAGGCCCATCACCCCGCCCTGCGAGCCCATGAACATGGTGGACTGCTGAAGGGTGCCGTCGAAGGCGAGCAGCCGGTCGGCCTCCACATAGAGGGTGTCGCCGGTGAGGTCGATCACATGCACATGGTGCCCGCCGTGCCCGAACATCACCCGGCCCTGGCCCTCGACCGTCATCAGCGGGGTGTCCTCATTGGCCACCCGGCGGCCGAGCATCGACATCATGCCGCCCTGGCCGCCCATCAGATTGGGCGCGAAGGTGACCTGCCCGCTGTAGGCGAGCATCGCGCCGCGCTGGCTGAACACCCGCTGGCCGGGGAAGAGCTGGGCCTCGACCATCTTCCCGTTGATCCTGGTGAACGGCATCAGACGTTACCGCCGATCGTGCTGCGCTCCGACGGCTGCACATACACCAGGCCGTCGCCGGTGAACTCGATCTGCATCGCCTCGCCGCCCCCCTCGCCGAAGAAGGTGCTGAACCCCGCCCCGGACTTGAAACCCCGGTTGAGGTTGCCGGTGTGCGCGATGTACGCGCCCGGGTCGACCCGCAGCGGCATCCCCTGGGAGACCCGCAGGATGATCGCCGGTCCGTCCGACATCACCGCCGCCCAACCCTGGCCCTCCACCTTGGTGGTGAAGAGGCCGTTGCCGGAGGCCGCGCCGTGCAACCCGGTGAAGGAGGTGCCGGTACGGAGCGTCGCCTCGGTGCAGAGCAGGTTGTCGGCCTCGACAAAGAGCGTCTCGCCGTTCAGCCGGACCAGGTTCACCTCGGTGGCCCGGTCCGCGAAGTAGCAGGTACCCTGCCCCTTCACCTCCATCACGGTCATCTGCTCACCGGTCAGACGGCGCGTCACCATGCCACGCAGGCCGTCACCCCCGCCCGTGAGCTTCTTGAACGACATCTGGCCGCTGTAGGCGACCATGGACCCGTTGCGGGCCTTGACGGCGTCGCCCATCATGTCGACGGCGAGCACCTTGGACCCCTGGAGCCGAAACTGTGCCACGGGCCACAAGGTAACGGCGACCGGTCCGGTAGGCGAGAGGCACGCGCCGTACCGGTACCGATCCGGGACATTCCAGGGACAGCCGGGCGCGCTTCAGTCCGCCGCAGCGGCCGCAGCCGCCGGGTCGGCCGTCGGAATCACGGCTGTGACGGCGGCTGTGACGTGGCTCGCAACGGGTGCCCTGCGGCGGGGGAGCGGAGTGCGGATGGTGATAATGGGGGCGAGCTTGTGCGTCCGTTCACAAGCATCCGCCCCCATGTCAGTGAGGTCATCCGCCGTGAAGAGCAGCGCCGTCCACCGTCTGCGCCTCGTCTCCGCCCCCGAGGCCGCCTCCTTCCTCGTCCTGCTGGTCTGCGCGGTGCTCAAGCGCACCACCGAGTTCAATGCGGTGCCGGTGATGGGCATGGTGCACGGCGTGCTCTTCGTCCTCTATCTGCTCTTCCTCGCCGACGCCTGGAAGAAGCAGCGCTGGGACGCCCGGCGCGGGGTGCTGATGCTCGTGCTCTCCGTCCTGCCCGCCGGGGGCTTCTTCGCCGAGCGGATGCTGGCCCGCGAGGAGCGGGAGGGCTACACGCCGGCCGGGGCCGCAGAGGCCGCAGAGGCCGCAGAGGCCGCAGAGAAGGCCGCCGCCTGATGATCGTCGCCTTCTCGGTCACCCCGCTGGGCGTGGGTGAGGACGTCGGAGAGTATGTCGCTGAGGCGGTGCGGGTGGTCCGGGAGTCCGGCCTGCCCAACCGTACCGACGCCATGTTCACCTCGGTCGAGGGCGAGTGGGACGAGGTGATGGCCGTGGTCAGGCGGGCCGTCGACACCGTCGTCGCCCGCGCCCCCCGGGTCAGCGTGGTGATCAAGGCGGACATCCGCCCCGGAGTGGTGGACGGCCTCACCGCCAAGGTCGACTCCGTCGAGCGGTATCTCGCCTCGGAGTCGGACCAGAGATGAGCCAGGGGCCCGGGCGCACCGCCCGGGCCCCTGGAGGGCATCGCGTCAGTTGACGTTGACGCCGGTCCACGCGGCGGCGACCGCGTTGTACTCGGTGGAGCCGCTGCCGTAGAGGTCCTTGGCGGCGTTGAGGGTGGCGGTGCGGGCGGACGCGTAGTTGGTGGTCGAGGTCATGTAGACGGTCAGCGCCCGGTACCAGACGGCGGCGGCCTTGTCGCGGCCGATGCCGGTGACCGTGCTGCCGCTGTAGGTGGGGCTGTTGTAGCTGACGCCGTTGATGCTCTTGGCGCCGCTGCCCTCGGCCAGCAGGTAGAAGAAGTGGTTGGCGACGCCCGAGGAGTAGTGGACGTCGAGGTTCTTCACGCTGGACGACCAGTAGTCGGCGGAGGCGCCGTCCTTGGACGGCTTGTCCATGTAGCGCAGCGGCGTGCCATTGCCGTTGATGTTGATCAGCTCGCCGATGAGGTAGTCCGGCTTGTCGGTGGGCAGGTTGGCGTAGAACTCCACCATGGTGCCGAAGATGTCCGAGGTCGCCTCGTTGAGGCCGCCGGACTCGCCCGAGTAGTTGAGGCGCGCGGTGCGGCTGGTGACACCGTGGCTCATCTCATGGCCGGCGACGTCCAGTTCGGTGAGCGGGTGGGTGTTGCCCGAGCCGTCGCCGTAGGTCATGCAGAAGCAGGAGTCGTCCCAGAAGGCATTGACGTAGTTCTTGCCGTAGTGGACGCGGCTGTAGGCGCCCTTGCCGTCGTTGGCGATGCCGTTGCGGCCGAAGGTGTTCTTGTAGAAGTCCCAGGTGACGGCGGCGCCGTACTGGGCGTCCACCGCCGCCGACTGGCCGTTGGAGACGGTGCCGGTGCCCCAGATGTTGTCGGCGTCGGTGTAGAGGGTGCCGCTGCCGCTGGTCTTGCCCGCCAGGTCGGTCGTGTACTGGTTGCCCCGGGAGGCGTCCTTCAGCTGGTAGGTCGAGCCGGACTGGGTGGTGGTCAGCGGGACCGTGCCCACGAAGATGCCCTGGCCGGTGCCGGCCGCGGTCTGGATCGCCTCGTGCTGCTGGAGCACGGCGCCCGAGGCGGCGTCGGTGACCACATGCTGCTCGCTCGGGGTGCCGTCGGCGCGGGTGCCGCTGACCACGGTCTCGTACGCCAGCCGGGGGGTGCCCGAGGCGGCCCAGACGACCAGCTGCGGGGCGTCGGCCGTGCCGACCGCCGCCAGCGGCGCCTCGTCCTTGTCGGAGGTGTCGCCCACCAGCGCCTTGACGGTGGTGGTCGCCTTGGCGGCGGCCTTGGCCGAGGTGAGGCCGGGGGTGAGGCTCTTCAGGTCGAGGGCGCGGCCGGTGGCCCGGTCCACGGACTTCACGGCGCCGCCGGCGGTCTGGTGCACCACCAGGTCGCCGCCGAGCACGGGCAGGCCGCCGTAGGTGCGGTCGTAGCGCAGGTGGCGGGTGCCATCGGCGTCCACCACGACATCCCTGACGACCAGCTTCTCCTGGCTGCCGAGGGCCAGCGACCGGGCCAGGCCGGGCGCCTGGGTGGTGGCCTGCTCGACCAGCTGGGCTCGCTGCCCGGCGGCGGCCGGACCCGAGAGCGACCCGGGAAGGGCATTGGCCGTACCGGTGCTCGCCTGTATGCCCACGACGAGCATGGCCGAGGCCGAGAGGAGGGCTCCGGCTGTCAGCTTTCGCTTCACTGTGTTCCCTTTCGGTACCACCGCGGGTGCGCGGTCGCGCCTCGCTCCGGGGCGTCGGGTGAACGCCTTCGTGGGCGGAACGGGCGCTGACGTGCTGCTCCGTGCGGTCTCACGGCGTGCGCGCTGGGTGGGCGCGGACGCCGTACGGAGCTGGCTGGCGAGAAGCATGACAATTGAAGACCTGAATTGACAGGTCTCGTTCATCTATTGGCGGACTCTCGCCACGGCCCCGACGCCCGCTGCCCGTCCGACAGCCGCCAACCGGTCGTCGGCTGCGGGGCCGACCCAGGCGCGGTGGGTGGGGCGCGGGCGATCCGCCGGGTGATCACCGGACGACGGGCGGCCGGTCCTTCCAGGTGGCGGGGGGTGGCCACGGCGTCCGCGCACCGACACGCGACCGCGGATCACCCCGGCGCGGACCGGCCGCCGCAGCGGCGGATCTCCGCCACCGGCCGCCCCGGCGACCGGCCTGTGGACCGGCCTGTGGACCGACCTCGGCCGCCCGCCCCGGCGCCGGTACGGTGGGGGCGTGCCCAAGCCGCTCAGCCTTGACTTCGACCCGATCGCCCGCGCCGACGACCTGTGGGCCAGGCGCTGGGGAACCGTCCCCGCGATGGCCGCGATCACGTCGATCATGCGCGCCCACCAGATCCTGCTCGGCCGGGTCGACGCGGTGGTCAAGCCGTACGGGCTCACCTTCGCCCGCTATGAGGCGCTGGTGCTGCTCACCTTCAGCCGGACCGGGGAGCTCTCGCTCTCCAAGATCGGCGAGCGGCTGATGGTCCACCCCACCAGCGTCACCAACACCGTCGACCGCCTGGAGCGGGCCGGCCTGGTCTCCCGCCGCCCCAACCCGCTCGACGGCCGGGGCGTGCTCGCCGCCATCACCGACCAGGGCCGCCGGGTCGTGGAGGCCGCCACCCGCGACCTGATGGCCATGGAGTTCGGCCTGGACGAGTACGACCCCGACCGGTGCCAGGAGATCTTCGACATCCTCCGCCCGCTCCGCATCGCCGCCGGCGACTTCGCCGACCCCGAGCCCGCCCCCACCACCGGCCACGCCGACACCGCCGAGCCCGCGACCCGCCGCTGAGCGCGCTCGCCGGGCGGGGTTACCCTCGGGGAGGCGGTGCCGAGTCCGGACGTGCCGCCTGGACCCCTGGCATGTGAGGCGAACGCCGTGAAGTCGAACCCCCTGCTGACCTGGTACCGGGTGCTGGCCTATGCGACCGGCTGCGCGCTGCTGCTGCTGTGCGGCTTCATGGTCGCCAAGTACGGCTTCGGCGCGGGCAAGGACGCCACGCTCTATGTGGCGCAGCTGCACGGCTACCTCTACATGGCCTACTTCGTGGTGGCGTTCCTGCTGGGCATGAAGCTGAAGTGGCCGCTGGGCAAGCTGGTGCTGGTGCTGCTGGCCGGGACCATCCCGCTGGCGTCGTTCTTCGCCGAGCGCCGGGTGGTGCGCGACGCGGCGCCGCAGAAGGCGGTACCGGAGCCGGTCGGCGTCTGACCCGAGGCTGTGCGGCGGGCGGTTCCTTCCCGAGGGGAAGGGGCCGCCCGTTCCCGTCGACAAATACTAGGACGTCCGAGTAAATTGGTTGGACGTCCTAGTAATCGCACGGGAGCGGGGTCGCGGCATGGATGCCGAGGAGATCGAGGCGGGCCGGAGCCGCTGGCAGCAGCGGTACGACAACGCGCGGAAGCGCGATGCGGACTTCACCACCCTCTCCGGGGACACGGTCGAGCCCGTCTACGGGCCCGCGCCCGGGCAGCCCGTGGAGGGCTTCGAGCGGATCGGCTGGCCCGGCGAGTACCCCTTCACCCGGGGGCTGCACCCCACCGGGTACCGGGGCCGGGCCTGGACCATCCGGCAGTTCGCCGGGTTCGGCAACGCCCGGCAGACCAATGAGCGCTACCGGATGATCCTGGACGCGGGCGGCGGCGGCCTCTCGGTGGCGTTCGACATGCCGACCCTGATGGGCCGCGACTCCGACGACCCGCGTGCGCTGGGCGAGGTGGGCCACTGCGGGGTGGCGATCGACTCGGCCGCCGACATGGAGGTGCTCTTCGAGGGCATCCCGCTGGGCGAGGTCACCACCTCGATGACCATCTCGGGGCCGGCCGTCCCGGTCTTCTGCATGTACCTGGTGGCCGCCGAGCGCCAGGGCGTGGACCCGGGGGTGCTCAACGGGACCCTCCAGACGGACATCTTCAAGGAGTACATCGCCCAGAAGGAGTGGCTCTTCGCCCCCGAGCCGCATCTGCGGCTGATCGGCGACCTGATGGAGTACTGCGCGGCCGGCATCCCCGCCTACAAGCCGCTCTCGGTCTCCGGCTACCACATCCGGGAGGCCGGAGCCACGGCCGCGCAGGAGCTGGCCTTCACCCTGGCCGACGGCTTCGGCTATGTGGAACTGGGCCTCTCCCGGGGACTGGACGTGGACGCCTTCGCCTCCGGCCTCTCCTTCTTCTTCGACGCCCACCTGGACTTCTTCGAGGAGATCGCCAAGTTCCGCGCCGCCCGCCGCATCTGGGCCCGCTGGATGCGCGAGGTGTACGGGGCGAGGACCGACAAGGCGCAGTGGCTGCGCTTCCACACCCAGACCGCCGGGGTCTCGCTCACCGCGCAGCAGCCGTACAACAACGTGGTGCGCACCGCCGTGGAGGCGCTGTCGGCCGTCCTCGGCGGCACCAACTCGCTGCACACCAACGCCCTGGACGAGACCCTGGCGCTGCCCTCGGCACAGGCGGCGGAGATCGCGCTCCGCACCCAGCAGGTGCTGATGGAGGAGACCGGGGTCGCCAATGTCGCCGACCCGCTGGGCGGCTCCTGGTACGTGGAGGCGCTCACCGACCGGATCGAGGCCGAGGCGGAGGCGATCTTCGAGCGGATCCGCCGCATGGGCGAGCGCAACGGCGGGGCCGAGCACCCGGTGGGGCCGATGACGGCGGGCATCCTGCGCGGGATAGAGGACGGCTGGTTCGTGGGCGAGATCGCCGAGTCGGCGTTCCGCTACCAGCAGGCGCTGGAGAAGGGCGAGAAGCGGGTCGTCGGCGTCAACTGCCACACCTCCACGGTCACCTCCGACCTGGAGATCCTGCGGGTCAGCCATGAGGTGGAGACCGAGCAGGTGAGGCTGCTGACCGAACGCCGGGCAGCCCGCGACGACGCGGCCGTGCGGGCCGGGATCGCGGCGATGCTGGAGGCCGCCCGGTCCGGGGCGAACATGGTGCCGCCGATGCTGGAGGCGGTGCGGGCAGAGGCCACGCTGGGCGAGATCTGCGACGCGCTGCGCGAGGAGTGGGGCACCTACACCGAGCCGCCGGGCTTCTGAGGCCGGGGGAGGCCGGGGGAGCCCGGGGGAGCCCGGGGTACGGACCGGAGGGGCGCCACGGAGACTGACCCGTGACGCCCCTCCCTCGTCATGCCTGCCTGTGTCCTGCCTGCTCGGGTCGGGCCTGCTCGGGTGTCGGGGGGAGGCCGGAGAGCGGGGCCAGCAGCAGGGTGGTGAAGCGGCGGACCCAGGACTCGGAGGCGGGTTGGCCGCTGACCAGGATGCGGTGCTCCACGGCGCCCGCGATGGTGTCGAAGATGAGGTCCACCTCCTCCCGGGCGGCTGCCTCGTCCTGGTCGGGCGGGAGTTCGCCGCGCGCCTGGGCATTGGTCCGGCCCTGGCGGACCAGCCGCTTCTGCGGGTCCACGATGGCCTCCCGGATGCGGCGGCGCAGCAGCGGGTCCCGGGTGCCCTCGGCGAAGAGCGCCAGCAGCGCCGCCTGCGTCTCGGGCCGGGAGAGCAGCGCGGCGAACCGGTGCACCACAGCCTCCACATCGGCGCGCAGCGAGCCCAGGTCGGCCATCTCTAGGTCGTCGAAGAGGTCCGCGACGGCGTCCACCACCAGTTCGTTCTTGGACGGCCAGCGGCGGTAGACGGTGGTCTTGGCCACCCCCGCGCGGACCGCGACCTGCCCCATGGTCAGCCCGCCCCAGCCCAGGTCGGCGAGGGCGGCGCGGGTGGCGTCGAGGATGGCCCGGTCGGTCGCGGCGTTGCGCGGCCGGCCCTTGGCGCGGGCGGAGGCGTCCGTCGGTAAGGCCACGAGCGGTCTCCTGGGTGGGGAGGGGCGCATGGGTGGGGTGCGGCGCAGGGGTGGCAGGGGAGCGCGGCAGGCAGCGTCGGTGCTGTCGGGCGAGGGTATACCCGTACGCGGGCGGCCCCGGGGCACGGGGGCGGTGCGCGGAGTGAGCTGTTTCACGACGGCGGCGTCTCCGGCGGTGTGTTCCGCCGGGGCGCCCGAAGATACGCTACGAGCCGTAGCGAAAAGCAGCGGCAACCAGGGCGCGGGTGGGGACCCGTGCCGACAGGTCCAGCGCAGGGCCCGGAACCGGGCGCCATGGCGCGCGCAGCGGCCCCCGGCCCCGCGATCCGGCGGGGTGGGCGGGTACGGAGCGTGCGGCTGCCGGGCGGTGTCCGGCCCGGGTCGTGGGCACCCGGGCAGGGGCGTTCCGGGCGCGATGGCGACACTCGGGTGCGGCGGCCTTCGGGGGGATGGCGTCCGCACCCCTTCGGACGGGGGAGGATAGAGCCATGCAGCCACGGAACATGTCCATGCGCGGCGTGGTCGACCTCGCCGCGGTGAAGGCGGCCGGCGAAGCCGCCCAGAAGGCGGAGCAGTCGCGGGCCGAGCGGGCCCGCCAGGTAGCGGCGGGAGGTGCACCCCCGGCGCCGGAGTCCCTCGTCGTCGACGTCACCGAGGAGACCTTCGAGGCGGAGGTCGTCCAACGCTCGGCGGAAGCGCCCGTCGTGGTCGACTTCTGGGCCGAGTGGTGCGGGCCGTGCAAGCAGCTCAGCCCGATCCTGGAGCGGCTGGCCGAGGAGTACGCCGGGCGGTTCGTCCTGGCGAAGATCGACGTCGATGCCAACCAGATGCTGGCGGCGCAGTTCGGCATCCAGTCCATCCCGTCGGTGATGGCGGTGGTGGCGGGCCAGTTGGTGCCGCTCTTCCAGGGCGCGGTGAACGAGGCCCAGGCCCGCCAGTACCTGGACCAGCTGATCCTGGTGGCCGAGCAGCGGTTCGGCATCACCGGGCTCGGCGCGGCCGAGGCGGGGGAGCCCGGCGAGGCCGCGGCCCCGGCGGTACCCGAGGACCCGACCCTGGCGGCGGCGCATGACGCGCTGGACCGGGGTGACCTGGGCGGTGCCATCCAGGCGTACCGGAATGTGCTGGCCGACCGGCCGGGCAGCGAGGAGGCCAAGCTGGGCCTGGCCCAGGCCGAGCTGCTCCAGCGGGTGCGGGACAAGGACGCGCAGGCCGTACGCAAGGCCGCGGCGGAAGACCCGAAGGACGTCCAGGCACAGCTGGACGCGGCCGACCTGGACCTGGTGGGCGGTCATGTCGAGGACGCCTTCGGGCGGTTGGTCGACACGGTGGGCCGTACGGCGGGGGAGGACCGCGACCGGGCGCGGGTCCATCTGCTGGGCCTCTTCGAGGTGATCGGAGCGGAGGACCCCCGGGTGGCCAAGGCCAGGACGGCGTTGGCCCGGGTGCTCTTCTGAGGCACCGAGGGCGACCTTCGGTGCCACGGTGATTTGGCGACAATGAAGGAGCTTTACCAAATCTTGATAACACCCCGGGGTGGTCACGGCGAGTGGCCACCCCGGGGTTTTTTGTCCCTGTTTCGCAAGGCCGCTCCCTCCCTGCATCTGCGTGAGTTGACGCTCCGTGTCCGCCGGATGCTCAGCGTGGCCGGTCGGCCGAAGTGTTGGATTACTCGTCAGTAATGGAGGTCTTGTGCTGGCGCGTGGTTTGGACCACGATCGGCCACGCTCGGTCCCTTGCTCCCCACGCCGGCAGCCGGCCGGGAGGGCGAAGCGGGGGTCCCCACCGGGCAGGTTCCGGCTCCGGCCGGCGCCTTGGGGGCAGGGGGGTCTTCGCCGTCCCGGCGAAGCCTGCCCTCATCGGCCGTGCACCCCGCACGGTCGCTGGTTGTCGCTCGGGGGTGATCGCCGATGACGTCGGTTGGACGACACGCGCCGACGGAGCCGACGGCGCTCCTTCCCGAGGACGTAGCTCTTCTCCCCATCCCAGGCCAGGGCCCGGTGAGGCACCACGGCCGGAGGTGTACGTCCGAGAAGGAGGACATGTATGTCCCAGACTTACGGCAAGACCCGCTGGACGCGGTTCGCCGTCGTGATGGTGCCGACCATCGCGGCCACCGCCGCGATCGGCGTCAGCGTGGCCCAGGGCGCGCTGGCCGCGTCGATCAATGTCTCCGGCCAGCAGTTCAAGGTCTCCGCCGGACACCTTGAGGGCACCGGCTTCGCCCAGTACGGCTCGGTGGACGTCGAGAAGGCGGGTGTGCCGCACGCGGTCGCGGTCTCGTCCTTCAAGAACGCGACCATCAACAAGCTGTGCCAGTCGGTGGTGCTGGACGCCCCGCTGATCGGCAAGGTGTCGCTGAACATCAACGCCGGCGACAATCCGAAGAAGCCCGTCGAGGCCGAGAACCTCTACATCGACCTGGACGACCTCAGCGCGGACGCCACCTTCACCAACATCAACATCGGTGTCGCCGCCGGGGCCATCTCCAAGGGCAACGTCAACCCGGCGGACCGTGCGGCGGCGGGCCAGCTGGGCGCCGGCGCCCAGTTCGAGAACTCCTTTGCACAGGAGGCCGACAAGGCGTCCCTCGACGGTGTGAAGCAGACCGCGTGGGCCACCTCGGCCGGTACCTTCAAGCTGAACGGCCTGCACCTGACCGTCAAGAAGGGCGTCTCCGAGTGCTTCTGATCCGCCGTCATGCGGATCGGCCGCACTCCTCCTCCCGGTCCGACGGCCGCCGGGTCTGACGACCGAGCGGTGGGGAGGGGCCGCCCCGGGCTCCTCCCCACCTCTGCACCACCAGCTGCTACTCCACAGGGAGCTGCAACGTGACCAGCGCGTCCGCGCCCGTGCGGCCCGATGACGTCGGCGCCTTCATCCGGACCTTCCGCAGATTCCGGGACTGGTGCCAGCGCCGACCCTTCTGGGGCGGTCTGCTGGCGATCATCGCGGGACTGCCCATCCTGTACTTCCCGTACGCGCATCTGAGCCTCGGCGGGCTGACGTTCGCCATGGCCACCACCGGCGGGGCCGGAGCCCTGATCATCGGCGTGCTGATGATGGTGCTCGGCGTCAGTGTCTGGGTGCAGCCCATGACCCGGGTCTTCGCCGGTGTGGCGACCATCCTGCTGGCCCTGGTCTCCATCCCGGTCTCCAACCTCGGCGGCTTCGGGTTCGGCCTTGTCCCCGGCCTCATCGGGGGCGGGCTGATGGCCGCCTGGGCCCCGCTCAAGGAACCGGCCGCCCCGGCGCCGGTGAAGTCCGTGACCGTTCCGCCGCCGCCTGTTGCGCCGCCGACTGCCGTACCGCCGCCTGCTGCGCCGCCGACCGTCGTGCCGCCGACCGATGGGCTGCCCGTGCAGCGCTCCGGGGCTGCCGAGGCCGACGCCCTCGGGGGCTCGGAGCCGGGTGAGCAGGGTGCCGGTGCCGCAGGGGAGGCCCGATGACGGACGAGGACATCAGCGACGAGGGGTCGAGACCGCCCGCCGGTGGCCCTCGCCACGCGGCCCCGCGCGGGCAGTTGCGCCGCAGGCTGCACTTGCCCGCAGGCAGGGTGCTGGCCATCGCCGCCGTCCCCACCGCGCTGCTGATGGGCGCCGGTTACACGCCGACCCTGGCGCTGGCGGACGAGTCCTCGGCCAAGGCGGGGGCCCGGACCTGCGCCACCGCGACGGACACCCCCGTGCCGGACGCCACCCCGTCGGCGACCGGGAACGGCAGCTCCGAGCCCGCCCCGGGCGGCGGCTCACCGACCGCCGAGCCCTCGGCGCTGGAGTCCAGCACGCCCGCGCCCCAGCCGACCGAGCCCGCCGAGCCGACCGAGCCCGCCGACACCACGGCGCCGGACCCGACCGAGGCCGCGTCCGGGCCCGCGTCGGGGCCCACGTCGGGGCCCACGTCCGTCTCGCGCGGCACCCTGGACGCGTCGGCGGCCCGCAGGCTCACCCGGGCGGTCCGGGTGCCTGCGGCCCTGGCCGTTCCGGCCGCCTCGGCGACCCGGGGCACCGCCGCTGCCCATGCGCAGTCCCAGGGCCTGATCGGCGACCTGCTCGGCGGGGTCGGCGACCTGCTGACCGGCGGTTCGGCGTCGTCCTCGCCCTCGCCGTCGGCGTCATCGACCTCGATATCGCCGCCGCCTGCCGACCCCTCGCCCGAGAACACGACGCCCGAGCCGTCGACCCCCCAGCCGTCGACCCCCCAGCCGTCGACCCCCCAGCCGTCGACCCCGGCGGGGAAGGGCGGCAGGGCACCCAAGCCCAAGACGGCCAAGGACACCGCCGCCAAGGCGGCAGCCGCCGAGACCACCGGCTCGCCCTCGGTCACGGCCACGCCCGCGTCCACGCCCATGCCCTCCGAGAGCGCCGATGTGGACCCGCTGTGCGCCACCGACGCCTCCGGGCTGAAGGCCAGGACGGAGCCCGGCGGGGGAGTCGTGCCGGACCAGCCCTGGACCCTGAAGTCCAGCCGCCTGGCGCTGCACGGCGCGGTGTTCGGCGGCGTGGTCGAGGTCACGACCAGCTCCGGCACCGCCAAGCGGGTGCTGAAGTTCACCGTGGACAGCATCGACATCGGCGACCTGGACATGTCGACCATCGAGTACAACGCCAGGACCACCCATGTGAAGAGCCGCCCCGGCTCCACCTCGACCATGCGCAGCGGCCCGATCGTGATGTACACCGAGTCGCTCACCGGCCATCTCTCCAGGCTGGTCGGCGTCCCGGTCCCGGACGTGGGCGCGATCACCCTCACCCCGGACACCCTGCCGAAGTTCCTGTACGACCTCATCGGCAAGGTGCCGGTCCCGCTGGACCTGGAGCTGACCGGCGTCAAGGCCGTGCAGGCCGGGCAGTTCGGCGGCACCCTGAAGATCCCGGGCATGCACCTCTACACCGACGGCGAGCCCTACGACGGCTGAACGACGACGGCGCGGGACGCCCCCTTTTTCCAGGAGGCGCCCCGCGCCGTCATGCTGACCTATCGTCAGGCAGTGGCGTTCTCGCCGAGGTGGTGCACCCGGACCATGTTGGTGGTGCCGGGAACGCCGGGCGGGGAGCCGGCGGTGACGATCACCGTGTCGCCCGCCTGGAGGCGGCCCAACTCCAGCAGCTCCTCGTCGACCTGCGCGACCATCGCGTCGGTGTTCTCCACCTGGGCGGAGACAAAGGTCTCCACGCCCCAGCTGAGCTGGAGCTGGTTGCGGGTGCCCGCGTCCGGGGTGAAGGCGATCACTGGGATCGGCGAGCGGTAGCGGGAGAGCCGGCGGGCGGTGTCACCGGACTTGGTGAACGCCACCAGCGCCTCGGCCGAGAGGAAGTCGCCCAGCTCGCAGGCGGCGCGGGCGATGGAACCGCCCTGGGTGCGCGGCTTGCGGCCCGGGTTGAGCGGCTGGAGGCCGCGGGAGAGCAGCTCCTCCTCGGCGGCCTCGATGATCCGGCTCATGGTGCGGACCGTCTCGACCGGGTACTTGCCGACGCTGCTCTCGGCGGAGAGCATCACCGCGTCGGTGCCGTCCAGGATGGCGTTGGCCACGTCGGACGCCTCGGCGCGGGTCGGCCGGGAGGCGTGGATCATCGACTCCATCATCTGGGTGGCGACGATGACCGGCTTGGCGTTCTGCCGGCAGAGCGTGATCAGCTGCTTCTGGACCAGCGGCACCCGCTCCAGCGGGTACTCCACGGCCAGGTCGCCACGGGCGACCATCACGGCGTCGAAGGCGAGGACGATCTCCTGCATCGCCTCCACCGCCTGCGGCTTCTCGATCTTGGCGATGACGGGGACCCGGCGGCCCTCCTCGTCCATCACCGCGTGGACCCGCTCGATGTCCGCGGCGTTGCGGACGAAGGAGAGGGCCACCATGTCGACGCCGAGGCGCAGCGCGAACCGCAGGTCCTCGACGTCCTTCTCCGACAGCGCGGGCACATTGACGGCCGCACCGGGGAGGTTGATGCCCTTGTTGTTGGAGAGCACGCCGCCCTCGACCACCACGGTCTTCACCTGGGGGCCGTCGACGCTGACGACCTCCAGCGCGACCGCGCCGTCATTGATCAGGACCGGGTCGCCCTTCTTCACATCGCTGGGCAGGCCCTTGTAGGTGGTGCCGCAGATGTGCTGGTCACCGGGGACGTCCTCGGTGGTGATGATGAATTCGTCGCCGCTCTCGACGGTGACGGGACCCTCGGCGAAGGTGGCAAGGCGGATCTTGGGGCCCTGGAGGTCGGCCAGCACGCCGATGGCGCGGCCGGAGTCCTCGGAGACCTGGCGGACCTTGAGGTACCGGCCTTCGTGCTCGGCGTGGGAGCCGTGGCTCATATTGAGGCGGGCCACGTTCATCCCGGCCTCGACGACGGCCTTCAGCTGTTCGTAGCTGTCCGTCGCCGGACCCAGGGTGCAGACAATTTTCGCTCGGCGCATATGGATCATTCTATCCGTTCGTGCTATAGGTGCATTCCGGTCGTTTAGGCTCTGATCGCCTGTGAATTGTCTCGGAATGCGGACGGCTCGTGGGACGGTCGGCGGCGGTTCACCCCCGGGACCGGTGCACCAGCGCGAAGGTCTGCCGGGCGATCTCGAACTCCTCGTCGGTCGGCACCACGGCCACCGCCACCCGGGAGTGGTCGGCCGAGATCAGCCGGGGACCCTGCGGCGGCAGGGCGTTGCGCGCGGGGTCGACCGCGATGCCGAGCCCCTCCAGGCCCGCCGTCGCGGCGGACCGCACCGGGGCGGAGTTCTCGCCGACACCGGCGGTGAAGGCCAGCGCGTCCACCCGGCCCAGCACGGCGCAGTAGGCGCCGATGTACTTGCGCAGCCGGTGGATGTACACATCGAAGGCGGTCCCGGCCTCGGCGTCGCCCTGCTCCCGGCGGCGGACGATCTCCCGCATGTCGTTCTCCCCGCAGAGGCCCAGCAGCCCGCTGCGGCGGTTGAGCAGTTCGTCCAGGGCGTCGACCGACAGGCCGCCCACCCGGTGCAGATGGAAGACCACCGCCGGGTCGATGTCGCCCGACCGGGTGCCCATCACCAGGCCCTCCAGCGGCGTCATCCCCATGGAGGTCTCCACGCAGACCCCGCCGGCCACCGCCGAGGCGGAGGCACCGTTGCCCAGGTGCAGCACGATCACATTGACCTCGGCCGGGTCCCTGCCCAGCAGCGCGGCCGTGGAGCGGGAGACGTACTGGTGCGAGGTGCCGTGGAACCCGTAGCGGCGCACCGAGTACCGGTCGGCCACCGCCCGGTCCAGGGCATAGCGGGCGGCGTGCTCCGGCAGCGTGGCGTGGAAGGCGGTGTCGAAGACGGCCACCTGCGGCAGGTCGGGGCGGAGCGACCGGGCCACTTCGATCCCGGTGACATTGGCCGGGTTGTGCAGCGGTGCCAGCGGGGTCAGCGCACGGACCTCGTCCAGCACCTCGTCGGTGACCAGGGTCGGTGCGGTGAACCGGGTGCCGCCGTGCACCACCCGGTGCCCCACCGCGGCCAGGCCGGGGGCGTCCAGGCCCAGGCCGTCGGCGCGCAGCTCCTCGGCCACCGCCTTGAGTGCCGCCGCATGGTCGGGGAAGAGATGGCTCTGCTCGCGCGGCTTCCCGCTGCCGGACGTGTGGACGATACGGCCGCCGTCGCCCTCGCCGATCCGCTCGGCCAGGCCGCCGGCCAGCCTGCGGCCGTCCGCCATGTCGACCAGCCGGTACTTCACCGACGAGGAGCCGCAGTTGAGGACGAGGACCCGGGTGGCCCCACGGCCGCCGCCCGGAGTCACGGCGTCCGGAGTCACGGCGTCCGGGGTCAGGGGATCGGGGCTCACGGGGGTCGGCTCCTCGGTCGGTGGGACGCCGGTCACCGCTCGCTCCGGCCCTGGGCCTGCACGGCGGTGATCGCGACCGTATTGACGATGTCCTGCACCAGGGCGCCGCGTGACAGGTCGTTGACCGGCTTCCGCAGCCCCTGCAACACCGGGCCCACCGCCACCGCACCGGCCGAGCGCTGCACGGCCTTGTAGGTGTTGTTGCCGGTGTTGAGGTCGGGGAAGACCAGGACGGTGGCGCGGCCCGCCACCTGGGAACCGGGCAGCTTGGTCGCGGCCACGCCCGGGTCCACCGCCGCGTCGTACTGGATCGGCCCCTCCACCAGCAGGTCCGGCCGCTGCTCGCGGACCAGCGCGGTGGCCTCGCGGACCTTGTCGACATCCGCGCCGGAGCCCGAGGTGCCGGTGGAGTAGGAGAGCATCGCCACCCGGGGCTCCACACCGAACTGGGCGGCGGTCCCGGCCGACTGGATGGCGATGTCGGCCAGCTGCCGGGCGTCCGGGGCGGGGTTGACCGCGCAGTCCCCGTAGACCAGCACCCGATCGGCCAGGCACATGAAGAAGACCGAGGAGACGATGGCGGCGCCCGGCGCGGTCTTGATGATCTCGAAGGCGGGGCGGATGGTCGCGGCCGTCGAGTGGACCGCGCCGGAGACCATGGCGTCCGCCAGACCCTCCTGGACCATCAGGGTGCCGAAGTAGGAGACATCGGCCACCACGTCATAGGCGAGCTCGGCGGTGACGCCCCGGTGCTCCCGGAGCTTGGCGTAGACCTCGGCGAAGTTCTCCCGCAGCGGGGAGGTGGCCGGGTCCACGATGCGGGCGACCGCGCCACCGGCCCTCCGCTCCTCCGCCCCGGTGTCCAGGCCGAGGTCCACCCCGAGGTCGGCCGCGCGGCGGCGGATGGTGTCCTGGTCGCCGAGCAGGGTCAGGTCGCAGATATTGCGCCGCAGCAGCACCTCGGCGGCGCGCAGCACCCGCTCCTCGGTGCCCTCGGGCAGCACCACATGGCGGCGGTCCGCCCGGGCCCGCTCCAGCAGGACGTGCTCGAACATCATCGGGGTCACCCGCTCCGAGCGGCTCAGCTCGATCCGGCTGATCAGCTCGGCGGTGTCGACATGGAGCTCGAAGAGGCCCAGGGCGGTCTCCGCCTTGCGCGGGCTGGCGGCGGTGAGCCGCCCCTCCAGGCCGGAGAGCGAGGCGGCGGTGACCCAGCTGCCCTCCGGGGCCACCACGACCGGGGTGCCGGGGGCCAGCCGACCGGCCAGTGCCATCACATCGGGGCCGGGGCGGATGCCGAGGGTGAGCAGCACGCCGGCTATCGGCGGGGAGCTGGCGGCATGTGCGGCGAGCGTGCCGACCAGCAGGTCGGCGCGGTCCCCGGGGGTGACCACCATGGCGCCCTCGGTGAGGGCGGCCAGGAAGGTCGGCAGGGTGGCGCCGCCGAAGACGAACCCCCGGACGTCGCGGGCCAGCCCGGTGGCGTCGCCGAGCAGCACCTCCGCGCCGGTGGCCTGGACCACCTGGGCCACGGTGGGCGCGGCCAGCGCCGGCTCCTCGGGCAGGATGTAGCAGGGGACGGGCGGGCGGGTGGTCAGTCGGCGGGCGATCTGCTGCTTGTCCGCCGGGGTCACCCGGTTGGCGACCATGGCGAGGGTGTTGCAGCCCAGGTCGGTGTAGGCGCGATAGGCATTGCGTACCTCGGCGACCACCGCGTCGGCGCTCTCCCGCAGGCCGCCGACCACCGGCAGCACCCAGGCTCCGAACTCATTGGCCAGCCGGGCGTTGAAGGCCAGCTCGTCCGGGATGCTGGTGTCCGCGAAGTCGGTACCGAGCACCAGCATCGCCTGGCACTTGCGCTCCAGCGTACGGAACCGCTCCACCAGCACGGAGACCAGCTCGTCCACGCCGCGCTCGGCCTGGAGGGCGGTGGCCTCCTCATAGGTGAGGCCGTAGAGGTCCGCCGAGGGCAGGTCGATCCGGTAGCGGCCGCGCAGCAGCTCCACCACATGGTCGGTCCCGGGGCCGCCCGCTGCGGCGGTGTGGACCAGCGGACGGAAGACCCCGACCCGGTCCACATGGCGGGTCAGCAGCTCCATGACCCCCAGCTCGACCACCTGCCGGCCGTCCCCGCGACCGATGCCGGTCACGTACACGCTGCGCGCCACGCGTTCTTCTCCGTTCCATGGGCCTGCTGTGCCGTCCTGCTCCGGGCGCACTGCCGGCGCCGCGCCGAGGCACGCTCTCGACCATACCCGCGTCCCGGATGCGCTCGGCCACGACGGCGGGCCCCGGACGGGGACGGGGGACGGAGGTCCCGGGAAGAAGGGCCAGGCAGGGGCCTCGGCCGGAGCGCGGCCGGGCCGTGGAAGCGCGGTCGAAAATATGGACGGGCGCGTGGCCGAGGGTGCGGGCGGTCGGCAGCCGGCCGGCAGTGGGCAGCGGGGCGGCCGGCGGTCGGTGGTCGGCGGTCGGTGGCCGGCCGGTGGGGGATGGGGGGCGCGGACGGCCGCCCGGGACTCCTCCCGGACGGCCGCCCACGTCTCGCCCCTCGGTCCCCCCTCGGCGAGTCTCCCCCCTGGAGCCCTTCTCCCCCTGGGCTCCCTCTCCCGCGCCGGGGAATCCCCCTACCCCGCGCGGGCCCCTCGGCGTCGGGTCCGGCTCCCGTCGGACGGTCCCCCGACCGTCCACGGCCCCCCGGTCGTACGGGGCCGGACCTCGACACCCGGCCTGCTGGTCCCGGCTACTCGGCCACCGTGGCGTCGGGTGCCTGAAGCTGCATCAGCGTGGCCGTGAGGCTGTAGACCAGGGTCCTGCCCTGGATGCTGTTCCCGGCGTGCTCATCGATCCGGCCGGTGACGGTGACCCGCTGCTGGTCGCCCGGGTCGAGCTTGAAGTAGTCCGCGAACCCGGCGTAGTCCGCGTCGGTCCGGGTGTATGGGACGTCCCCGGACTGCGGTGCATTGGGCCCCAGGCTGTGGGCCAAGGCGTCGTCCAGGTCGATGTCGAACTCCTTCCCCCCGAGGTACCGGCCGCCGCTGCCGCGACGCTCGATGGTGATGTGCAGATGGAAGTACTTGAGGTCGGCCTCCCGGACGGCCTGGACGCTTCCGCTTGATGGACCGGCCGTTGGTGAACCGAAGGTCTTGGCAGGGCCCTCGGCGCCGTCCCGGTGCAGGGCGAGCCGTACCTTGCCGCTCAGCGAGCCGCTGCCGGTGAAGACGGCCGTGAGCGTAGGCAGTGGGCTGCCCGGCACCAGGTCGGTCGCCGACGGCCCCGGGGCGGTGGAGGCGGAGCCGAAGGTGAGCGTGCCGGACTGCACCGTCGTGGAGCCGGTGTTCTGCGTATCGGTGAACCAGGCATACGTCCCTCCGGTGACGGCCACCGCAGCGGCGGCCAGGGATACCGATCCGGCGAGCGCGGCGACCTTCCTGCTGCTCCTGAACACGCTCATCCCGTCCCGACCGCCCTCATGTCCGCCCGCCCGCCGCTGCACCCGACAGGGCGGGGCAGCTGCCCGTCCGCACCTCCCTGCCGGTGCGGCGTCTGACGACAACTGTGCCGGGGTGCGCCCACCCCGCACATCACCAAAGCGCGGTAAGCGCCTATCCCCACTTTTGACGATGCGTGGCGACCGCCGGACGGCAAGGATCGACCGGGCGACCGGTGTCAGGGCCTCCGGCCGCGACGCACATACCGCCCGGCGGCCCACCGGCCGGGCGGCAGGCAAGAGCGGGAGATCATCTGTATGGCGACCACCGCTCCCCGGGCGAGGGGAACGCACCGTCGCCCCGCAGCCGGGCGCACGGCGCAGGGCGGAGCCGGGGGAGTGCGGCGCCTTCGCGGCCTCGGCCGCACCACGCCGGCGGAGCCCGGGCCGCCGCGCGGCCCCCGCAGCGCACCCGCCGGGCGTGCCCGCGTGCTGCGCACGGCCGGCCATGCGCTGCTCCTGCTGGCCGCCACGGCGGCGGGCGCGCTGGCCCTGGCGCTCACGCTGCTCCCCCTGGCGGTGCACGGCTCGGTGCTCACCGTCCTCACCGGCAGCATGGCCCCGACCATCCCGCCCGGCTCAGTGGTGGTGGACCGGCCGGTCCCGCCGGAGCTGATCAGGACCGGTGACATCGTCACCTTCCGGGCCGGCCGCTCACCCGGCGGCGGCGAGCAGCTGGTCACCCACCGGGTCGTCGCCGTCCACAGCAGCCGGGTCGGCCTCTCCTTCACCACCAAGGGCGACGCCAACCGCGTGGACGACCCCGGCCGCCGGGACGCGTCCGATGTCCGGGGCCGGGTCTGGTTCCACCTGCCGCAGGTCGGCCTCTGGCGGCAGCGGCTGCTCTCCCGGGCGGGCGCGCTGGTCGTCGGCGGGCTGGCGCTGGGCATCTGGGGCGCCCGCACCCTCGCCTGGGCGCTGCGCCCGGGCGAGGGTGCGGACAGCGATCCGGACAGCGACGCAGACGGCGGCCCTGGCCGTGACCCGGCCGGCGGCCCGGCCGGTGACCGGGGCGGCGAGCCGCAGCGGCCCGCCCCCCGGCGGCCCGGTCGCCGGGCGCACGGCATCGTGGAGTGGGACGGCGGTGCCTGACCCCGGACGCCACCGCCGGCGGCCCACGCCCACCGCCGTTCCGGGGCCCCTGCGGCGCCTGGCCGCCGCCGTCCTCTTCGGCGCCGCCGGTGCCTGTGCCGGCACCCTCTGGGGTTCCACCGGGGCCTGGTTCACCGATATCACCGAGTCCGAGACCGTCCATGTCGACACCGCCCCCGAAGCCCCCGAAGCCCCCGCCGCCCCCGAAGCCCCCGCCGCCCCCGAAGCCCCCGCCGCCCCCGACCCCGGCGCAGAAACGCACAGCCTGGACAGCACCCCCACCGACCGGGCCGCCACACACCGGGCCCCCACCGACCGGCCCACAGCCGCCCCGCCACCCGGTGGCCACTCCGGCCCCGGCTCCGGCTCCGGCCCCGGCTCCAGCCTCGGCTCCGGCTCCAGCCCCGGCGCAGCGGGCCGCACCCGGGGGCGTGGACCCTAGTGCCTCGCCCGTCGACCTTTGCCCCGCCCACCGCCCCGGCACGCACAGCTGCCGCGTTGGCGAACCACCCACGGACAACCCCGGGACGCCTCGCTCCCGGGCAGACGTCGGCAGGCGTGGACCCTAGCGGGCATGGCGTTGCGATGGGGGGAATCCGCCGGTTCGGCACCGGTTGTCGGTGCGCTGGACTACTATCCGTCACGCTGCGGTGCAGTACGGTTGCACCGCGTTGATCTGCCCGCCTGCGGGCCGCGTCCCAGCCCGCCGCCTGCGCGTCCGGGCCGGGCCGGGGTTCGCCTCGGCGGCTGGGGGATGCGTATGACAGCCGGACACCAGACCTCCGCCCGCCGGGAGCACCGGGCCCCACGGCGACCGCTGCCCTGGGTCCCGAGCCGCTGGGGACCGACCGGCGACCTGGTCGCCACCGCCGCCGCAGCGGGCGCCACGGCCCTGCTGGTCGCGGCGGGCTCGGCCGGCCGGCTGCTGCCGCTCCGCCAGACCCATCTGCTGCTCGTCCTCGCCGCCGCCGGCGCCGGGGCCGCAGCGGTCGGCATCGCCGCCCTCACCCCCCGGCTGGCCGGTGGGATCGGCCGCCCGCACCCCTATGTCGCCGCCGCCCTGCTGCTGCACAGCCTGGTGCTGATGCCCGCCTCGGTGGTGGACACCAGCTCCGACCAGGCGCTGCGCTGGCTCGCCGCCACCCGCTTCACCGCCTCCGGCTGCTTCGTCCTGCTGCTGGCCGCCGCTCTGCTCCCCCACCCGCCCCGCTGGACCCGGGGTCTGCGCGGCGCCCTGGCCGCCGTGGCCCTGACCGCCGCCGGCGGCCTGCTCGGCCCGTCCCTCGGGGGCCTGCACACCGCCCTGGGCGGACACCGCCCGGCCGCCCTGGTGGTGATCACCGGCTGGCTCGCCGTCGCACTGGGCCACCTCCGCACCGGGCTGCGCCGCCGCGACCGGCTGCGCAGCCGCCTCGGATTGGGGCTGACCGTGGCCGCCGTCGCCCAGCTGGGCCGGGTACTGGCCGGCCACCCCGCCTGGGCGCCGGACCTCACCTCGGCCGCCCTCCGGCTGCTCGGCCTGTCGATCGTGCTGGCCGCGCTGATCGCCGACTTCCTGCACCAGGCCGACCAGGTGGAAGGCCGCCTCCAGGCATCGGACCACCGCGCCCGGCAGGCCGCCGAGCGCGACCATGAGATGCGCAATGTGCTCGCCGGGCTCTCCGGCGCCGCCTATCTGCTGCGCGCCACCGGCTCCCGGCTGGACCCCGGCGAGCAGGCCGAGTTGGGCGCTGCCGTCCAAGCCGAGCTGGAGCGGCTGCGGGAGTTGCTGGCCCGCGACGGCGACCGCCCGCCGGGCGCCCCCGGCGGCCATGAGGTGGAGCCGGTGCTGCGTCGGCTGGTGATGCTGCGCCGTACGGTCGGCGCCGATGTCGAGCTGACAGCCGACCCCGGACTGCGGACCACCGTGCCCGCCTCCGTGGTGGCGCAGACGGCCACCAATCTGCTCGCCAACTGCGAGCGGCACGCCCCCGGCGCCCGGGTCCGGGTGACGGCCCGGCTGCGGGACGGCCGGGTCCGGGTGGAGGTGGCCGACGAGGGGCCCGGCCTGGCCCCCGGCGCGGAGCAGCAGGTGCTGGGGCGCGGGGTGCACGACTCCGGGGCGGGCGGCAGCGGCCTCGGCCTCTACGTCAGCGCCCGGCTGCTCGCCGAGCACGGCGGCACCGTCCGGCTGCTGCCCCGAGACCCGCTGCTGCCGGGCTGTACGGCGGTGCTGGAGCTGCCCGCCACCGAGGCTCCGCGCTCACACGCGTCCGCCGCCTGACGGGCCAAGCCCGGCGCACCCGCCCGGCGAACCCGCCCGGCGAACCCGCCCACGAACCGCCCCCACCGCCACCTCCGGGGAAGACCGTGACCGTTCTTGTCATCGACGACCACCGGCTTGTCGGTACCAGCCTGGTGCTGGCCCTGCGCGGGCACGCGCTGGACGCCCGCAGCGCCACCGGCCGTACCCTCGCCGCCCTGCTGGACGAGGCCGCCGCGCTGCCGCCCGGCCTGGTCCTGCTCGACCTGGACCTCGGCCGGGGCGACGACGGCACCGAGCTGGACGGCGTCGAGCTGGTGGCCCCGCTCTGCGCGGCCGGCTGGACGGTGCTGGTGGTCACCGGCACCTCCGACCGGTCCCGGGTCGCCGCCGCGGTCTGCCGGGGCGCGGTGGGCTGGGTCGCCAAGTCGGCGCCCTTCGAGGACCTGGTGCGGGCGGCGGTGGACGCTGCGGCGGGCTTCCCGGTACTGGCCCCCGCCGAGCGGGCCGAACTGGTCGCCCTGCACCGCCGCACCGTCGCCGACCGCACCGGCCGCCCCGCCGACCGGGACCGCCTGCTGGACCGGTTGACCCCCCGTGAGCTGGAGGTGCTGCGAGCGCTCGCCGAGGGCAAGCGGGCCCGCGCCATCGCCGAGGAGTCCTGGGTGGCGCTCTCCACCGTCCGCAGCCAGATCCGCGCCATCCTCACCAAGCTGGAGGTCAACTCCCAGCTCCAGGCCGCGGCGCTGGGCCGTGAACTGCTGGCCCCGCGCCGCGACCGTGACTGAGAGTGGGTCTGAGCCGGAGAGACCCCGGCCCCCGCTCAGGCCGGGCGGAGCCAGATGGTGGCCAGCGGCGGCAGTACCAGTTCGGCGCTGAGCTCGCGGCCGTGCCTGCCCTCCGCCTCGGCCTTGACCGGGTCCGGGTTGCTGACCCCGCTGCCGCCGTAGACCGCGGCGTCGGTGTTGAGCACCTCGGTCCAGAGGCCGTGCGATCCCGCCGGGGCGTGCGGCAGGCCCACCCGGTAGCCCTGCCGGACCACCGGGGAGAAGTTGCTGACCACCACCAGCGGGCGCCCGGCGGTGTCATAGCGGACGAAGGAGAAGACATTGTCCTCGGCCGCGCCGCCGTCCAGCCAGGAGAAGCCGTCCGGGCTGGCGTCCAGCTCCCACAGCGCGGGGGTCTCGCGGTAGGTCCGGTTGAGGGCGCGCACCAGCTTCTGCACGCCCCGGTGGTCCTCGCTGGCCGGCCAGTCCTTCTCCAGCACCCACCACTGCGGCCCGGTGTCATGGTCGAACTCGGCGCCCTGGGCGAACTCCTGGCCCATGAAGAGCAGTTGCTTGCCCGGGTGGGACCACATGAAGGCCAGATAGGCCCGCAGGTTGGCGCGCTGCTGCCACCAGTCACCGGGCATCTTGGAGACCAGCGACCCCTTGCCGTGCACCACCTCGTCGTGGGAGATCGGCAGGATGTAGTTCTCGGAGTACGCGTACACCATCGAGAAGGTCATCTCGTTGTGGTGGTACTTGCGGTGCACCGGGTCCTTGGACATGTAGACCAGGGAGTCGTGCATCCAGCCCATGTTCCACTTCAGGCCGAAGCCGAGGCCGCCGATGCCGGTGGGGCCGACGACATGGGTGGGCCGGGTGACGCCGTCCCAGGCGGTGGACTCCTCGGCGGAGGTCACCGCGCCGGGGCAGCGCCGGTAGACGGTGGCGTTCATCTCCTGGAGGAAGGAGACCGCGTCCAGGTTCTCCCGCCCGCCGTACCGGTTGGGCGTCCACTGGCCGTACTCACGCGAGTAGTCCAGGTAGAGCATGGAGGCCACCGCGTCCACCCGCAGCCCGTCCACGTGGTACTCCTGGCACCAGAAGACCGCGTTGGCGACCAGGAAGTTGCGGACCTCGGTGCGGCCGTAGTCGAACTCCAGGGTGCCCCAGTCGGGGTGCTCGGCCCGCTGCGGGTCGGCCGGCTCGTACAGCGGCTCGCCGTCGAAGCGGGCCAGTGCGAAGTCGTCCTTGGGGAAGTGCGCTGGCACCCAGTCGACCAGCACCCCGATCCCGGCCCGGTGCAGCGCGTCCACCAGGAACTTGAAGTCGTCCGGGGAGCCCAGCCGGGCCGTCGGCGCGTAGTAGTAGGAGACCTGGTAGCCCCAGGAGCCGCCGAAGGGGTGCTCCATCACCGGCAGGAACTCCACATGGGTGAAGCCCAGGTCGGAGACGTACGCGGGCAGCACCTCGGCGAGGTCCCGGTAGGAGAGGCCCGGCCGCCAGGACGGCAGGTGGACCTCGTAGACCGACATCGGCGCCCGGTGCTGCTGCGCCGCCTCCCGGGCCGCCATCCACTCCTGGTCGCCCCACTCATAGCTGGAGGTGTGCACCACCGAGGCGGTGTCGGGCGGGCACTCGGCGGCGCGGGCCAGCGGGTCGGCCTTCTGGATCAGCCGCCCGTCGCGGGTGCGGATCTCGTACTTGTAGCGGGTGCCCTCGGCCATCCCCGGTACGAACAGCTCCCAGACGCCCGAGGCGCCCAGCGAACGCATCGGGTAGCAGCAGCCGTTCCAGCCGTTGAAGTCGCCGACCAGCCGCACCCCCACCGCATTGGGGGCCCAGACGGCGAAGGAGGTACCGGTGACCGGCCCCAGCCCGGTGTCGTAGCTGCGCACATGGGAGCCCAGCGCCTGCCACAGCTGCTCGTGCCTGCCCTCGCGGATCAGATGCAGATCCACCTCGCCGAGCGTGGGCAGGAAGCGGTAGCCGTCGTCCTGGACGTACTCCACCCCGGCGTAGGTGATCAGCAGCCGGTAGTCGGGGACCAGTTCCACCGGCAGCAGCCCGGTGAAGAGGCCGTCCCGCTGGTGGACCAGCTCCGCGCGGCCGATCGGCGTCTCCACCACCACCCGCTCGGCCATCGGCCGCAGCGCCCGCACCGCGACCCCGCCCGGCACCGGGTGCGCTCCCAGCAGGCCGTGCGGGTCGTGGTGGGCGCCCGCCACCAGCCGGTCGATCTCCCCGGGGGCCAGTGGCGCCTCCGGCAGCCGGATGGGCTCCGACCCCGCCTTCCCCGCACCCCCGGCGGACGCCCCGGCGCTCGGGGGCCGCGTGTCGGCGGTCGTGGCGGCGGCCTCCGGCGCACCGGCCGGCGTCGGCCCGGCGGCAGCCGCCGCCGCTCCGGTGGGCGCGGACTCCGTATCGGGGCGCGGCGCCACCACGGACGGCTGCTGCCGCTGGAGCTGCGAAGTCGGGCGGGTCGGGTCGGGCGCGGTCACGGCCGATGCCTCCTCGGGCGGGTCTGTGTCGCAGGGATCTCGGATGTCAGGGGGTCTGGGGTGTCAGGGAATCTGGGGTGTCAGGGAATCTCGGGTCAGGGCTTGGCTGAGCGGTCGGTTGTACCGGGACGGCCCGGGTCACACCTGGCCGGTGCCGGCAGCGAGTCGGCGCACGGCGGACATCGGGATCGGCAGCCAGTCGGGCCGGTGCCGGGCCTCGTAGACCACCTCGTACACCGCCTTGTCGATCTCGAAGGCCCGCATCAGCGCCGGGTCGGTACGCGGGTCCTCGCCGCCGCCCGCCGCGTACCCGGCGCAGTACGCCGCCCGGTTGCGGACCGCCCAGGCGGTCGCCAGCCGGGCCAGGTGGTCCCGGTCGGCCGACTGCCGGCCGCCGCCGCGCGGGTCGGGCACGGTGGCGGGCTGCTCGGCGAGCAGATGGGCGGCCGCGTAGTCGAAGGAGCGCAGCATCGCCGCCACATCCCGGATGGCGGGCTGGAGCCGCCGCCGCTCGGCCAGCGGCTTGGCGGGCTCGCCTTCGAAGTCCAGCAGCACCCAGCCGTCGGCGGTGCGCATCGACTGGCCCAGGTGCAGATCGCCGTGGATGCGCTGGATGCGTACCGGCCGCTCGTCGCGGGCCGGGTCGGCCAGCGCCCGGAAGGCGTCCTGGAGGGCCGGGCGGTACGGCAGCAGGTCGGGCACGGCCACGGTGGCGGCGTCCAGCCGGCGGGCCATGCCGGCCGCCAGCTGGTCGGTCTGCGCCCGGTCCAGGGCGCCGACCGGCAGCGTACGGCCCAGCGCCAGGTGGACCTCGGCCGTGGCCCGGCCCAGCAGGAACGACTCTGCGGAGAAGTTGCCGCTGATGTGGTCGGCGGGCCGCCCGTCCCGGCCGCTGGACCACTCCGGCTCGGAGCAGAGCCGCTGCACATGCTCCAGCGCCAGCTCCCATCCGTCGGCGGCGCCTGCCAGGAACTGCTGGAGCAGGCCCAGGGTGGCCGGGTCGGACTCGCCGCTGCCCGCCAGCCGGGTCTCGAACCAGGCGGCCGGCCTCGGGATGCGGGTGGAACCGGCCCGGGCCAGGGCCAGCGACAGCTCCAGGTCCGGGTTGACCCCGGGGCTCACCCGCCGGAAGAGCTTGAGAATCAGGGAGTCGCCGTAGACCAGCGAGGTGTTGCTCTGCTCGGCGGTCACCGCCCGGCCGACCAGCCCGCCGGGGATCTGCGCGCCGGGCAGCCGGCGGAAGGCCAGCGGGCCCACCTCGCCGGGCTCGGCGAACCGGGTGAGCAGCCAGCGGGTGAGGTCGGTGTCATGGGCCGCGTCATAGACCACGGTGCCGTCGTAGGGGCCGCCGGACAGCCTCCCGATGGCGGCCCGGCCGAGCCTGCCCGGCAGGTCGGCGCGGGCGGCCAGCAGCAGCTGGTAGACATCGGCGGTGGACTGGTCGTCGCCGCCGGTGCGCTGCTCGACCCGGAGCAGCAGATGGATCAGGGCGGGGTCGCCCTCCAGCAGGGGGGTGGCGGCAAGCGGCGTGATCCCGGTCACCGGCCGCCCCTTCCCGGCGAACCAGCGCTGGCCGGGCAGCCAGGAGTGCAGCAGCGGGAGTGCCGCGCCGATCAGGGCGTCGGTGCCGGCCTGGGTACCGGCGCGGGCCGCGGTGCCGCTGCGCGGTCCGCTGTTGACGGTGGCTCGTCGAGACCGGGAGGTGTCCGACATGACTCCCTTTCCCCGGATGACACGGTTTGCCCGGCTCGGGTGGGTTGGCCGGATTTGCCAGTCTTCCGGATTTCGGCGGCGCGGCGGCTCCGGCACGCGGTCAAGGGACCGCATGTCACGCCATGGGCGGTGTGTGGGTTCTCTTGTGGTCTCCGTACGTGGTGCTACGTGGTGAAACGGGTGCTGCGTGGTGGTACGAGGTGCCGATCCCCCTTCCCGGAGCGGCCGACGAGGCCGCCCCGGGAAGGGGGTGAGCCGGGTTCCCCGGAGGGTCAGAGCGCGTCGGCCCGGCGCAGCCGGAACCAGTAGAAACCGTGCCCCGCCAGGGTGAGCAGGTACGGGAGTTCACCGATCGCCGGGAAGCGCACCCCGCCGATCAGCTCCACCGGATGGCGGCCCGTGTACTCGCGCAGGTCGAGTTCGGTCGGCTGCGCGAACCGCGAGAAGTTGTTCACGCACATGACCAGGTCGTCCCCGTACTCGCGCACAAAGGCCAGCACCGCCGGGTTGCTGGACGGCAGCTCGGCGTAGCTGCCCAGACCGAAGGCCGGATTGAGCTTGCGGATCTCGATCATCCGGCGGGTCCAGTGGAGCAGCGAGCTGGTGTTGCTCATCTGCGCCTCGACATTGGTCACCTGGAAGCCGTAGACCGGATCCATGATGGTCGGCAGATTGAGCCTGCCCGGGTCGCAGGAGGAGAAACCGGCGTTGCGGTCGGGTGTCCACTGCATGGGGGTGCGCACCCCGTCGCGGTCGCCCAGCCAGATGTTGTCGCCCATGCCGATCTCGTCGCCGTAGTAGAGGACGGGCGAGCCGGGCAGGGCGAGCAGCAGCGCGGTGAAGAGCTCGATCTGGTTGCGGTCGTTGTCCAGCAGCGGCGCCAGCCGGCGGCGGATGCCCACATTGGCCCGCATCCGGGGATCCTTGGCGTACTCCGCGTACATGTAGTCGCGCTCTTCGTCGGTGACCATCTCCAACGTGAGCTCGTCGTGGTTGCGCAGGAAGATGCCCCACTGGCAGCCGGACGGGATCTTCGGGGTCTTGGCCAGGATCTCCGAGACCGGGTAGCGGGACTCCCGGCGCACCGCCATGAAGATCCGTGGCATCACCGGGAAGTGGAACGCCATATGGCACTCGTCGCCGCCGCCCTCGAAGTCGCCGAAGTAGTCGACGACGTCCTCCGGCCACTGGTTGGCCTCGGCCAGCAGCACCGTGTCCGGGTAGGCGGCGTCGATCTCGGACCGCACCCGCTTGAGGAAGGAGTGCGTCTCCGGGAGGTTCTCGCTGTTGGTGCCCTCGCGGGCGTAGAGATAGGGGACGGCGTCCAGCCGGAAGCCGTCGATGCCCAGGTCCAGCCAGAACTTCAGCGCCGCGATCACCTCCTCCTGGACCGCCGGGGAGTCGAAGTTCAGGTCCGGCTGGTGGGAGAAGAAGCGGTGCCAGAAGTACTGCTTGCGCACCGGGTCATAGGTCCAGTTGGACGTCTCGGTGTCGACGAAGATGATCCGCGCGTCGGGGTACTGCTTGTCGTCGTCGGCCCACATGTAGTAGTCCCCGTACGGCCCGTCCGGGTTCTTGCGGGACTCCTGGAACCACGGGTGCTGGTCGCTGGTGTGGTTCATCACGAAGTCGATGATCACGCGCATGCCGCGCTGGTGGGCGGCGTCCACGAACTCCACGAAGTCGGCCAGGTCGCCGAACTCCGGGAGCACCGCGGTGTAGTCCGAGACGTCGTATCCGCCGTCGCGCAGCGGCGAGGCGAAGAAGGGGGGGAGCCAGAGGCAGTCCACCCCCAGCCACTGGAGGTAGTCCAGTTTCGCGGTGAGCCCCTTGAGGTCTCCGACACCGTCTCCGTTGCTGTCCTGGAAGGAGCGGACGAGGACCTCGTAGAAGACCGCGCGCTTGAACCACTCCGGGTCGCGGTCCTTCTGCGGGGTGTCCTCGAATGTGTCGGGAACTGGCTCGTTGACGATCACTCTGCGGTCCTCCGAACCGTGAGGATGTGCGCCGGCTGCTGGGACGGGTCGAGCCGGACGTAGTTGTGCTGACCCCAGCGGTAAGTGGCACCGGTGAGCTCGTCGCGCACCGTCAGGTGGTCGTGCCACTCCAGCCCGAGAGCGGGCAGGTCGAGGGAGACGGTGGCCTCCTGGGGGTGATGGGGGTCGAGGTTGACCACCACCAGGACGGCGTCGTCAGGGTCGGCGGCGGCATCGGGGCCGACGCCGCCGCCCGGGATGTGCTTGGAGTAGACCAGCAGCGCATCGCTGTCCGCGTGGTGGAAGCGGAGGTTGCGCAGCTCGCGCAGCGCCGGGTGGTGCCGGCGGGTCCGGTTGAGCGTGGTGATCAGCGGGGCCAGGGAGCGGCCCGCCGCCTCCGCCGCAGCCCAGTCGCGCGGCCGCAGCTGGTACTTCTCGGAGTCCAGGTACTCCTCCGAGCCCGGCCGGACAGGCGTCCCCTCGTACAGCTCATAGCCCGCGTACATCCCCCAGGCGGGGGACAGGGTGGCGGCCAGCACGGCGCGCAGCGCAAAGGCGGGCGGGCCGCCGTGCTGGAGCGCGGCATGCAGGATGTCGGGGGTGTTGACGAAGAAGTTGGGGCGCATATACGCGGCCGCCTCGCCGCTGAGCTCGGTGAGGTACTCGGTCAGTTCCTGCTTGCCGGTGCGCCAGGTGAAGTAGGTGTACGACTGGTGGAAGCCGACCTTGCCCAGGGTGTGCATCATCGCCGGGCGGGTGAACGCCTCGGCCAGGAAGAGCACATCGGGGTCGGTGCGGGCGATGTCGCCGAGCACCCGCTCCCAGAAGACCACCGGCTTGGTGTGCGGGTTGTCCACCCGGAAGATCCGCACCCCGTGGTCCATCCAGAAGTGCAGCACCCGCAGCGTCTCGCGGACCAGCCCGTCGAAGTCCCGGTCGAAGTCCAGGGGGTAGATGTCCTGGTACTTCTTCGGCGGGTTCTCCGCATAGGCGATGGAGCCGTCGGCGCGGTGCCGGAACCACTCCGGGTGCTTGTTGACCCAGGGGTGGTCCGGGGAGCACTGGAGCGCGAAGTCCAGGGCCACCTCCAGGTCCAGCTCGCGGGCGCGGGCCACAAAGGCGTCGAAGTCGTCGATGGTGCCCAGGTCCGGGTGGATCGCGTCATGGCCGCCCTCGGGGGAGCCGATCGCCCACGGCGAGCCGACATCGTGCGGGCCCGCCGCCAGCGAGTTGTTGGGGCCCTTGCGGTAGGCCCGGCCGATGGGGTGGATCGGCGGCAGGTACACCACGTCGAAGCCCATCCCGGCGACGGCCGGCAGCCGCTCGGCGGCGGTGCGCAGGGTGCCGCTGCGCGGCGGCTCCAGCCCGGCCGGGTCGACCACCGCGCCCTCCGAGCGGGGGAAGAACTCGTACCAGGAGCCGAACAGCGCCCGCTCCCGGTCCACCTGGAGCGGCAGCGGCCGGGAGGCCGTCACCAGCTCGCGCAGCGGATGGCGGTCCAGTACCCGGGTGACCTCGGCGGAGACCGCGGCCGCCAGCCGGGTCATCGGCGGCAGGGCGGAGTCGCGCAGCGCCTCGACGGCGGCCAGCACCGCCGCCCGGCCGCCCTGCTCGGGTACGCCGGTGGCTGCGCGTTCCAGCAGTTGGGCGCCCTCCTCCAGTACCAGGGCGGTGTCCAGTTCGGCGGGGACCTTGATCCTGGCGTGGTGGCGCCAGGTCTCCACCGGGTCGCTCCACGCCTCCACCGTGTACGTCCAGAGCCCGGGGCCGGTGGGGGTGACCTCGGCGCCCCACCGGTCGGTGCCCGGGGACAGCTCCCGCATCGGCGTCCATGGACCGGGCTGCCCGGCGGGGTCGCGCAGCACCACATTGGCGTTGACCGCGTCGTGGCCCTCCCGGAAGACGGTCGCCGTCACCGGGAAGGTCTCCCCGACCACGGCCTTGGCCGGCCGCCGGCCGCAGTCGACCAGGGGGCGGACGTCCAGCACCGGGATGCGGCCGACCAGGGTCCCGCTCTCCGCCGCTGCCGCCGGGGGGGTTGTTGGGGCGGTCTTCCGGGCGGCTGTCTTCTTGGCCGGAGCCTTCGTCGCCGTCTTCTTGGCCGGAGCCTTCTTCGCCACTGCCTTCTTCGCCGGGGCCTTCTTGGCGGCCTTCTTCGCCGTCGCCTTACGGACCGTCGACTGCTCGGCGTGCTCGGCGTGCTCGGCTCGCTCGGCGTGCCCGACGTGCTCGGCGGCGGGCCTGGCCACGGCTTCGGCGGCGGCTCCGGCGGTCGGCGTCTGCTGCGTCGGCACCGGAGCGGGGGAGTCGGCCGTCAGGGCCGCCCGGGTCGGTTCGGCCTGCGGCGCCCGTCCGGTGACCCGGCCGGGGGCGCCCGGCGGTGTCGTCGGGTTGGACGGTGTCCGCTTCTCGTCGTGCATGGCGAAGCTCCTGCCCGCGATCGGCGGCAGCTCCCACCTGGATGCCCACCACGTCCGGAACTGGGCGGCGAGCCCGGGGGAGTACCGGGAGGACTGATGTCGGGACGACGGACCGGGTCCAGTTGCGGTCCCGGAGAGCCTTCCCCCGCCTTCCCGTCCGGCAACCTGTCGGCAGCCGGGCCACCGGCGGCACGCCCTTGAGAGGGTCCGGGCGCACTCCGGCACGCGCCTCGATCGGAGGCGCCTCGACAGCCGTCCCGGAGGGTGGTCCGGACGAGCAGTCGCACCCGACTCGACAACGAGCGCGCACAGGACGAGGACACGCGGACATCAGCCACCGGTGATCATGTCGACGCGGAAGCGGATACAGGCGGGAAGGAGGGAAATCCGGGCAGGACCCGCACCGGAGCGACACCCTGGCCGCACCTGTGCGAGGAGCCCTCGCCCCGCACGCATCCTCGCACCGGGGTCCGCCGCCACGCAGCAGTTTGGTCCTGTCTGCGGCGTGTCTCGGTCACCGTCGGACGCCCCCCGGGCGACCCCGCACGCCGGGCGCGTGAGCCGCCGACCGCCGTGCGCCCCCTGCGCCGCCGCATGCGGCCGTACGCGCCCGGCGTGACCTCCCCGCTGGGCCGAACGGCCCTCGGAGGCCGAGTTGACGCTGCTTCTGCGGCACCCCCGAGGTTAGGCTTCGCCGAGTGAAGGCAATCCGCAGATTCACAGTCCGCACCGTCCTGCCCGAGCAACTCCAACCGCTGCACGAGCTCGCCCTCAACCTGCGGTGGTCCTGGCACCCGGAGACCCGGGAGCTCTTCCGCTCCGTCGACCCGGAGGTCTGGGAGTCCACCGGAAAGGACCCGGTACGCCTCCTCGGCGAGGTCCCCGCGGCCCGGCTGGCAGCCCTCGCAGCCGACCGGCGCTTCCTGCGCCGCCTCCACGACACCGCCGACGAACTCCAGGACTACCTCACCGGCCCCCGCTGGTACCAGTCCGCCCTGACCGGTGACGACGGTGAGCCGCTGCCCGCCGGTATCGCCTACTTCTCCCCCGAGTACGGGATCGCCGCCGCCCTGCCGCAGTACTCCGGCGGCCTCGGCATCCTGGCAGGCGACCACCTCAAGGCCGCCAGCGACCTCGGCGTGCCCATCATCGGGGTCGGCCTCTTCTACCGGCACGGCTACTTCCGCCAGTCCCTCTCCCGGGACGGCTGGCAGCAGGAGCGCTACCCCCTGCTCGACCCCAACGAACTCGCCGTCAGCCTGCTCCGCGAGACCGACGGCAGCCCCTGCCTGGTCGTCCTCCACCTCCCCGGCGGCCGGCGGCTGCACGCCCACATCTGGAAGGCCCAGGTGGGCCGGGTCCCGCTGCTGCTCCTCGACTCCGACATCGAGGAGAACTCCGCCGCCGAGCGCGATGTCACCGACCGCCTCTACGGCGGCGGCAGCGAGCACCGGCTGCTCCAGGAGATGCTGCTCGGCATCGGCGGAGTCCGCGCCGTACGCACCTTCTGCCGCCTCACCGGCCACCCCGACCCCGAGGTCTTCCACACCAACGAGGGCCACGCCGGCTTCCTCGGCGTGGAGCGCATCCGCGAGCTGACCGGCGGCCCCGGCCTCGACTTCGCCGCCGCCCTGGAGGCGGTACGGGCCGGCACCGTCTTCACCACCCACACCCCCGTCCCGGCCGGGATCGACCGGTTCGACCGCGACCTGGTCACCCGCCACTTCAGCGGGGACGCCGCACTCACCGGCGTCCCCGTCGAGCAGGTGCTCGCGCTCGGCGCGGAGACCTGGGAGGGCGGCGACCCCCGCCTCTTCAACATGGCGGCCATGGGACTGCGCCTGGCCCAGCGCGCCAACGGGGTCTCCACCCTGCACGGCGAGGTCAGCCGCTCCATGTTCAACGGCCTCTGGCCCGGCTTCGACGCCGCCGAGGTCCCCATCACCTCCATCACCAACGGCGTCCACGCCCCCACCTGGATCGACCCCGCCGTCGTCCGGCTGGGCGCCCGCGAGATCGGCGCCCAGCACGCCGAGAGCGCCATGATGGTCGGCGAGGCCCGGCACTGGCACGGCGTCCAGTCCATCGCCGACGCCGACATCTGGGAGCTGCGCCGGGCGCTCCGCGCCCAGCTGGTCGACGAGGCCCGCCGCCGACTGCGCGCCTCCTGGCGGCAGCGCGGCGCCGGAGACGCCGAACTCGGCTGGACCGGCTCGGTGCTCGACCCCGACATCCTCACCATCGGCTTCGCCCGCCGGGTGCCCTCGTACAAGCGGCTCACCCTGATGCTGCGCGACCCCGACCGGCTGCGCCGCCTGCTGCTGCACCCCGAGCGGCCGGTGCAGATCGTCATCGCCGGCAAGGCCCACCCGGCCGACGACGGCGGCAAGCGGCTCATCCAGGAGATGGTGCGCTTCTCCGACGACCCGGCGGTGCGGCACCGCATCGTCTTCCTGCCCGACTACGACATGGCCATGGCCCAGCACCTCTACCCGGGGTGCGACGTCTGGCTGAACAACCCGCTGCGCCCGCTGGAGGCGTGCGGCACCTCGGGGATGAAGGCAGCGCTCAACGGCTGCCTCAACCTGTCGGTGCTCGACGGCTGGTGGGACGAGTGGTTCGACGGCTCCAACGGCTGGGCGATCCCCACCGCCGAGGGGACCGGGGTCGGCGGCACGGTGCAGGGCGCCGGGATGACCGGCGGCCAGGGCATCGACGACGAGCGGCGCGACGACCTGGAGGCCGCCGCCCTGTACGACCTGATCGAGCACCAGGTGGCCGCCCGCTTCTACGACCGGGGGTCCGGCGGCCTTCCGTACCGCTGGATCGAGATGGTCCGCCACACCCTGGTCCACCTCGGGCCCAAGGTGCTCGCCGGACGGATGGTCCGCGAGTACGTCGAACGGCTCTATGCGCCGGCCGCTGCGGCGCAGCGGCGGCTGGCCGGGCCGGTGCCGGACGGCACGCCGTACTCCGGCGCCCGTGGGCTCGCCGAGTGGAAGGCCCGGGTGCGGGCCGCCTGGCCGGGGGTCCGGGTGGAGCATGTGGAGGCCGGCGGTCCGGCCGACGCCCCCGAGCTGGGCTCCACGCTCGCCCTCCGGGTGCAGGTGGCGCTGGGCGCGCTGGAGCCGTCCGACGTGGATGTCCAGGTGGTGGCCGGCCGGGTGGACGACAGCGACCGGATCACCGATGCGAGCACGGTCTCGCTGAAGCCGTCCGGCCGCCCCGACCTCGACGGCCGCTGGCTGTACGAGGGCCCGCTGGAGCTCAGCCGCACCGGCCCCTTCGGGTACACGGTCCGGGTGCTGCCGGCCCACCCGATGCTGGCCGCCACCGCCGAACTCGGCCTGATCGCGGTCCCGCCGGAGTCCGCCGGGATGGACGCCGGACTGCTGCGCTGACACCCCGCCGACACCCGTCGGCCGACGCCCCCCACCCACCCGGGTGAGGGGCGTCGCCGCTGGCCGCTGCCCGCTGCCCGCCGACCGGGACCGTCGCCTAGACCAGGCTCTCCCGCCAGGCCTGGTGCAGATCGGCGAAGCGGCCGGCGGAGCCGATCAGCTCGGCGGGGGAGCCGTCCTCGATGACCCGGCCCTGGTCCATCACCAGGACCCGGTCGGCGATCTCCACCGTGGAGAGCCGATGGGCGATGATCACCGCTGTGCGACCGGCCAGCACCGTGCGCATGGCCTCCTGGACGGCCCGCTCACCGGGGACGTCCAGCGAGGAGGTGGCCTCGTCCAGGATGAGCACGGCCGGGTCGGCGAGCAGGGCGCGGGCGAAGGCGACCAGCTGCCGCTGGCCGGCCGAGATCCGGCCGCCGCGCTTGCGGACATCGGTGTCATAGCCCTCCGGCAGGGCGGCGATGAAGTCATGGGCGCCGATGGCCCGCGCCGCCTGCTCCACCTGTTCCCGGCTGGCCCCGGGACGGCCGACCGCGATGTTGTCGGCCACCGTCCCGGAGAAGAGGAAGGACTCCTGGGTGACCATCACCACGCCGCGCCGCAGGTCCGGGGTGGCGAGGTGGCGCAGGTCCACGCCGTCCAGGGTGACCCGGCCGCCGGTGGGGTCGTAGAACCGGGCCAGCAGCTTCGCCAGGGTGGACTTCCCGGCGCCGGTGGCGCCGACCACCGCGACGGTCTGCCCGGCGGGCAGCAGCAGGTCGAGCGGGGGCAGCACCTCCTTGCCGGTGCGGTAGGCGAAGGAGACGCCGTCGAAGACCACCTCGCGGCCCCGGGCGGCGGCCTCGGCCCGTTCGGGCAGCGGCACCGGATCGGACGGCTCGGCGACGGTGGGCTCATGGGCCAGCAGCCCGGCGATCTTCTCCAGCGCCGCCGAGGCCGACTGGTAGCTGTTGAGGAACATCGCCAACTGGTCGATGGGGTCGTACAGCCGCCGCAGATAGAGCACGGACGCGGCCAGCACCCCCAGCTGGAGGCTGCCGTCGGTGACCAGGTAGGCGCCCCACAGCACCACCCCGGTGAGCCACACATTGGCGGTGGCGCGGGCGGTGGCGACAAAGCGGGCCATCTCCAGCATGCCGTCCGCATTGGCCTTGGCATACAAGGAGTTGACGGTGGCGAAGGCCGCGTCATTGGCCCGCTCGCGGCGGAACGCCTGAACCGGCCGGATACCGTTCATGGTCTCGGTGAAGCGGACGATCACCGTGGCGACCGCGGTGCGCGAGGTCCGGTAGACCTTGCGCGAGCGGCGGCGGAAGGACCGGGCGAGCAGGAACATCGGCAGGAAGGAGGCCAGCGAGGCCAGGCCGAGGCGCCAGTCCATGACCAGCAGCAGCACCGAGACATAGGTCACCGAGAGCGCCACCGCCAGCAGCTCCTGCAACCCCTCGTTGAGCAGCTCCCGCAGGGCGTCCACATCGCTGGTCGCCCGGGAGATGATCCGGCCGGAGGTGTAGCGCTCGTGGAAGTCCAGGCTGAGCCGCTGGGCGTGCCGGAAGATGCGGCCTCGCAGGTCCAGCAGGATGTCCTGGTTGATCCGGCCGGAGATCCGGATGAAGGCGCGCTGGAGCAGCGTGCCGAGCAGGGCGCAGCCCAGATAGGCGGCGGTGACGGCGATCAGCGGGCCGGAGTCGTGGTCGCGCAGCGCGGGGATGGCCCGGTCGATGGCGACCGCCACCAGCAGCGGCCCGGCCTGGAGCGCGGCCTGCTCGACCAGGATCAGCAGCATGGCGGTGGCGATCCGCCGCCGGTGCGGGCCCATCAGGGAGAGCAGCAGGGCCCGGGGTGCTCCGACCGGGACGGGGATGTCCTCGTCCTCCGGGGTCGACCCGCCGGGCGCGGGCGCCGTGGCGATGGATACGCCGGGAGGGGCGCCGGGAGGGGCGTGCGGAGGAGCGTAGGGCTCGGCCGGGAGGGCGTCCTGCTCCGAGTCGGTGGCGGAGGTCATCGGGCGGTGCTCCCTTCGCGGACCCGGTCGGCCGGGTCGCCGGACATCAGCTCGCGGTAGGCCGGGCAGGACTCCAGCAGCTCCTGGTGGGTGCCGACCGCGCTGATCCGGCCGTCGGCCAGCAGGGCCACCCGGTCGGCGAGCAGCACGGTGCTCGGCCGGTGCGCCACCACCAGGGCGGTGGTACCGGCGAGCACCTGCCGTAGCGCGTTCTCCACCAGGGCCTCGGTGTGTACGTCCAGGGCGGACAGCGGGTCGTCCAGGACCAGGAACCCGGGGCTGCCGACCACGGCGCGGGCCAGCGCCAGCCGCTGGCGCTGGCCGCCGGAGAGGCTGAGGCCCTGCTCGCCGACCTGGGTGTCCACCCCTTCGGGCAGCCGGCGGGTGAAGTCCGCCTGGGCGGTGTCCAGGGCCCGCTCCAGCGCCTGCGGCCCGGCCTCGGGGGCGCCCATCAGCACGTTCTCCCGTACCGAGGCGGAGAACAGGGTGGGCTCCTCGAAGGCCACCGCCACCAGTTCGCGCAGCCGCTGCCGGGGCAGGTCGCGGATGTCGGTGCCGTCCAGGGTGATGGTGCCTGCGGTGGCGTCGTACAGCCGGGGGAGCAGCGCGGTGAGTGTGGTCTTGCCGCTGCCGGTGGCGCCCACCAGCGCCATCGTCTCGCCGGGCCGGATGTGCAGATCGACACCGCGCAGCAGGTCGGGGGTGTCCGGCGGGGCGTCCGGGTAGCGGAAGCCGACCCCGGTGAAGCGGATGCCGTCGGGCTCGGCGCCCTCCGGCCGCAGGTCGGTACGGGGGGTGTCCTGCTCCTCGGCCGGCCGGGCGTCCATCACCTCGAAGAACCGGTCGGAAGCGGTCGCCGCCTCATTGCTGTACGCCAGCAGCCAGCCCAGCGACTCCACCGGCCAGCGCAGTGCCAGCGCGGTGGAGAGGAAGGCGACCAGGGTGCCTGCGGTGAGGTGGCCGTGGGCGACCAGGACGCAGCCCACGCAGAGCGCCACGCCCAGGGCGAGCTCGGGCAGGCCGACGATCACCGCCCACAGGTCGGCCAGCAGCCGCGCCTTGCGCAGTTCGGTGGAGCGCAGCTCGCGCGCCTGGTCGCGGAAGCGCCGGGCCATGGTGCGGTGGCGGCCGAACGCCTTGAGGATGCGGATGCCGAGCACCGACTCCTCCATCACCGTGGCCAGGTCGCCGATCTGGTCCTGGGCCCGGCGGGCGACCGAGCTGTACCGCGCCTCGAAGAAGGAGCAGAGCACCACCAGCGGGGCGGCGGGGAGCACCAGGATCAGGCCCAGCCGCCAGTCCAGCGAGAACATGATGGCGACTCCGGTGAGGAAGGTCGCGGAGTTGACGATCAGGAAGACCAGCGCGAAGGCCAGGAAGAGCCGCAGGGTGAAGAGGTCCGACGTGGCCCGGGAGAGCAGCTGCCCCGACGCCCAGCGGTCGTGGAAGGAGACCGGCAGCCGCTGCAACCGGGCGTAGAGGTCGCCGCGCAGGGTGCGCTCCACCCGGGAGAGCGGACGGGCGACCAGCCACCGCCGCACGCCGAAGAGACCGGCCTCGGTCAGCCCCAGCAGCAGGAGCAGCCCGGCCGGCGGCCAGAGCGCGGCCGTGTCGTGGTGGGCGACCGGCCCGTCCACGATCCGCCGCAGCACCAGCGGCACCAGCAGCGCCGCGCAGGAGGCGAGCAGGGCGGCGCAGACGGAGCCCGCGAGGAACCAGCGCACCGGCCGGACGTAGGGCCACAGGCGCAGCAGCGAGCGTACGGCGGAGCGTTTCGGGACGGGGTGCGGAGCGGGGGCGAGGGTGTGTTCGGGCATCGTTCGCGAGCGTACGACTCACCACTGACAACCACATCCGGTTTTTCCGGGGGCCCGTCCCAGGGCCCGCCCCCGGACAGCACGATAGGCCGGGACGGCTTCGCCATCCCGGTGTGCTGCATCCCAAGTGCGCTGGGGCGTTACCTGTTAGGCGTCAGCTCCACCAGCCGCCTGCCGGAGTCGGACACGATGTCGATGCTGCTGATGTCCTCCGGCCGGGCCGAGGTGGAGGCGGGCACCGCCGCCGTGTCCGCGTAGCCCGACGCCCAGGTGCCGCCGGTCTCCGTCCGGCCGTCCCGGGTGTGCACCACCATGGAGCAGCGGATGCCCTGCGGCAGCCCGTTCAGCGTCAGCTCCACCTGGGTGCCCCACGCCTTGCGTACCAGCCCGGCGGTGGCGGCGACATGGGTGGTGGCGTCGGTCGCCTTCAGCGTCGCCGCCACCGGCTGGGCGGTGGGTCCGTCGGCGCGGGTCACCCCGAGGTAGACCGCCGCTCCGGTGGCGCAGGCGGCCACCGCCACCGAGGCGGCGGTGAGCAGCCGCCGGGCCTGGCCCTCCCGGCGGTGCGACACCGGGACCACCGGCGGCGGTGCCTCCTCCGGCTGCGGCGGGCGCGGCTCGTACGGCGACGGGACCCCGCGCCCGGTGGGGCGGAAGGGGTCCCAGCCCGGCGGCGCCGCCGGCTCCTGCGGCGGCACGGTCCGGGTGGCGGCCGCCACCCGGGGGACCGCCTCGGCCGCGGCGGCGGTCTCCGGCATCTCCTCGAACGGCGTGTGCCGCAGCAGCCCGGGCAGCGGGGCGAGCTGGACCAGCTCGTCCCGGCAGCGCGGGCAGTCGGCGAGATGCCCTTCGAGCGCCGTGCGCTCCCCGCCGTCGAGCGCTCCGAGCAGATAGGCGCCCAGAGACACGCTCTCCTGGCACGTCATGGTGCTGTCACCCCTCGCTCCTCCAGCACGTTCCGCAGTGCGCGCAGCGCGTAGTAGCAGCGCGACTTGACCGTCCCGGCGGGTATACCCAGATGCTGGGCGGCCTCAGCCACCGTACGCCGCAGGTAGTACACCTGGATCAGGACCGCGCGGTGGTCCGGCCGCAGCCCGCGCAGCGCCTCCGCCATCTGCCAGCTCTCCAGCATCCGGTCCAGCTCGTCCTCGCCGCGTCCGGGCGGCTCCTCCTCGCCGAGCGGGCTCTCCTGCGGCCGTGCCTGGGTCCGGCGGAAGGCGGAGACCACCAGGTTGTGGGCGACCGTGTGGAGCCACGGCCCGGCCCGCTCCGGGTCCAGGGTGGCCCGGTGCTGCCACGCCCGCAGGAACGTCTCCTGCACCAGGTCCTCCGCCCGCTGGTAGTCGCCGTGCAGCAGGCGCAGGACGTGGCCCAGGACCGAGCGTCCGTACCGTGCGTACAGGGCACGCACCCACTCCGAGTCGCTGTGGGCCGTCGTCGTTGCTGTGATTGTCTGCTGCATGGGTCCAGTACGCCCGGTGCGGCGGGACGGTTCAAGGCACCCTAGATTCCCTTAAGGATGACCTGAGGCTGCGGTTATGACGGAGTGTCCGCCGTGCGCAGAAGGAGCAGTGAGCGACCGCGCAGGGTGACCTCCGCACCGGCCGCCGGCCGCCCGACCGGGGGTGCCGCCTGCTCCTCCGACCAGGTGTCCACCACGGTCTGCCAGCCGGCCGCCCAGGGCTCGCCGGGGAGGGTGAAGACCACGTCCTGGTGCGAGGCGTTGAGCAGCAGCAGAAAGCTGTCGTCGAGCACCGGCAGGCCGGCCGGGTCGCGCTCGCCGATGTCCGTACCGGAGAGGAACATGCCCAGCGCGCCGGTCGGCGCGTACCAGTCCGCCTCGGTCATCTCCCGTCCCCCGGCGGTGAACCAGGCCAGGTCGCGCAGCCCGCCCGGCTGCGCGGGCCGCCCGGAGAAGAAGGCCCGCTGGCGCAGCACCGGGTGCGCGCGGCGCAGCCGTACCAGCCGGGCGGCCAGGTCGAACAGCGCCCGCCAGCCGGGGTCCTCCAGCAGCGACCAGTCGATCCAGCCGGTCTCGTTGTCCTGGCAGTAGGCGTTGTTGTTGCCGCCCTGGGTGCGGCCCATCTCGTCGCCGGCCACCAGCATCGGCACCCCGGTGGAGAGCAGCAGGGTGGCCAGCATGTTGCGCAGCTGCCGGCGGCGCAGCGCGGTGATCCCGGGGTCGTCGGTCTCGCCCTCGTGGCCGCAGTTCCAGGACCGGTTGTCGTCGGTGCCGTCGCGGTTCTCCTCGCCGTTGGCCTCGTTGTGCTTGCCGTCGTAGCTGACCAGGTCGCGCAGGGTGAAGCCGTCGTGCGCGGTGACGAAGTTGACGGAGGCGTAGGGGCGGCGGCCACCGCGCTGGTACAGGTCGGAGGAGCCGGAGAGCCGGTAGCCCAGCTCCCGGACGTCCGGGCGGGCGCCGCGCCAGAAGTCCCGCACGGTGTCCCGGTACTTGTCGTTCCACTCCGCCCACAGCGGGGGGAAGCCGCCGACCTGGTAGCCGCCGGGCGCGACGTCCCAGGGCTCGGCGATCAGCTTGACCCGGCTGAGCAGCGGGTCCTGGGAGACCGCCGCCAGGAACGGCGAGTGCATGTCGACCCCGTCGCTGCTCCGGGTCAGCGCCGCCGCCAGGTCGAACCGGAAGCCGTCCACCCCCATCTCGGCGACCCAGTAGCGCAGCGAGTCGGTGATCAGCCGGACCACGTGCGGCTGCCGGGTGTCCAGGGTGTTGCCGCAGCCGGTGTAGTCGGCGTAGCCGCGCGGGTGCAGCGGCGGCAGCCGGTAGTAGGCGGCGTTGTCGATCCCCCGGAAGGAGAGGGTGGGGCCGCCCTGGCCGCCCTCCGCCGTGTGGTTGTAGACCACGTCCAGGATCACCTCGATCCCGGCCCGGTGCAGCGCCCGCACCATCCGCTTGAACTCGCCGACCTGCTGCCCCCGGGTGCCGGAGGAGGAGTAGCCGGCGTGCGGCGCGAAGTAGGCGAGGGTGTTGTACCCCCAGTAGTTGCGCAGCCCGCGCCGCTGGAGGTGGTCCTCGCTGGCGTACTGGTGGACCGGCAGCAGCTCCACCGCGGTCACCCCCAGGCGCACCAGGTGGTCCACCGCGGCGGGGTGGCCGAGCCCGGCGTAGGTGCCCCGCAGCCGCTCGGGGACGCCGGGGTGCCGCATGGTGAAGCCTCGGACGTGCACCTCGTAGAGGACCGTCTCGGCCCAGGGCGTCTTGGGCCGCCGGTCGTCCTCCCAGTCGTCGTCGTCCTGGACCACCACCGCCTTGGGCACATACGGCGCCGAGTCGCGGTTGTCCCGCACCGTGTCCGCCACCTCGGCCTCCGGCCAGTCGCGGACCGAGCCGCACTGCGCGTCATGGCTGCGCGGCTCCCCGTCGACCGCCCGGGCGTAGGGGTCAAGCAGCAGCTTGGCCGGGTTCCAGCGGGCGCCGGTCCACGGGTCCCAGCGGCCGTGCACCCGGAACCCGTACCGCTGCCCCGGCCGCACCCCGGGGAGGAAGCCGTGCCAGGTCTGGAAGGTCTGCTCGGTGAGCCGGTGGCGGGTCTCGGTGCCGTCGTCGTCGAAGAGGCAGAGCTCCACCGCCTCGGCGCCGGCCGCCCAGAGGGCGAAGTTGGTGCCCGGGGTGCCGTCCGGCGCGGTACGGAACCGGGCGCCCAGCGGCTGCCGGCTGCCCGGCCAGGCGGGCTCGGGCTCCGGGTCGGCGTACGGCGCCGCGTACGGCCCGGTCGGCACCAGCCGCAGCCCGGCGCCCGGGCGTGGCTCGGCGTGGGCGCGGGCGCGGTCCTCGTCGTCCGGTCCGCCGCCGTCGACCTGCTGCCATGCCGCCATGGCGCACCCTCCCAGCGCGGGGCGTCCCGTGCCCCGTAACCTCTTGTCTCCCCAGAACGGGGGCGGCTGTCACGCACGGAATCCGGCAGCGACCCTCCGTGAACGCCCTGCCGCTTTGGGTGACGCCGCCGTGTCCCCTGCGGGCGGCGGCTCGTTGGGCCGGACGCCGGGGCATCGCGCCCGGCGCGGCCGGCACCAGCGGGATCGGCCGTCCGAGGGAGTCCAGGGAGGGGCCGGGATGCAGCTCGGAAGTACCGTGCGGCGCAGCCGCAGCGCGCGCGCCGCCGTCGGCGGGGCGCTGGTGGCCCTGGCGGCGCTGGCGGGATGCGGTCCCGTCGCTACCGGGGGCTCCTCCTCGGACGGCGTGCGGCTGCCCCGGGTGTCCCGCGCCGTGATCGCGATCACCCCCGCCGACGGCGCCGCCGAGGTGCCGCCCACCGGCGCCGTCCGGGTCACCGCCACCCACGGCCGGCTGACCTCGGTACGGCTGGCCGACGACAGCGGGCACACCGTCCCCGGGCGGCTGACGCCCGGCGGCGCGGTCTGGGAGCCGGACGGCCGGCTGGCGCTCTCCACCCGCTACACCCTGGACGCGGTGGCCCGGGACCCGGAGGGTCTGGAGGCGGCCCGGCACGCGGCCTTCTCCACGCTGGTGCCCAAGCACACCTTTGTGGCCTTCTTCACACCCGAGGACGGCTCCACGGTCGGCGTCGGCATGCCCGTCTCCCTCCGCTTCACCCGGTCGATCACCGACCGTGCCGCCGTGGAGCGGGCGGTCCGGGTCTCCTCGGACCCGCCGGTGCCGGTCAGGCTGCACTGGTTCGGCGACCGGCGGCTGGACTTCCGGCCCAAGTTCTTCTGGAGCCCGGGCACCCGGGTGGTCCTCTCGCTGGGGCTCAGGGACCAGGAGGGCGCCCCCGGCGTGTACGGGGTGCAGGACAAGGAGGTGCGGTTCACCGTCGGCCGCTCCCAGGTCTCCACCGTGGACGTCGGCTCCCGCACCATGGTGGTCCGCCGTGGCGGGCACCTGCTGCGCACCATCCCGATCTCGGCCGGCAGCCCGCAGCACCCCACCTACAACGGCTATCTGGTGATCTCCGAGAAGTACGCGGTGACCAGGATGAACTCCCACACCGTGGGCCTGGGCAGCGAGTACGACATCCCCGATGTGCCGCACGCCATGCGGCTGACCGGCTCCGGCACCTTCGTACACGGCAACTACTGGGCCGCCCCCTCGGTCTTCGGCACCCGGAACACCAGCCACGGCTGTGTGGGCCTGCCCGATGTCAAGGGCGGCGGGGCCAGGACGCCCGCCGGCTGGTTCTTCTCCCGCTCCCTGCTGGGGGACGTGGTGCGGGTGGTGGGCTCCGGCGACCGCACGGTCGCCCCCGACAACGGGCTGGGCGACTGGAACCTGCCCTGGGCTCGCTGGAGCCCGCAGGGTAACTGACGCCCGGCCGTCTTCCCGCATCCCTCCCTGAACGCTTTCAGAACCTCCCGTTATCCTCGGAGATCGCCTGCGCGAAAGATTCGCGGCCGATGCAACCGGAACCGCACCACAGCGTGTCTAGTGGAGTGGAAACCGGGAGGGGAGCACACACGTGAAGCCGGAACAGGCGGCACCCGCCGCGATACGCCCCAACGTCCTGAAGGGCGTACTGGCACTGCTGCTGGGGGCGCTGCTGGCGCTGGTCACGGCCTGCAGTTCCGGTGGTGCGAAGTCTCCGGACTCGGCCGCCGGTCAGCCGGGCGGCGACAAGGGCGCCAGCCAGGCCGACAAGGCCGCAGCCGAGAAGACCTCCGACGCCGTGGTGTCCATCACACCGAAGGACGGCGCCAGCAATGTGGCCACCCGTGACGGGCTCAAGGTGGCCGTCAGCAAGGGCAAGCTGACCTCGGTCAAGGTCACCTCGGAGAACGGCACCGCGGTCGAGGGCGCGATGGCCGCCGACGGCACCAGCTGGACCCCGTCCGACGTGCTGGGCACCGGAACCAAGTACACGGTCGAGGCGCACGCCAAGGACGCCAAGGGCCTGGAGGCGGTGGAGAACTCCACCTTCACCACGCTGACCCCGGCCAACACCTTCATCGGGTACTTCAACACCGAGCAGGGCCAGACCTACGGCGTCGGCATGATCGTCTCGCTCAACTTCAACAAGGCGATCACCAACAAGAAGGACGTCCTGGACCACATCAGTGTGACCGCCAACCCGTCGGTGGACGTGGTCGGCCACTGGGTCGGCAACCAGCGGCTGGACTTCCGCCCGGCCGAGTACTGGGCGGCCGGCACCAAGGTCACGCTGCACCTGGGGCTCAACGGCGTCGAGGGCGCCCCCGGCGTCTACGGTGTGCAGTCCAAGGACGTGAAGTTCGAGATCGGCCGCTCCCAGGTCAGCCTGGTGGACGCGGAGAAGCACACCATGGTGATCAAGAAGAACGGCGCGGTCTCCCGGACCATCCCGATCTCGGCCGGCTCCCCGCAGAACACCACCTACAACGGCAAGATGGTGATCTCCGAGAAGTACGTCCAGACCCGGATGAACGGCGACTCGGTCGGCTTCAAGGGCGAGTACGACATCAAGGACGTGCCGCACGCCATGCGGCTGACCACGTCCGGCACCTTCATCCACGGCAACTACTGGGGCGCTCCCAGCATCTTCGGCTCCCAGAACACCAGCCACGGCTGCGTGGGCCTGCGTGACGCGCAGGGCGCCGGCGACCCCAACACCCCCGCCGCCTGGTTCTACGCCCACTCGCTGATCGGCGATGTGGTGCAGGTGGTGAACTCGCACGACCGCACCGTGGACCCGTTCAACGGCATCAACGGCTGGAACATGTCCTGGTCGCAGTGGAAGGCCGAGAGCTGACCGACCTCCCCCCGCGCCACCGAGGCCCGGTCCCCAGGCACGCCACGTGCCCGGGGACCGGGCCTCTCCCGTACCGCACGCTAGGGTCGGCCCGGCAGCATCTCGCCTGACCACACCCTCACTGCCCACGGGAGGCCGCAATGACGCGCACCGTCCACCTCGACGTCGAGGACGGCATCGGCACCATCCGCCTGGACCGCCCGCCGATGAACGCCCTGGACGCCGCGATGCAGGACCAGCTCCGCGAGGCCGCCGAGGAGGCGGCCCGCCGACCGGAGGTACGCACCGTCGTGCTGTGGGGCGGCGAGAAGGTCTTCGCCGCCGGCGCCGACATCAAGGAGATGCAGGCCATGTCGTACGCCGACATGGCCGAGCGCGGCGCCCCGCTCCAGGAAGCCTTCACCGCCGTGGCCCGCATCCCCAAGCCGGTGGTGGCCGCCGTGACCGGCTACGCCCTGGGCGGCGGCTGCGAGCTGGCCCTCTGCGCCGACATCCGGATCGCGGCGGAGAACGCCCGGCTCGGCCAGCCGGAGATCCTGCTCGGGCTGATCCCCGGCGCCGGGGGCACCCAGCGGCTGTCCCGGCTGGTCGGCCCCTCCCGGGCCAAGGACCTGATCTTCACCGGGCGGCAGGTGAAGGCCGACGAGGCGCTGCGCATCGGCCTGGTCGACCAGGTGGTGCCCGCCGAGGAGGTGTACGCCGCCGCTCGGGCCTGGGCCGCGCGGCTCGCCGCCGGACCGGCGCTGGCGCTGCGGGCGGCCAAGGAGGCCGTCGACCGGGGTCTGGAGACGGACCTCGACTCCGGCCTGGCCATCGAGCGCGGCCTCTTCGCGGGCCTCTTCGCCACCGAGGACCGCGAGACCGGCATGCGCAGCTTTGTGGAGGAGGGGCCGGGCAAGGCGAAGTTCCGCTGACCGCGCCCGCTCTGCTGGTTGCGCTGTGTGACTAGTGATCCTTTCGCGGTTTGCCTCCCCGGGGGGCCCGAACCCGACATGATGGGGCGCATGGTGGGCCCGGGCGAAGCAGAGCAGTCGCAGTACCCGAGCCCGGGCTTCCCGGAGGAGTTCGCCCGGGACGAGCTGGAGGTGGCCTTCTTCGACCGGCTGGCCGCCCCCGCCGTCGACGAGGTGCGGCTGCCGGCGCGGCCCGAGTCGGCGGCCGAGGCGCGGCGGCTGACCCTCTCCGTGCTGGAGCTCTGGGGCCTGGTCCAGCAGCGGGAGGCGGCCGAGCAGTTGGTCGGCGAGCTGGTCGCCAATGCGGTCAAGCACACCGGCGGCCGGACCGTGGGCCTGCGCTTCGTCCGCCGGCCCGGCTGGCTCCGGGTGGAGGTGCGCGACCCCTCGCGGGCGCTGCCGTGCCTGATCCGGGTGGAGCCCGCTGCGGACTCGGGGCGCGGGCTGCACCTGGTGGAGACCCTGTCGGACCGCTGGGGCGCGGATCTGCTGTCCCGGGGCAAGAGCGTCTGGTTCGAACTGCGGGTGCGCGAGCGCTGAGCGCTGGGTGCCGGGCGCTGGGCGCTGGGCGCTTGGGCGCCGGGAAAAGCATGCGGGGCCCCCGTGCGCCGAGGTACGGCGGCGGGGGCCCCTGCGCGTCACCGCGCAGGCCAGGGGGGTGCGTGCCACGCGGTGCGGAACGGCCGTGCCGGGTCGGTGCGGAGGGCCGTGGTCTACGGCTTGACTATCGCATGGGCCGGGGCGTTCGGGCAAACCATGCCCCTCGTATTCAAAGGTGTACAGATCCTTTTGCCTTGGAGTTCATGAGTATGCAGCCCGCGCGACCTTGAGTCGGGCGGGTTTTCGCCGAGGTGAGCGGGGTACTCCGCCGCCCGTGACCGATCGCGAGACAGTCGACCGCCTGGTCCGGGCCCATGGACGCACCTATGCCGCCGACGCCGGTATCCGGCTGCGGGACAGCCCCGGACCGCTCTACGAGCTGCTGGTGCTCTCGGAGTTGGCCAGCACCCGGATCCGGGCCGAGGTGGCGGTGGCCGCCGCGCGGGCCCTCTTCGCCGCCGGGATGCGGAGCCCGGAGCGGATGCGGGAGGCGAGCTGGCAGCAGCGGGTGGACGCGCTGGGGGAGGGCGGGTACCGGCGCTATGACGAGTCCACCGCCACCCGGCTCGGCGACGGCGCGCAGTTGCTGCTGGACCGCTGGAAGGGCGATCTGCGCGCCCTCCACCGGGAGGCGGGCGACTCGGTCGAGGCGCTGGCCCGGGCGCTCCAGGAGTTCCCCGGCATCGGACCGGCCGGCGCCGACATCTTCCTCCGCGAGGTGCAGGGGGTCTGGCCGGGCGTCGCACCCTACTTCGGCGCCAAGGCGCTCCAGGGCGCCGACCGCCTCGGCCTGCCCGCCGACCCCGCCGCGCTGACCCGGCTGATCGGCCGCCACGACCCCGCAGCCTTCGCTGCCGCACTGGTCCGCGCGGCTCTGCACAAGGACGTGGCGGAAGGTCTGCGGGCATCCAACTAAACCGGTTCGGCTCATACCGTTGTGATCTTCGTAGTGCGCGTTTACGCTGAGGTCCGCGCCGGATGTCATCGACCATTCAGGCGGGTCGACAGGTTGTTGCCCCCTGTCCCCGAGGCGACAATCTCGCCGGTCGATGCGATGGCGAAGCCCCAGGCCGGAGCGGCGGGGCCCTTCTCGGTCGCCGGACTGTGTCGCGACCCCACCTGGAATCCACGGGATTCCTCCGCAATGGGAGTCGTCCGATGAGAAAACGTATTGCAAGCGCGGTGGCGGCACTATTCGCCCTCTTCGTGCCCATGTTCGCCGTAGCCCAGCCCGCCCATGCCGCCACCGGCTTCCATGTGAGCAACGGGCGGCTGCTGGAGGGCAATGGCAATGACTACATCATGCGAGGCGTGAGCCACGCCCACACCTGGTACCCCGACAAGCTCAGCTCGCTCGCTGACATCAAGAAGCTGGGCGCCAACACCGTTCGGGTGGTGCTCGCCACCGGCGACCTGTGGACCAAGAACAGCGCCACCGATGTGGCGAACGTCGTCGCCCAGTGCAAGGCGAACCGCCTGATCTGTGTGCTGGAGGCGCACGACACCACGGGTTACGGCGAGCAGAGCGGCGCCATCACCCTCTCCAAGGCCGCGGACTACTGGATCAGCATCCAGAGCGCCCTGACCGGCCAGGAGAACTACATCATCATCAACATCGGCAATGAGCCGTACGGCAACAACAACACCTCCGGCTGGACCGCCGACACCACGGCCGCCATCAAGAAGATGCGCAACGCCGGTTTCCACCACACCCTGATGGTCGACGCCCCCAACTGGGGTCAGGACTGGTCCGGCACCATGCGGGACAACGCCAAGACCGTCTTCGCCGCCGACGCGGACGCCAACACGGTCTTCTCCATCCACATGTACGGCGTGTACACCAACGCCAGCCTCGTCAGCAACTACCTCAACAGCTTTGTCTCCGCCAAACTCCCCATCGTGGTCGGCGAGTTCGGCAATATGCACAGCGACGGTGACCCGGACGAGGACTCGATCATGTCCTACGCCCAGTCGCTGAAGCTCGGCTACCTGGGCTGGTCCTGGAGCGGCAACGGCGGCGGCGTCGAGTACCTCGACATGGTGACCAACTTCAACGCCTCCCAGCTCACCAGCTGGGGCCAGCGCATCTTCAACGGCGCCAACGGCATCAAGTCCACCGCCAAGGAGGCTACGGTCTACTCCGGCGGCGGCACCACCGGTGGTACCACCTCCGGCACCACCTCCGGCACCACCTCCGGTACCACGGCGGGCACCACCAACGGCGGGACCACGGCCGGGACCACCACCGGTGGCACCACCTCCGGCACCACGGCCGGTACGACGACCGGTGGCACCACGGCCGGTACGACCACCGGTGGCAGCACCACGGGCGGCAACGGCAACAACGCCGGCTGCACCGCCACCTACTCGCCCAACTCCTGGAACGACGGCTTCACCGCCGACGTGACGGTCAAGGCGGGCAACACGGCCATCAAGTCCTGGAAGGTCACCTGGACCTTCAGCGGCAACCAGAAGGTCACCTCCTCCTGGAACGCCAATGTGACCCAGAGCGGCACCTCGGTGACCGCGACCAACATGAGCTACAACGGCTCGGTGGCCGCCAACGGCACCACGTCGTTCGGCTTCCAGGGCACCTACAGCGGCACCAACAGCACCCCCACGCTCACCTGCACCGCGAGCTGATCCCACGCACCACTCGCACCACCAGGGGCCCGTCCCGCCGCATCCGCGGCGGGGCGGGCCCCTGCCGTTGCGCATGGTTCGGGCCCCTGCGGGCAGACGCAGGCCCGCACCGGGTTTGCGCTAACGTTGCCGAGTCTTGTGCTTACCGGGGAACTGAGCAGGGGGCAGGCATGGATCAGCAGCTGCATGTGGACCTGGAATGCCTCCAGGAGTGCTGGGACGAACTCGCCAAGGTCGCCGGCCGCCTCGACCCCCTGATGGACGATCTGCACCGAGGCTTCCGCCAGGTCGGCGAGGAGTGGAGCGGCGCCGCCTCCGAGCGGTTCGCGCAGTACTTCCAGGAGTGGTACAGCAGTTCGGACCTGCTGCTGCGCTCGCTCCAGCACCTGCGCAGCGTGCTGGGCACCGCCCACTTCAACTACAGCGCGGCCCGGGACGCCAATCTGCGGATGTGGTGCGCCGAGTGACCCCGGTGTCCAGACTGGCTCCGGTCCGTGTCGACCCCGAGGTCCTCTACCGTGCCGCCACCCGGATCGCCGCCGGCCAGGCCGACATCCACGACGGCTGCTGCCTGCTGACGGGCCGTCTCCAACCGACGGCCGGGATGGCGGCGGGGCAGCACGCCGCCTGCTTCGCCGAGGCATACGACCAGGCGGTGGCGGCCGTCCTGAACGCCCTCCGCAGCGTGGTGGACGCGCTGGGGCTGATGTCCCACTGCCTCACCGCGACCGCCAACAACCTGGTGCTGGCCGACCACTCCAGCCATGCCACCACGCCGCATGCCCACCCCGACACCCGTTCGCTGCACGACACGGTCGCGGCGCCGCGCTATCGGATGCCGCTGACCGCCGGGGGCCCGGGACTGCCGAGGATTCCGGCGTTGGAGGACGCCGCCTACGCCTGGCGGAAGCTCACCGAGGCGCTGACCGAGGCCGGCGGGATGATGAACGTCTCGCTCTGGCCGCTGTACGGCGACGCCCACGGCCCGGAGTTGGACGCCGTGCACCACCACTGGTCGACCCTCTGGCGGGGGCCCGACCACGAGCGGTCGCTGCTCTCGGCCGCGGCGGTGGCCTGCGGGCGGCTGGGCTCTGCGTGCCTGGACGTGGCCGCCGCCATGGCGGAGGACCTTGGCGACCCGGGTTCGTCCGCCGTGTCGGCTGCCGCGCTGCCCGCCGCCGGGCTGCTGCGGGACCTCCCGTCCCTGCTCCGGCGCGCCGTGGACCGGGTGCCGCAGCTCCGGGTCCATCAGGCGGAGACCCGGCCCTGCCCCCGGGTACCGGAGACCGGGCCGCTGCCGGCGGCGGCCTGGTCTCCGCCGCGCCGCCGGGCTCCGGTCTCGGCGGTCGGCCTGGACAGGCAGCAGGTCGCCCGGCTGACCGGTGGCCGGGTGTCCGGCGGTGTCCCGGCGCATGTCGATGTGATCGGCGCGGATGGGGAGTTCGTCCTGGTGGCCGACTCGCCCAGGGTGCTCGGCGCCAAGGAGCTGGAGGCGGCGCTGCACGGGCTCAGGGAGGCGGCGGGACGCTGGGAGGTCCCGGCGCTCGCCTACTTCCCGCACGGCACGGGCCCGGACACCCTGGCGCTCGCGCGCGCCGTGCTGGGTGAGCGGGGGGTCCGTCTCTTCGGGTGAGGTTGGCCGGGCCGGGGGCGTCAGCGTCCGAGGTAGGGAGCGAGGGTTGCCGCGACGCCGGGCCTGGACACCCTGGCGTTCGCGCGCGCCGTGCTGGGTGAGCAGGGGGTCGTTTCCTTTGCGTGGCCGGCCCCGGGGGTGTCACTGTCCCAGGTGGGGCGCGAGTGTCGCCGCGACGCCGGGGCAGCGCAGGTAGTTCCTGGCGTAGTGGAAGCCGAAGCCGCTGTGGATGGTGTCGGTCAGGTCCAGGGCGATCCCGTCGAAGGCCCTGGCGAGCAGCGGCGGGATCGCCACCGGGTCGCCGGGGTCGGCGATGTTCACCCAGCGGGCGACGTTCGGCGGACGGGTACCCCGGTCGGCGAGCGGGCCGGGCAGCAGCCGTTCGAAGACCGCGCCGGGCAGTGCCAGCGGTGAGCCCAGGGTGACCAGCAGCTCCACCTTCAGCTCGGGGTGGGCGTGCAGGGCCTCGTAGGTGACGACCGTGCCGAGCGAGTGCGCCACCACCACGGTCGGCCGGTGGTCGCGGATGCGGGACGCCACCTCCTCGCGTGCGTTTGTACGGGCCGGGCCGTCGGGGGTCCGCAGATAGGCGGCGACCTCGCGGAAGAAGACCCTGACGAAGAGGCGGGTGAGCCGCCCGTTGAGGCTGAACTTCTCGGCCACCCACCCGGCCGTGTGCCGCAGCGGCAGGGTCAGCGCGCCCTGGGCCACCGCAGCGGGGGCGCCCAGTTCCGCCAGCCAGTCGGCGTACAGCCGCGCCTCCAGCGGGTCCTGCCAGTCGTCGTCCCCGTCGTCCCCGTCGTCCCCGTCGTCGCCGTCGTCGCCCTGGGCTGCCTGACGTCGGGTCAGGTGCGGGGCGTAGTAGGCCATCGCCACATCGAAGCGGTCGGGGTCGGTCCCGAGCCCGGCGGCGAGGTCGCGGGCCCAGTCGGCGGAGTAGGCGGCGCACACCTCGGCGGGGGTGCGGCGGGGGTCGTGGCAGCCGACGCCGTGCACGGCCACCACCGGCAGCGGTGCGGAGCGTGGATCTGTCATGCGGGGTCTCCCTGAGTACGGGGCGGGGTGAGGGCGATGACCTCGTGGCCCATGCCGGCCACGGTGGTGCCGTCGGCGGCCACGGCGACGCAGGTGAGGTCGTCGGGCAGGACGAGGGTGCCGAGCGGGGCGCCGGTGGCCAGGTCCCAGGCGCGGGCGGTCCGGTCGCTTCCGGTGGTGACGGCGGTGGGGCAGCCGTCCACAGTGAGCGCGGCGACGGCGGTGACCGCCGCGCTGTGGCCGTGCAGCAGGTGCAGCTGCTCGCCGGTGGCCAGGTCCCACACCCGGGCGGTCCGGTCGCTTCCGGCGGTGACGGCGGTGGGGCGGCCGTTCACGGTGAGGGTGGTCACGGCGGTGACCGCCGCGCTGTGCCCGTGCAGGGTGCGCAGCAGCGTGCCGTCGGTGAGGTCCCACACCGAGGCCACCCGCTGGTTGCCGGCGGTGACGGCGGTGGGGCGGCCGTCCACGGTGAGGGCGGCGACGGCGGTGACGGCCGCGCTGTGGCCGTGCAGGGTGCGCAGCAGGGTGCCGGTGGTGAGGTCCCAGACCCGGGCGGTGGCGTCGTGTCCGGCGGTGACGGCCAGTGGGGTGCTGCCGGGTGGGTCGAGTACGGCGACCTGGGTGACCCGGTCGCGGTGGCCGGTGAGGGTGTGCAGGCAGTGGCCGGTGGTGAGGTCCCAGACCCGGCCGGTGCCGTCGTTGCCGACGGTGACCGCCGCCGGGACGCCGCCCAGCAGCAGCACCGCCGCGTCCCGGACGCCCAGCGTGTGGCCGTGCAGGGTGCGCAGCAGGGTGCCGGTGGTGAGGTCCCAGACCCGGGCGGTGGCGTCGTGTCCGGCGGTGACGGCCAGTGGGGTGCTGCCGGGTGGGTCGAGTACGGCGACCTGGGTGACCCGGTCGCGGTGGCCGGTGAGGGTGTGCAGGCAGTGGCCGGTGGTGAGGTCCCAGACCCGGCCGGTGTGGTCGTCGCTGACGGTGACCGCCGCCGGGGCGCCGCCGAGGGAGAATGCGGCCACCGAGGCCACCCGGCCGTGGTGGCCGCCGCGATCGGAGACGGCGGCGTCGGTGCGGAGGCTCCAGATCCGGGCGGTGCCGTCCCGGCTGGCGGTGACCGCCGTCGGCCGTCCTTCCAGGTCGACCACGGCGACGGCGGAGATCCCGGCCGTGTGCCCGGCGAGGAGCTGCCGGGTCTGGCCGGTCGTCAGGCCCCGGACCGCAGCGGTCCCGTCGTCCCCGGTGGTCAGCGCGGCCGGTCCGCCGTCGACCGAGTCGAGAGCGGGGAGGGCGGCGACATCGGTGAACCGCTGCCCCGCCCCGGTCGGCAGCCGGGTGAGACGGCCGGCGGGCGGGTCCCAGAGCGAGGCCGAGCCGTCGTAGCCGACGGTGACCACCAGCGGCCGGCCGTCCCGGTGGACGACGGCTGCCGCCTGGACCGCGTGCAGATGGTGGTGGACGCTCTCGAAGAGGGTCTCGGCGGTGGCGAGGTCCCACACCCGGACCGTGCCGTCATTGCTGCCGGTGACGGCGGCGGGCCTGCCGTCCAGCGGCAGCACGCAGAGTGCCTCGATGGAGTCCTGGTGGCGGGTGTACGTCAGCAGCGGTTCACCGTCGGCGGCATCCCACACCCGGGCGGTGCGGTCGTATCCGGCGGTGACCGCGACGGTACGGCCGCCGACGGTGGCGGCGGTGGCGGCGGTGACGGCCGCGCTGTGGCCGCGCAGCGTACGGAGCAGGGCGCCGGTCGCCGGGTCCCAGACCAGCACGGTGCCGTCCGCACCGCCGGTGAGGACCGCCGGTCGGCCGTCCATTCCGCCCAGGGGGAGGACGGCGACGGACTCCACGCCCGCCGCGTGCCCGGTGAAGGTGCTGACCACCTGGCCGGTGGAGAGGTCCCACACCCGGGCCGTGCGGTCCCGGCCGGTGGTGACGGCGGTCGGCCGCCCGTCCAGGACGAGCGCCGCCACACCGGTCAGCGGCAGCTCGTGCCCGACCAGGGTGGCCAGCAGCGACGACGACGTCTGGCCGCTGGTGGCCCACCGGGGGGCCCAGGAGGCCGATGGCCGGACGAGGCCCGGAAGCAGGTCGTCGGCCCGCAGCCGGGCGGCGTCCAGTCCCAGGATCTGCCGGCGCTGCTCCGGCTCCAGCGCATGGTGGACGCCGTACGAGGCGCGGTAGACGGCGGCGGCCAGCAGAGCCGGTCGGCCGACCGCCGCCGGCAGCACCGCGAGGATCGACGCCGGGTGGCCGTGCACCAGGAACTCGCCGTCCAGCAGCAGGTCGTCGATGGCATCGGCGTGTGCCGCGTGGGCGGCGATGTGATGCAGCAGATAGGGGTCGGCGGCGTGCCATGCCCGGCCGTGCGGCGCCGGGGGTACGGCCCGGAGCAGCCGCTGGTACACGGCCTGCCCATGGGCGGTGCCGGGCACCCGGCTCATCCCGGGCCTCCCGCTGGTTCCGCTGGTTCCGATGGTTCCGCTGGGCCGCCGCCGGTGCCCAACGGGTCCAGCCGCAGTTGCTCCGCCAGGCTCTCGTGGAAGAGCCGGTAGAGCGTGGTGCCGTCCACCTCCACGTCCCGGCGCAGATAGAAGCGGGCCCCGTCCAGGGCGTGGCGGACCTCGCCGGTCGGCAGCGGCCCGTCGTCCGGGTGGCCGGGGGTGAAGGCCGCCGCGACATGCCGCACCACGCGTTCGGGCATGCCCAGGCCCTGCGCGTGGGCGAGGGCCGCCAGGACGGACCGTAAGAGGGGCCCCTCGCCGGACCGGGCCAGGTCCATCTCCAGCAGGCTGGGCAGGTCCCTCGGGACGGCGTGGCCGAGCCGCTCGGCGGCGCCCGGATCGGGCTCGGCGGGACGCTCCAGCACCTGCCGTACATAGAGTCCGGCCACCAGGAACTCCCCCCAGTCCAGCGGGCCCGCCCCGGTGGGAGGGGGATCGGGGTCGCCGACGCCGGTGAGCCGGGCCGCGATGCCATGGGCCAGCCGCCGCGCGGACTCCACCATGCCCACCCGGCCGTAGGGGGTGTCCACGGCGAGCAGATCGACGATGTAGGCGTGCAGCGCCTCGTACACCTCCTCCGGGGTGGCCCGGTCCAGGTGTGTCAGCGCCCCCTCCGCGTCGGCCGAGGCCAGCAGCGGCGCGGACGCCGGGTCCTCCCGCGTCCCGACCAGCAGCCGCAGCCCCGCCCCGGCGTCCTGGGCGACGGTACGGGCCAGCGGCAGCAGCAGGGCCCGGGTGACGTCCTGGGGGCGCTCGGCCTCGTCCAGCGCGTCGATCACCACGCTGTACGGACGGCCCGGACGGCTGCCCGCCAGCCGCAGCAGGCTCTCGGCACCCCAGCCGCCCTCGGGCCGGTCGCCGTCGCGTCCGCCCAGCTGCCGCGCCACCGAGTCGGCGATCTCCGCCAGGGTGCGGCGGCGCGCATGGACGACCGCCAGCCGGTCGTTCTCGGCGGGCCGGTGCGCCAACCCGGTCCAGAGCTGCCGCGAGGACCCCCGCAGCAGGGGGTGCGCCGCGCACACCAGGACGCCCAGCAGCGCCGACTTCCCGGCCCCGGGCTTGCCGGTGACGACGCGCAGCGCCTTGCCGTGCCCGTCGAACCAGCCGGTGAGCGTGCGCAGCTCCCGTCGGCGCCCGTGGAAGTACCCATGGCCGACGCCCCGCCCCAGCGGTTCGGCCCCCGAGCCATGGCTGAGGAAGTGCCAGGCGTCGAAGGCGCCGTCCAGCGACTCCAGCGCGGGCAGCAGCTCCTCGCCGCCCGCCCCCGCCGGGGCGGTGCGGTCCCGTCGGCCGGGCCGGTGGCGGGGGTTGGGGAAGAACGGCAGATGGTCCAGGCGCGCGGTGAAGGGGATCCGGCTGACGTCGATCTCCTGCACATAGCCCTCGACGGCACTGAGCTCCGCGACCTCCCGGTCGATCTCCCGGGCCACGGTCTCCAGCGGCAGGTACGGCAGCGAGTCGTCCACCCGCAGCTCGTCGTCGCGGTAGCGGCGCAGCACGGTCGCGGTGGCGCGGCTCAGCCGGCAGTCGAACGCCTTGCTGTCCCGGGCGGTCGCCGCGATCACCCAGAGGCGGCGCCGCTCGGGCCGCATGCTCTGGTGCCACGGCAGTGAGGCGGCGGCCCCGGAGTGGCAGAGGTCCAGGATCAGCAGGGTGAGCGGCCGGTCCTCCTCGGGGTGGTCCTCGACCCGGCTGATCCAGGAGTCGACCGACTCCTCCACCCGCCTGCCGTCGCGCCCGATGACATAGAGGTGCCCGCTGCCCCTGCGGGCCAGGTCGCCATGGCCGACCACATGGACCACCAGCACGCCCCGCGCCTCGCCCAGCGCCTCGGTCACCTGCTCGGTGAGCCGGTCGGCGTGGTCGGCGTCATCGGCGGGCCGGGGCCGCTCGCGGTAGCCGAAACCGTCCAGCGCCGCCACGATCGAGGCGGCGTGCTGGGGTGCCTCCAGCAGCGGTGCCAGGGCGTCCAGGGCCGGCGGGCCCTCCTCCGGCCCTCCCGACCCACCTGACTGCGGCACCCCGATGGCCACGACGGAGCGCGCGGCAACCCCCGCCATCCCCCTGCCCCCTCAGGCTTGCCGGAATGGAAACGCTCAGGAGGATACTGATCCGGCCATGGCGGCGGTGGCACTTCGGGAGACCCGGGGCGGACCAACCCCGGTCAGCACTCGATGACGTTGACCGCCAGGCCGCCGCGCGAGGTCTCCTTGTACTTGACCTTCATGTCGGCGCCGGTCTCCTTCATGGTCTTGATGGCCTTGTCGAGGGAGACATGGTGGCGGCCGTCGCCGCGCAGCGCCATCCGGGCGGCGGTGACGGCCTTGACGGAGGCCATGCCGTTCCGCTCGATGCAGGGGATCTGGACCAGGCCGCCGACCGGGTCGCAGGTCAGGCCGAGGTTGTGCTCGATGCCGATCTCGGCGGCGTTCTCCACCTGCTCGGGGGTGCCGCCCAGCACCTCGGCCAGACCGCCGGCCGCCATCGAGCAGGCGGAGCCGACCTCGCCCTGGCAGCCGACCTCGGCGCCGGAGATGGAGGCGTTCTCCTTGAAGAGCATGCCGATCGCGCCGGCGGCGAGCATAAAGCGGACGATGCCGTCCTCGTCGGCGCCCGGGATGAAGGTGAGGTAGTAGTGCAGCACGGCCGGGATGATCCCGGCGGCGCCGTTGGTGGGGGCGGTGACCACCCGGCCGCCGGCCGCGTTCTCCTCGTTGACGGCCATCGCGTAGAGGGTGACCCACTCCATGGCGTTGGCCGGGCCGATGCCCTCGGTGCGCAGCGCCCGGGCGGCGGTGGCGGCCCGGCGGCGGACCTTGAGGCCGCCCGGCAGGATGCCCTCGCGGGTCATCCCGGCGTCGACGCACTCCCGCATCACCCGCCAGATCTCCAGCAGCCCGGCTCGGATCTCCGCCTCGCTGCGCCAGGCCCGCTCGTTCTCCAGCATCAGCGCGGAGATGGAGAGCCCGGTGGTGCGGGTGAGGTGCAGCAGTTCCTCGCCGGTGCGGAAGGGGTGGCGCAGCACGGTGTCGTCGGGCTTGACCCGGTCGGCGCCGATGGCGTCCTCGTCGACGACGAAGCCGCCGCCGACCGAGTAGTAGGTCTTCTCCAGCAGCGGCACCCCGGCGGCGTCGTAGGCGCAGAGGGTCATGCCGTTGGCGTGGTAGGGCAGCGAGCGGCGGCGGTGCAGGATCAGCTGGGTGTCCGGGTCGAAGGCGATCTCCTGGGCGCCGAGCAGGCTGAGCCGGCCGGTCGCCTTGATCCGCTCCACATCCAGGTCGGCCTGGGCGATGTCGACGGTGCGCGGGGAGTTGCCCTCCAGGCCGAGCAGCACGGCCTTGGGGGTGCCGTGGCCGTGGCCGGTGGCGCCGAGGGAGCCGAAGAGTTCGGCGCGGACGGAGTCGGTCTGGGCCAGCAGCCCTTCGGATTTCAGCCGCCGGGCGAACATCCGGGCGGCGCGCATCGGGCCGACCGTATGCGAGGAGGACGGGCCGATGCCGATGGAGAAGAGGTCGAAGACGCTGATGGCCACGGGTGGGGCTCCCGGGGGTCACCCCCACGGTGGTGGGGAAGGCGAACCCGTTCGGCCCTCGCTCCGGGGTACCGGGCGGACGGCGACGGGTGGGGCAGGGGGTGCGGGGCGGGCGGTCGGGTCTCGGCCGCCCGCCCCGCCGTCTCGCGCGGGAGACGCGGAGACGTTGGGACGCGGAGATGTCGAGACTCTGGGAACGCGCAGAGAGGGGGTCCCCTCTCAGGGTGCGGTCAGAGCTCGGGGTAGAGCGGGTGCTTGGCTGCCAGCGCGGTGACGCGGGCCTTCAGCGACTCGGCCTTGGCCTGGTCGAAGCCCGGCTTCAGGGCCTCGGCGATCACCTCGGCGACCTCGCGGAAGTCCTCCGCCCCGAAGCCTCGGGTGGCCAGCGCCGGGGTGCCGATCCGCAGACCGGAGGTGACCATCGGCGGGCGGGGGTCGAACGGCACCGCGTTGCGGTTGACGGTGATGCCGACCTCGTGCAGCCGGTCCTCGGCCTGCTGCCCGTCCAGCTCGCTGTTGCGCAGGTCGACCAGGACCAGGTGGACGTCGGTGCCGCCGGAGAGGACGGCGACGCCCGCCTCGGCGGTGTCCGCCTGGGTGAGGCGCTCGGCCAGGATCTTCGCGCCGTCCAGGGTGCGCTGCTGGCGCTCCTTGAACTCCTCCGAGGCGGCGACCTTGAAGGAGACCGCCTTGGCGGCGATCACATGCTCCAGCGGGCCGCCCTGCTGGCCGGGGAAGACCGCGGAGTTGATCTTCTTGGCCAGCGCGGCCTTGGAGAGGATCACACCGCCGCGCGGGCCGCCCAGGGTCTTGTGGGTGGTGGTGGTCACCACGTCCGCGTACGGCACCGGGGAGGGGTGCAGCCCGGCGGCCACCAGGCCGGCGAAGTGCGCCATGTCCACCATCAGGTAGGCGCCGACCTCGTCCGCGATCCGGCGGAAGGCGGCGAAGTCCAGCTGGCGGGGGTAGGCGGACCAGCCGGCCACGATCAGCTTGGGCCGGTGCTCCTTGGCGAGGCGCTCGACCTCGTCCATGTCGACCCGGCTGGTCTTCTCGTCCACGTGGTAGGCGACGACGTTGTACAGCTTGCCGGAGAAGTTGATCCGCATGCCGTGGGTGAGGTGCCCGCCGTGCGCCAGGTCCAGGCCGAGGATGGTGTCGCCCGGCTGGAGCAGGGCGAACATCGCGGCGGCGTTGGCCTGGGCGCCGGAGTGCGGCTGGACGTTGGCCGCCTCGGCGCCGAACAGCTCCTTGATGCGGTCGATCGCGATCTGCTCGACCACGTCGACATGCTCGCAGCCGCCGTAGTAGCGGCGGCCGGGGTAGCCCTCGGCGTACTTGTTGGTGAGGACCGAGCCCTGCGCCTCCATGACCGCCACCGGGGCGAAGTTCTCGGAGGCGATCATCTCAAGGGTGGTCTGCTGCCGGTGCAGCTCGGCGTCGACCGCGGCGGCGACCTCGGGGTCGAGGGCGTGCAGGGACTGGTTGAGAACCGTCATCAGGGGTCTTCCGGTGAAGGGGCGGGCGGGGAGACCGGGGCGGCCGCAGACGGGGTCATACCGCTGCGGCCGCTGCGGGGAGGAGTCTCAGCCGCCGGTGAAGGCGGAGTACTCGTCGGCGCTCAGCAGGCCCTCGGGGTCGCCGTCGAGCCGGACCTTGAACAGCCAGCCGTCCTCGAAGGGGCCGGAGTTCACAAGCGCGGGGTCGTCCACCACGGCCTGGTTGACCTCGGTCACCTCGCCCGAGGCGGGGGAGTACAGGTCGCTGACCGACTTGGTGGACTCGAGCTCCCCGCACGGCTCACCTGCGGTGATGGTCTGGCCGACCTCCGGAAGCTGCACAAAGACCACGTCACCGAGGGCGTCGGCGGCATGGGCGGTGATGCCCACGGTGGACACGCCGCCCTCCGGGACGGTCAGCCACTCGTGCTCCTTGCTGAACTTCAGATGCTGCGGGTTGCTCATGGCGGCAATTCTCCAGGATGGGATGCGGGTACGGCGAAACGGGCCGGGACACGGGTTGGGACACGGCCGGGAACGGGGGGTGGCGCGGAGGTCAGCGGGCGCGCTTGTAGAAGGGCAGCGCCACGACCTCGACCGGCTCGTGGCTGCCACGGACGTCCACGGCGGCCGGGCTGCCGGGGGCGGCGTGGGCGGCGTCGACATAGGCGATGGCGATGGGCTTGCCCAGGGTCGGGGACGGGGCGCCCGAGGTGACCTCGCCGATCGGCTCGCCGGAGGCGGAGACCACGGCATAGCCGGCGCGGGGCACCCGGCGCCCGGGGGAGACCAGGCCGACCAGCACCCGCGGCGGGTGGGACTCGGCGTCGGCGGCGGCCTTCTCCAGGGCGGCGCGGCCGACGAAGTCCCCGCCGTTGGTGGTCTTGTCGAACCGCACCACGCGGCCGAGCCCCGCGTCGAAGGGGGTGGTGGCGGTGGTCAGCTCATGCCCGTACAGCGGCATGCCGGCCTCCAGGCGCAGCGTGTCGCGGCAGGAGAGGCCGCAGGGGACCAGGCCCCGGTCGGCCCCGGCCTCGGTGAGCCGCTGCCACAGGTGGACGGCGTCGGCCGGGGCGGCGAACAGCTCGAAGCCGTCCTCGCCGGTGTAGCCGGTGCGGGCCAGCAGCACCTCGCGGCCGGCCACGGTGGCGGGCAGGCAGGCGTAGTACTTGAGCCCGGCCAGGTCGGCGTCGGTGAGCGAGCCGAGCACGGCGGTCGACTCCGGGCCCTGGACGGCGATCAGCGCATAGGCGTCGCGGTCGTCGCGGACGCTGGCGTCGAACCCGGCGGTGCGGGCGGTGAGCTCGTCCAGCACCAGCTGGGCGTTGGAGGCGTTGGCCACCACCAGGAACTCGGCGTCCCCGGTGCGGTAGACGATCAGGTCGTCCAGGATGCCGCCGTCCTCGCCGCAGATCATGGTGTAGCGGGCGCGGTGCAGGCCGAGCGCGGAGACAAAGCCGACCAGCGCGTGGTCCAGCGCCTCCCCGGCCTGCGGGCCGGTCACGGTGATCTCGCCCATGTGGGAGAGGTCGAAGAGGCCGGCCCGGGTGCGTACGGCGTTGTGCTCCTCGCGCTCGCTGCCGTAGCGCAGCGGCATGTCCCACCCGGCGAAGTCGGTCATGGTGGCGCCGAGGGCGCGGTGGACGGCGTCCAGGGCGGTACGGCGGGGTCCGGCGGTCATGGTGGTGCTCCTCGGTGGGCTTGACTCTCGGGTACGTGAACGGGCATGCGGACGGAAACGGGCGGACCGGCAGGGCATGCGCGGGGCATGCGGCGGCTCGGGTCTCCCCATCTGTCGTCGCAACCTGAGAGCTTCACCGCGCCCGCCCCCGAGCGGGGGCGACGGCGGGCTTGCACCGTGGGTGGGAGCACGGCTGACCGTGTCCGCTTTCCAGATGTGCCTCGCCCGCGCGGTAGCTGTGCCTGAGAGATTCCGGGGAGGAGTTGCTCCTTCGGCGCCGACGTCGGCCGCCCCGACGGAGTCGGGTTCGGACGGTCGGGCTCTCCCGCGCGGGTTCGAACGGCCGGTATGGAGTTGGGCGCGCTCATCATGACACGGGCGGGGCAGCGGCGCGAGGTCGGCTCGGGGAGCGGCGGACCGGGCCATTCCCCGGGGATTGTCATTGCCCTTTCCTGGGGAATTCGGGATGCGTTCCCGGTGGAGCGGGTCACCGGGGTGGTCGGGGTGGGGACAGGTGGGGGCGGCGCCGCTGCGGCGGGGTGCCCGGCTCTCGGTACGGAGCCGCCGGGGGCGGGCCGGGACGGCTAAGGTTCGGGTTCGGGGGCGGGTACGCCCTCCGGCAGGCACGTGAGAACGGCGGTTCAGGTCAGATGGGCTTTCCGGCGGGCGGCGCCCCCATGGAGTACCCGGCGGCGGAGTACCCGGCCGGGGAGTACCCGGCGGCGGGATACCCGGTCGTGGAGTATCCGGTCGTGGAGTATCCGGCGGCGGCGTGGATGGACGGCGGGAACTGGCCCGCCAATGAGCTGGAGCAGGTGCTCTCGGCCGCGCTGGGCGACCCGGGGGCGACCCCGAGGGTCTTCGAGGTGCTGGCCCGCAGCCAGGTGTGGGTGCCGCTGCCCGGGGGCGGCGGCCCGGACAGCCCCGGCCTGGACCTGCCCACGATCGAGCTGGCCGGAGCCCCGTACGTCCCGGTGTTCTCCTCCGAGGAGACCTTCCGGCGGATCGCCGGGGGGATGGCCTGCACGGTCGCCCCGATGTGGGAGTTCGCCCGGGGGCTGCCGGTGGGCGTCGGCATCGCGGTCAATCCGGAGGCGCCGGTGGGCGTCCCGGTCCCGCCCGAGGGCGTGCATGAACTCTGCCGGGGCCCCCGCGACGACCGCTGGGCCGCCACTCCGGCGCCGGGCGCCAGGGTGGCGCTGCGCGAGCCCGCACCGCACGAGGAGCCACTGGACTTCCTGGCGGCGGCGGCCACCGAGCTCTCCCGGGTACCCGTGGTGCTGACCGCCCGCCGGGCACTGGCCTCCGTCGAGCACACCGAACCCGTCCTCTTCGTCGGCGTGGAGCTCCACAGCCACCAGCCCGAGGACAAGGCGGCGGCCACCGAGGCGCTCGGCCGCGCACTGGGCGCCGTACCGCTGCCCTGGCAGGTCAACATCGTGCTGCTGGACATCGCACAGGACCCGGTCGGCGAGTGGATGGCGCACCGGGTCGCCCCGTTCTTCACCCGGGCCTGACCCCGGGCCGGGTGGTATGACGCCCGGCCCCCGGGCGCCGTAGGGTGCTGCCGGACGCAGGCAGAAGGTGAGGGCGGAGTTGAGCGCGGGAGCGGCAGGCGGCGGCGCGCACGGGCAGTGGACCCCCGGGACCCCCGGGCCGGTGGAGCGTGCCCTGCGCGAGGTGGCGCCGGGCCGCTATGACGCGTACGAGGCGCTGCTGCACGCCATCGCCGACGGGCAGCTGTGGATGCTGCTCTGGCAGGGCAGCCCGGGCAGCCCCGACGCCCAGTACGGGAACATGGAGGTCGGCGGGGACGGCTATGTGCCCTGCGTGACCTCGCCCGAGCAACTCGCGGCCAGCGGCTGGACCCGCGCCCATGAGCAGATCTCCGGCCGGGACATCGCCACCGCCCTCTACCGGGACCGCTGGGGCCTCTGGCTGGACCCGCACGCCCCGGGCGGCGGCGTCGGCGTGCCCTGGGCCGACCTGCGGAGGATCGCCGCCGGGCTGGACCGGCTGCCGGCCGGCCCGCTGGCGCTGAGCGAGCCGCAGGTGCAGGCGCCGCACTACTACGCGCTGCTCACCCAGCAGGCGTACACCACCCCGGTGGTGCGGGCGCTGCGCCGGGCCTGGGTGCGGCCGGTGATCGGCGAGCCCTACCTGGCGATCGGCCTCGACCTGTACGACACCGGGCCGCAGGCCGTGGAGGCGGTGCGGGTCATGATGCAGCGGTCCATCGCGGTGGCGCCGGAGGGGCTGGCGGTCTCCACGGTGGCGATGGCGGACGAGTACGACCCGGTGGCGATGTGGATGGCCGCGTACGCCCGGCCGTTCTTCGACCGCGAGCTGATGGCGGGCGGGCCGCAGTCGGCCGTGCCGCAGCAGCCGGGGCCGCCCCCGGGGTACGGCTATCCGCAGCAGGGCCGGCAGTACGGCTACCCGCCCCCGGGCTACCCGCCGCCCCCGCAGTGGCCGGGGTATCCGCCGCCGCGCTGACCGCAGGCGAGGCCTCAGGTCCACCGGCCACCCCGGGCTACCCGCCGCCGCCGCAGTGGCCGGGGTACCCGCCGCCGCGCTGACCGCAGGCGAAATGCCAGGTCCACCGGCCACCCCGGGCTACCCGCCGCCCCCGCAGTGGCCGGGGTACCCGCCGCCGCGCTGACCGCAGCCGAGGCCTCAGGTCCACCGGCCTTTCCTGGCGGTCTGGATGACGGTCCTTCAGCTGAATTTCAGGATATAGGTGACAGGCAGTCAGCTCGGCTCGCCAATAGAGGTGACAGTCACTCAGCTCGGCCGCAGGCCCTCGGCGGGCAGCAGGCCCAGGGGCGGGCTGCCCAGGTCCAGCAGGGCTCGGTGGAAGCGGGGCAGGGTGAAGGCCGGGCCCCAGGCGGCGCGGGTGCGTTCCCGCAGGGCCCGGATCTCCAGCTTGCCCCAGGTGTAGCGGCCGTAGCAGGCGTCGAAGGTGCCGCGCCGGGCCTCGGCGGCGGCGCCGGTCCTGGGCAGATGGGCGTCGGCCATAAAGCGCCGGGTGGCCTCCGCGACGTCCATGGCGCCGGTGTGCAGACCGATGGCGCAGGCCAGCCGGGTCACCCGGACCAGCGCCTCCAGGGCCACCCCCACGGCGAACCGGGCGTCGCCGCCCCGGAACCCCTCCTCCAGGCAGACCTCCTCCGCGTAGTGCGCCCAGCCCTCGCAGAAGGCGAGCGAGTGCAGCGCGCGGCGGACGGGCGTCGCGGCGCGGCGGAGCGACCGGCCGTGGGCGAAGTGGCCGGGGGCGACCTCGTGCGCGGTGATGGCGGGCAGCGTGGTGCGGGAGAAGACGGTGAGCCACTCCTCGCGTTCTCCGGCCGGTCGGCCGGGGTCCGGCGGGGCCAGGTGGTACCAGGAGGGCGCGTCGGGTTCGCCGGGGCCGGACCAGGTCATCATCGCCGTCGACCAGCGGCGGGACTCGGGTGCCGGGCCGACCAGGCAGACCCCGTCGGTGTGCGGGGCGAGTCCGCGTTCCCGGGTGAAGGCGATCAGCTCCTCGGTGAGCCGGGCGGCCTCGGGGACGACCCCGGCCGCGTCGGGGTGGTCGGCGAGCAGCCGGGGGACCAGCCGGGCGGGGGTACGGCCCGGGTCGAGGGCGCGGCAGGACTCGGCGAGCAGGGCCCGCAGCCGGTCGCGTTCCGCGTCGGCGCGCTCGGCGAGGCGGCCCAGGTCGACGGGCAGGCATTCCTGACTGCTCATCAGCAGAGCCAGTCCCTCCGCTCCGAGGGCGAAGTCCGGGTCCCCGTACTCGGCGGCGCGGGCGAGGTGCCCGACCAGGCGGGCGTGGGCGGCCAGGGCGTCGGCGGTCTCGGTGCCCTGGTCGGGGTGGAGCCCGGTGGCGAGTCCGCGGACGGTGCCCAGCAGGGCCCCGGCGACGGGGGCGGCGAGCCGGTCCAGGGAGGCGATGGCGCCGTCCACGGCGTCCGGCCAGGCGGCCAGGTGGCGGCGGCGGGCGATGGCGCGCTCCTCGGCGGGTGCGTACTCCCTGTCGTAGCAGGCCACTTCGAGGTTGGCGAGGTGCAGATAGGGGTCGCGGCGGTGCAGTTGGAGGGTGCCCAACTGGGCCCGCAGGGACTCCTCGAAGGCGGTCAGATGGGCGTCGTCGTGCGAGCCGGGGACGACGGTGGCGTCGCCGGTCCGGCGGGCACGCCGCAGCGCGTCCAGCCCGGCCCGCACACCGTCGGGGGAGAGGTCCTGCACCCGGCCGTCGTACTCGTGCAGACCGGCCGTCTCGCGGACCGTCGGAACCATCAGGTCGCACACCGCTCGCAGGCGTTCCTCCATGGCACTGGACGGTAGCCGCGCGCCGAGCAGGGGTGGGAGGCGTGTACCGGTCTACCCGCGTCCCTCTTGAACAACTTCGCAGTGTTACAGCCACGTGAAAGAAAGTATTCGTCTATCTCGGGTATGCATGCAGGCAGATCACAGTTACGCAAACATCCCCGGGGGGGTCTGGCGCACCGCTATCCGGACGAAGGAGAGTTGCGCCGCACGCCGTGAGTCGAGGACGCCTCACACGACGCACCGACAGCCAGTGCGCCGTATCGGCGGCCCTCACCCCGGGCCGTGTCCGCGAGACCAGCGGCAGAACGTACCTGCGCATCCAGCACGGCCGTCCCACCAGGACCGGGCCTTGCGCAGACTGCACGGCTCCACCACGCCCGACGCTCCATCAGCAACGCCGCACCACTGCACCCAGGCACCAACCGTGAACTGCGACCGCAGCCACCGGGCCCGTCATCAGCGGGCCCGCCACCGACTGCGGTCTGGGCACCGCGTGCCGGTCACCGCCGGCTAGGGGGTCTCTACCGACATGACTGCTCCACTGCACGACAGCGGAACCGCGACGATCGAGGTTCCCGAGCAACTGCCTGAGGTGCAGGGGAAGAAGATCGAGGGCAGATCGCCCGGCCGTATTGCCTGGGACCGCCTCAAGCGGGACAAGGTGGCTCTGGGCGGCGCCGTGGTCGTCCTTCTGCTGATCCTGGCCGCAGTCTTCGCCCCGGTACTCACCCATTTCTTCGGCCACCCGCCGGACGAGTTCCACCAGGACATGATCAACCCCGACCTGGGCACCCCCAAGGGCGCCTTCGGCGGGATGAGCAAGGACTTCCTGCTCGGCGTCGACCCGACCTTCGGCCGCGACGTGTTCAGCCGCATCCTGTACGGCGCCCGGATATCCCTGGTGGTGGCCTTCCTGGCAGCCATGGTGTCGGTGGGGATCGGTGTGCTGATGGGCACCGCCGCCGGGTACTTCGGCGGCTGGGTGGACGCGGTGATCAGCCGGGTCATGGACCTGCTGCTGGCCTTCCCTCAGCTCCTGTTCGCCATCGCCCTGGTCTCGGTCATGCCGGACAACCTGCTGGGCCTGAGCGGCACCGGCGTCCGGATGGCTGTCCTGATCATGGTCATCGGCTTCTTCGGCTGGCCCTACATCGGGCGCATCGTCCGCGGCCAGGCACTGTCGCTGCGCGAACGGGAGTTCATCGACGCGGCCAAGAGCCTCGGTGCGGGTTCCATCCACATCGTGCTCCGCGAGCTGCTGCCCAACCTGGTCGCCCCGATCCTGGTGTACGCGACACTGATCATCCCGACCAATATCCTCACCGAGGCCGCTCTGAGCTTCCTGGGCGCCGGCGTGAAGCCGCCGACCCCCTCCTGGGGCCAGATGCTCTCCGAGGCAGTGCACATCTATCAGGCGGACCCCACCTACATGGTGGTCCCCGGCCTCGCGATCTTCATCACGGTACTTGCGTTCAACCTCTTCGGTGACGGTCTGAGGGATGCCCTCGACCCGAAGGGCAACTGACCGGACCGTCCAATGAACCACCCCTGTCCGCCCGGTGCGGGCTCCGGTCTCACCGGGCCACGTGCGGACACCCAGCAGGCTTGCTCCGGCTCCTGCGGCAACCGGCGACCCACCATCCAGGGTCGCGACTACCACGGAGGATCGACAGCAGTGATGAATCGCAGCAGAACTCTTGCAGCGGCCGGTCTGGTCGCCGCGCTGGCACTCACCGCCTCCGCTTGCGGTGGCTCCAAGGGCGGCGGCAGCTCCAGCAACGGCGGCAAGGCCAAGCCGGCTGCCGGCGCCGGCTTCAACGCGGCGGTGGGCAATGTCGTCAACGCCTCCGCCAAGACCGGCGGCACCCTCAACCTCTGGAGCAGCCAGGACGCCGACTCCTGGGACCCGGCGCGCGGCTACTACGCCTTCGTCTGGAACATGGAGCGCTTCTACGCCCGCACCCTGCTGGCGTACGACTCCAAGCCGGGCAAGGACGGCCTGGAGCTGGTGCCCGACCTGGCGGCCGACAAGCCGGAGATCTCCGCGGACGGCAAGACCTACACCTTCAAGCTGAAGGACGGTCTGAAGTTCGAGGACGGCTCGCCGATCACCTCCAAGGACATCAAGTACGGCATCGAGCGGGTCTTCGCCCAGGACGTCATCAGCGGCGGTCCGACCTACCTGGTCCAGTCGCTGGACCAGGGCCAGAAGTACCCCGGCCCGTACAAGGACAAGTCCGCCGACAAGCTCGGTCTGAAGTCCGTCCAGACCCCGGACGACCAGACCATCATCTTCAAGCTGACCAAGGCCGACTCCTCCTTCCCGTACCTGCTGGCCATGGGCTCCGCCTCGCCCGTGCCGCAGAAGCTGGACACCGGCGCCCGCTACGGCCAGAAGCCCGTCTCCTCCGGCCCGTACAAGTTCGAGTCGTATGAGCCCGGCAAGTCGCTGACCCTGGTCCGCAACGACCAGTGGGACCCGAAGACCGACCCGTTCCGCAAGGCGCTGCCGGAGAAGGTCACCCTGACCATCACCAGCAACGCGGACGACATGGACGCCCGTCTGCTGGCCGGCACCGCCGACCTGGACATCGGCCAGACCGGCGTGTCGCAGGACGCGCAGATCAAGGTCCTCCAGGACAGCAAGCTCAAGGCCAACACGGACGACCCGTTCAACGGCTTCATCCGCTATGTCTCGCTGGTCCCGAAGGTCGCCCCCTTCGACAACGAGCACTGCCGCAAGGCCGTCCTGTACGCGGCCAACCCGACCGACCTGCAGACCGCCCGTGGCGGCCCGACGGCCGGCTCGACCTACGGCAACATGCTCCCCCCGAACATCCTCGGCTCGGACGACTACGACCCGTTCAACCTGACCCAGGGCAAGTCCCAGGTCGACAAGGCCAAGGACGAGCTGAAGCAGTGCGGCAAGCCTGACGGCTTCAAGACCACCATCGCGGTCCGCAACAACAAGGACAAGGAGGTGAAGACCGCTGTCGCGCTCCAGAACGCGCTCAAGGCCGTGGGCATCGACGCCGCGATCGACCAGTACGACGGCAAGCTCCTCTCCTCCGTCGTGGGTGCGCCGGACGTCGTCCACAAGAAGGGCTACGGCCTGATCGTCATGGGCTGGGGCGCCGACTACCCCAACGGCTCGGGCTTCCTCCAGCCGCTGGTGGACGGCCGCTTCATCGCCACCAACGGCAACAACAACTTCGCCGAGATCAACGACCCGGAGATCAACGGCCTGTTCGACAAGGCCGCGGGTGAGACCGACCCGGCGGCGGCTGCCGACATCTACAAGCAGATCAACCACAAGGTCGTCGACGGCGCCTACTACCTGCCGGTCGTGGCGGACAAGGCGCTCAACTACCGCAACCCGCGGCTGACCAACGTCTACGTCCACGAGGCCTTCGGCATGGTCGACTTCCAGGCCCTCGGTACCAGCGACGGCAAGTGACCCGCCGTCCACCCAGGTAGTTCGCACAGCTAGTCCGAAGGGCAGGTGAAGGCCTTACCGGGGCCGAGCGCAGTGCTCGTGTATCTCATCCGACGGCTCGTCAACGTCGCCGTCCTGCTGCTGGTGGTCTCCGCGATCACCTTCGGCATCTTCTTCATGGTGCCGAAGCTCACCGGTAGCGATCCGGCCCTGTACTACGTCGGAAAGATCGCCGACAAGGCCGCTGTCGAAGGCATCCGCCACAAGATGGGCCTCGACAAGCCGATCATCGAGCAGTACGGCCTGTTTCTGAAGGGCATCTTCGTAGGGCGTGACTACAGCCAGGGGGCTGACATCACGCACTGCGCGGCGCCGTGCCTCGGCTACTCCTTCAAGACCGAGCAGGAGGTGTGGCCGCTGCTGCTGAACCGGCTCCCGGTCACCGGCTCGCTCGCCGCCGGCGCCTCGGTGCTGTGGCTGCTGCTGGGCACCGCGACCGGCATCGTCTCCGCGCTGCGCCGCCGGACCTTCCTGGACCGCGCCACCATGGTGACGGCCCTGGCCGGCGTCTCGCTGCCGATCTACTTCACCGGTCTGCTGGCGCTGTCGGTCTTCGTCCACACACTCGGCTGGTTCCCCAACGACTATGTCGACTTCGGCGACGATCCGGTGGCCTGGGCGCAGAACCTGATGCTCCCCTGGATCAGCCTGGCCTTCCTCTATGCCGCGACCTACGCCCGGCTCACCCGGGCCACGCTGCTGGAGGTCCTGGGCGAGGACTACATCCGGACGGCCCGGGCCAAGGGCCTCAAGGAGCGGACGGTCATCGGCAAGCACGCCCTGCGCTCCACGATGACCCCCATCCTCACCATCTTCGGGCTGGACATCGGCGCGCTGATCGGCGGCGCCGTGCTCACCGAGTCGACCTTCAACCTCCGGGGCATGGGCTACGAGGCCGTCCAGGCCATCGCCCAGAGCGACCTGCCGGTGATCATGGGTGTCACCCTCTTCGCCGCCTTCTTCATCGTCATGGCCAACCTCGTGGTTGACCTCCTCTACGCAGTCGTCGACCCCCGGGTGAGGCTCGGATGAGCAAGCTGACCAAGACCTCCGGCGCCCCCGACAGGTCCACCGGGCACGCCGTGGAGTCCGCCGCCGAAGCGCCCTCGGAGTACCTGGCGGTCCGCGACCTGCGGGTGCACTTCCCCACCGACGACGGCCTGGTGAAGTCCGTCGACGGCCTCACCTTCGGGCTGGAGAAGGGCAAGACCCTCGGCATCGTCGGCGAGTCCGGCTCCGGCAAGTCCGTCACCTCGCTGTCGATCCTGGGCCTGCACAAGGCCGGCGGCAACCGCAGCCGCAACGCCCGGATCACCGGCGAGGTCTGGCTGGACGGCGAGGAGCTGATCGGCGCCTCCCCCGACCGGGTCCGGGAGCTGCGCGGCCAGAAGATGGCCATGATCTTCCAGGACCCGCTGACCGCGATGCACCCCTACTACTCGGTGGGCGCGCAGATCGTGGAGGCATACCGGGCGCACCACCCCGGCGTCTCCAAGAAGGACGCCAAGCGGCGTGCCGTGGAGATGCTCGACCGGGTCGGCATCCCGCAGCCGGACAAGCGGGTCGACGACTACCCGCACCAGTTCTCCGGCGGTATGCGGCAGCGCGCCATGATCGCCATGGCCCTGGTCAACGACCCGTCGCTGCTGATCGCCGACGAGCCCACCACCGCCCTGGACGTCACCGTGCAGGCCCAGATCCTGGACCTGATCCGGGATCTCCAGAAGGAGTTCGGCTCCGCGGTCATCATCATCACCCACGACCTGGGCGTGGTGGCCGAGCTGGCCGACGACATCCTGGTGATGTACGGCGGCAAGTGCGTGGAGAAGGGCCCGGCGGCGGACATCTTCGAGCGCCCCGAGCACCCGTACACCTGGGGTCTGCTGGGCTCCATGCCGCGCCTGGACCGCGAGCTCCAGGACCGGCTGGTACCGGTCAAGGGGTCCCCGCCCAGCCTGATCAACGTGCCCGAGGGCTGCGCCTTCCACCCGCGCTGCCCGTACGCCGACCGCACCGAGGGCCGATCCCGCACCGAGGTGCCCAGGCTCAACCAGGTCGGCGACGACGGCCGGCACCTGGCGGCCTGCCACATGTCCGCCGAGCTGCGGCACCGCATCTTCACCGAGGAGGTCGCGCCGCGGCTCTGAGCCGCCGGGGCGACCGCTCGGGAACCAGCACGACGTCGAGGAGACGAGACCCGATCATGACGGACAGCGAGAGCGCGGCCAAGCCGGAGACCCCGGCCCCGGCCCCGGCGTCCGACCGAGAGCCGCTGCTCAAGGTGACCGGACTGACCAAGCACTTCCCCATCCAGAAGGGGCTGCTGCGCCGTCAGGTCGGTGCCGTGCAGGCGGTGGACGGAGTCGACTTCACGGTGGCGCCCGGTGAGACCCTGGGCGTGGTCGGTGAGTCAGGCTGCGGCAAGTCGACCACCGGGCGGCTGGTCACCCGGCTGATGGAGCCGACCGCCGGGACGATCGAGTTCGAGGGCAGGGACATCACCCACCTGTCCACCGGGAAGATGCGGCCGCTGCGCCGCGACATCCAGATGATCTTCCAGGACCCCTACTCGTCGCTCAACCCCCGGCACACCATCGGCACCATCGTCGGTGCTCCGTTCCGGTTGCAGAAGGTGCAGACCGAGGGCGGCGTGAAGCGGGCCGTGCAGGAGCTGCTGGAGCTCTGCGGCCTCAGCCCGGAGCACTACAACCGCTATCCGCACGAGTTCTCCGGCGGCCAGCGGCAGCGCATCGGGATCGCCCGGGCGCTGGCGCTCAAGCCGAAGATGATCGTGGCGGACGAGCCGGTCTCGGCGCTGGACGTCTCCATCCAGGCGCAGGTGGTCAACCTGCTGGACGACCTCCAGGCCGAGCTGGGCCTGACCTACCTGATCATCGCCCATGACCTCTCGGTGGTCCGGCACGTCTCCGACCGGGTCGCCGTGATGTACCTGGGCAAGGTCGTGGAGCTGGCGGACCGGGACGCGCTCTACTCCCGCCCGATGCACCCGTACACCACCGCGCTGATGTCGGCGGTGCCGGTGCCGGACCCCAAGCGCAAGGCCAAGCGGGAGCGCATCCTGCTGACCGGCGACGTGCCGTCGCCGATCAACCCGCCGAGCGGCTGCCGGTTCCGCACCCGCTGCTGGAAGGCCCAGGAGAAGTGCGCCACCGAGGAGCCGCCGCTGACGGCGCTGCTCACCGGCCACCAGGTTGCCTGCCACTTCCCGGAGAACGCCCCGGGGAGCGAGGGCAGGGAGGAGACGGCCGCAGTCGCCGGATGACCGCGGCCCTGCCGGGCGGGATGCGCGCATCGCGCACCCGCCCGGTACAACTCTGATGTGACCTCGCAGCTCTTCAGCCATGACGTCCAGCACACCCTGGACATCGCAGGCATCTTCGTCTTCGCACTCTCCGGCGGCCTGCTGGCGGTGCGCAAGAACCTCGACATCTTCGGCATCGCCATGCTCGCGGAGGCCACCGGCCTGGGCGGCGGCGTGCTGCGGGACCTGATCATCGGCGCGGTGCCGCCGGCCGCCTTCACCGACATCGGCTACTTCATCACCCCGCTGGCCGCCGCCGTCGTGGTCTTCTTCCTCCACCCCGAGGTGGAGCGGATCAACTGGACCGTGCAGTCCCTGGACGCCCTCGGCCTGGGCCTCTTCGCCGTCACCGGCACCGCCAAGGCGCATGACTACGGGCTGGGCGCGGTCGCCTCGGTGGCGCTGGGGGTGGCCACCGCCGTGGGCGGCGGCGTGATCCGCGACGTGCTGGCCAACGAGGTGCCCTCGCTGCTGCGCTGGGACCGGGAGATCTACGCGGTGCCCGCCCTGGCGGCGGCCATCCTGGTGGCGGTGCTGATCGCCGCCCATGCGCTGGGCCCGGTCACCGGCACCGGCGCCGCCCTGGTCGCCTTCGCACTGCGGATGCTGGCGCTCAGGTACGGCTGGCGCGCGCCCCGGGCCTGGCACCGCATCGGCTCTCGCACCAGCGAAGAGTAGGCCGCCCGCCGTACGCCAGGGAGATCGCCTCGGCGGTGCAGAGCAGCTCCGGCAGCAGGTCGGCCAGGACCGGCGGCAGCCCGTCGGGGCCCGCCGGGGGCGCGGCCGGGGCGGAGATCGAGCAGGCCGCGATGGCCCGGTCGCCGACCCCCCGGATCGGCACCGCCACCGCGTTCACCGTCTCGTCCACCTCGCCGAGGTCCCGGGCCCAGCCCTGCTCCCGCACCGCGTCCAGCTCCGCCAGGTACTCCTCCGGGGAGCGGATGGAGCGGCTGGTGTGGGCCGGGAAGTCCAGCGCGGCCACCCGCTCGCGGCGCTGCTCCTCGGGCAGGTCGGCAAGGAGCACCTTGGCCGAGGCGGCGGCGGTGGGCGCGGCCGGGCGGCCGATCCGCGAGGCGCCGCCGAGCCAGCAGTGCGGCGGCACGGGATAGCGGCTCTCCACCTTGTCCACATGGATCACCTCGCCGTCCTCCAGCACCGCGAGATGGACCGTGTGGCCGTAGCGCTCATTGAGGGCCACCAGGTACGGCGAGGCCACCCGGCGGACGTCGAACCCCTCCAGCGCCGACTGGGCCAGCGAGAAGAGCCGGCCGCCCAGCCGGTAGCGGTGGTCGTCCTGGCGGTGCGCGAAGCCGTGCTCCTCCAGGGTGTGCAGCAGCCGCATGGCGGTCGACTTGTGCACGCCCAGGCGCTTGGCGGCCTGGTCCAGCGAGGTCGGGCCGTCGGCCAGCGAGGCCAGTACGGTCAGCGCCCGGTCCACGGACTGCGACATGGCGCCCCCCTGTGCGGACCTCGCGGGCCCTGCGGATGCCGGTGGGGCAGCACGTTAGCGAGCGGTTGCGCAGGGCGCAACGGTCGTTGGCGAGTTCGACGGGCCCTAGAATTGGTGAGCCATGCCCTATCTCGACCATGCGGCGACCACTCCGATGCTCCCCGAGGCGATCAGCGCCATGACCGCGCACCTCGGCAGCACCGGCAACGCGTCGTCCCTGCACGCGGCGGGACGACGCGCCAGGCGCGTCGTCGAGGAGTCCCGGGAGGCGCTGGCGCGCGCGCTCGGTGCCAGACCCAGCGAGGTGGTCCTCACCGGAGGCGGCACCGAGTCCGACAACCTGGCGGTCAAGGGCCTCTACTGGGCGCGGCGCGACGCCGACCCGGCCCGCACCCGGGTGCTGTGCAGCCCGGTGGAGCACCACGCGGTGCTGGACACCGTGCAGTGGCTCGGCGACCACGAGGGCGCGCGGGTCGAGTACCTGCCGGTGGACCCGGTCGGCCGGGTGCACCCCGACGCGCTGCGCGCCGCCATCGAGGGCGGCGCCGGCCCGGAGTCGGTGGCGCTGGTCACCGTGATGTGGGCCAACAACGAGGTCGGCACCGTGCAGCCGGTCGCCGAACTCGCGGCGGTGGCGCATGAGTACGGCATCCCGGTGCACTCCGACGCGGTGCAGGCGCTGGGTCAGGTGCCGGTCTCCTTCGCCGAGTCCGGGCTGGACGCGATGACCGTCACCGGGCACAAGGTCGGCGGCCCGTACGGGGTCGGCGCCCTGGTGCTCGCCCGCTCCTTCACCCCCGTCCCGCTGCTGCACGGCGGCGGCCAGGAGCGGGACGTCCGCTCCGGCACCCTGGATGTGCCCGCCGCCGCCGGGTTCGCCACCGCCGCCCGGATCGCCGTGGAGCGGCAGGCCGAGCACGCCAAGGCCGTCGCCGCCCTGCGGGACGAGCTGGTCGCGGTGGTGCTGGCGGCCGTCCCCGACGCGGTGCTCAACGGCGATCCGGACCCGGACGGGCGGCTCCCGGCCAATGCGCACTTCTCCTTCCCCGGCTGCGAGGGCGACGCGCTGCTGATGCTGCTGGACGCCCGCGGCATCGAGTGCTCCACCGGCTCCGCCTGCTCGGCGGGGGTGCCCCAGCCCAGCCATGTCCTGCTGGCGACCGGCGCCGCCCCCGACCTGGCCCGCGCCTCGCTGCGCTTCTCGCTCGGCCATACCAGCACCCCGGACGATGTGGCGGCGCTGGCGGAGGCCATCGGGCCGGTGGTGCAGCGGGCCCGTAACGCCGGGCTCGCCTCGGCACGCCGCTGACCTCGACCCGTACCCTGGTGGCCATCATGAGTGACTTCCCTGCGACCCCTGCCGCCGCGAGCGGACGCCCGCTGCGTGTCCTGGCGGCGATGTCCGGCGGGGTGGACTCCGCCGTCGCCGCCGCCCGGGCGGCCGAGGCCGGCCATGAGGTGACCGGCGTCCACCTGGCGCTCTCCGCCAACCCGCAGTCGTTCCGTACCGGCGCCCGGGGCTGCTGCACCCTGGAGGACTCCCGGGACGCGCGGCGGGCCGCCGACGTCATCGGCATCCCCTTCTATGTGTGGGACATGGCCGAGCGGTTCCGGGAGGACGTGGTCGACGACTTCGTCGCCGAGTACGCGGCGGGCCGCACCCCCAACCCCTGCCTGCGCTGCAATGAGAAGATCAAGTTCGCGGCGCTGCTCGACAAGGCGCTGGCGCTCGGCTTCGACGCGGTCTGCACCGGCCACTACGCGCGGATCGCGGACGGCCCCGGCGGGCGCGAGCTGCACCGCGCCGTGGACGCCGCCAAGGACCAGTCGTATGTGCTGGGCGTACTCGACGCCGACCAGCTGGCGCATGCGCTCTTCCCGCTCGGCGACACCCCCAAGGAGTCGATCCGCGAGGAGGCCGAGCGCCGGGGCCTGGCGGTCGCCCGCAAGCCCGACAGCCACGACATCTGCTTTATCGCGGACGGCGACACCCAGGGCTTCCTGGCCCAGCGGCTGGGCACCGCCACCGGTGACATCGTGGACCTGGACGGCACCAAGGTCGGCGAGCACGAGGGCGCGTACGGGTTCACCATCGGCCAGCGCAAGGGCCTGCGGCTGGGCCGCCCTGCGGCCGACGGCAAGCCCCGCTATGTGCTGGACATCTCCCCGGTGGACAACCGGGTCACGGTGGGTCCGGCGGACGCGCTGGAGGTGGTGGCGCTCACCGCCGTCAAGCCGCGCTGGTGCGGCCCGGCCCCGGCGGGCCCCGGCGAGTACACCGCCCAGCTGCGGGCGCACGGCGGCGAGGTCCGGGTCACCGCCGAACCGGCCGGCGGCGAGCTGCGGGTACGCCTCGCCGAACCGGCCCGGGGGATCGCGCCCGGTCAGGCGGTGGTGCTCTACCAGGGCACCCGGGTGGTCGGCTCGGCCACCATCGCCGCCACCGAGCGGCGCAGCACCGCGCCCGCCTGACGGAGCGGGCTGACGGAGCGGGCGCCGACGGACCGGGCTGACGGAGCGGGCGGGGAACCCCGTGGCATCCGGCTCGGCGGCCGTGATACCTCTGGGAACACCATGGATATCACCGTCTTCTGCTCCGCAGCCGCCCTCGACGACCGCTACACCGCCCCGGCGAAGGAGTTCGCCGCCCTGCTCGGGAAACGCGGCCACACCCTGGTCTGGGGAGGCTCGGACGCCGGGCTGATGGGCGTGCTCGCCGACGGCGTCAAGGAGGCCGGCGGCCGGCTGGTGGGGATCTCGGTCGAGCTGCTGGCCCACAAGACCTACCGGGGCGCCGACGAACTGGTGATGGCCCGCGACCTGCCCGAGCGCAAGGCCGCACTGCTGGCCCGGGGCGACGCCATCGTGGTGCTGGTCGGCGGCCTGGGCACGCTGGACGAGCTGACCGAGGTGCTGGAGCTCAAGAAGCACGGCCTGCACACCAAGCCGGTGGTGGTGCTGGACAGCGCGGGCTTCTTCGCCGGGCTGCGCAGTCAGCTGGTCCGGATGGCGGCCGAGGGGTTCCTGCCCCGGCCGCTGGACGAGCTGGTCTTCTTCGCCGAGGACGCCGACTCCGCGCTGGCCTACCTGGAGGCCGCAGGCGAGGCGTCGGCCGCCTGAGCCGGAGCCGTCCATGGTAGGAATCGCACCATGGGTACGCATCTGATCACGGGGGCAGGGTCCGGCATCGGCGCGGCGGTCGCGCGGCGGCTGGCCGGGCGCGGCGAGCAGCTCTGGCTGCTGGCCCGGGACGCCCGGCGGGCCAAGGAGCTGCGCGAGCGGTTCCCCGGCAGCCGTACGCTGGTCGGCGACCTGGCCGAGCCGGAGCGGCTCTCCTGGGCGTTCGGCCAGCAGGAGCTGCCGGTGGAGCTGGACTCGCTGCTCCAGGTGGCCGGGGTGGTCGAGCTGGGCACGGTGGGGGAGCTGTCCGCCAAGGTCTGGCAGCACACCCTGGCCGTCAACACGGTCGCCCCGGCGGAGCTCACCCGGCTGCTGCTGCCCTCCCTGCGGCAGGCCCGGGGCCAGGTCGTCTTCGTCAACTCGGGCGCCGGGCTGCGGGCCGACGCCCACTGGGGCGCGTACGCGGCCAGCAAGTTCGCCCTGCGGGCGCTGGCCGACGCGCTGCGGGCCGAGGAGCACGCCCACGGGGTGCGGGTCACCAGTGTCCACCCGGGCCGCACCGCCACCCCGATGCAGGAGAAGGTGCACGCCCAGGAGGGCAAGGAGTACCGGCCCGACGCCTGGATCGACCCCGAGTCGGTGGCCACCACCGTCCTCACCGCCCTCGACCTGCCCCGCGACGCCGAGATCACCGACCTGTCGGTCCGCCCGGGCCACTGACCGTGCCCGGCGGGCCCCGCGGTCTCGTAACCTTCCGGGGTGAGCACTGAGCACCCCTTCCCCGAACTGCTGGCCGCCGCGACCGGCGTCGGCTCGATGCCCGGCACCGACGCCCGGGAGGCCGCCCGGACCGTCGTCGGCGAGCTTGACGCCCTGCCGCACCTCCCGGAGCTGCCCGCGCGGGGGCCCGGCGCGGACATGATCGGGCGCGGTGCCGGGCTGCTGGTGGAGCTGTATACGCAGGTGGAGCCGTCGGGGTGGCGGTTCGCCGACCGGCCCGGGCGGGACACCCGGCGGGCGAACTCCTGGCTGGTCGAGGACCTGGACGCGCTGGAGGAGTTCACCCAGGGCTGGACGGGCCCGCTGAAGGTGCAGGCCGTCGGGCCGTGGACGCTGGCCGCCGCGATCGAGCTGAAGCACGGCGAGAAGGCCCTCGCCGACCCGGGCGCCTGCCGGGACATCGCCGGGTCGCTGGCCGAGGGGCTGCGCAGGCACCTCGCGGACGTACGGCGGCGGGTGCCCGGCGCCGAGGTGGTGGTGCAGCTGGACGAGCCCTCGCTGCCCGCCGCGCTGGCCGGGCAGGTCCGTACGGCCAGCGGCTTCCAGCGGCTGCGGGCGGTGGACCGGCAGATCGCCGAGGAGGTGCTGCGCGGGGTGGTCCGGGCGGTGGACGCACCGGTCGCGGTGCACTGCTGCGCGCCGGGGGTGCCGCTGGCGCTGCTGCGGCGGGCCGGTGCGGCGGCGGTCTCGCTGGACCTGACCCTGCTGACCCAGCGTGACGACGATGCGGTGGGGGAGGCGGTGGAGGGCGGCACGCGCATCCTGGCCGGGGTTCTCCCCGGCACCGACGCCGCGTTGTCGGACCCTGCCGGTAGTGTCGCTGTTGTCAGGAGGTTGTGGCGCAGGCTGGGGTTCGACCCCGAGTCGCTGGCCCGCCGAGTCGTGGTGACGCCGAGCTGCGGGCTGGCGGGGGCATCCCCGGCCTACGCCCGCCGTGTGCTGTCACAGAGCGTCACGGCGGCCAGGAGCCTGGCGGACACGCCGGAGTAGTAGGCGTATCGAGGTTTGGGAGGCTCGCGTGGCCGGTGACGGCAAGGTCGTGGACCTGGCGGAGGTGCCGGCGGACGTCCGGGAGCGGCACTCCACGCTGGCGCAGGAGATCGAGGACCACCGCTTCCGCTACTACGTCAAGGACGCGCCCGTCGTCAGCGATGCCGAGTTCGACACGCTGATGCGGGAGTTGGAGGGGCTGGAGGAGCGCTATCCGGTGCTCCGCACCCCCGACTCGCCCACCCAGAAGGTCGGCGGCGCCTACTCCAACGAGTTCGCCGAGGTCGAGCATCTGGAGCGGATGCTCAGCCTGGACAACGCGATGAACGACGAGGAGCTGGACGCCTGGGCCGAGCGGATCGCCCGGGAGCTGGACGGCATCCCGTACCACTTCCTCTGCGAGCTCAAGGTGGACGGCCTGGCGGTCAACCTCACCTATGAGAACGGGCGGCTGGTCCGCGCCGCCACCCGGGGCGACGGCCGCACCGGTGAGGACATCACCGCCAATGTCCGCACCATCGCCGAGATCCCCGACATGCTGCGGACCGACGGCGGGCACCCCGCTCCGGAGCTGGTGGAGATCCGCGGCGAGATCTATCTGCCGACCGAGAAGTTCACCGAGCTGAACGCCGCGCTGGCCGCCGAGAACGAGCGCCGCAAGGCGGAGAACGAGCAGCGCACCGCCGAGGGCAGGCGACCGCTGGCGATGGTCCGGCTCTTCGCCAACCCGCGCAATGCCGCCGCCGGGTCGCTGCGCCAGAAGGACCCGCAGGTCACCGCGGGCCGCCCGCTGCACATGGTGGTGCACGGCATCGGCGCCCGCCGGGGGCTCGACCTGGACTGCCAGTCGCACGCCTATGACCTGCTGCACGCCTGGGGGCTGCCGACCGCCCGGCACAACAAGGTGGTCGGCTCGCTGGCCGAGGTCAAGGAGTTCATCGCGTACTTCGGCGACAACCGGCACTCCGTCGAGCACGAGATCGACGGCGTGGTGGTCAAGGTGGACGAGATCGCCCTCCAGGGCCGCCTGGGCGCCACCTCCAAGTCCCCGCGCTGGGCCATCGCCTGGAAGTACCCGCCGGAGGAGGTCACCGCCAAGCTGGCCTCCATCCGGATCGGCATCGGCCGCACCGGCCGGGCCACGCCGTATGCGGTGCTGGCCGAGCCGGTGAAGGTGGCCGGCTCCATGGTGCAGTACGCCACCCTGCACAACCAGGAGGTGGTCAAGGCCAAGGGCGTACTCATCGGGGACACCGTGGTGCTCCGCAAGGCGGGGGACGTCATCCCGGAGATCCTGGGCCCGGTCGAGGACCTGCGGGACGGCACCGAGCAGGAGTTCACGATGCCCCGGGAGTGCCATGAGTGCGGCACCGAGCTGCGGCCCATGTCCGAGGGCGACATCGACCTGCGCTGCCCCAACGCCCGGCACTGCCCGGCCCAGATCCGGGAGCGGATCGCCTACCTCGGCGGCCGTGAGGCGCTGGACATCGAGGGGCTGGGCTATGTCGCCGCCACCGCCCTCACCCAGCCGCTGGAACCGGCCGACCCCCCGCTGGCCGACGAGGCGGGCATCTTCGACCTGAAGATGGAGCAGCTGCTGCCCATCCGGGTGCTGGTCCGCGACCCCAAGTCGGGCCTGCCCAAGCTGGACGACCGCACCGGCAAGGAGAAGGTGGTCTCCTTCTTCGCCACCACCAAGGGCGAGCCCAAGAAGACCGCCCAGCTGCTGCTGGACAATCTGGAGGCCGCAAAGCAGCGACCGCTCTGGCGGTTCGTCAACGGGCTGTCCATCCGCCATGTCGGCCCGGTCGCCGCGCAGGCGCTGGCCCGGGAGTTCCGCAGCCTGGAGCGGATCGGCGAGGCCGGCGAGGAGGAGTTGGCCGCCACCGAGGGCGTGGGGCCGACCATCGCGGCGGCGATCACCCAGTGGTTCGCCGAGGACTGGCACCGCGAGATCGTCCGGCGCTGGGAGGCCGCCGGCGTCCGGCTGGAGGAGGAGGCGGTCGCCGACGAGGGGCCGCGCCCGCTGGAGGGCCTGACCGTGGTCGTCACCGGCACCCTCGCCTCGCACACCCGGGACGGGGCCAAGGAGGCCCTGGTCTCCCGGGGCGCCAAGGTCACCGGGTCGGTCTCCAAGAAGACCGCCTTTGTGGTGGTCGGCGAGAACCCCGGCTCCAAGTACGACAAGGCCGTGCAACTGGGCGTGCCGGTGCTGGACGACGACGGCTTCGCCGTCCTGCTGGAGCAGGGGCCGGACGCCGCCCGCGCCCTGCTGGGGCTGCCCACCGCCGAGGAGGACTGATCCGGAGTCACCTCCCTCGGATGCGAGGAGAATTGGTGCACTGGGTTACCGGATGACACCGCTCCGTGGTAGTGCACGTTCGGATGTCCGAAACCCTGCCCGTGCCCCGTACATGGATTTACCCTTGAACGCAGCCTGCCCGCGCGAGCGGGGCGCGGCGACAGCGCTGTCGCGTGCGGAGATCACCAGGTGAGGCACCCACCACCCGCACTGTGAGCAGCCGCTCGACCGTGCGGGCGGTGCCGCCCTGCGCCGCCGTGGTCCGGGAGATGTGCGACTCCGGGACCGGACGACGGGTCAGGCACCGGGCAGCGGCACAGGCAGGCAGGGGCGGCTCGGCGGGGCGGGGACCGACGGAGGATCTGCGCATGGAACGGCACTCCAGGGACGCATCCCCCTATCCACTGCACGGGGTGACCGGTGCGGCACTGCTGCTCGGCATCCTGCTCGCGGGCGCCGCCCCGCTGATTCCGCTCGCCATCCTGGTCGCGCGGTATGAGGCGGAGCTGCTGCCGCTCTTCGCGGTGCCGCTCGCGGTCCTGGTCGCCGCCTGGCGGATCGCCCGCGACCGGGCCCGCGACCAGCTCACCGACCCGCTCACCGGACTGGCGAACCGTCAGGCCCTGCTGCTCGCCGCCCGGGCCGCCATCGCGGAGGGCAGCAGCGTGCCCCCACCGGCTCCGGTCGGCCGGGTCGGGCTGATCCTGCTGGACCTGGACCGCTTCCGGTCCCTCAACGACACCCTGGGCCACGCCGCCGGCGACCGGCTGCTGGTCCAGATCTCCCACCGGCTGCACGCCGCCCTCAGCAGCGGCGAGCTGCTGCCCGGTGCGGTGCCGGGCGGGCGGCGCGGCAGCGACCCCTTCTCGGTGCTGCCGCCCGCCGTGCAGGGCGGCCGGCGCGTGGTGGTGGCCCGCATGGGCGGCGACGAGTTCGCCGTCCTGCTGCCCGGCGTCGGCTGCTCGGTCACCCTCCAGCGGCTGGCCCGCGCCCTGATCGCCGAACTCGCCGCACCCAGCAGCCTCGACGGGCTGCTGCTGGTCCTGGAGGCCAGCGCCGGGGTCTGCATCTTCCCCGACCACGCCGGCGACGCCGAGACCCTGCTGCGCCGCGCCGACGTCGCCATGGGCCACGCCCAGCGCGGCCGTACCGGCGTGGAGGTGTACGACCAGGAGCGCGACGCCGACACCCCGATCCGGGTCGGGCTCCTCGGCGACCTGCGGCGCGCACTGGAGGCGGGCGAGGTCGAGCTGCACTACCAGCCCAAGGTCGCCTTCGACGGCCGGGTGGTCGGCCTGGAGGCGCTGCTGCGCTGGGACCGGCCCGGTCGGGGCCGGATCAGCCCGGAGGAGTTCGTGGGGCTCGCCGAGTCCAGCGGCCTGATGCCCAGGCTCACCGACTACGTCCTGGACGCCGCCGTCCGCCAGCTCGCCGAGTGGCGCTCCCAGGGCCTGGAGGTGCAGGTCGCGGTGAATGTCTCGCCTCGCGACGTGCTCACCCCCGGGTTCGCGGCGGGCGTCGCCGACCGCCTCGCCCGGCACGCCGTACCGCCACAGGCCCTCCAGCTGGAGATCACCGAGCGGCTGCTGCTGGACGACTCCCGCCGGGCCGCCGACACCCTGGACGAGCTGCGCCGCCACGGGGTGGGGATGTCCCTGGACGACTTCGGCACCGGGCACTCCTCCCTGGTACGGCTGCGCAGCCTGCCCGTCGGCGAGCTGAAGATCGACCGGTCGTTCGTCTCCCGGATGGTCGCCGACGACCATGACGCGGCGGTGGTGCGGTGCTCGGTGGAACTGGCGCACTCGCTGGGGCTCACCGTGGTCGCCGAGGGCGTGGAGGACGACGAGACCTGGGAGCAGCTGCACAGCTTGGGCGTGGACGCCGTACAGGGCTGGCTGGTCTCCGCCGCGCTCCCCGCCGACCAGGCGTCCGCCTGGCTGCGGGTGCGTCGGGCCGCCCTGCCGCCCGCCGAGCGGGTCGTCCGCCCCGCCCTGCCGGAGACCCCCGCCGCGGCCCCTGGGACCTACCGCGCCCCGCCCTCCCACCCCTCCCGGCCCCGGACACCCACCTCCCCACCGCCGCCCCACCCCCCTGACCACCACCCCCGCGCGCGCCCGCATCTCCCGACCGCCGCAGTGCCCGCGCGCCCCCGTCCCCGCGCCCCCGCAGCCGGGAGCCCCATCCCCACCGCGCCCCGCACTGCTGCCCGTCGCCCGTCATCCCCGCACCCGCATCTCCCGACCGCCGTCTCGCCCCCCAACCGCAGCCCCCGCCCCCCGTAGCCCCATCTCCTGACCGCCGCCTCGGCGACCCGCAGCCCTATCTCCCCTCCGCCGCCCCGGCGACCCGCAGCCCCATCTCCCTACCGCCGCCCCGGCGACCCGCAGCCGGCGGTTGCGCAACTCTATGAATCCGCGCATGGTTCGCTGCTCCCGCGCCCCCGGAATGCCGCTGCCCCGCGCGGCGGCGCCTCCCTAGGATGGGCAGGCGCCCGGCCCCTTGACGTACGGCGGGGCCATAGGATGGGGCGCACAGAGAAGAGGACGGGTCGGCCGTGCGGGCCGCCGTCCGGGCCGGTCCGCCGCGACCGGCCTCACCAGAACTCACCCTGAGGATCGCTGCATGCCAGGCATCACGCGCGAGGAGGTCGCCCACCTCGCCCGGCTGTCGCGTCTGGAGCTGAAGGCCGAAGAGCTCGACCACTTCGCCGAGCAGCTCGACGTGATCATCGGCGCGGTCGCCCGCGTTTCCGAGGTCGCCGGACAGGACGTCCCGCCGACCTCACACCCGCTTCCGCTGACCAATGTCATGCGGGCGGACGAGGTGCGGCCGTCGCTGACCCCGGCCGAGGCGCTCTCCGGTGCACCCGCCGCAGAGGAGCAGCGCTTCCGTGTGCCGCAGATCCTTGGGGAGGACTGACCCACCATGACCGACCTGATCCGGTACACGGCGGCCGAGACCGCCGCCGCCATCGCCTCCGGCGACGTCTCCGCCACCGAGGTCGCCCAGGCGCACCTGGACCGCATCGCCGCCGTGGACGAGAAGGTGCACGCCTTCCTGCACGTCGACACCGAGGGCGCGCTGAAGGCCGCCCGCGCCGTGGACGACCAGCGCGCCCGTGGCGAGGAGCTGGGCCCGCTGGCCGGTGTCCCGCTGGCGCTGAAGGACGTCTTCACCACCAAGGGCGTCCCCACCACCTGCGGCTCGAAGATCCTCGAAGGCTGGGTGCCGCCGTACGACGCCACCCTGACCCGCCGCCTCAAGGAGGCCGGCGTCGTCATCCTCGGCAAGACCAACATGGACGAGTTCGCCATGGGGTCCTCCACCGAGAACAGCGCCTACGGCCCCACCGGCAACCCGTGGGACCTCTCCCGCATCCCCGGCGGCTCCGGCGGCGGCTCCTCCGCCGCGCTGGCCGCCTTCGAGGCGCCGCTGGCGATCGGCACCGACACCGGCGGCTCCATCCGCCAGCCCGGAGCGGTCACCGGCACGGTCGGCGTCAAGCCGACCTATGGCGCGGTCTCCCGCTACGGCCTGGTGGCCTTCTCCTCCTCGCTGGACCAGGGCGGCCCCTGCGCCCGCACGGTGCTGGACGCCGCGCTGCTGCACCAGGCCATCGCCGGGCACGACCCGCTGGACTCCACCTCCATCGACGCCCCGGTGCCGCCGGTGGTCGAGGCGGCCAAGCGGCGCGACATCCGGGGTATGCGGATCGGCGTGGTCAAGGAGTTCGGCGGCGAGGGCTACCAGGCCGGCGTGATGCAGCGGTTCCACGAGTCGGTGGAGCTGCTGCGCGAGCTGGGCGCCGAGGTCGTCGAGGTCTCCTGCCCGTCCTTCACCCTGGCGCTGCCCGCGTACTACCTGATCGCGCCCAGCGAGGCCTCCTCCAACCTGGCCCGCTTCGACGCCATGCGGTACGGCCTGCGGGTGGGCGACGACGGCAGCCGGTCCGCCGAGGAGGTCACCGCGCTGACCCGCGAGGCCGGCTTCGGCCCCGAGGTCAAGCGCCGGATCATGCTCGGCACCTATGCCCTCTCCTCCGGCTACTACGACGCGTACTACGGCTCGGCGCAGAAGGTCCGCACCCTGATCTCCCGGGACTTCGACGCGGCCTTCGCCGGGGTGGACGTGCTGGTCTCGCCGACCACCCCCACCACCGCCTTCCCGATCGGCGAGCGCGCCGACGACCCGATGGCGATGTACCTCGCGGATCTGTGCACCATCCCGTCGAACCTGGCCGGCAACGCGGCGATGTCCGTGCCCTGCGGCCTGGCGCCGGAGGACAATCTCCCGGTCGGCCTGCAGATCATCGCCCCCGCGATGGCGGACGACCGCCTCTACCGGGTAGGCGGTGCGGTCGAGGCCGCATTCACCGAGAAGTGGGGACACCCCCTGCTGGAGGAGGCACCGGCACTGTGAGCAGTTCCGTGAAGGAGAGCAAGGCAGCGAAGCTCAAGGGCTTCAAGCACAGCAGACCCGGCCTGTACCTGGGTATCGGCAGCAGCGCCTTCGGCGCCATCGGCGTCATCCGGGACGCCAGGGCGGCCCGGGGCGAGCGTGACACCCTGAAGCTGGTCAACGCCGTCGTCGCCGCCGTCGCCCTGGTCACCAGCACCGCGCTGCTGATCCGCGAGCTCAAGCAGCTCGGCGACGACGACATCCTGCTGGGCTGAGCCCGCGCCGGAGCCGGCCGGTGGGCACACCGGTCGGCTCCCCCAGAACTTTTCCGTGAATGTGAAGAAGGGGACGCTGTGAGCGTCGTGAACCTGGTGTCGTTCGAGGACGCCCTGGCGTCGTACGACCCGGTGATGGGCCTGGAGGTCCACGTCGAGCTGGGCACCGCCACCAAGATGTTCTGCGGGTGCTCGACCGCCTTCGGTGCCGAGCCCAACTCCCAGGTCTGCCCGACCTGCCTGGGCATGCCCGGCTCGCTGCCGGTGGTCAACGCCGTGGGCGTGGAGTCGGCGATCAAGATCGGCCTGGCGCTGAACTGCGAGATCGCCGAGTGGTGCCGGTTCGCCCGGAAGAACTACTTCTACCCGGACATGCCGAAGAACTTCCAGACCTCGCAGTACGACGAGCCGATCGCCTTCAACGGCTATCTGGACGTCGAGGTCGACGGCGAGACCTTCCGGGTCGAGATCGAGCGCGCCCACATGGAGGAGGACACCGGCAAGTCCTCCCACATCGGCGGCGCCACCGGCCGCATCCACGGCGCCGAGTACTCCCTGGTCGACTACAACCGGGCCGGTATCCCGCTGATCGAGATCGTCACCAAGCCGATCACCGGAGCCGGTGCCCGGGCCCCCGAGGTCGCCAAGGCGTATGTCGCCGAGCTGCGCGAGCTGATCAAGGCGCTGGGCGTCTCCGAGGCCCGGATGGAGATGGGCCAGATGCGCTGCGACGTCAACCTGTCGCTGCGGCCCATCGGCCAGGAGAAGTTCGGCACCCGCTCCGAGACCAAGAACGTCAACTCGCTGCGCTCGGTGGAGCGCGCCGCCCGGTTCGAGATCCAGCGGCATGCCGCCGTGCTCTCCGAGGGCGGCACGATCGTCCAGGAGACCCGCCACTTCCACGAGGAGGACGGGTCCACCACCTCCGGCCGGATCAAGGAGGAGGCGGAGGACTACCGCTACTTCCCCGAGCCCGACCTGGTGCCCGTCGCCCCGTCCCGCGCCTGGGTCGAGGAGCTGCGGGCCGGGCTGCCCGAGCTGCCGAGGCTGCGCCGCCAGCGGCTCCAGCAGGAGTGGGACCTGTCCGACAAGGACATGCAGGCGGTGCTGAACGCCGGCGCCATCGACCCGATCCTGGAGACGATCGCCGCCGGCGCCCCCGCCGACCAGGCCCGCAAGTGGTGGCTGGGCGAGCTGGCCCGCCGGGCCAACGAGACCGGCACCGACCTCACCGCCCAGCCCATCACCCCGGCCCAGGTGGCCCGGGTCTGCGCGCTGGTCGCCGAGGGCTCCCTCAACGACAAGCTGGCCCGCCAGGTCATCGACGGCGTGCTGAACGGCGAGGGCGAGCCCGACGAGGTCGTCGCCAAGCGCGGCCTGGCCGTGGTCTCCGACGACTCCGCGCTCGGTGCGGCCGTCGACGAGGCCATCGCGGGCAACCCCGGTGTCGCCGACAAGATCCGCTCCGGCAAGGTCGCCGCCGTCGGCGCCCTGGTCGGCGCGGTCATGAAGGCCACCCGTGGCCAGGCCGACGCGGCCCGCGTCAAGGAGCTGATCCTGGATCGGCTCGGGGTCCAGGGCTGAGGACGGACCTCCCTAGGTACCAGGTACTCGGACCGGCTGCTCGGACGCTGAGTACCCCGGCCACAGCGGCGCCGCCGCCCCGAATCGGGGGCGGCGGCGCCGTCGTATCCACGCTCTGAGCCATCCCGGCCACCGCTCTAAGCCCCCCGGGCCCGGGAAGATGCGGCACCCTGCCGATGCGGCGCACCCCCCTGGGCGAGGAGTCTCCTCGGTAGGACGACAGCCCGGCCGACCCGGCCGGAGCAGGGAATCCCGAAGGGGGCACCGCCATGATGGACTACGAGTTCATGCACTACCGCGCGAGGGAGCTGGAGCGCCGGGCCGCCCATGAGCGGCTGGTCAGCGAGGCCCGGGCCGCCCGGCGTGAGCGCGCCCGGAGCGAGCGGGCGGAGGCCGGGCGGGCGGAGCGCCGCCCAGGGCTGCTGCGCCGGCTGGCCAGCACCACCCGCCCGAGCCGTGCGGAGTCGGCGCCGACCAGGCTGGGCGAGTGCTGACCGCCCGGCCGCCGGCGGCGGCGAGGCCGGAGGGGAGGGACGCCCAGGGCGCCCTCCCCTCCGGCCGTCCGGGCGGCGCCGAAATCCTCCGGCCGCTGTCAGACCCTTGTGGCATGCTCGGCGACGTGGAGCACCTATCCGTCAGCCCCGTGTTCGTCGGCCGCAGCCGCGAGTCGGCCGTCCTCGCCGAGGCTCTCGGGCGGGCCGACACCGGGCTGCCGCAGGCCCTGCTCATCGGCGGCGAGGCCGGGGTCGGCAAGACCCGGCTGCTGGAGGAGTTCCTGACGTCCGCCTGCGCGGCCGGGGCCGTCACCGCGACCGGCGGCTGCCTGGAGGTCGGCGCCGAGGGCCTGCCGTACGCGCCGCTGGTCACCGCCCTGCGCCGACTGCACCGGGCGCTCGGCAGCGAGCTGGAGCAGGCCGCCGACGGCCATGAGAGCCGGCTCGCCCGGCTGCTGCCCGACTTCGGCGAGGCCGCGCCCGAGGCCAATGACGAGTACGGCCGCGCCCGGCTCTTCGAGCACACCGCCCGGCTCTTCGAGCGCCTCGCCGCCGACCGCACCCTGGTGCTCGCCGTGGAGGACCTGCACTGGTCCGACCGCTCCACCCGGGAACTGCTCGCCTACCTGATCCGCACCCTGCACCGGGCCAGGGTGGTCGTCGTCGCCACCTACCGCACCGACGACCTGCACCGCCGCCACCCGGTGCGGCCCTTCCTGGCCGAGCTGGAGCGGATGCGCACCGTCCAGCGGCTGGAGCTGCCCCGGCTGGCCCGCGCCGAGGTCGAGCAGCAGCTCGCCGGGATCCTCGGCACCGCAGCCCCCGACCGCGAGCTGGTCTCCCGCATCTACCGCCGCTCCGAGGGCAACCCCTTCTTCGTCGAGGAGCTGGCCTGCTGCGCCACCGAGGGGTGCGACGTCGGCCTCAGCGAGTCGCTCCGCGACATCCTGCTGGTCCGCGTGGAGGCGCTGCCCGAGCGGGCGCAGACCGTCGTCCGGGTCGCCGCCGAGGGCGGCTCCAGCGTCGAGTACGGCCTGCTCGCCGCCGTGCTGGCGCTGCCCGAGGACGACCTGATCGAGGCGCTGCGGGCCGCCGTCGGCGCCAACATCCTCGTCCCCGACCCGGAGGGCGAGGGGTACCGCTTCCGCCATGCCCTGGTCCGCGAGGCCGTGGTGGACGACCTGCTGCCCGGCGAGCGCAGCCGGATCAACCGCCGCTACGCCGACGCGCTGGAGGCCGACCCCGCCCTGGTCCGCTGCGATGTCCGGGCCGCCCGGCTGGCCAGCTACTGGTACCACGCCCACGACCCGGCCCGGGCGCTCCCCGCCGTGCTGCACGCCGGGCGTGAGGCCCGCCGCCGCAATGCCTTCGCCGAGCAGCTGCGGATGCTGGAGCGGGCGCTGGAGCTCTGGGACGACGTACCCGACCAGGTCCTGCTGGGGCTGCGCGCCTACGACTACGCCGACGAGTCATACCCGCCGTGCAGCTGCGACCCCGGCACCTGCGACGACGACTGCGAGCGGCTGCGCTTCGCGGATGTGCTGGCCGAGGCCACCGTCGCCGCCCGGCGGGCCGGCGACCGCGACCGGGGCCTGCGGTTCATCAAGATGGCGCTGCGGCAGGTGGACGAGCGCACCGACCCGCATCGCGCGGCCTGGTTCTGGCTTCAGCGCGGCCGCGCCGTGCGCTACTACAACGGCACCTTCGGCCGCCCCGAGCTGGAGCACGCCCGCGCCCTGGTGGAGGGCGGTCGCGCCACCGCCGTCCAGGCCGATGTGCTCAGCCGGATCGCCGCCGACGGCATGCTCACCTGCCCGACGCGCACCCATATCGAGGTGGCCGAGGGCGCCGCCGCCATCGCCCGCGAGGTCGGCGCCCGGACGGTGGAGCTGCACGCCCTGCTCACCCTGGGCACCCTGCGCTGCGACTTCGGCGAGACCGAGGCGGGCCTGGCCGGGCTGCGCGAGGTGTGCGCCGGCGCCGCCGAGCTGGACGACCCCGACCTGCACTGCCGGGCCGTCAACAACCTGGCCTCGCTGCTGGAGCAGCTGGGGCGGTCCGAGGAGGCCGTGCAGGTCGCCCGGGAGGGCCTGGAGCTCTCCCGGCGGTACGGGATGATCCGCTACAACGGCGCCATGATGACCGGCAACCTCGCCGAGCCGCTGATCTCGCTCGGCCACCACGAGGAGGCCGCCCGGCTGCTCGCCGAGACGGACGACCCGCCGGCCGACACCGTCAACGACGACTTCCTGGAGCGGCTGCGCGGTGAGCTGGCGCTGCTCCGGGACGACCCGGCGGAGGCGGGCCGCCATCTGGTCGGCGCCCGCAACCGGGCCAACACCGCCCAGCCGCAGAAGCTGCTGCCCGCCGCCGACCTGGCACTCCGCCTCGCCGCCCGCACCGGCCGCTTCGCCGACGCCCGGGCCGAGCTGCTGGCCGCCGCCGGCGACGGCTTCCCGGTCGGATTCGAGCAGTACGCCTGGCCGCTGCTGGTCCACGGGGTGGCGGCCGAGGCCGACTCCCGGGGCCTGCCCGCCGCCGACCCCGGCCGGGCCGAGGTGCTGGCCCAGGTCCGGGCCGCGGCGGCGCCGCTCTCCCGGGCGGTGCCGCTCTACCAGGGCTGGGCCCTGCTGCTGGACGCCGAACTCGCCCGCGCCGAGGGCCGGGACACGCCCGATAACTGGCTCCCCGCGCTGGAGGTGCTCCGCTCGATCGGCCGGCCGTACCCGCTGGCATCGGCGCTGCTGCGGGCGGCGGAGGCGCATGCGGCGGCCGGGGCCCGGGAGGAGGCGGGCGCCCTGCTGCGGGAGGCCGAGGCGGTCGGTCGGATCCGGGACGACGTCCGCCTGCTGCGCGAGGTCGCGCTCTTCGCGGAGCGGGCCCGGCTGGCCGTGGACGGCGGCGCCACCCGGCTGGCGGCTGCGGCGGCCCGTACGGCCGAGGACCCGGTGGCGGCGCTGGGGCTCACCGCCCGGGAGCGGGACGTACTGCGGCTGCTGGCCCTCGGCCGGACCAACCGGCAGATCGCCGAGGAGCTCTACATCTCGCCCAAGACGGCCAGCGTGCATGTCTCCAACATCCTGGCCAAGCTGGGCGTCGGCGGCCGGGGTGAGGCGGCGGCGGTGGCGCATCGGATGCGGTTGTTCCCGGGGGACGGTGTGGCCGTGGTGGGGGGCGTCTGAGGGGCTGGGCGTCGGCGGCCGGGGCGAGGCGGCGGCGGTGGCGCATCGGATGCGGTTGTTTCCGGGGGACGGTGTGGCTGTGGTGGGGGGCGTCTGAGGGGGTGGGCGTCGGCGGCCGGGGCGAGGCGGCGTCTGAGGGGACGGCGGCCGGACGGGTCAGCTGGAGGGTGGGCGCTGGACGACGACGCGGCCGGAGTCGAGGTTGATCGGCCCCTTGCCCGGTGCGCCGTCGCCCTCCTCGTCGCGGGTGACCAGCAGACGGTTGCGCTCGTCCTCCTGATGCTTGCGGCCGGGTGCGAACAGCTCCTCGAAGATCCCGCCGAACACGGTTCCTCCCTTCCCGGCCGAGGATCGGGTCCGCACGGCCGTACGAACCATCCTCACCCCGCGCCGCCGTCCGGCCAACCCCCGTCCCCACACCCGCGCGGCGCCCACGCCCGGCGGAGGCATAGATTCGGACACATGTCTGCTCCCGCCGCCGCACTGCTCCCGTATGAACCGGCCCAGTTCGAGGGGCTGCCGCCGGATCTGCCCGTTCATGTGTGGGACGGCGCCGCCCCGCCGCCCCCGCAGGAGATCCTGGACACCGTCGGCTTCTTCACCGTGCCCTATCTGGGCACCGCCGCCGCCCTCCCGCTGCTGCCCCGGATGCCCGCGCTGCGGGTGGTCCAGACGCTCACGGCGGGCGTGGACGACGTCCTGCCGTATCTGCCCGCCGGGGCGGTGCTCTGCAACGCCCGGGGCGTGCACGACGCCTCCACCGCCGAACTGGCACTGGCGCTGATCCTGGCCTCGCTCCGCGACATCCCCGGCTTTGTGCGGGGCCAGGACGCCGAGCAGTGGCGGTCCGGCTTCTACCCGGCGCTGGCCGACCGCACGGTGCTGGTGGTCGGGTACGGCTCGATCGGGACGGCGATCGAGGACCGGCTGACCCCGTTCGAGTGCCGGGTCCGCAGGGTGGCCCGCACCGCCCGGCAGACCCCGCGCGGCCCGGTGCACCCGCTCTCCGCGCTGCCGGACCTCCTCCCGGAGGCCGATGTGGTGGTGCTGGTGGTCCCGCAGACCGAGCAGAGCCGTGGACTGGTCGGCACGGAGTTCCTCTCCCGGATGCGGGACGGCGCGCTGCTGGTGAACGTCGGCCGGGGGCCGGTGGTGGACACCGCCGCGCTGCTCGCCGAGCTGGAGTCGGGACGGCTGCGCGCGGCGCTGGACGTCACCGACCCCGAGCCGCTGCCGCCGGGCCACCCGCTCTGGCATGCGCCCGGTGTGCTGATCAGCCCGCATGTGGGCGGCAGCAGCTCCGCCTTTCTGCCGCGCGCGCTGCGCCTGGTGAGTGCGCAGCTGCGCCGGTACGCCGCCGGGGAACTGCCGGACCATCAGGTGCACCACCGGCCGGAGCAAGGGGTCTGACGGGCCGTTTTCCCCCGACTGTGCTGTTCTCCCCGGATCCGGTTCATGTCCCCGCGCCCTTGCCGTTACTGTGAGTTGTGCAAGTGTATCGCTGAGTGACGGGAGGTGTATCCTCTCGTCCGGAAGTGCGGGCGGGGTGTGGCCTTGGCCGAACCTTTGGGCCCGGAGGGGGAGATATCGGTTGACTTCCACCGATGCCGGGCTGCCCGAAGTGCCGCAGTCCGACGCCCGGACCACCGGGGCCACCCGGCTGCCCCGGCTGCTGCTCGCCGTGGTCTGCTGCGCCTATGCGGTCGGGGCCGCCACCGGCTGGGGGTCCACGGCGGTGGCCGCCTTCATGGGTGACTTCGGCCTGGCCGGAGCCGCGCTCGCCGCCTCCGTCTCCTGCCTGGTGCGCGGCTGCCGGGTGCGCGGCCGGGCCCGCCCCGCCTGGCTGCTCTTCGGCACCTCCTCCCTGATGGCCGCCCTCGGCAATGGCACCTGGGGCTGGTACGAGGTGGTGCTGCACGTCCCCGTGCCCTACCCCTCCATCGCCGACTACGCCTTTCTGCTCTTCGCGCCGCCCGCCATCGTCGGCCTGCTGGTGCTCGCCCACCGGCCGCACACCCCGGCCGGCTGGGTCTGCCTGCTGCTGGACGGCTGGCTGATCACCGGCTCGCTGCTCACCCTGAGCTGGAGCGTGGCGCTGGCCCGCATCGCGCGCGGCGAGGAGGGCAGCCCGCTCCAGCTCTCCCTGGCACTGGCCTATCCGCTGCTGGACATCCTGCTGGTCAGCATTGTGCTGGGGCTGCGCTTCCGGGGCCGCGACGGCAACCGGACCGCCGTGAACACGGCCATACTCGCTCTGGCCGTCACGGTGATCAGCGACGCGCTGTGGACCTCGCCGACGCTGCGCAACGGCTACCACTCGGGCGAGTTCCTGGACGCCGGGTGGTTCGCCGGCAGTGTGCTGCTCGCCTGGGCCCCCTGGGTGCCGGGGCGCTCCCGGCGGCGGTCCGGGCCGCTGCCCGACCACCCCTCGATGGCCGGCCGCCGCCGGGCCGTCTCCTGGTTCAGCGCCCTCACCCCGTACCTGGCCGCCGGGGTCTGCACCGCCGCGCTGCTCTACAACACCCTCGGCAGCCGCTCCATGGACCGGGTGGTGCTGGTCACCGCCTGCACGGTGGTGCTCGCCCTGATCGTCCGGCAGGGCATCACCCTGCTCGACAACATCTCGCTGGCGCAGGAGCTGGCCCAGAAGGAGGCCCACTTCCGCTCGCTGGTCCAGGGCTCCAGCGATGTCATCATGATCGCCGGTCCGGACGGTGTGCTCTCCTATGTCTCCCCGGCGGCGCTCGGCGTCTACGGCCGCGACCCGGCCGGGCTGGTCGGCGGCCGGCTGCTGGACCTGGTCCACCCCGACGACTCCGGCCATGTGCTGTGGGAGGTCAGGCGGTTCCTGGCCAAGGGGCCCGGGACCGAGCCCTCCGCCCGGGTGGAGTGCCGCATCCGCTCCGGCGGCGGGGAGTGGCTCCATGTGGAGTCCACCATCAACCGCTACCGCGACGGCCTGATCCTCAACAGCCGGGACGTCACCGAGCGGGTCCGCCTCCAGGCGCAGCTCCAGCACAACGCCTTCCACGACCCGCTCACCGACCTGCCCAACCGCGCCCTCTTCACCGACCGGGTGCGGGCCGCCCTGTCGGGGGTGCGCGGCGAGGGCCGCACCGTCGCGCTGCTCTTCCTCGACCTCGACGGCTTCAAGGCGGTCAATGACACCGCCGGTCATGCGATCGGCGACGAACTGCTGGTCCGAGCCGCCCGCCGCCTCCAGGAGGCGGTACGCGCCGAGGACACTGTGGCCAGACTCGGCGGCGACGAGTTCGCCGCGCTGGTGGCCGGGCGGCTCGACGAGGACCATGTCCGCGACATCGCCGAGCGGCTGCGCACCGTCCTCTCCCAGCCGTACCGGCTCGGCGGCTCCGAGCTGACCGTCGCCGCCAGCATCGGCATCGCCTTCGCCGAGCCCGGCGCCGCCCCGGCCGAGCTGATGCGCAACGCCGACCTGGCGATGTACCGGGCCAAGTCGACCGGCAAGGACCGGGTCGCCGTCTACTCCCCGGAGCTCCGCGCCGATCTGGCCCGCCGCACCGGGCTGGAGCAGCGGCTGCGCGGCGCCGTCCGGGACGGCCGGCTCACCCTGCTGCACCAGCCGGTGGTGGACCTGGTGAGCGGCGAGGTCGCCGCCGTGGAGGCGCAGGCCCGCTGGCGGTCCGCGCAGGGGCTGCTGCTCACCCCGGCGGAGTTCCTGGCGGTCGGGGAGGCGGGCGACCGCACCGCGCGCCTCGCCCGCTGGCTGGTCCGGCAGTCCGTGGCGGAGGCGGCGGTCCGCTGGCGCGGCGACCGGGAGCGGGGCGACCGCGAGGTGCCGGTGGCCGTGCGGCTGCCCGCCCGGCGGCTGGTCGCGCCCGGCGTCTTCGAGACCGTCGAGCAGGCGCTGCGGGAGAGCGGCCTGCCGCCCCGCCGGCTGATCCTCGCCGTGGGCGGCGGTCCCGACGACACCCTGGGCGGCAGCCTGGACGAACTGGCCCGCCGGCTGGCCGAGCTGCGCCGGCTCGGCGTCCGGGTGGCCCTGGACGGCTTCGGTACCGGCCCTGCCTCGCTGACCTGGCTGCGGCGGCTCCCGGTGGACGTGCTCCGGCTGGACCGCTCCCTGGTACGCGGGGTGGCGGAGTCGGCGGTCTCCCGGACCCTGGTCGGCCATGTGCTGCGGCTGGGCCGCGACCTCGGCCTGCTGACGGTGGCCGAGGGGGTGGACGGGCCCCGGCAGGCCGCCGTCCTCCGGGAGCTGGGCTGCCGTCATGCGCAGGGGCTGCACTTCGCCGGGCCGCTGGACGACCACCGGCTGCGCGGGGTGCTGCTGCGGCGCAGCCTCCCGGTGCCGGGGCCCGGGGCCCCGCCGTCGCCCCGGCCGCCGTCGACCACTCTTTCGGAGGGCTGCGCGGACCGCAGGCGGGAGCGGGTGCCGCGCCACCATCAGGTCTCCGACCTGCCAGAACGCCGTTCCATCGAGGGTCCGCATGATGAGACTCCCGTCCCACCCGCTTGACACCACCCTTGGCCCAGGAGGAAGGTCAAGGCCATGCGCACCCGAATTCTCGTACTTGGCGAGCGCGTCGGCTGACCCGGACAGCAGTACCGGATCGCAGAATGCCGACGCGCTACCCCTCGCATGCCCTGGGCACGAGGGGTTTTTTGTTGCACAGAACCCGTTCCACCACCGCCCCGAACCGCCGGAAGAACCCGAAGAAGGCGTGAAGGGCCGCGATTCGCAGTCCACCGCAGGCGCCGCGCACCATGGAAGACAGCAGCCACGTGACGCCGAGCGACCGCCCAGGGCCCCTCACCCTGTGCGCAACCGGAGAAGAGACAGAGCAGATGAATGAGCAGGCCGCCCCGCATCGCGGGGACCACCCGGCAGCCCACTCCGCTACCGGCTCCCACGCCGCAGAGACGATGACCGGCGCCCAGTCGCTCATCCGCTCCCTTGAGGCCGTAGGCGCCGACACCGTCTTCGGCATCCCGGGCGGCGCCATCCTTCCCGCGTACGACCCGCTGATGGACTCCGCCAGGGTCCGCCACATCCTGGTCCGCCACGAGCAGGGCGCCGGCCACGCGGCGGAGGGCTATGCGCAGGCCACCGGCAAGGTCGGCGTCTGCATGGCGACCTCCGGCCCGGGCGCGACCAACCTGGTCACCCCGATCGCCGACGCGTACATGGACTCCGTCCCCATGGTCGCCATCACCGGCCAGGTGGCCAGCGCCTCGATCGGTACGGACGCCTTCCAGGAGGCGGACATCTGCGGCATCACCATGCCGATCACCAAGCACAACTACCTGGTCACCGACCCAGCCGAGATCCCCCGGGTGATCGCCGAGGCCTTCCACATCGCCTCCACCGGCCGCCCCGGCCCGGTGCTGGTCGACATCGCCAAGGACGCCCTCCAGAAGCAGACCGTCTTCCGCTGGCCGCCCGAGACCTCGCTGCCCGGCTACCGGCCCGTCACCAAGCCGCACGCCAAGCAGATCCGCGAGGCCGCCCGGCTGCTGGTGAACGCCAAGCGCCCGGTGCTCTACGTCGGCGGCGGTGTGCTCAAGGCCCGCGCCACCGCAGAGCTGCGCATCCTCGCCGAGCTGACCGGCGCCCCGGTCACCACCACCCTGATGGCCCTCGGCGCCTTCCCGGACAGCCACCCGCAGCACCTGGGCATGCCCGGAATGCACGGCACCGTCCCGGCGGTCACCGCACTCCAGAAGGCCGACCTGATCTTCGCCCTGGGCGCCCGCTTCGACGACCGGGTCACCGGAAAGCTGGACAGCTTCGCCCCGCACGCCAAGATCGTCCACGCCGACATCGACCCGGCCGAGATCGGCAAGAACCGCGCCGCCGACGTGCCGATCGTCGGCGACGCCCGCGAGGTGCTGGCCGACCTGATCGTGGCCGTCCAGGCCGAGCACGAGGCCGGCCGCAAGGGCGACTACACCGCCTGGTGGAAGCGGCTGAACGAGTGGAAGACCACCTACCCGCTCGGCTACGCCCCCGCCCCGGCGGGCGAGCTCTCCCCGCAGCAGGTGATCGAGCGGATCGGCCAGCTGGTCGGCCCGGACGCGATCTACGCGGCGGGCGTCGGCCAGCACCAGATGTGGACCTCCCAGTTCATCGGCTTCGAGAAGCCCGCGACCTGGCTGAACTCCGGCGGCGCCGGGACCATGGGCTACGCCGTCCCGGCGGCGATGGGCGCCAAGGCCGGCTGCCCCGACACCCAGGTCTGGGCGATCGACGGCGACGGCTGCTTCCAGATGACCAACCAGGAACTGGTCACCTGCGCGCTCAACAACATCCCGATCAAGGTCGCGGTCATCAACAACGGCTCGCTGGGCATGGTCCGCCAGTGGCAGACCCTCTTCTACAACCAGCGGTACTCCAACACCGTGCTGCACAGCGGCCCGGGCCACGACGGGGTGGCACCCCCGGCGGCCGGCACCCGCGTCCCGGACTTCGTCAAGCTGGCCGAGGCCATGGGCTGCTACGGGCTGCGCTGCGAGAGCCCCGACCAGCTGGACGCGGTGATCAAGGAAGCGATGTCGATCAACGACGCCCCGGTCGTCATCGACTTCATCGTGCACCAGGACGCCATGGTGTGGCCGATGGTCGCCGCCGGCACCAGCAACGACGAGATCATGGCCGCCCGCGACGTCCGCCCCGACTTCGGCGACGAGCTGGACTGAGACCACCCCGCAGGGACCCAGCAGAACCGAGGAAGCCTCTCCCATGTCCAAGCACACGCTCTCCGTCCTGGTCGAGAACAAGCCCGGCGTGCTCGCCCGCATCGCCGCGCTCTTCTCCCGCCGGGGATTCAACATCGACTCGCTCGCCGTCGGGCCCACCGAGCACCCCGACGTCTCCCGGATGACCATCGTCGTCCAGGTGGAGGACCTCCCCCTGGAGCAGGTCACCAAGCAGCTCAACAAGCTGGTCAACGTGATAAAGATCGTCGAGCTGGACCCGGTCGCCGCCGTCCGGCGCGAACTGGTGCTGGTGAAGGTCCGCGCCGACGCCGAGACCCGCTCCCAGGTCACCGAGATCGTCCAGCTCTTCCGCGCCAAGACGGTCGACGTCTCACCCGACGCCGTGACCATCGAGGCCACCGGCAGCTCCGACAAGCTCGAAGCCATGCTCCGCATGCTGGAGCCGTACGGCATCAAGGAACTGGTGCAGTCCGGCATGGTGGCCATCGGCCGTGGCGCCCGGTCCATCACCGACCGGTCGCTGCGCGCCCTCGACCGCTCCGCCTAGAGACGCCCGCGTCTCAACAACCGACTACCTACCGCACCCGACAACCCGGTCCGCGTACGGTGAGTACGCAACCGGTGTCACCACCATCACGCAAGGAGATGTGCCCCCGTGGCCGAGCTGTTCTACGACGACGACGCCGACCTGTCCATCATCCAGGGCCGCAAGGTCGCGGTCCTCGGCTACGGCAGCCAGGGCCACGCCCACGCCCTGTCGCTCCGTGACTCGGGCGTCGATGTGCGGGTGGGCCTGCACGAGGGCTCCACCTCCAAGGTCAAGGCCGAGGAGCAGGGCCTGCGCGTGGTGACGCCGGCCGAGGCTTCCGCCGAGGCCGACGTGATCATGATCCTGGTGCCGGACCCGATCCAGGCGGACGTCTACAAGGAGTCCGTGGAGCCGCACCTGAAGGACGGCGACGCGCTGTTCTTCGGCCACGGCTTCAACATCCGGTTCGGCTTCATCAAGCCCCCGGCCAATGTCGACGTCTGCATGGTCGCCCCCAAGGGCCCGGGCCACCTGGTCCGCCGCCAGTACGAGGAGGGTCGCGGCGTCCCCTGCATCGTGGCCGTCGAGCAGGACGCCACCGGCAAGGCGTTCGAGCTGGCCCTCTCCTACGCCAAGGGCATCGGCGGCACCCGCGCCGGCGTCATCAAGACCACCTTCACCGAGGAGACCGAGACCGACCTCTTCGGTGAGCAGGCGGTCCTCTGCGGCGGCGCCTCGGCGCTGGTCAAGGCGGGCTTCGAGACCCTGGTCGAGGCCGGCTACCAGCCGGAGATCGCCTACTTCGAGTGCCTCCACGAGCTGAAGCTCATCGTCGACCTGATGTACGAGGGCGGCCTGGAGAAGATGCGCTGGTCGATCTCCGAGACCGCCGAGTGGGGCGACTACGTCACCGGCCCGCGGGTCGTCACCGACGCCACCAAGGCCGAGATGAAGAAGGTCCTGTCGGAGATCCAGGACGGCACCTTCGCCACCACCTGGATGGCCGAGTACAAGGGCGGCCTGAAGAAGTACAACGCGTACAAGAAGGCCGACAGCGAGCACCTGCTGGAGACCACCGGCAGGAAGCTGCGCAAGCTGATGAGCTGGGTCGACGAGGAGGCCTGAGCCTCCCCGGCGGCGGCGGCCGTCCCCACCGGGGGCGGCCGCCGCCGCGCTTCACCCCTCCGCCCGAGCCTAAGTTTTTGTCCGGCCTGTAGATCCCGTGCGAGTGATTCCGCCGTGAGGGAAGAGGTCGGCACTCCGTACGTCGATACACTTCCGAGTGCGCGTCAGGCTCACAGCGTCGTGCGTCTTCAACGCGGCATGCCACCATTCCCCATGCCGCTGTTCCCGTCGCCGGAAACAGCCCCGCGAGGTACGCCACCCACGACCCGCGGCCGGGGGAGAACCGGACAGTAAGGACAAACTGTCGTGAGCGCTGCAACACATCAGAAGCCTGTCGTTCTCATCGCCGAAGAGCTCTCGCCCGCCACCGTCGACGCGCTGGGTCCGGACTTCGAGATCCGGCACTGCAACGGCGCCGACCGGGCCGAGCTGCTGCCGGCCATCGCCGACGTCGACGCCATCCTCGTCCGCAGCGCCACCAAGGTGGACGCGGAGGCCATCGCCGCCGCCGGGAAGCTCAAGGTGGTCGCCCGGGCCGGCGTCGGCCTGGACAATGTGGACGTCTCCGCCGCCACCAAGGCCGGCGTGATGGTGGTCAACGCGCCGACCTCCAACATCGTCACCGCCGCCGAGCTCGCCTGCGGCCTGCTGATCTCGGTCGCCCGCAATATCGCACCGGCCAACACCGCCCTGAAGAACGGCGAGTGGAAGCGGTCCAAGTACACCGGTGTCGAGCTGGCCGAGAAGACCCTCGGCGTGGTCGGCCTCGGCCGGATCGGCGTGCTGGTCGCGCAGCGGATGTCCGCCTTCGGCATGAAGGTGGTCGCCTACGACCCCTACATCCAGGCCGCCCGCGCCGCCCAGATGGGCGTCAAGCTGCTCTCCCTGGACGAGCTGCTGGAGGTGTCGGACTTCATCACCGTCCACCTCCCCAAGACCCCGGAGACCCTCGGCCTGATCGGCGACGAGGCGCTGCACAAGGTCAAGCCCACCGTGCGGATCGTCAATGCGGCCCGTGGCGGCATCGTCGACGAGTCGGCGCTGGTCAGCGCGCTCAAGGAGGGCCGCGTCGCCGCCGCCGGCCTGGATGTCTTCGCCAAGGAGCCGTGCACCGACTCCCCGCTCTTCGAGTTCGACAATGTGGTGGCCACCCCGCACCTGGGCGCCTCCACCGACGAGGCCCAGGAGAAGGCCGGCATCGCCGTCGCCCGCTCGGTGCGGCTGGCGCTCGCCGGCGAGCTGGTCCCGGACGCGGTCAACGTCCAGGGCGGCGTGATCGCCGAGGATGTACGCCCCGGCCTGCCGCTCGCCGAGAAGCTCGGCCGCATCTTCACCGCGCTGGCCGGCGAGGTCGCCGTCCGGCTCGATGTCGAGGTGCGCGGCGAGATCACCCAGCATGACGTCAAGGTGCTGGAGCTCTCCGCGCTCAAGGGCGTCTTCGAGGACGTCGTCGCCGAGACCGTCTCCTATGTCAACGCGCCGCTCTTCGCCCAGGAGCGCGGCGTCGAGGTACGGCTGACCACCAGCAGCGAGTCGCCGGAGCACCGCAACGTCATCACGGTGCGCGGCACCCTCGCCGACGGCAGCGAGGTGTCGGTCTCCGGCACCCTCTCCGGCCCCAAGCGCATCCAGAAGATCGTCGGCGTCGACTCCTTCGACGTGGACGTGGTCCTCACCGACCACATGGCGTTCTTCCAGTACGAGGACCGGCCGGGCGTGGTCGGCACCCTCGGCCGGATCCTCGGCGACGCCTCCATCAACATCGCGGGCATGCAGGTCGCCCGGGACGACGAGTCCGGCCAGGCGCTGGTGTCGCTCACCGTGGACAGCGAGATCCCGCAGCCGGTGCTGGGCGAGATCGCCGCCGAGATCGGCGCCCGGTTCGCCCGCTCGGTGGACCTCGGCGACTGACCCCGCCCCACCCGGTCCCGCACCTGCGAGGGCCCCGCTGCCACCCGGCGGCGGGGCCCTTGTGCATTCCCTCGCCGGGGGGTGGCCGTCTCAGATAGTAGGAAGTCCGAGTAATTCCGCGACATCGGTCGCCACCTCGGCGTACCGTGAAGAAGCCATACGGTTCGCGGCCCTTGTGTCCGGCCAACCCCGCCGGACTGCCGCCCGTCTGTGCCGTACGCGATTGGGCAGGCCACCCCTGCCGGCGTACCGCCGCCCCCGCCATGTCGAGGCCCTGCACCCAGCACAGCTGCATCTCCCCTGCCCCGGAATGACACGGAACGGAGTCCCGGTATGCCCACCACCACGCCTGACACCACCGCCAAGCGCGAGGACACCGCGCGCCGCAACGCCGCCGCAGCCCTCCAGCGGGCCCTGGACCGCCGTGACAACGGCGGCGCGACCGGCCACTGACCCCCGGACGCCACTGATCGTCCGGACGGGTGAGGCCGAAATCGCCCGAACGAGTGCACCCGGCCGCCCCCGGGCCCGCCGCCCAGGCCTCTCGGCGGGCCGATCGTAATTTGATCCCTCCGGGAGGGTGATCGCCGCTCGCGCGGTGCGTGCGGCCGCCGACCGGCTGCGGAGGGCCCCCGTACCTCCGCAGCGGGCCGCGGATCAGTCAACCCCTTCCGGGGGAGGCCGATCCGTGCGTACGCCCCGACCCCAGGACACCGTCCACCGCCGCCGGGCCCTGGTACGCCGGGCCGCAGCGGGCAGCGTGGTGCTCGCCCTGCTCGCGGCCCCCGGCCTGCTCGACCACACCCCACCGGGCGGCGCCGAACCCGTCTCCCGGGCCGAGACCGCCCCCACACCGGACGGCGACCCGGTCACCGCCCTGCTGGAACTGGACACCGCCACCAGCTGGCAGGCGTGGCGCAGCGCCCAGGAGAGCGCCCGCCGCGCCCGCCGCTCACCGGAGGCCACCCGCCGCGCCGCCGCGTCCGCCGGTGGACAGCAGCGCCGCATGATCGCCACTGCCGCCGACCGCATTGCACAGGAGCTGCGCACCGCCGTCCCCGACGCCCAGGTCCTCTACCGCACCCTCGCCGTGGTCTCCGGCCTGGCCGTACGGGTGCCCGCCGGGGAACTGGGCGCACTGCGCTCGCTGCCCGGCGTCCGCGCGGTCCACCCGATCGCCCACAAGCACCGCGCCAACGCCTACTCCGTACCGCTCACCGGCTCTCCCACCGTCTGGGCCGGAACGGACGCGGTACCCGGGAACACCGGGCAGGGCGTCACCATCGGCATCGTCGACAGCGGCATCGACTACACCCACGCCGACTTCGGCGGCCCCGGCACCGCCGCCGCCTTCAAGGCCGTGGACGGCAGCCGGCCCGCACCTCCCGGGCTCTTCCCCAACGCCAAGGTCGTCGGCGGCTGGGACTTCGTCGGCGACGACTACAACACCGACCCCGCCGAGCCGTCCTACGACCCGAAACCGCACCCGGACGCCAACCCGCTCGACTGCACCGCCAACGGGCACGGCACCCATGTCGCGGGCACCGCCGCCGGGTTCGGCGTCACCCGCGACGGCGCGACCTATACCGGCCCCTACCGGCCGGGGCTGGACCCCGACTCCTTCCTGGTCGGCCCCGGCGCCGCGCCCGGCGCCCGGCTGTACGCGCTGCGGGTCTTCGGCTGCAACGGTGCCAGCGACGAGATCGCCCACGCCCTGGACCGGGCCGCCGACCCCAACCAGGACGGCGACTTCTCCGACCGGCTGGACGTGGTCAACCTCTCCCTCGGCGGCAGCTTCGGCGACCCCGGCGACGGCGACGCGGTGGCCGCCGAGCGGCTGGCCGCCACGGGCACGGTGGTGGTCGCCTCGGCGGGCAACGACGGCGATGTCTACGGCGTCGGCTCCAGCCCGGCCATCGCCCCCCGGGTCATCTCCGTCGCCGCCTCGGTCGACGGCCACACCGACGCCGACGGCATCCGCATCCTGCCCCCACCCGGCGCGAGCCCAGGCGCCGCAGCCGCTGCCCCGGGCGGCCCGGCCTCCGGCGGCGGGGGAGCGGGCACGGTGGGTTCAGGCCCGGGCGGCCCGGTGCAGGGTTCAGCCGGGCGGCCCGGCTTGGGTGACGCGGCGTCGGCCAGTGGGGGCACAGGCGGCGGTGACGTTGCCTCGTCAGTGCGCGCCATCGGGCCCGGCCTGGGTGGCGTGGCTTCGGCCGGCGGGGGAGCGGGTCCGGGCGGCCCGGTCGGGCGGCCCGGTCCGGGGGGTGGGGGCGGCGCTACCGCTGCTGTCCGGGCCGGCCGGCCCGTGCCGGGCGGGCCCGCTGTGGATCCGGGCGTGCCCGTGGAACCCGGGCCCGAGGCCGGGGCTGTCGTGCCCGCTCACTGGAGCAGCAAGTACACCGGATGGGACACCCAGGACGTCACCGGGGAGCTCGTCCTGCCCGGGCCAGGCAACGCCGACGGCTGTACGCCCTTCGGGCCCGCCGACGCCGCCCGGCTGCGCGGCCGGGTCGCGGTGGTCGCCTGGACCACCCGGGACTCCGACCGGGCCTGCGGCTCCGGCGCCCGCGCCGACCGGGCCGCCGACGCCGGGGCAGTCGGGGTGATCTTCGCCGCCGACGGCGACGAGATCGGCGAGATCGCGGGCAACGCCCGCATCCCGGCCGTGATCGTGGCCCGGGAGGACGGCGAGCGGCTGCGCGCCGCCGCCGCGTCGGCCACCCCCGTACGGGTGCAGCTCGCCGCCCCCGGCAACACCCTGCGCGGCTCGGTCGCGCAGGACCAGCCGGAGCGGACCGACATGCTCGCCGAGTTCTCCTCCCGGGGCAATGGACTGCCCGGCCTGGTCAAGCCGGACATCACCGCGCCCGGCGAGACCATCCTCTCCGCCGCCGTGGGCACCGGCAGCCGGGGCGTCCGCAAGGACGGCACCTCCATGTCGGCGCCGCACCTCGCCGGAGTCGCCGCCCTGGTCCGCGCCGCCCACCCGGAGTGGACGGCGGAGCAGGTCAAGGCCGCCCTGATGAACACCGCCAACGCCGACCTGACCACCGGCCCCAGGGGCACCGGAGAGGTGTACGGGCCGGAGCGGGTGGGCGCCGGGCGGGTCCGCGCCGACCTGGCCGTCCGCACCCCCGCCATCGCCTATGCGGTCGGCGAGGGGGTGCCGACCGGCGCGGTGGGCGTCTCCTTCGGCGAGGTGCCGGTCACCGGCCCGCTCTCGCTCACCCGCGAGGTGGAGGTCCGCAACCTGGGCGACCGGCCGCTCACCTACCGCACCGGCTACCGCGCCGCCACCGAGGTCCGGGGGGCGGGGTACACGGTCTCCCCGGCGGAGGTGGCCGTCCCGGTGGGCGGCACCGCCCGGGTCCGGGTCACCCTGGCGGTACCGGTGCCCGCCGCGCTGGACCGGCACCCCGACCCGACCCTCGAACTGCGGCAGGCCGGACACGCCCGCGTCTACCGTCCGGAGGCCTCCGGCCGGCTGCTGCTCACCCCCGTGGGCGACGCCCCGGAAGCGCCGCAGCTGCGGGTGCCGGTCTTCGCCGCCCCGCGCCCCGCGTCCGAGCTGGCCGGGGAACTCTCCGCCCGCCTGCCGATCGACCTGGCGGGCCGACCGGGCCTGCTGCTCCGGATCGGTGGCGAAGCCGCCCCCGCCGGGCCGAGGGCCGAGCCGTCCTCGCTGGTCAGCGCCTTCGTCCTGGGCGGTCAGGGCACCCGCTGGCCGGACTGCGGCCCCCGCCACTCCCCGGGCAGGGACTGTGCCTCCTCCCCCCGGGACCGGATCGCCGACCTGCGGCTGGCGGGCGCGGCCAGCGATGCACCGGCGGTCGCCGCCCGGGGCGGCGACCCGCTGGAGGACGGCATCCTCTATCTGGTGGCGACCACCTGGGCGGCGGCTGCCACCCCGGTGGGCAAGGCCGCGGTGCGGGCTTCGCTGGACACCGACGGCGACGGCCGCACCGATGTGGTGGTCGAGGCCGACCGGCTGACCGGCAGCGATGTCCTGGTCGCCCGCACCCTGGACGCCACCACCGGCAAGGAACTGGATGTGCAGCCGCTCAACGGCCGGTGGGGCGACACCGACACGGGCCTGCTGGACAGCGACACCGTGGTGCTGCCGGTGCGGCTCTCCGCACTGCCCGGCCTGCGGCAGAGCACCGCGCGGATCCGGTACGCCCTGTGGACCGGGCTGCCGCAGAGCAGCGGCGTCCCCGATGCGGGCCGCGCCCTGGACGCGATCGGGCTGGTCGACGGCCACCCGTCGCTGCCGCTGAATGTGCTGCACCCGGCGCTGGACATCCGGGTCGGCGCGGGCGGCCGGGCGGCGGTGGCGGTGCCGGAGGAGCCGGGCACGCTGCTGGCGGTGCGCCGCGACCTGTGGGCGTACGCCTTGCAGGGCCCGGGCGCGCTGCTGCTGGTCCACCATGGCAACGCCGCCGGCCGGCGCACCCAGGTGGTGCCGCTGCCGATCTGGTGAACGCCGCCGATCTGGTGAACGCCGGGCCCGGCCCGACCGGTCACACCCCGCCGGTCGGGCCGCTGACCAGCCATCGTCCATATAGCGGACACGGGATGTCAGCCCCTGGACGGCCGAGTAGGGTTCCGGACATGTCTCGCAGCATCCGCCTCGCAGTGATCCCCGGTGACGGTATCGGCCAGGAAGTCGTGGCCGAGGGCCTCAAGGTGCTCGGCGCGGCGCTGCCGTCCGGCACCAAGGTCGAGACCACCGAGTACGACCTCGGCGCCCGCCGCTGGCACGCCACCGGAGAGACCCTGCCGGACTCGGTGCTGGAGGAGCTCAAGGGCCACGACGCCATCCTGCTCGGCGCGGTCGGCGACCCGTCGGTGCCGTCCGGCGTGCTGGAGCGCGGGCTGCTGCTCAAGCTCCGCTTCGCCTTCGACCACCATGTCAACCTCCGCCCGGGCAAGCTCTTCCCCGGCGTGAAGTCGCCGCTGGCGGGCGAGCCGCAGATCGACTTCGTGGTGGTCCGCGAGGGCACCGAGGGCCCGTACGTCGGCAACGGCGGCACGCTGCGCGCCGGAACCCCGCACGAGGTGGCCACCGAGGTCTCGCTCAACACCGCCTTCGGCATCGAGCGCGTGGTCCGCGACGCCTACCGCCGCGCCGCCGCCCGGCCGCGCAAGAAGCTCACCCTGGTCCACAAGAACAATGTGCTGGTGCACGCCGGCCACCTGTGGAGCTCGATCTTCGCGCGGGTCGGCCAGGAGTTCCCCGAGGTCACCACCGACTATCTGCATGTGGACGCGGCGACGATCTTCTTTGTCACCCAGCCCGAGCGGTTCGACGTGATCGTCACCGACAACCTCTTCGGCGACATCCTCACCGACCTGGCCGCCGCCGTGACCGGCGGGATCGGGCTGGCCGCCAGCGGCAACATCAACCCGAGCGGCGACTTCCCGTCGATGTTCGAGCCGGTGCACGGCTCCGCGCCGGACATCGCCGGTCAGGGCAAGGCCGACCCCACCGCCACGGTGCTCTCGGTCGCCATGCTGCTGGAGCACCTCGGTCTGGCGGAGGAGGCCGCCCGGATCGAGGCGGCCGTCGCCGCCGACCTCGCCGAGCGGATCGACGGTCCGGTCCGCTCCACCTCCCAGATCGGCGACGCGCTCGCCGCCCGAGTAGCCGGCTGACCGGCACTCACCCGCGCCCTTCCCCGCGAAGCGGCCCGGACAGCTTGCCGGAACACGGGCTCCGCCCCCGGCAGGCATCCCGGGCCGCTTCGCGACGTTTCGCAGGGGAATCACCACCGACCGTGACCGACCGGTCGTTCGATACCCCACGGCTGTCCGACCCGGCCCTCGGGATGCGACCATCGAACCTGGGCCCCGGTCCCTCGGCTGTGCCGAGAGGCGTCCGGCGGCCCGCCACGACGAGACGGTGAAGGACTCACGCAGCCATGACCACGGCACCCCTTGCCCAGGCCCCCCTCACGATCGCACTCAAGCCCTCCTCGCACCCGCTGCCCGCAGCGGAGCGTGAGGCCCGGCTGGCCAGCCCCGGCTTCGGCCGCGTCTTCACCGACCACATGGTGACCATCCGCTGGACCGAGGGCCAGGGCTGGCACGACGCCCAGCTGGTGCCGTACGGGCCGCTGGAGATCGACCCGGCCAATATGACGCTGCACTACGGCCAGTCGATCTTCGAGGGCCTGAAGGCATACCGCCGGGCCGACGGGAGCATCGCCACCTTCCGGCCGACCGCCAACGCCGAGCGGTTCCAGTCCTCCGCCCGCCGGCTGGCCATGCCCGAGCTGCCGGTGGAGACCTTTGTCGAGGCGGTCGAGGTGCTGGTCCGGCAGGACCGCGACTGGGTGCCCACCCAGCCCGAGCAGTCCCTCTACCTGCGGCCCTTCATGTTCGCCACCGAGGTCGGCCTCGGCGTGCGCCCGGCCGACGAGTACCTCTTCATGCTGATCGCCTCCCCGGCCGGGGCCTACTTCCCCGGCGGCGTCAAGCCGGTCTCGGTCTGGCTCTCCGAGGAGTATGTGCGCGCCGCACCCGGCGGCACCGGCGCCGCCAAGTGCGCCGGCAACTACGCCGCCTCGCTGGTCGCCCAGGCCCAGGCCGCCGAGAAGGGCTGCGACCAGGTCGTCTGGCTGGACGCCGTGGAGCGCCGCTGGATCGAGGAGATGGGTGGCATGAACCTGTACTTCGTGTACGGGGAGGGCGAGGACGCCCGCATCGTCACCCCCGAGCTCTCCGGCTCCCTGCTCCCCGGTATCACCCGCGACTCCCTGCTGCGGCTGGCCGCCGACCTCGGCCATGAGACCGCCGAGGCCCGTATCTCCATCGACGACTGGAAGAACGGCAACGCCGACGGCACCCTCACCGAGGTCTTCGCCTGCGGCACCGCCGCCGTGATCACCCCGGTCGGCTCGGTGAAGTCCACCCGCGCCGACTGGACCGTCGGCAGCGGTGAGCCGGGCCCGGTCACCATGCGGCTGCGTGAGGCCCTGCTGGCCGTGCAGACCGGCCAGGCCCCCGACACCCACGGCTGGATGCACACCATCTGCTGACGCCCACCCCACCGCAGACGTCCGCGCGGGCGGCCCGATGATCCCATCGGGCCGCCCGCATGGTGAGACCGGTTCGGTCGAAGCGGCAGAGCTGTGCAAGACTGCGACCGTGTCCTCGCTCGTCGTGATTATTGGCAGCAGGCGCGCCGGTCCGCAGTGACCGCTCCGACGAACCGACTCGGAGCGACCATCGTGTCCCAGACCCGCGCGCAGACCTCTCGCACCCGCGAGGGGTCTTTTGTTTTGGACCGGCGACGTGAGACCTCCCACAAGGAGGCCGAAGACGCCGATCGGCGCCCGCGGGGAGGGGGACAGTGGAGCCGGGAACCCGGCAGGCACTACCCACCCGGACAGGAGATCCACGGCCATGACCGAGGCCAGCAGCAGCGAGGCCGCCAGCAACAAGGCGGTCGGCAACCAGGAGAGCATCAGGGAGACCGGCCCTTCGGGCGACGCCTTCCACGTCTTCGACACCACCCTGCGCGACGGGGCGCAGCGCGAGGGCATCAACCTCACCGTCGCGGACAAGCTCACCATCGCCCGGTACCTGGACGAGTTCGGCGTCGGCTTCATCGAGGGCGGCTGGCCCGGCGCCAACCCCCGCGACACCGAGTTCTTCGCCCGCGCCCAGACCGAACTGGACCTGCGGCACGCACAGCTGGTCGCCTTCGGCGCCACCCGCCGGGCCGGTGGCAGCGCCGCCGAGGACCCCCAGCTGGCCGCCCTGGTAGCCTCCGGCGCCCCCGTGGTCACCCTGGTCGCCAAGTCCCACGACCGCCATGTGGAACTGGCCCTGCGCACCACCCTGGAAGAGAACCTGGAGATGGTCCGGGACAGCGTGCGGTATCTGCGCGCCGAGGGCCGCCGCGTCTTCATCGACTGCGAGCACTTCTTCGACGGCTACCGGGCCAACCGGGACTACGCCCTCGCCGTGGTACGGGCCGCCCATGAGGCCGGCGCCGATGTGGTGGTGCTCTGCGACACCAACGGCGGCACGCTCCCCGGTGAGCTCCGCGCGATCGTCGCGGAGGTGCTCGCCGAGACCGGTGCCCGCATCGGCATCCACGCCCAGGACGACACCGGCTGCGCCGTCGCCAACACCCTGGCCGCCGTCGACGCCGGGGCCACCCATGTGCAGTGCACCGCCAACGGCTACGGCGAGCGGGTCGGCAATGCCAACCTCTTCCCGGTGGTCGCGGCCCTGGAGCTGAAGCTCGACCGCCGGGTGCTGCCCGCCGGCCGGCTCGCCGAGATGACCCGCATCTCGCACGCCATCGCCGAGGTGGTCAACCTCTCGCCCTCCACCCACCAGCCCTATGTCGGCGTCTCCGCCTTCGCCCACAAGGCGGGGCTGCACGCCTCCGCCATCAAGGTCGACCCCGACCTGTACCAGCACATCGACCCCGAGCTGGTCGGCAACACCATGCGGATGCTGGTCTCCGACATGGCCGGCCGCGCCTCGGTGGAGCTCAAGGGCAAGGAGCTCGGCTACGACCTCTCCGCCGACCGCGACCTGGTCGGCCGGGTGGTCGCCCGGATCAAGAAGCAGGAGAAGGCCGGGTACAGCTACGAGGCCGCCGACGCCTCCTTCGAACTGCTGCTCCGCGACGAGGTGAAGGGCAGCCGGGAGCGCTTCTTCACCGTGGAGTCCTGGCGGGCCATCGTCGAGCAGACCCCGGCGGGCGGCGCGGTCAACGAGGCCACCGTGAAGCTCTGGGCCAAGGGCGAGCGGATCGTCTCCACCGGCGAGGGCAACGGGCCGGTGGACGCCCTCGACCGGGCGCTGCGCACCGCGCTGGAGCGGATCTACCCGCAGCTGGCCAAGCTGGAGCTGGTGGACTACAAGGTCCGCATCCTGGAGGGGCGGCATGGCACCGGGTCGGAGACCAGGGTGCTGGTCGACACCTCCGACGGCACCCGCGAGTGGTCGACCGTGGGCGTGGCGTCCAATGTCATCGCCGCCTCCTGGCAGGCCCTGGACGACGCCTACACCTACGGCCTGCTGCGCGCCGGAGTGGACCCCGAGGCATGACGGACCGGGAGCCGGCGGCAACCGCCGCCGGCTCCCCGGTGTCCGGACTCAGCGCAGCCGGGCCAGCAGCGCGTGCTCGACGAGGGTGATCAGCGCGGACTTGGCGCTGTCGCGGCGTCGGGCGTCGGTGGTGATGATCGGCGTGTCCGGGCCGAGCTGCAGGGCCTCGCGGACCTCCTCGGGACTGTGCGGCTGGTGGCCGTCGAAGCCGTTGAGGGCCACGACGAACGGCAGTCCGCTGTTCTCGAAGTAGTCCAGTGCGGGGAAGCAGTCGGCGAGCCGGCGGGTGTCGACCAGGACGACGGCGCCGATGGCGCCTCGGACCAGGTCGTCCCACATGAACCAGAAGCGGTCCTGGCCGGGGGTGCCGAAGAGGTAGAGGATCAGGTCCTCGTCGAGGGTGATGCGGCCGAAGTCCATGGCCACCGTGGTGGTGGTCTTGCCCGCCGTGTGGGTGAGGTCGTCGATCCCGGCCGAGGCCGAGGTCATGACGGCCTCGGTGCGCAGCGGGTTGATCTCGGAGACCGCGCCGACGAGGGTGGTCTTGCCGACACCGAAGCCGCCCGCGACGACGATCTTCGCGGAGGTGGTGGCGCGGGTCGCGGCAGCCGGGCTAGAGCTTGCGAAGTCCACTGAGGACCCTTTCGAGCAGTGTCACGTCGGGCTGTCCGCCGGATTCGCCCCCGGCGGCGGGCTGGTGGATGGCGACGAGGCCGGCTTCGGCCAGGTCGGCGACGAGGATGCGCGCCACGCCGAGAGGCATGGAGAGCAGCGCGGAGACCTCCGCGACCGACTTGATCTCGGTGCAGAGCGTGCAGATGCGCTGGTGCTCCGGAAGGAGGGTGCCGATCCGCTCCGGAGAGGCCGTGGACGAGACCAGGGCCTCGATCGCCAGCTCGTAGCGCGGGCGGGTGCGCCCGCCGGTCATGGCGAACGGCCGGATCAGCGGCTCGTCGTCATGGCCGTCCCCGGTGTCCTCGGGGAAGTCGTCGGGGAAGTCCTCGGCATAGCTGTCGGGGACCTGCTGCTCGGGGTACGGGTCGGCCGGTGCGGTCTGCCCGTAGCCGCCGCCGTAGGGGTCGGTGTCCTGGTGCTGCGGATAGGGAGACTCGTACTGCTGCCGGCCGTAGTCCTGGTCGTACCCATCGGGGCCTGTCCAGCGCCTGCCGTCCCCGCGCTGCGGGAACTGCTGCCCGCCTCCGGGGCGGCCGTGGGCGCCGTGTCCCCCGGAGCCGTAGCCGGTGCCGGGGGCACCGAAGGCATCATGGCCCGTGCCGGGATAGGGAACGCCGTACGGACCGCTGCGGTCGTCGGGCGGTGTCACGGTTCCTCCTCACGTGGAGCGACGGGGCGGTGCGACTGGTGCTGTGCGACTGGTGCTGTGCCGTGCTGTGTCAGGTCCCCTTGCTGTGCCGGCGGGTTACTACTACCGGCAGTAGTACAACAGCCGATCCCGGGCCCTCCTCGCGGGGGCCCGGGACTGACCGGGAGGTGCAGCCGGTGGTCAGTGCAGCAGACTGCCCTGGAGCTCGGCCCGCAGGGCGGGGGTGAGCACCGCACCGGCGCGGTCGACCAGCAGTGCCATCTCGTACCCGACCAGACCGATGTCGGAGTCGGGAGAGGCCAGCACCGCCAGTGACGAGCCGTCGGAGACGGCCATCAGGAACAGGAAGCCCCGCTCCATCTCGACCACGGTCTGGTTGACATCGCCGCCCTCGAAGATCCGGGACGCCCCGGAGGTCAGCGAGGTGAGGCCGGAAGCCACCGCGGCGAGCTGGTCGGCCCGGTCGCGGGGGAAGCCGTCGGACATGGCGAGCAGGAGTCCGTCGGCGGAGACCACCACCGTGTGCGACACCCCGGGGGTGTTGTCCACGAAATTGGTGATCAACCAGTTCAGATTCTGTGCCGCCTGGCTCATCTGACTCAACTCAACGCTCCTGGTGGTTCGAGCCGCCGAAGAGATCGGTGCTGCCGTGCTGTTCGTTGCCGCCCTGGTCGATCCGGAAACTACCCGTCACCGACGAATCGCTGCCGGCACTGCGTCCCTGCTGGACGCCGCGGCGCAGGTTGGTGAGCCGGCCGCGCACCTCCTCGGGAGTGCGGGAGATCTGGGGGCCGTCCTGGGGGGCCGTCTGGGCGTTGCCCGGGACGAGGTTCTGCTTGGGCACCCGGCGGGGGAGGCCGGACGGTGTCACCCCGCCGGCGGCGGGGTCGCGCACCTGCTCCGCGCGCTGCCACGAGGTGTCGTTCGGGGTCTGCCACGGGGCAGCGGCCGGACCGGCCGTCCCCGAGGGCTCCGTGGTGTCGGCCGGGGCGGTGTCCCGCGCGCCGGTGAACCAGTTGGGCTTCTCGCCGGCCTCCAGGCCGCCGATGGCCCGGTTGCCCAGGCTGTTCCCGCCGCCGCCGGGCAACGCCTGGCCGGGGCGCCGCTGGGGCAGCCCGGAGGGCGTCTGCAGCGGCGATGCCTGTCGCGGCGGGTTCTCCGGCGCCGGGGCCGGGGCGGCCGGGGACTCCGCCTCGAACCGGTCACCGGAGTAGCCGCCGGCGTCATAGCCGTGTCCATAGGGCTCGGCGAACTGCCCGCCCGTGTACGGGTCGGCGGGGAACTCCTGGGCGTACGACTGCTGGGGCGCGCCGCCGTAGGGCTGCTGCTCCGGGTAGCCGCTCTGCTCGAACTGCTGCTGCTCGAACGGCTGCTGGTCGAAACCCTGCTGGTCGAAACCCTGCTGGTCGAACTGCTGCTGCTCGAAGGGTTGCTGCTCGAAACCCTGCTGGGGGTAGCTGTCGTCGGCGTACTGCGGGGCGGCGTACTGGTCGCCCTGGTATGCCTGCGGCGGGTACTCCTGGCTCTCGTACTCCTGGCCCTGGAAGCCCTGGGAGTACTCCGGCGCGGCCGGGGCAGCCTGGGCAGCCGGGGCAACCGGCTCGGCCGGGGCCGCCGCCGGGGTCGGCTCGGCCGGGTGGGCGGGCTCGGCGGGCAGCGCGGACGGCCCGGCCTCCAGCGCCGCCCGGCGGCGCTGCTCCAGCCGCATCGACCGGTTCATGGAGTCCAGCGCGGGGCTGAAGCCGCCGGCCTCCCCGGCCTGCTCGAAGCGGCTGTCGTCAAAGCCGAGGTCGGCGGCGCTGAGCTGCTCGAAGGTCTCCTCGGAGTTGCCCTGCTCGGCGAAGATCCGGGAGACGGTGAACTGCTCCTCCACCGGCTCCGGCGCGCTCTGCCCCTGGGTGAGGTGGGCCGGGAGCATGACCAGCGAGGTGGTGCCGGCCGACTCGCCGGACGGCCGCAGCTGCACCCGGATCTCATGGCGCTCGGCCAGCCGGCCGACCACGAAGAGGCCCATGCGGCGGGAGATGGAGGCGTCCACCGTCGGCGGGTTGGCCAGCTTCTCGTTGATCTCCGCGAAGTCGTCGCCGGTGAGGCCGATGCCCTTGTCGTGGATCTCCACCAGCACCCGGGCGTCCGGCAGCCGGGTCGCCGTCACATGCACCCGGGTCTGCGGGCTGGAGAAGGTGGTGGCGTTCTCCAGCAGCTCGGCGAGCAGGTGGACCAGGTCGGTCACGGCGGGGCCGACGATCTCGGCCCCCGGGATGCCGGAGAGCTCGATGCGCTCGTACTGCTCCACCTCGGAGGCGGCGGCGCGGAGCACGTCGACCAGCGGGACCGGCTGGTTCCAGCGGCGGCCGGGCTCCTCGCCGGAGAGGACCAGCAGGTTCTCGCCGTTGCGGCGCATACGGGTCGCCAGGTGGTCCAGCTTGAAGAGGTTCTCCAGCTGGTCCGGGTCGGCCTCGTTGTTCTCCAGGTCGGTGATCAGCGACAGCTGACGCTGGATCAGGCCCTGGCTGCGGCGCGAGAGGTTGGTGAAGATCGCGTTGACGTTGCCTCGCAGCATCGCCTGCTCGGCGGCGAGGTGGACGGCCTGCCGGTGCACCTCGTCGAAGGCGCGGGCGACCTCGCCGATCTCGTCCCGGCCGTGCAGCGGGATCGGCTTGACGGAGGTGTCGACCCGCTCGGGGTCGGTCTTGGACAGCCGGTCGACCAGGTCGGGGAGACGGTGGCCGGCGATGTCGAGGGCGGCGGCGCGCAGGGTGCGCATGCCGATGATCATAGAGCGTGCGACGAAGCCGGTCAGCAGGGCGGCGACGGCCAGGGAGACCAGCACGATCGCGGAGTTGAGGATGGCGTCGTTCTGCGCACGGCTCTTGATCCGGTGGGCGTCCGCCACCACCAGGTCGTTGAGCTGGGTCTCGACGCTGCGGTACGTCTGGATGTGGGTGCCGGTCGCGGTCAGCCAGTTGGAGACCGTGAGGCCCTGCTGCTGGGCCGTCGCCATGGCCTGGAGCGCCGCCGTGCTGCTCGGCGCCGCCGAGGCGGCCTGGGTGGCGGAGAGCGCCAGGCTGATCTGCTGGGTGACGGTGGGGACCGGCTTGCGGCTCTTGGCCGCGGCGGCGGAGGCCGCTGCCGCCTCCTCGCCCACGGCGTGCTGGTACAGCTTCAGGTCGTCGTCGGTGGTGCCGGTCTGGAACTCGTCCAGCGACACCTCCTCCAGCTTGTTGGAGACCGAGATCGCCTGGACCATGGCGCTGGTCTCCGGCCGGCTGAGGCTCCCGGTGCCCAGCAGCAGCTGGGTCATCAGCAGCCGCTGCGTCGACGCGGAAGCCTTGGCCAGCACGACCGCGTAGATGGCGCGGCCACGGCTGGTGACCGAGGAGCTGCCGAAGCCGACCTCGTTCTCGAACGACATCAGCGGAGCGATCAGCACCGAGTAGGCGTTCTGTGTCGCGGTGGGGAAGAGGCGCGTGTTGAAGGCGTTCTTCCGCAGCTCCGGCAGCGACTCCACCAGCTGGAGGAAGGCGGTGTTCCGCTTGGCCAGCCGGGCGTCGTCGGAGAGCGGCTGGTACGCCTTGTTGTAGGCGTCCAGGGCGTCGTCGGTGGCCTGGCGCAGCTCCGTCACCTTGGCCTGGTCGCCGCCGGTGATGATGGGGACGGCAGAGAGGTCGCGCTCCTGCTCAAGGGCGTCGGCGAGGGAGGTGGCGGCGTGGGCCAGCTGGGCGGTCTTCTCCGCCCGGTCGGCGGCCAGCCAGCCGTCGATGGAGCTGTTGACGCGCAGTCCGCCGAAGACCAGCGCGATGACGACCGGGATCAGCAGGATCGCGACCAGCCGGGTCGGTACTCGCCAGTTTCTCGGGGCGAGCGCACCCAACCGGCCGGAGAGGCCGCCGGTCCGCCGCCCGTCGTCGTCCGACAGGGTCTCAGTCGGCCGGGCGGGGGCGGGTCTGCCGGAAGTCTCGCGCCCGGCCGCCGCAGAACCTGCTGCCGAAGGCCCGGATCCGGGGCGCTCCGCAGAGGCGGAAAAGGGCGTGAACGCGGCGCGGTCCCGGGAGTCGCCGGGGTTCCCGGACTGTCCCTGACGGGGCTCGGGGCGCCGCTGCGGGGTGACTGGCTGCTTACGCCTCACTCGACAACAACCTCTCGGCCGCTCGGCGGCCATGGATCAATCCAGCGGCACTGCCCGGGTCGCGGCCTGCTGTGCGGCGGCTCAGACGGAGGTGGCCCGGGGAGTAGCTGGAATTTCAGCACGTGCACGGCAAGGGGAACAAACAGCTGTGCACGACCTGTTGGCGCAGGGCAATTAGGGCATATGGCAACACTGAGCAACGAATGACTGCGAAGACATGGGCACAACGGCCCCGATCGGCCACGCTGGGTGACCGCGCTCGGCGAAATCCCTACCGAACCGTTATGCAGTCGAGGTGTCCCAAGGGGGCGTGCGCTGGGACCCGCCACGCGGGGGCGCGTCCTCCGGCGCCGTGGGGCGGCCCGCCGTGCACCGGAGGAGGCGCAGACCGGGCCGCCCATCGCCGACTCCTTACCTCAACCGGGCCAGGAGGGCGTGCTCGACGAGGGTGATCAGCGCGGACTTGGCGCTGTCGCGGCGTCGGGCGTCGGTGGTGATGATCGGCGTGTCCGGGCCGAGCTGCAGGGCCTCGCGGACCTCCTCGGGACTGTGCGGCTGGTGGCCGTCGAAGCCGTTGAGGGCGATGACGAACGGCAGTCCGCTGTTCTCGAAGTAGTCGATCGCGGGGAAGCAGTCGGCGAGCCGGCGGGTGTCGACCAGGACGACGGCGCCGATGGCGCCGCGGACCAGGTCGTCCCACATGAACCAGAAGCGGTCCTGGCCGGGGGTGCCGAAGAGGTAGAGGATCAGGTCCTCGTCGAGGGTGATGCGGCCGAAGTCCATGGCCACCGTGGTGGTGGTCTTGCCCGCCGTGTGGGTGAGGTCGTCGATCCCGGCCGAGGCCGAGGTCATGACGGCCTCGGTGCGCAGCGGGTTGATCTCGGAGACCGCGCCGACGAGGGTGGTCTTGCCGACACCGAAGCCGCCCGCGACGACGATCTTCGCGGAGGTGGTCGCCCGGGTCGCCGTCCCGCCGAAGCCCGGGTCGGCAGGCCTAGAGCTTGCGAAGTCCACTGAGCACCCTTTCGAGCAGTGTCACATCGGGCTGGCCGCCGGACTCGCCGGAGGCGGCAGCGGGCTGGTGGATCGCGACCAGGCCGGCTTCGGCCAGGTCGGCGACGAGGATGCGCGCCACGCCGAGCGGCATGGAGAGCAGCGCGGAGATCTCGGCCACGGACTTGAGTTCGCGGCAGAGGTGGACGATGCGCTGGTGCTCTGGGAGCAGTCCGCCCTGGCGACCTGCGGCGGCGGTCGTGGAGATCAGTGCCTCGATCGCGAGCTGGTACCGGGGCCGGGTGCGGCCACCGGTCATCGCGTATGGGCGCACCAGTGGCTGCTGCTGCTCGTAGCCACCTGACTGCTGGTCACCGTAGCCGTTGCCGTACCCGTTTCCATACGGGCCGGCTGTGCCGGGGGGCGGGGTCATGAATCCTCCTTGCGCTGCAGCGGATCGAGCCCGTGTCAGCGGGGTGGTTCTCCCGGTGGCGGGGCGGTCCTGCCCCGCCACCGGTCGGTGAGGGTCTAGTGCAGCAGACTGCCCTGGAGCTCCGCCCGCAGAGCGGGGGTCAGTACGTCACCGGCGCGGTCGACCAGCAGTGCCATCTCGTACCCGACCAGACCGATGTCGGAGTCGGGAGAGGCCAGCACCGCCAGCGAGGAGCCGTCGGAGACGGCCATCAGGAACAGGAAGCCCCGCTCCATCTCGACCACGGTCTGGTTGACAGCGCCGCCCTCGAAGATCCGGGACGCCCCGGAGGTCAGCGAGGTGAGGCCGGAAGCCACCGCGGCGAGCTGGTCGGCCCGGTCGCGGGGGAAGCCGTCGGACATGGCGAGGAGGAGTCCGTCGGCGGAGACCACCACCGTGTGCGACACCCCGGGGGTGTTGTCCACGAAATTGGTGATCAACCAGTTCAGGTTGCTCGCCGCCTGGCTCAGCTGGCTCACTGTCAACGCTCCTGGTGGTCGGGCCCGTAGGCGCCGTTACCGAATGCTCCGGTCCCGCTGTCCGGGAATCCGCCGGGCCTGCCCTGGTGGGGGTCGGCGGCTCCGGCCCGGCGGCCCTGCTGGATGCCGCGGCGCAGGTTGGTGAGCCGGCCGCGCACCTCCTCGGGCGCCCGGGAGACCTGGGGGCCTCCCAGCGGTGCCTGCTCCGCCGTGCCTGCCACGAGGTTGGCTCGTGGCACCCGGCGGGGAAGGCCGGACGAGGTGATCCCGTCCGACGCCGGCTCGCGCACCTGCTCGGCACGCCGCCAGCGCTCGTCATTGGCCGAGGAACGCCACGGCGCGTCGCCCGGGCCCTCGGCGGTGGGGGGCATCGGCGCCCGGTCCACGGGCCGGCCGGCTGCCGGTCGCGGGGCGTCGGCGGTCCGCTGCCGGGGGGCGCCGGGGGCCGGGCGGGAGACGCCCCGGACCGGCTCCTGGGGTGCCTGCGGCGCCTGGGGTGCCTGCGGTGCCATGGGGGCGGCGGCCCGGTCCTCGTTGACGTGGACCGCGCGCATCCGACCGGCCGCACCGGTGCGGAACCAGTTGGACTCCATCGCCTCGAAGATCGGCGATCCCGCGTCCCCGGCCGACTGCTGCACCGCTTCGGCGCTCATCGGACGGGTGAGCGGGTCCGAGTCGCTGCCCGGCGGCAGCGCCATCGGCTGCTGCGGCGCTGCGGGGACGGCCGGTCGGCCGCCCTGCTGCTGGGCGTGGTGCTGCTGGGCGTGGTGCTGCGGGTGCTGGTGCTGGACCGGCGCGGGCGGCTGCGGGGCCGGCGGCTGGGGAGCCGGCGGTACCGGGCCGAGGCCCAGCGGGTCGCGCGGGTCGATCTCGGCCTCGTAGTTCGGCCGCGGGAACTGCACGGTGCTGTCGAGCGCGTTGGCCGGGGCCGGGCCCGACGCCTGGGGGTTGGCCGGCTGGGGGTTGGGCAGCTGGTGACGGGGCGCCTGCTGCTGGGGCATCTGCTGCTGCGGCATCTGGTGGGATGCCTGCTGCTGCGTCTGCTGGTGCGGTGCCTGCTGCTGCGGCGCCTGGGGAGCGAACCCCCGGGCGCGCTGCTCGGCCTCCTGGTCCGGGCCGGGCCGGTACTGCTGCGGTCCACGGCCGCCGGCCTGCGGGGCCTGTCCGCCGCGCGGGTCGGGACCCGCGGTGCTGTGCTGGGTGCGCTCCGCGGCCCAGACACCGTCGTTGTTCGGCAGCTCGGCGGTCGGCATCGGCTGCTGCGGGCGCTGGCCGGGGCCCTGCGGCTGGCGGCCGGGGTCGGCGGCCGGGCGGCCACCGCGCTGCGGACCGGTCGGCGGCGTCGGGGACTGCCCGCCGTCGCGGGTCGGCAGACCGGCCGGGGCCTGCCCCGGGCCGCCCTGCGGGCGCCCGCCGGTGCCGATCTGCGGACGCTGGGCGCCGCCCTGGCCGAGCAGGCCGGCCGGAGCGTCGGCGCCGGGCACCGCGCGCTGGCGCGGGGTCGGACCGGCACCGCGCTGCTTGCCGCCCGCACCGCCGCGACCGCCGCCACGGCGGTCGGCGGCGTTGGTGACGTCCACCGGCAGCATGACCAGGGCGGTGGTGCCGCCGGAGTCGCTGGGGCGCAGCTGGATGCGGATGCCGTGCCGCAGGGAGAGCCGACCGACCACGAAGAGGCCCATGCGGCGGGAGACCGAGACGTCCACCACCGGCGGGTTCGCCAGCCGCTCGTTGATGTCGGCCAGGTCGTCGGGGGAGAGGCCGATACCGGTGTCGTGGATCTCGACCAGCACCCGGCCGTCCGGCAGGGCGTGGCCGGTCACCCGGACGCGGGTCTGCGGGCTGGAGAACGAGGTCGCGTTCTCCAGCAGCTCGGCGAGCAGGTGGACGAGGTCGTTGACGACCCGGCCGGCGACGTCCGCCGACGGCACCGAGGCCAGCTCGATGCGCTCGTACTGCTCCACCTCGGAGGCGGCGGCGCGGAGCACGTCGACCAGCGGGACCGGGCGGGTCCAGCGGCGGCCGGGGTCCTCGCCCGCGAGGACCAGCAGGTTCTCACCGTTACGGCGCATACGGGTCGCCAGGTGGTCCAGCTTGAAGAGGCTGGCCAGCTGGTCCGGGTCGGCCTCGCGGCTCTCCAGTTCGGAGATCAGCGAGAGCTGACGCTGGATCAGGCCCTGGCTGCGGCGCGAGAGGTTGGTGAACATCGCGTTGATGTTGCCTCGCAGCAGCGCCTGCTCGGCGGCGAGGCGGACGGCCTCGCTGTGCACCATGTCGAAGGCGTGGGCCACATGGCCGATCTCGTCGGTGGAGTCGATGCCCACCTTCTCGACGGTGACGTCCACGTCCTGCGGGTCGGCCTCGGAGAGGGTCTTGACCAGCTCGGGGAGACGGCGCTCGGCGACGTCCTCGGCCGACTCCTGGAGGCGGGTCAGCGAGCGCACCATGGAACGGGCCACCAGGGCGGCGCCAGCCACCGCGACCAGCAGCACCAGGGCGATCAGCACACCGTTGATGATGGCGTCGGTCTGCGCCTCGGAGCGCAGATCGGCGGCCTGGCTCTGCATCTGCTCCAGCAGCCGGGTCTCGATGGAGTGCATCGCGCTGATCTTGGCGCTGGCCGTGTTGTACCACTCCAGGTAGGTCATCGGCGCGACCTGCTGGATGCCGTTGGTGGTGAGGACCTGCTCCGAGTAGCGGTCGGAGATCTTGATCTCGGCGTTGAGGTTCAGCGGTGCCAGCAGCGCCTGGGACCGCTCGGTCCCGTAGATCGCCTTGAAGGTGTTGAGCGAGCTCTCGACGTCGGTACGGAGCGAGGAGCCGAAGCTCTCGTCGCTGCCGCTCAGGCTGATCGGACTGCGCGCGAAGCCCGCACTGATCAGCGCCCGCTGCATGGAGACGCTCTCCTTGGCGAGGGAGAACTGCTCCAGTGCGCGGGTGGACTCGATCAGATCCGGGTTGCTGGAGCTGAGCGCCATGTCCTGGCTGATCGCGATCAGACCCTTGATCACCGCGTCATAGCCGGTGATCGTGGCCTGGAGGTTGGTCGACTGCTTGTAGGCCGAGTCGCGCAGCGTGGTCAGCCGGTTGACGTCCGACTTGATCTGGGTCAGCAGCGCGTTGGCGCCGGGCAGCTCCAGTGCCTCGAACTCCGCCGCCGCGGCCATGTACGACCGGTAGAGGGTGTCGGTCTCCTTACGAGCCGTCAGGACGTCGTCGTCGTTGCGGTGGTTCTGGATGAAGGGACCGGCGCTGAGGTCGCGTTCGGTCTGGATGGCGTCGGCGACCGCCGTTGCCTTGCTCGCCAGGGTGCTGAGGCCGGCCATCCGATCCAGGTCGCGCGCGTTCTGGAGCGACGACTGGATACGCAGACCGCCCAGGATCAGGGCGGCGATGACGGGCAGCGTCAGCAGCGCGATGAGTCGGGTACGGATACGCCAGTTGCGCAGCGCGAAGCGGCGCATACCGGTGGCCTTGCGTCGGGCATTTGCGCGGTCGAGGCGTGCCCGGGTTCGCGCCCGGCGGCTCTCGTTACTGCCGTCCGGAGCGGGGTCGGAGCCGGCCCCGCGAGCGCCCGGGGCTCCCGGAGCAGCTTTTGAGCCTGCCTGCTGGGGGGTCGCAGCGGGCTCGCGCTCCTCCGGGTCACCCGCGGCGCCGCCACCCCTTTTGAAACGTCCCTGCACTAGCGTCGCAACCTCTGGACCAGGCGTCCCCCGCGTTGCCGCGGCGGGACGGTGTCGAGTTCGATTCCGCAACCCCGGATCGTCCGGGTCTGCCCGGGGCCGCCGTTTCGGCCCCCTGCGCTGCTCAGCGCTCCGGAGGATTCGCCTCCGGCGGTCCGTGGAATTCCAGCACAGCGGCGGATCTCCAACAAGGGGCGACGCAGCGTGTTCGACGCGACCACGCTGTGCGCACCACCGATGACGCACTGTGTGCCGGTGTTGCTGGAATACCGCATCTTTCGGACACGCGGCAGCCGGAGTCTATGCGGCCTGCGTGACATGCCTCGGGCGGAATGCCTGGACTGTTCCCGATGTCGGAAAATCGAAGGGTGCCCAAATGTCCCGAATGTCGCTTTCTGTGACCAAATTGTGACCAAAATCACAGGCTGGTATATAGCTTCGCTCACAGTGCCTGTGGAAAGAGATCTCTAATCTGGCGCGTGCAGGGACCTGAAAGACGGGAGTGGCATCGGTTGCAGGCGGGTGCCTCCCGGAGTACTGCCCCGTTCGACAGGCCCTGACACCACCGCCGCCGGTTCGATGACAAGTAGGGGTCACGCGTGTCCATGAAGACGACCATGAGCTTCCGCCCGACGGCCAACCCGCGCCGCACCACGCTCGCCTCGGTCGAGGGCTTCGAGGTGCTGCCCGCCCAGGCCGCCGACCAGCGCGAGCCTCGGCCGCTGCCGGAGAGCACCGCCAACCCGCGCCGCACCACCCTCATGGAGGTGCCGGGCCGCGAGGGCTGACGCATCCCGTACCGGGGGCGCCGGCACCCGCCGCGAGGGCGGGTCCGGCGCCCCCGCCGCGTCCCCGGGGACGCACCGTCTGTCCGCTCTATATGCGCACACCTCGGCGGCGGTCTCCGGTGAGCCTCCGGCGCAGGTGCCGCGATAGCCTGGGAGGACGATCAGCCGCCGACCCAAGGAGCCCGGCCACCCGTGCGTATCGCCCGATTCTCCATCGACGGGAATGTCTCCTTCGGCGTGGTCGAGGGCGAGGCCGAGCGGCCCGACTCGCTCGTCGTGCACGCCCTGGCCGGCCACCCCTTCGGCCCGCCCCAGCCGACCGGCGAGATCCACCGGCTCGCCGACGTCCGGCTGCTCACCCCGATGCTGCCCAACAAGATCGTGGCGGTGGGCCGCAACTACGCCGCCCACGCCGCCGAGCTGGGGAACGAGGTGCCGGAGGTCCCGCTGACCTTCTTCAAGCCCTCCACCGCCGTGATCGGCCCCACCGAGTCCATCGCGTACCCGCCGTTCTCCTCCGACGTCCACTACGAGGCCGAACTGGCCGTGGTCATCGGCCGGATGTGCCGGGAGGTCCCGGCGGCCCGGGTGCCCGAGGTGGTCTTCGGCTACACCTGCGCCAATGACGTCACCGCCCGCGACGTCCAGCAACGCGAGGGCCAGTGGGCCAGGGCCAAGGGCTTCGACACCTCCTGCCCACTCGGCCCGTGGATCGAGACCGACCTCGACCCCGCCGACCTGGCCGTCACCTGCACGGTCAACGGCGAGCTCCGGCAGGCGGGGCGCACCTCCCAGATGGTGCGCTCGGTCGCGGACCTGGTCGTCCACATCTCCGAGGCGATGACGCTCCTCCCGGGCGACGTCATCCTCACCGGCACCCCCGCAGGCGTGGGCCCGCTCCACGTCGGCGACGAGGTCGCCGTCTCCATCGAAGGCATCGGCACTCTCACCAACAAGGTGATCAAGCGTGGTTAACGCAATCCCGGACCCGACCGTCCGGGTCCGCTTCTGCCCCTCCCCGACCGGCAACCCGCATGTCGGCCTGGTCCGGACCGCCCTGTTCAACTGGGCCTTCGCCCGGCACCACGGCGGCACCCTGGTCTTCCGCATCGAGGACACCGACGCGGCCCGCGACTCCGAGGAGTCCTACCAGCAGCTGCTGGAGGCCATGCGCTGGCTCGGCTTCGACTGGGATGAGGGCCCCGAGGTGGGCGGCCCGCACGCGCCGTACCGGCAGTCGCAGCGGATGGACATCTACGCCGACGTCGCCCGCCGGCTGCGCGAGGCCGGCCACGCCTATGAGTGCTTCTGCACCACCGAGGAGCTGGACGCCCGCCGCGAGGCGGCCCGCGCCGCCGGCCGGCCGTCCGGATACGACGGCCACTGCCGCGACCTGACCGCCGAGCAGCAGTCCGCCTACCGCGACGAGGGCCGCGAGCCCATCGTGCGGTTCCGGATGCCGGACACCACCATCACCTTCGACGACCTGGTGCGCGGCGAGCTGACCTTCGAGCCGGAGCATGTGCCGGACTACGGCATCGTGCGCGCCAACGGCGCCCCGCTCTACACCCTGGTCAACCCGGTGGACGACGCCCTGATGGGGATCACCCATGTGCTCCGGGGCGAGGACCTGCTCTCCTCGACGCCCCGCCAGATCGCGCTCTACGCCGCGCTCGGCGAGATCGGCGTCGGCAGCGGCACCGCCCCGCACTTCGGCCATCTGCCGTATGTGATGGGCGAGGGCAACAAGAAGCTCTCCAAGCGCGACCCGCAGGCGTCGCTCAACCTCTACCGCGAGCGCGGCTTCCTCCCCGAGGGGCTGCTCAACTACCTGGCGCTGCTGGGCTGGTCGCTCGCCGAGGACCGCGACCTGTTCTCCATGGCGGAGATGGTCGCCGCCTTCGACATCGCCAAGGTGAACGCCAACCCGGCGCGCTTCGACCTCAAGAAGGCCGAGGCGATCAACGCCCACCATCTGCGTGAGCTGCCCGCCGACGAGTTCGCCCGCCGGCTGGTGCCCTTCCTCCAGGCGGCCGGGCTGCTGCCGGCGGAGCCCACCGCCGAGCAGTTGGCGCTGCTGGGCCGCGCCGCTCCGCTGACCCAGGAGCGGATGACCGTGCTCGGCGAGGTCGTCGGCATGCTGGGCTTCCTCTTCGCCTCGCCGGACGACTTCGCGGTCGACCCGGCCGATGCGCAGAAGGTGCTCACCGCCGACGCCCGCCCGGTGCTGGAGGCCGGTGTCAAGGCGCTGGAGGAGGTGGCCGACTTCACCCCGGAGCCCATCCAGGCGGCGCTGCGCGAGGCCCTGGTGGAGGGGCTCGGGATCAAGCCCAAGTTCGCCTTCACCCCGCTGCGGGTCGCGGTGACCGGCCGCCGGGTCTCCCCGCCGCTCTTCGAGTCGATGGAGCTGCTGGGGCGCGCGGAGACGCTGCGCCGCCTGCGGGCCGCCCTGGAGCTGATCCCGACCGGCGACAGCTGACCGATGGCGCTCGCAGGGGTCCTCTGGGACGTCGACGACACGCTCTTCGACTACACCGGCGCCGAGCGCACCGGCATCCTGCGCCACCTCACCACCGAGGGCCTGCTCGCCGACGAGCAGGCCCTCGGCCGTTGGCGGACCGTGATGGAGGAGGTGTACGCGCGGTTCGAGGCGGGCGAACTGACCTGGCTGGAGCACCGCCGGGAGCGCGCCCGGCGCTTCCTGGACGACCCGCTGCTCTCCGACGAACATGCCGACTCCTGGTTCGCCGGCTATGTGCGGCACTACGAGGACGCCTGGTGCCTCTTCCCCGATGTGCTGCCCGCCCTGGAGGCTCTGGACGGCCGCTACCGGCACGGCGTGCTCTCCAACTCCTCGCTCGTCCACCAGGAGCGCAAGCTGCGCCGGCTGGGCCTGCGAGCCCGCTTCGACTGCCTGCTCTGCTGCGACGGGCTGGGGTTCGCCAAACCGGACCCCCGGGCCTTCACCGCCGCCTGCGACACGCTGGGCCTGCCGCCGCACCGGATCGCCTATGTCGGCGACCGGCTGGACGCGGACGCCCTCGGTGCGCGCGACGCCGGACTGCATGGAATCTGGCTGGATCGGACCGGTACGGCCGAGGAGCCGCCCGACGGCGTGCACCGCATCCGCACCCTGGCCGACTTGCCCGCGCGCCTGCGCCTTATCGATTTGGGAGCCGCGCCGGGCATCGGGTAATGTTCTTCCTGCGCCGCCCGGGAGGGCCCGGAAGGGTAGGACCAGGAAGCGCAAGCCAAGCGAAGCTCCTCGGAGCCGAGCAGTGGGGTATGGGGTAATTGGCAGCCCGACGGATTCTGGCTCCGTTAGTCTAGGTTCGAGTCCTGGTACCCCAGCGAGAGTTCTCGCTGGCCACGGCCCTCCGATTGCGGAGGGCCGGGCCATGAGGGCTCCGCCGCAAGATCAGGCCCCCGTTGTGTAGCGGCCTAGCACGCTGCCCTCTCAAGGCAGTAGCGCCGGTTCGAATCCGGTCGGGGGTACGCTTGACACTTCCGCTCCGGTCACTCGGAGCGGGGGACCTGGTTCCCGCCCCCGTTGTGTAGCGGCCTAGCACGCTGCCCTCTCAAGGCAGTAGCGCCGGTTCGAATCCGGTCGGGGGTACCAGCCAGGCCCGCCCCCGTTGTGTAGCGGCCTAGCACGCCGCCCTCTCAAGGCGGTAGCGCCGGTTCGAATCCGGTCGGGGGTACTGATGGGGTATGGGGTAATTGGCAGCCCGACGGATTCTGGCTCCGTTAGTCTAGGTTCGAGTCCTGGTACCCCAGCGAGATGAATCGCTGGTCATATGCTCAAGGCCCCCGGCTTAGCCGGGGGCCTTCGTGCTTTCCGGGCCGACCTGCCCTTTCGGGTTGACGCGCCACGCCGACACGCCCGGGCCCGCAGCCCGCCGTGGCGGACTCCGGACTCCGGGCCGGCGGGCGGCCTCAGCCGCGCCGCAGCGCGTCGGTGAGCCGGTTGGCGGCCTCGATGATGGCCTGGGCGTGCAGCCGACCCGGGTGGCGGGTCAGCCGCTCGATGGGACCGGAGACGGAGACAGCCGCCACGACCCGGTTGGACGGGCCGCGTACGGGGGCCGAGACCGACGCCACGCCGGGCTCCCGCTCGCCGATGGACTGGGCCCAGCCGCGCCGCCGTACCCCGGAGAGGGCGGTGGCCGTGAAGCGGGCGCCCTGGAGGCCGCGGTGCAGCCGCTCGGGCTCCTCCCAGGCCAGCAGCACCTGGGCGGCGGAGCCCGCCTTCATCGGGAGGGTGGAGCCCACCGGCACGGTGTCGCGCAGACCGGAGAGCCGCTCGGCCGCCGCCACGCAGATCCGCATGTCGCCCTGGCGGCGGTAGAGCTGGGCGCTCTCGCCGGTGACGTCGCGCAGGTGGGTGAGCACCGGCCCGGCGGTGGCCAGCAGCCGGTCCTCGCCGGCGGCGGCGGCCAGTTCGGCGAGCCGCGGACCCAGGATGAAACGCCCCTGCATGTCCCGGGTGACCAGGCGGTGATGCTCAAGGGCGACCGCCAGGCGGTGCGCGGTGGGTCGTGCCAGTCCGGTGGCGGCGACGAGTCCGGCCAGGGTGGCGGGGCCGGACTCCAGAGCGCTCAGCACCAGAGCCGCCTTGTCGAGAACGCCGACGCCGCTAGAGTTGTCCATGCCCTGATATTGCAGTCTCAGATCGCGAGACGCAAGTTCAATATCCCGGGATCTCCGTCACTCTTGGAGCAGCAGCCCGGGAACCGCCAGCGAACAGACGCGGCGGCGGGGCGGCGACGCCACACGAACAGGCCGGCAGTGCGGCCGGCCGGAGGGAAAGCGATGGGACGGACACTCGCGGAGAAGGTCTGGGACGACCACGTCGTCAGGCACGCCGATGGCGAGCCCGACCTGCTCTACATCGATCTGCACCTGCTGCACGAGGTGACCAGCCCGCAGGCGTTCGACGGCCTCCGGCTGGCAGGGCGCAAGGTCCGGCGAACCGACCTCACGATCGCCACCGAGGACCACAACACGCCCACTCTCGACATCGACAAGCCCATCGCCGACCCGGTCTCGCGCACCCAGCTGGAGACGCTGCGCCGCAACGCCGCGGAGTTCGGCGTCCGCATCCACTCGCTGGGCGACGTGGAGCAGGGCGTGGTGCATGTGGTCGGCCCGCAGCTGGGCCTGACCCAGCCCGGCACCACCGTGGTCTGCGGCGACAGCCACACCTCCACCCACGGCGCCTTCGGCGCGCTGGCGTTCGGCATCGGCACCAGCCAGGTGGAGCACGTCCTGGCCACCCAGACGCTGCCGCTGGCGCCGTTCCGGACCATGGCGATCACCGTCGAGGGGGAGCTGCCCGAGGGCGTCACCGCCAAGGACCTCATCCTGGCCATCATCGCCAGGATCGGCACCGGCGGCGGCCAGGGCTACGTCCTGGAGTACCGGGGCTCGGCCATCCGCAACCTCTCCATGGAGGCGCGGATGACGATCTGCAACATGTCCATCGAGGCGGGCGCCCGGGCCGGCATGATCGCCCCCGACGAGACCACCTTCGCCTACCTCAAGGGCCGCCCGCACGCCCCGCAGGGCGAGGACTGGGACGCCGCGGTCGCCTACTGGAAGACCCTGGCCACCGACGAGGACGCGGTCTTCGACCACGAGGTCTACATCGACGCGAGCGAGTTGACCCCGTTCGTCACCTGGGGCACCAACCCCGGCCAGGGCGCCCCGCTGGGCGCCAGCGTCCCGGACCCGGCCTCCTACACCGACCCCTCCGAGCGCACCGCCGCCGAGAACGCCCTGCGCTATATGGGCCTCACCGCCGGCACCCCGCTGCGCGAGGTCGCGGTGGACGCCGTCTTCGTCGGCTCCTGCACCAACGGCCGGATCGAGGACCTGCGCGCCGCCGCCGACATCCTCAGGGACCGCAAAGTCGCCGACGGGGTGCGGATGCTGGTCGTCCCCGGCTCGGTACGGGTCGCCCTCCAGGCGATCGAGGAGGGCCTGGACAAGGTCTTCACCGCCGCCGGCGCCGAGTGGCGGCACGCCGGCTGCTCGATGTGCCTGGGCATGAACCCGGACCAGCTGGCCCCCGGTGAGCGCTGCGCCTCCACCTCCAACCGCAACTTCGAGGGACGGCAGGGCAAGGGGGGCCGCACCCACCTGGTCTCCCCCCAGGTCGCCGCCGCCACCGCCGTACTGGGTCGACTGGCCGCACCGGCCGACCTGAACGACCGCAGCTTTGTGGAGGTCTGAGACCGATGGAGAAGTTCACCACCCACACCGGCCGGGCCGTCCCGCTGCGCCGCAGCAATGTCGACACCGACCAGATCATCCCCGCGCACTGGCTGAAGAAGGTCACCCGCAACGGCTTTGAGGGCGGCCTCTTCGAGGCGTGGCGCAAGGACCCCGAGTTCGTGCTCAACCGGCCGGAGCGGCAGGGCGCCAGCGTGCTGGTGGCCGGACCCGAGTTCGGTACCGGCTCCTCCCGTGAGCACGCGGTCTGGGCGCTCCAGAACTACGGCTTCCGGGCCGTGATCTCCTCCCGGTTCGCCGACATCTTCCGGGGCAACTCGCTGAAGAACGGCCTGCTCACGGTGATCCTGCCGCAGGAGACCGTGGAGCGGCTCTGGGCGCTCGTCGAGGCCGACCCGACCGCCGAGATCACCGTCGACCTGGAGGCCCGCCAGGTCCGCGCCGAGGGCGTCACCGCCGACTTCGAGCTCGACGAGAACGTCCGCTGGCGGCTGCTCAACGGCCTGGACGACATCGGCATCACGCTCGGGCACGAGGACGACATCGCCGCCTTCGAGGCGTCCCGCCCGTCGTTCAAGCCGCGCACCCTGCCGGTCGCCTGACCGCCGCGCCACACCCGGCCGATGGCCCCCGATGGCCCGTTCCCCGCTCCGGCGGGGGGCGGGCCATCGGCCGTCACTGGCACAATCGAGCCATGGACCGGCGCCGTGAATCCCCGTGCGAGCACGGCGAGAGCGGGCCACAGGAGGTCGCGCTCTACGCCCTCGTGGCCGAGCGGTTGAAGCATGCGCACACCCGGGTGCGTGCGCTGAACGTGTCCGAGGAAACCAGGACCGTACTGGTCCGGCGGCTGCTGGCGGTCACCGAGGCCGCGAAGCGGGATCTCCCCGCCGCAGCACGGAGGTTGGGCCGCATCCTGGCCGATCTGGAGGCCGGGCGGTTGCCCCCGAGGCCCCGCCGCTGATGCACAAATCCATTGCGACACTAGGGTGATTCGCCCGTTTGGTAATTGCCAGACCGTATATAGATGCCTAACGTGCGAATTGCGCTGGTGGATTCATCGGCGTGCCGGTTTCCGAAGGGGAAGACGTGAACAAGGCACAGCTTGTCGAAGCGGTGGCCGAGCAGCTCGGTGGTCGTAGGGCCGCCGCAGAGGCAGTGGACGCTGTGCTCGACACCATCGTCCGGGCCGTGGTGGCCGGTGACCGGGTCTCGGTCACCGGCTTCGGCACTTTCGAGAAGGTGGACCGCTCCGCGCGGTTCGCCCGCAACCCGCAGACCGGTGAGAAGGTCCGGGTCAAGAAGACCTCCGTCCCCCGGTTCCGTCCCGGCCAGGGATTCAAGGACCTGGTGAGCGGCAGCAAGAAGCTGCCCAAGGAGGGCCCCTCGGTGAAGAAGGCGCCCAAGGGCTCCCTCACCCCGGGCAAGTCCGGGACGACCGCCGCAGTGAAGCGCGCGGCTGCCAAGCGGACCGCCGCCGCAGCCCCGGCGGAGGCGGCGGCCACCGCGCGGCCCACGAAGAAGGCGGCGGCCAAGAAGGCCACCGCAGCCAGGAAGGCCGCAGCGAAGAAGGCGGCGCCCGCCGCCAAGAAGGCCACCGCTGCGGCTGCCCCGGCGAAGAAGGCCGCCACCACGAAGGCTGCCGCGGCGGCGAAGAAGACGGCCGCCAAGAAGGCCGGCGCGGCCAAGAAGACCACAGCGAAGAAGACGGCGGCGAAGAAGTCCTCGGCCGCCGCCAAGAAGACGGCACCCGCCCGTAAGACGGCGGCGCGCAGGGCGGTCACCCGCAAGATCGCGGCACCGGCCGGCTGAACCCGCAGCACCCACCGGAGCCGCCCACCGAGGATGCCGACCGAAGCCGCCGACCGAAGCCCCCACCGAGAATGCCGACCGAAGCCGCAGGCCGCAGGGCGCTGCGGCTTCGTCGTGTGGAGGCGCCCCGGGGCAGAGATGTCCCAGGCTCAGGTGTCCCGGGCTCGGCTGCCCCGGGCTCAGGCGCCCGGGTCGGGGAAGGTCTGGAGGGTGAGGAAGACCACGCGCCGGGCCTCGCCCTCGCCCTCCGTACGGATCCGCACCCGCTGCCCGGGCCGCAGCAGCCGCAGGCCGCCCGCGTCGAAGGCCGCCGCGTCGAACGGCACCGGCGTCCCGTCGTCGAGCAGCACCGAACCGGAGCGCGTGTCGGGGGAGAAGGTGAAAGCCGTGGCCTGCATGGGATCAGCGTAGTCGGCGGTCCGCAGCCCCTCCGGCCCGGCCTGCCAACGCACCGGCCACCGCCGCCGTGTGCGGCCCCACCCCCAGTACCAGCGCCTCCGCCAGGTCCTCCCCGGTGTCCACGTCCCGCCGCACCGAGGGGACGTCCGCCAGCTCGATCTCCCGGGCGCCGGAGGCCCGGTGGCGTGCCCGCGAGGCGCCCCCGAAGGCCGGTCCGGGCGCGACCCCCGGCGCGGCGGCCAGCAGTGTGGTGCCCACCCCCGGGGTGTCGGCGAGGAACGCCCGCCCGCCCAGCGGCACCAGGGCCAGCACCCGCGCCAACTCGTCCGCGCGCAGCGCCGGCAGGTCGGCGGAGAGCGCCGCCACCGGACTGCCGGGCGCCCGCCGACGGGCCTGCTCGGCGCCGTACGCCAGCGCCGCGTTGAGTCCCCGTCCGGGCTCGTCCGCAGTCACCAGGGCGCCGACGGCAGCCAGCGCCGCCCCCGCCAGCGGATCGTCGGTCACCACCAGCACCCGGGCCACCGCCGGGCAGCGCAGCGCCGCCGCCACCGTGTCCAGGGCGAAGGCCAGCGCCAGTTCGCCGCGCAGCCCGCCCGCGTGCGGAGCGAGCCGGCTCTTGGCGACCGCCAGCGGCTTCAGCGGCAGCACCAGGGACCAGTCGGCGGGGGGAACGCAGCCGGCCGTAGGGGAGGGGCGTACGGTGTCCTGGTTCATCGGCGCCATTCTGGTACCGCCGGGTGCCCGAGGGCTCCGGCCGAGGGCCCGCCGGACGTGCGTTTCGTCACGTGCGCCCGGTCGCGGAGGACGGTTCCTCGACAGCCGGCGAAGCAGCGGGACACACTTGTCCGGCCGCAGCCACCGGGCCGGTGGAGGTTTCCTCCCGGCCCGCCGCCGGGCAGATCGGGGGAACGGCACAGCGAATCGCGGCCCGCAGGGGGCCGCGCAGGCAGAGGAGGACCTGGGGTGGCCCGCCGCTCTCAATCCGGATACGGCTTCTGGTACCGCTTGACGGCCGTGCTGGCGAAGCCGCCGCTCGTCCTTCTCACCAAGCGGGAGTGGCGCGGCTGGGAGCACCTCCCGGCCGAGGGCGGCTTTGTCGTCGCGGTGAACCACATCTCCTACTTCGACCCGCTGACCTATGCGCACTTCCAGTACAACAGCGGTCGGCCGCCCCGCTTCCTGGCCAAGTCCGGGCTCTTCGCCATCCCTTTTGTGGGCATGATGCTGCGTAACACCGGCCAGATCCCGGTCTTCCGGGAGTCCACGGACGCCGCGCACGCCTTCCGCGCCGCGCTCGCCGCCGCCGAGCGGGGCGAGTGCGTGGCCGTCTACCCCGAGGGCACCCTCACCCGCGACCCCGACCTGTGGCCGATGACCGGCAAGAGCGGCGCGGCCAGGATCGCGCTGATGACCGGGGTGCCGGTGATCCCGGTCGCCCAGTGGGGCGCCCAGGAGATCGTCCCGCCGTACGCCAAGGGCGGGCGGGGGAACCGGCGGTTCCGCCCGTTCCCCCGGCACCGGGTGACGGTGGTCGCCGGTCCGCCGGTGGACCTCTCCCGGCATCAGGGCAAGGACCTCACCGCCGAGGTGCTGCGCGACGCCACCGAGGACATCATGGCCGCGATCACCGCACTGCTGGAGGAGCTGCGCGGCGAAAAGGCCCCTGCCGTCCGCTTCGACCTGCGCCGCAGCGCCAGGCAGCGCCGGGCCGAGCGGGCCGCCGAGGCTGCCGTGGACGCGGCCTCGGGCAAGGCGGCGATGGCCGAGGCCGTCGCCGAAGCCGCCGCCGAGGTCACCGTCGAGGAGCCCGCCGCCGAGCCCGCCGCCGAGGGGACCGCCAAGTGACCCGCTGCGCCGTCTTCGGCACCGGCTCCTGGGGTACCGCCTTCGCCATGGTGCTGGCCGACGCCGGCTGCGAGGTGACCCTCTGGGGACGCCGCGCCGAGCTGGCCGACGCCGTCAACCGCACCCATGTCAACCCCGACTACCTGCCGGGCGTGCGCCTTCCGGCGGGGATCACCGCCACCGCCGACCCGGCGGAGGCCGCCGCCGGTGCGGAGTTCGCCGTGCTCGCGGTGCCCTCGCAGACGCTGCGCGGCAACCTGGCGACCTGGGCGCCGCTGCTGGAGCCGGACACCGTCCTGGTCAGCCTGATGAAGGGCATCGAGCTGGGCACCACCAAGCGGATGAGCGAGGTGATCGCCGAGGTCGCCGACGCCGGGCCGGACCGGGTCGCCGTGGTCAGCGGACCCAACCTGGCCCCGGAGATCGCCGGCCGCCGACCCGCCGCCTCCGTGGTGGCCTGCGCCGACGAGGACGTGGCCAAGCGCCTTCAGGCGGCCTGCCACACCGGCTACTTCCGCCCGTACACCAACACCGACGTGGTCGGCTGCGAGCTGGGCGGCGCGGTGAAGAATGTGATCGCGCTGGCCGTCGGCATGGCCGACGGCATGGGCCTGGGCGACAACGCCAAGGCGTCGCTGATCACCCGGGGCCTGGCCGAGACCACCCGCCTGGGCCTGGCGATGGGCGCCCACCCGTACACCTTCGCCGGTCTGGCGGGCATGGGCGACCTGGTCGCCACCTGCTCCTCGCCGCTCTCCCGCAACAACACCTTCGGTACCAACCTGGGGCGCGGCATGACGGTGGCCGAGACCATCGCCGCCACCAGCCAGACCGCCGAGGGCGTCAAGTCCTGCCAGTCGGTGCTGGACCTGGCCCGCCGGGTCGGCGTGGAGATGCCGATCACCGAGGCGGTGGTGGACGTGGTGCACCACGGCACGCCCACCCGGCTGGTACTCAAGGAGCTGATGTCGCGCTCCGCGAAGCCCGAACGGTAGGAGCCGACGGTGCGAAACCTGATGCCGGGTCCGGCGGACGGCCCCATCCGCCGCATGGCGCACACCCGCACGACAGCCAACGGGCCGCACGGTAGTGTCGGGCTCGATATGAGCATCGAACCGACCTTCTCGAACCCGGAGGGCGGCGCCCCTGGGCGCAAGCCCCGCGTCGCGCTCGTCTTCGGCGGGCGCAGCTCCGAGCACGCCATCTCGGTCTCCACTGCGGGCAGTGTGCTGCGCGCCATCGACCGGACGGTCTACGACGTGCTGCCGATCGGCATCACCCATGACGGCCGCTGGTCGCTGACCACCGACGAGTCGTCCCGGATGGCCATCACCGACGGCCGGCTGCCCAGCGTCGAGCAGGTCGCCGAGTCGGCCGAGGGCCAGGTCGTGCTGCCGGTCAGCCCGGCCTCCCGCGAGGTCGTCTGGAACGAGCCGGGCGCCGTGCCCAAGGCGCTGGGCGAGGTCGACGTGGTGCTGCCGCTGCTGCACGGCCCCTGGGGAGAGGACGGCACGCTCCAGGGCCTGCTGGAGCTCTCCGGGGTGCCGTACGTCGGCTCCGGGGTGCTGGCCAGCGCGGTCGGCATGGACAAGGAGTACACCAAGCGGGTCTTCGACTCCTTCGGGCTGGAGGTCGGCCCGTACACGGTGGTCCGCCCCCGCGAGTGGGAGACCGAGGCCGGTCGCGCTGCCGCCCGCGAGCGGGTCGCCGGGCTGGCGATGCCTGTCTTCGTCAAGCCCTGCCGGGCCGGTTCCAGCATGGGCATCACCCTGGTGAAGGACCTCTCCGAGCTGGACGCCGCGATCGAGGAGGCCCGCCGCCACGACCCCAAGGTGATCGTGGAGGAGGGGCTGAGCGGGCGCGAGATCGAGTGCGGGGTGCTGGAGTTCGAGGACGGCCCGAGGGCCAGCCTGCCGGCCGAGATCAAGGTCGGCGGCGAGTTCGAGTTCTATGACTTCGAGGCCAAGTACATCGACTCCTCCGAGGTGGAGGTACCGGCCCGGCTCACCGCCGAGGCGACCGAGCGGGTCCGGCAGCTGGCCGTGCGCGCCTTCGAGGCGCTCGGCTGCGAGGGCCTGGCCCGGGTGGACTTCTTCCTGCTGGAGGACGGCCGCTGGGTCGTCAACGAGATCAACACCATGCCCGGCTTCACCCCCATCTCGGCCTACCCGAAGATGTGGGAGGCGTCCGGCGTGCCCTACCCCGAGCTGATCGACCGGCTGCTCCAGGCGGCGCTGCGCCGCCCCACCGGCCTGCGCTGACCGCGCCGGGGCGCACCGGGTTCACCGGGCTCAGTGGGCGCAGTGGGCTCACTGGGTGAAGCGGGACGGCACGGTCTTCGCCACCGCGTCGGAGAGCTGCGGCAGCACATCGGTCGGGTTGGCGTACGCCCCGGCCCGCACCGTGACCTCCACCGTGGTGCGCCGCTCGACCGTGGTGAAGCGGTAGTCGCCGCCGTCCAGCTTCTCGATCAGCCAGTCCACGTCGTTGACCGTGGCCCCGTCCAGTTCCCGCTGCTCCAGCAGCACCGGCGGCACCGGTACGCCGCACTTCAGCACCGTGCGCGGATCGCTCCGCCAGGCCGCCGTGTACGGCGAGGAGGGCTGCGGGTCGCGGCGGGCCCGACCCTGGAGGGAGTGCGGCAGCGCCCGGTCCAGCGCGCGGCAGAGCGCCGCGCCGCGTGCGTCGGGCACCGGAGGGGGCACCCGGCCGTCGGAGCGCCACCACAGGAAGCCGCCCGCCAGCAGCACACAGAGGACGGTGGAGAGCAGCAGCATGCGGCGGGGCATGGCACCGGCGGGAAGGAACCGGAACCGGGCGAATTCGGTCACCGACCGATCATAGGAGGCCGCTACAGATGGACCACCGGGCAGGTCAGGGTTCTGGTGATGCCCTCCACCTGCTGGATGCGGGCCACCACCAGGCGGCCCAGCTCGTCCACGGTCTCGGCCTCGGCCCGTACGATCACGTCGTACGGCCCGGTGACGTCCTCGGCCCGGATCACCCCGGGGATGTCCGAGATGGTCCCGGCCACGGCCGACGCCTTGCCGACCTCTGTCTGGATCAGGATGTATGCCTGCACCACGGGGGACCTCCCGGCGGCTCGGTGTGGAGATCGTCTCGTCGTTCGACGCCACGCTACCGTGCGGTGCGGCCCCGAGGGGAGACCCGCGTCGCCGCGCGGGGCTACGCTGCGCGCTGGGAGTGCACGCCGTGCGGCCCGCGCGGCGTACTCGACGAGATCCGTGGTCCAGGGAAGGACGGCACATGCAGGGCACCGTGGGCGAGCTCGGCGAGTTCGGGCTCATTCGGGAGCTGACCGCCCGGCTGCCGCACAACCCGTCCGTCGCCCTCGGCCCGGGCGACGACGCCGCCGTGGTGAAGGCGCCCGACGGGCGGGTCGTGGCCACCACGGACGTCCTGCTGGAGGGCCGCCACTTCCGCCGCGACTGGTCCACCGCCTATGACGTGGGCCGCAAGTCCGCCGCCCAGAACCTCGCCGACATCGCGGCCATGGGCGCGGTGCCCACCGCACTGCTGCTCGGCCTGGTCGTCCCCGCCGACCTGCCCGCCACCTGGGCCACCGAGCTGATGGACGGCCTGCGCGACGAGTGCCAGGTGGCCGGCGCCGGGGTGGCCGGCGGCGATGTGGTGCGCGGCGACACGGTGATGCTGGCCATCACGGCCCTGGGCGACCTCCAGGGCCGTACCCCGGTGACCCGGGCCGGCGCCCGGCCGGGCGACCTGGTCGCGGTGACCGGCTGGCTGGGCTGGTCGGCGGCCGGCTACACGGTGCTCTCCCGGGGCTTCCGCTCGCCGCGCGCCTTTGTGGAGGCCCATCGGCGGCCCGAGCCGCCCTACCACGCAGGACCCGCGGCGGCCCGGCTGGGCGCCACCGCCATGATCGACGTCAGCGACGGCCTGATCGCCGACCTCGGGCATGTCGCCACCGCGAGCGGCGTCGACATCGATCTGCGCGCCGCCGACTTCGACGTACCCGCGCAGATGGCCGACATCGGGCAGGCGGTGGGCGTGGACCCGCTGGTCTGGGTGCTCTCCGGCGGCGAGGACCACGCCATCGTGGCGACCTTCCCCCCGGAGACGCCGCTGCCCGCCCGCTGGCGGGTGGTCGGCGAGGTGTCCGCCGCGCGACCGGGTCGCGGCGGCGCGGTCACCGTGGACGGCGCCCCCTGGGACCGGGCCGGCGGCTGGGACCACTTCGCCGGCTAGGCGGTGCCGGACGCCGCATGTCAGGCGGGAGGGGGCGGACTCCGCCTGGGGCGGCGCTGAGCGCGGGGGGGTGTCCGGCGCGTCCAGCCCGGGGTGTGGGCCGTCTTCGGGTATGTCTGGCGTGGTATGCCCGGATTCGGGCGCCCCCCGAGACGGCGAGCGGGAGCTCTGGCGACATATGCGCATCGGTGTCATGACCAGCGGCGGCGACTGCCCCGGCCTCAATGCGGTGATCCGCTCCGTGGTGCACCGCGCCGTCGACGTCCACGGCGACGAGGTCATCGGCATCGAGGACGGCTATCTGGGGCTGATCGAGCAGCGGAGCAGGCCGCTCGGCCATGACGACGTCACCGGGCTGCTCACCCGGGGCGGCACCGTGCTCGGCTCCTCCCGGGTGGAGCACCACCGCATCCACCAGGCGGTCGCCCAGGCGCCCGCGCTGGCGGCCGGGCTGGGCATCGACGCGCTGATCGCGATCGGCGGTGACGGCACCTTCACCGCGGCCCGGCTGTTCTGCGAGGCCGGGCTGCCGGTGGTCGGCGTACCCAAGACCATCGACAACGACGTCAACGCCACCGATGCCTCCTTCGGCTTCGACACCGCCGTGGCCGTCGCCACCGAGGCCGTCGACCGGCTGAAGACCACCGCCGAGTCCCACCAGCGGGTGATGGTGGTGGAGGTGATGGGCCGGGAGGCGGGCTGGATCGCGCTGGAGGCGGGGATGGCGGGCGGCGCCCACGCCATCCTGCTCCCGGAGAAGCCCTTCGACATCGAGGCGGTCTGCGTGATGATCGAGGAGCGGTTCGCCCGCCGCAAGAAGTTCGCCATCGTGGTGGTCGCCGAGGGGCCCAGCCGGCCCCGGCACGCTGCGGCTGGACCCCGGTACGGTCGACCAGTTCGGCCACCGCCGGTTCGGCGGGATCGGCACCCGGCTGGCCCTGGAGCTGGAGCACTGGCTGGGCAAGGAGGCCCGGCCGGTGATCCTCGGCCACACCCAGCGCGGCGGCCCGCCGACCGCCCGGGACCGGGTGCTCGCCACCCGCTTCGGCTGGCACGCGGTGGAGGCGGTGCACAAGGGCGCCTACGACTGGTTCACCGCGCTGCGCGGCACCCTGGTCGAGCTGGCCCCGCTGGCGGACGCCATCGCGGAGCCCAAGACCGTGCCGCTGCACCGCATCCTGGAGGCGGAAGCGGTGCTGTGAGCGGGCCTGCGGGGGAGGGGTAGGTTGGGCCTCATGGCAGAGATCACCGCTTCCCACCAGGCACCGCCCCGGGTGCTGACCGTCGCCGGCTCCGACTCCGGAGGCGGCGCCGGCATCCAGGCCGACCTCAAGGCGATGCTCGCCCTGGGCGTGCACGGGATGAGCGTGATCACCGCCGTCACCGCCCAGAACTCGCTGGGGGTGCAGGGCTACTGGGAGCTGCCCGCCGAGGCGGTACGGGCGCAGTTCCGCAGTGTGGTCGACGACATCGGCGTGCAGGCGGTGAAGACCGGCATGCTGGCCTCCGTCACCCTGGTCGAGACCGTCTCCGAACTGCTCGCCGGGGTGGACGCCCCGGTGGTGGTGGACCCGGTCGGGGTCTCCAAGCACGGCGATGCGCTGCTGGCCGCCGAGGCGGTCGCCACCGTACGGGAGCGGCTGCTGCCGCTGGCCACCGTCGCCACCCCCAATCTGCACGAGGTGGCCCAGCTCACCGGCGCCCGGGTGACCGGCGAGGAGGACATGCGCACGGCCGCGGAGGCGGTGCTGGCGCTGGGGCCGCGCTGGGTGCTGGTCAAGGGCGGCCATCTGCCCGGCCGCGCCGCCGACCTGCTCTTCGACGGGTCCGAGGAGCACTGGTTCCGCTCCGAGCGGTATGACAACCGGCACACCCATGGCACCGGCTGCACCCTGGCCAGCGCCATCGCCGCCGAACTCGCCAAGGGGCAGGACGTCCCCGGCGCGGTGGCCGCAGCCAAGGAGTACGTCACCGGCGCCATCCGGGCGGGCTTCCCGCTCGGCGCGGGCATCGGCCCGGTCGACCACGCCTGGCGGCAGCGCGGCCGGTCTGGCGAGGCCCCCGTCGGGTAGGAGTCCTGGTGAGCCCTGGGCCTGGCCCGAACATGACGCATGCTCGGTGCGTACACGGGGAAAGGCAACAGGAACCAGGCGGGATCGGTCGTCCCTCCGCGACTGCGGGGCATGCTCGGGAGGCGAGGATGATGGCCGGCGGGACAGCACAGCCGTACGGCGGGGGCGGAGAACAGGGGCCCGTTCGCAGGCTCCTGCGACGGGTCGTCCTATGCCTGCGGCAGTCCTGCGGCGCCGACCGCAACCCGCTCTGCCGCCGTACCGACCGCAGGCGGGCCCGGCTGCTGATCGCCCTGGTGGTACTGCTGCTGCTGGCGCCGCTGCCGGCGGTGCTGGTCGGGCAGCTGGTCTACCGCCATGGCAGCGAGGCGGCTGCCGTCCAGCGGACGCAGCGGCACGAGGTCACCGCGGTGACGCTGGTCCCGGCGGCGCAGGCGCAGATCAGGGTGGGACAGCAGCTGGACGTACCGGTGGCGGCCCGCTGGAGCTACCCGCCGGGCCAGGCCCGGACCGGGCAGGTGGCGGCGGCGCCCGGTACCAGCGCCGGGACGAAGGTGCAGCTCTGGGTGGACGGCTCGGGGCAGCCGACCCGGCCGCCGCGCTCGTCGGCCGACATCACCGCGGACGCCTGGTTCGCCGGCGCCGGTGCGCTGGCTGTGACCGCCGCCTTCACGCTGACCGGTGCGGGCCTGGCGCGCAGGTCGCTGGACCGGCGTGACGACCGGGTCTGGGCCCGGCAGTGGGCCGAGGTCGAACCCGACTGGTCCGGCCGCCGCCCGCACGGCATCGACGGGCGCTGAGCATCCGTTGTTACTGGGCACCGGCTGCTGGGTGCGGACATGCGGAAGGCCGGTCCACCCCGAGGGGTGAACCGGCCTTCCGGCGAACCGGGGGTACCGGCCTGCGCGTCAGCGCGAGACCTTGCCGGCCTTGATGCACGAGGTGCAGACGTTGAGCCGCTTCGGCGTCCGACCGACCACGGCGCGCACCGTCTGAATGTTGGGGTTCCAACGACGGCGCGTGCGGCGGTGCGAGTGGGAGATGTTGTTGCCGAAGCCCGGCCCCTTGCCGCAGACGTCGCAGTTGGCAGCCACGGGAGTCACTCCAAAGACTTCAGATCAGGTACGTTCCAAAACCCCGGAAGACCGCGGACCGTGGATGCGGGTACTGGGCCAAACCGAGAAGGTGCCCGGACTTGGCCGGGCAACCGGAGCAGCATACATCTGCCGCTGCTGTAGAACGAAACTACCATGACCCGGGCACCCGCTGCCGCCGGGCACCGGGCCCGGCCCGGATAGCCTGCCCTGCGGCGGGCCGTGAACCGGGGCCCGCCGACACGCGCCAGTGAGGAGACCCGGTGCCGGACACGCTCGACGCTCCCGCCGTACGCACCTGGTGCCGGCTGGCTCTGGCCGCCCTCGGGCAGGCCCGCGAGGAGATCGACGCGCTCAACGTCTACCCCGTACCCGACGGGGACACCGGCACCAACCTCTATCTGACGGTCGAGGCCGCCGCCGCCGCGCTCGACCCGCTCTTCGAACCCTCCGACGGCGCCGCAGCCGCAGCGCCCGACCTCGCCACCGCCATGCGGGCGATGGCCCGGGGCGCGCTGCTCGGCGCCCGGGGCAACTCCGGGGTGATCCTCGCCCAGCTGCTGCGCGGAATGACCGAGGCGTTGGCCGACGGCGGGGGCGCGGGGGATTCCGCCGCGCTACGGCGTGCGCTGCGCCGCGCCGCCGACGCCGGGTACGAGGCCGTCGCCCGCCCCGTCGAGGGCACCCTGCTCACCGTCGCCGCGGCCGCCGCGCACGCCGCCCAGGACTGCCCCGGCGGCCTGGTCGAGGTCGCCGAGGCCGCGTACCAGGCGTCCCGCCATGCGCTGGCCCGCACCCCGCAGCAGCTGGACGTACTGGCCCGGGCCGGAGTGGTGGACGCCGGCGGGCGCGGCCTGGTGGCGGTGCTCGGCGCCCTGGCGGACGCGGTGGCCGACCACACCCCGATGGGCCCGCTGGCGCTGGAGTCCGGCCGCCCCCGCCACCGTGAAGCCCTGCTGGACGCGATCCCGCTCCAGGCCACCCAGACGATCGGCGCCACCGAAGCGATCGGCGCCGCCGAAGCGGTCGGGGCCGCCGAAGCGGTCGGGGCAGCTCCGGCCGTCCGGGGCTGCACCGCCGGGGCGCACCACGCCGGCTGCGGCGGCAGCCACCCGGCGTTCGAGGTGATCTATCTGCTGGACGCCCCCGACGGCGCCCTGCCCGCACTCCGCGCCCGGCTCGCCGAACTCGGCGACTCGCTGGTGGTGGTCGGCGGCGACGGCCTGTGGAACGTCCATGTGCATGTGGACGACGCCGGCGCCGCCGTGGAGGCCGGCGTGCAGGCAGGCCGCCCGTACCGGATCAGGATCACCCATTTCGGTGACGCCGCCCGCACCGGAGCGGCCACCGGCACGGCCGAGCCGCCCGAGCAGCCCGGCCGGGCCGTGGTCTCCGTGGTGCACGGTGCCGGGATCGCCCGGCTCTGCACCGGGGCCGGGGCCACCGTGCTGCGCGCCGACCCCGACCGGCCGCCGTCCAGCGCCGAACTGGCCGCCACCGTCCGCCTCACCGGCGCCCGCGAAGTGGTGCTGCTGCTCAACGACCCCGAGCTGCGGGCGGTCGCCGGGGCCGCCGCCGACCAGCTGCGCGGCGAGGGCATACGGGTGGCCGTCATCCCCACCCGCTCCCCGGTACAGGGGCTGGCGGCGCTGGCCGTCCACGAGGCCGGCCGGCGCTTCGACGAGGACGTCGTCTCGATGACCTCGGCCGCCGGTGCCACCCGCTATGCCGAGCTGGCCGTGGCCGAGGGCGAGTCCTGGACCATGGCCGGCGTCTGCCAGGCCGGGGATGTGCTCGGCCTGATCGACGGCGATGTGGCGGTCATCGGCGGCGACCTCGGGGACACCGGCGCGGTGGTGCTCGACCGGATGCTGGCGGGCGGCGGCGAACTGCTCACCCTGATCCTCGGCGAGGGGGTCCCGCAGCGGCTCGCCGACCGGCTGGTGGCCCATGTGCGGCGGTCGCGGCCCGAGGTCGACACGGTGGTCTACGACGGCGGGCAGGAGGCCGCGCCGCTGCTGATCGGCCTGGAGTGACGCCCGGATGTCCGAGGCGTGAGGTGGAATGGACCCGATGTCTGCGTTCGATGAACCCCTCCGGAAGCTCGTCGGCGACCGCACCGCGAAGGTGCTGGCCGACAGCCTCAAGCTGCATACCACCGGCGACCTGCTGCACCACTTCCCGCGCCGCTACGCCGAGCGCGGCGAGCTGACCAGCCTGGACGAGCTGGAGGTCGACGAGCACGTCACCGTGGTCGCACAGATCGAGAAGGTCACCCGGATCCCCTTCCGGCAGCGCCGGGGCAACCGGCTGGAGGTGGTGGTCACCGACGGGCGCGGCCGGCTGACCCTCACCTTCTTCAACCAGGCATGGCGGGAGAAGGAGCTGCGCCCCGGCGCCCGCGGCCTCTTCGCCGGCAAGGTCGGCGTCTTCCAGCGCACCCGCCAGCTGGCCAATCCCGACTACCAGCTGCTGGACGGGGACGGCGAGTCCGGCGCCGCCGAGCGGTTCGCCGGGCGGCTCATCCCCGTCTACCCGGCCTCCGCCCAGGTGCCCAGCTGGAAGCTGGCCCAGTGCGTGGAGGTGGCCCTGGACTCGCTGGCCGCCACCGGCTGGGAGGGCGTCGGCGATCCGCTGCCCCGGCAGCTGCGCGAGGACCGCGAGCTGCTGCCGCTGCCCGAGGCCCTGGAGCGCATCCACCGGCCGCGCACCCAGGCCGATGTGGTGATGGCCCGCTCCCGGCTGACCTGGGACGAGGCGTTCGTCCTCCAGGTCGCCCTGGCCCGCCGCCGCGCCGCCGACTCCGCACTGCCCGCCGTCGCCCGCGCCGCCCGGGCCGGCGGCCTGCTGGACGCCTTCGACGCCCGGCTGCCCTTCACCCTCACCGAGGGCCAGCTGAAGGTCTCCGCCGAGATCTTCGCCGACCTGGCCCAGGAGCACCCCATGCACCGCCTCCTCCAGGGCGAGGTCGGCTCGGGCAAGACGATGGTGGGCCTGCGGGCGATGCTGGCGGTGGTGGACACCGGCGGGCAGGCGGTGCTGCTGGCGCCCACCGAGGTCCTGGCCCAGCAGCACCACCGGTCCATTGTGGAGATGATGGGCGACCTCGCCGAGGGCGGCCTGCTGGGCGGGTCCGAGCTGGGGACCAAGGTGGTGCTGCTCACCGGCTCCACCGGCACCGCCGCCCGCCGGCAGGCGCTGCTTGACCTGGTCACCGGGGAGGCCGGGATCGTGGTCGGCACCCACGCCCTGATCGAGGACAAGGTGCGCTTCCACGACCTGGGCCTGGTGGTGGTGGACGAGCAGCACCGCTTCGGCGTGGAGCAGCGCGACGCCCTGCGCGGCAAGGGCCGGCAGCCCCCGCATCTGCTGGTGATGACGGCCACCCCCATTCCCCGTACGGTCGCCATGACCGTCTTCGGCGACCTGGAGACCTCCGTACTGGACCAGCTGCCGTCCGGCCGCTCGCCGATCGCCTCGCATGTCGTCCCCGCGCTGGAGAAGCCGCACTTCCTGGCCCGCGCCTGGGAGCGGGTCCGCGAGGAGGTCGGCAAGGGCCACCAGTCCTATGTGGTCTGCCCCCGGATCGGCGACGAGGACGAGGAACCGAAGGGGAAGAAGGCCAGGAAGCCCGCCGAGGAGGACCTGGAGGACGTCGGCGCCGCCTCCGACGAGCGCCGCCCGCCGCTGGCCGTGCTGGACGTCGCCGAGCAGCTTCGCGCCGGCCCGCTCGCCGGGCTGCGGGTGGAGGTGCTGCACGGCAGGATGCCGCCCGACGCCAAGGACGACGTGATGCGCCGCTTCGCCGCCGGGGAGGTGGATGTGCTGGTCGCCACCACGGTGATCGAGGTGGGCGTCAATGTGCCCAACTCCACCGCCATGGTGATCATGGACGCCGACCGCTTCGGCGTCTCCCAGCTGCACCAGCTGCGCGGCCGGGTCGGCCGTGGCACCGCCCCCGGCCTCTGCCTGCTGGTCAGCGACATGCCTGCAGGCAGCGCCGCCCGGGCCCGGCTGGACGCGGTGGCCGCCACCCTGGACGGCTTCGAGCTCTCCCGGATCGACCTGGAGCAGCGCCGCGAGGGCGATGTGCTGGGCCAGGCGCAGTCCGGGGCGAAGTCCTCGCTCAAGGTGCTCTCCGTGCTCCAGGACGAGGAGGTCATCGCCGCCGCCCGCGAGGAGGCCGTCCGGCTGGTCGCCGAGGACCCCGGGCTGACCCGCCACCCGGACCTGGAGAGCGCCCTTCGGAGCCTGGTGGACGAGGACCGCGCCGAGTACCTGGAGAAGGGCTGACCCTGCCGCCGGGACCGGCCGGTTGTCAGTGGTGCGCGCGACAATGGAGGTGTTCGGGACGCACTCCAAAGGTGCCGGTCCCACGGACATCTGGGGGCTCAACACATGGCATTCCGTCACCTCAACGAACTCCCGCTCGGCGACAAGGTCTTCCGCATCGAGCTGGCCAGCGACGACGACCGCGAAGTCACCCTCACCCTGACCGGCTGGCGGGACGGCGAGGCCGCCGCCCCGCTCGCCTCCGGCAAGCTCCGCCTGCCCGTGGAGGACGTCGCCTCGCTGCGGATCGCGCTCAACCGCGCGCTGCGGGCGCTGGCCATCGTCGCCGACGTCTCCGAGCCCATCCCCGACCGCGATGTGCTGCGCGAGCTCTACCCCGGCCACGGCGCCCCCTGGGTGCCGCAGCACGAGGAGGAGCTGGTGCGCCGCTTCCACGGCGGCGAGACCGTCGCCCGGATAGCGGCCCGCTTCGGCCGCACTCCCGACTCCGTCCGCACCAAGCTGCGCGAGCTCGGGCACGATCCGCGCCGCCCCGAGCACTGCCCGCCCGACGGCTGCCTCTCCTGGTCGCGCTACGCCTCCCCGGCCCTGCTGGGCGCCGCCGACCCGGTCGCCGGGGCCGGCGGGTCCTGACCGTCCCGGTGAGCAGCCCCACCGGTCGGCCGGTCCCGTCGGTCGGCCGGTCCGCCGGTGGGGCTGCCGCCGTATAGCGTGGGAGGAGCACTCCGCCCGCCCACCTGTGAGGAAGCGCCAGCCCCATGACCCGCGTGATCGCCGGAGCGGCCGGCGGCCGCCGCCTGGCCGTGCCGCCCGGCCAGGGCACCCGCCCCACCTCCGACCGGACCAGGGAGGCCCTCTTCTCCACCTGGGAGTCACTGCGCGGCACCCTGCACGGGGCCCGGGTGCTGGACCTCTACGGCGGCTCCGGCGCGGTCGGCCTGGAGGCGCTCTCCCGGGGCGCCGCGCACACCCTGCTGGTGGAGTCCGACGCCCGCGCGGTGCGCACCATCCGGGAGAACGTCCGCGCCCTCGGCCTGCCCGGTGCCGAGGTACGGGCCGGGAAGGCCGAGCGGGTGGTGCAGGGACCGCCGCCGGAGACCCCGTACGACCTGGTCTTCCTCGACCCTCCGTACGCCGTCACCGACGCCGGGGTGCGGGAGATCCTGATCACACTCTCCGCTGAGGGGTGGCTCGCCGACGCTGCGCTCGCCACCGTGGAGCGCAGCACCAGGGGCGGTGCGTTCACCTGGCCGGAGGGGTACGAACCGCTGCGGTCCCGTCGCTACGGCGAGGGGACGCTCTGGTACGGTCGCGCCGCCGCTCCGGGTGAGACGACCGCGCCGGGACAGGGACGTCCGGACCGGCCGGGAACGAACGGTTAGCAGGCCCACCCTCACGGCGGATCCGCCGGGGGCCGGAGAGTGAGGTACAGGTGTTGCGCCGCGCCGTCTGTCCGGGGTCCTTCGACCCCATCACCAACGGCCACCTCGACATCATCGAGCGTGCATCCAAGCTGTATGACGTCGTGCATGTCGCCGTGCTGATCAACAAGTCCAAGCGGGGGCTCTTCACGGTCGAGGAGCGCATGGGGATGATCGAGGAGGTCACCGCCTGCTACGGCAATGTGCAGGTGGAGGCCCACCACGGGCTGCTGGTCGACTTCTGCCGGGACCGCGAGATCCCCGCCATCGTCAAGGGCCTGCGGGCGGTCAGCGACTTCGACTACGAGTTGCAGATGGCCCAGATGAACCACGGGCTCTCCGGCGTGGAGACCCTCTTCGTGCCCACCTCGCCCACCTACAGCTTCCTCTCCTCCAGCCTGGTCAAGGAGGTCGCGGCCTACGGCGGCGACGTCGGCCACCTGGTGCCCGCCCCGGTGCTGGAGCGGCTCACCCGGCGGATGGCGGAGCGCGCCGCCGAGCAGTAGCCCGGTCGGCGTCCGGTTCCTGCCGCTCTGTCATCTTCCGTCCGATGTACGGGTGCGGGCTCGCCCGACCTGTTCACCGGCACCCTCGCGGTGGTCGTAGAGTCTGACCCGGCGGTCTTCTCCCGGCCCGCCCCGCCGTACCCCGGCGCACACGGAAAGACGTGAGCCACAGTGGACGTGCAGAACAGACTCGACGACATCGTCGCGGCCGTCGAGAGCGCCCGCTCCATGCCGATGTCGGCATCCTGCGTCGTCAACCGGTCCGAGCTGCTCGGCCTGCTGCGGGAGCTCCGGGAGGCGCTGCCCTCCGAGATCTCCCAGGCCCAGGCCGTGATGGCCGACCATGAGCAGGTGGTCGCCGAGGCCCGCGCCGAGGCCGAGCGGATCATCCAGGGCGCCCACGCCGAGCGGGGCTCGCTGGTCTCCGGTACGGAGGTGGTGCTCCGCTCCCAGGCGGAGGCCGACCGCATCCTCGCCGAGGCCCGCGCCGAGGCCGGGGAGCTGCGCCGCGAGGCCGACGACTATGTCGACAGCAAGCTGGCCAACTTCGAGGTCGTGCTCACCAAGACCCTGGGCGCGGTCGGCCGCGGCCGGCAGAAGCTGCTCGGCCACGGCCCCGACGCGGGCGGCGAGTACGGGCAGGGCGTCTACGGGGAGCAGGGCGGCGAGGAGGGCGAGGAGTTCCGGCCGCAGATCTCGCCCAGCCCCGAGGTGGACGAGTACGTCGATGTGAAGCTGGCGACCCTGGAGACGGTCCTCAGCAAGACCCTGGAGGCCGTCGGCCGGGGCCGTGACAAGCTGCTCGGCAAGCAGCCGATCGACGAGCTGGCCGCCTACCTGGCCGCCGCCGACCAGGCCCAGCAGGACAAGGACCGCGCCGCAGCCGTCGCGGCCGGCTTCGCCGCCGCCGACGCGGAGGAGTCCGCCGCCCAGGGCGGTGCGGGCGGTGAGATCGGCCAGGCGTGGTTCCGCGAGGAGGCGGCCGACGGGCAGCAGGGCTGGGGCGGCCAGCCACAGGTCGACCAGTCGCAGGTCGGCCAGCAACAGGTCGGCCAGCAACAGGTCGGCCAGCCGGACTGGCAGCAGCAGTCCGACCCGTACGCAGCCGCCGCCGCACACGGCGACGGCGGCCAGCAGGGCGGCGGCTATGACGCCTACGGCTACCCGCAGCAGCAGTGGCAGGCCCATGACCCCTATGCCGCGCAGACCGGCGGCTATGCCCAGGGCCACGACGGCTCCGGCTACCCGCCGCAGCCCGGCTACGCCCCGCAGGAGGCGTACGGCGGCTGGGGGGCGCCGCAGCAGCCGGAGGCCGGGGCGGGCTACCCGCCGCAGCCGCCGCAGCCTCCGCAGCAGGGCGGACTGGACGAGACCAGCTTCTTCGACACCAGCGTGATCGATGTGGCGCGGCTGCGGGAGCTGGGCGGCGGACGCTGAGCCGAGGCCGCTGCACACAGGCCGCCGGGCGCCCCGCCGGCCGGTGGCCGGGGCGCGAAGTTGGGCCTGGCCCGGTGGTCCGGTATCCTGACTGCTCCGGCCCGTTCAGCGCCGGGGTTGTCGGCTGCCCCGACCCCCTCCGGGGGACGCCGCAGAGTCGCAGCCACATGAGCCGTATGCGTCACGCAGGAATGCGTGCGCCGTAGGAAGCAGGACATCCTGAACCGCCTCGACCACCGCGATCCGCTCGTGTTCGACACGCATGAGCTGGGCCGTCGTCCGGGTGCGATGCGCAGGGTGACCCGCACTGTCGAGGCCCCCGGCGACTTCGGCATCGATGTGATCGGCGTTCCCGCCAAGAGCCCGGTCGAGCTGGAACTCCGGCTGGAGTCGGTGGTGGAGGGCGTACTGGTCACCGGTACCGCCACCGCCCGCATCGCCGGGGAGTGCGTACGCTGTCTGGAGCCCGTCGAGGACGACCTTGAGGTGGAGTTCCAGGAGCTGTACTACTACCCGGAGGACGACGGCCGCATCCGTGGCGCGTCGGCCGGGAGCGCGTCCGACGAGGACGACGAGGACGAGACTTACCGCCTGGAGGGCGACCTGTTCGACCTCCAGTCGGTGCTGCGTGACGCGGTGGTGCTCGCACTGCCGTTGCAGCCGGTGTGCCAGGACGACTGCCTGGGCCTCTGCTCCGAGTGCGGAGCGCGCCTGAGCGACGACCCGGACCACCACCATGACGCCGTCGACCCCCGGTGGGCGGCATTGCAGGGACTCTCCGCCGCCCCCGGCGACGAGGGTGACGGGAACGACGAGGACAGCGGCGCCCGTGAGGGCGCTGCCGAGAACCAGGAGAAGTAGCCGTGGCTGTTCCGAAGCGGAAGATGTCGCGCAGCAACACGCGCCACCGCCGTTCGCAGTGGAAGGCTGCGGTCCCGGCCCTGGTGGCGTGCGACCGCTGCCACGAGCCGAAGCTGGCGCACATCGCGTGCCCGAGCTGCGGCACCTACAACCGCCGCCAGGTCCTGTCGGTCTGATCGGCGGGGTGTACGGATCGATGTCGGACGGAACCACGACCTCCCGCAAGGGTGCCTCATCCGGGGCCCGGTCCATGGACGACCAGTCCCCGGACAAGGCGGCCGGGCGGCCGACCTCGACCACCAACGACGTCCTGGAAGGGCGGCTCGGGTACACACTTGAGCCCGCCCTTCTGGTACGTGCTCTCACCCACCGCTCGTTCGCGTACGAGAACGGCGGGCTGCCCACCAATGAGCGCCTGGAGTTCCTGGGCGACTCGGTGCTCGGTCTCGTGGTGACCGACACCCTCTACCGGATCCACCCGGACCTCCCCGAGGGCCAGCTGGCCAAGCTGCGCGCCGCAGTGGTCAACTCCCGCGCGCTGGCCGACGTCAGCCGTGGCCTCGACCTGGGCGCCTTCATCCGGCTCGGCCGGGGCGAGGAGGGCACCGGCGGCCGCGACAAGTCGTCGATCCTGGCCGACACCCTGGAGGCGCTGATCGGCGCCGTCTACCTCGACCAGGGTCTGGACGCCGCCTCCGAGCTGGTGCACCGCCTCTTCGACCCGCTGATCGAGGAGTCCTCCAACCTGGGCGCCGGCCTGGACTGGAAGACCTCCCTCCAGGAGCTCACCGCCACGGTGGGCATCGGCGTGCCCGAGTACCTGGTCAGCGAGTCCGGCCCGGACCACGAGAAGACCTTCACCGCCACCGCCCGCGTCGGCGGCGAGGAGTACGGCAGTGGCACCGGCCGCTCCAAGAAGGAGGCCGAGCAGAAGGCCGCGCAGAGCGCCTGGCACGGCATCCGGGAGAAGCACGGCGTGGACTCCGCCACCGGTGACACCACCTCGGCCGCCTAGCCCCCATGCCCGAACTGCCGGAGGTCGAGGTCGTCCGCCTCGGCCTGGAACGCTGGGTCAGCCACCGCACCGTCGACTCCGTGCAGGTGCTGCATCCCCGTGCGATCCGCCGCCACCTCGCCGGACCCGAGGACTTCGCCGCCCGGCTCACCGGGGTGACCTTCGGCCCGGCGCACCGGCGCGGCAAGTACCTCTGGCTGCCCATGGACGGCACCGGCTGCTCCCTGCTCGGCCACCTCGGCATGAGCGGCCAACTGCTGGTGCAGCCGCCCGAGGCACCGGACGAGACCCATCTGCGGGTCCGGCTGCGGTTCCGCGACGGCGGCCGTGAGCTGCGCTTTGTCGACCAGCGCACCTTCGGCGGCCTCACCGTCCACCCGGCCGAGCCCGGCGACCCCGAGGCCACCCCGCTGGCCATCGCCCATATCGCCCGCGACCCGCTCGACCCGAGGTTCGACGACGGCGTCTTCCACACCGCGCTGCGGCGGCGGCGCACCACCGTGAAGCGGGCCCTGCTGGACCAGAGCCTGATCAGCGGCGTGGGCAACATCTATGCCGACGAGGCGCTGTGGCGGGCCCGGCTGCACTACGAGCGGCCCACCGCCACCCTCACCCGGCCGCAGACCGCGCTGCTGCTCCAGTCGGTGCGCGAGGTGATGGCGGACGCGCTGGCGGCGGGCGGCACCAGCTTCGACAGCCTCTATGTCAACGTCAACGGCGAGAGCGGCTACTTCTCCCGCGACCTGGACGCCTACGGGCGCCGCGACGAGCCGTGCCGCCGCTGCGGCACACCGATCCGCCGCGAGCCCTGGATGAACCGGTCCAGCTACTTCTGCCCCCGCTGCCAGCGCCCGCCCCGGCCCCGTTAGTTGCCCCGGCCCAGCCAGTCGATCCGGGCCAGTCAGTCGATTCGGCCCAGTCAGTCGATCCGGGCGGCGGGCTCAGAAGCCGAAGTCCTGCGTCCACCAGGGGCCGCCGGGGCCCTCGTGGACGCCGACGCCCAGCCGCTTGTAGTCGCAGTTGAGGATGTTGGCCCGGTGGCCCGGGCTGTTCATCCAGGCGTCCATGACCTCCTCGGGCGTCTGCTGCCCCCGGGCGATGTTCTCGCCGCCCAGGTAGGAGATGCCGACCGCGGTGGCGCGGTCCCAGGGGCTCTTCCCGTCCGGGTCGGTGTGGTCGAAGAAGCCGCGCGCCGCCATGGAGTCGCTGAAGTCCGTGGCCAGCGCGGCAAGCCCGGCGTCCGCCACCAGCGGTCCGCAGCCGGCCCTGGACCGCTCCTGGTTGACCAGGGTGAGGACGGCGGCGGCCACGGTCGCCCGGGTGTCGCCGACCCTGCTGCTGGAGCCGGTGGCCGAGACGGTGGGGGCGGCTGGGGCGGCCGTCGTGGGGACGGGGGCGGGAGCGGCGGGGGCGCTTCGGTACGGGGCGCGGCGACCGGGGAGGCGCTGGCGGGCGGGGCCGGTGTGGACGGCGTCACGGACGGCGCCGGGGGGCGCTCCTGGCCGCGCCCGGCGGCCTCGGACGGCCTGACCGGTGGAGCCGCCGGGGCGGAGGCTTCGGCCCCGGTGGGGGCCTGGGCGACCCTGGAGCCGCCCGGGGCGGTGCCGAGGTCCGCTGCGGCGGTCCGCGCCGAGGCGGGGTCGGCCGCCACGATGGCGGAGCTGGGCTGCGAGGAGGGCATCGGGACCAGCCCGCTGAGCACCCCGCCCGTACCGGCGGCCAGCGCCGTGCAGCAGACCGCCAGGACCGTCCGTGCCGGGCCGCTGGTCTGCCCGCGACCCCGGCCACCGCTGCGGCGGTGTGAGACCGGCCCGGCCGGGCTGGGGGCAAGGGGGACGGCAGCGGACGCCGCATGGCGCCTGCGACCCCCCTGGGAGCCTGCGGCAGGCTGCTGCGACTGCGGCTTGGACGTACGCGCATGTCGGGACATGGCTGTCTGGAACCCTCCCGATCCCCCCGACCGGTGACAAGAGCCGTGCACGTGGTGCACTCACCCGTTCGGGTGATGGCAGGACCATACAGGTATGACGGGTGGGGCTGGAGGGAAAGCCCCGCGCGGGCCGCTCTAGGGTCGGCCCCATGTATGAACACGTCCGCTTGACCGCCTGGGTGCGCGGCAGGGTCCAGGAAGTCGGTTTCCGCTGGTGGACGCGGTCCCGGGCGCTGGAGATCGGTCTGGTCGGCTACGCCGGGAACCTCGCGGACGGCCGGGTCCAGGTGGTGGCGGAGGGCGCGCGCGAGGAGTGCGAGCGCCTGCTGCGGCTGCTGCGCGGGTCCGGTACGCCCGGCCGGGTCGACGGCGTCACCGAGATCTGGGGCGAGCCGCGCGCCGGCTACGACGGCTTCGCGGTCCGCTGAGCGTTCCGAGGCTGCTGGGGCCCTATGACCACGCTCCGCAGTCGGCCCGGGGCCGCTGCCGGAGCGGTCTGCGGCAACTGCCACCGTCACATGGTTGCCAGGTCAGGCGGTGACGTGGTTGACTCCGCAGCGAGCGGTGATCGCGCGGCCACTGAGTGCCGTGACCGTCCCTACGGCGTGGGTGTTCCGCCGTGCAGGTGGACGGCGGGCGTCGCGCGCTGTGATCGTGTTGACCCATACAGCGTTTGGTGAGACGCTGGAAACCCGCTCACCCGTACGTGTTTCCCCCGGCAGAGCTGTCCTTTCAGACCTGCGAAGAGCGCGTGGCGGTGCGCACCCTTCCCCCTCGACCCACACCTGACAAAGGTCGGTCACTCAGCGTGGAGGACCACTCATCATGGCAAAGGCGCTTCTCGGTTACGTCGGCGGTCCCGACCCGCGACTGCTCGCCGAGATGCGACGGCTCCAGCAGCGTGTCCAGGACCTGGAATCCGAGCTGACCCGGATGCAGGCCGAGAACAACGCCCTGGCTGCCGTCGCCGACGAGCAGAGGCTGCTCAGCAGCATCGACGTACCTCAGCGGGAGCCCGCCCTCACCTGATCGACCCCGATCAGGCGGCGGTGCCGCCGGGAATCTGCAAGGGACGCCGTCACCCGGCGTCCCTTCGTCTTTTCCCCCTCCACAGCTCTTGTTGCCAACAGGGTGCCCCCCGCCGACAGCAGCGAAACCGTGCGGCGGCGCCTGCCACTGCCTGCCCTCCCCGCGCCGTTAGAGTCCAGGTGCGGACGAGAGCGAGGAGAGCGGCGCGTGCACCTGAAAAGCCTCACCCTGCGCGGTTTCAAGTCCTTCGCCTCCGCCACCACCCTCCGCTTCGAGCCGGGCATCACCTGCGTGGTCGGACCCAACGGCTCCGGCAAGTCCAATGTGGTGGACGCCCTCTCCTGGGTGATGGGCGAGCAGGGCGCCAAGTCGCTGCGCGGCGGCAAGATGGAGGACGTCATCTTCGCCGGTACCGCCGGCCGCCCCGCGCTCGGCCGCGCCGAGGTCTCCCTCACCATCGACAACACCGACGGCGCGCTGCCCATCGACTACTCCGAGGTCACCATCACGCGGACGATGTTCCGCAACGGCGGCTCCGAGTACGCCCTCAACGGCGACACCTGCCGGCTGCTGGACATCCAGGAGCTGCTCTCCGACTCCGGCATCGGCCGGGAGATGCATGTCATCGTCGGCCAGGGCCAGCTGGACTCCGTCCTGCACGCCGACCCCACCGGCCGCCGCGCCTTCATCGAGGAGGCCGCCGGAGTCCTCAAGCACCGCAAGCGCAAGGAGAAGGCGCTGCGGAAGCTGGACGCGATGCAGACCAACCTCAACCGGGTGCAGGACCTGGTCGCCGAGTTGCGCCGGCAGCTCAAACCGCTCGGCCGACAGGCCCAGATCGCCCGCCGCGCCGCCGTCATCCAGGCCGACCTGCGCGACGCCCGGCTGCGGCTGCTCGCCGACGACCTGGTCACCCTGCGGCACGCGGTCGAGGCGGAGATCGCCGACGAGATGGCGCTGCGGCTGCGCCGTTCCACCGTGGAGCAGCAGTTGGCCGCCGCCCGGCAGCGGGAGGCGGTGCTGGAGGCCCAGGTGCAGCAGCTGGGACCGCAGGTGGAGCGGGCCCAGGAGACCTGGTTCCAGCTCTCCGCGCTCGCCGAGCGGGTACGCGGCACCGTCGGGCTGGCCGACGCCAGGGTCCGGCATGCCACCAGCGGCCGGACCGAGGAGCGGCGCGGCGGTCGCGACCCGGAGGACATGGAGCGCGAGGCCGCCCGCATCCGCGAGGAGGAGGCCGCCCTCGCCGAGGCCCTGGCCGAGGCGCAGTACGCGCTCGCCGAGGCCGTCGAGCGGCGCGGCGGTCTGGAGCGGGCGCTGGCCGACGAGGAGCGGAGGCTCAAGGACGCCGCCCGCGCCCTCGCCGACCGCCGCGAAGGGCTGGCCCGGCTTCAGGGCCGGGTTGCCGCCGCCCGCTCACGCGCCGCCGGAGCCGAGGCCGAGATCGGACGGCTGGCCGCCGCCCGGGACGAGGCGGTGGTCCGCGCCGAGGCCGCCCAGGCCGCCTATGAGCAGCTCCAGGAGCAGGTCGACGGCCTGGACGCGGGCGATGAGCGGCTGGAGGCCGACTGGACCGAGGCCCGCCGCCGCCTCGCCGAGGCGGAGGAGGCGCAGAGCCGTACCCGGGACGCCGCCACCGCCGCCGAGAAGGAGCGCGCCGCCCTCACCGCCCGCCGCGACGCCCTGGCGCTCGGCCTGCGCCGCAAGGACGGCACCGGTGCGCTGCTCGCCGCCGACGTCCCGCTCACCGGCATCCTCGGACCCGCCGCCGCCCTGCTCACCGTCGCCCCGGCGCCGAGGCCGCCGTCGCCGCCGCGCTGGGCGCAGCCGCCGACGCCGTCGCCGTCGCCGCCGTGCCCGCCGCGGCGGACGCGCTGCGGCTGCTCCGCACCGGGGACGCGGGCCGGGCCGCGCTGCTGGTCGCCGGTGCCCCCGCCGCCCCCGTACCGCAGGGCGGACCGCCGCCCGGCGCCCGCTGGGCGGCCGACCTGGTCGACGGCCCGGCGGAGCTGCTGCCCGCCGTACGGGGGCTGCTGCACGGCACCGCCGTGGTGGAGACCCTGGAGGACGCCGAGGCGCTGCTCGCCGACCGGCCGGAGCTGACCGCCGCCACCCGCGACGGCGACCTGCTCTCCGGCGGCTTCGCCCAGGGCGGCTCCGCCGGGGCGCCCAGCCTGCTGGAGACCCAGGCCGCCGTGGACGAGGCCACCGCCGCGCTGGAGGAGCTGACCGTGCGCGCCGCCGAGCTGGCCGAGCACGCCGCCGAGGCCGCCGGGCTGCGCCAGGGGCTGGCCGCCGAGGTGGAGGAGCTGACCGCGCGCCGCCGCAGCGCGGAGAAGGAGCGTTCGGCCGTCGCCCAGCAGCTCGGCCGGCTCGGCGGGCAGGCACGGGCCGCCGCCGGTGAGGCCGAGCGGCTGGCCGCCGCCGCTTCGAGGGCCGAGGCGGCGCTGGAGCAGGCGGCGGCGGAGCATCTGGAGCTGTCCGAGCGGCTGGCCGCCGTGGAGGAGGCACCCGGCGAGGAGGAGCCCGACGGCTCCGAACGGGACCGGCTGGCCGAGGAGTCGGCCCGCTCCCGGCAGGCCGAGATGGACGCCCGGCTGGCGGTACGCACCCATGAGGAGCGGGTGCGCGGACTCTCCGGCCGCGCCGACGCGCTGGACCGGGGCGCGCGGGCCGAGCGGGAGGCGCGCGCCCGGGCCGCCGCGCAGCGCCGCCGGGCCGCGCACGAGGCGGCGGTGGCGGCGGCGGTGGCGCACGGCGCCCGGCAGCTGCTGGCGCTGGTGGAGCGCTCGCTGGAGCAGGCCGCCGGTGAGCGCCGGACCGCCGAGCAGTCCCGTACCGAGCGGGAGGCGGAGCTGGGCCAGGAGCGGCTGCGCGGCCGTGAACTCAAGGACGAGCTGGACCGGCTGACCGACTCGGTCCACCGGGACGAGGTGCTCAGGGCCGAGAAGCGGCTGCGGATGGAGCAGTTGGAGGCCAAGGCGCTGGAGGAGTTCGGCATCGAGGCGGGCGCGCTGCTCGGCGAGTACGGCCCGGACCGGCCGGTGCCCGCCCCGCCCTCGGCGGACGGCGAGGAGCAGGCGGGGGCGGGGGCGCAGGCGCCGGCGCCCACCCCGTATGTCCGCGCCGAGCAGGAGAAGCGGCTCCGCGCCGCCGAGCGGGCCTACCAGCAGCTGGGCAAGGTCAATCCGCTGGCGCTGGAGGAGTTCGCCGCGCTGGAGGAGCGCCACCAGTTCCTCAGCGAGCAGTTGGACGATCTGAAGAAGACCCGCCGCGACCTGCTGGACATCGTCCGCGATGTGGACGAGCGGGTGGAGCAGCTCTTCACGGCGGCCTACCACGACACGGCGGCGCAGTTCGAGGGCGTCTTCGCGCGGCTCTTCCCGGGCGGCGAGGGGCGGCTGCTGCTCACCGACCCGGACTCCATGCTGACCACCGGGGTCGAGGTGGAGGCCCGGCCGCCGGGCAAGAAGGTCAAGCGGCTGTCGCTGCTGTCGGGCGGCGAGCGGTCGCTGACGGCGGTGGCGCTGCTGGTCTCCATCTTCAAGGCCCGGCCCAGCCCGTTCTATGTGATGGACGAGGTGGAGGCGGCGCTGGACGAGACCAATCTGCGTCGGCTGATCGGGATCATGGAGGAGCTGCGGGAGTCCTCCCAGCTGATTGTGATCACCCATCAGAAGCTCACCATGGAGTCGGCCGACGCCCTCTACGGGGTGACCATGAAGGGCGACGGCATCTCCCAGGTGATCAGCCAGCGGCTGCGCGAGGAGCACCGCGAGCGCCGCCCGCGCACCCGCGCCGTACCCGGCCAGCCCGGCCCGGGCCAGCCCGTGCCCGGCCAGGTCGCCCCCGGCCAGGTCGCCCCCGGCCACACCCCCGCCAGGGCCGCCGCCGGGGAGCCCGCAGGCTGAGCCGGTCCCGGCGGCGGTCGGTCTGCCGGTGCGGGGTCAGCCCCGGTTCAGTACCAGGGACTGCACCTCGGGCAGGTGCCGCCAGTCGCTGGAGACGATGCTGGCATGCGCCCCGGCCAGCTGGACGGCCCGGGCGCGCGCCTGGTCGGCGGTGGGGTCGGTGGCGCTGATGGCGGGCGAGACATTCTGCGCGTCGGTCATCACCAGCAGATAGTGGTTGCGGTCGTACCAGGCGGTGTCGACGCCCCCGGCATACGCCGAGGCGTCGCCGTCGAAGACCACGAACCACGGCCGGATGGAGCTGTCGGAGTAGGCCGAGCGCGGGTCGCCCGCCACCGCGCCGTGCACCACCGGGAAGACCTGCGCCTGACCCGCCCTGCCGGCGGCGGCCAGGTCGCGCAGATAGCGGGAGTACTCCACATCGGTGTGCAGGGTGTCGAAGGGGTTGGCCTCCTCCACCGTGCCCGGGATGACGTCGACCAGCACCCGGCCGGCCAGCTGCGCCCGGGTGGGCCAGTTGCCCGCCCGGGCGGCCTCGTCCAGGGTGGCGTAGCTGCCGCCGCCGGGCTTGGCGAGCAGGTCGGCCGGGCGGAAGACGGCGGAGCCCAGATGGGCGGAGATCAGCGCGTCCAGCTGCGCCGGGCCCATGCCCAGGTTGGCGGAGAAGCCCGCCTTCAGCTCCAGCTTGACCACCAGTGGGCCGCTGCCGGGGTGGGCGCCGAGCCAGACCCGGATGTCGTCCAGGCAGTACTCCAGGTTCTTGTTGGCGCCGCCGGTGTAGAGCTGGGCGGGGGTGGTGGCGTTGACGCAGTTGTTGCCGTTGCCCAGCGGGTTGGAGTGGCTGACCTTCCACTCCTTGGTGATGACGTCGGTCCAGGCGTCCAGCTCGATCATGCCGGTGCCGGTGTCCAGGCTCTGCGCGAGGTAGGTGAACGCCGCCGGGTCGTAGGTGTTGTGCAGGCCCACCGTGGTGGCCGAGCCGAACGGCAGGTCGCCGGCTCCGGCGGCGGTCGCCTGCTGAGCGGGTATCAGGGCTGCGCTCAGGGCCAGCAGTGCGGCGGCGGACGTGCGGCGAAGGGTCACCTGGGCCTCCTTGAGGGGGCGCCGCGAGGACGGCGCGGGGCGGCGGTCCCGTCCGGGCCGCCGACGGCAGCATCGACCATCCGAGCGGATTTGAGGTGACATGACAAGAAACATTGTCAGACCTTCCACAAGGCGCGACCGGAAGTCTGGGCAATCCCCCAGGACCCGACCTACCGTCAGCGGCATTGCCCAACGGAGGAGCAGGCATGCAACGACGCATCCGGACCCTCAGGCTCCAGGCCGCCGCCGCCCTCGCGGGCCTGCTGACGGCCACCGCCCTGGCCGCCGCCCCGGCGACCGCGGCCACCCCGGCCCCCGCGCCCGACTACTGCGGCAACCGGTGCCACGACATCCTGCCGCCCGGCGAGAACGGCAACGCCACCCTCGCCGACATCCTCGCCAACCGCCTCCTCGGCACCCGCCCCGCGCACACCGACGACCAGCTCGGCCCCTACGCCGCCCTGGCGAACAGCTACCCCGGCCTCACCGACGCCGGACTGCGCTCCTTCTTCAACGACGCCTCCTTCGGCGTCCCCGCCGGCCAGGTCGCCTCCACCCTCCAGCCGCGCCCCGACGTCACCATCGTCCGCGACAAGGCGACCGGCGTCCCCCACGTCACCGGCACCACCCGCTATGGCACCGAGTACGGCGCGGGCTACGCCGCCGCCCAGGACCGGCTCTGGCTGATGGACCTCTTCCGCCATGTCGGCCGGGGCCAGCTCAGCAGCTTCGCCGGCGGCGCCGCCGACAACCGGGCCCTGGAGCAGTCCTTCTGGCAGGCCGCCCCCTACACCGAGGCCGAACTCCAGCAGCAGATCGACACCCTGGCCGCCTCCGGCCCCCGGGCCGCCCAGGCCATGGCCGACGCGGGCGCCTACCTGGACGGCATCAACGCGTACATCGACACGGCGTACAGCTCACGCACCTTCCCCGGCGAGTACGACCTCACCGGCCATATCGACCCGCTCACCAACGCCGGGTCCATCGACCACTTCAGACTCACCGACCTGGTCGCGCTGGCCTCCGTGGTGGGCGCCCTGTTCGGCGCGGGCGGCGGCGGGGAGGTGCAGTCCGCCCAGGTCAAGCTGGCCGCCGAGGCCCGCTACGGCAAGGCCGAGGGAGACCGGGTCTGGGCGTCCTTCCGGGAGGCCGACGACCCCGAAGCCGTCACCACCCTCCACGACGGCCAGCGCTTCCCGTACGCCCAGCCGCCCGCCGACCCGCAGGGCACCGCCATGCCCGACCCGGGCTCCGTGGTGCCCGAGAAGCTGGTGTACGACGCCACCGGCACCGGCGCCACCACGGCAGCCACCGCCGCCAAGGGCGTACTCCCCGGCAATCTGCTCACCGCCAGGCACGGCATGTCCAACGCCCTGGTCGTCTCCGGCAGATACGCCGCCGACGGCCACCCCGTCGCCGTCTTCGGCCCGCAGACCGGCTACTTCGCCCCGCAACTGCTGATGCTGGAGGAACTCCAGGGCCCCGGCATCAGCGCCCGGGGCGCCGCCTTCGCCGGGCTCTCCTTCTACGTCCAGCTCGGCCGGGGCCAGGACTACGCCTGGAGCGCCACCTCCGCCGGACAGGACATCACCGACAGCTACGCCGTGCCGCTCTGCACCACCGACGGCTCACCCGCCACCCTGGCCTCCGACTCCTACCTCTGGCACGGCCGCTGCACCCCCATGGAGCGGCTGGAGCGCAAGGACTCCTGGAAGCCCACCACCGCCGACTCCACCGGCGCGGGCTCCTACACCCTCGTCATGAAGCGCACCAGGTACGGCCTGGTGACCTCGCGCGGCACCGTCGGCGGCACCCCGGTCGCCTTCACCGCGCTGCGCTCCACCTACCGCCACGAGGCCGACTCCATCGTCGGCTTCCAGATGCTCAACGACCCCGCGGCGGTGCACTCCGCCGCCACCTTCCAGGAGGCGGCGCAGCACATCAACTACACCTTCAACTGGTTCTACGCGGACGCCGTCGACACCGCCTACTACAACTCCGGCGACAACCCCGTGCGCGCCGACGGCGTCGACCCCGGCCTGCCGGTGCTCGCCGAGCCGCAGTACGAGTGGCGCGGCTACGACCCCGACGCCAACACCGCCGAGTACACCCCGCCCGCCCAGCACCCCCAGTCGGTCAACCAGGACTACTACATCTCCTGGAACAACAAGCAGGCCGACGCCTTCACCACGGCCGGCTTCGGCAATGGCTCGGTGCACCGCGCCGACCTGCTCGACGACCGGGTCAGGGCGCTGCTCGGCAGCGGCGCCAAGGTCACCCGCAGCGCCCTGGTGCGGGCCATGGAGAGCGCCGCCCTCGCCGATCTGCGCGGCGAGGACGTACTGCCGGACCTGCTGAGGGTGATCCGCAGCGGCGCGGTCACCGACCCGGCCCTGGCCGGGGCCGTCCAGAAGCTGGAGACCTGGCGGGCCGACGGCACCCTGCGCCGCGAGACCTCGGCCGGCAGCCACCGCTATGCCGACGCCGATGCCGTCCGGATCATGGACGCCTGGTGGCCGCTGCTGGTCCAGGCGGAGTTCAGGGCCGGGCTGGGCGACCCGCTCTTCACCGCGCTCACCGGGGCGCTGCAGCTCAATGAGTCGCCCTCCGGCGGCCAGACCGGGCCGGTCAGCGGCAGCGTCAGCGCCAATGAGTCCATCCCGCACAAGGGCTCCGCCTTCCAGTACGGCTGGTGGTCCTATGTCGACAAGGACCTGCGGACGGTGCTGGGCGACCCGGTCGCGGGCGGCCTCGGCGGGCCCTACTGCGGCGGCGGTGACCTGGCCCGGTGCCGGTCGGTGCTGCTGGAGAGCCTGCGGCAGGCGGCCGCGCAGCCGGCGGCGCAGGTCTATCCGGCCGACGACGTCTGCTCGGCGGGCGACCAGTGGTGCGCGGACACCATCGTGCAGCGGCCCCTGGGCGGTGTCACCGACGGCAAGGTCTCCTGGCAGAACCGGCCCACCTACCAGCAGGTCGTCCAGTTCACCTCGCACCGCTGAGCCGTCAGCGCGGCGGGTCCTTCTTCCACGCGCTGACCCCGAGCCTCCCCGTGGTGCCGAGGTCGAGTTCCGGCGTCACCGTCACGGGCGGGGCGCCGGGCGTGGCCCTGACCCTGACATAGGGGGCGTTCACCGGAGTACCGGCCTCGGTGGTGTTGCGCCAGAGCAGACCGGCGGACGCGGTCTCGCCCGGCTCCAGGGTCAGCGGGCGGGGCGGGGCGTCGAAGTCGCTCATGGTGGCGATACCGCCGCTGCCGTGCAGGACCCTGACGCCGGAGACCGGCTTCCGGTCCTCGTCCAGCAGCCCGAGCAGCGGATAGCCGTCGACCGGAAAGGCGCGGGTTCCGCAGTTCTCCAGGTGCAGCCCCACGACGCGGAGCCCCATGGCGGCGTCGCCGTCGTCGGCCCTGACGCGGACCCCGGAAGGCGGACAGGGGCCGGACAGGGTCGGCACTTCGTCCGAGGGGACGCGCCTGACCTTGGTGACCCGCAGCCGCCCGTGGTCCCTGGCGTCCATTGCGTCCATCCGGATGGTGCGGGTCACGGTCCGACCGGGGCCCACGGACGGCACGGTCTGGGTCCCGCTCCCCACCGCCGCTCCGGAGTCGGCGAGCACATTGAAGGTGATGGTGTAGGTGAACGGTCTGCGCTCGTGGTTGGTGACCTGGAACTCGGTGGTGATCGAGGACAGGCTGCCGGCGGGGGACCATCCGCTGACGCCGGTGATCCGCACGCCGTCCCGCTCCAGATCGGCGGGGTCGCCGGGAAGGTCCGGGCTGGCGGACCCGGCGGTCGGCCGTACGCCGCTGCCCGGCGCATCGGCACTTCGCGAGCCGCACGCCGTCAGCAGCAGGGCGGCGCCGGCGAGCAGGGCGGGAAGGGCCGGGAGGGTGCGGAGGGCGCGGGTAGGCATCGGACCACCCCACCAGGGACCGGATCGCCCGGCTGTGACCCAGGCCACAACGCCTGTCACAGCCATGCCACAAGAGCCCGGCCCACCCGAATGACCGACCGGGGATGCCGGGGCTCCGGCCGCGACCTTACGGTGCGGCTGGGGGGCGACACGAAAGGTGGAATCCCATGGCAGGCAAGTTCGAGATATACACCGACGACTCCGGCTCCCACCGCTTCCGCCTCAAGGCGAGCAACGGCCAGGTGCTGATCGTCGGCGACGCCTACGACACCCGCGACCAGTGCCTCAAGGGCATCGAGGCCGTACGCAAGCTTGCGCCCTACGCCGAGATCAAGGACGTCGCCGCCGCCGACGCCTGACCCCGCGCGGGAGGGGACCGCCGCCCCTCCCCGCCCCGCCCGGTCTGTCCGCCCGGCCCGCGCGCCGCCGCCGCGCAGACCCGCTCGGCCGTACCACTACGGCGACCGCCGCCTCAGCACGGATACTGGGGGGGTTATGGAATACGTGATCCTTGCCGTAGCCATCGCCGTGGTCGCCATCGGTGCGATCACCGGCTTCGTCGTCAGCGGCAGACGGCGCAAGACCCTGCCCCCGTCGCCGCGTACCCCCGTCGGTGCGCCGCCCGCAGAGCCCCAGGTCGGCGAGGAAGCCGAGACTCCACGGGACACCCCGACCAGAACCATCGAGGAGGTGGACCTTCCCCCGGGCGTGACCGCGCCCGAGGAGACGGTCTCCCCGGAGGCGGCGGTCGCCGCGCCGCCCCTGGAGGTGCCCGAGCCCACGGCCGGCCGGCTGGTGCGGCTGCGGGCCCGGCTCTCCCGCTCCCAGACCTCGCTGGGCAAGGGCCTGCTCTCGCTGCTCGCCCGGGAGCACCTGGACGAGGACACCTGGGAGGAGATCGAGGACACCCTGCTCACCGCAGACGTCGGGGTGACCCCCACCCAGGAGCTGGTGGACCGGCTCCGCACCCGGGTGAAGGTGCTCGGCACCCGTACCCCGGACGAGCTGCGCGGCCTGCTCCGCGAGGAGCTGGTGGCCCTGATCGGCACCGAGGCGGACCGCTCGCTGCACTCCGCCAGGCACTCCGCCGCCGAGGCGGGCCGGCCCTCCGTGGTGCTGGTGGTCGGCGTCAACGGCGTCGGCAAGACCACCACCACCGGCAAGCTCGCCCGGGTGCTGGTGGCGGACGGCCGCTCGGTGGTCCTCGGCGCGGCGGACACCTTCCGGGCCGCCGCCGCCGACCAGCTGCAGACCTGGGGCGAGCGGGTCGGCGCCCGCACCGTGCGCGGTCCGGAGGGCGGCGACCCGGCGTCGGTGGCCTTCGACGCGGTCAAGGAGGGCATCGCCGAGGGCGCCGACACCGTCCTGGTGGACACCGCCGGCCGACTGCACACCAAGACCGGCCTGATGGACGAGCTGGGCAAGGTCAAGCGGGTGGTGGAGAAGCACGGCCCGGTGGACGAGGTGCTGCTGGTGCTGGACGCCACCACCGGTCAGAACGGCCTGGTGCAGGCCCGGGTCTTCGCCGAGGTCGTCGACATCACCGGCATCGTGCTCACCAAGCTGGACGGCACCGCCAAGGGCGGCATCGTGATCGCCGTCCAGCGGGAGCTGGGCGTCCCGGTGAAGCTGATCGGCCTGGGCGAGGGCGCGGACGACCTGGCGCCGTTCGAGCCGGGCGCCTTTGTGGACGCGCTGATCGGCGACTGACCCGCACCGGCGGACTCATACGAACGAGGGCCGTCCCCGTATCCGGCACGGGGACGGCCCTCCTGTGCTGCGGCGGGCCCGGGAGGGGGAAGCCGGCCCGCCGCGTGCGGGGGAGAGGCGGGTCAGGAGGCCAGCCAGCCGGCGTCCGCGCCCACCGGCTCACGGCTGCGGTGGCAGGCGTACGCCAGGGTGCCCAGCAGCAGCCGGGCCTCCGGCGGGCGGCAGGCGGACTCGGGGGTGGGCGGGCGCAGCCAGTGCGCCGGGCCGAGACCGGCGAGCGCGGTGGGCGGCGCGGCCACATAGCGGCCCTCGCCATGGCAGGCGAGGTCCAGCGCGGCGTCGTCCCACCCCATCCGGTAGAGCAGGTCGGGCAGGGCCCGGGCCGCACCGGGGGCCACGAAGAAGAGCGCCCGCCCGGCGGGGGAGGCGAGCACCGGGCCCAGCCGGGTGCCCATCCGCTCCAGCCGTACCAGGGCCTGGCAGCCGGCCTGCGCCGGGATGTCCAGCACATCGAAGGTACGGCCGGTCGGGAGCAGCACGGACGCCTCCGGCGCCGCCTCCCACAGGGCCCGCACCTCGCACCGCTCCGCCCAGGGGCCCGCCACGGGCGCGGCCTCGCCCGGGGCGGGGTGCAGCCCGGGTGCCGCGCAGCGCCGGACGCCGCAGCCGCAGCGCCCGCCGGGGTCGGCGTCGGACGCGGCGGTGCCCCGGGTGCGGCCGGGCGGCTTGCCGGCGGCGACCCACCAGCCCCATCGCCCGGCGTACTCCGCCGCCGCCTGGAGTGCGGTGGCGCGGGTGCGGCGCCGCGAGCCGAACCTGAGATCGCCGAACTGGATGTCCATGCCTCCCCCAACGGGTAGCCGTCGCCGATGGTTACGGGACCGTGACAGAGTGTCGCCGAACCGCTGCGGTGCGCGACGCGGGCGGGCGGCGCGCAGGCGGGTCCTTCACCCCGTCGGCCGAGATCCGGTGCCGCGTCGCCATTGCGGTGGCGAGGGCGCCTGGGGGATCGTCGGTGGCGGACGGTTCGTAGCTGCACTGCCGGCCCCGCAGGGCCGCTGGGGCCCAGTCAATCGCGGGACGCCGGGGAAATGTTCACTCCCAGGGGTGGCGAATGGTGGCGATTCCCCGGCGAAACTCCCCCGAACGGCTCTCGGGGCATTACGTTCGGTCCACGGACCACGGCGCTGCGTCAGTTCCGGGTAAGCCGAGGGCAAGGGACAGCAGGGTGCACGACTGTGCGCGACTTCCCCTTTCCTGCCCTGTCGGCCGCTGCCTCCGCGGAGTCGGGCCCGGACCGGCGCCCCTCGGCTCCCGCCAGGGCGTGCAGCCTTACAGACACCGCCCGCGACCGTCGGGCACGGCAGCGGGGTAACCCGGGATGGGGGCGTTCCGGTGGGAGAGAAGCAACCCAACGAGCGGTTGACATCATGGTTTGTGCGGAGCGGCTGGTCCAAGGGTGAGCTGGCCCGCCAGGTCAACCGCCGGGCGCGGCAGACCGGCGCGCACCATGTCAGCACCGACACCTCGCGGGTGCGGCGCTGGCTGGACGGCGAGCAGCCGCGCGAACCCATTCCCAAGATCCTCTCCGAGCTGTTCTCCGAGCGCTTCGGCTCGGTGGTCACCGTGGAGGACCTCGGCCTGCGCGCCGTGGTCCCGGTGACCGGCGCCGGTGAGGTGGACCTGCCCTGGAGCGGCGCCCAGACCGTGCAGCTGATCAGCGAGTACTCGCGCAGCGACCTGATGCTCAACCGCCGGGGCTTCCTGGGCACCTCGCTCGCGCTGACGGCGGGCTCCGCCCTGATCGAGCCCATGCAGCGGTGGCTCGCCCCCGGGCCCAGCGGTACGCCCACCCCGATCCTCACCGCCGCCAACGGGGGGGAGCCGCACACCGGCCGGCTCTCCGGGCCGGAGCTCGCGCTGCTGGAGCAGACCACCGTGATGTTCCGCCAGTGGGACGCGCACAACGGCGGCGGTCTGCGCCGCAAGGCCGTGGTCGGCCAGCTCCACGAGGTCACCGACCTGCTCCAGGAGACCTATCCGCAGGAGACCACCCGGCGCCTCTTCCGGCTCACCGCCGAGCTGGCGCACCTGGCCGGGTGGATGTCCTACGACGTGGGCATGCACCCCAGCGCGCAGAAGTACTACGTGCTGGCGCTGCACGCCGCCAAGGAGGCCGGTGACCGGCCCTTCGGCGCGCTGATCCTCTCCGACATGAGCCGCCAGATGATCCACCTCAACCGGGGCGAGGACGCCCTGGAGCTGATCCACCTCGCCCAGTACGGCAGCCGCGACACCGCCTCGCCCCGCACCGCCGCGCTGCTGTACTCCATGGAGGCCCGCGCCTACGCCAACCTGGGCGAGGTCAACAAGTGCCACCGGGCGGCGCGGCTGGCCGAGGACACCTTCAGCGACGTCCGCACCGGTGAGACCGAGCCGGACTGGATCACGTTCTTCTCCGAGGCCGAGCTGAACGCGGAGAATGCGCACTCCTACCGCGACCTCGCCTACCACTCCAGCCGCTCCCCGCTGTACGCCTCGATGGCCGCCCCGGTGATGGAGCGGGCGGTGGACCTCTTCCGGGTGGACGAGACCCACCGCAGGTCCTATGCCTTCAACCTGATCGGCATGGCCAGCGTCCATCTGCTCCAGGAGGAGCCGGAGGCGGCGGCCGGTCTGGCGCACCAGGCGGTCGACATCGCGGGCAAGGTCCGCTCCGAGCGGCTGAACACCCGGATCCGCAAGACCACCGATGCCGCGCTGCGGCGGTACCCCTCGGTCGCCGAGGTGCAGCACCTCTCCGACCGCATCACCACCGCGCTGCCGGAATACGCCGCAGCTGGCTGAGGGTTGGCCGGCTGAGGGCTGCCGTTCACCCTTGTGTAACACCGGAGTGACCCTCGTCACCCCGGCGAAACAGTCGGACGCATCGGTGGAAACCGGCCTCCGGCACGCTCCTTGACATCGCCGACGCCCACGGGCAGCACGGGACGGCCCTCTTGCCCCGGAGGGACGCGCCCGTGGGCGGAGCGGCCTTCACCTCAAGGAGACGCGGATGCCGAAAGGCTTCGACGCGGGCGACACCGCATTCGTGCTCATATGCGCTGCCCTGGTGATGTTGATGACGCCCGGCCTCGCCTTCTTCTACGGCGGCATGGTCCGGGTGAAGAGCGTCCTCAACATGCTGATGATGAGCTTCATCAGCCTCGGGATCGTCAGCGTGCTCTGGGTGGCCTACGGCTACTCCCTCGCCTTCGGCGACGACACCGGCGCCGGGCTGCTGGGCAACCTCGACTTCCTCGGTATGAAGGGCATCACCGCGACCACGCTGACCGGCTCCATCCCGGTCTTCGCCTTCGCTGCCTTCCAGCTGATGTTCGCCGTCATCACCCCGGCCCTGATCAGCGGCGCCCTCGCGGACCGCGCCAAGTTCTCCGCCTGGATGCTCTTCATCGCGCTCTGGGTGACCCTGGTCTACTTCCCGGTGGCGCACTGGGTGTGGCAGTCCGGCGGCTGGATCTTCAAGCTCGGAGTGAAGGACTTCGCCGGCGGCACGGCCGTCCACATCAACGCCGGTATGGCCGGGCTCGGCGCCCTGCTGGTGCTCGGCAAGCGGATCGGCTTCAGAAAGGACCCGATGCGCCCGCACAGCCTGCCGCTGGTGATGCTCGGCTCCGGGCTGCTCTGGTTCGGCTGGTTCGGCTTCAACGCCGGATCGGCGCTGGCCGCCGACGGCACCGCCGCGCTGGCCTTCATCAACACCCAGGTGGCCACCGGCGCCGCCATGCTCGGCTGGCTCGCCTATGAGCGGGTCAGGCACGGCGCGTTCACCTCGCTGGGCGCCGCCTCCGGCGCGGTCGCCGGGCTGGTCGCCATCACTCCCGCCTGCGCGGCGGTCAACATCTGGGGCGCCCTCGGCATCGGGGTGATCGCCGGTGCGGTCTGCGCCTGGGCCGTCGGCCTCAAGTACCGGCTGGGCTACGACGACTCACTCGATGTGGTGGGGGTGCACGCGGTCGGCGGCATGGCCGGGACCCTGCTGATCGGCGTCTTCGACTCCACCGACGGCCTCACCGCGGGCGGCGGGTTCGGCCAGCTCGGCCGGCAGGCGGCCGGTGCCTTCGCGGTCGCCGCCTACTCACTGGCCGTCTCCTGGCTGCTGGCCAAGGCCATCGACGTCACCCTCGGATTCCGCGCCACCGAGGAGGAGGAGGTGGGCGGCATCGACCAGGCATTCCACGCCGAGACCGCCTACGATTTCGCCTCGGTCACCGGCGGTGTGGTCCGCACCGCCGCGCCGGTCGCGGCCGGGTCCCCCAGCCCCGTCCAGGTTGCGCAGAAGAGCGAGGTCGACGCCTGATGAAGCTCATCACCGCGGTCATCAAGCCGCACCGGCTCGATGACGTCAAGGAGGCCCTCCAGGCGTTCGGGGTGCACGGCCTGACCGTCACCGAGGCCAGCGGCTACGGTCGGCAGCGCGGCCACACCGAGGTCTACCGGGGGGCGGAGTACACCGTCGACCTGGTGCCCAAGGTCCGCATCGAGGTCCTGGTGGAGGACGACGACGTGGACGGCCTGCTCGATGTGATCGTCAAGGCCGCCCGCACCGGCAAGATCGGGGACGGCAAGGTGTGGGCCGTCCCGGTGGAGACCGCGATCCGGGTCCGTACGGGGGAGCGGGGCCCCAGCGCCCTGTGACCAGCGCCCAGTGACCAGCGCACCGACGCGGGCGGCGGACCGGCGGCCCGGGGGACCCAGCAGCCCCCGGCCGCGGGTCCGCCCACCGCGTACCAGGCGACACCGCCGTGGCCCACCCGGCTGCGGCACGACGGACGGGGACAGGCAGTGACCGCTCCGGAGACAGCACCCCACGGCTCCCGTACGCCCGCACCCGGCGCGGTGCCCACCGACTACGCCGCCGCCCGGCAGCGGCTGCTCGCCGAAACCGGCCTCACCGGCCCGCACCGCCGGGTCGCCCTGGCCGCCCTCACCGACCGCTGGCTCGCCGCCCTGCTGGCCGGAGCCGCCGCCGCGCTGCGCAGCCCCTCGGCCGACGGCGGCGGACCGGCGCCCGCCGGGGTCGCCCTGGTCGCGGTCGGCGGCTACGGCCGGGGCGAGCTCTCGCCGCGCAGCGACCTGGACGTGCTGCTGCTGCACGACGGCTCCACCTGGGGGAGTTCCCTCCCGGCCCTGGCCGAGCAGCTCTGGTACCCGGTCTGGGACAGCGGCGCCGCCCTGGACCACTCCGTACGCGACCTCCCCACCGCCCGCGCGGTCGCCGCCGAGGACCTCAGGACCCAGCTGGGCCTGCTGGACGCCCGCCACATCGGCGGCGACCCCTCACTCACCGCCACCCTGCGCTCCGCCGTCCTCGCCGACTGGCGGGCCGCCGCCCCCAAGCGGCTGCCGGAGCTGGCGGAGATCGGCCGGGAGCGCGCCGAACGCCACGGCGAGCTGTCGTTCCTGCTGGAACCGGACCTCAAGGAGGCCAGAGGCGGGCTGCGCGACCTGGTCGCCCTCGACGCGGTCGCCGCCTCCTGGCTCGCCGACGCCCCGCGCGACGGCCTGGCCGAGGCCGCCCTGCGGCTCGCCGACGTCCGCGACGCCCTGCACCTGGTCACCGGCCGCGCCACCGACCGGCTCAGCCTCCAGGAGCAGGACCAGGTCGCCCGGCTGCTCGGCGTACTGGACGCCGACACCCTGCTGCGCCAGGTCTACCGGGCCGCCCGCACCGTCGCCTATGCCTCCGACGTCACCTGGCGCGAGGTCGACCGGGTGCTGCGGGCCCGCTCCCGGAGCGGGCGGCGCAGCCCGCGCCTCGGCTTCCCGTTCGGCGGCGCCGGGCGGGTCTCGGGGGCGGTCGCCCGGGGCGCCCTGGAGCGCCGCCCGCTCGCCGAGGGCGTGGTGGAGCAGGACGGCGAGGCCGTACTCGCCCAGAGCGCCCGGCCCGCCCAGGACCCGGTGCTGCCGCTGCGGGCCGCCGCATCGGCCGCGCAGGCCGGGCTCACCGTGGGGCACGCCACCGTCCGCCGACTGGCGGCGGAGACCCGCCCGCTGCCGGTGCCCTGGCCGGACGAGGCCCGCGAGCAGCTGGTCACCCTGCTGGGCGCGGGCAGCGCCTGCCTGCCGGTCTGGGAGGCGCTGGAGGCGGAGGGCCTGGTCACCCGGATGCTGCCGGACTGGGAGCGGGTACGGTGCCGCCCGCAGCGCAACGCCGTGCACCGCTGGACCGTGGACCGCCACCTGGTGGAGACGGCCGTCCGCGCCGCCGCCCTCACCCGCCGGGTCGCCCGCCCCGACCTGCTGCTGGTCGCCGCCCTGCTGCACGACATCGGCAAGGGGTGGCCCGGCGACCACGCCGAGGCCGGTGAGGTGATCGCCCGCGACCTGGCGCTGCGGATGGGGTTCGGCCGGGAGGACATCGAGGTGCTGGCGCTGCTGGTCCGCCACCATCTGCTGCTGGTCGAGACCGCCACCCGCCGCGACCCGGGCGACCCGGCGACCGTGGAGGCGGTCACCAAGGTCGTCGGCACCACCCGCACCCTGGAGCTGCTGCACGCCCTCACCGAGGCCGACGCACTGGCCACCGGGCCCGCCGCGTGGAGCGGCTGGCGGGCGTCGCTCGTCTCTGACCTGGTGTCCAGGGCCGCCGCGCTGCTGGCCGGTTCCCCGCCGCCGGTGCCGCCCGCCGCCGAGCCCAGCGCCGAGCAGGAGCGGCTGGCGGTGGAGGCCGCCCGTACCGGCGGGCCGGTGCTCACCCTCCACGCCCATGCGCAGCGCGCCGATCGGCCGGACCTGCCGGACCTTCCGGAACGGCTCGACCAGGCCGACGCGCCGGACCAGGCCGGGCGGCCGGTGGGTGACTCCATGGGCGTGGAACTCACCCTGGCGGTTCCCGACCGGCCGACGCTGCTCGGCACCGTCGCCGGGGTGCTGGCGCTGCACCGCCTCACCGTCCGCGCCGCCGCCCTCCGCGAGATCGACCCGGTCGGGGCCGGCCCGGTGGTGCTGCTCTGCTGGACCGTGACCGCCGAGTACGGCGACCTCCCGGAGGCGGCCCGGCTGCGGGCGGACATCCGGCGGGCCCTCGACGGCGGCCTGGACGTCGCCGGGCGGCTGGCCGAACGCGATGCGGCGGCCCCCGCCGCCGGGGCGCCGGCGTCCCGCCGCCCCGGGTCACGGTCGCCCCGGGCGGCGCCTCGGCCTCCGCCACGGTGCTGGAGGTCCGTGCCCACGACGCCCCGGGCCTGCTGCACCGCATCGGCCGCGCCCTGGAGGAGACCGGCGTACGGGTCCGCACGGCGCGGGTCTCCACCCTGGGCGCCGACGCGGTGGACGCGTTCTATGTCACCGACGCCGGCGGCCGTCCGCTGGCCGACGCCCGCGCGGCGGAGGTCGCGCGGGCGGTGCAGCGGGCGCTCTCCTGAAACGGCGCCCCTGAAACGGCGCCCCTGAAACGGCGCCGCCCCGCAGCCCTCGGGCGAGGACTGCGGGGCGGCGCCGGATACGGCCGGGTCGGCTAGGTCATGTGCGGGTCACTTGAGGACGACGATGCCGTCGGTGGTGATGGTGGGACGGCCCGAGGTGGCGACCACCACGATCTTCAGCTTGTGGGTGGCGCTGGTGCTCCAGTTCTTGGTCCAGACCGCCTGGCGGTAGAGGACCTTCGACGACTTCAGGTCGTAGGTGGCGACCTTCTTGCCGTCCAGGTAGATGTACGCCTGGCCGGAGTCCGACGCCCGCGAGACCACCCAGGCCACCGACCGGCCGGTGAAGGTCCAGGTGAGGCTGGCGTTCTTGGCCTTGCTGGAGTACGAGGCACCGCCCAGGTAGCTGCTGTTGGTCCGCTTGGTCCAGGTCCCGGTCTTGGCGGCTGCGGTCTCCTGGGAGATCGCCGGTGTGCGGGCCACCGAGGCGGTTGCGCTGTTGCCGGCCATGTCGGTGGCCTTGAGCGCCCAGCTGGTGGACACCCCGGACTTGGCGGTGGTGGCGTAGCTGGTGACGGTGGGGCCGAACGTCTTGGCGGCGGGGGAGGTGAGCGCGACCGACTTCAGCAGCTTGTTGTCGGTCGCCTTCCACGTCAGGGTGACCGGGACGGCCCCGGTGGACACGGTGCCGGTGCGGAGCTGCATCGCCGGAGCGGTGGAGAAGACCGGCTTGGTGGTCTCCGCAATGACGGTGGTGGCGGCGGAGGTGCTGGTGCTCTGGGCGATGTGCACAGCGCGCACGGCCACGGTGTGTGTGCCAGGAGCGAGGCTGATCGCGCCGGAGCGAGCGGTGTTCACGATGGTGGCAGCGGTCTTGCCGTCGACCAGCACCTCGAAGCGGCTGATCAGGCCGGAGGGCCAGCTTTCCGACCAGGAGACGGTGGCCTTGCCCGTGGTGTACCAGGTGGTGCCGGACTTGGTGGCTCCGGTGAGCCCGGTGACGACAGGGGCGGCGGCAGGCCCTGCGGCGTAGCTTCGAATGTCGGCGAGCTGCGGGTAGAGGGCGTTGCCGGGGCACTCGGTGGCGAAGGCGTCGCGGTGGCCGGAGATGGTGTTGAAGTCGACCTTCGTCCCCAGGGGGAACTTGACTCCCTTCCCGGCGCTGGTGGTGGGGTCCGCTCCTTCGACCAGGGTGCTCTTCCCGGTTGCCGTCAGTCCGTACATGCCGAGCTTCCAGTCGGCGAGCGCCGCGAGGGAGGTCAGCACTACGGCGGGCGCCTTGACGTCGGTGTAGGTACCGAGCACCGCGACACCCATGCTGTCGGTGTTGACCCCGAGGGTGTGGGCGCCCACGACGGGCAGGTCCGGGCCGTGGCCGTCGTCGAGCCCGCCCCATCGGCCCTCGAAGATGGTGCCGCACTTGTCGACCAGGAAGTTGTAGCCCAGGTCGCGCCAGCCGTTGGCCTTCACGTGGTAGGCGTAGTCGGCCTGGACCACCGCTGCGGAACCCGAGGGGTCAGCCGGATCGGTGCTGCACCGGTAGTCGTTGGAGTTCGCGGTGTGGTGGACGAAGACGACCTTCACCCCATTGGGCGAGTAGCTCGGCAGCGTCTGGTCGCGAAGCGTCTCGTCGGCGCCCCACTGGGCACGGGTGACAATGGCCGGCTTCGGCATTGTCGAGGTCGGCGGTGCCGGGATGTCGGGGGAGGCATCGGACAGCACGGCCGCAGCCGGCTGCGCGTCGGGCAGGGTAACCGCCCCGGTGCCTGCCTCGGCGGCAGCCGCCGCGCCCGACGCCGAGGAGTCAGCGGAGCTGCCAAGGTCGCCGGAAGCGACGAACTCCAGCCGCAGCCCGGCGGGCAGCCTGGTGGTTCCGCTGTCGGAGGTGACCCGAAGCTCCACGCCGTTGGACGGCCCGGTCCAGAGAGGTTCGGTGGCGCCGCGGGCGGGGGCGGCCTCGGCGCTTCGCGGGTCCGGCGAGGAGTCCGCGGCGGAGAGCTCCGACCAGTCGGACCACGTGCCGGTGGCCATGTCCCGGGTACGTACCTGAACGGTGCCCTTGAGCTCTGTACGGGCGTCGTCCCAGCTGACACCCAGCAGGTTGAAGGGCTGGGTACTGCGTTGGGTCAGCCCGCGCACCGGCCTGTTGCCATGGGCCCGGGGCAGCTCGCCGAGGGGGCTTCGGAAAAGCGTGGGCCTGACCGGGCCGTGGGCCCTTCCGTGCCGTCCGGTCTGGTTCGGCACGTCCGTACCGGCGAAGGCGACTGCGGTCGCTCCGCCGCCGCCCAGCAGAACGGCGCTTAAACCGAGCCAGACCTTCCCCTTGAGTCCCAGTGCTCTGTGCGCGTGCGCATTGCGCGATGCCATGTCCCGCCCTCATGAGTGTCGGCGTGGCGCATTGTGTGGCCCCGCCCTGCGCCAGGTGGATGATGCGGATCATAGGGCTCTGTGCAGCGCACGGGCGGGGGAGGGGGGCGGCCGGTCGGCCGTGGGAGGTGCGCAAGTGCCTCCGAAACGGACACCGCGCCCCGTGCGGACGGCGGCCGGATACCCTGGGGGCGACGACCGTACCCGTACCGATGCCACGAGGGACCCGCGACCGACGTGTTCGACACCCTTTCCGACCGCCTCGCAGCGACGTTCAAGAGCCTCCGGGGCAAGGGCCGCCTGACCGAGGCGGACATCGACGCCACGGCCCGTGAGATCCGCATCGCCCTGCTTGAGGCGGATGTGGCGCTCCCGGTTGTCCGGGCCTTCATCAAGCAGGTCAAGGAGCGGGCGCTGGGGGCCGAGGTCTCCCAGGCGCTCAACCCGGCCCAGCAGATCATCAAGATCGTCAACGAGGAGCTCATCGCCATCCTCGGCGGCGAGACCCGGCGGGTGCGCTTCGCCAAGCAGCCCCCCACCGTGATCATGCTGGCGGGCCTCCAGGGCGCCGGCAAGACCACCCTGGCGGGCAAGCTCGGCCGCTGGCTGACGCAGCAGAAGCACACCCCGCTGCTGGTCGCCTGCGACCTCCAGCGGCCCAACGCGGTCAACCAGTTGAAGGTGGTCGGCGAGCGGGCCGGCGTGCATGTCTTCGCGCCGGAGCCGGGCAATGGCGTGGGCGACCCGGTGCAGGTGGCCCGCGACTCGATCGAGTACGCGAAGACCAAGCAGTACGACGTCGTCATCGTGGACACCGCCGGGCGGCTCGGCATCGACACCGAGCTGATGCAGCAGGCCGCGGACATCCGCGACGCCGTGCAGCCGGACGAGGTCCTCTTCGTCGTGGACGCCATGATCGGCCAGGACGCGGTCACCACCGCACAGGCGTTCCTCGACGGCGTCGACTTCACCGGCGTGGTGCTGTCCAAGCTGGACGGCGACGCGCGTGGCGGTGCGGCGCTGTCCGTCGCTCATGTGACCGGCCGTCAGATCATGTTCGCCTCCAACGGCGAGAAGGTCGACGACTTCGACGCCTTCCACCCCGACCGGATGGCCTCCCGCATCCTCGGCATGGGCGACATGCTCACCCTGATCGAGCAGGCGGAGCGGACGTTCTCGCAGGCCGAGGCCGAGAAGATGGCCTCCAAGCTGCGCGGCGGCGGCAAGGAGTTCAGCCTTGACGACTTCCTCAGCCAGCTGGAGCAGGTCCGCAAGATGGGCTCCATCTCCAAGCTGCTGGGGATGCTGCCGGGCATGGGCCAGATCCGCGACCAGATCAACAACATCGACGACCGGGACGTCGACCGGGTCGGCGCCATCATCAAGTCGATGACGCCGATCGAGCGCGAGGACCCGAAGATCATCAACGGCTCGCGGCGGGCCCGTATCGCCAAGGGCTCCGGCGTCACCGTCACCGAGGTCAACAACCTGGTGGAGCGGTTCTTCGAGGCGCGCAAGATGATGTCCCGGATGGCCAGCGGCCAGGGCATGCCCGGGATGCCGGGCATCCCCGGCATGGGCGGCGGCGGCCCCCGGAAGCAGAACAAGAAGCAGGTCAAGGGCAAGGGCAGGCAGCGTTCCGGCAACCCGCTGAAGCGGGCGGCGGAGGAGAAGGCGGCCGCCGAGCGGCGGGCCAACCCCGACGCGCAGCCGGGAGGCGCCTTCGGCCTGGGCGCCGGCCAGGGGCCCGCCGACTTCGAGCTGCCCAAGGAGTTCAAGGACCTGCTGCCGCCCCAGTAATCCGGCACGAGTAGTCCGGCACCCTCGTCCCATGCGGCCCGCCGCCCCCCGAAAACGGGGGCGGCGGGCCGCCGCCGTGTCCGATGATGGACCCGTGCGAGTGACGATCCGAGCCCCCAAGCCCTCCGACAGCGACGCCTACGCCGACGCGGTGCTGCGGTCCGCCGACCACATCGGCCCCTGGAACCCCGTGGAGGCGGACCTCCCCGGTCTGCTCCAGCGGCAGGGCCCGGGGCTGCGCACCTTCCTGATCGTGGACACCGGCGACGGCGGCCTGGTCGGCAAGTGCAATGTGGCCAACATCGCGATGGGCCGCTTCTGCAACGCCTCGCTGGGCTACGACTCCTACCTGCCCTACGCCGGCACCGGCCGGATGACCGAGGGGATGCGCCTGGTGGTGGACCGCTGCTTTGCGCCGCAGGGCGCCGGCGGCCTGGGCCTGCACCGGCTGGAGATCAACGTCCAGCCGGACAACCAGCGGTCGACCGCGCTGGCCAAACGCCTGGGCTTCCGGCTGGAGGGCTACTCCCCCCGGATGCTCTGGATCAACGACGCCTGGCGCGACCACGAGCGCTACGCCCTGACCGCCGAGGAGTGGCCCGGCCTGCCCGGCTGACCGCTTCCCCGGCCCTGGCCCGGCCGGGTCAGGGCCCGCTCAGACCGCCTGGGCGACCACATAGCGGAAGACGTTCGCCATCCGCACGGAGCCGCCCTCCCGCCGATAGGGGTGGAGCGCCTCGGTGAGCTCCTTGACCACCAGCGCCTCACCGGAGTACGCCGCCGCCGCGTCATAGGCCCCGGTGGAGAGCAGCCCGCGCACCGCGCTCTCGAGGTCCGGATAGGCGAACGGGCAGGAGACCCGGCCGCTGCCGTCCGGGCGCAGCCCCGCCCCCACCACCAGCGACTCCAACTTTCCGGGGGCGCTTAGCCCGAACGGGTCGTACCGCCGCCCCCGGCCCCGCCGCCTCCCTGCCGACGCCGACGCCGAGGCCGAGGTCGCCGCCGGCGCGGCCAGCCGCCGGGCGACCTCCAGCACGCCCGCGCTCTGGCAGCGCTCCGGCGGCCCCCAGGTCGCCAGCACCACATGCCCGCCGCGCAGCGTGAGCCGGGCGGCGCTGCGCACCAGCGCCTGCGGGTCGGCGGCGCAGTACAGGTTCTCGAAGGCCGTGACCAGGGAGTGCGTGGTCGGCGGCGGTGCGCCGGGGGAGGCGTCGCGGTGCACATCGGCGAGCACCCGCAGCCGCCGCCCCTGGGCCAGCGAGCGCAGCTCGCCCTCCGGCTCCATGCCCGCGACCTCGGCGCCCCGGGCGGCGGCCAGCAGCAGGGCGAGCCCGGAACGGCAGCCCAGGCCCAGCACGCTGGTGGCCGGGCCCACCTCCAGCCGCTGGTAGACGGCCTCGTACAGGGGCACCAGCATGCGTTCCTGGATCTCGGCCCAGTCGCGCGCCCGCTGCTGCGCCCGCGTGAGCTCCGTGGCCGTGCTCCTCACCTGAGCAGAAGCCATCCTGCGGCCTCCCATCCGGTCCGTCGGCTGCCGTGCCGGTTCGCGGCACGATGGACGACCCCCCGCGTTGCTCCCCGAATCCCCCCGAATACAGACAACCCCCGTCGCGGCCCGGCGTCCAGAGGAGTGGCGGAGGCGCGCGCCCCCGGCGGTCGTGCGCCCCTCCGCCGTGCGCGGGCGGGACGGGAGGGGCATAGCGATTCACGGTCGGGTGCACCGGCCCCGTAACATTCGCCCCATGGCAAAGGCTCCCGTGCTCACTCCCCAGGCGGACGACTTCCCGCGCTGGTACCAGGACCTGATCAACAAGGCCGAGCTGGCCGACAACGGCCCGGTGCGCGGCACCATGGTCATCCGACCGTATGGCTACGGCCTGTGGGAGCGGATGCAGCAGGAGATGGACGCGCGGATCAAGCGCGCCGGAGCCCAGAACGCGTACTTCCCGATGTTCATCCCGCAGTCCTATCTGACCCGGGAGGCGGAGCACGTCGAGGGCTTCGCTCCGGAGCTGGCCGTGGTCACCCACGGCGGCGGCAAGGAGCTGGAGGAGCCGGTCGTGGTCCGGCCCACCTCCGAGACCATCATCAACGAGTACTTCTCCAAGTGGGTGCAGAGCTACCGCGACCTGCCCCTGCTGATCAACCAGTGGGCCAATGTGGTCCGCTGGGAGCTGCGGCCCCGCGTCTTCCTGCGCACCACCGAGTTCCTCTGGCAGGAGGGCCACACCGCCCACGCCACCTACGAGGACGCGCGCGCCTACGCCGACATGATCCACCGCGAGGTGTACGGCGACTTCATGGTGAACGTCCTCGCCATCGACGTGGTGCTGGGCCGCAAGACCGCCCGGGAGCGCTTCGCCGGCGCCATCAACACCCTCACCCTGGAGGGCATGATGGGCGACGGCAAGGCGCTGCAGATGGGCACCAGCCATGAGCTGGGCCAGAACTTCGCCAAGGCGTTCCACACCCAGTACCTCTCCGGCGAGGGCAAGCAGGAGCACGTCTGGCAGACCTCCTGGGGCAGCTCCACCCGTATGGTCGGCGGCCTGATCATGTCGCACGGCGACGACAACGGCCTGCGGGTGCCGCCCCGGCTGGCGTCGGTGCAGGTCGTGGTGCTCGCCATCAAGGGCGATGACGCGGTGGTCGCCAAGGTGCGGGAGATCGGCGCGGCGCTGGAGGCGGCCGGCGTCCGGGTGGTCGTGGACGACCGCACCGATGTGCCGTTCGGCCGCCGCGCGGTGGACTGGGAGCTCAAGGGCGTCCCGGTGCGCATCGAGGTGGGCCCCCGCGACCTGGAGGCCGGTACCGCGATGCTGGCCCGCCGCATCCCCGGCGGCAAGGAACCGGTCTCCATCGATGCGCTGACGCAGCTGGTACCGGCCGTGCTGGAGGAGGACCAGGCGCTGCTGCTGCGCCAGTCGCGCGAGCGCCGGGAGGCCCGGACCGTCGATGTGACCTCCATCGAGGAGGCGGTCGAGGCCGCCGCCACCGGCTGGGGCCGCATCCCCTGGGCCGACCTCGGCCCGGAGGGCGAGGCCAAGCTGGCGGAGCAGGGAGTCTCGGTGCGCTGCCTGGTCGCGGCCGACGGTTCGGTGCCGGAGGCCGACGATCAGTCGGGCAACATCGCGATCGTCGCCCGCGCGTACTGAGCGGGCGGATATCGTGTTCGGCCCGTGGTCATGTTGTGGTGGCCACGGGCCTTACCCTCACCCTCCGTACGGGGCTCAATGGGCCGCGTAGGACAGGAGTTTGACGTTGTATCAGGTGCTCGATAGACGCCTCTGCGCAGCTCGGGGCGTACTCCGCGATCAACGGGGATCGCGATCGTTCGGCTGTGGACGGAACATCGGACCGCTCTCTATCGTTGGCATAGCGTGAGCACGACACAGCCTCTCGTCCTCGCGGCCGAACTTGCCGCCGCCTGGAGCGACATCCAGCGCCATCACCCCGACCTGCCCGATCTCGCGGCCCCGGAGTCGCTGATCGGCGAATCCTCCTCCGCCTGCGGCACCGAGCTCAGCTTTGAGCGGCTGCTGCACGAGGCGGCGCACGGACTGGCCGCCGCCCGTGGTATCCGCGACACCTCGCGGGCCGGGCGGTACCACAACCGGCGCTTCCTCGGCATCGCCGACGAGCTGGGCCTGGCCCATCCGGTCGAGCCCCATCCCAGCAGCGGCTTCTCGCTGGTGACCATGGAGCCGGAGACCAGGGCCCGGTACGCGGACACCATCGAGCGCCTGGACAGGGCGCTCGGGGCACACTCCGAGGCCGTCAGCGGGGACGGCCGCGGCCGCGCCTTCCGTGGCCCGGCCACCCGCCATGGCTCGTCCGGCGGCGGCGTCCGCGTCAAGGCGGTCTGCGGCTGCGGGCGGAACGTCCGGGTGGTCCCCTCGGTGCTCGCTCAGGCATCCATCGTCTGCGGCGCCTGCCAGCAGCCGTTCCGGATCGCCGAGCCGGCTTCGGAGTCCTGAGCCCGGAGTCCTGGGCCCCGGCGTCCTGAGCCCGGCGTCCTGCCGGGTGTCCTGAGCCCGCAGGTCGGGCCCGGGACCGCCGCACGGCACCGCGAGGCGCGTCTCGCGGCGCCGCGATGGCGGCTGCCCGGATCCGGCGGCGCCGGGCGCGGTCGGGAGAGCGCCCGCGCTGTGGCACAATGGGCAGCTGAGTACTCGGCAGCCGAGCAGGACCCCTCTCTCCTCCGGCTGGCGTGTCAGTCGAGCAGCCGACGTCCGCAACCCCACGTGGAGCGCGCGGCCGCTCACCCACGTCAAGACCAGGAGACCCCACTCCAGTGGCAGTCAAGATCAAGCTGAAGCGTCTGGGCAAGATCCGCGCCCCGCACTACCGCATCGTCGTCGCCGACTCGCGCACCAAGCGCGACGGCCGCGCCATCGAGGAGATCGGCGTCTACCAGCCGACCTACAACCCCTCGAAGATCGAGGTCGACTCGGACCGCGCCCAGTACTGGCTGAGCGTCGGCGCCCAGCCGACCGAGCCGGTGCTCGCCATCCTCAAGCTCACCGGTGACTGGCAGAAGTTCAAGGGCGAGCCGGCTCCGGCTCCCCTGAAGGTTGCCGAGCCCAAGGTCGAGGACTACAGCCACCTCTTCGCCAAGGCCGTCCAGGGCTTCGAGGACAGCACCACCGGTGCCGCCATCACCCCCAAGGCCAAGAAGTCGGACAAGAAGGACGAGGCCGCTGAGGCCGAGACCGCGTCCAGCGAGGCCTGAGGATGCTCGAGGAAGCCCTCGAGCACCTGGTGAAGGGCATCGTCGAGAACCCCGATGAGGTCCAGGTGCGGTCACGCAACCTGCGCCGGGGGAACACCCTTGAGGTGCGGGTGCACCCCGAGGACCTCGGCAAGGTCATCGGCCGTGGTGGCCGCACCGCCCGTGCGCTGCGCACCGTGGTCGGCGCGCTGGGTGGACGGAACGTCCGCGTCGACCTGGTCGACGTCGACAACGTCCGCTGAGCCGCACGGCTCCTCTTCAGGGCCGATCCTCTTCAGGGCCGATCGGGACGCACCTCGTCCCGGTCGGCCCTGCCGCATTCACCAGTCCCAACCAGTCGTGAACCACAGGAGCGCGATCACCGTGCAGCTCGTCGTCGGCAGGATCGGCCGTGCCCACGGCATCAGAGGGGATGTGACCGTCGAGGTCCGCACCGACGAGCCGGAGCTCCGGCTCGCACCCGGCGCGGTGCTGCTCACCGACCCGCCCTCCGCCGGACCGCTCACCGTGGAGTCCGGCCGGGTGCACAGCGGCCGGCTGCTGCTGCGCTTCGCGGGGGTGGGTGACCGCAACGCCGCCGAGGCGCTGCGCAACACCGTCCTGATCGCCGAGGTCGACCCCGCCGAACTCCCCGACGACCCCGACGAGTACTACGACCACCAGCTGGTCGGCCTCGATGTGGTGCTGCGCGACGGCACCCGGGTCGGCGAGGTCTCCGAGGTGGTCCATCTGCCGTACCAGGACCTGCTCTCGGTGACCACCGGGGACGGCCGCGAGGTACTGGTGCCGTTTGTGGAGCGAATCGTCCCCGAGATCGACCTGGAGGAGCAGCGGGCCGTCATCGACCCGCCGCCGGGGCTGATCGACCCCGACCGGGCCGAGACCGCCGGCTCCGACGCAGGTCAGGAGTAACCCGCGCCCATGCGCATCGATGTCGTCACCATCTTCCCCGAGTACCTCGAACCGCTGAATGTGTCGCTGGTCGGCAAGGCCCGGGCCCGTGGCCGACTCGACATCCACCTCCACCACCTGCGGGACTGGACCACCGATGTGCACCGCACGGTGGACGACACCCCGTACGGCGGCGGCCCCGGCATGGTGATGAAGCCGGAGCCCTGGGGCGCCGCCCTGGACGCCGTGCTGGAGCGCGGCGCCGAGGAGCTGGCCGGCCGGGGCCTCGGCGAGGGCGCCGTACCCACCCTGGTGGTGCCCACCCCCAGCGGCCGCCCCTTCACCCAGGAGCTGGCCCAGCGGCTGGCCGCCGAGCCGTGGCTGGCGTTCGCCCCCGCCCGCTACGAGGGCATCGACCGCCGGGTCATCGAGGAGGCCGCCGACCGGATGCCCGTGGTGGAGGCGTCCATCGGCGACTATGTGCTGGCCGGTGGCGAGGTCGCGGTGCTGGTCATGGTGGAGGCGGTGGCCCGGCTGCTGCCGGGGGTGCTCGGCAACGCCGAGTCGCACCGCGACGACTCCTTCGCCGCCGGGGCCATGGCGGATCTGCTGGAGGGCCCGGTCTACACCAAGCCCGCCGAGTGGCGCGGCCGTGCCGTCCCCGAGGTGCTGCTCAGCGGCAACCACGGCCTGATCGCCCGCTGGCGCCGGGAGCAGGCGTTCCGCCGGACCCTGGCGATGCGCCCGGACCTGGTGGGCCGCTGGGAGAAGGCCGCGTTCGACAAGCACGACCGCAAGGCGCTGGACGCCCTCGGCGTGACCTGGGACGAAGCCTGCGGCCGATTTCGGCCGGAACCGGGTGGTGTGGAAGAATAGGCCGCTGCTGCATGCCGTTGCCCCTGCCACGGGGGGAACACCGTCCGCCGGCCTCGCCGGTGCGCAGCAACCCCCATCCTTACGAATTCCGTGGGTGACCCGTGGCGCCCATGATGGAGAGTTCCGATGAGCAATCTGCTCGACGTCATCGACTCCGCGTCGCTCCGCGACGACGTCCCCGCCTTCCGTGCCGGTGACACCCTCAAGGTGCACGTCCGGGTCATCGAGGGCAACCGCTCCCGTGTCCAGGTCTTCCAGGGCGTCGTCATCCGCCGCCAGGGCGCGGGCGTCCGCGAGACCTTCACCGTCCGCAAGGTCAGCTTCGGCGTCGGCGTCGAGCGCACCTTCCCGGTGCACACCCCGATCGTGGAGAAGATCGAGGTCGTGACCCGGGGTGCCGTCCGCCGCGCCAAGCTGTACTACCTGCGCGACCTGCGCGGCAAGGCCGCGAAGATCAAGGAGAAGCGCGACCGCTGAGGTCGGCTGCTCGGTCCCGGCTCCGGTCGGGGAGGGGAACCCTCGTACGAGGCCGGATAGGCTTCGCCCGATGAGCACCCACGAACCACTCGCGGACCGCGACAGCGCCCCCGCCCCCGAAGACGGGGCAGGGGCGTCGTCGCGGTCCGCGGCCGTTCCGGCGCTCCCCGACGCCGGGCGTCCCCGCCGGTGGGTCGGCGGGCTGCTGGTGGCCGTGGTCTGCGTGCTGGTGCTGGCCCTGGTGAACGCCTTTGTCGCCCAGCCCTTCGCCATCCCCTCCGGGTCGATGGAGAACACCCTGCGGGTGGGCGACCGGGTGGTGGTCAACAAGCTCGCGTACCGCTTCGGCGGCACCGTGCACCGGGGTGACGTGGTGGTCTTCGACGGCCGGGACTCCTTCCTCCAGGACGACGGAGCCGGGTCTGGCGGACTGGGCGGCGCCCTGCGGCAGCTCGGCTCCTACCTCGGCCTGGCGTCCCCCTCCGAGACCGACTTCGTCAAGCGCGTCGTCGGCGTGGGCGGGGACCGGGTGGTCTGCTGCGACCGGCAGGACAGGATCACCGTCAACGGCGTGCCGGTGGACGAGTCCGGGTACCTCTTCCCTGGTGACACCGCCTCCTCGGTGCCGTTCGACATCGAGGTGCCGGACGGCAGGCTGTGGGTGATGGGCGACCACCGCAGCGACTCCCGGGACTCCCGCGACCACCTCGGGGAGCCCGGTGGCGGCACCGTGCCCGAGGACCGGGTGATCGGTCGGGCCGACTGGGTCGTATATCCCGTCGGGCGCTGGCACCACCTCCGGCGCCCCGGTGGGTACGACGCGGTGGACGCGGCAGGGAGGGGCGGTCGGCATGGGGACCAGGGGTAGGCTGCGGGTCGCCGAACCGCCGGAGGGGAGCAGCGCCGCCCCCGAGTCGGCGACCGACGGCGGCGGGGCGCCCGGACGCGGCGAGAAGCGCCGCCGCACCTCGGGGATGGGACGCGCCGAGCGCCGCCGCATCGCCCGCCGCGCCGCCCGCCGCCGCAAGCGCTCCTTTCTGCGTGAGGTGCCGCTGATCGCCGTGGTGGCGCTGGTGATCGCGCTGCTGCTGAAGACCTTCCTGGTCCAGGTGTTCGTGATCCCCTCGGGGTCCATGGAGGACACCATCCGGATCGGCGACCGGGTGGTGGTGGACAAGCTCACCCCCTGGTTCGGCAAGGACTACAAGCGCGGCGATGTGGTGGTCTTCAAGGACCCGGGCGGCTGGTTGGAGCAGGACCACAAGACGTCCGAGGACGGTCCGGTGATGCGCGGGGTGAAGCACGCCTTCGCCACCATCGGCCTGCTGCCCTCCGACAACGAGGGCGACCTGATCAAGCGGGTGATCGGGGTCGGCGGCGACACCGTGGTCTGCTGCGACGCCGGTGGGCGGCTCACGGTCAACGGCACCCCGGTCGACGAGCCGTATGTCGCCCCCGGCAACCCGGCGTCACGGATCACCTTCACCGTGACGGTGCCGCGCGGCAGGCTCTGGGTGATGGGCGACCACCGCGACTTCTCCGCCGACTCGCGCTTCCATATGACCGACTTCGGCAATGGCACCATCCCACTCTCCAATGTCATCGGCCGCGCCTTTGTGATCGCCTGGCCGGTCTCCCGGTTCCACCGGCTGCCGGAGCCCGACACGCTGGCGTCGCTGCCTCCGCCGCCCGGGAGTGTGATCGACGCGGCCCGCGCGCCCTCCGGTCGGGGTCCCGCCTCCAGTCAAAATCTTGGCCAACCCTCCACCGCCGTGCCCGCCGGGCCGGATCCCGGGGAACCGTCGCTCGTTATGGGTGTGGTGGCTGCGCTGCCCTTCGCTGCCCGCCGATGGCGGAGGGGCGTCGCCCGTCGCGGCTGAATGACGGGGGACGCCGTGTGTGCTGGCGCTGGGCGGCCCCACCGGGTGATAGAGAGGTGCAGGTGTGCGGCGCGATGCGTCGGGCACCTGGAGGACGTCGGGCCGCGGTCAGCCATGCGGGTCCGGGAACCGCGGTGCCGCCGGATGGCACCGCATCGGCGTGGGCGCGGTCGCGTCCGCAGTGCAGGGAGGAGATGTCGTGGGGGATCTCGTGATCGGCGCCCGTTCGGGTGCCGGTGAGCCCGAGGACCCCGGCAGCCGTACCGCGGATTCCGTGGGCGACCCGGGAGCCGGCGGACAGCAAGCGGACCGGAGCGGTGGCAGGACGGCGGCCGGAGTGGCCGCCGAGTCCGGTACCGGCGACGACGAGGCGGCGGACACCCCGGGGGAGGCCCGGCCGGCGAAGTCCGACACGGCCTCCCGGGAGCACAAGCAGCGCTCGTTCTGGAAGGAACTGCCGATCCTGATCGGCATCGCGCTGGTCCTGGCGCTTGTCATCAAGACCTTCTTCGTGCAGGCGTTCTCCATCCCTTCGGAGTCCATGCAGGACACCCTTCAGAAGGGTGACCGGGTGCTGGTGGACAAGCTCACCCCGAGGTTCGGCGCCAAGCCGGAGCGCGGCGACGTGGTCGTCTTCCACGACCCGGGCGGCTGGCTCAACAAGGAGCCGGAGCAGTCCGGCAACGGGGTGCTGCGCGGTGTGCAGAACGTCCTCAGCTTTGTCGGGCTGATGCCCTCCGCCGATGAGAAGGACCTGATCAAGCGGGTCATCGCGGTCGGCGGCGACACCGTGGAGTGCCAGGGGAGCGGCCCGGTCAAGGTCAATGGCGTGGCGCTGGACGAGCCCTATGTCTACCCGGGCACCACGCCCTGCGGTGACAAGCCCTTCGGGCCGGTCAAGGTGCCCGACGGCGGCATCTGGGTGATGGGCGACCACCGCAATGACTCGCTGGACTCCCGCTTCCACATGGACCAGCCCGGCGGCGGCAGCGTCCCGGTCGGCAATGTCGTCGGCCGCGCCTTTGTGATCGCCTGGCCGGCCTCCCGCTGGAACACCCTGCCGGTGCCCGACACCTTCAGCCAGCCCGGCCTCTCGGCCGCCGGAGCGTTCGCCCCGCCGGCGCTCGGCCTGGTCGGAGCCGTGCCGGTGACCCTGCTGATCCGCCGCCGCAGGCGCCGGGCGGAGGCAGCCGGCTGACGGAGCGCGCCCGGGCGGCGGCGTCCGAGGCATTGCGCGGGCCGTGGTACCGACGAGTAGTCTGCTCGGGCGTACCACGGCCCGCCTGCTTTCCGCCCGCCGGCCCCGGTACGGCTGTCGCGACCGGCGGCCCCTCGCGGGCGGTCGGCAGGAGCAGGCCGGCCCCTGGGCCCGGCCGAGGGGGGACGGCGCCGATGAGCGGGACCGCCGGTGGGACCACGGACCAGGCCCCGGACCGGACCGGTCCGGGGGCGGGAGCAGCCGCCGCCCCCGATACACCCGGCGGCCGGCTGGGCCGGGTACTCCAGGGCGTCGCCCTCGCCCTCGGTCTGCTGCTGATGGTCGGCGGCTTCGCGCTGATCGCGGCCGACTACCGGCCCTACAACGTCCCCACCGACTCCATGGAGCCCACCGTGCGCCCCGGGGACACCGTGCTGGCGCGCAACAGCGACGGCAGCGACATCGGGCGCGGTGACGTGGTGGTCTTCCGGGACTCCGAGTGGGGCGGCGCCCTGATGATCAAGCGGGTCGTCGCGGTCGGCGGGGACACCCTGGTCTGCTGCGACGCCCGGCAGCGGCTCACCGTCAACGGCACGCCGGTCGACGAGCCGTACCTCGCCAGGGGCTACAACGGCGGCGCGTTCACGGCGCGGGTGCCGCAGGGGCGGATCTTCCTGCTGGGCGACAACCGGCTGGGCTCGCTGGACTCCCGGGTCCACCTGGACCGGGCCTCCGGCACGGTCCCCGCAGCCGATGTGCTCGGCCGGGTGGAGGGCACCGCCTGGCCGTTCGCCCGGATGGGCGGCATCGACCGGACCGCCGCCTTCGACCCGGTCGGCGGCTCCCGGGCCTCCCGGCCCGGACCGCTGGTGGCGGCTGCCTGGGCCTCGGTCTCCGGGGCGGTGCTCGTCCTGGTGACCGCCGCCCTCGGCCCGGCGGCGGCGTTCCTCCGCCGACTGCGCCGCAGTGGACCCTAGGGGGCCTGCCGAGGCTCTCCGCCACCCGCCGGTGGTCCACAATGGGAGGACACGACAGCTAAGGGGACGTGGGGATGAGTGCCGAGGACCTCGAAAAGTACGAGACCGAGATGGAGCTCAAGCTCTACCGGGAGTACCGCGACGTCGTCGGCCTGTTCAAATTCGTGATCGAGACCGAGCGCCGCTTCTACCTCACCAATGACTACGAACTCCAGGTCCACTCGGTGCAGGGCGAGGTCTTCTTCGAGGTGTCCATGGCCGACGCCTGGGTCTGGGACATGTACCGGCCCGCCCGCTTCGTACGCAAGGTACGGGTGCTGACCTTCAAGGACGTCAACGTCGAGGAGCTTGCCAAGACCGATCTGGAGCTCCCCTCCGACGACGCCGGATTCGGCCGCTGACCGTACCCGCTGTCAAGCCCCCGCCCGCTTATTGACCCCTGCGGGGGAACGCGCTTTTCCACAGCCCCGGGTTGTCCACAGGAATCCGGCCGCCCCTCGCGCTCCCGGCCCGCCACCGGCACGCTCCGTGCCGGAGGTGACCGCCATGACCAATCCCCGCACCGCCCTCGGCCGCTACGGCGAGGAGGTGGCCGCCCGCCGCCTGGTGGAGGCCGGCCTGACCGTCCTGGAGCGCAACTGGCGCTGCCGGGAGGGCGAGCTGGACATCGTCGCCCTGGAGGGCGACACCCTCGCCGTCTGCGAGGTGAAGACCCGCCGCGAGACCGGCTTCCAACAGCCCGCCGAGGCCGTCACCGAGGCCAAGGCCGAACGGCTGCGCAGACTCGCCGCACGCTGGCTCGACGAACGCTGGCCGGTCCACCGGGCCCGGCTCGGCGGCGCCGCCGCCGGCCCGCCGCGCCCCGCCCCACCGCCACCCGGCGGCGTACGCATCGACCTGATCGCGGTCACCGGCCGCCTCCGGGGCGCCGCCCTGGTCGAGCACCTGCGCGGGGTGGTATGACCGTGGCCTTCGCCCACACCTGCTCCGTCGCCCTGCTCGGCGTCGACGGGGTGGTCGTCGAAGTACAGGCCGACCTCGAACCCGGCGTCGCCGCCTTCACCCTGGTCGGCCTGCCCGACAAGGCCCTCAGCGAGGCCCGCGACCGGGTCCGCGCCGCCGTCGTCAACAGCGGCGAGAGCTGGCCGCAGCGCAAGCTCACCGTCGGGCTGAGCCCCGCGTCGGTACCCAAGAGCGGCAGCGGCTTCGACCTGGCGGTCGCCTGCGCGGTCCTCGCCGCAGCCGAACGCCTGGACCCCGCTGCCATCGCCGACCTGCTGATCGTGGGCGAACTCGGCCTCGACGGCCGGGTCCGGCCGGTCCGCGGAGTACTGCCGGCCGTTCTCGCCGCCGCCGACGCCGGCTACCGGCAGGTCGTCGTCCCCGAGCAGACCGCCTCCGAGGCCGCCCTGGTCCCCGGCATCTCGGTGCTCGGCGTACGCAGCCTCCGCCGACTGATCGCCGTCCTCACCGGCGACCCCCCGCCCGACGAACCCGACGACCGCACCGCCCCCGGCCGCCCCGACCCGATGATGGCCGGGCTCACCCTCCCCGGCGTCGGCGCCCGGGGCCTCACCGGGGAACGGACCCACCACCTGGACATGGCCGATGTCGCCGGCCAGTACGAGGCCCGCCGCGCCCTGGAGATCGCGGCGGCGGGCGGCCACCACCTCTACCTCAAAGGACCGCCCGGCGCCGGCAAGACCATGCTGGCCGAGCGGCTGCCCGGACTGCTGCCACCGCTGCGCCCGAAGGAGGCCCTGGAGGTCACCGCCGTGCACTCGGTCGCCGGACTGCTGCCGCCCGGACGCCCGCTGATCGACACCGCCCCCTACTGCGCCCCGCACCACTCCACCACCATGCCCGCGATCATCGGCGGCGGCAGCGGACTGCCCCGGCCCGGCGCGGTCTCGCTGGCCCACCGGGGCGTCCTCTTCCTGGACGAGGCCCCCGAGTTCCCCGTCCGGGTCCTGGACGCGCTGCGGCAGCCGCTGGAGTCCGGCGAAGTGATCGTGGCCCGGTCGGCGGGGTCGCTGCGGCTGCCCGCCCGCTTCCTGCTGCTGCTCGCCGCCAACCCCTGCCCCTGCGGGCGCTACTCCCGGCGCGGCGAGGGGTGCGCGTGCACCCCGGCCATGGTGAGCCGCTATCAGGGGCGGCTCTCCGGCCCGCTGCTGGACCGGGTGGACCTCCAGGTCGAAGTGGAACCGGTGACCCGGGTGCAACTGCTGGACCGCGACACCACCGCCGAGACCACGGCCACCGTCGCCGCCCGGGTCCTGGCCGCCCGTGGGCGGGCCGCCGCCCGGCTCGCCGACACCCCCTGGCACGGCAACGCCGAGGTGCCCGGCCACGAACTGCGCACCCGCTGGCGGCTGGCGCCCGGGGCCCTGGACGACGCCGAACGCGAGATGCAGCGCGGCCTGCTCACCGCGCGCGGCCTGGACCGGGTGCTCCGGGTCGCCTGGACCGTCGCCGACCTGGCCGGCCGCGACCGCCCCAACCGCACCGACATCCGCACCGCCCTGGTCCTCCGCACCGGCGTCCACCGCGGCCTCCCCCTCCCCACCCCCTGACCCGCCCCTCGCCGCCACCCCCGCCCCCGTCCCGTTCACCCGACCCCGCCCCGCTCACCCGATCACCCGACCCCTGCCTCCGCCCCGCTCACCCGCCGGACCTGCCCGCTCACCTGACCTCCCGCCGAGCCCCCTCCCCCGATCACCCGCCCCCGCCCTGCTCACCCGACCCTCGCCGCCGAGCCCGCCCCGCTCAGCCGCCGGACCTGCCCGCTCCCCCGACCTCCCGCCACCGAGCCCGCCCTGCTCACCCGATCTCCCGCCGTCGAGCCCCCGCCCCCGCCCCGCTCAGCCGCCGGACCTGCCCGCTTGGCGTGGGCCCGGGTCTCCGGCCGTGGCCGGGCCGGGCGTCACCCCGCCCGGGCACCCCGATTCCCCCCCACACGTAGAAAGGCCGTCTCCGGTGACTCCGATCCAGATCCCTCTCGACCTCGAAGGAACCGACCCCGAGGAGGCCGCGCCGCCTACCGGCCCCGACGACCGGGAGCGGCTGGCCAGGGTCGCGCTGACCCGGCTTGCCGAGCCCGGCGACCTCACCGTCGGGCAGTGGATCGCGGAACTCGGCGCAGCCCGCCTGCTGCGCACCATCGAGACGGGTGGCAAGCCCCCCGGAGCCACCGCCGCCCGGCTGGCCCGCTACCGGGTCCGCGCTCCCGGGCTTGACCCGGCCGCCGACCTGGAGCGGGTCCGGGCCCTGGGCGGCCGGTTCGTCATCCCGGGCGATCCGGAATGGCCGACCCAACTGGACGACCTCGGACCGGCCCGGCCCATCGGCCTCTGGACGACCGGCGCCGCCTCGCTGCGGCTGCTGGCCCTGCGCTCCGTGGCCGTCGTGGGTGCCCGCGCCTGTACGGCCTATGGCGCACATGTCGCCGGGGAACTCGCAGCCGGACTGGCCGAACGCGGCTGGGTGGTGGTCTCCGGCGCCGCGTACGGGATCGACGCCGCCGCCCACCGGGGCGCCCTGGCGGTCGGCGGCCCCACCGTCTCCATCCTCGCCTGCGGGATCGACATCGCCTACCCGCGCGGCCACACCGAACTGATCCGCCGCATCTCCCAGCAGGGCCTGCTGGTCAGTGAACTGGCGCCGGGTGAGCACCCCAACCGCTTCCGCTTTGTGCTGCGCAACCGCGTGATCGCCGCCCTCACCCGGGGGACCGTGGTCGTCGAAGCGGCCCTGCGCAGCGGCGCGCTGAGCACCGCCCGCCGGGCCAGGGACCTCAACCGGCTCACCTGCGGCGTCCCCGGCCCGGTGACCTCGGAACTCTCCGGCGGCGTCCACGCCCTGCTGCGCAGCGGCGCGGCGACGCTGGTCACCGACGCGGCCGAGGTGGTGGAGCTGGTCGGCGGGATCGGCGGCGACCTTGCTCGGCCGCAGCAGGGCCCGGTGCTGCCGTGGGATGTGCTGCCCCCCGAGGCCCGCCGGGTCCTGGAGGCACTGCCGGCCGCCGCCGACGGTGCACCGGTCGAGGCGGTCGTCCGGGCCGCCGGGCTGCCGCCGGACGAGGTGCTGCACCGGCTCTATGAGCTGGCCTCGCTGGGGTTTGCCGAGCGCTCCGGAGCGCACTGGCGTACCGCCCGCCGCCGCAGGGGCGACCCGCCCGGGTGACAGCGGGTCCCCCGATCGATATCGAACGCAACACCGTACGGCGGCCAGGTGGGGGGAATCCTGGCGGAGGCGCCACACGGCTCCCGCAGCCCCCGGCGCACCCGCCCGACCTGCGCATACCCACCACCAGATCGAGGGATGGACAGGAGTGGGTAGCTCTCAGCACTCGTCCGATCACGCTACGCTCGCCACGACTTCCATACGGACACACGACTCGGCAGAACGGCGCACAAGGACGCATGCCCACACACATTCCCCGGCGGAGAGCGACCGGCGGCGACAGAGCCCTGACGGCTTCGGCTGCTGGGCCGGGGCCTGCCCCCGAGATCCACTCGGCGGTGGCGGGGGCGGCAGCTGCGGCCGGAGGCGCCGGACCCGCCCGGTCCGGGCTCAGCGGGCAGAGCGCCGCCCCGGCTCCGGCCGTGGAGGCAGCCGCTCCGCCGCCGACGGCCTCGTCCGAGCCTCCGAGGCCGCCCGGCGCCCGGCGCGGCGGTGCGGCCGCCGAGCGCCCGGCACTCGACCAGCTGTGGCGCTCCTATAAGTCGACCGGCGACGGCCGCCTGCGGGAGCAGCTGATCCTGCACTACTCACCGCTGGTCAAGTACGTGGCCGGGCGGGTCGGGGTGGGCCTGCCGGCCAATGTCGAGCAGGCGGACTTCGTCTCCTCGGGCGTTTTCGGGCTGATCGACGCCATCGAGAAGTTCGATCTCGACCGCGCCATCAAGTTCGAGACCTATGCGATCAGCCGCATCCGTGGTGCCATCATCGACGAGTTGCGGGCGCTGGACTGGATCCCCCGCTCGGTGCGGCAGAAGGCGCGGGCGGTGGAGCGCGCGTACGCGACCCTGGAGACCCGGCTGCGGCGCACCCCCCATGAACCCGAGGTGGCCGCCGAGATGGGCATCCCGGTGGAGGAGCTGCACGCCATTTTCAGCCAGTTGTCGCTGGCCAATGTGGCTGCTTTGGACGAGTTGCTGCACCCGGTGGGCGAGGGCGGCGACGGGCTCAGCCTGCTGGACACCCTGGTGGACACCGCTGCGGACGACCCCGTGGAGGTGGCCGAGGACCGGGAGCTGCGCCGGCTGCTCGCCCGTGCGGTCAACACCCTGCCGGACCGGGAGAAGACGGTGGTGACCCTGTACTACTACGAGGGCCTCACCCTCGCCGAGATCGGCCAGGTGCTCGGGGTCACCGAGAGCCGGGTGAGCCAGATCCACACCAAGGCAGTGCTGCAACTGCGCGCCAAGCTCTCCGACGCCAGGTAGCCGCAGCGGGCCTGTTCCCGTGCCGCCCTGGGACGCACCGCCGCTGCCTCCGTACAGTGGACAGGTGCCAAAGATCCGAGCGGCCAACCTGGCCGCGCACCGCGAGATGCAGCGCACCGCCCTCCTCGCCGCCGCGCGCGCGCTGCTCGTCGAAGGCGGCGTGGATGCGCTGACCTTTCCCGCGCTCGCCTCGCGCACCGGTCTGGCGCGGTCCTCCGTGTATGAGTACTTCGGCTCCCGGGGTGCGGTGGTCGAGGAGCTCTTCGCCGCCGACTTCCCCGTCTGGTCGGCCCGGATCGAGACCGCGATGGCCGAGGCAGCGACCCCCGAGGCCCGGGTGGAGGCGTATGTACGCACCCAGCTGGCCCTGGCCGGGGACCCCCGGCACCGCGCGGTCACCGCGATCTCGGCCGCCGAACTGGACGATGACGCCCGCGACCGCATCCGGGCCGCCCACGGCCGACTGGTCGAGCTGGTGGTCTCCGCGCTGCGGGAGCTGGGCCATGAGCAGCCGGGGCTCGCCGCCGGGCTGCTCCAGGGGCTGGTGGAGTCGGCCGCCCGCAGGCAGGAGCTGGGCGCCGCCGAGGACCCCGAGGTGATCGCGGACGCCGCGGTGGAGCTGGCCCTGCACGGTGTGGCCGCCGGTGCGCCCGGGCGGGGCCACGCCGCCGGTGCCGCCTGCTGCACATGGGACGGCAGCAGCCGGACCCGGCCGAGGCCGAGCAACGCCAGCGGGTCCAGGTAGCGGCGGCCGCGCAGCAGTCCCCAGTGCAGGCAGGGCGTCCGGCAGTGGCCACCGCCGGCCGACCCGCCTGTCTCAGGCGGCCCGTCCGCCCGAGGCTGTCCGTCCGCCTCAGACTGTCCGCCCCTCTCCGACTGTCCGCCCGCCTCCAGCCGGCCGACCGTCTCCCCGGCCGCGACCCGGGCGCCGACCGGCAGCGCGGCGGCCACCGGCAGATAGGTGGTCCGCAGCGGAGGCTCACCGGTCCCGGGGTGGACCACGGTCACCGCGCCCCGCCCGCCGACCCTCCCCGCGAAGGCGACGATCCCGGCCGCCGCCGCCCGCACCTCGGCACCCCCTGCCGAGGCCAGGTCCACCCCGCGATGCCCCGGTAGCCAGGGCAGCGGCGGCGGATCGAAGCCGCGCAGCACGGCGATCCGGCCGCCCAGCGGCCAGGCCCGTGCGGGCCCACCCCCGTCGCGGCCGGCGGCTTCGGCGGCCCGGTGCGGCGGAGCGAGGCAGAGCGCCAAGGTGAGCACCAGCCCGCCGAGCAGGGCCAGCACCCTCCGGTCGGGGACGGGCGGTGGCAGCGGTCCGGCGCAGCCGGGGAGCACGCAGCGGGGGAGTACGCGGCCGGGGAGCAGCAGAGGACGAGGACCGGTCATGGCCGGTACGGTGCCTGCGACCGCCCCGGCCCGCCACCGCCCTTCGCCATCCTGTGGACGACTCGCGGGGTGTGGATAAACGTGTCACCCGCAGGAGGGGCGCAGCCGACCGGGCCGGGCGTCCCCGGGCCCGCGCGGCGCTGTGTCGCCTGCCATGCCGCCTGTCCCGTACACTTCTGTCGCGACCCGGCGTGCCGGGTCGACTTCGCACGCCCCGCCACCGATGCGTCAGCACGCGGTTCGCAATCCGCGTCAGCACGGTGCGAGTGCCGCTCGGTCCGATGAGCCGTGGCGCAGCCTCCGCTGCACCCGGTCCCCACGGCAGGCACGGCCGGGGCGTCAGGCGCGGTGGCCACCCGGTCGCCGCGGACAACCGAGCCTGACTCCGTCCGCCACGGCGCGACGGGGGCACGATCCGAGGAGTACGGCAATGGCCGTCGTCACGATGCGGGAGCTGCTGGAGAGCGGCGTCCACTTCGGTCACCAGACCCGCCGTTGGAACCCGAAGATGAAGCGCTTCATCTTCACGGAGCGCAACGGCATCTACATCATCGACCTCCTGCAGTCGCTGAACTACATCGACCGCGCCTTCGAGTTCGTCAAGGAGACCGTTGCCCACGGCGGCAGCGTCCTCTTCGTCGGCACCAAGAAGCAGGCCCAGGAGGCCATCGCCGAGCAGGCCACCCGCGTGGGCATGCCCTACGTGAACCAGCGCTGGCTGGGCGGCATGCTCACCAACTTCTCGACCGTCTACAAGCGCCTCCAGCGCCTGAAGGAGCTTGAGGAGATCGACTTCACCGATGTCGCGGGCTCCGGCCTCACCAAGAAGGAGCTGCTCGTCCTGCAGCGCGAGCACGAGAAGCTCGAGCGCACCCTGGGCGGCATCCGCGACATGCAGCGCGTCCCGAGCGCCGTCTGGGTGGTCGACACCAAGAAGGAGCACATCGCGGTCGGCGAGGCCCGGAAGCTCAACATCCCGGTTGTCGCCATCCTCGACACCAACTGCGACCCCGACGAGGTCGACTACAAGATCCCGGGCAACGACGACGCCATCCGCTCCGTCACTCTGCTGACCCGCGTGATCGCCGACGCCGTGGCCGAGGGCCTGATCGCCCGTTCCGGTGCCGCCACCGGTGACGCCAAGGCCGAGCCGGGCGCCGACCAGCCGCTGGCCGACTGGGAGCGCGAGCTCCTGGAGGGCGAGAAGAAGGCCGACGAGGCTCCGGCCGCCGAGGCGCCGGCCGCTGCCGAGGCCCCCGCTGCCGAGGCTTCGGCCGACGAGGCCCCCGCTGCCGAGGCCGCCGAGGCCACCGAGGCTCCGGCCGCCGAGGGCGAGCAGCAGGCCTGACGTTCCGCAGTCGAGGGGTACGGCGGCCGCCGCAGCACGCGTCGGCCGCCTACCCCTCGCACCTGTGCCGGGCGCGGTGGCGACCCCGCCGGCCCGGTGCCACCCCAGCAGACACGCGAGACGCGAGAAGAGATTCACAACCATGGCGAACTTCACCGCCGCGGACGTCAAGAAGCTCCGTGAGCTCACCGGCGCCGGCATGATGGACTGCAAGAAGGCGCTGGACGAGGCCGAGGGCAACGTCGAGAAGGCCGTCGAGATCCTGCGCATCAAGGGCCAGAAGGGCGTGGCCAAGCGCGAGGGCCGCGACGCCTCCAACGGCGCCGTCGTCTCCCTCCTGGAGGGCGGCAACTCCGGCGTCCTGGTCGAGCTGAACTGCGAGACGGACTTCGTCGCCAAGGGCGACCGGTTCGTCGAGGTGGCCAACGCCATCGCCGCGCATGTCGCCAAGGCCGCCCCGGCCGATGTCGACGCCGCGCTGGCCAGCGAGATCGAGCCCGGCAAGACCGTCCAGCAGTTTGTGGACGAGGCCAACGCCTCCCTCGGCGAGAAGATCGTCTTCCGCCGCTTCGCGCAGTTCGCCGGTGACGGCTACGTCGCCGTCTACATGCACCGCACCTCTCCGGACCTGCCCCCGCAGGTCGGCGTCCTGGTCGAGCTCGACAAGGAGAACGCCGAGGTCGCCAAGGACGTCGCGCAGCACATCGCCGCCTTCGCGCCGAAGTTCCTCTCCCGTGAGGACATCCCGGCCGAGGTGCTGGAGAGCGAGCGCCGCGTCGCCGAGGCCACCGCCCGCGAGGAGGGCAAGCCCGAGGCCGCCCTGCCGAAGATCATCGAGGGCCGCGTCACCGGTTTCGTCAAGGAGAGCGCCGTGCTGGAGCAGGCGTTCGCCAAGGACAACAAGAAGACCGTCCAGAAGGTTCTGGACGAGGCGGGCGTCACCCTCAAGCGCTTCGCCCGCTTCCGCGTCGGAGCCTGAGGTCGTTCCGGGGATCTACCCCTAGGGTAGAGAGCGGAACACGTCGAACAGCCCTCCGACGCCCTGGGGGAGCGGGTTCGACACCATGAACGACGAGGAGGCCATTGCCGTGCAGGTGACCATACCGGTTCCCACGGCGGTGGCCTCCTCATCTGTACGTGCTGGAGAAGGAGTCGTCCCATGCAGATGACCGGGCGGGAGACCACTGAGGACGGCGTACGCCGCCGCGTGCTGCTCAAGCTGTCCGGCGAGGCGCTCGCCGGGGGAGGCGGCCTCGGCGTCGATCCCGATGTGGTGCACGCCATCGCCCGCGAGATCGCGGCGGTGGTCCGCGCGGGCACCCAGGTCGCCGTGGTGGTCGGCGGCGGCAACTTCTTCCGTGGCGCGGAGCTTCAGGTCCGTGGCATGGACCGGGCGCGCTCCGACTACATGGGCATGCTCGGCACGGTGATGAACTGCCTCGCCCTCCAGGACTTCCTGATCAAGGAGGGTGTGGAGACCCGGGTGCAGACCGCCATCACCATGGGCCAGGTCGCCGAGCCCTACCTTCCGCTGCGTGCCGTGCGGCACCTGGAGAAGGGGCGCGTGGTGATCTTCGGCGCCGGTATGGGCATGCCGTACTTCTCCACCGACACCACCGCCGCCCAGCGGGCGCTGGAGATCCACGCCGAGGCCCTGCTGATGGGTAAGAACGGGGTGGACGGCGTGTACGACTCCGACCCCAAGACCAACCCGGACGCGGTGAAGTTCGACGCCCTGGAGTACTCCGAGGTGCTGACCCGCGACCTCAAGGTCGCCGACGCCACCGCGATCACGCTCTGCAGGGACAACGCCCTGCCGATCCTGGTCTTCGAGCTCCTCACCGAGGGCAACATCGCCCGTGCGGTGCGGGGTGAGAAGATCGGCACGCTGATCAGCCGGGAAGCAGGCAGGGCCTGACCGCGCCACGCGGCCCGGCGAGTTACGACGTTACGGACCCCTGGCCCCGCCATTCGGGCGCGGGAGGGGACGAGCAGGGAACCGGACAGGAGCAGACTGTGATCGAAGAGACCCTCCTCGAAGCCGAGGAGAAGATGGAGAAGGCGGTCCAGGTCGCCAAGGACGACTTCGCCGCCATCCGTACCGGCCGTGCGCACCCGGCGATGTTCGCCAAGATCACCGCCGACTACTACGGCGCCCCGACGCCGATCAACCAGCTCGCCTCCTTCTCGGTGCCCGAGCCCCGGATGGCCGTCGTCACCCCGTTCGACAAGACGGCGCTGCGGGCCATCGAGACCGCCATCCGCGACTCCGACCTCGGCGTCAACCCGACGAATGACGGTTCCCTCATCCGGGTGGTGTTCCCGCAGCTGACCGAGGAGCGCCGCCGGGAGTACATCAAGGTCGCCCGCCACAAGGGCGAGGACGCCAAGATCTCCATCCGCAGCGTGCGCCGCAAGGCCAAGGAGACCCTGGACAAGCTGGTCAAGGACGGCGAGGCCGGCGAGGACGAGGTGCGCCGCGCCGAGAAGGAGCTCGAGGACGTCACCGCCCGCTATGTGGGCCAGGTGGACGAGCTGCTCAAGCACAAGGAAGCCGAGCTGCTCGAAGTCTGATGAACCACGCCACGACTCCTCCCGGCGGGTCATCTCCCGGCTCCGGGACCTCCCCGCAGGGCCCCGACGGGCCCGACCTGCCAGGCCGCCCCGCCGCCGGGGTCGCGGCGCACCGACAGTGGGCCGGCCGCCAGGCGCCGGCCCACTCGGACCTGTCCCCGACCGACCCCGGCGCCGGGCACCTCCCCGGGCAGGAGACTCCCGTGGCCCCACCGGACGACCAGCAGCCCCGCAAGCCGCGCGCGGGCCGCAACCTGCCGGCCGCGATAGGGGTCGGCGTCGGCCTGGGCGCGGTCATCGTCGCCTCGCTCCTCTTCGTCAAGGTGCTCTTCCTCGTCGTGGTGATGGCGGCGGTCGGCATGGGCGTCTGGGAGCTCACCAGCCGCCTGGCGGAGCGCAAGGACATCCGGGTACCGCAGATCCCGCTGGTCGCGGGCAGCGCGGCGATGCTCGCCGCCGGGTATGCGTTCGGTCCTGAGGGCTCGGCGGCGGCGCTGGCGCTCACCGCGCTGGTGGTGCTGGTGTGGCGGATGCGGGAGGCCCCGGAGGGCTACCTCCGGGATGTCACCGCAGGCATCTTCACCGCCTTCTACGTACCGTTCCTGGCCACCTTTGTGGCCCTGATGCTGCACGCCGACGACGGCCCTCGGCGGGTGCTGCTCTTTCTGCTGATCACGGTCTGCAGCGACACCGGCGCCTATGCGGTGGGCTTCAAGTTCGGCCGCCACAAGCTGGCGCCCCGGATCAGCCCCGGCAAGACCCGCGAGGGTCTGGCGGGCGGCGTCGCGCTCTCCATGGTGGCCGGTGCGCTGGGCATGCAGCTGATGATCGAGGGCGGTGCCTGGTGGCAGGGCCTGGTGCTCGGCGGCTGCGCTGCGGTCGTCGCCACCCTGGGCGACCTGGCCGAGTCCATGATCAAGCGGGATCTGGGGATCAAGGACATGGGCACCCTGCTCCCCGGCCACGGCGGCATCATGGACCGGCTGGACTCCCTGCTGCCCACCGCCCCGGTCAGCTGGCTGCTCTTCGCCGCCTTCGTCGGAGCCTGACACCCTTCCCGTAGCACCCCGTACGTCCACGGCGGCCCCGGCGACCGGCCCGGGGCCGCCGCCGTCTCCGGGCCCGGCCCGGGCATGCGCGCGCATCTGAGACACTGGGGGAACCATGCCTGCACCCGGAGAACTCACCTTTGCCGCGCCGCGCGGTGCCAAGCCGCCGCGCCACCTCGCCGACCTCAGCGCCGCCGACCGCCGGGAGGCGGTGGCCGAGCTGGGGGAGAAGCCGTTCCGCGCCAACCAGCTGTCCCGCCACTACTTCGGGCGGCTCTCCGCCGACCCCGCCGAGTGGACCGACATCCCCGCGGCCTCCCGCGACCGGCTGGCCGAGGCGCTGCTGCCGGACCTGATGTCCGTGGTGCGGCATGTCTCCTGCGACGGCGACACCACTCGCAAGACGCTCTGGAAGCTCTTCGACGGCACCCTGGTGGAGTCGGTGCTGATGCGCTACCCGGACCGGGTGACCATGTGCATCAGCTCCCAGGCCGGCTGCGGTATGAACTGCCCCTTCTGCGCCACCGGCCAGGCCGGGCTGACCCGCAACCTCTCCACCGCCGAGATCGTGGAGCAGATCGCCGCAGGCATGCGCGACCTCCGGGCCGGAGCCCTCGGCGGGCCTGCGGAAGCGCCGGAGAGCACCCCCGGCGGGCCGACGCGGCTCAACAACGTGGTCTTCATGGGCATGGGCGAGCCGCTGGCCAACTACAACCGGGTGCTGGCCGCCATCCGCCGGCTCACCGACCCCGCGCCCGACGGCTTTGGCCTCTCCCAGCGCGGTATCACCGTCTCCACCGTCGGCCTGGTCCCGGCGATGCACCGGCTGGCCGACGAGGGCCTGAGCGTACGGCTGGCGCTGTCGCTGCACGCCCCCGACGACGAGCTGCGCGACACCCTGGTCCCGGTGAACACCCGCTGGAAGGTGTCCGAGGTGCTGGACGCCGCCTGGACCTACGCGGAGAAGTCCAACCGCCGGGTCTCCATCGAGTACGCGCTGATCAAGGACATCAACGACCAGGCGTGGCGTGCCGACCTGCTCGGCCGCAAGCTGAAGAACCACCGGGTGCACGTCAACCTGATCCCGCTGAACCCCACGCCCGGCTCCAAGTGGACCGCCTCCCGTCCCGAGGACGAGCGCGAGTTCGTCCGCCGGCTGGAGGCCCACGGCGTTCCGGTCACCGTCCGCGACACCCGTGGCCAGGAGATCGACGGCGCCTGCGGCCAGCTCGCCGCCGCCGGCTGACCCACGGCGGTACGCCGCCTGTCAGCGGCCCAGCGGCCCAGCGGCCCAGCGGCCCAGCGGCCCAGCGGCTCAGCGGCTCAGTGCCAGCGCCGTCAGCCCGGCCGCTGCGGTCGCGGTGACCAGCACCACGGCGCTCGCGGCGGCGGCCCGCAGCAGGGCCGCGCTGCGCAGCAGGCCGGCGGGGGCGCCCAGGCGGCGTACGGCGGCGAGCAGCGGGCGGCGGACGGTGCGGGTCTCGATCAGCGTCACGCCGACTGCGGCCACCGCGCAGAGGCCGATCAGCACGGCCTCGACCACCGGCAGCGGCCCACCCGGTCCGCTGCCGGTCGCCCAGCGCACCCCGGCGGCGGCCACGGCGGCGAGGGTGAGCGACAGCAGCCCCAGGGGCGTCCCGAGCCGCAGGGCCTCGGCCTCCAGACCCCGGCCGGCCAGCAGCCGGGCGGCCCGGGGGTGCCGTGCGACCAGCAGCCGGCCCGCCAGCGAGAGCTTCAGCGGCACGGTGAGCGCCAGTCCCAGCAGCGCCAGCGCCCAACCGCAGGCCGCGACGGCGGTGGTGGTGCCCAGCCCGGCCGCCACCCGCAGCGGGCGGGCACCGCTGTGCAGGCCGTAGAGCTCGATGGCGACCCCGACCACCACGGCGGCCAGTGCCACGACGGTGCGGAGCGGCCCGAGCGGGCGTACGGCCGGTTCGGTGGGCCGCCCGGGCAGGGTGTCGCGGGCCGGTACGGCCCCGGCGGCGGCCGCCGCGCCCATCAGCGGTACCAGCAGCAGCAGGGTGAGCGGTGCGGCGGTGGGGAGCCCGGTGCCCATGCCCACCTCGGGGGCGAGGGTGGCCCCGGCGATGTCATTGCGCAGTACCAGGAAGCCGAGCAGCGCCAGCAGGCTGCCCGCCGTGCAGGCCAGGGCGGTCTCACCGGCCACCAGCAGCCGGATGCGGACGGGTCCGGCACCGGCGGCGGTCAGACCGGCGATGCGCTCGGGCCGCTGCCCCGGCAGGGCGCGGGCGCAGGCGGCGGAGAGCCAGCCGATCACCGCGAGCGGTGGCAGGCACCAGCCGAGCCGGGCGGCCGAGACCGCGGCGGCGGTACCGGGCGGGTCGACCAGGGCGCGGCCGAGGGCCCGGAGCAGCAGCGCTGCGGCGGCTGCGGAGACGGCTGCGGTGAGGATCCAGCGACCGAGGTCGAGGACCCGGTAGCCCCGGGCCAGGCGGAGGTAGAACACCGGTGGACGGCTTCCTTCCAGGTCCGACCGCCCGGGTGGGCGGTCGGGCGGTCGGGTGGGCGACGGTGCGTCAGGCGCGGTGCGTGCCGGTGCGTGACGGTGCGTCGGGTGTGCGACGGTGCGGCGGTACGTCAGGCGGGGGTGGCGGCGGCCGTCACGGCGGCGGCCACGGGTGTGGCGACCGGAGCCGGGAGGTGCCCGTCCAGCAGCGCCACGACGCGGTCGGCGTGCTTGGCCTGCTCGGGTTCGTGCAGCGCCAGTACCAGGGTGAGGTCATGCGAGCGGGCGGCCGTGGTGAGTATCCGCAGCACCTGCTCCTGGGCCTCGCGGTGGAGCGGCGCGGTGGGGTCGTCGGCGAGGACCACCCGGGGCTGCGGCGCCAGGGCGCGGGCGACGGCGATCCGCTGCCGCTGGGACTGGATCAGCTCGGCGGGGCGGCTGCGGGCGCAGTCGGCGACGTCCAGGCGCTCCAGCCACTCGTAGGCCGCCGTGGTGGCGGCCCGGTGGCCGGCGCCGGCCAGCAGCAGCGGCAGGGCGACATTCTCCCTGGCGGTGAGTTCGGGCAGCAGCTGGGGCTCGGAGCCGACCCAGCCGAAGTTCTCCAGGCGCAGCCGCTCGCGGGCCGCCCGGGGGAGGGAGTGGACGGGGATGTCGTCGAACCAGACCTCGCCGTCGTCCACCGGCAGCAGACCGCCGAGGCACCCCAGCAGGGTGGTCTTCCCGGATCCTCGGGGGCCGGTGACCGCCAGGACCTCGCCCTGGCGCACCCCGAGCGAGACGCCGCGCAGTGCGGGGGTGCCGTCGTGGGACTTCACCACGCCGCACGCCCGGAGCATGTCGTTGTCCGGCGGGGCCGCTGTCAAGAGAACCTCCGGCTCTAGGTGTCGGATGTCAGATTAGAACGACAAGGACACGAAGAGGTCGCGGCACACGGTGCGAAGTACATCCAATCAGACATATAGGACCGCATGGATGCGCCAAAGGGCGGTTCCCATTGCCGGGAACCGCCCCTGGGCGGAGGGTGGGACAGAAGGTCCTCGTCCGATCCTGCGGATCAGATCTTGGTCCACGCCTCGGTGAGGGTGGCCCGCAGGATCTGCTCGATCTCGTCGAAGGTCGACTGGTCGGCGATCAGCGGCGGGGCCAGCTGGATCACCGGGTCGCCACGGTCGTCGGCGCGGCAGTACAGGCCGTTCTCGTAGAGCTTCTTGGAGACGTGGCCGTACAGGACGCGCTCGACCTCGTCGTCGTTGAAGGACTCCTTGGTGGCCTTGTCCTTCACCAGCTCGATGCCGTAGAAGAACCCGTTGCCGCGCACGTCGCCGACGATCGGCAGGTCGTGCAGCCGCTGGAGGGTCGACAGGAACTTGTGCTCGTTGTCGAGCACATGCTGGTTGAGGCCCTCGCGCTCGAAGATGTCGAGGTTGGCCAGCGCCACCGCCGCGGAGACCGGGTGGCCGCCGAAGGTGTAGCCGTGCAGGAAGGTGTTGTCGCCCTTGTAGAACGGCTCGGCGAGGCGGTCCGAGATGATCGTGGCGCCGATCGGGGAGTAGCCCGAGGTCATGCCCTTGGCGCAGGTGATCATGTCGGGCTGGTAGCCGAACTTGTCGGCGCCGAACATGGTGCCCAGCCGGCCGAAGGCGCAGATGACCTCGTCCGAGACGAGCAGCACATCGTGGCGGTCGCAGATTTCGCGGACCCGCTGGAAGTACCCGGGCGGCGGCGGGAAGCAGCCGCCGGCGTTCTGCACCGGCTCCAGGAAGACGGCGGCGACGGTCTCCGGGCCCTCGAAGAGGATCTGCTGCTCGATCTGGTCGGCGGCCCAGCGGCCGAAGGCCTCCGGGTCGTCGCCGTGGATCGGGGCGCGGTAGATGTTGGTGTTGGGGGCCTTGTGGGTGCCCGGCACCAGCGGCTCGAACGGGGCCTTCAGGCCCGGCAGGCCAGTGATGGAGAGGGCGCCCTGCGGGGTGCCGTGGTAGGCGACGGCGCGCGAGATGACCTTGTACTTGGTCGGCTTGCCGGTCAGCTTGAAGTACTGCTTGGCGAGCTTCCAGGCGGTCTCGACCGCCTCGCCGCCGCCGGTGGAGAAGAAGACCTTGTTCAGGTCGCCCGGCGCGTAGTTCGCCAGCCGCTCGGCCAGCTCGATCGCCTTCGGGTGGGCGTAGCTCCACACGGGGAAGAAGGCGAGCTCGGCGGCCTGCTTGGCGGCGACCTCGGCCAGCTCCCGCCGTCCGTGGCCGGCCTGCACCACGAACAGGCCGGCGAGGCCGTCGAGGTACTTGCGGCCCTCGGCGTCGTAGACGTAGGTGCCCTCGCCCCGGACGATGGTCGGGACGGGAGCGTTCTCGTACGACGACATCCGGGTGAAGTGCATCCACAGATGGTCGTAGGCAGACTTCGACAGGTCCTTTTGGGCCGGGTTCGCGGTCATCTGGTGCCCCAGGTGTAGGTCTGTTTCCGGAGCTTCAGGTAGACGAAGCTCTCGGTGCTCCGCACCCCGGGAAGGGCGCGGATGCGCTTGTTGATCAGTTCGAGGAGATGCTCGTCGTCCTCGCAGACCAGCTCGGCGAGCAGGTCGAACGAGCCTGCGGTGGCGACGACGTAGTCCACCTCGTCCAGTGCGGCCAGTGCGTCGGCGACGGGGTCGATGTCCCCTTCGATGGTGATCCCGACCATCGCCTGCCGGGTGAAGCCGACCGTGAGGGGGTCGGTGACGGCGACGATCTGCATCACGCCCTGGTCGAGCAGCTTCTGGACGCGCTGCCGCACCGCTGCCTCGGACAGGCCGACGGCCTTGCCTATGGCGGCGTAGGGGCGGCGCCCGTCCTCCTGCAACTGCTCGATGATCGCCTTCGATACGGAGTCGAGGGGAACGCTGCCGTTCCGGTCGCGGTTGGCCACGGCCACCACTCTGCACGATTGATCGCCCATTAGCAAGGGAATCCGTTGCAGATGTTCCGGATCATCACTGATTCCATCGTTGTGGCTGCGGAGGTATGTCGATACCGTCGCCTCCAGCGCTAGGCTGGGCCATATGTACGGGCAGCAGGACTGCCTGTCCGCAATCCGTACATACTTCAGTGCACCGTGCATCGCCCGGTGCGGCCACCCGGCGACCCGAATGCAGGATTCGAGGAGAGGTCCGTGAGCGATCTTCGCGCGCTGCGCAACTACATCAACGGTGAGTTCGTCGACGCGGTGGACGGCCGCACCCTCCAGGTGATCGACCCCACCACCGGCGAGGCGTACGCCACCTCCCCGCTCTCCGGCGAGGCCGACGTCGACGCCGCCATGGCCGCCGCCGCCGAGGCGTTCACGACCTGGCGCGACACCACTCCCGCCGCCCGCCAGCTGGCGCTGCTCAAGATCGCCGACGCGATCGAGGCCCGGGCCGAGGAGCTGATCGAGGCCGAGTGTCGCAACACCGGCAAGCCCCGGGAGCTCACCCGCTCCGAGGAGATCCCGCCGATGGTGGACCAGATCCGGTTCTTCGCCGGTGCGGCCCGCCTGCTGGAGGGCAAGTCGGCCGGTGAGTACATGGAGGGCCTGACCTCCTTCGTCCGCCGTGAGCCGGTGGGCGTCTGCGCCCAGGTGGCGCCGTGGAACTACCCGATGATGATGGCGGTCTGGAAGTTCGCGCCCGCCATCGCGGCCGGCAACACCGTGGTGCTCAAGCCGTCCGACACCACCCCGGCCTCCACCGTGCTGCTCGCCGAGATCATGGGCGAGGTCCTGCCCAAGGGCGTCTTCAACGTCATCTGCGGCGACCGCGACACCGGCCGCCTGATGGTGGAGCACAAGACCCCCGCCATGGCCTCCATCACCGGCTCCGTACGGGCCGGCATGCAGGTCGCCGAGAGCGCCTCCAAGGACCTCAAGCGGGTCCACCTGGAGCTCGGCGGCAAGGCCCCGGTCGTGGTCTTCGAGGACGCCGACATCCCGGCCGCCGTCGAGGGCATCTCGGTGGCCGGCTTCTTCAACGCCGGCCAGGACTGCACCGCCGCCACCCGGGTGCTGGTGCACGAGTCGGTGCACGACGAGTTCGTGGCCGCCCTCGCCAAGGCCGCCGCCGAGACCAAGACCGGCGGCATCGACGAGGAGGACGTGCTCTACGGTCCGCTCAACAACGCCAACCAGCTGAAGCAGGTCAGCGGCTTCATCGAGCGGCTGCCCGAGCACGCCAAGGTCGAGGCCGGCGGCAAGCGGGTCGGCGACCGGGGCTACTTCTTCGCCCCCACCGTGGTCTCCGGGCTGCGCCAGGACGACGAGATCATCCAGAATGAGGTCTTCGGCCCGGTCATCACCGTGCAGAAGTTCACCGACGAGGAGCAGGCCGTCGCCTACGCCAACGGCGTGGACTACGCGCTCGCCTCCTCGGTGTGGACCAAGGACCACGCCCGCGCCATGCGGATGTCCAAGGTGCTCGACTTCGGCTGCGTCTGGATCAACACCCACATCCCGCTGGTCGCCGAGATGCCGCACGGCGGCTTCAAGAAGTCCGGCTACGGCAAGGACCTCTCCGCCTACGGCTTCGAGGACTACACCCGCGTCAAGCACGTGATGTCGGCGATCTGACCCACCCGGCGATCCGGCGCCACGCGATGTGAGCGGCCCCGGAAGGCAGTGCCTTCCGGGGCCGCCGCACACCCCGGCTCAGCCCACGTCCCACAGAAAGCGGTGGGTGTGGATGGAGAAGTACGGGAAGGTCTCCACCCCGGTCACGCCCTCGATCGGCCGCACCACGTCATTGACCAGGTCCAGCAGGTCGGCGGGCTGACGGCACACCACCTCGGCGAAGAGGTCGTACGGACCGGCGGTCAGCACCATGTAGACGACCTCCTCGCACCCCGCCAGCTCGTCCGCGACCGCCCGGGGGTCGCCGTCGACCGAGATGCCCAGCAGCGCCATCGACTGCCGGCCCATCGCCATCGGGTCGGTGACCCCGACGACCTGCACCATCTTGGAGTCCAGCAGCCGCTGCAACCGCTGCCGGGCCGCCGAGGCGGAGAGGCCCACCTTGGGGCCGAGGTCCGCGTAGGCGATGCGGCCGTCACTCTGCAACTCCTTGAGGATCGCCCGGTCGATGTCGTCCACGTGCCCCGCCGTCCCTGTCCTGTCGGTGTCTGGCCTGTCGGTGTCTGGGTGTTGCTGTGCCGCGGCGGCTCCGAGCCGCCGCCACTCTCGCTCGGCTGCTGCCGAACTGTACCCACGGCCCCGGCGCCGGGTCAGCCCACGGGCCCACCCGTCCGCAGGCCCCGGCCTACAGAGTGTCAGCCGAGGCGGCCTGCCGACGACGCCCTGGGAGTTGCCCGGTCGGGCCCCGCCCGGACATGCTGCGATCCTCCCTCCGATCCTCCCTCCTCCCCCCGCCGGTCCCCCCGCCCCTCCCAGGAGCCAGAACTCATGCGCCGTACCGCCCGGCCCGCCGCCACCCCCGCCCCGAGCCGCCGCACCGTGCTCCGCACGGCCGGCGCCGGAGCCGCCGGACTGCTGGGCGGTGCCGCCCTGGCCGGCTGCGGCGTGCCGTCCGCCTACGTCGCCGAGGACCGGCGCTCCGCCGCCGACCGCTCGGCCCGCGACCGGCTGCTGCGCTTCTCCAACTGGACGCTCTACATCGACGTCGACGACGAGAACCCGAACAAGCGGCCCACGCTCGACGCCTTCAGCAAGGAGACGGGCATCAAGGTCGCCTACACCGAGGAGATCAACGACAACGACGAGTTCTTCGGCAAGATCAGCCCGGCGCTGATGAACGGCCAGGACCCGGAGCGCGACCTCGTCGTCATCAGCGACTGGATGGCCTCCCGCTATGTCGCCCTCGGCTGGGTCCAGACGCTGGACAAGGCCAACCTGCCGCATGTCGTCAAGAACCTCGACCCGCAGCTGCGCCACCCCGCCTTCGACCCGGAGCGCGCCCACAGCGTGCCCTGGCAGTCCGGTATCACCGGCATCGCCTACAACCGGAAGAAGCTCGGCCGGGAGCTGAAGAGCAGCGCCGACCTGTGGGCAGCCGACCTCAAGGGCCGGGTCACCCTCTTCTCCGGCATGGACGAGGCGCTCGCGCTGCTGCTGCTCGCCCAGGGGAGCGACATCGCCCGCTTCACCGCCGACGACTACCACCGCGTGGTGGCGCACCTCCAGAAGATGGTGGACACCCGGCACATCCGCCGGTTCACCGGCAACGACTACACCAAGGACCTCACCACCGGGGACGTGCTGGCCTGCCAGGCGTACTCGGGGGATGTGATCCAGCTCCAGGCGGACAACCCCGACATCGAGTTCGTGGTCCCGGAGGAGGGCGGCGAGCTGTGGTCGGAGAGCCTGATGATCCCCAACCGCGCCGAGCACAAGCGCAACGCCGAGCGGCTGATCGACTACTACTACCGGCCCGAGGTCGCCGCCGAGCTGGCCGCCTGGGTCAACTACCTCTGCCCGGTGCCCGCCGCGCAGGCCGTGCTCGCCGACAGCGACGACGAGGAGACCGCCGAGCTGGCCGACGACCCGCTGATCTTCCCCACCGCCGAGCTGCGCAGGCGGCTGCATGTGATGCGTGACATCACCGCCGAGGAGCGCCCGGAGTTCCACCGCACCTGGGACAAGATCGTCGGCCTGTAAGGCCCCGCACAGCGCCCCCTGTCCCGCCGCTACCGCCGTACCGCGTCCAGCGCCAGCAGCGCCACATGGAGCGACAGGCAGGACTCCACCTGGTCCAGGTCGACCCCCAGCACCCGCTCGACCTTGTGCAGCCGGTCGTAGAACGACGGCCGGGAGAGGTGCGCGGCATCCGCCGCCGCCGACTTGTTGCGCCCCTGCTCCAGGTAGACCCGCAGCATCCGCACCAGCTGGGTGGAGTGCTCCGCGTCATACGCCAGCAGCGGCCCCAGCTCCCGCTCCACATACGTCTGCAACCGGGCGTCGTCCCGCAGCAGGTGCAGCAGGCCGCGCAGCCGCACATCCGGCAGCCGGTAGTACGAAGCGCCGCGCGCCCCCGGGGCGGCGACATGGACGGCGGAGTCCGCGACCTGGGTGGCCTCCAGCAGGGTGCGCCGGGCGTCCCGCACCGATCCCACCGAGGAGCCGACGGCCACCACCGGCTCCGGGGCCGCCCCCTGCCCTGCCCCCGCGCCCTGCCCGACCAGCCGGCGCAGCGCCGCGGTGAAGCCCTCCAGCGAGGCATGCTCGTCGTCATGCGGCCCCAGCGCCACCAGCAGGCCGACGCTCTCGTCGTCCAGTGCGCCGACCAGCGCGGTCATCCGGCGCTCCTTGACCGCCGCGGCGGCGGTCTCCGCGAAGTCCCGCAGCCGGGCCTGGGCCTCCAGCGCCGCCGTGGCCGCCCCGTACCGCCGCCGCAGCACCACGCCGACCAGCCGCCGCCCCTCAAGTGGCACGCCGAGCGCGGTGGCCCGCAGGGAGACCTCGGAGACCGTCAGGGCATGGGTGAGGATGCCCGACAGCAGGGTGCGGTGGGTCTGCCGCTCCAGGCTCTCCCGGTCGCGCACCAGCAGCCGGTTGAGGGCCAGCGTGGAGGCGCCGCGCTCCAGCAGCATCGCATGCCGGTGCGGGACCGCCGTGCCCGCTTCCGCCCCCGCCCCCTGTGCCGCCTCCGCCCCCTGTGCCATCTGGGCCTCCGGCGCCGGGCCGGGCTCCCCGACCAGGACCAGCCGCCCCCAGTCATGGCCGCGCGCCCCCACCGTGGTGACCAGCCAGCCGGTCCTCGGGTCATGGCCGGTACGCCCGGCCGGCCGCACCCCGCGCGAGCGCTGCTCCCACCCCTCCAGCAGCTCCTCGGCCTCTCCGCCGGCGGTGTCGTACGCGAGCACCTGGTGGGCGAGGTTCTCCAGCACCACCGGCAGGCCCGACATCAGCGCCACCTGGCGGACCACCTCCGCAGGCTCCGCGCCCTCCACGGCCAGCTCGTTGAACGTCTGGTGCACCGCCTCCGACGCCCGCAACTCCTCCAGCTGCGCATTGACCACCAGGGCGTGCACCGCCTCGGTCACCGCGACAAAGCGCAGCTCGCGGCGGAGCGCGATCAGCGGCAGGCCGCGCTGCTCGGCGGCGTACACCAGGGCGCGCGGCAGAGTGTCGAAGTACCGGCGCCCGAACTCCACCACCAGCCCCGCCGCACCGACCTCGGCCAGTTCCCGCACATAGCGGGCCAGGCCGTCGCGGTCCTCGGGCAGCGCGATGCCGGTGGTGAGCACCAGCTCCCCGCCCTGGAGCAGACCGGCGACATCCGGCAGTTCGCTGACATGTACCCAGCGGACCGGACGTTCCAGCCGGTCACGCCCGGCCAGCACCACCGGCAGTCCTCGGCGGACGACGTCCAGGTCCAGCACATGGGCGACGGTGGGGAACAACGGCTTGCCTCCTGGAGCAGGGTGTCAGGGGAATCATGCATCTCCGCGACGACCTGTTGCCTCGCGGCGGCATTCGCAAGGTGTAAGTGCGATGGCGCTTCACCTGTCAGAGTGATAGTTGTCCCTTTCACGCCGTAGACGGCATGGTCACGGGGTCGACAGTGGTGGCAACCGTGATCAGTCGCAGATTCCGTCGATTTACCCAATGGCAACAACGGAATCCCTTGCCGCATCGGCCGGGCTCTGCGAGGATCGCGCAATCCCGGCGTTCGACACTACAGACAAGGCGCGGGCTGCTACACGCCGATCCATCGGCGCAGCGGCGCAAGGGCCCGGCAGGGCCGGTGACACTCGGGCGGCCTCCCCAGCCGCCCACCGGGGCGCGGGACACGCGCATGGAGGACAGACACATGGACCGGACAGCTGTCGGCACTCGCCTCGCGGCGGGGACCCCGAAGTTCCCGGGGGCCCAGTACATCGCCGGAGAGCTGCGCGAGGGCACCGCCGAGGAGGAGTTCGACGTCGTCGACCCGGCCGACGGCTCGCTGGTGCAGCGGGTGCGCCTGGCCTCCGCCGAGGACGTCGACGCCGCCGTCGCCGCCGCCCGGCAGGCCCTCCCCGAGTGGTCGGGCGCCACCCCCGGCGCCCGCTCCGAGGCGCTCTCCCGGCTCTCCGCCCTCCTCGCCGAGCGCGCCGGCGACCTCGCCGCCGTGGAGAGCGCCCAGACCGGCAAGCCGATCAAGCTCTCCACCGAGTTCGACGTGCCCGGCACCGTCGACAACGCCGCCTTCTTCGCCGGCGCCGCCCGCAATCTGGAGGGCAAGGCCGCCGGCGAGTACTCCGGCGACCACACCTCCTACGTCCGCCGCGAGGCCGTGGGCGTGGTCGGCTCCATCGCGCCGTGGAACTACCCGTTGCAGATGGCCGCCTGGAAGATCCTTCCGGCCATCGCAGCCGGCAACACCATCGTGCTCAAGCCCGCCGAGCTCACCCCGCTGACCTCGCTGATGTTCGCCCAGGCATGCACCGACGCGGGCATCCCCGACGGCGTCGTCAACATCGTCACCGGCGCCGGCCGCACCGCCGGCGAGCACCTGGTCTCCCACCCCGGCGTGGCCATGGTCTCCTTCACCGGCTCCACCGGCGTCGGCAAGCGGGTCGCCGAGCTGGCCACCCGCACCGTCAAGCGCACCCACCTGGAACTCGGCGGCAAGGCCCCCTTCGTCGTCTTTGACGACGCCGACCTGGACGCCGCCGTGCACGGCGCCGTCGCCGCCTCCCTGATCAACAGCGGCCAGGACTGCACCGCCGCCACCCGCGCCTATGTGCAGCGGCCGCTGTACGACGCCTTCGTGGCCGGCGTCGCCGAGCTCTACGGGCAGGTCCGCCTCGGCAACCCGTACCACCCGCAGACCGACCTCGGCCCGCTGGTCTCGCACACCCAGCGCGACCGCGTCGCCGGCTTCGTGGACCGGGCCCGCGCCGCCGGAGCCGTGATCGTCACCGGCGGCGAGGCCCCCGAGACCGGCCACGACGGCACCGACCTGCGCCCCGGCGCCTACTACCGGCCCACCCTGATCACCGGCGTCGGCCAGGACGCCGAGGTGGTGCAGAGCGAGATCTTCGGCCCGGTCCTGGTGGTCCTCCCGTTCGACAGCGACGACGAGGGCCTGCGGCTGGCCAATGACACCCCGTACGGGCTCGCCGCCTCGGCCTGGACCCGCGACGTCCACCGCTCGCTGCGCGCCACCCGCGACCTCCAGGCCGGCTGCGTCTGGATCAACGACCACATCCCGATCATCAGCGAGATGCCGCACGGCGGCTACAAGTCCTCCGGCTACGGCAAGGACATGTCGCAGTACTCCCTGGACGAGTACACCCAGGTCAAGCACGTCATGTACGACACCACCGCGGTCGTCCGCAAGGACTGGCACCGCACCATCTTCGGAGACAGATAACCACCCGGGCCGGCCGCCCCGCGACGGCGGCCGGCCCACCCAGACCGCACCCGGGAGGGCTGCACCACATGGAGCTGCACGAAGGACTGTCCGAGCCGGTTCGCAAGGCTTGGGAACGCAGCCTGACCCAGGGGCGGGCCGCCCTCACCCGCCGGTCGCTGCTCCGCGCCGCAGGACTCGGCGCGCTCGCCGCCGGGACCCTCACCGCCTGCGGCATCCCGGCTGCCCAGGGCAACACCGGAGCCTCCTCCGGCACCGAGGACGACTCCGCCAAGGAGAAGGTCGTCAACTTCGCCAACTGGCCGCTGTACATCGACGTCGATGAGAAGGACAAGGGCCGCCGCCCCACCCTCGACGCCTTCACCAAGGCCACCGGCATCCAGGTGAAGTACACCGAGGGCATCAACGACAACGTCGAGTTCTTCGGCAAGATCCGGCCGCAGCTCGCCGCCGGCCAGAACACCGGCTACGACCTGATGATCCTCACCGACTGGATGGCGGCCCGCATCATCCGCCTCGGCTGGGCCGAGAAGCTCGACCCCTCGCGCCTCCCGCACGCCTTCGCCAACCTGGAGCAGCGCTTCCGCAGCCCCGACTGGGACCCCGGCCGCGGCTACAGCTACCCCTGGGCCGGCGTCACCACCATGATCGCGTACAACCGCAAGGCCACCGGCGGCAAGCCTGTCACCAGCGTCACCCAGCTGCTCACCGACCCCTCCCTCAAGGGACGGGTCACCTTCCTCTCCGAGATGCGCGACTCCATCGGCCTCACCCTGCTCGACATGGGCAAGCGGCCCGAGTCCTTCACCACGGACGACTTCGACGCCGCCCTCGCCCGCCTCCAGAAGGGCGCCGACAGCGGCCAGATACGCCGCTTCACCGGCAACGACTACGGCGACGAGCTGGCCAAGGGCGACATCGCCGCCTGTGCGGCCTGGGGCGGCGACCTGGTCCAGATGCGGATCGACAACCCGGACATCGAGTACGTCATCCCCGAGGCCGGCTACATCACCTCGACCGACAACATGATGGTGCCGCGCAAGTCCAGGCACCTGCGCAACGCCGAGGCGCTCATCGACTGGTACTACCAGCCCAAGATCGCGGCCGAACTCGCCGCCGGGATCACCTTTGTGCCGCCCGTGATCGGCACCAAGGAGGAGCTGGAGAAGATCGACAAGGAAGCCGCCGCCAACCCGCTGATCGTGCCCGACCAGAACATGGTCACCAAGGGACACCCCTTCCGGGCACTCTCCGAGGCCGAGGAGACGGCCTACGAGGCCAAGTTCGCCAAGCTCATCGGCGCCTGACCAGCCGTCCGCCCCCCCAGCCCTACAGGGACAGCGAGAGAACATGACAGAGCAGACCACCGGCGGCGCCGGCCAGGACGTCCGCCTCACCGGCATCAGCAAGGTCTTCGGCGACTTCACCGCCGTCCAGCCGCTCGACCTGACCATCCCCGCCGGATCGTTCTTCGCCCTGCTCGGCGCGTCCGGCTGCGGCAAGACCACCACCCTGCGGATGATCGCCGGCCTGGAGGAGCCCACCACCGGCGCCGTCCTCCTCGGCGACCAGGACGTCACCCACCTGCCGCCGTACAAACGGCCGGTCAACACCGTCTTCCAGAACTACGCCCTCTTCCCGCACCTCGACATCTACGAGAACGTCGCCTTCGGCCTGCGCCGCCGCGGCATCAAGTCGGTGCGCAAGCAGGTCGAGGACATGCTCGAACTGGTCGAACTCGGCCCGTACGCCCGCCGCAAGCCGCACCAGCTCTCCGGCGGCCAGCAGCAGCGCGTCGCCGTCGCCCGCGCCCTGATCAACCACCCCCGGGTCCTCCTCCTGGACGAACCCCTCGGCGCCCTCGACCTCAAGCTCCGCCGCCAGATGCAGCTGGAGCTCAAGCGCATCCAGACCGAGGTCGGCATCACCTTCGTCCATGTCACGCACGACCAGGAAGAGGCCATGACCATGGCCGACACCATCGCCGTGATGAACGCCGGCCGGGTCGAGCAGCTCGGCGCCCCCGCCGAGCTCTACGAGAACCCCTGCTCCACCTTCGTCGCCAACTTCCTCGGCCAGTCCAACCTGCTCACCGCCGACGTCACCGGCAAGCAGGACGGCGACCTGCTGCTCACCGTCCACGGCCACCGCCTGGCGATGCCCACCGCGCGCTCCTCCGCCGACGGCACCAAGGTCCTGGTCGGCATCCGCCCCGAGAAGATCACCATCGCGCACGCCGACACCGCCGACACCGTCGCCGACAGCCGCAACCGCCTCACCGGCACCATCGCCGACTCCAGCTTCATCGGCGTCTCCACCCAGTACGTCGTCCGCACCGCCTGGGGCCAGGAGGTCGCCGTCTTCGAGCAGAACATGGAGCGCGACGCCCGCCTCGTCCCCGGCGCCGAGGTCGTCCTGCACTGGAACCCCGCCCACTCCTTCGGCATCGACGCCCAGCAGGACATCGACGCCGGCACCGGGGAGGACGCGGCCTGATGACCACCGCTGCCCCCGCCACCCCGCTGCCCGCAGGCGGCGGACCGGCCCCGGCGGACCAACCGCCCACCGCCGACCACCGCCCCTCCCGGCGCCGCCGCGCCATCCCCTACCTGCTGCTGCTCCCCGGGATCGCCTGGCTGCTGGTCTTCTTTGTCGCGCCCACCGTCTACCAGGCGTCGACCTCCGTGCAGACCGGCTCGCTGGAGAAGGGCTACCAGGTCACCTGGCACTTCGCGACCTACGCCGACGCCGTCGCCGAGTACTGGCCGCACTTCGCCAAGTCCTTCTTCTTCGCGGCCATCGCCACCGTGCTCTGCCTGGCGATCGGCTACCCGCTCGCGTACACCATCGCCTTCAAGGCCGGCCGCTGGCGCAACGTCATCCTGGTCATGGTGATCGCGCCCTTCTTCACCAGCTTCCTGATCCGCACCCTGGCCTGGAAGACCATCCTCTCCGACGGCGGCTATGTGGTCCGGGTCCTGGACACGCTGCACATCCTCGCCGTCACCGACGCGCTGCACTTCACCCAGGGGCACCGGCTGCTCGCCACCCCCTTCGCGGTGGTCTGCGGCCTGACCTACAACTTCCTGCCCTTTATGATCCTGCCGCTCTACAGCTCCCTGGAGCGGATCGACCCACGGCTGCACGAAGCCGCCGGCGACCTCTACGCCCGGCCCTTCACCACCTTCCGCAAGGTCACCTTCCCGATCTCGCTGCCCGGTGTGGTCGCCGGCACCCTGCTCACCTTCATCCCGGCGTCCGGCGACTACATCAACGCCCAACTGCTCGGCTCCACCAACGACAAGATGATCGGCAACGTGATCCAGTCGAAATTCCTCACCGAACTCGACTATCCGACCGCCGCCGCGATGTCGTTCATCCTCATGGCGATCATCCTGGTGATGGTCACCGTCTACATGCGCAAGGCCGGGACGGAGGAACTCGTCTGATGGCCACTCCCACTGCCACCGCCCCGCCGTCCCTCCCCGTAGCCGACGGCCGGAAGCCCAACCCGGTACTGCGCTGGATCCGCCGGCACCTGGTGGTCATGGCCGCGATCCTGGCGCTCGCGTACATGATCGTCCCCAACCTGGTGGTGCTGCTCTTCTCCTTCAACAAGCCCAACGGCCGCTTCAACTACGCCTGGGAGCGCTTCTCCACCAACGCCTGGAAGAACCCCTGCGGGGTCGCCGACCTCTGCGGCTCCCTCGGGCTCAGCCTCCAGATCGCCGTCTACTCCACCATCTGCGCCACCATCCTCGGCACGATGATCGCCTTCGCGCTCGTCCGCTACCGCTTCCGCGGCCGCCCCGCCATCAATGCGCTGATCTTCCTGCCGATGGCCATGCCCGAGATCGTGATGGCCGCCTCGCTCGGCACCCTCTTCCTCAATATGCGGGTGGCGTTCGGCTTCTGGACCATCCTCATCGCCCACATCATGTTCTGCCTGAGCTTTGTGGTGACCGCCGTCAAGGCCCGGGTGATGTCCATGGACCCCCGGCTGGAGCAGGCCGCCCAGGACCTCTACGCCACCCCGGCGCAGACCTTCCTGCGCATCACCCTGCCGCTGGCCGCCCCCGGCATCGCCGCCGGAGCGCTGCTCAGCTTCGCCCTCTCCTTCGACGACTTCGTCATCACCCAGTTCAACTCCGGGTCCACCGTCACCTTCCCGATGTTCGTCTGGGGCTCGGCCCAGCGCGGCACCCCCGTCCAGATCAACGTCATCGGCAGCGCGATGTTCATCCTGGCCGTGCTGCTCACCTTCGTCGGCCAGCTCATCGCCAACCGGCGGAAGGCCCGTAGCTGACCGGAGGCCCCGGACCCACCGGCATCCCCGGGCGCTCTCCACGGGCGGAGCGCCCGGGGCCACCCACGACACCCACCAGCCCGACCGCAGAAGGCAGTTGATAATGCATGGATCCCGCCCGTTCGCTCGCTGACGCCAGGCCGACGCCGTTCTGGCTGGAGGATCCCGGCAGGCCCCAGCCCCTCCCCGCACTCGTCGGAGACATCCACTGCGACCTGCTGGTGGTCGGCGGCGGCTACTCCGGGCTGTGGACGGCGCTGATCGCCAAGGAGCGCGACCCCTCGCTGGACGTCGTCCTGGTGGAGGGCCATGAGATCGGCTGGGCCGCCTCCGGGCGCAACGGCGGCTTCTGCGCCGCCAGCCTCACCCACGGCTTCGGCAACGGCCTGCAACGGTGGCCCGCCGAACTCGCCGAGCTGGAGCGACTGGGCGCCCAGAACCTCCAGCACATGGAGGAGGCCCTCACCCGGCACCGGATCGACTGCGAATGGGAGCGGACCGGCGAGATCGACGTCGCCACCGAGCCCTACCAGCTCGACGACCTGCACGAGGTGGCCGAACAGGTCGCCGCGTACGGGATCGACCTCACCGTCCTCGACACCGAGGCGGTACGCGCCGAGGTCGACTCGCCGACCTTCCTCGGCGGCCTCTGGGACAAGGACGGCGTGGCCATGCTCCACCCCGCCAAGCTCGCCTGGGGCCTCAAGCGCGCCTGCCTCGACCAGGGGGTGCGCATCTTCGAGCACACCCGGGCCGAAGCCCTCGCCGAGAACGGCACCGGCACGGCCGTCCGCACCCCCTACGGCCGGGTCTTCGCCCGCCGCGTGGCGCTGGGCACCAATGTCTTCCCCTCCCTGGTCCGGCGGGTCCGCCCGTACATCGTCCCGGTCTACGACTACGCCATGATGACCGAGCCGCTCAACGCCGAGCAGCTCGCCGCCGTCGGCTGGCGCAACCGGCAGGGCGTGGGAGACTCCGCCAACCAGTTCCACTACTTCCGGATGACCGCCGACAACCGCATCCTCTGGGGCGGCTACGACGCGGTCTACCACTACCGAGGCCGGGTACGGAGCGAGCACGACCAGCGCCCCGAGACCTTCCGCAAGCTGGCCGGGCACTTCTTCCGGACCTTCCCGCAGCTCGAAGGGGTGCGCTTCACCCACACCTGGGGCGGAGCCATCGACACCTGCACCCGCTTCTCCGCCTTCTTCGGCACCGCATACGGCAACCGGGTCGCCTACGCCGCCGGATACACCGGCCTCGGCGTCGGCGCCACCCGCTTCGGCGCCGAGGTCATGCTCGACCTGCTCGCCGGGGAGCGCACCGAGCGCACCGCCCTGGCGATGGTGCGCGACAAGCCGCTGCCCTTCCCGCCGGAGCCCTTCCGGTGGGCCGGCATCGAACTCACCAAGTGGTCGCTGGACCGCGCCGACCACCGCGCCGGCCGCCGCAACCTCTGGCTGAAGACGATGGACCGGCTCGGCCTCGGCTTCGACAGCTGAGCCCACGCCCGGCCCCCGCCTCCCGGCGGCCCGCGCAACCGCTGTAAGGATGCGGCCCCCATGGCCTCTCACCTGTGGAATCCCGGCAACCACCGGGATTCCACAGGTGAACCAGCGGAAGCGGAGGACGCCATGGGACAGAGCACGGGGGCCACTGGCGCGGCGGGGTGGCTGGCAGCCGCCGCACCCGACCCCGAGGCATGCCGTCGGGAGTGGGACCGCAACCCCCCGGGAGTCGCGCTGCTCCCGGCCGGACGGCTCTGGGACGTCCTGACCGTCCCCGCCGCCCTCGGCCGACCCGCCCTGGAGGTGCTGCGCCGCCGACCCACCTCGCCCGGCCCGGTCCTCGCCCGCTCCGCCGACTCGGCCGACTCCACCGACATGGCCGACATGGCCGACTCCAGCCTTGGCTTCCTGGTCCCGCCCGGCACCACCGCCCGCTGGATCGGCACCGGGATGCACGGCGCCGGCGACGGCACCCTGGTCGCCGTCCCGCACCCGCGCCGCAGCGCACACGGGCTGCGCTGGCTGGTCGCCCCGGACGGCTCCGGACGGCTCACCGACCCGGTGGCGCTGGAACTGGCCCTGCACGAGGCCGCCGCCACGCTCGCCGAAACGCCCGACCCCGGCCGCGATACGCGACACTGACCCCATGGCTGCACGGAACGCGTCCGCCCACCGCCCCACCGGGCGGTCCGACGAGCCCGCCGCGATCCTCGGGCCCGGCCACGCCGAGCTGCTGGAGATCCTGCTCCCCGTCTGCGTACGCCACCACCTGGCCCTCGCCGGCGGACCGGCGGCCCGTGCCCACGGCCTGGGCACCCCCGCCCCCCGTACCGAGGAGCTGGAACTCGCCACCGGCGAGTCCACCCCCGTCGCAGCCATCGCCGACGCGGTCGCCCATGCCTGCCGGGACGCCGGCTGCGTCGTCGCAGCGCAGCCGCCGGGCACCGCGCTGCTGGCGAACCTGCTGGTCACGCCCCCGTACGAACCGTCGAGTCGGCCGATCGGGGTCACCGTCGTCAAGAAGCCTCTGGCGCACCCCCCGGTCTGGATGGACGCGGCGGGCCTGGACAGCCCCGTCCCCTTTGTCTCCGCAGAGGACGCCGCCTGTATGACCCTGGTCGCCCTCACCGACCGCACCGTCCCCGGCGACCTGCTCACGGTGCACTCCATGGCCGACCGGTTCACCCCGGGGGAGCTGCTGGCCATGGCCTCCTCCTTCGACGAGGACTTCCGCCCCGGCGCGCTGGCCGAGCGCCTCGACAAGCTCGCCGGACTCGACGACGAGGCATACCAGCGGTACGGGACGGCCGTGGAGGACGTGGGCGAGGTCAAGCGGTGGGCGCTCGCCTGGGCGCACGACATCACGCTGGACCTCCTGGAGGGGCGCGAGGACCCCGACGCCTACTACGACAGCCCCGACCCCGACGCTCCCCCCGGCCCGGCCGACGACCTGTAAGGCACTCGGCGGATCCGGCGTCACTGTGCTCGTTGAGCGGGGCGCCGGTCCGCCGGAGACTGGACACCGCGAGGCATTCCCCGCGATCCGCCCGTACCGCAGGCCGCGCGCGACTTCGGAGGCAGACGACCTTGAGCAAGCACATCACCCACTGGATCGGGGGCGCCCCGGTCGCCACCGCCGGCGCCGCACCGCGCCGCGGCGACATCTTCGACCCGGCGACCGGCAAGGTCAGCGGGCAGGTGGACTTCGCCGAGATCGCCGAGGTGGACCAGGCGGTCAGCGCGGCCGTGGAGGCGTGCGCCAGTTGGCGGCACACCTCGATCGCCAAGCGCACCCAGGTGCTCTTCGCCTTCCGCGAGCTGCTCAACGCCCGCAAGGACGAGCTTGCCGCGATCATCGTCTCCGAGCACGGCAAGGTGCACTCGGACGCGCTCGGCGAGATCGCCCGTGGCCAGGAGGTCGTGGAGTACGCGTGCGGCGTACCGCAGCTGACCAAGGGCGGCTTCACCGAGCAGGCATCGACCGGCGTCGACGTCTACTCGATCCGCCAGCCGCTCGGTGTCGTCTCGATCATCTCGCCGTTCAACTTCCCGGCCATGGTGCCGATGTGGTTCTTCCCGCTCGCCATCGCCGCAGGCAACGCGGTCGTGGTGAAGCCCTCCGAGAAGGACCCGTCCGCCGCGATCTTCCTGGCCGAGCTGTGGAAGGAGGCCGGCCTCCCCGACGGCGTCTTCAATGTGGTCCACGGTGACAAGGTCGCCGTCGACCGCCTGCTGGAGCACCCCGACGTCAAGTCGGTCAGCTTTGTCGGCTCCACCCCCATCGCGCGCTACGTCTACGAGACCGGCACCCGCTACGGCAAGCGCGTGCAGGCCCTCGGCGGCGCCAAGAACCACATGCTGGTCCTCCCCGACGCCGACCTGGACCTCGCCGCCGACGCCGCCGTCAACGCCGGCTTCGGCGCCGCCGGCGAGCGCTGCATGGCGGTCTCCGTCCTGGTGGCGGTGGACCCCATCGGCGACGAGCTGGTCGAGAAGATCAAGCAGCGGATGGCCACCCTCAAGGTCGGCCCCGGCTGCAACGGCGACTCCGACATGGGCCCCCTGGTCACCGGCCAGCACCGCGACAAGGTCACCTCCTATGTCGACTCCGGCCTCGCGGACGGCGCCGAGCTGGCCGTCGACGGCCGCCGCCACCCCATCGCCGAGAGCGACGCCAACGGCGAGCCCACGGCGGACGGCTTCTGGCTCGGCCCCACCCTCTTCGACCACGTCAAGCCCGGCATGTCCGTCTACAACGACGAGATCTTCGGCCCGGTGCTCTCGGTGGTGCGGGTCACCTCCTATGAGGAGGGCCTGGAACTCATCAACGCCAACCCCTACGGCAATGGCACCGCCATCTTCACCAACGACGGCGGCGCCGCCCGCAAGTTCCAGAACGAGGTGGAGGTGGGCATGGTCGGCATCAACGTCCCGATCCCGGTGCCCGTCGCCTACTACTCCTTCGGTGGCTGGAAGGCGTCCCTCTTCGGCGACACCCACGCCTATGGCGCCGACGGCATCCACTTCTTCACCCGGGGCAAGGCCATCACCCAGCGCTGGCTCGACCCCTCCCACGGCGGCCTGAACCTGGGCTTCCCGACCAACAGCTGACCCACAGTCCGATCGGCGGGGCGCCACCCAGCGGGTGGCGCCCCGCCGATTTGCGCTCTGCCGCGGGCGGGCCATAGAGTGCTCAGGTCGCTCAGCGGGGACAGAGTCCCGGAGCGGCACTCCCGGAAACACCAGCGCAGGATGAGCATGCTCATTTTGCGTGGTGTTCTGGAATTGCAGTGCCCCGCCAGCGGGGGTCGGAAAAGCGGTCAGCGGATCTGATAAGCTGGAGACACAAGAAGGGAAGCGCCCGGAGAAACCCGAAGGGGTTTCGATGGAAGCGTCCGTTCCTTGAGAACTCAACAGCGTGCCAAAAGTCAACGCCAGATATTTGAACCCTTTGGGTTCCTTTGAATGAAGTGCAGCGAGGACGCTGTGCGCGGGTCCGGCTTATTCCGCCGGATGCCGTGCCGCTCTTCCGCGAATGAGACATTCACGGAGAGTTTGATCCTGGCTCAGGACGAACGCTGGCGGCGTGCTTAACACATGCAAGTCGAACGGTGAAGCCCTTCGGGGTGGATCAGTGGCGAACGGGTGAGTAACACGTGGGCAATCTGCCCTGCACTCTGGGACAACACCGGGAAACCGGTGCTAATACCGGATACGACGTACCTCCGCATGGGGTGTGCGTGGAAAGCTCCGGCGGTGCAGGATGAGCCCGCGGCCTATCAGCTTGTTGGTGGGGTGATGGCCTACCAAGGCGACGACGGGTAGCCGGCCTGAGAGGGCGACCGGCCACACTGGGACTGAGACACGGCCCAGACTCCTACGGGAGGCAGCAGTGGGGAATATTGCACAATGGGCGAAAGCCTGATGCAGCGACGCCGCGTGAGGGATGACGGCCTTCGGGTTGTAAACCTCTTTCAGCAGGGAAGAAGCGCAAGTGACGGTACCTGCAGAAGAAGCACCGGCTAACTACGTGCCAGCAGCCGCGGTAATACGTAGGGTGCGAGCGTTGTCCGGAATTATTGGGCGTAAAGAGCTCGTAGGCGGCCTGTCGCGTCGGATGTGAAAGCCCGGGGCTTAACCCCGGGTCTGCATTCGATACGGGCAGGCTAGAGTTCGGTAGGGGAGATCGGAATTCCTGGTGTAGCGGTGAAATGCGCAGATATCAGGAGGAACACCGGTGGCGAAGGCGGATCTCTGGGCCGATACTGACGCTGAGGAGCGAAAGCGTGGGGAGCGAACAGGATTAGATACCCTGGTAGTCCACGCCGTAAACGTTGGGAACTAGGTGTGGGCGACATTCCACGTCGTCCGTGCCGCAGCTAACGCATTAAGTTCCCCGCCTGGGGAGTACGGCCGCAAGGCTAAAACTCAAAGGAATTGACGGGGGCCCGCACAAGCGGCGGAGCATGTGGCTTAATTCGACGCAACGCGAAGAACCTTACCAAGGCTTGACATACACCGGAAACTGGCAGAGATGTCAGCCCCCTTGTGGTCGGTGTACAGGTGGTGCATGGTTGTCGTCAGCTCGTGTCGTGAGATGTTGGGTTAAGTCCCGCAACGAGCGCAACCCTTGTTCTGTGTTGCCAGCGAGTAATGTCGGGGACTCACAGGAGACTGCCGGGGTCAACTCGGAGGAAGGTGGGGACGACGTCAAATCATCATGCCCCTTATGTCTTGGGCTGCACACGTGCTACAATGGTCGGTACAATGGGCTGCGATACCGCGAGGTGGAGCGAATCCCAAAAAGCCGGCCTCAGTTCGGATTGGGGTCTGCAACTCGACCCCATGAAGTCGGAGTCGCTAGTAATCGCAGATCAGCATGCTGCGGTGAATACGTTCCCGGGCCTTGTACACACCGCCCGTCACGTCACGAAAGTCGGTAACACCCGAAGCCGGTGGCCCAACCCTCTGGGAGGGAGCCGTCGAAGGTGGGACCAGCGATTGGGACGAAGTCGTAACAAGGTAGCCGTACCGGAAGGTGCGGCTGGATCACCTCCTTTCTAAGGAGCATTGGCCGGCTTCGAGCGAGTGTCTCGGAGCGGTTGCTCATGGGTGGAACGTTGACTATTCGGCACTGTCTGGAAGCTTCTTCTCAGTACTGCGTCTCTTCGGGGGTGTGTGGAACGGTCGGGGTTCTGGGTGGTGTCGGGCGCGCTGTTGGGTCCTGAGGGAACGGTTGGTTGTTTCCTCTGGTTGTGCCGGTCCCATGCTTGTTCTGGGTGGGTGGCTGGTCGTTGTTTGAGAACTGCACAGTGGACGCGAGCATCTGTGGCCAAGTTTTTAAGGGCGCACGGTGGATGCCTTGGCACCAGGAACCGATGAAGGACGTGGGAGGCCGCGATAGGCCCCGGGGAGCTGTCAACCGAGCTTTGATCCGGGGGTGTCCGAATGGGGAAACCCGGCAGTCGTCATGGGCTGTCACCCGCTGCTGAACACATAGGCAGTGTGGAGGGAACGCGGGGAAGTGAAACATCTCAGTACCCGCAGGAAGAGAAAACAACCGTGATTCCGGGAGTAGTGGCGAGCGAAACCGGATGAGGCTAAACCGTATGTGTGTGATACCCGGCAGGGGTTGCGCGTGCGGGGTTGTGGGAGCGTACTTCAGTCGTCTGCCGGCGGCTGGGCGAGTCAGAAACCGTACAGGTAGTCGAAGGGCATGCGAAAGGCCCGGCGTAGAGGGTAAGACCCCCGTAGACGAAATCTGTGCGGCTTGCTTGTGCGTTTCCCAAGTAGCACGGGGCCCGAGAAATCCCGTGTGAATCTGGCGGGACCACCCGCTAAGCCTAAATATTCCCTGGTGACCGATAGCGGATAGTACCGTGAGGGAATGGTGAAAAGTACCGCGGGAGCGGAGTGAAATAGTACCTGAAACCGTGTGCCTACAAGCCGTGGGAGCGTCGTTCGTCAGCTTGCTGACGGGCCGTGACTGCGTGCCTTTTGAAGAATGAGCCTGCGAGTTTGCGGTGTGTGGCGAGGTTAACCCGTGTGGGGTAGCCGTAGCGAAAGCGAGTCCGAACAGGGCGTTCTTAGTCGCATGCCCAAGACCCGAAGCGGAGTGATCTAGCCATGGGCAGGGTGAAGCGCGGGTAAGACCGTGTGGAGGCCCGAACCCACCAGGGTTGAAAACCTGGGGATGACCTGTGGTTAGGGGTGAAAGGCCAATCAAACTCCGTGATAGCTGGTTCTCCCCGAAATGCATTTAGGTGCAGCGTCGTGTGTTTCTTGCCGGAGGTAGAGCACTGGATAGGCGATGGGCCTCACCGGGTTACTGACCTTAGCCAAACTCCGAATGCCGGTAAGTGAGAGCGCGGCAGTGAGACTGCGGGGATAAGCTCCGTGGTCGAGAGGGAAACAGCCCAGAACACCGGCTAAGGCCCCTAAGCGTGTGCTAAGTGGGAAAGGATGTGGAGTCGCAGAGACAACCAGGAGGTTGGCTTAGAAGCAGCCACCCTTGAAAGAGTGCGTAATAGCTCACTGGTCAAGTGATTCCGCGCCGACAATGTAGCGGGGCTCAAGTACACCGCCGAAGCCGTGTCACTCACACAAATAGCCTTAACGGGTGTGTGGGTGGGTAGGGGAGCGTCGTGTGCCGGGTGAAGCGGCGGCGGGAGCCAGTCGTGGACGGTATACGAGTGAGAATGCAGGCATGAGTAGCGATACAAGAGTGGGAAACTCTTGCGCCGATTGACCAAGGGTTCCTGGGTCAAGCTGATCTGCCCAGGGTAAGTCGGGACCTAAGGCGAGGCCGACAGGCGTAGTCGATGGACAACGGGTTGATATTCCCGTACCCGCTGTAGAGCGTCAACGCTGAACCTCTGAATGCTAAGGCCGTGAAGCCGCCCCGGAGTCTTCGGACAAAGGGGAGTGGTGGAGCCGCCGGTCCAACAGGGTAGTAGGTGAGCGATGGGGTGACGCAGGAAGGTAGTCCAGCCCGGGCGGTGGTTGTCCCGGGGTAAGGGTGTAGGACGTGGGGTAGGCAAATCCGCCCTGCATATAGTCTGAGACCTGATGCCGAGCCGATTGTGGTGAAGTGGATGATCCTATGCTGTCGAGAAAAGCCTCTAGCGAGTTCTATGGCGGCCCGTACCCCAAACCGACTCAGGTGGTCAGGTAGAGAATACCGAGGCGTTCGGGTGAACCGTGGTTAAGGAACTCGGCAAAATGCCCCCGTAACTTCGGGAGAAGGGGGGCCATTGCTGGTGAGGGGTCTTGCACTCTGAGCTGGTGGTGGCCGCAGAGACCAGCGAGAAGCGACTGTTTACTAAAAACACAGGTCCGTGCGAAGCCGTAAGGCGATGTATACGGACTGACGCCTGCCCGGTGCTGGAACGTTAAGGGGACCGGTTAGTCATGATTCGTCGTGGCGAAGCTGAGAACTTAAGCGCCAGTAAACGGCGGTGGTAACTATAACCATCCTAAGGTAGCGAAATTCCTTGTCGGGTAAGTTCCGACCTGCACGAATGGCGTAACGACTTCTCGACTGTCTCAACCACGGGCCCGGTGAAATTGCATTACGAGTAAAGATGCTCGTTTCGCGCAGCAGGACGGAAAGACCCCGGGACCTTTACTATAGCTTGATATTGGTGTTCGGTTCGGCTTGTGTAGGATAGGTGGGAGACTGTGAAGCTGTGACGCCAGTCATGGTGGAGTCATCGTTGAAATACCACTCTGGTCGTGCTGGATGTCTAACCTGGGTCCGTGATCCGGATCAGGGACAGTGTCTGGTGGGTAGTTTAACTGGGGCGGTTGCCTCCTAAAGGGTAACGGAGGCGCCCAAAGGTTCCCTCAGCCTGGTTGGCAATCAGGTGTTGAGTGTAAGTGCACAAGGGAGCTTGACTGTGAGACCGACGGGTCGAGCAGGTGCGAAAGCAGGGACTAGTGATCCGGCGGTGGCTTGTGGAAGCGCCGTCGCTCAACGGATAAAAGGTACCCCGGGGATAACAGGCTGATCTTCCCCAAGAGTCCATATCGACGGGATGGTTTGGCACCTCGATGTCGGCTCGTCGCATCCTGGGGCTGGAGTAGGTCCCAAGGGTTGGGCTGTTCGCCCATTAAAGCGGTACGCGAGCTGGGTTTAGAACGTCGTGAGACAGTTCGGTCCCTATCCGCTGTGCGCGTAGGAGTCTTGAGAAGGGCTGTCCCTAGTACGAGAGGACCGGGACGGACGGACCTCTGGTGTGCCAGTTGTTCTGCCAAGGGCATGGCTGGTTGGCTACGTTCGGGAGGGATAACCGCTGAAAGCATCTAAGCGGGAAGCCTGCTTCGAGATGAGGGCTCCCACCACCTTGAGTGGGTAAGGCTCCCAGTAGACGACTGGGTTGATAGGCCGGGTGTGGAAGCCTCGTGAGGGGTGGAGCTGACCGGTACTAATAGGCCGAGGGCTTGTCCATAGTTGCTCCGCGTCCACTGTGTTGTTCTGAAGCAATGACCTGTGCCGGTTGCCGGTGGGTCAACTTCATAGTGTTTCGGTGGTCATAGCGTGAGGGAAACGCCCGGTTACATTCCGAACCCGGAAGCTAAGCCTTACAGCGCCGATGGTACTGCAGGGGGGACCCTGTGGGAGAGTAGGACGCCGCCGAACAATCTTTGACGGGAGGGCCCCGTAGCCGGAAGGCTACGGGGCCCTTTCGCATGCCCGGACCAAGGCTCAAGGCTCAGTGGCCGAAGAGGTGCAGCCGATGCCGTCCCCCCGAGCGGGTGTCCCGGGAGGCCCCGGAGAGCGTGGGGTCGGTGGTGGTGTCCCCCCTGTCATCGAGCCGCGCGGCCAGTTCATCGCGCTGTGCGGTGGCCACGGCGGCGTCCCTCCGGGCGGCGCGCAGACGCACGCTCTTCCGGCGGTGATGCGCGAGGCCCGCCGCCAGCATTGCCAGGGCCAGGCCGAACACCAGCGTCAGCGCGATGCCGGCCAGAAAGGCCCCGAGGTGGTTGAGCGTGACGAGGTTGTGGCCGAACATGGTCACGGTGTACCCGGGTCCGCTCGACAGGTTGTAGGCGATCAGCAGTCCGACAAATGCGGCCGTCGCTGCGGCCAGCAGCAGTCCCAGCAAAAGCATGTCACTCGCCTCGTTCTGCGCTTGCTTCCCTTGGCTGTTCCTTGGGCGGCTACCCGAGGTGGGAGGCTTGACACCCGACAGCGGGGCCCGGGTCAGCCGCGATCGGCGAGCCGGGGCAGCAGGCGGCCGAGGGTCCAGAGCACCAGGCCCGACAGGCACCAGCTCGCGACCACGTCCAGGAACCAGTGGTAGTCGCACCACATCAGGCCCGCACCCACGCCCGTGCCGAGCAGCAGCGCCCCCGCCCGGAGGGCGGTCCGTACCCCGCTGCGGACGGTGGCCCGGGCCAGCAGCAGTGCCGAGGTGCCATAGGCGATGGCGGCGGTGGCGGTGTGGCCCGAGGGGTACCAGCCCCACTGGTCGGGCAGCAGCACCAGGCCGTCCGGACCGGGGCGGGCGAAGTATGCCTTGGCCGGGACCACCAGCAGCGGGATGAGCAGCGAGGTCAGCGCGGCTGCGGCGACGGGGAGCCACCACCGGGGTACGCGGCCACGCAGCGACCGCCAGGTGGACAGCAGGGAGCAGGCCAGCAGGAAGGGGATGGCGACCAGTGAGCCGCCCAGGTCGGAGAGCAGCTGGGCGATGTGGTCGGCGGCGGGCCGCACGGTCTGTGCCGGAAGTGCCCCGTCGGTGCGGGCGATGGCGTCGCGGACCTGGTCGTCGATCCGCAGCAGCGGGCCGTGGCCGGCCACCTGCCAGCTGATGGCGAGCAGCAGGGCCAGCAGGACCAGGGGCACCCAGGGGGCGAGCAGACGAGGCAGCCGCCCCGGAACAGGGGGGAGAGTTCCGGGGCGGCTGGGGTGATCGCCGTTCCGCACGTCCCGGGGGGTGTGGGCCGGGCGGTCGGTCGATCGGCTCTGCGGCGGCGGACCGGAGTCCGCCGGGTTGTCCTCGGAGGTGGATCGCCAGCTGGTCTCGGTAGGAGACATCACCGACGGTTGCTCGTTCTCCATCTGCCATGACATTACGACACCGATCCGGCGTTCCGGTCGCGGAACACGGGGTCGGCACAGCATCTTCACCGTGCGGAGTACAACCTCCACCCCGCGTGAGCCGAGGGTCGGACCGGCAGGTCAGAGCGAGGCGAAGGCACCCTCAAGGATGTCCAGGCCTTCGAGGAGCAGGTGCTCCGGGATGACCAGCGGGGGCAGGAAGCGCAGCACATTGCCGTAGGTGCCGGCGGTGAGGGTGACCAGCCCCTCGGCGTGGCATGCCTTGGCGATGGCGGCGGTGGCCTCCGGGTGGGGCTCCTTGCCGCCCGGCTTGACCAGCTCGACCGCGATCATGGCGCCCCGGCCCCGGATGTCGCCGATCCGCACGGTGTCGGAGTGGGCGTACTTCTCCTGGAGCTCCCGCAGGCGGCCCAGCATGATCTCGCCGATCCGCTGCGCCTTCGCGGTGAGGTCGAGCTCCTTCATGGTCTCGATGGAGCCCAGTGCGGCGGCGCAGGCCACCGGGTTGCCGCCGTAGGTGCCGCCCAGGCCGCCGGAGTGCGCGGCGTCCATGATTTCGGCGCGGCCGGTCACGGCGGCCAGCGGCAGGCCGCCGGCGATGCCCTTGGCAGTGGTGATCAGGTCGGGGACGATGCCCTCGTCCTCACAGGCGAACCACTGGCCGGTGCGGCAGAAGCCGGTCTGGATCTCGTCGGCCACGAAGACGATGCCGTTGGCCTTGGCGAACTCCACGATCGCGGGCAGGAAGCCCTTGGCGGGCTCGATGAAGCCGCCCTCGCCCAGGATGGGCTCGATGATGATCGCGGCGACGTTCTCGGCGCCGATCTGCTTGTTGATGAGGTCGATGGCCTGTGCGGCGGCCTCGGCGGCGCAGTTCTCGGCGCCGGTCAGCCAGCGGTACGGGTAGGCCACCGGGACCCGGTGCACCTCGGGGGCGAACGGGCCGAAGCCCTGCTTGTACGGCATGTTCTTGGCGGTGAGCGCCATGGTGAGGTTGGTGCGGCCGTGGTAGCCGTGGTCGAACACCACGACGGCGCTGCGCTTGGTGTAGGCGCGGGCGATCTTCACGGCGTTCTCGACGGCCTCGGCGCCGGAGTTGAAGAGCGCGCTCCGCTTCTCGTGGTCGCCCGGCGTCAGCGCGTTGAGCTGCTCGGCCACCGCGACATAGCCCTCGTACGGGGTGACCATGAAGCAGGTGTGGGTGAAGGCGGCCAGCTGCTCCGAGGCACGGCTCACCACGGCCTCGGCGGCGTTGCCGACGTTGGTGACGGCGATGCCCGAGCCGAAGTCGATCAGCGAGTTGCCGTCGACGTCCTCCACCACGCCGCCGCCCGCGCGGGTGATGTAGATCGGCAGGGTGGTGCCCACGCCGGCCGCGACGGCGGCGGACTTGCGGGCGTTGAGTTCCTGCGACTTGGGGCCGGGGATCGCGGTGACAAGGCGGCGCTCCTGCGGGAGCGACGGGCCGCCGGGCAGCTGCCCGGCGCTGGACGGAGCAGCGCTCATGGAGTTCTCCAGACGTACGGGGCGGGCCGCGGATTTCGGCTCTCTTGGGTGCAGGCTAAGGCCCGCTTCACGGGGGCTGCATACGCCACTGGGGCGTAGTGGGGCTTCCGAGTTGGCCCCGCCGGACATCGCCGCTCCGCCTGATCCGCTTCCGCGAGCCTCTCACCCGGGCGTGCCGCCTCCACTACATTGAGTCGGGGCTGGTCGGTGGGGTGCGCCGGCGGGTGGAGACGGGCGAGGGAGCGGGGCCGCGATGGGACTGGACGGCACGTACGGACAGCGGACCGGCGGCGAGCCCCCGGTGTCCGAGCCGCCGTTCCTCCCCGGGGCCCGCAAGGACCCGCCGCCGCGGCCCCCCCACAGCCCCGGCCGCCCGTCCGGCGGCCCCTTCGACCTGCGGTCCTGGCTGGCCACGCCGCGTGTCGGCGGCATCCCGGGGGTGTACGGGCTGGGGCATGTGCCCAAGCGGCAGGAGACCGAACCCGGCAGCGCCGCCGTCCCGGGCCGCACACTGCTGGCCAGGGGGGCGCTCAACCTGGTGGTGGCCTGGGTGGTGTTCCTGTACGGCGGACCGGTGGTCTTCCAGGTCCTGGGCTGGGTCTTCCATCTGGACCGCCTGAGCGCGGATGGCTGGACCAGCCCCTATGTACTGGTCCAGGGGGCCCTTCAGGCAGCCATGATCGCGGTCCTTGTCTGGATCTTCGGGCGGATGGGGCGCTGGAAGGAAGTCTGGCGGCGGTATGCCGCTCCCGCGCTGTCCCGGCTGGTCACCCATGAGCGGCCGGAGCCGGGGGACGGGCCGGGGGTGCCGGGCGTGGCGGAGGTGGACCCGTGGGAGGGGATGCGGGGGGCCGGGGAGCAGGCCGGGGTGTGGCGGCTGGACGAGGAGACCCGGCGCGGGGCCGTCGGGGATGTGGACTATGTGCGGATCCGGCGGGCGTGGCAGGGGGTGGTCGCCGACCCGGGGCGGCTGCGGCAGTTCGCCGAGGAGGTGGCCGGGCGCGGGGGTGCCGCCTGTGCGCACCCGTCGGCGGCGCGTGACCTGGACCGGCGGTGGGCCGAGCATGATCTGCTGGCCCGCCAGGTGCGGCTCGGGGTGGCGCAGGATGTGCCGAAGAACCCGGTGACGCACCGGGGGGCGGGGTTCGCCCTGGACCCCGCGCTGCTGGGGACGTCGCTGCTGGCGGTCGGACCGGCGGGCACCGGGAAGTCGGCACTGCTGGTGCGTCCGGTGGCCGAGGCGCTCTGCCTCCAGGCGCTGGCCAACACCGCCTGCGTGGTCGTGGTCGGGGCGGCCGACGCCGACCTGGGGCCGGATGCGTCGTACGACGTGGTGATCGCCCCCGGCGACCCGGACTCGGCGTATGGGCTGGACCTCTACGGCGCCACGCAGAACACCGACGAGGCCGCCGCCCGGCTGGCCGACGCGCTGCTGCCGGACGAGCTGGCGCTGCGGGCCGAGGGTGCCCGGGCGACGGTGCAGCAGGTGGTGGGCCCCTTCCGGGCGGCGCATGGGCGCCACCCCGGGGTGCAGGAGCTGCGCGATCTGCTGCTGGGCGAGGCACCGGCCTGGTCGGGCCTGTACGAGGCGCTGCGGGCGGCCGGCCGGCTGGAGGCGCACCGCCATGACCTCCAGCAGCGGGAGCGGCAGCACGGCCGGGCCGACGACCCGGGGACGCTGCTGGCGGACCGGCTGGCGCTGCTGGACCGGCCGGCCTTCGCGGGCTGCTTCAATCCGTCGGAGCCGGAGCTGGGCCGGGAGAAGCCGCCGTTTGCGATGCGGGCGCTGGACCATCCGCTGCGGGTGCGGGTGAAGCTCCCCGAGCAGAGCCATCCGGAGGCGGCGCGGATGCTGGCCCGGCTGGTGGTGGCGCAGTTTGTGCAGGCGGCGTGCGGGCGGCAGGACCGGTCGCTCTTCGCCGGGCTGGTGGTGGACGACGCCGCGGCGGCGGTCGACGGCCACACGGTGCGCGGGTTGCAGCGGATGCGCGGCGCCAACGCGGGCGCGCTGCTGACCCTGCGCAGCCTCGCGGACCTGCCGGAGACGCTGCGGACGCCGCTCTTCGGCGCGGTCGGCTGCCGGATGGCCTTCCCCGGGATCGCGCCGTGGGACGGCAGGCTCTTCGCGGAGGCATGGGGCACCGTCTGGGTGCAGGAGAAGGCGGTCACCCAGACCCCGGACACCTCCGGCGGGCTGCTGCGCCGCTCCGCCCGTGCCTTCCGGGGACTGCTGGCCGGTACCCCCGTGCAGACGGAGAGCGTGACCACCCGGTCCGTGGAGCGCCAGCTGTGGTCGCCCTCCGACCTGGCGCACGCCCTGCCGACCGGTCATGCGGTGGTGTCGCTGACCAGCGTGGAGGGTGCTCAGGTGCCGCCGCTGCTGGTCGATCTGCGGAGCTGACCGGGCCGGGTCGTGCCGCAGCGGAGGACTCCGTGGCAGTGGTTGTCCGGGGCGTCCATAATCGTGTCGTAGCCGCACGTCCTGTCCCGTTTCCGACGACCGTGCCGCACCGCCGGTGCCGCGAGGATGCGGTGCCGCGACGGGCGGTGCGGCGCGCTCTCCGAAGGTGCCATGCCCCCGACCCTCGCCTCCCTGGTCCGCAACTCCTCCCTGCACCTGACCGTCCTCGCCGGCGAGGACCAGCTCGACCGGCCGGTGCGCTGGGTGCACACCAGTGAACTGGACGACCCCACACCGTTCCTGGAGGGGGGAGAGCTGCTGCTCACCACCGGGATCAAGCTCGGCGGCCCGGACGGCCCGGACGGACCGGGTCGTGGTGACGCGGCGCTGCGGGCCTATGTGCACCGGCTCGCCGACGCCGGGGTGGTGGGCCTGGGCATGGGCGTCGGCCTCTCCCACAGCGAGGTGCCGCAGCCGCTGGTGGAGGCGGCGGCAGAGCGCGGGCTGCCGCTGCTGCGGGTGCCGCAGCCGACCCCGTTCATCGCGATCAGCAAGGCGGTGTCGGCGGCGCTGGCCGCCGAGCAGTACGAGGCGGTCACCACCAGCTTCGAGGCGCAGGAGGAGCTCACCCGGGCGGCGCTCGGCAAGGGCGGCACAGCCGCCGTGGTCCGCCGGCTGGCCGGGCGGCTGGGCGGCTGGGCGGCGCTGTACGACGCCTCGGGCGCGCTGTCGGTGGTGGCGCCGGACTGGGCGGCCCGGCGGGCGTCCCGGCTGGCCGGGGAGGTGGACCGGCTGCGCCGCCGTCCGGCTCCGTCGAGCGCCGCGCTGCAGGGGCGGCCCGGCGGGGTGGACACCGCCGACGAGGACTTTGTGGTGCTCCAGTCGCTGGGCGCGGACCGCCGCCCGCGCGGCTTTCTGGCGGTCGGCACCGAGGACCGGCTGAGCCCCACCGAGCGCTATGTGCTCAACGCGGCGGTGGCGCTGCTCACCCTCACCCTGGAGCGCTCCCGGGAGCTGCGCCGGGCCGAGGAGCGGATGGGTACGGCGCTGCTGCGGCTGGTGCTGGCCGGGGAGGCGGCGACCGCGCGCGAGGTGGCGGCGGTGCTGTACGGGGGCCTGCCGGAGGGCGCGGTGCGGGTGCTGCTGGCGCAGCCGCCGGAGGGCGCGCAGGGGGACGAGGACCCGCTGGCGGACCTCGCCGACCGGGCGGAGCAGGCGGCGCGGCGGGCGGGGGAGCGGCTGCTGGTGGCCCGGGAGCGGTCGGGGCCGGAGGAGCGGCTGGTGCTGCTGGTCCCGGACGGCGGCGCGGTGCACCGGGACTGCCTGACGGCGGCGGAGCAGGACGAGGCGGTGACGCTGGGCGTCTCGGCGTCGGCCGGGATGGAGCAGGCGGGGGCGGCGTTCGCCCAGGCGGAGCGGGCGCTGGCGGTGGCGCTGCGCGGCGGGCGGCGGGTGGTGGACCACGACGAGGTGGGGGCGGGGTCGCTGCTGCCGCTGCTGGGTGACGAGGCGGTGGCCGCGTTCGCGGAGGGGCTGCTGCGGCCGCTGCGGGAGCATGACCGTACCGCGCGCGGCGATCTGGAGGCTTCGCTGCGGGCCTGGCTGTCGCGGCACGGCCAGTGGGACGCGGCGGCGGCCGACCTGGGGGTGCATCGGCACACGCTGCGGTACCGGATGCGCCGGGTGGAGGAGCTGCTGGGCCGGTCGCTGGACGACACCGATGTGCGCATGGAGCTCTGGCTGGCGCTGCGGGCCGGCGACCGCTGACCGGTGGGGCCCATCCGCCCTGGTCGTGTACGCCGCTGCGGAGTGTCCGGGCGGCCGGGTACTCCTCGGCGGCCAATCTGCCCGGGCGGGTCGGCGCCCTACCGTGGTGAGGCGCGGCGGCCGACCGCCGCCGACACCGCAGCAGAGACGACCAGGGAAGGGCCGGTACCGACTGTGACCACCACCCATGATTTCTGGCTGGCCGGCCGCCGGGAGAGCGGCCCGGAGGCCTTCGAGGTCCACCACCCCTGGGACGGCAGCCTCGTCGGCCGCGTCAGCGTGCCCACGGAGGAGCAGGTGGAGGAGGCGATTGCCGCCGCCGTCGCCGTACAGGACGCGTACTCCGCCACCCCGGCGCACGTCCGGGCCGCCGCGCTGGACCATGTCTCCAAGCGGCTGGTCGAGCGGACCGAGGAGCTGGCCCGGCTGGTCACCGCCGAGAACGGCAAGCCGATCAAGTGGGCCCGGGGCGAGATCGGCCGGGCGGCCTCGGTGTTCCGCTGGGCCGCCGAGGAGGCCCGCCGGTTCAACAGCGGCGAGGCGCAGCGGCTGGACACCGACGCCGGCGGCGCCGGCCGCCTCGCGCTCACCCGGCGCTTCCCGCGCGGCGTGGTGCTGGGCATCGCCCCGTTCAACTTCCCGCTGAACCTGGTGGCGCACAAGGTCGCCCCGGCCATCGCGGTCGGCACCCCGATCATCCTCAAGCCGGCCCCGGCCACGCCGATCTCCGCGCTGGTGCTGGGCGAGATCCTGGCCGAGACCGACCTGCCCGCCGGGTCGTGGAGCGTCCTGCCGGTCCCCAACGACCGGATGCCCGCCCTGGTGCGGGACGAGCGGCTGCCGGTGATCTCCTTCACCGGCTCCGGCCCGGTCGGCTGGGGCATCCTCGACTCCGCGCCGCGCAAGCACGTCACCCTGGAGCTGGGCGGCAACGCCGCAGCGGTGGTCCTCGCCGACTGGTCGAGCGAGGAGGACCTGGAGTGGGCCGCGACCCGCATCGCGACCTTCGCCAACTACCAGGGCGGCCAGTCCTGCATCTCGGTGCAGCGGGTCATCGCCGACGCCGCCGTCTACGACCGGCTCGCGGCGAAGGTCGTCGCCAAGGTGCAGACCCAGGTGACCGGTGACCCCTCGGACGACGCGGTGGACGTCGGCCCGCTGGTGAGCGAGGACGCCGCCAAGCGCGTCGAGTCCTGGGTGGACGAGGCCGTGGCGGCCGGCGCCCGGCTGCTGGCCGGCGGCAAGCGCGAGGGCGCCAGCTATGCGCCGACCGTGCTGGCCGACCTGCCCGCTGGTGTGACGCTCTCCTGTGAGGAGGTCTTCGGCCCGGTGCTGAGCCTGCACCGGGTGGAGGGCGCCGAGGAGGCGTTCGCCACGGTCAACGACTCCCCGTACGGGCTCCAGGCGGGTGTCTTCACCCACGACCTTCAGACCGCCTTCCGCGCCCACCGGGAGCTGGAGGTCGGCGGCGTGATCGTCGGCGATGTGCCGTCCTACCGGGCCGACCAGATGCCGTACGGCGGCGCCAAGCAGTCCGGTGTGGGCCGCGAGGGCGTCAAGTACGCGATGGACGACTACACCTATGAGCGGGTGCTGGTGCTGACCGGCCTGGCCCTCTGACGCGGTGGACCGCCCGAGGCCCCTCTCCCTGTGCTGGGAGAGGGGCCTCGGCCGTTTTCAGCGGGCGACGCGTTCCTCGGGGGCCAGCGGCGGCTCCCCGCCCGCCGAGCGGCGGCGCAGGGCGGGAACGGCGGCCAGCAGCAGGACCAGCCCCACCGCCGCCAGCACCCCCTCCCAGGGCTCCCGGAACAGCACGCCGCCCACCACGCCGATCGCCTGGTAGCAGAGCGCCCAGGCCACCGCGGCGAACACATCCGCCCGCAGAAAGCGGCGGACCGGCCAGCCGGAGACCAGGCAGGCCGCCATCACCGGGATCCGCCCCGCCGGGATCAGCCGGGAGAGCACCAGCACCGCCCGGTCGTGCGCGGCCAGGCGGTCCTGGGCGGCGCGCATCCTGGGGGTGTCCATATGGCCGCGCAGCTGCCCGGCCCAGCGGCCCCCGGCGTGTACGGCCAGCCAGTACAGCAGCGCATCGCCCACCCAGGCGGCGAGCGACGCGACACCGAGCACCAAGGGCAGGTCCACGGCCGGCCAGTGGGAGTGCCAGGCGACCACCGAGGCCGCGCTCACCAGCGCCCCGGTGGGCAGCACCGGTAGCACCGAACCCACGACGACCAGCACGAAGAGCGTCGGGTAGCCGACGGCCTGCGGGGTGGACGAGGAGTCGGTCACGGTCACACCGGCGGTCAGGCCGGCCGTGGCGAGGCCGGTCCACAGGGGATGGCTCACCGGCGGCCGTCCTCGGCGCCACCGGTTCGTACGCCGGGGCCGACGGTCAGGTCGACGGTGCCGCCCGGGGTGAGTTCATGCACGGCGGTGCCCGGTGCCAGCCGGGCGGCGTGGCGGGCGAACTCCCGGCCGGGGGCGTCGAACCAGGCTCCGGGGCGGCTGCCCAGCCCCATCGGGCAGAAGGTGCCGAAGTGCACGGGGACGGCGCTGCGCGGCGCCAGCACCCGTACGGCCTCGGCGGCCCGCCCCGCGTCGAGGTGGCCGGGGCCTAGGCCCGGTCCCCAGCCGCCCACCGGCAGCAGCGCATGGTCGCAGGGGCCGACCTCGTCGGCCAGGCCCGGGAAGAGGTCGGTGTCGCCCGCGAAGTAGGTGGTGGCCGCGCCCCGGATCACAAAGCCCAGCGGCTGCACCCGCTGCGGGCCGACCGGCAGCCGGCGGCCGTCGTGGCGGGCGGCCACGGCGCGGACCACCAGGGCGCCGACCGTGAACTGCTCGCCGGGGGCCAGCTCGGCCAGGCGGAGGTGGCCGAGTCGGCGCAGGGACGGGACGGCGCGCAGGGCGCCGCGTGGCAGCAGCACCGGGGTGCCGGGCGGCAGTGCCCGCAGGGAGGGCAGGTGCAGATGGTCCGCGTGCAGGTGGGAGACGAGCGCGGCGTCGGCGCGCAGCGCCTCGGCGCCGGGCAGTGGGCCGCGTCGGCGGCGCAGGTGTGCGAGGCGGGCGGTGAGCAGCGGGTCGGTGAGCAGCCGGACACCGGAGTCCTCCACGGTGACGGTGGCATGGCCCCACCAGGTGATGACCGCCACGTCCGGGCCCCTCTCGCCTGGTCCGCCCCGCCCGCCTGACGGCGGGCCGGTAGCGCTGCTCCGATCAGGTTACTTCGGCTGGAACGGGGAGGGTGCGGATGTGGGCGGGGCCCGGGCCGGGTGGGGGTGGGGCGGCGGGGGAGACTGGCCGGGGGTTTTCGGAGTGGTGAGGAGGCGGGTCCGGGGTATGGCGCGGTGGCGGAGCGTGTCGCGGGCGGTGGCGCAGACCCTGGCGGTGTGGCTGGCCGCGACGGTGACGCTTGCGGTCCTGGCGGTGGTGCTGCCGGGTTTCCAGCTGGCGTCCGGCCCCGGTCCGGGGCCGGTGGGGCCGCTGGTGGCGGCCGGTACGGCGGCGGCCTTCATCGGCGTGCTGGGCGCCGTGCTGTGGCCGCTGATCGTACGGGCGCTGCTGCTGGTGCCCGCGCTGGTGCTGGCACTGCTGGTCTTCGGCCTCAACGGAGCCGTGGTCCTCGTCGCCCTGGAGCTGCTGCCGGAGCGCCCCGGCAGCCTCACCCTGTCCACCGCCGCCGTGGTGGCGGCGGTGCTCTCGGGCACCACCTCGGCCGCGCACGGCGCCATCGCCGCCCGGGACGACGAGGCGTACCGGCGGCGGCTGGCCCGGTTGGCGGGGCGCCGCGCGGGGCGGCGGGTCCGGGACGGGGCACCGCAGCCGGGGGCGGCCCCCGGGGTGGTCTTCCTCCAGCTGGACGGGCTGGGCCACGAGGTGCTGGTGCGGGCGCTGCGGGACGGCGTGATGCCGACGCTGTCCGGCTGGCTGTCCGGCGGCAGCCACCGGCTGGCCCCGTGGCGCACCGACTGGTCCAGCCAGACCGGCGCCAGCCAGCTGGGCATCCTGCACGGCGACAACCACGATGTGCCCGCCTTCCGCTGGTACGAGAAGGACACCGGCCGGCTGATGGTGTGCAACCACCCGTCGAGCGCGGCCGAGCTGGAGCGCCGCCGCGCCGACCGGCCGGGCCTGCTGGCCCGGGACGGCGCCAGCCGGGGCAACCTCTTCAGCGGCGGGGCGCAGCAGTCGGCGCTGGTGCTCAGCGTCTCGGGCCGGCTGGGGCGGCGGGACCGGTCCGGTTACTTCAGCTACTTCGCCGACCCGGCCAATGCGCTGCGGACGCTGGGTTCGCTGCTGGCCGAGGTGGGGCGGGAGCTGGTGCAGTCGGTCCGGCAGCGGCTGCGCGACGTACGGCCCCGGGTGCGGCGCGGCGGGCTCTACCCGCTGGTGCGGGCGTTCGCCACGGTGGTGGAGCGGGATGTGGTGGTGGCCGCGGTGGTGGGCGACATGCTGGCGGGCCGGTCGGCCGTCTACGCCGATCTGGTGGCGTACGACGAGGTGGCGCACCACTCGGGCGTGGAGCGGCCGGAGACGCTGGAGGTGCTGCGCCGCCTGGACCGCGCCGTGGCGCTGATCGCCGGGGTGGCCCGCTATGCGCCCCGGCCGTACCGGATCGTGGTGCTCTCCGACCACGGGCAGAGCCAGGGGGAGACATTCGCGCAGGCGTACGGGCAGAGCCTGGAGCAGCTGGTGCGGTCCGGCTGCGGGATGCGCGGGCCGCTGCCGGACGGGCAGGCGGGGGCGGACGGGCAGGCGGGGGCCGACGCCGGGCGGGGCGCGGAGGCGCGTACGGCGGCGCAGCTGGCCCTGTACGGGCGTGAGCGGGCCATGGCCGCGCCGGGCATGCGGGAGGCGGCACGGGAGGCGCGGGGGGAGCCGCTGGTGCTGGCCTCCGGCAATCTGGGCCTGGTCTACTTCCGCGACCTGCCGCGCCGGATGACGCTGGAGGAGATCGAGCGGCGCCACCCGGGGGTGCTGGCGGCGCTGACCGGGCATCCGGGGATCGGCTTCGTCCTGGTCCGCAGCGAGGAGCGGGGGCCGCTGGTGATCGGGCCGGGCGGGCTGCGGGAGCTGGCGACCGGCGTGGTGAAGGGCGACGATCCGCTGGCGGTCTTCGGCGAGGGGGCCGCGCAGGCGGTGGCCCGCACCGACTCCTTCCCGCACTGCGCGGATCTGATGGTGAACAGCGCCTATGACCCGGCGACGGGGGAGGTGCACGCCTTCGAGGAGCAGGTGGGCTCGCACGGCGGTCTGGGCGGCGGGCAGAGCCGCCCGTTCCTGCTGCACCCGGTGGCGCTGCGCGGGCCGGAGGGGGAGCTGGTGGGCGCGGAGGCCGTGCACCTGCTCTTCCGGGGGTGGCTTGAGGAGTCGCAGTCGCCCGAGGTGACCGGTGGGGCGGACGTGAATGCGGTGCCGACTCCTGGGCAGAAGTAGCTCGTCCTCACGTCTGGTGATGTTGGCGTCACCGTGGGTACCGTCAGGTAGTACCGGCTGGTAACAGACGTTTCCCGCCCGTCCCGGAACAGCGGCGAGGTGAGCTGCATGTCCGCACCAACCCACCCGCGCAGCGAAAGCTCCAGCGGGTCCCCCTCCGGCCCGAGGGTCACCGAGCGCGAAGCGCGGCGGGTCGCCGAGGAGGCCCGCGATCAGCAGTGGCGCAAACCCAGCTTCGCCAAGGAACTCTTCCTGGGCCGCTTCCGGCTGGACCTCATCCATCCGCACCCGCACCCCGACGAGGAGTCGGTGCGCGAGGGCGAGGCGTTCCTGGCACGGCTGCGCGCCTTCTGCGAGACCCGGATCGACCCCGCGCAGATCGAGCGGGACGCCCGCATCCCCGACGAGGTCGTCAAGGGGCTGAAGGAACTCGGCGTCCTCGGTATGAAGATCGACAAGAAGTACGGCGGACTGGGCCTCAGCCAGCTCTACTACAACAAGGCGCTCGCCGTCCTCGGCAGCGTCAGCCCCGCCATCGGCGCGCTGGCCTCCGCCCACCAGTCCATCGGGGTGCCGCAGCCGCTGAAGACCTTCGGCACCCGCCAGCAGCAGGAGAAGTGGCTGCCGCGCTGCGCCACCACCGACATCACCGCCTTTCTGCTCACCGAGCCGGACGTCGGCAGCGACCCGGCGCGGCTGGCCACCATGGCGGTGCCCAGCGAGGACGGCAGCGAGTACGTCCTGGACGGGGTGAAGCTCTGGACCACCAACGGCGTCGTCGCCGACCTGGTGGTGGTGATGGCCAGGGTGCCCCGCAGCGAGGGCCACCGGGGCGGGATCACCGCCTTTGTGGTGGAGTGCGACGCTCCCGGCGTCACAGTGGAGAACCGCAACGCCTTCATGGGCCTTCGGGGTATCGAGAACGGCGTCACCCGGTTCCATGAGGTGCGGGTGCCCGCCGAGAACCGGATCGGCGAGGAGGGCGCGGGCCTGAAGATCGCGCTGACCACCCTCAACACCGGGCGGCTCTCCATTCCCGCGATGTGCGCCGGTGCGGGCAAGTGGTGCCTGAAGATCGCCCGCGAGTGGTCGGGCGCCCGCGAGCAGTGGGGCAAGCCCATCGCCGAGCACGAGGCCGTCGCCGCCAAGATCGCGTACATCGCGGCCACCACCTTCGCCCTGGAGGCGATCGTCGACCTCTCCAGCCAGATGGCCGACGACAACCGCAATGACATCCGCATCGAGGCGGCCATCGCCAAGCTCTACTCCACCGAGCACGCCTGGCTGATGGCCGACGACCTGGTGCAGATCCGCGGCGGCCGGGGCTTCGAGACCGCCGAGTCGCTGGCGGCGCGCGGCGAGCGGGCGGTGCCCGCCGAGCAGCTGCTGCGCGACCTGCGGATCAACCGGATCTTCGAGGGCTCCACCGAGATCATGCATCTGCTGATCGCCCGCGAGGCGGTGGACGCCCACCTCTCCGTCGCCGGCGACATCATCGACCCCGACGCCGACCTCAGGCAGAAGGCCAGGGCCGCCGCCCGGGCGGGGGGCTTCTACGCCCGCTGGGTGCCCAAGCTGGTCGCCGGACCCGGTCAACTGCCCACCTCGTACGGGGAGTTCTCCCCCAAGGGGTACCAGGACCTCGGCGCCCACCTGCGCTATGTGGAGCGCGGCAGCCGCCGGCTCGCCCGGTCCACCTTCTACGCCATGTCCCGCTGGCAGGGCCGGATGGAGACCAAGCAGGGCTTCCTCGGCCGGATCGTGGACATCGGCGCGGAACTCTTCGCGATGAGCGCCGCCTGCGTACGGGCGGAGATGCTGCGCACCGGGGACGCCCAGCAGGGCAGGGCCGCCTACGAGCTGGCCGACCTCTTCTGCCGGCAGGCCCGCATCCGGGTCGAGGAGCTCTTCGACCGGCTCTGGCGCAACACCGACGACCTGGACGCCAAGGCCGCCCGGGGCGTCGTCCGGGGCCGCTACGCCTGGCTGGAGGAGGGCATCATCGACCCGTCCGGCGACGGGCCGTGGATCGCCGACGCCACGCCCGGGCCCTCGCAACGGGAGAATGTGCACCGCAGCTTCCGGTAGTGGGCGCCGGGCGCGCGGCCGGTGCCGGGCGGCCGACCGCGCGCCCGCCCCCGGGTGGCCGCCCTGTGGCGTGCCCGACCGCCGGGCACGCCACAATGGGGCGCATGGAATCCCTCCTCGCCGACCCGCATCTGCGCTTCGAGCCCGCTGTCGCCGACCCCACCGGACCCCGTGAACTGGTGATCCTCGGATCCACCGGATCGATCGGGACCCAGGCCATCGACGTGGTGCTGCGCAACCCCGACCGGTTCCGTGTGGTGGGGCTCTCCGCAGCCGGCGGCCGGGTGGAGCTGCTGGCCGAGCAGGCCCTGCGGCTGGGCGTGCGGACGGTGGCGGTCGCCCGCACCGACGCCGAGCCCGCGCTGCGGGAGGCGCTGGCGGCCGGGGCACAGGGCCGTCCGCTGCCCGAGGTGCTGGCCGGACCGGACGCGGCCACCGAGCTGGCCCGCAGGGAGTGCCACTCCGTACTCAACGGCATCACCGGCTCCATCGGGCTGCGGCCCACGCTGGCCGCGCTGCGGGCCGGCCGGGTGCTGGTGCTGGCCAACAAGGAGTCGCTGATCGTCGGCGGTCCGCTGGTGAAGGCGCTGGCCAGGCCGGGCCAGATCGTCCCGGTGGACTCCGAGCACACCGCGCTCTTCCAGGGGCTGATGGGCGGTAGCCGCCGCGAGGTGCGCAAGCTGGTGGTGACCGCCAGCGGCGGCCCCTTCCGCGGCCGTACCCGGGAGGAGCTGGCCGCTGTCACCCCGGAGCAGGCGCTGGCCCACCCGACCTGGGCGATGGGCCCGGTGATCACCGTCAACTCCGCGACCCTGGTCAACAAGGGCCTGGAGGTGATCGAGGCGCATCTGCTGTACGACATCCCGTTCGACCGGATCGAGGTCGTCGTCCACCCGCAGTCCATCGTTCACTCGATGGTGGAGTTCACGGACGGTTCCACCCTCGCCCAGGCCAGCCCGCCCGATATGCGGATGCCCATCTCGCTCGGCCTTGGCTGGCCGGACCGGGTGCCCGACGCCGCACCGCCGTGCGACTGGACCAAGGCCGCGACCTGGGAGTTCTTCCCGCTGGACGACGAAGCCTTCCCCTCGGTGGCGCTGGCCCGTGAGGTCGGTACGCTCGGCGGGACGGCTCCGGCGGTCTTCAACGCCGCCAACGAGGAGTGCGTGGACGCCTTCCTGGCCGGTCGGCTCGCCTTCAACGGCATCGTGGACACGGTTGCCAAGGTGGTCTCCGAACACGGCACCCCCGATCGGGGAACCGGACTCACCGTCGAGGACGTATTGCAGGCGGAGGCATGGGCGCGCAGGCGTGCCCGGGAGATCGCGTCCGGCTGACCAATCGGCTGGCCGGTCGGCTGACCGGTCGGCTGACCAATCGGTTGACCGTCCGGTGGGTCGGGGGGCGCGTGGGGGGCGCGTGGGGACCGGGCCGGGGCGCGTCGGGGTGGGACAGGTCGCGGCGGGGGACGGTGAGGGAGCGTTGAGGAGCAGCATGGCGAAGCGGACGGCTACAGCGGAGGACCCCCGATGACAGCACTCATGGCACTCCTCGGCGTTGTGGTCTTCGTGGTCGGGCTGCTCTTCTCCATCGCCTGGCATGAACTCGGCCACCTCTCCTGGGCCAAGCTCTTCGGCATCCGGGTGCCCCAGTACATGGTCGGCTTCGGGCCGACCATCTGGTCGCGGCGGAAGGGCGACACCGAGTACGGCATCAAGGCGATACCGCTCGGCGGCTACATCCGCATGATCGGCATGTTCCCGCCGGGGGCGGACGGCCGGATCACCGCTCGCTCCACCTCCCCCTGGCGCAGCATGATCGAGGACGCCCGCGAGGCCTCCTACGAGGAGCTGAAGCCCGGCGACGAGACCCGCCTCTTCTACACCCGGGCCCCGTGGAAGCGCGTCATCGTGATGTTCGCCGGGCCCTTTATGAACCTGATCCTGGCGTTCGGCCTCTACCTCGCCGTGCTGATGGGCTTCGGCCAGCCCGCAGCCCTGCCGACCATCCAGTCCGTGCAGAAGTGCGTGGTGCAGGCGGGCCAGCCCACCGACAGCTGCGCCAAGGACGCGCCCGCCACCCCCGCGGCCCTGGCCGGGCTGCGGGCCGGGGACACCATCGTCTCCTTCGACGGCGACCGCATCAGCAGCTACGACCAGCTCCAGCAGGACATCCGCAAGGCCCCCGGCAGGACGGTCGAGATCGTCGTCGACCGCAAGGGCGAGCAGCTGACCTTCCACACCGAGCTGGTCACCAACAAGGTCAGCGCCCTGGACGGCCGCGGCAACTACATCCCCGGCAAGACCGTGGACGCCGGCTTCCTCGGCATCCAGCCGCAGACCGGAGTGGTCCAGCTGGGCTTCGGGCAGAGCCTGGACAAGATGGGCGACATGGGCGTGACCGGGGTGAAGTCGCTGCTCGCCCTGCCCTCCAAGATCCCCGGCCTCTGGGACGCCACCTTCAACGGCGCCCCCCGTGCCGCCGACTCCCCGGTCGGGGTGGTAGGCGCGGCCCGGGTCGGCGGCGAGATCCTCAACCTGGACATCCCCGCCTCCCAGCAGGTCGCCATCTTTGTGCAGCTGGTCGCCGGGTTCAACCTCTCGCTCTTCCTCTTCAACATGCTGCCGCTGCTGCCGCTGGACGGCGGCCATATCGCCGGTGCGCTCTGGGAGTCGCTGCGCCGCAAGGCCGCCCGCGTCTTCCGCCGGCCCGACCCGGGCCCGTTCGACGTGGCCAAGCTGATGCCGGTCGCCTATGTGGTCGCGGGCGTCTTCGTCTGCTTCACGCTGCTGGTGCTGCTCGCCGACGTGATCAACCCGGTGAAGATCTCGTAGGTGCGGGTCTCGTGGGTGCGGGACTCGTAGGCGTGGATCTCGTGGGCGCAGATCCCGTAGCTGACGCGGGGCCGGGCGGTCGGCGAAGGCCGGGGATGACGTCGGACGGGTGGCGCGGGCGGTGCTGATGTGCTCCGCCGGACCCCGGTGCCGTACGGTTGGCGCCGGGAGCGCGCACTCACAGCCCGCGCCCCCGGCCCGGCCGGTATGCGCGGCCGGGTCGCAGCCGCAACCCCGGGGACTCCCACGCAGATGACCGCGATCTCGCTCGGTATTCCGTCCATGCCGCTCAAGCCGCTCGCCGTGCGCCGCAAGTCGCGGCAGATCATGGTGGGGGGTGTGCCGGTGGGTGGTGATGCGCCGGTGTCGGTGCAGTCGATGACGACGACGGTGACGGCTGATGTCAATGCGACGTTGCAGCAGATTGCGCAGCTGACGGCGTCGGGGTGCCAGATCGTGCGGGTGGCGGTGCCGTCGCAGGATGATGCGGAGGCGTTGCCGGCGATTGCGCGGAAGTCGCAGATCCCGGTGATCGCGGACATCCACTTCCAGCCGAAGTATGTCTTTGCGGCGATTGACGCGGGGTGTGCGGCGGTGCGGGTGAATCCGGGGAACATCAAGCAGTTCGACGACAAGGTGCGGGAGATCGCGGGGGCGGCGTCGGCGGCGGGGGTGCCGATCCGGATCGGGGTGAACGCGGGGTCGTTGGACCGGCGGTTGATGGAGAAGTACGGGCGGGCGACTCCGGAGGCGTTGGTGGAGTCGGCGTTGTGGGAGTGCTCGCTGTTCGAGGAGCACGGGTTCCGGGATATCAAGATCTCGGTGAAGCACAACGATCCGGTGGTGATGGTGAATGCGTATCGTCAGTTGGCGGCGGCGTGTGACTATCCGCTGCATCTGGGGGTGACGGAGGCGGGTCCGGCGTTCCAGGGGACGATCAAGTCGGCGGTGGCGTTCGGGGCGCTGCTGGCGGAGGGGATCGGGGACACGATCCGGGTGTCGCTGTCGGCGCCTCCGGTGGAGGAGGTCAAGGTGGGGAACCAGATCCTGGAGTCGCTGGGGCTGCGGCAGCGGGGTCTGGAGATTGTGTCGTGTCCGTCGTGCGGGCGGGCGCAGGTGGATGTGTACAAGCTCGCGGAAGAGGTGACCGCGGGCTTGGAGGGGATGAATGTGCCGCTGCGGGTGGCGGTGATGGGGTGCGTGGTGAACGGGCCGGGGGAGGCGCGTGAGGCGGACCTCGGGGTGGCGTCGGGGAACGGCAAGGGGCAGATCTTCGTCAAGGGCGAGGTGATCAAGACCGTGCCGGAGTCGAGGATCGTGGAGACGCTGATCGAGGAGGCGCTCAAGCTCGCCGAGCAGATGGAGGCGGACGGCGTCGAGTCCGGCGAGCCGATGGTCACGCCGGTTGGCTGATCGGTCTGGTGGGTGTGGGTGTGGGTGTGGGTCGGGGGCCGGGTGGCTGAGGCTGTCCGGCCCCGCGCGGTGCGCGGGGGCTGCGGGGTAGGGTGCGACGCGCGGTGCTCGTACCCTCGGACCACGGGGTGCGGCGTGGGCAGCCCGACGGCATGGTGAGGCACACAGATGCTGGGAAGTTCGGTATCGACCACCCGCGTCCTTGAGGCACCCGACCTTGAGGACGCCCTTGACGTACTCGACCGCGACCCGGTGGCCAACGCCTTTGTCGCGGCCCGGGTCCATGTGGCCGGGCTCGACCCCTGGCGGCTCGGCGGCGAGATGTGGGGCTGGTACGACGACGGTGGGCGGCTGGAGGCGCTCTGCTATGCCGGTGCCAACCTGGTGCCGGTAAGCGCCGGTCCGGAGGCCGTACGGGCCTTCGCCGAGCGGGCACGCAGGCAGGGGCGGCGCTGCTCCTCCATCGTCGGACCGGCCGAGGCGACGGCCGAGCTCTGGGCACTGCTGGAACCCGGCTGGGGACCGGCCCGCGAGGTCCGTGGCTGCCAGCCGCTGATGACCATCACGGAGCCCTCCGCCGGGGTCACCGCCGACCCCCGGGTGCGGCGGGTGCGGCGTGACGAGATCGAGCTGTTGATGCCCGCGTGCGTCGCGATGTTCACCGAGGAGGTCGGCGTCTCGCCGATGGCCGGGGACGGTGGGCTGCTCTACCGGGCCCGGGTCGCCGAACTCGTCACCGGGGGACGGGCGTTCGCCCGGTTCGAGGAGGGCCGGGTGGTCTTCAAGGCCGAGATCGGCGCCGTCACCGACCGGGCCTGCCAGATCCAGGGCGTCTGGGTCGCCCCCGACCGGCGGGGGCAGGGGCTGTCCGAGACCGGGATGGCCGCCGTGGTGGAGCACGCGCTGCGGGAGGTCGCACCCGTGGTCAGCCTGTACGTCAACGACTTCAACCTGCCCGCGCGGGCCGCCTACCGGCGGGTCGGCTTCCAGGAGGTCGGGGCGTTCATGTCCATTCTCTTCTGACCTCGCGGTAACGTCCCCCGCCATGGACGATGTGACGATCGAGCCCTTCGACCTCGCCGACCGCGCCGAGGAGGCGCTCGCGGTGCAGGCCCTCGCCTTCGGGCTCACCGACGAGGAGATCGCGGTCCGGTTGCAGATCGTCACCCGCCACGCCGGCTACCCGGGCGTGATCGCGCTGGGGGCGATGCGCGGTCGGCGGCTGGTCGGTTTCGGGTACGGGATGCCCAATGACCGCGCGCACTGGTGGAGCACCGTCATCCAGCCGTATCTGGAGGCGGGCGGCAACGGCCACTGGCTGGACGACTCCTTCGCGGTCACCGAGCTGCATGTGCTGCCCGCCTGCCAGGGGCGGGGGCTGGGTACGGCGCTGATCACCGGGCTCTGCGGGCGTTCCGGGCTGCCGCGCAGCATTCTCTCGGCCGTGGACGCGGAGACGCCGGCGCGCAGGCTCTACCGGGCGCTGGGGTACGCGGACCTGGCTCGGGCGGTGATGTTCCCCAATACCGACCGGCCCTATGCGGTGATGGGGGCGGTGCTGCCGTTGCGGGGGTAGGGGGGATGTGCCTTTCAGGTGTGACGGCTCAGGTGTGTGACGGCTCAGGTGTGTGCGGCGAATTCCAGGAAGAGCTCGGCTGAGGTGGTGTCGCCCACGGTGAGGCTCCAGATGCCTGCCTCGACGGCGCGGAAGAGGGTCCAGCCGCGAAGCCGTTCGCGGTCCACCTCCACGGAGTCGGCGAGCCGTTGCAGTCGGCGGCGGACGGCCGCCTCCGGGCCGGGGGAGCCCAGCAGGGTCTCCATCCGGTCGTTGGCCAGCCACGCCAGGTCGTAGGCCCGCTCGCCGACCAGCGGCTTGGGGTCGATGGCAAGCCACGGGGCCCGGTCGGACGCCAGCACATTGCCGTGGTGGAAGTCGCCGTGCAGCAGGAACCGCTCCGGCTCGGAGGCAAGCAGGGCGGCCGACGTCTCCAGGGCCTCGTCGATCAGCGGGAGGGCGTTCGCTGCGGCGCAGACGGGCAGGTCGCGGCGGGTTCGGAGGAGGTCGCGGAGGCTGCCGGCGTATGCGGTGACCGTGCGGAAGGGGTGGTCCGGGGGAGGCTCCACCCAGAGCCGCTGGAGGACGGAGGCGGCCTCCAGGTTGGCCTTGGCCTCGGGGAGGGAGCGCAGCGAGATGTCGCCGTGCAGCCGCTCCAGCAGCAGTACCGCGTGGGCGGGGTCGGCGTCGAGCATGCGGACGGCGCTGTGGCCGTTCCAGTGGGCGAGGGCGGCGTGCTCCTCGGCGGTCTCGACGGTCAGCAGTCCGGCCTTGAGGGCGGCGGGGGTGCCGTCGGCGCGGCGTACATAGACCACCAGGCTGATCTGGCCGCCGGGCTCGACGATGCGTTCGGCGGTGAGGTGCCAGCGGTCCAGGTAGCCGGCGACCAGGGTCGGTGCGGCGGCCAGCCAGGCGGCGCCGGGTTCGCCTTCCCAGGCGCGGAGGTTGCGTTCCAGGCGCTCGGGGATGGTGATGGCTACCGACGACATGGGGTCCCTTCGTGGTGCTCCCCTGGGGCTGGACGTGGGTTTGCCCATTGTGGGGCATGGGGGTGGGGGAGGTTGGGTTACTGGGGGGTTGGGGTGGGTGCGGTGGGGGTGGGGGTGGCGGTGCGTTCGGGGAGGCCGGGGAAGGCGGGGCCGGTGGGGTGGCCGCGCCAGCGGGCGGCGCGTACGGCGGCTTCGCGGAGGGCGTCGGCGGCGGTGCGGCGCAGGTCGCCGGTGGCGGCGGTCACCAGGTCGGCGTGGACGGCGGTGAGGCGGTCCTCCAGCAGGGTGGCGAGCTGTACGGCGGAGGCCGGATCGGTGACGGGGAAGGGGAGTTGGTAGCCGGGCGCGGCGGGGGTGGGGGTGGTGTGGCGGGCGGTGAGTTCGCGCTGGAGGGCGTCGCGGTGGGCCTGGTGTGCGGCGTAGGCGGCGCGGGCCGTGGTGAGGCGGCTGCCGGTGAGGTGGGCGCCGACGACGCCGTAGCCGTAGACCGCGGCGTGCTCGGCGGCCAGGGCGGCTTGCAGGGCGGTCAGCACGGCGGGGGTCGGGGAGGCGCTCGGGGTGGTCACGGGTGGCTTCCGGGGTCGTGAGGTTCGGCGGGGCGGGGGACCGGAACAGATCCCTTTTTCTGCTGAGGCGCAGCGGGTTGCTTTGTCGGGGTGGGTCGGGGCGTGGTTTGTTGCGGGTCGGGGTGCTGCGTGGGGGTTGGGGCTGTTGGGCTGGTGCGGGTGTCGGCCGGTGGGGGGAAGGTCTGTGGGTGGCTGGGGTGGGTTGGTCAGGGTTGGGCGAGGAGGAGGGCGTGGACGGCGCCGGCGGCGGCGACGGAGGCGAGGAGGCGGGCGAGTTCGGGGGAGGCGGTGGGGAGGGCGGTGATGCGGGTGTCGGCGGTGCGGCGCTCTGCGGCGGCGAGGGCGGTGAGCGTTGCGGCGGGGGTGGGAGGGCTGGTGGGTGGGGCTGTGGTGGGTGGGGTGGGTGGGGTGGGTGGGGTGGTGGAGAAGGCGGTGCGGTGTTGGAGCAGCTGGGCGCGGAGGGGGTGGAGGCGGGCGGCGAGGGCGGGGTGGGCGGTGAGGGCGGCGTCGTAGGCGGCGATCAGCGCGGTGGTGGCCTCGGCGGCCCGGCGGCGGAGGGCCACGTCGGGGTCGGGGGTGGCGGCCTTGCGGGGGGAGGGGGCGCCGTCCGAGCAGGCGGTGAGGGTGAGGGCGGCTCCGCCGAGCGTGGCGCTGAGGAGGGCCCGCCGGGTGGGGGACTGCATCGACACGCTCCCGCTGTGTAGAGGTCTGCCGCACGGAAGGTACCGGCTGGGCGGCGGGCCCTCGACACCGGGGTGGGCGGTTGCACGGAATCGGCACTTGGGTGGTTGACCGGATAGGCTTTGCAACGCTTCCGACAACAGCAGACGCGGCCGAGGAGTCACCCGGATGAGCACCAACCAGAACGATCGGCTGCGTGCCCTGATCGAGCCGTTGACGGCGGAGGCCGGGTTGGATCTGGAAGAGGTCCGGGTCACCCAGGCCGGGCGGCGCAGGCAGCTCCAGGTCGTGGTGGACGCCGACGGCGGCGTCGAGCTGGACGCGGTGGCCGAGCTGAGCCGGGAGATCGGGCAGACGCTGGACGACGCGGATGCGATGGGCGGTGCCCCGTATGTGCTGGAGGTCGGCTCCCCGGGAGTGGACCGGCCGCTGACCGAGCCCCGCCACTGGCGCCGGGCCGAGGGGCGCCTGGTGAAGGCGCAGCTGGCGGCCGGCGGTGAGCTGGTGGCCCGGGTGCTGGAGGCGGACGGCGAGGGCGCGCTGGTGGAGGTTCAGCCCGTGAAGGGCCGGGGCCGCGCCGTGGAGCGCAGGCTGGAGTACACCGAGGTCGCCAAGGCCCGGGTGCAGGTGGAGTTCAGCCGCAAGGACGAGCAGGACATCGACGCCTCCGCTGAGGGGGACGAGAGCAACGAGGAGGCGTAGCCGTGGACATCGACATGAGTGCCCTGCGCGGGCTGGTGCGGGAGAAGGAGATCTCGTTCGACCTGCTGGTCGAGGCGATCGAGTCGGCCCTCCTCATCGCCTACCACCGTACGGAGGGCTCGCGCCCCCGGGCGCGGGTCGAGCTGGACCGCAAGACCGGTCATGTGACGGTGTGGGCGCTGGAGGAGGCGGACGAGGCGGGGGAGCCGCGCGAGTTCGACGACACCCCCAGCGGGTTCGGCCGGATCGCGGCGACCACGGCCAAGCAGGTCATCCTGCAGCGGCTGCGGGACGCCGAGGAGGAGCGCACCTTCGGCGAGTACGCCGGGCACGAGGGCGACATCGTGACCGGTGTGGTGCAGCAGGGCAACGACCCCAAGAGCGTGCTGGTCGACATCGGCAAGCTGGAGGCGATCCTGCCGCCGCAGGAGCAGGTGCCGGGCGAGGACTACAAGCACGGGACGCGGCTGCGGTCGTATGTGGTCGCGGTACGCCGGGGGGTGCGCGGGCCGTCGGTGACGCTGTCGCGGACCCACCCGAACCTGGTGAAGAAGCTCTTCGCGCTGGAGGTCCCGGAGATCGCGGACGGGTCGGTGGAGATCACCGCCATCGCCCGGGAGGCGGGTCACCGGAGCAAGATCGCGGTGCGCTCGCACCGGCAGGGGCTGAACGCCAAGGGCGCTTGCATCGGGCCGATGGGTGCCCGGGTGCGCGCGGTGATGGCGGAGCTGCACGGCGAGAAGATCGACATCGTCGACTGGTCGGACGACCCGGCGGAGATGGTCGCGCATGCGCTGTCGCCCGCACGGGTGACCAAGGTGGAGATCGTGGATCTCCAGCAGCGGTCGGCGCGGGTGATCGTGCCCGATTACCAGCTGTCGCTGGCGATCGGCAAGGAGGGCCAGAACGCCCGGCTCGCGGCTCGGCTGACCGGTTGGCGGATCGACATCCGACCCGACACCGAGCAGTAGCGGCCCCGGTGGGATCACCGGGCCGCGAGAAGTACCAGTGGAGGAGTAGACTTGAACGTGTCTGGCCGGACGCGTGCCCGTGCATGCCCTGAACGCACCTGCGTGGGCTGCCGCAAGCGGGCGGCCAAGCACGGACTGCTGCGTGTGGTGGCGGTGGAGGGCGCATGCGTCCCCGACCCCCGCGGCACGCTGCCCGGCCGAGGGGCGCATCTGCACCCCGACCCGGGATGCCTCGACCTCGCGGTCCGCCGTCGGGCGTTTCCGCGGGCCCTCCGTCAGGAGGGGCCGCTCGACACCACGGCGCTCAGGCAGTTCTTGAGGCAGCACAGTGTCGGACACCCCCGCTGAGTGCGGGGGAGTTCGCTGTAAGGAGCACGGTGCGCGGGCACGGTTATTGGGCACGCGCCGACACCAGGTACCTCGCGAGATGGAAGTAGGTCGAGATTGCGATGAGCACTCGATGAGTACGCGATGAGTACGCCCATGAAGTAGCAACGGTCCGGCGGACGACCACCCCGGACCAGAAGGAGCGAAGTGGCTAAGGTCCGGGTTTACGAACTCGCCAAGGAGCTCGGCGTGGAGAGCAAGGTCGTCATGGCCAAGCTCACCGAGCTGGGTGAGTTCGTCCGTTCGGCGTCCTCGACGATCGAGGCGCCGGTGGTTCGCAAGTTGACTGATGCATTCCAGGGGGGCGGCTCCGGCCGGTCCTCCGCCAAGCCTGGCCCGCGGAAGCCCGCGGCGCCCCAGCCGTCCGGCGACGCCGGTGCGGCTCGTCCCGCGCCCGGTCCGCGCCCTGCGCCGCGTCCGGCCGCCGCTGCCCCCGCGCCGGGTCCGCGACCCGCGCCGCGTCCGGCTGCGGCTCCCGCTCCGGCGGCAGCGGCTCCGGCTCCGCGTCCGGCCCCGGCCCGTCCGGCTGCCCCTGCGGCGCCTGCGGCCGAGTTCTCCTCCCCGGCTCCGGCGCAGCCGCAGCCGCAGGTGGAGCAGCAGCCGGCTGCTGAGGCGCCCCGTCCGGCGGCGGCTCAGACGCCGCGTACGGACGCTCCGCGTACCGGCGCCCGTCCGGGCCCGCGTCCCTCGGGGCCGCGTCCGGGCAACAACCCCTTCACCTCCAGCAACACCGGCATGGCCCGTCCGGGCGGCGACCGCCGCCAGGGTGGTGGCCAGGGCGCTCCGCGTCCCGGTGGGCAGGGTGCTCCGCGTCCGGGTGGTCCCGGTGCGGGTGCTCCGCGTCCGGGCGGCGGCCAGGGCGCTCCGCGTCCCGGCGGCCAGGGTGCTCCGCGCCCGGGTGGTGCGCCGCGTCCCGGTGGGCAGGGCGCTCCGCGTCCGGGTGCCCCCGGTGCCGGTGCCCCGCGTCCGGGTGGCGCTCCGTCGCCCGGCGGGATGCCGAGGCCGCAGGGCCCGCGTCCCACTCCGAGCGGTATGCCGCGTCCCAACCCCGGCATGATGCCGCAGCGTCCCGCTGCCGGCCCGCGTCCCGGCCCCGGCGGCCGTGGTCCGGGTGGCCCGGGCGGGCGTCCCGGCGGTCCGGGCGGGCGTCCGGGCGGTGGCGGCGGCTTCGCCGGCCGTCCCGGTGGTGGCGGCGGCGCAGGCCGTCCGGGCACCGGTGGTGGCGGCGGCTTCGGCGGCCCGCGTCCCGGTGGTGGCGGTGGCGGCTTCGGTGGCCCGCGTCCCGGCGGTTTCGGCGGGCGTCCCGGCGGCCCGGGTGGCCGTGGGGGAACGCAGGGCGCGTTCGGTCGTGGCCCGGGCGGTCGCCCGGCGCGCGGTCGTAAGTCGAAGCGCGCGAAGCGCCAGGAGTACGAGGCCATGCAGGCCCCGTCCATCGGCGGCGTGATGCTGCCGAGGGGCAACGGCCAGACCGTGCGCCTCTCGCGTGGTGCCTCGCTGACGGACTTCGCCGAGAAGATCAACGCCAACCCGGCGGCTCTGGTCTCGGTGATGTTCAACCTGGGTGAGATGGTCACCGCGACCCAGTCGGTCTCCGACGAGACGCTGCGGCTTCTCGCCGAGGAGATGGGCTTCGTCCTGGAGATCGTCTCCCCGGAGGACGAGGACCGCGAGCTGCTCGAGTCGTTCGACATCGAGTTCGGCGAGGACGAGGGCGACGAGGACGCGCTGTCGGCGCGGCCTCCGGTGGTCACCGTCATGGGCCACGTCGACCACGGTAAGACCCGACTGCTGGACGCCATCCGGAAGTCCAACGTGGTCGCGGGCGAGGCCGGCGGCATCACCCAGCACATCGGTGCCTACCAGGTGACGGCCGAGGTGAACGGCGAAGAGCGTCCGATCACCTTCATCGACACCCCCGGTCACGAGGCGTTCACCGCCATGCGTGCCCGTGGTGCCAAGTCCACCGACATCGCGATCCTGGTGGTCGCGGCCAACGACGGCGTCATGCCGCAGACGGTGGAGGCGCTCAACCACGCCAAGGCCGCCGGTGTGCCGATCGTGGTCGCGGTCAACAAGATCGACGTCGAGGGTGCGGACCCGACCAAGGTCCGTGGTCAGCTGACCGAGTTCGGTCTGGTGGCCGAGGAGTACGGCGGCGACACCATGTTCGTCGACATCTCCGCCAAGCAGGGCCTGCACATCGAGCAGCTGCTGGAGGCCGTGGTCCTCACCGCCGACGCCTCGCTCGACCTGCGGGCCAACCGGGAGCAGGACGCCCAGGGCATCGCGATCGAGGCCCACCTGGACAAGGGGCGCGGCGCCATGGCGACCGTCCTGGTCCAGCGCGGCACCCTGCGGGTCGGCGACTCCATGGTCGTCGGCGACGCATACGGCCGCGTCCGGGCGATGCTCGACGAGAACGGCAACAACGTCGCCGAGGCGGGCCCGTCCCGTCCGGTGCTGGTGCTCGGTCTCACCTCGGTGCCCCGCGCCGGCGACAACTTCATCGTCGTCGAGGAGGACCGCACCGCCCGGCAGATCGCCGAGAAGCGGGCCGCCCGCGAGCGCAACGCGGCCTTCGCCCAGCGCCGTGTCCGGATCTCCCTGGAGGACCTGGACAAGGCCATCGCGGCGGGCTCCATCGAGCAGCTCAACCTCATCATCAAGGGCGATGTCTCCGGTTCCGTGGAGGCCCTGGAGGACGCGCTGCTCAAGCTGGACGTCGGCGAGGAGGTCGAGCTCCGCATCCTGCACCGCGGTGTGGGTGCGATCACCGAGTCCGACGTGGACCTGGCGATGGGCTCGGACGCCATCATCATCGGCTTCAACGTGCGGGCCGAGGGCCGTGCGCGTACCGCGGCCGACCGCGAGGGCGTCGACATCCGCTACTACTCGGTCATCTACCAGGCGATCGAGGAGATCGAGGCGGCCCTCAAGGGCATGCTCAAGCCGGAGTACGAGGAGGTCCGCCTGGGCTCCGCGGAGATCCGCGAGGTCTTCCGCTCCTCCAAGTTCGGCAACATCGCCGGTGTGCTGGTCCGCGAGGGCCTCATCCGCCGCAACGCCAAGGCCCGCCTCATCCGGGACGGCGCCGTGGTGGCGGAGAACCTCACCATCGAGGGCCTGCGCCGCTTCAAGGACGACGCGACCGAGGTCCGCGAGGGCTTCGAGGCCGGTGTGACCCTGGGGTCGTTCAACGACATCAAGGTCGACGACGTCATCGAGACGTTCGAGATGCGCGAGAAGCCGCGCGCCTAAGCGGCCATCGCCCGGGGCCGGGCGGCGGAGGACGGGATCTCCCCGAAATCCGTCGACCGGCCCCGGGCGCGCTGTGTACGGTTCAGCGTATGCATCGGCCCTGTTCAGGGGCCGCCCTACGAGGCCATCAGGCCGGCTGGGCCTGTCACACATGTTCGTGGGAACACTCACTTTCGACCTGCTCCTCGGCGACGTCCACTCGTTGAAGGAGAAGCGGTCGCTGGTGCGGCCGATCGTGGCCGAGCTACAGCGCAAGTACGGCGTCAGCGCGGCCGAGGTCGGAAACCAGCAGCTGCACCGCAGGGCCGAGATCGGCTGTGCGGTGGTGTCCGGCGATGCCGGGCACATCGGGGAGATCCTGGACAGCTGCGAGCGGCTGGTCGCCGGCCGCCCCGAGGTGGAACTGCTCTCCGTACGGAGGCGGTTCCACGGCGACGACGATTGAGAGACCGAACGCGCCCCACGGCCCGGGGCGCGGGCCGGTACGTTGGGGCAGGGGCTCGTACCGCGCCCACTGCACGAGGAGGACACGTGACCGACACCGCGAGGGCGCGCAAGCTCGCCGACCGCATTCAGGTGGTCGTCGCGGAGACCCTGGAGCGGCGGATCAAGGACCCGCGCCTGGGCTTCGTGACCATCACCGACACCCGGGTCACCGGGGACCTGCGGGAGGCCACCGTCTTCTACACGGTCTACGGCGACGAGACCGAGCAGGCCGCCACGGCGGCCGCGCTGGAGAGCGCCAAGGGCATCCTGCGCTCCGAGGTCGGACGGCAGACCGGGGTGCGCTTCACCCCGTCCCTGACGTTCGTCGCGGATGCCGTGCCGGACAACGCGCGCCACATCGACGAGCTGCTGGACCGGGCCCGGATCTCCGACGCCCGGGTGCGGACCGCTGCGGCCGGCGCCAGCTACGCCGGCGAGGCGGACCCGTACCGCAGTCCCGACGCCGACGACGACGAGGACGCATAGCCATGACCGGCGAGCCGTCGGCGGCCGCCACCGGGGCACCCTCCACCGTTCGGGCGGAGGGTGCCCGCGCCATGCCCGGGGACTCCTCGGGCGTACCGCGACCGCGCACCGCCGCCGAGTCGGCGGGCAGGCCGGCCGCTCCGGGCGAGCGGGACTGGACCGAGGTGCTGGCGCTGGTCGGCGAGGCCCGGGAGATCGACCTGATCTGCCATGTCTGCCCGGACGGCGATGCGCTGGGCTCGGCGCTGGCCGCCGGTCTCGCGCTGCGCTCGCTGGGCGCCACGGTGCGGGTCTCCTTCGGGGACGACCCGCAGGTGGTGCCCGCCTCACTGGCCTTTCTGCCCGGCCAGGAACTGCTGGTCCCGGCGGCCGAGGTGCCGGACCGGCCCGACCTGGTGATCACCTTCGATGTCGCCGCCGAGGGCCGCCTGGGCCTGCTGCGGGAGAAGGCGCTCGCCGCCCGGGCCATGGTGGTGATCGACCACCACGCCTCCAACCCCGGCTTCGGCACCCACCGGCTGATCGACCCCGCCGCACCCGCCACCGCCGTGCTGGTGGACGAGCTGCTGCGGCGGCTCGGGGTGCCCCTCGACCAGCCGATCGCGACCTGCCTCTACACCGGCGTGGCCAGCGACACCGGCTCCTTCAAGTACCGGGCCACCACCCCGGCCACCCATGAGTTCGCCGGTCGGCTGCTGGCCACCGGCATCCGGCACGACCTGATCTCCCGCACCCTCTGGGACACCTCCTCCTTCGGCTACCTCAAGGTGCTCTCCGCCGCGCTGGAGCGCGCGGAGCTCGACCGTGCGGCGGTCGGCGGCCTCGGACTGGTGTGGACCTGGGTCCCGTACGCGGACCTGGCCGCCCACGGGGTCGCCGTGGAGGAGATCGAGGGCCTGATCGACATCGTGCGCCGCACCGCCGAGGCCGATGTCGCCCTGGTGCTCAAGCAGGACCCGGACGGCACCCTGCGCGGCTCCTCCCGCTCCAAGGGCGCCGTCGACGTTGCCGCCGCCTGCGGCGCGCTGGGCGGCGGCGGCCATGTGTACGCGGCCGGGTTCTCCACCGACCTGGGCGTGCAGCAGACGCTGGAGTGCTTCCGCGCGGCCCTGCGGCCCGCTCGCTGAACGAGAAAGGAAAGGGCGCGTCCACCGCGCCGCCACCCATCTGATGAAGCGCAAGGGAACCGGCCCCGACGGCCTGGTCATCGTCGACAAGCCCGCCGGCATCACCTCCCACGGCGTGGTCGCCCGGATGCGCCGCCTCGCGGGCACCCGCAGGGTCGGCCACGCCGGCACCCTCGACCCGATGGCGACCGGAGTGCTGGTCATCGGCGTGGAGAAGGCCACCCGGCTGCTCGGCCACCTGATGCTGACCGACAAGACCTACGAGGCCACCATCCGGCTGGGCCGGACCACGGTCACCGACGACGCCGAGGGCGAGGTCACCGCCACCGTCTCCGCCGAGGGGGTCACCCCGGAGGCGGTCGCGGCCGGGGTCGCCGCGCTCACCGGCGAGATCCTCCAGGTGCCGTCCAAGGTCAGCGCCATCAAGATCGACGGCAAGCGGTCCTACGCCCTGGTCCGGGACGGCGAGGAGGTCGAGCTGAAGGCCCGGCCGGTCACCGTCTCCCGGTTCACCGTGCACGGGCAGCGGCCCGCCACGGCGGAGGACGGCACCCCGCTGCTCGACCTGGACGTCACCGTGGACTGCTCCTCCGGCACCTATGTCCGCGCCCTCGCCCGCGACCTCGGCGCAAGCCTGGGAGTGGGCGGCCACCTCACCGCGCTGCGGCGCACCCGGGTCGGCCCGTACACCCTGGAGCAGGCGCACACCCTGGAGCAGCTGGAGGAGTCCTTCACCCATCTGCCGATCGGCGAGGCCGCCGCTGCGGCCTTCCCCCGCTGGGACATCGGCGAGGACCAGGCGCGGCTGCTGGTCAACGGCGTACGGCTGAAGTCCCCCGGCCTGGAGCCCGGCCCGGTCGCCGTCTTCGGCCCCGAGGAGCGCTTCCTGGCGCTGGTGGAGGAGAAGCACGGCCAGGCCCGGCCACTGGCGGTCTTCGCCTGACGGCGGTGCCGTCCGGTGCGGAGGCGGACCGGTGGGCATGGCACGCTATAGAGGTAGATCGGCGAGCGAATGTGCGGACAAGGAGCGGTCAGGGTGCAGCGCTGGCGTGGCCTGGAGGACGTCCCCCATGGTTGGGGGCGCAGCGTCGTCACCATCGGTTCCTTCGACGGGGTGCACCGGGGGCACCAGTTGATCATCGGGCGGGCCGTGCAGCGCGCCCGGGAGCTGGACGCCGCCTCGGTGGTGGTCTTCTTCGACCCGCACCCCAGCGAGGTGGTCCGCCCCGGCAGCCACCCGCCGCTGCTCGCCCCGCCGCACCGCCGTGCGGAGCTGATGGGCGAACTGGGCGTGGACGCGGTGCTGATCCTGCCGTTCACCCGGGAGTTCTCGCAGCAGGCCCCCAAGGACTTCGTCCGCCAGGTGCTGGTCGACGCCCTGCATGCGCGGACCGTGGTGGAGGGCCCCAACTTCCGCTTCGGCCACAAGGCGGCCGGTGATGTGGCGCTGCTGGCGGAGCTGGGCGAGGGCTACGGCTTCGACGTCGAGGTCGTGGACCTCTATGTACGCGGCGAGGCCGGCGGCGGTGAGCCGTTCTCCTCCACGCTGGCCCGCCGGCTGGTCGGCGAGGGCGACATCGGCGGCGCCGCCGAGGTGCTGGGCCGCCCGCACCGGGTCGAGGGCGTGGTGGTGCGCGGCGCCCAGCGGGGCCGCGAACTCGGCTACCCCACAGCCAATGTGGAGACGCTGCCGCACACCGCGATCCCGGCCGACGGCGTGTACGCGGGGTGGCTCACGGCCGACGGCGAGCGCATGCCCGCGGCGATCTCGGTGGGGACCAACCCGACCTTCGACGGCACCGCGCGCACCGTGGAGGCATACGCCATCGACCGGGTCGGCCTGGACCTCTACGGGCTGCATGTGGCCGTGGACTTCCTGGCCTTCCTGCGCGGCATGGAGAAGTTCGACACCATCGACGCGCTGCTGGAGCGGATGGCCGACGACGTCAAGCGCGCCCGCGAGCTGACCGACGGCCACGACGCCCGCTGACATCCGCTTGCGGAGACGCGGAGGCCCTGCGACCTGGCGGTCGCAGGGCCTCTGTCGGCTATGGCTGCGGCGGGTAGCCGTAGCCCGGCTGCTGTCCCTCGTACCCGGGCGGCGGAGGCGGAGGCGGCGGTGCACCCGGGCTGCTCTGCGGGGGCGGCTCCGGGGTGCCCGGCGGAGGCGGCTGCTGCGGGCCGGGCGGCTGCTGTGCCCAGCCGGGGGGCATGGGCTGCTGCTGCGGGGGCGCCTGCTGGGGATAGCCGTAGCCGGGCACCGGACCGCCGCCCGGGTAGGGCGGCGCGGCCGGGGCCTGCGGTCGGCCGGGCGGACCCCAGGGCTGGCCCTGCTGGGGTGCCCCCGGGTCGCCCCACGGCTGACCGGCCTGCTGCGGGGGCATCCCCGGCTGCGGGCCCCAGCCCTGCTGCTGCGGCTGCTGCCCCGGCCACCCCTGCTGCGCCCACACCCCGGCGGCCTGCTGCGCCCGCTGGAAGTCCTCGGCGACCAGTGCCGCCAGATCGAAGTAGGCCTCCCGGACCTTGGGCCGCATCATGGCGATGTCCACCTCGGCACCGGCGGCCAGGTGCTCGTCGAACGGCACCACGACCACCCCTCGGCAGCGGGTCTCGAAGTGCGCGACGATGTCCTCGACCTTGATCAGCTTGCTGGTCTCGCGGACCCCGGAGACCACCGTGATGGAGCGCTGTACCAGGTCGGCGTAGCCGTGCGCGGAGAGCCAGTCCAGCGTGGTGGAGGCGCTGCTGGCACCGTCCACGCTGGGCGTGGAGACGATGATCAGCTGGTCGGCGAGGTCCAGTACGCCGCGCATGGCGCTGTAGAGCAGGCCGGTGCCCGAGTCGGTGAGGATGATCGGGTACTGGCGGCCCAGGACCTCGATCACCTGCCGGTAGTCGGCGTCGTTGAAGGTGGTGGAGACCGCCGGGTCCACGTCGTTGGCCAGGATCTCCAGGCCGGAGGGCGCCTGCGAGGTGAAGCGGCGGATGTCCATATAGCTGTTGAGGTGCGGGATCGCGGTCACCAGGTCGCGGATGGTGGCCCCGGTCTCGCGCCGCACCCGGCGGCCGAGGGTGCCGGCGTCCGGGTTGGCGTCGATGGCGATCACCTTGTCCTGGCGCTCGGTGGCCAGGGTGGCGCCGAGCGAGGTGGTGGTCGTGGTCTTGCCCACGCCGCCCTTGAGGCTGATCACGGCGATCCGGTAGCAGCTCATCACCGGCGTACGGATGACCTCCAGCTTGCGCCGGCGCTCGGCCTCGGCCGCCTTGCCGCCGAACTTGAAGCGCGGCTGCTGGCGGCGCTCCTGCGGCTGGCGGCGCAGCAGCCGGTCCGAGGAGAGCTCCACGGCGGCGGTGTAGCCGAGCGGGGCGCCGTGCGCGGTGCGCGGCGGCGGGCCGCCCGGGCCGGGGAACGCGGCGGGCGGTTCGCCCCCCGGGCCCCCTGGACCGCCCGGGTGGGGGCCGGGCTGCGGCCAGCCGCCCTGGCGCGGGTCGGCGGGCGGCTGCTGCGGCGGGGCGGCTGCGTACGGGCCGGGCGGGTACGGGCCCGGGGCGGGCTCGGGGGCGTAGGGGCTCGGCGGGTAGGGGCCGGGCTGCGGGCCGGGGGCGCCCCAGGGGTGCCCGCCACCGGGTGGCCGCTCTGCTGGGGGCCAGGCGCGGGCGGCTGGGGCTGCTGCGGGGGCTGGGGCTGCTGGAACTGCTGGGGCTGCTGGGGCTGTTCGGGTACGGCCTGCGGTGGCGGCCCGGGGGCCCACTGCGGCCCGGGGACGTCGGCGGCCCACGGCGGGGTCGGCGCGGTGGGGGCGGGCGGCGGTCCGGGCAGCGGGCCCTCGGGTGCGGCTGCCTGCGGGGGAAGGGCTGCTGCGGCATCGGGCCGGGCGCGGCGGCCGGGGGCATGGCGGGACCGGCCTGCGGCTCAGGCTCGGGGGTGGGCAGCGGCGGTGCCTCGGGGACGGGCAGCGGTGCGGTCGGCAGCGGTGCGGTCGGCGGGGCTGCGGTCGGCGGCGGTGCGGTCGGCGGCGGTGCGGCCGGGGCGAGGTTCACCGGCGGAGCGCCCTCGGGCTCCGGTGGCGGTCCGTCCGGCGCGGGCGCCTGCGGCGGCGCGGCCTCCGATGCGTCCTGGGCAGCGCCGGACGATCCGTTCTGGGTGTACCAGGCCGGGGGAGTGTAGTCGGGCGCGTCAGACCACTCCTCGTCCTCGTCCGGCGCGTTGTCGCCGACGTAGACGCCGTCGCGATCGGTGCTCAACTCGAACTCCCTCTCTCAGCTCCGACGGGCAGCCGCTCAGGCCGCGCCCCGCCGGTCGTCCCCGTGTCGGAGCCCGTCCCTGACACGGGGACGGGTGTCCGCGAGGCACCAGCCTATGAGCTACCCCGCGACTCGGGATAGTCCGGGCTGCGGTGCCCGCCGTCCGGCGCTCCGCGCGGTGCGGGAGATCGCCGAGCAGAGGCCGCTGTCGCCCGGAACGGGCCGAGGTCAGCAGGCTGCCGCAGGTCTCGCAGACCCCTGAGGGTGAGAGGAGGCCCTGTGCGGTTGACTCGGACGGGGCGTCAGCACGCCCCCGCCGCCCGGTCGGCGACGCCGGTCACGGACCGTATCACGCGGTACCGACAGGACCGCCGGGCTCAGTCCACCCGCCGGGGGGCACCCAGCAGCTGCGCCTCCGCGTCCACCGGCGAGGTCATCACAAACTGGCGCCGCATCCGGTTCGCCCAGAGCGTGACGTCGTCCCCCATCAAGGGAAGCGCGCTGACATCCGCCTCGGTCAGGTTCATCACCCGCCCGATGGTCTCCGCCTCCTGCGGCGACACCCGCTGAGCCCCCACCAGATCGGCTGCACCCAGCACCCGCTGGGCGTTCGGCCCCAGATAGGGCAGCAGGGTGAGCATGGTCTGCCACGGCCCGGCCGACAGCCGGCTACGCGGCGGGCGGGCACCGAGGTCCCGTACGACCAGGACCGGCGCGGAGACCGAGGGCCCCTGCGGACCCAGTCGCCCCACCTGGTGCACCGTCACGCACGGCTGGCCGCCGCCCGCCGCCTGCGCCATCGGCGCCCACGCCTGCGGGCGGCCGGTCTCCACCGCGACGCGGGCACCGGTGGCCGCTGCCCGCAGTGCGATCAGCTGGGCCGTCCACACGCCGCCGACCAGCACGATCTCGTATCCGGTCGGGCGGAAGAGGCCCAGCACCGCCGGCTGCTGCTGCGGGTCGACGCCCAGCAGCACCCCGTCGTCGCCGACCGGCAGGGAGAGCGCATTCAGCTCCTCGGCGGTGACCACATGGCGTTCGCGGCGCGGGCCGCGCAGGCCGAAACCGGCCCGCACCCGGGCGAACGGGCGCGGCGCCGCGCCCTCGGCGGCGCCCTGGCCGGCGGGGGAGTGCGGGGCATAGGGCTGATACGCCATCAGCGGGTTCCTCCCAGCGGCAGAGTGGCGAGCATGCCGGGGGCCTGCTCCATGTCCAGGCGGACCAGACCGGTGCCGGTGCTCTGGGCACGGGACTCCAGCAGCCGCCCGACCTGGGTGACCTCGCTCTCGCTGCGGGCGGTGAGCCGCAGGTGCCCGGTGACGGCCACCGCACCGCCGGTGCCCCGGCTCGCGGTGAGGCTGAAGGTGCTGGCGAGGACGGGCAGGCCGGTCAGCAGGTTCACCAGATCGGGTGCCGTGGTCCGGCCGCCGCTGCCGCCGGGCCGGCTCAACTGCGGCCAGCGGGAGATCCAGTAGGTGGTGTGCCAGCGGTCGTCCACCCGCCAGAACCGGCGGCCCTCCTGGGTGCGCCGGGTGTTCCCGGCACCGGCGCCGCCGCCGGTGCCCTGGCGGCCCGCGGTGGCCAGCGGGTTGACGCAGGTGGAGGTCGCCAGCGCGGAGATCAGCTCCCGCTCGTCCAGCACGGTGGCGGTGAATCCGGCCCCGGCCAGCCGGGCGGCCAGCTGGTCGGCGGCCCGTTGCAGCGCCTTGCGGGTGCCGGTCTCGCCGCCGCCCCGGGCCAGCACGGCGGCGGCCGCCCGCTCCGGGTCCAGCCGCAGCGACACCCAGGTCAGGCGGAGCGAGGGGGTGGACGGCCCCTCCGGCAGCTGCTGGTAGGCCCGGGCGGCGAGCGCCTGCTCGGGCAGGTGCGGCGCGGGGGCGGGCTGGGTGTGCTGGACGACCTGCACCGACTCCAGGGTGATGTCGTCCACCTGCAACGCGGAGGTGAGTACGGAGAGCGGCAGCGGGCGGGCGGTGCGCAGCGGCCGCAGCGGCTCGTCCTTGGCCTGCACCAGCAGCACCGCGCTCAGAAAGGTGGAGTCGCCGACCATGCCGGTCTCCCGCCGGGCGCGGCGCTGGCCGCTGCCGCCGCCGTCGGTCTCGGTGGCGTGGGTGCAGGTGCGCAGCGCCGGGTCGATCTCCAGCGCCGGGGCGATGCCGGGGTCGGTCCCGGTGGGCGGGACATTGCCGGGTGCGGCGCGGCGGCGGGCGCGCAGCGCCAGGACGGTGCCCAGGTACTCGGGCAGCGACCGGCCGCGCATCGGCACCAGGGCGATCACCAGCAGCAGGGCGGCGGGGACCGCCATCGCCCCGGCCATGGTCCTGCCGACGGTCCAGCCGACCGCCACCAGGGCCGCCGCCACCTCGATCAGCACCAGCTGCTGGAGCCGGATCGGCCCGAGCCGCCCGGGGCGCGGGTGGACCCGTACCGAGACGGGCGTCAGCGGTGCCGGACCGGGCTCGGCCGCCGCCCTCCTCCGCCGACTGCGGGCGTCCGCCGGAGACGGCGGCTGCGGTGGCCTGCCCTGCGGTGCGCTGCGTCGCTCTGGAGCGGTCTGGCTTCGCATCCCCCGAGTGACCCCCTCTGGTTGGATACCGGCGACCGGTTGGCTGATCGCCATACCGTACCCGTACCGTACTGACCGTCTGCCCGCCCGCATCGTAAGGGGTTTGAGCCCTGCGGTGCCCGGGGGGAGGCCACGGCCGAGCGGATTCCGATGCGCGGCGGCCGACGGGGAGAACGGGGCGATTCGGACAGGTGGGAGACGACGAGGATGGCATCACGTCGGGACGAGCTGAACGCGTACACGTTCGCGCGGCGCCGCACCGTGGGGGCGTTCCTACAGCCTGCCGGGGGCGGTAACGACGAGGACGCGCCGCGTCCGGTGCGGGCGGTGGTGCCCAGCCTGGTGATGGCCGCGCTGGTGGTCGCCGGCTTCGGCATGTGGGGCCTGATCAAACCGGCCGCGCCGAAGGGCTGGGACGACGGCCGGTCCATCGTGGTGGGCAAGGAGTCCACCACCCGCTATGTGGTGCTCGCCAATCCGGACAAGCCCGACGAGAAGACCCTCTACCCGGTCCTCAACATGGCCTCGGCCAAGCTGGTGCTGGACGCCGACTCCAAGGTCACCTTTGTCGAGGACAAGGTGCTGGACCGGTACGGCAGGCACGGGGCGACCATCGGCATCCCCTATGCGCCGGACAAGCTGCCGCCCGCCGGGGAGGCGGGGCAGGCCAAGGTGTGGACGGTCTGCGACCGGCCCGGCGACGACACCGGCCACACCACCGTCAACCAGGCCGTCTTTGTGCTGACGGACGCGCAGGCGGCTCCGCTGCGCAATCCGCACTTCCGGCTCTCCCGGGGCAATGCGCTCTATGTCCAGGCGCCCGGGCCGGACGGCAAGGGCGGTGACGAGTACCTGGTCGACGCCACCGGCACCAAGCACTCCCTGGGCCGCGCCGACCCGCACGACAAGGTGGCGTCATCGCTGCGGGTCGGGCTGTTCGGCACCCAGGCGGCTCCGCAGCGGGTGACCCAGCAGTGGCTGGACACCCTGGCGGACGGCGAGGCCGTCACCTTCCCCAAGGTGGCGGGGTTCAAGGGCGGGTCGAGCATGGGGCTGGCCCACCAGGAGGACCGCAGGGTCGGCCGGCTGATGTCGTTCGACTCCAACAGCGACGGCACGCCGGAGTCCTACTACGTGGTGGGCGAGGACCGCCTCTACCGGCTGAGCGACTTCGAGTTGCAGCTCTTCCAGAGCAACCCGGCCACGCTGGAGGTCTACGGCGACCAGCGGATCACCATCAGCCCGCTGACCTCGGCGGAGCACGCCCAGTACGCCGGGCCGGTGGGCCAGGAGAACCGGCTGCCGCTGCCGTCCGACTGGCCGCAGTCCCGCCCCGACCAGGCGGTCAACCGGACCGACTCCGAGGGCGGCACCCGCAGCGTCGTGTGCAGCACCTTCGAGGGCCTGGACGAGAAGAGCAACCCCAGGCGGAGCGTGTGGGCCTCGACCGCCTTCCCGGCCTCGGCCACCAACGGCTCGGCCAGCGCCCATGTCACCCCGGGCACCGGCCTGCTGTACCGGGCGATGGAGGGCGCCGCCGGGGCCGCCGGGTCCGAGGTGTCGGGGTCGGTGTTCCTGCTGACCGAGACGGGGCTGCGGTACCGGGTGGTGGCCAACGGGGACAGCGCGGCCAAGAGCTCCGTACTGCCGGAGCGCAGCCAGTCCCCGGACGCCTCGGACGGGCAGCAGGCGCAGGCGCAGCAGGGCAACGACGCACAGGCGCGGCTGGGCTACAAGGACATCCGGCCGTCGCTGGTGCCCAAGGCATGGTCCGACCTGGTGCCGGCCGGACCCAATCTGGACACCAAGTCGGCTTTGCAGCCGCAGACCTCCTGACGGGTGATCATCAGCGCTGCGGCGCGGGGCGGTTCGGGATGACTCGGGTCCGCAGCGGTGTTGGGGGCCTTGCGCCCGAGGACTAGAGTGCTTGTGGACATCACGTCGTGATGTTGACCGGGGGGCCGCGGACAGAGTCGCTCGGTCAGGTCATCTGTCTCATGGGGGACGTGGAACATGTCGGGTCAGTTCAGGACTACCGCCGAGGAGATGCGGGCGTTCTCCGGCCGCATCGCCGAGGTCAACTCGTCCATCCAGCAGGAGCTCAGCCGTCTCAACAGCCTGGTGAGCTCGATCACCTCCGGCTGGCAGGGCCAGGCCGCCTCCGCCTACCACCAGCTCCAGGAGCAGTGGAACGAGGACGCGACCAAGCTCAACCGCGTGCTGGACGAGATCAAGCAGGCGATCGACGCGACCACGCAGCAGTACTCCGCGACGGAAGAGGACCAGCGCTCGTCGCTGAGCAACGTCCAGGCCCACTTCGGCTGACGGCTCGCCTCACCCGCTGAACCGCAGGCCCGTACGGGGCGGGCCGGGAAGATCCTCTCGTACAAGGAGACGTCATGTCCGACGGCCACATTCTCGTCAATTTCAGCACCATCCAGAACGCCGGCTCCGAGGTCCGCTCCACCGCGAGCCGCATCCAGAGCCAGCTGGACGAGCTCAAGGCGGGCGTGCAGCGCATCGCCAGCAGCTGGGAGGGCAAGGCCCAGGAGGGCTACCAGGCCCGCCAGGCCGAGTGGGACCGCTCCGCGGCCGACCTGCACCAGGTCCTCAACCAGATCGCCGGTGCGCTGGACAACGCCGCCCAGAGCTACCAGCAGACCGAGAACAAGAACGCCTCCATCTGGGGCAGCTGACCCCGTCCCCGGTGGTCAGGGGCGGACGCCCGGGGGCGTCCGCCCCTGAGGGCTGTGCGGCCGCCGACCACCACGACGACGAGGACCTGCGCGAAAGAGGGGCAGTACAGGTGCCGTTGAGCAACCAGAGGCAGGCCCGTGTACGCAGCCGGGCCCTGCGGGGCGCCATCCGGCCGGCGGTCTCGGCCGCCGCCGCGCTGGGCGTCCTGGCCGGTGTCGCCGCCGCTCCGGCGTCCGCCGCCTCCGGCGGGCGGGACGAGGTGCGGTGGTCCCCGCTGAGCCCGGCGGCGGCCGGTGAGTGCACCTTCCCGTCCAAGAATGTGGCCGCCGTGCCCTGGGCGCTCCAGCGGGTCGTCCTGGACCAGCTGTGGAGGGGCGGCATCACCGGCAAGGGCGTCACCGTGGCGGTGATCGACACGGGAGTGGACGCGACCAATCCGCAGCTCCAGGGCAAGGTCAAGGCGGGCCCGGTGCTGCTGACCGACCCGCAGACCAAGAAGGCCCTGCCCGGCGGCTCCACCCTGGACCCGGTGGGCCATGGAACCAAGGTGGCCGGCATCATCGCCGCCCGCCCCAGCCCCGCCACCGGCTTCGTCGGCCTGGCGCCGGACGCCGAGATCCTGGCCATCCGGCAGAACGACAGCGAGGGCAGCGGCGACGTCGGCACCCTGATCCAGGCGATCGACGCCGCGGTCGCCCAGCACGTCCAGGTGATCAACATCTCCCAGGACGTCCGCGCGAGCAGCGCCTCGGGGGCCTTCGCCGACCAGGGCAAGCTGGCCGACGCCATCCACCGCGCTGCCTCCCAGGGCATCGTGGTGGTGGCCTCCTCGGGCAACGACGGCAAGCAGGGGGACACCTTCCCGGCCGCCTTCCCCGAGGTCATCGCGGTCGGCGCGTCGGACCGCAACAACGAGCGGGCGTCCTTCTCCCAGTACGGGTCCTTTGTCGACGTCGCCGCCCCCGGTGTGGACATGCTCTCCACCGTGCCGCGCGGCGGGCAGTGCGTGGACAACGGCACCAGCTTCTCCGCGCCCTATGTGGCGGGGGTCGCGGCGCTGCTCCGGCAGAAGTACCCCCGGTGGCCGGCGGCGGCCATCGCGGCCCGGATCGAGCAGACCGCGCAGCGCAACCGGCGGGACCGCGACGACTTCACCGGCTGGGGTGTGGTCGACCCGGTGAAGGCGGTCACCTCCGACGCGCCACCGGCCACCGCGCCCGCGCCCGACCCGCAGACCGCGCTGGCCAGCGGGTCCCTGGTGGCGCAGCCGCTGACGCTGGGCGAGACCCAGGCCGACCGGGACCGCCGCACCGCGACCTATGTGCTGGGCGCGGGCCTGCTCGGGGTGGTGCTGATCGGCGGCGGCTCGGTGGTGCTCCGCGACCACCGGCGGCGCCGCACCGCCGGCTGACCGGACCGATGCCGTACGGCGGAGGCCGGGACCCCGATCGGGGTCCCGGCCTCCGCCGTACGGCACGGCGCGCCGTCAGGCGTGCCTCTCGGACGTGCACTCTCGGACGCGGCTGTCAGACGCGCTCGTCCTCCGGGACGGTGATCACCCAGTGGGTCTGCTGCCGGGGCCGCAGATAGAGCGCCCAGTAGAGCGCGGCCACCGCCACGATCCCGCCGGTGACCAGCAGGTCCTGGCTGGTCTGCTGCCACAGCACATAGGCCAGCACCACGATCAGCAGCACCGGGACGGCCGGCCAGAGTGGCATCCGCCAGGCGGGGATGTGCCGGTGCCGGCTCCGCCGGGAGAACAGCGCGGCGATGGCGACCAGCAGGTACATCCCGGTGACGGCCACGCCGGTGATGCCGCTCAGCGCCTCCACCGGGACAAAGCAGAGGACCGCCCCGGGGACGCCCACCGCCAGGGTGGCCACCCAGGGGGAGCCGAACCGGCCGATGGTGGAGAAGGCCCGGTTGACCGGCTCGGGCCAGGCGCGGTCGCGGGCGGAGGCGAAGAGCACCCGGGAGTTCTGGATCACCATGACGATGCCGGCGTTGATGATCGCCAGCGCGATGCAGAGGCTGATGAAGGTACCGACCGCGGAGCTGCTCCAGGCGGTGACCATGCCCGCGATGTCGCCCTTGGCCAGCGCCTCCAGGTCGGGCGCCCCCACGGTGATGGCGGCGACCGGGACCAGGATCACGGCGGTGGAGATGGCCAGCGTCCACAGCACCGTGCGGGCGACATTGCGGCGCGGGTTCTCCAGCTCCTCGGAGAGGTAGACGGCGGTGCTGAACCCCTGGGTCACAAAGAGGGCGATGGCCAGCCCGGTGACCATGGTGCTGATCGCCACCGTCTGGGAGGTACCGCCGCTCCCGGCGGTGACCCCGTGCAGCAGCGCCGAGGCGCCCCGCTCGCTGTGGGCGAAGCCCAGCACCGCCACCACGGCGGCCGCGATGACCTCCAGCACCAGGAAGATGCCGGTGATCCAGGCGTTGGCCCGCAGGTCCAGCAGACCGGCCAGGGTGGCCAGCAGCATCACCGCCGCACCCGCCAGGGGCGTACTGAGGTGCACCACCGGCGCCAGGTAGTCGGCCGTTCCCAGGGCGATGATCGGCGGGACGATCATCACCACGATCAGCGACAGCACAAAGACCACCCAGCCGGTCAGCCGCCCTGCCAGCGTGCCGACCATCGCGTACTCGCCGCCGGCGCTGGGGATCAGGGTGCCCAGCTCCGAGTAGCAGAAGGCGACCGCGATGCAGAGCACGGCGCCGACGGCGATGGTGAGGCCGGTCGCCGTGCCGAGGTCCGCGAAGAGATCCGGCACGATCACAAAGAGGGAGGAGGCCGGGGTCACGCAGGAGAGCGTGAGCAGTGTGCCGCCCACCACGCCGATGGAGCGGGTGAGCTTCTTGGCACCGCCTGCCGCCGAGGTCGGCTGCGCGTCGGCGGGGGCACCGGCGCGGGGCGGGTGGAGCGTGTCGGTCATGCGGGTTCCGATCGGGTCGGGGTGTTTCCTCAGGGGGAGCGCTATCGCCTCCGGTGCTCTGCGCTGGTCTCTGGATGGATCGCTCCCATGCAGAGATAAAACCTTTGACGAATCCTTAACGTCAACTCGGCTATGACGACGAAATCCGTAGGTCAAAAGCCTTGCGGCCGATGATCTGGAGGGTGGATGCGGGCCTTGACCGCCATGCCCCCTTTGTTCCCGCCCTTGGTTTGCATGGTCATGCGCAAGAGACGGCTGTGAACCCATGGGTAACAAGCGGGCCTGCCAGGGAAACGCAAAGGCCGCCGAGGAGTGCCCTCCCCGGCGGCCCCGCCCCCGCGCCCGGCACGGGAACCGTCGCGACCCCGCCGCCGACATCGGAAAACGTTACGCATCCGACTCTCGGACCCGGCCCACCGACCCCGCCCGGCTCAGTGCGAGGGCAGCCAGCCCGTCTGCACCATCTGCCCGCTGCCGATCCGCCGCGAGACGAAGACGCCCCGCCCCGGCGGCAGCGGCTGCGGCTTGACCGTGCCCAGCAGCGCGCCCTCGTCCTTGCTGCCGGAGAGCACCACGCCCTGCGCGCCCAGCTCCTTCATCCGCTGCATCACCGGCTCGAACATCGCCCGCCCGGCGCCGCCCGCGCCGCGCGCCAGGATCACCCGCAGCCCGATGTCCCGGGCGAACGGCAGGAACTCCATCAGCGGCTGGAGCGGATTGCCGGAGGACGTGGCGACCAGCTCATAGTCGTCGACGATCACAAACATGTCCTTGCCGGTGTACCAGGTGCGCGTCCGCAGCTGCTCCGGGGTGACATCCGGGCCGGGCAGCCGCCGGGCGCAGGAGCCGCGCAGCAGCTCCACGATCTGCTGGAGCGCGGGCTGCGCCGCCGAGTACTCCACCAGATGGCTCTGCGGCACGGTGCCCAGCAGCGCCCGCCGGTAGTCGGCGACCACGATCCCGGCCTCCTCCGGCGTGTACCGCTCGGTGATCTGCTTGATCAGCATCCGCAGCATGGCCGACTTGCCGGACTCGCTCTCGCCGAAGACCACAAAGAGCGGGTCGGTCTCGAAGTTGACGAAGACCGGCGACAGCTCCACCTCGTCCACGCCGAAGGCGACCCCCCGGTCCGGGAACTCGAACCCCTTCGGCAGCTGCTCGGCCGGCAGCACCGTCGGCAGCATCCGCACCTGCGGGGCGCGGGCGCCGGACCAGGCCGCGTCCACCGAGTGCACCAGCTGGGCCGAGCCGTCCTGGAGGTCCTCCACCGAGGAGGAGCCGTCCAGCCGGGGCAGACCGCCCAGGAAGTGCAGCTTCTCCGGGGTCAGGCCCCGGCCGGGGGCCCCCGCCGGGACGTTCTGCGCCACCTTGCGGTCGATCTCGGACTCCATGGAGTCGCCGAGCCTGAGTTCGATCCGGTTCTGGAGCAGGTCCTTCAGCGCGGGGCGGACCTCGGCGTACCGGGACGCGGTGACCACCAGGTGGATGCCGTAGCCCAGACCGCGCTGGGCGATGTCCGCCACCACCGGCTCCAGCAGCTCGAACTCCTGCTTGAAGGTGAGCCAGCCGTCGATCATCAGGAAGACATCGCCGAACTGCTCGTTCGGCAGCGCGCCCTGCGCCCGCCGGGTGCGGTAGGTGGCGATGGAGTCGATGCCCTGGGCGCGGAACAGTTCCTCGCGCCGGTTGAGCACCCCGTGCACCTCGCTGACCATCCGGCGCACCTTCTCGGCGTCCAACCGGCCCGCGACCCCGCCCACATGCGGCAGCCCGGCCAGGCCGGTCATGCCGCCGCCGCCGAAGTCCAGGCAGTAGAACTGCACCTCGGCCGGGGTGTGGGTGAGCGCGAAGGCCGCCACCTGGGTCCGCAGCATCGTCGACTTGCCGGACCGGGGGCCGCCGACCACCATGCCGTGCCCGGCCGCGCCGGCGAAGTCCTGGTACATCACATCGCGCCGCTGCTCGAACGGCTTGTCCACGATGCCGACCGGCACCACCAGCCGGCCCAGCGCGCCGAACTCCGGCGCGGTCAGCCCGCGCTCGGCGGTGGTCTGCAACGGCGGCAGCAGCTGGTCCACGCTGGGCGCCTCGTCCAGCGGCGGCAGCCACACCTGGTGGGCCGCCGGACCCTGGCCGACCATCCGCTGCACGATCACATCGAGCACCGTGTCCGCCAGCGCGTCGTCCTCGCGGTGCTGCTCCGGCTCCGGCTCGGTGGCCACCGGCTCGATCACCGGCACCTCGGCCGCCGTGAACAGCACCGGCCGCCGGCTGGAGAGCTGCCCGGTGGAGCGCACCTGCCCGGCGGGGCGGTACGGACCGGAGACATACGCCGCCTTGAAGCGGTCCATCACATCGGTGCCGAACTTCAGATAGCCCACCCCCGGCACCGGCGGCAGGTGGTACGCGTCCGGCACGCCCAGCGCCGCCCGCGACTCCGCCGCCGAGAAGGTCCGCAGGCCGATCCGGTACGAGAGATAGGTGTCCAGACCGCGCAGCCGCCCCTCCTCCAGCCGCTGCGAGGCCAGCAGCAGGTGCACGCCCAGCGATCGGCCGATCCGGCCGATCTGGATGAACATCTCGATGAAGTCGGGCTTGGCGGTCAGCAGTTCGCTGAACTCGTCGATGATCAGGACCAGCGACGGCAGCGGCTCCAGCGCGGCGCCCGCCGCGCGGGCCCGCTCGTACTCGTGCAGGTTGGCGTAGTTGCCCGCCGAGCGCAGCAGCTCCTGGCGGCGGTTGAGCTCACCGGTGATCGCGTCGCGCATCCGGTCGACCAGGGTCAGCTCCTCCGCCAGGTTGGTGATCACCGCGGAGGTGTGCGGCATCTCCGCCATCCCGGCGAAGGTCGCACCGCCCTTGAAGTCGGCCAGGACGAAGTTGAGGATCTCCGAGGAGTGGGTCATGGCCAGACCCAGCACCAGCGTCCGCAGCAGCTCCGACTTGCCGGAACCGGTCGCGCCCACGCAGAGCCCGTGCGGGCCCATGCCCTCCAGCGCGGCTTCCTTGATGTCCAGCATCACCGGCTCGCCGCCCGCGCCCAGGCCGATCGGCACCCGCAGCCTCTCGTGCGAGGCGCGCGGGCGCCAGGTACGGGAGATGTCGATGGAGCCGGCGTCGCCCACCCCCATCAGGTCGGTGAAGTCCAGGTTGGAGAGCAGCGGCTCGTCGTCGCCGCCCGCCGAGATCCGGTACGGGGCCAGCTGGCGGGCCAGCGCCTCCGACTGCCAGGCGGAGAGGGTGTCCGGGGTGCCGGTGTACGCGGCGCCCGAGGCGGACTGGAGCAGCAGCCGGTCGGGGGAGACCGTCACCACCAGGGAGCCGGACAGCTCGTCCAGGTCGCCGGGCACCACCTCGATGATGGTGACGCCCTGGAGGCCCTCGGCGCCTGCCAGCACCGAGTCCTGCGGCACGGCGGCGCCGTCCACCACGACCACCACCTGCGGCTGGTCCGGGCTGGGGGTGGAGTCGCGGTGGAAGCGCGGCCGACCGGCCAGCTCCTCCTCCAGCAGCTCCTCCAGCTCGCCGAGGCCGGTGGTGATCAGCCGGCGGGAGCCCGCGCCGTCGCTCTCCTTGCGGTGCTGGGTGTGCGGCAGCCACTTGGCCCACTCCCACTCCTCGGCGGCGCCGGGGGCGGCGGCGATGGCGACCATCAGGTCGTCGGGGGAGTGCAGTGTCGTCAACTGCGCGATCATCGCCCGGACATTGCCGTACACGGTGTCCGGGTCGCCGCAGACGGTGATGTGGTAGAAGGCGCGCAGCGAGACCGCCAGCGGCAGCTCCGCCAGGGTGCCGTGCGAGGCCAGGAAGGTCCGCATGGCCTCGGCGGTCAGCGGCTCCAGCTCGTCCATCGGCGCGGTCTGCGGCGCCACCAGCGGAGTGGCCAGCTGCTGCGGGCCGCGCCCCAGCCGGATCTGCCCGAAGTCGGGATCGCCGGGCCGCCGCTCCCACAGCCGGCGGCCCTCCGCCACGACCGACCAGAGCTGGTCGGGTTCGGGGTGCAGATAGAGCTGGGCCCCGCGCTGCTTCTCGGCGGTGCGGCGGACCTGACGGCGCATCTGCGCGAGGTACTTGAGGTAGTCGCGGCGCTCGTCCGACATCCCGGAGCCGCCGCCCCGGCGGGCCCGGACGATCTGCGCCGCCGCCATACCGGCGGTGGAGGCGACCATCAGGATGCCCATCACCCGCATGGTGCTGCCGGCGTTGGGCATGAAGAAGATCGCCGCCGAGCCGCCCATGCCGAGCAGCGGCAGCAGGTTCATCATCCAGTCGTCGCGCCCGTTGCGCGGCAGCTCCGGCGGCGACTCCAGCTGCACCGGCTCGTCCGGGACCGGGGGCGGATAGGCCCTCGGCGGTCGCTTGACGGTCACCACGCTCACTTCGGCACCAGCCCTCACGCACGCTGTCGATCGAGTCGCTTCGTCGTTCCGCCGGACCGGTCGGCCGCCGCACACCGCAGTGCGTACCCGGTCGGTCCGGGGCGAGAGCCCCCGTGGCCCCCTCCGCCGACCGCAGGGAGCCGGGACCGGTCTGCCGTCCCCCGCGCACCCCTGCGCAGGGGCCGATCCTACTGGTACCTGACAATGCAGCCGACCCCCCGCCCCGGCCTGACGGGCTGTCAGCGGCGCGGCGGGGCAGGCCAGGACGCCCGTACGGCGTCTCGGCGGCGGGGCTCAGCGGCTGTGCGGGACGCTGACGTCGGGCAGCGGCGCGAGCGGGGTGGCGGCGGACTCGCGCGGCGGCTGGAGCAGGCTGAGCGTGGCGTACCCCTCGGCCAGCAGCCCGGCGTCGGTACGCAGGTCGGGGTCGGGGTCGGTCTCGGCGACGGTGAGGCGGACAAAGCCGGCGCCGCGTTCGGTGATCTTCGTCTGGACGGCGCCGAAGGGGGCGAGTTCGGCCCGGCGCAGCCCCTTGATGGCGCCGATCGACAGATTGGGGACATTGAGGTTGAGCACGGCGCCGGGGTCCGTCGCGGCCAGCAGCGGCAGCATGGAGCGGGCGACATGGGCGGCGCTCGCCCAGCGCATCGGGTGCCCGGCGTCCAGCGAGACGGCCATCGCCCGGCAGCCGTTGACGACGGCGGTGAACGCGGCGCCCACCGTCCCCGAGTGGATGATGGCGTAGCCCGTGTTGGCCCCCCGGTTGATACCGGAGAGCACCAGGTCCGGCGGGGTGCCGAAGGCGCCCTGCATGGCGATCAGCGCGATGAAGCCCGGCAGCCCGTCCACGCTGTGCGCCGGTACCTCCTCCAGGCCGGTCAGCCGCCGCCGCTCGACCACGATCCGCCCATGGTCCTCGACCGCGTTCAGCGCGGAGCTGCTGCCGCTGGCCTCCTCCATGGGGGCGGCGATGACCACCTCGTGGCCCTCCGCCCGTGCGGCCAGGGCGAGTTGGCGCAGCCCCTCGGAGTCGATGCCGTCGTCGTTGGTCACCAGGACGCGCAGCGGCGCGCTCATCGGCTCTCCACCCGGCTCATCGGCTGCCCACCCGGCTCATCGGCTCTCCATCCAGGCGGCCAGCTGGCGCCGGGAGACCGTCTGCCGGTGCCCCACCTCGATGTCCGCCGCCCGCATCTCCACCTGGGCGGCCAGCCGCTCCACGCCCTCCCGGTCGCCGGTGCCCAGACCGTGCCGGGTGACATTCAGCGCCCCGGCGGCGGCGCCGAGCCGGATCGCCGCGCAGACGTCGTCGCCGCGCAGCAGCCCGGCCACGATCCCGGCGGTCATCGAGTCGCCCGCCCCCGAGGGGTCCGCTGGATGCATGCGGACCATCACCACCTCGTACAGCTCGTCGCCGACCATCGCCAGCGACGGCTCCTCGGCCCGTGAGACGACCACCACCTGGCAGCCGGCCGCCCGCAGCGCCTGCATCGCACCGGCGATCTCCTCGGCGGTGCCGCCGCCGGCCAGCCCCTCCGCCCGCAGCTCCTCATGGCTGACCTTCACCAGGTACGCGCCGCCCTCCAGCACCGACGCCAGCCGGGGCCCGGACAGGTCGGCCACCACCCGGCGGCCATTGGAGGTGAGGTCCCCGGCGAGCCGCCGGTAGAGCGCATGCGGCACCGTCTCGCGGGCCACCGGGGACGGCCCGCTGAGCAGGCAGACCTGTGCGTCCAGGCCCTGCACCAGGGCCAGGTTGTAGAGCTCGTCCAGTTCATGGCGGGGCAGCGGCTCGCCCGGCGACTCGGCGACGGCGGTGCGCTGCCCGGCCCGGCGGTCGTGGATGTAGACCCCGTTGCGGGACGGGCCGCACACCGCGTGCACCTCGATCCCCTCGGCCATCAGCAGGCTCCTCAGCACCACGCCGCTCTCCCCGCCGAAGCTGCCGCAGAGCACGGCGCGGGCACCGAGCGCGGTGAGCATCCGCGCCTGCCAGACCCCCTGGCCGCCGGCGTGCAGATGGATGTCGGCGTCGTCGGCACGCCGCTCCACCGTCACGGTGAGCACGGGCGCCGGGGCGAAGACCATCACGCGGGGCGATGTGTCGGACATATCAGACATTCTGCACGCGGATCGCCGGAATCTCCTCCCCCGCGCACCACCTCCTCCGGGCTGCCTCCCCACCCACGGCCGATGGCCCCGGCGGCAGGCCCGGTTCGGTAGGGTGTCCGCGCGCCGGTCCTGCCAGGACGCGGTCATCTCCCGGCGGGGGCGGGCGCGATGGGCAGGGGGCCCGTCCGGCCCCGCACCGATCGCGTACAGCCAGACCAGGCCCGTACACCACAACAGGGGGGAGAGCCGGTGAGCGCCAGCGCAACGACCGGATTCTGCCGGGTCACCGTCGTCGCACCGGACAGCCGGATCGATGTCGCGCTGCCGGAGGACGTGCCGCTCGCCGATGTCTACCCGGAGGTGCTGCGGCTCTCCGGCCAGACACAGCCGGAGGGGGCGCCGACCGGATTCCACCTGGTGCGCCGCGACGGCACGGTGCTGGACAGCGGGCTGCCGCTCGCCGCCCAGCAGGTGCGCGACGGGGACCTGCTGTCGCTGCGCCCCTTCGCCGAGTCGCTGCCCCCCGCCGTCTACGACGACGTGGCGGACGCCATCGCCACCGCCGTGGCGGCGGACCGGCGCTTCTGGGGCCCCGAGCTGATGCGCACCTCCGGCCTGGTCGGCGCGGTGCTGCTGCTCAGCCTGATGGGCTTCGCCCTCTGGTTCTCCGACCTCCTCCATGACATGCACGGCCTCCCCGGACTCCTCTCCGGGGTCACCGCCGTGGTGCTGGTCGCCTTCGCCGGAGTCCGCGCCCGTGTCTACGCCGACCACGCCGCAGCGCTCGCCCTGGGCCTGGCCGCACTGCCGCACGCACTGATCGCCGGGTCCGGCATCATCGAGGTCGAGCACCCCGGCGCCCTGGTCGGCGGCGGACCCGGCCGACTCCAGTTCCTGGTCGCCTGCGTCACCGTGCTGATCGCCTCCGTGCTGCTGGTGGGGCTGCTGCCGGAGAAGGACTCGGTCTTCGTCGGCTCCGCCTTCGTCGCCGCCGCCGGCACCCTGGCCACCTTCGCCGCCGTCGTCATGGAGCGCACCTCCGCCGACTCCATCGCGGCCGTCACCGGTGCCGCCGCCATCGCCGTCACCGGCTTTCTGCCCGGCCTCTCCTCGCGCTTCGCCCGCCTCCCGGTCGGCTTCCACGCCCCCGGCCAGACCGGCGGCCGGGAGCGGTCCGCGACCGGGCCGTCCGGGCCGTCCGAGTACAGCGCCGCCGAGCGCGAGGCCCTGGACTACGAGCGGATCGCCGCCCAGGCGCGGCGCGGCCACGAGCTCCTGGTCGGCCTGGTCGGCGGCAGCGCCGCCGTGGTGGTCGGCGCCTGCGCGGTGCTCGGCTTCAGCGACCGCACCTGGGCCGAGGTCCTCGCCCTGGTGATCGGCGTCGCCACCATGCTCCGCGCCCGCCTCTTCCGCTACTCGGCGCAGGTCTTCTGCCTGGTCGTGGCCGGTCTGCTCGGCCTCGCCCTGCTGATCCTCGGCCTGGCGCTGCACACCCCCGCCTTCATCCTCTCCGTACAGGCCGGACCCGAGGCCGACATCCGCACCGTCTGGCTCTCCACCGCCATCGCGGCCGGCGCCGCCCTGCTGATCGCCATCGCCCTGGTCGTGCCCCGGCTGGGCGTCTCCCCCTTCTGGGGCCGGGTCCTCGACCTGGTCGACAGCCTGCTGCTGGTCTCCCTGGTGCCGATCACCCTGGCCGTACTGGACGTCTACGCCACCGTCCGCGGCCTCACCGGCTGACCCCCGCCCGCAAGCCCAAGGGCAAGCCCAAGGGCCCGCCCGCACGGCCCACCTCGTGCCCGCCGACCGGCCGGTCGGCGGGCACTGGTACGCTTGGCCACCGACCGTCGCCGCAGTCTGCCCGCACTTCCGGGGAGCGGCCCGCCGGTCGACGCACCAGACCCCGATGCATCAAGCCGAGTCCACCAAGGCGCCTGTGAAGCAGACCAGGACCGCTCGGCCCATTCACTCGAAGGAGTTGCTGTGGCTCTCGACGCCGCCGTCAAGAAGCAGATCATGACCGAGTTCGGCACCAAGGAGGGCGACACCGGCTCCCCCGAGGTCCAGGTGGCGATGCTCACCCGCCGCATCACCGACCTCACCGAGCACCTGAAGACCCACAAGCACGACCACCACTCCCGCCGGGGCCTGCTGCTCCTGGTCGGCCAGCGCCGCCGCCTGCTCCAGTACCTGGCCAAGAAGGACATCGAGCGCTTCCGTACGCTCGTCGACCGCCTGGGCATCCGCCGCGGTGCCGCCGGCGGCGCCAAGTAACACGTCGCCCGGGGGGCGGCTCCCCGCCAGGGGAAGCCGCCCCCCTCGCGCATCCCGGGCGGAAGCGCCCGGCGAGACGCGCGCCGCACCCTCCGGAGTTCCCGGTCCGCAAGCGTGGCAGAGGCCCAGTTTGTAGGGTGTGGATTTGTAGGGTGGAGGGAACGCCCCGTGGTGGCGCCGTGCACATGGCGCCCACGGGTACCCCGACACCGCGCGGGCTGCTGGCCTCAAACCGAGGCCGCCCGCACCCAGGGGAGCGTCCACCACGCGACCGCCGACTCGGTGCCAGGAGGCGCCGGTCCTCGGTAGTGGCCGCCGGGCAGCAGTCGGACACGCAGCCCGGAGGCTTCGATCGAAGACCGGCCCGGCCGGGGCCGGAGCGGAGCTACGCAGGGACGCTCCACCAGGGACGTACGCATAAAGAGGAGATCTTCCTGGTGGAAGAGAACGTGCACTACGCCGAGGCCGTCATCGACAACGGCGCCTTCGGCACCCGTACCATCCGCTTCGAGACGGGCCGCCTGGCCCGCCAGGCGGCCGGCTCCGCCGTGGCGTACCTGGACGACGAGACCATGGTCCTGTCGGCCACCACCGCCTCGAAGCAGCCCAAGGAACACTTCGACTTCTTCCCGCTCACCGTGGACGTCGAGGAGCGGATGTACGCCGCCGGGCGCATCCCCGGCTCGTTCTTCCGGCGCGAGGGCCGCCCCTCCGAGGACGCCATCCTCACCTGCCGGCTCATCGACCGCCCGCTGCGCCCCTCGTTCGTCAAGGGCCTGCGCAACGAGATCCAGGTCGTCTGCACCGTCATGGCGCTGGACCCGACCCACCTCTACGACGTGGTCGCCATCAACGCCGCCTCCGCCTCCACCCAGCTGGCGGGCCTGCCCTTCTCCGGCCCGATCGGCGGCGTCCGGGTCGCCCTGATCAAGGGCCAGTGGGTCGCCTTCCCGACCCACCCCGAGCTGGAGGAGGCCGTCTTCGACATGGTCGTGGCCGGCCGTGTCCTGGACGACGGCGATGTCGCGATCATGATGGTCGAGGCCGAGGCCACCGACAAGACCATCAAGCTGGTCGAGGGCGGCGCCGAGGCGCCGACCGAGGAGATCGTGGCCGCCGGCCTGGAGGCCGCCAAGCCGTTCATCAAGGTGCTCTGCAAGGCCCAGTCGGACCTGGCCGCCCGCGCCGCCAAGCCGACCGGCGAGTTCCCGGTCTTCCTGGACTACCAGGACGACGTGCTGGAGGCGCTGACCGCCGCCGTCCGCGACGAGCTGGCCCAGGCCCTCACCATCGCCGGCAAGCAGGCCCGCGAGGCCGAGCTGGACCGCGTCAAGGCGCTGGCCGCCGAGAAGCTGCTGCCCGAGTTCGAGGGCCGCGAGAAGGAGATCTCCGCCGCGTACCGCGCGCTGACCAAGAAGCTGGTCCGCGAGCGCGTCATCAAGGAGAAGGTCCGCATCGACGGCCGCGGGGTCACCGACATCCGCACCCTGGCCGCCGAGGTCGAGGCCATCCCGCGCGTCCACGGCTCGGCCCTCTTCGAGCGCGGCGAGACCCAGATCCTCGGCGTCACCACGCTGAACATGCTCCGCATGGAGCAGCAGCTGGACACGCTGGCGCCGGAGACCCGCAAGCGCTACATGCACAACTACAACTTCCCGCCGTACTCCGTGGGCGAGACCGGCCGCGTGGGCTCCCCCAAGCGCCGCGAGATCGGCCACGGCGCGCTGGCGGAGCGGGCGCTCATCCCGGTGCTGCCGACCCGCGAGGAGTTCCCCTACGCGATCCGCCAGGTCTCCGAGGCGCTCGGCTCCAACGGGTCCACCTCGATGGGCTCGGTCTGCGCCTCCACCATGTCGCTGCTGAACGCCGGTGTGCCGCTCAAGGCCCCCGTCGCCGGTATCGCCATGGGCCTGATCTCCCAGGAGATCGACGGTGAGACCCACTATGTGACGCTGACCGACATCCTCGGTGCCGAGGACGCCTTCGGCGACATGGACTTCAAGGTCGCCGGCACCCGGAAGTTCGTCACCGCGCTCCAGCTCGACACCAAGCTCGACGGCATCCCCGCCTCGGTGCTCGCCGCCGCGCTGAAGCAGGCCCGCGAGGCCCGGCTGCACATCCTGGACGTCATGGGCGAGGCCATCGACACCCCGGACGAGATGTCGCCGAACGCGCCGCGCATCATCACCATCAAGATCCCGGTGGACAAGATCGGTGAGGTCATCGGCCCCAAGGGCAAGATGATCAACCAGATCCAGGAGGACACCGGCGCGGACATCACCATCGAGGACGACGGCACCATCTACATCGGTGCGGTCGACGGCCCCTCGGCGGAGGCTGCCCGCACGACGATCAACCAGATCGCCAACCCGACCATGCCGGAGGTCGGCGAGCGCTACCTGGGCACCGTGGTCAAGACCACGACCTTCGGCGCGTTCGTGTCCCTGATGCCGGGCAAGGACGGCCTGCTGCACATCTCGCAGCTGCGCAAGCTCTCCGGCGGCAAGCGCGTCGAGAACGTCGAGGACGTCGTCAAGGTCGGCGACAAGGTCCAGGTCGAGATCGCCGAGATCGACCCGCGTGGCAAGCTCTCCCTCATCCCCGTCATCGAGGGCGAGGGCGACGAGGCCGCCGCGAGCTCGTGACCCCGGTCACGGCCGCAGCCTGACCCCCGGCCCGTTCCTCCCGCCCCCGGGAGGGACGGGCCGTACCCTGTACCGCACCCTGGCTGTATCGCACCCTGGTATCGCAACTGCTCCTGGAGGTCCCACCGTGGCTCAGGTCTCGGCGGCGCAGCAGCGCCCCGGCACGACCCGGACCCTGCTCAAGGGGATGGACGGCGCCGGCACCGTACGCCGCACCGTGCTCCCCGGCGGCCTGCGCATCGTCACCGAGACCCTGCCGACGGTGCGCTCCGCCACCTTCGGCATCTGGGCGGGGGTGGGATCGCGCGACGAGACGCCCGTCCTCAACGGCGCCACCCACTATCTGGAGCACCTGCTCTTCAAGGGCACCGAGCGGCGCAGCGCCCTGGACATCTCCTCCGCGCTGGACGCGGTCGGCGGCGAGATGAACGCCTTCACCGCCAAGGAGAACACCTGCTACTACGCCCGGGTGCTCGACAGCGACCTGCCGCTGGCCATAGACGTGGTCTGCGACATGCTCACCGGTTCCCTGATCCGCCCCGAGGACGTCGACGCCGAGCGCGGCGTCATCCTTGAGGAGATCGCCATGACCGAGGACGACCCCGGCGATGTCGTGCACGACCTCTTCTCCGAGGTCATGTACGGCAACTCGCCGCTCGGCCGTCCCGTCCTGGGCACCGTCGAGACCATCAACGCGCTCACCCGCGACCAGATCGCCGGCTTCTACCGCCGCCGCTACCGGCCCGAGAACCTGGTCGTCGCCGCCGCCGGCAATGTCGACCACGCCAAGGTCGTCCGCCAGGTCACGCGCGCCTTCGAGGCCGCCGGCGCACTCGGCCGCGAGGACGCCCGTCCCGCCGAGCCGCGCGCCGGCGCCCGCACCCTGAGTACGGCCGGCCGCACGGCGGTGCACAACCGGCCCACCGAGCAGGCCCACCTGGTACTCGGCCTGCCCGGCATCGCCCGGCGCGACGACCGCCGCTGGGCGCTGGGCGTGCTCAACGCCGCCCTCGGCGGGGGCATGAGCTCCCGGCTCTTCCAGGAGGTCCGCGAGAAGCGTGGCCTGGCCTACTCCGTCTACTCGTTCTCCTCGTCCTTCGCCGACAGCGGCATCTTCGGCATCTACGCCGGCTGCCAGCCCAAGCGGGTCGAGGAGGTGGCCAAGCTCTGCCGCGAGGAGCTGGACCGGATCGCCGAGCACGGCATCACCGAGGAGGAGCTGACCCGCTCCATCGGCCAGATCTCCGGCTCCACCGTGCTGGGCATGGAGGACACCGGCTCGCTGATGAACAAGATCGGCAAGGCTGAGCTCTGCTACGGCACCCATCTCTCGGTGGACGAGCTGCTCGGCCTGATCGGCGGGGTGACGGTGGACGATGTCCGCGCCGTCGCCCGCGAGGTGCTCGGTGCGCACCGGCCGTCGCTGGCCGTGATAGGACCGGTAGGGGACAAGCGAGCCGCCCGCCTCGTCGACGCGGTGGCCTGACCGCGCCCGTCCCGACATCGCGTACCCGAGCCGCCGTGCCCGAGTAGCCGTACCCCAGTCGCCGCACCCGAAAGGAAGCATCTGATGACCGCGCCGCTGCGAGTGGCTGTGATCGGAGCCAAGGGCCGTATCGGCTCCGAGGCATGCCGGGCCGTCGAGGCCGCCCCCGACCTGGAGCTGGTGGCCACCCCCGACCGGGGCGACAGCCTGGAGACCCTGGTCGACGGCGGAGCCCAGGTCGCGGTGGACCTCACCCACCCCGACGCCGTCATGGCCAACCTGGAGTTCTGCATCGGCCACGGCATCCACGGCGTGGTCGGCACCACCGGCTGGACCGAGGAGCGGCTGGCCACGCTGCGCGGCCGACTGGCCGCCTCGCCCGCCACCGGCGTCCTGATCGCGCCCAACTTCTCCATCGGCGCGGTGCTCACCATGCGGTTCGCCCAGCAGGCCGCCCGCTTCTTCGAGTCCGTCGAGGTGGTCGAACTCCACCACAACCGCAAGGCCGACGCCCCCAGCGGCACCGCCACCCGCACCGCCCAGCTGATCGCCGCCGCCCGCGAGCAGGCCGGCCTGGCCCGCCAGCAGGACCCCACCACCCACGCCCTGGACGGCGCCCGTGGCGCCGACGTGGACGGCGTGCCGGTGCACGCGGTCCGGCTGCGCGGACTCCTGGCCCACCAGGAAGTGCTCTTCGGCGATGTCGGCGAGACCCTGACGATCCGTCATGACTCCCTGCACCACAGCTGCTTCATGCCCGGCATCCTGCTCGGCGTGCGCAGGGTGGTGGACACCCCGGGCCTCACCGTCGGCCTGGAACACTTCCTCGATCTGGACTGACCGCATGAAGTCCCGTACCGGTTTCCTCGTCCTCGCCGCCGCCCTGCTCATCACCTTCGCGGTGGTGATCTCCGAGGGCGTCCAACTGATCGCCACCGGTGACCCGGCCGGGATCGGCATAGGCGTCTGCGCCCTTGTCATCCCGGCCATCGGCGGCTGGTTCCTCTGGCACACCGTGCAGTTCGGCCGCCGCAGCGAACTGCTCGCCCGCGAACTGGACGCCGAGGGCGGGCTGCCCGCCGACGAACTGGTACGCACCCCCGGCGGTCGCATCGACCGCGCCTCCGCCGACGCCGTCTTCGCCCGCCGCCAGGCGGAGGCGGAGGCGGCGCCGGACGACTGGCGCGTCTGGTTCCGCCTCGCCGTCGCCTACGCCGACGCCGGCGACACCCCCCGCGCCCGCCGCACCATGCAGCACGCCATCCGACTCCACACCACCCCGGCCGCCGAGCGGGTCTAGCCGAGCGGGTCCAGCCTGGCCGCGTCTAGCAGGCGGCCCCCGCGGTGCGGCTGCGGCAGGCCGCCCGCTGCTCCGGCACGGCCGTCAGCAGCATCCGGTACTGCACCTCCGGCACCCGAGCCCCGCCCAGCCGCAGCAGGCTGCGCGCACCGGTCGGGGCCAGGCCGTGCCGCTCGTAGAAGGCGCGCGCCCGCGCGTTCTCCTCCAGCACCCAGAGCACCATCGCCGGATACCCGTCGGCCGCCAGCCGCCGCCGCGCCTCGCCCAGCAGCAGCGACCCCACGCCCGTCGACCACGCCTCGGGGTGCGCATACAGGGCGTACAGCTCACCCGGCCGCTCGCCCTCGCCCGGCAGCGGCAGCATCGGCCGCGCCCCGCCGCACACCGCGAACGCCACCACCCGCCCGCCGCGCTCCGCCACCAGGTGGTGCCGGTCCCGAGGCCGCTCCCGGAAGTGCCTCAAGGCCCTGGTCAGCGCCTCCGGCCCGGAGTCCAGGGCATCCAGGTACGCGGGCGGCACCATCCCCCGGTAGGCGGCCCGCCAGCCGGCCGTACGCACCCGCAGCACATCCGCCATGTCCTCCGGGCGGGTATCCCGGACCACGGCCGGACCGTACCTCTCTGCGGTCATCTGTCCTCCCTGGGCACAGCGGCTCTGCCGAACCGTGCGGAAGAGGATACGAAGCCGGGCCGCCGACGGTTCGCCGGGGCCGCCCGTACACCGGGGCCGCCTGCCTGTACACCGGGGCCGCCTGTACACCGGGGCCGTCCGTACACCGGGATAGTCTGGGCGCCGCCCCGCACCACCGCCGAGAGGATCCGCCCGTGACCGACGAAGCCGCCCAGCAAGCCCGCTTCCGCGACGACGTGACCGTCGAACTGGTCCGCCACGCGGCCCGCGACAGCGATGTGCTCTGGGCCGCCCGGGTCTCCACGGCCGGCGAGCAGTCCCTGGAGGAACTGGAGAAGGACCCGGAGCGCTCCAAGGGCCTGATCAACTTCCTGATGCGCGACCGCCACGGCACGCCCTTCGAGCACAACTCGATGACCTTCTTCGTCAGCGCCCCGATCTTCGTCTTCCGCGAGTTCCACCGCCACCGCAGCGGATGGTCCTACAACGAGGAGAGTGGCCGCTACCGCGAGCTCCAGCCGGTCTTCTACGTGCCCGGTGAGGAGCGCAGGCTGGTCCAGCAGGGGCGGCCCGGAAAGTACGAGTTCGTCGAGGGCACGCCCGAGCAGCATGCGACGGTCACCTCGGCGATGGAGGACTCCTACCGCCGGTCCTATGACGCCTACCGGGAGATGCTGGCCGCCGGGGTCGCCCGGGAGGTCGCGCGGGCGGTGCTGCCGGTGGGCCTGTTCAGCTCCATGTACGCCACCTGCAACGCCCGCTCGCTGATGCACTTCCTCTCGCTGCGCACCAAGGACGAGCGGGCCGCGATCCCGTCCTTCCCGCAGCGCGAGATCGAGATGGTGGCCGAGCGCATGGAGGCCCGGTGGGCCGAGCTGATGCCGCTCACCCATGCGGCCTTCAACGCACACGGCCGCGTCGCGCCCTGACCTGCGGCGAGCAGTGGTGGGCCGTACCCGGTCGGGCATGTCCGGATTGCGGCCCCCGAGCCCCGTACCTAGGCTCACATCACGGATTCCGGTGCCGACTGAACCCCCGAGCAGACGGCACCGGAATCCCCGTGAGCAGCGGGTTCACCCGAAGTTCTTGCGGTGGTCACCGCAGGTCTCCGCCGAACCCTGCGGTTTCGGCCCCGCCGGGCCGCCTCCGGCGCATCCGCGGCGGGCACCCGCCCGGGGCGCACCCCGGTCCGCTACGAGTAGCGTTGGTTCCATGGCTCCGACCTCCACCCCTGAGACCCCCTTCGGCCGGGTCCTGACCGCGATGGTGACCCCGTTCACCGCCGATGGCTCCCTCGACCTCGACGGCGCGCAGCGACTCGCCGTCCACCTCGTTGACGCGGGCAACGACGGTCTGATCATCAACGGCACCACCGGCGAGTCGCCCACCACCACCGATGCCGAGAAGGCACAGCTCGTCCGGGCCGTGGTGGAGGCGGTCGGCGACCGCGCCCATGTCGTGGCCGGCGTCGGCACCAATGACACCCGCCACTCCACCGAGCTGGCCCGCCAGGCCGAGACCGCCGGCGCCCACGGCCTGCTGGTGGTCACCCCGTACTACAGCAAGCCGCCGCAGGAGGGCCTGTACCGCCACTTCACGGCGGTCGCCGACGCCACCGGCCTGCCGGTGATGCTGTACGACATCCCCGGCCGCAGCGGCGTGCCGATCGGCCACGAGACCATGGTCCGGCTGGGCGAGCACCCCCGGATCGTCGCCAACAAGGACGCCAAGGGCGACCTCGGCGCCGCCGGCTGGGCCATCGCCCGCAGCGGCCTCGCCTGGTACTCCGGCGACGACATGCTCAACCTGCCGCTGCTGTCGGTCGGCGCCGTGGGCCTTGTCTCCGTCGTCGGCCACCTGGTCACCCCCGAGCTGCGGGTGATGCTGGAGGCGTTCCTGGCCGGCGACCACACCAAGGCGGCGGCCGTCCACCAGAACCTGCTGCCGGTCTTCACCGGGATCTTCCGCACCCAGGGAGTGATCACCACCAAGGCGGCGCTCAACCGGCAGGGCCTCCCGGCCGGCCCGCTGCGGCTGCCGCTGGTGGAGGCGACGGACGCAGAGGTGGAGCAGCTCAGGAAGGATCTCGCCGCAGGCGGGGTACACCTGTAGGCAGGAGCACCGCAGACGTGCGCGCCCCGGCTCGCAGGCTCCCGTCGGACATCCCGGCGGAAGTCGCCGCAGAACCGGACAACGGCGCGAGGCAACGCACGGAGACCCACCCCGCCCGGCGACGGGCGGACAGCAACCGAAGGAACGAGACGATACGCGCGCCATGTGCCGCTCGGGGACCCACAGCCCTGGGGCATGTGGCGCGCGTCGTGAGGAGAGACTTTTGAGCCATCCGCACCCGGAACTGGGCCCGCCGCCGGAGCTTCCCGAGGGCGCGCTGCGCGTCACCCCCCTCGGTGGCCTCGGCGAGATCGGCCGCAATATGACCGTCTTCGAGTACGGCGGCCGCCTGCTGATCGTCGACTGCGGGGTGCTCTTCCCCGAGGACGAGCAGCCGGGCATCGACCTGATCCTCCCGGACTTCTCCACCATCCGGGACCGGCTCGACGCCGTGGACGGGATCGTCCTCACCCACGGCCACGAGGACCACATCGGAGCCGTCCCCTTCCTGCTCAGGGAGAAGCCGGACATCCCGCTGATCGGCTCGAAGCTGACCCTGGCCCTGATCGAGGCCAAGCTCGCCGAGCACCGCATCCGGCCGTACACGCTGGAGGTCAAGGAAGGGCAGCGCGAGCGCATCGGCCCCTTCGACTGCGAGTTCATCGCGGTCAACCACTCCATCCCGGACGCGCTCGCGGTCGCCCTGCGCACCCCGGCGGGCCTCGTCGTCTGCACGGGCGACTTCAAGATGGACCAGCTGCCGCTGGACGGCCGCCTCACCGACCTGCCGGCCTTCGCCCGGCTGGGAGAGGAGGGTATCGACCTGCTGCTGGTGGACTCCACCAACGCGGAGGTCCCCGGCTTCATCCCGCATGAGCGGGACATCCTGCCGGTGCTCCGGCAGGTCTTCGACAAGGCGGAGCGCCGCATCATCGTGGCCAGCTTCGCCAGCCATGTGCACCGCATCCAGCAGGTGCTGGACGCGGCCCACGAGTTCGGCCGCAAGGTGGCCTTCGTCGGCCGCTCGATGGTCCGCAACATGGGCATCGCCAGGGACCTCGGCTATCTGCGGGTGCCGGGCGGCCTGGTGGTCGACGTCAAGACGCTGGACGACCTGCCCGACGAGGACGTGGTGCTGATCTGTACCGGCTCGCAGGGCGAGCCCATGGCGGCGCTCTCCCGGATGGCCAACCGAGACCACCAGATCCGGATCGTCGAGGGCGACACCGTGGTGCTGGCGTCCTCCCTGATCCCGGGCAATGAGAACGCGGTCTACCGCGTGATCAACGGGCTCACCCGGTGGGGCGCCCATGTGGTCCACAAGGGCAATGCCAAGGTCCATGTCTCGGGCCATGCCTCGGCCGGCGAGCTGCTCTACTTCTTCAACCTCTGCAAGCCGCGCAACCTGATGCCGGTCCACGGCGAGTGGCGCCACCTGAGGGCCGCCGCCGAGCTGGGCCGGGCGACCGGCGTCCCCAAGGACCGGACCGTCATCGCCGAGGACGGCGTGGTGGTCGACCTGGTCGACGGCGTCGCCCGCATCACCGGCAAGGTCCAGGCCGGCTATGTGTATGTGGACGGTCTGTCGGTCGGGGCGGTCACCGAGACGTCCCTGAAGGACCGCCGCATCCTGGGCGACGAGGGCTTTGTCTCGGTCTTCGTGGTGGTCGACTCCACCACCGGCAAGGTCGTCGGCGGCCCGCACATCCAGGCCCGGGGGTCCGGTATCGACGATGCCGCCTTCGCCCCCGTGGTGGCGAAGATCGAGGAGGCGCTGGCCCGGGCAGCGGGCGACGGCGTCGCCGAGCCCCGGCAGCTCCAGCAGCTGATCCGGCGGGCGATCGGCAAGTGGGTGTCCGACACCTACCGCCGCCGCCCGATGATCCTCCCGGTCGTCGTGGAGGTCTGACCAGGCAGAACGGTCAGGGCGGGCCCCGGGGTGTGTACCGGGTCCCGCCCTGACCGCATCCGGGGGGTTGACAGACCCCGGGTGCGCTACTAGTGTTCTCCGAGCTGCCTGTAGAGGGAACCGGGCGCGCAGGATGCGCGGACGGCCTCCGGGTAGCCGACTCCAGAGGTAGGCAGACCGATTCGGGAATTCCCGGAGCGGTTGCTTATCGCGGGCCGGGAAGCGTGAAAGACCGTCGGAGAGATCTGATAGAGTCGGAAAGCGCCGAAAGGCCGAAGGAAAGAATGCAGTGCCCCGCCAGCGGGGGTCGGAAAAGCGGTCAGCGGATCTGATAAGCTGGAGACACAAGAAGGGAAGCGCCCGGAGGAGCCCGGAAGGGTTTCGATGGAAGCGTCCGTTCCTTGAGAACTCAACAGCGTGCCAAAAGTCAACGCCAGATATTTGAACCCTTTGGGTTCCTTTGAATGAAGTGCAGCGAGGACGCTGTGCGCGGGTCCGGCTTATTCCGCCGGATGCCGTGCCGCTCTTCCGCGAATGAGACATTCACGGAGAGTTTGATCCTGGCTCAGGACGAACGCTGGCGGCGTGCTTAACACATGCAAGTCGAACGGTGAAGCCCTTCGGGGTGGATCAGTGGCGAACGGGTGAGTAACACGTGGGCAATCTGCCCTGCACTCTGGGACAACACCGGGAAACCGGTGCTAATACCGGATACGACGTACCTCCGCATGGGGTGTGCGTGGAAAGCTCCGGCGGTGCAGGATGAGCCCGCGGCCTATCAGCTTGTTGGTGGGGTGATGGCCTACCAAGGCGACGACGGGTAGCCGGCCTGAGAGGGCGACCGGCCACACTGGGACTGAGACACGGCCCAGACTCCTACGGGAGGCAGCAGTGGGGAATATTGCACAATGGGCGAAAGCCTGATGCAGCGACGCCGCGTGAGGGATGACGGCCTTCGGGTTGTAAACCTCTTTCAGCAGGGAAGAAGCGCAAGTGACGGTACCTGCAGAAGAAGCACCGGCTAACTACGTGCCAGCAGCCGCGGTAATACGTAGGGTGCGAGCGTTGTCCGGAATTATTGGGCGTAAAGAGCTCGTAGGCGGCCTGTCGCGTCGGATGTGAAAGCCCGGGGCTTAACCCCGGGTCTGCATTCGATACGGGCAGGCTAGAGTTCGGTAGGGGAGATCGGAATTCCTGGTGTAGCGGTGAAATGCGCAGATATCAGGAGGAACACCGGTGGCGAAGGCGGATCTCTGGGCCGATACTGACGCTGAGGAGCGAAAGCGTGGGGAGCGAACAGGATTAGATACCCTGGTAGTCCACGCCGTAAACGTTGGGAACTAGGTGTGGGCGACATTCCACGTCGTCCGTGCCGCAGCTAACGCATTAAGTTCCCCGCCTGGGGAGTACGGCCGCAAGGCTAAAACTCAAAGGAATTGACGGGGGCCCGCACAAGCGGCGGAGCATGTGGCTTAATTCGACGCAACGCGAAGAACCTTACCAAGGCTTGACATACACCGGAAACTGGCAGAGATGTCAGCCCCCTTGTGGTCGGTGTACAGGTGGTGCATGGTTGTCGTCAGCTCGTGTCGTGAGATGTTGGGTTAAGTCCCGCAACGAGCGCAACCCTTGTTCTGTGTTGCCAGCGAGTAATGTCGGGGACTCACAGGAGACTGCCGGGGTCAACTCGGAGGAAGGTGGGGACGACGTCAAATCATCATGCCCCTTATGTCTTGGGCTGCACACGTGCTACAATGGTCGGTACAATGGGCTGCGATACCGCGAGGTGGAGCGAATCCCAAAAAGCCGGCCTCAGTTCGGATTGGGGTCTGCAACTCGACCCCATGAAGTCGGAGTCGCTAGTAATCGCAGATCAGCATGCTGCGGTGAATACGTTCCCGGGCCTTGTACACACCGCCCGTCACGTCACGAAAGTCGGTAACACCCGAAGCCGGTGGCCCAACCCTCTGGGAGGGAGCCGTCGAAGGTGGGACCAGCGATTGGGACGAAGTCGTAACAAGGTAGCCGTACCGGAAGGTGCGGCTGGATCACCTCCTTTCTAAGGAGCATTGGCCGGCTTCGAGCGAGTGTCTCGGAGCGGTTGCTCATGGGTGGAACGTTGACTATTCGGCACTGTCTGGAAGCTTCTTCTCAGTACTGCGTCTCTTCGGGGTGTGTGGAACGGTCGGGGTTCTGGGTGGTGTCGGGCGCGCTGTTGGGTCCTGAGGGAACGGTTGGTTGTTTCCTCTGGTTGTGCCGGTCCCATGCTTGTTCTGGGTGGGTGGCTGGTCGTTGTTTGAGAACTGCACAGTGGACGCGAGCATCTGTGGCCAAGTTTTTAAGGGCGCACGGTGGATGCCTTGGCACCAGGAACCGATGAAGGACGTGGGAGGCCGCGATAGGCCCCGGGGAGCTGTCAACCGAGCTTTGATCCGGGGGTGTCCGAATGGGGAAACCCGGCAGTCGTCATGGGCTGTCACCCGCTGCTGAACACATAGGCAGTGTGGAGGGAACGCGGGGAAGTGAAACATCTCAGTACCCGCAGGAAGAGAAAACAACCGTGATTCCGGGAGTAGTGGCGAGCGAAACCGGATGAGGCTAAACCGTATGTGTGTGATACCCGGCAGGGGTTGCGCGTGCGGGGTTGTGGGAGCGTACTTCAGTCGTCTGCCGGCGGCTGGGCGAGTCAGAAACCGTACAGGTAGTCGAAGGGCATGCGAAAGGCCCGGCGTAGAGGGTAAGACCCCCGTAGACGAAATCTGTGCGGCTTGCTTGTGCGTTTCCCAAGTAGCACGGGGCCCGAGAAATCCCGTGTGAATCTGGCGGGACCACCCGCTAAGCCTAAATATTCCCTGGTGACCGATAGCGGATAGTACCGTGAGGGAATGGTGAAAAGTACCGCGGGAGCGGAGTGAAATAGTACCTGAAACCGTGTGCCTACAAGCCGTGGGAGCGTCGTCGTGGTTTTCGGACTGCGGCCGTGACTGCGTGCCTTTTGAAGAATGAGCCTGCGAGTTTGCGGTGTGTGGCGAGGTTAACCCGTGTGGGGTAGCCGTAGCGAAAGCGAGTCCGAATAGGGCGTTCTTAGTCGCATGCCCAAGACCCGAAGCGGAGTGATCTAGCCATGGGCAGGGTGAAGCGCGGGTAAGACCGTGTGGAGGCCCGAACCCACCAGGGTTGAAAACCTGGGGGATGACCTGTGGTTAGGGGTGAAAGGCCAATCAAACTCCGTGATAGCTGGTTCTCCCCGAAATGCATTTAGGTGCAGCGTCGTGTGTTTCTTGCCGGAGGTAGAGCACTGGATAGGCGATGGGCCTCACCGGGTTACTGACCTTAGCCAAACTCCGAATGCCGGTAAGTGAGAGCACGGCAGTGAGACTGCGGGGGATAAGCTCCGTGGTCGAGAGGGAAACAGCCCAGAACACCGGCTAAGGCCCCTAAGCGTGTGCTAAGTGGGAAAGGATGTGGAGTCGCAGAGACAACCAGGAGGTTGGCTTAGAAGCAGCCACCCTTGAAAGAGTGCGTAATAGCTCACTGGTCAAGTGATTCCGCGCCGATAATGTAGCGGGGCTCAAGTACACCGCCGAAGCCGTGTCACTCACACAAGAGCCTTAACGGGTGTGTGGGTGGGTAGGGGAGCGTCGTGTGCCGGGTGAAGCGGCGGCGGGAGCCAGTCGTGGACGGTATACGAGTGAGAATGCAGGCATGAGTAGCGATACAAGAGTGGGAAACTCTTGCGCCGATTGACCAAGGGTTCCTGGGTCAAGCTGATCTGCCCAGGGTAAGTCGGGACCTAAGGCGAGGCCGACAGGCGTAGTCGATGGACAACGGGTTGATATTCCCGTACCCGCTGTAGAGCGTCAACGCTGAACCTCTGAATGCTAAGGCCGTGAAGCCGCCCTTGAGACCTTCGGGTCGAGGGGAGTGGTGGAGCCGCCGGTCCAACAGGGTAGTAGGTGAGCGATGGGGTGACGCAGGAAGGTAGTCCAGCCCGGGCGGTGGTTGTCCCGGGGTAAGGGTGTAGGACGTGGGGTAGGCAAATCCGCCCTGCATATAGTCTGAGACCTGATGCCGAGCCGATTGTGGTGAAGTGGATGATCCTATGCTGTCGAGAAAAGCCTCTAGCGAGTTCTGTGGCGGCCCGTACCCCAAACCGACTCAGGTGGTCAGGTAGAGAATACCGAGGCGTTCGGGTGAACCGTGGTTAAGGAACTCGGCAAAATGCCCCCGTAACTTCGGGAGAAGGGGGCCATTGCTGGTGATGGGTCTTGCACTCTGAGCTGGTGGTGGCCGCAGAGACCAGCGAGAAGCGACTGTTTACTAAAAACACAGGTCCGTGCGAAGCCGTAAGGCGATGTATACGGACTGACGCCTGCCCGGTGCTGGAACGTTAAGGGGACCGGTTAGTCATGATTCGTCGTGGCGAAGCTGAGAACTTAAGCGCCAGTAAACGGCGGTGGTAACTATAACCATCCTAAGGTAGCGAAATTCCTTGTCGGGTAAGTTCCGACCTGCACGAATGGCGTAACGACTTCTCGACTGTCTCAACCACGGGCCCGGTGAAATTGCATTACGAGTAAAGATGCTCGTTTCGCGCAGCAGGACGGAAAGACCCCGGGACCTTTACTATAGCTTGATATTGGTGTTCGGTTCGGCTTGTGTAGGATAGGTGGGAGACTGTGAAGCTGTGACGCCAGTCATGGTGGAGTCATCGTTGAAATACCACTCTGGTCGTGCTGGATGTCTAACCTGGGTCCGTGATCCGGATCAGGGACAGTGTCTGGTGGGTAGTTTAACTGGGGCGGTTGCCTCCTAAAGGGTAACGGAGGCGCCCAAAGGTTCCCTCAGCCTGGTTGGCAATCAGGTGTTGAGTGTAAGTGCACAAGGGAGCTTGACTGTGAGACCGACGGGTCGAGCAGGTGCGAAAGCAGGGACTAGTGATCCGGCGGTGGCTTGTGGAAGCGCCGTCGCTCAACGGATAAAAGGTACCCCGGGGATAACAGGCTGATCTTCCCCAAGAGTCCATATCGACGGGATGGTTTGGCACCTCGATGTCGGCTCGTCGCATCCTGGGGCTGGAGTAGGTCCCAAGGGTTGGGCTGTTCGCCCATTAAAGCGGTACGCGAGCTGGGTTTAGAACGTCGTGAGACAGTTCGGTCCCTATCCGCTGTGCGCGTAGGAGTCTTGAGAAGGGCTGTCCCTAGTACGAGAGGACCGGGACGGACGGACCTCTGGTGTGCCAGTTGTTCTGCCAAGGGCATGGCTGGTTGGCTACGTTCGGGAGGGATAACCGCTGAAAGCATCTAAGCGGGAAGCCTGCTTCGAGATGAGGGCTCCCACCACCTTGAGTGGGTAAGGCTCCCAGCAGACGACTGGGTTGATAGGCCGGGTGTGGAAGCCTCGTGAGGGGTGGAGCTGACCGGTACTAATAGGCCGAGGGCTTGTCCATAGTTGCTCCGCGTCCACTGTGTTGTTCTGAAGCAATGATCCGTGCCGATTCCGGGTCAACTTCATAGTGTTTCGGTGGTCATAGCGTGAGGGAAACGCCCGGTTACATTCCGAACCCGGAAGCTAAGCCTTACAGCGCCGATGGTACTGCAGGGGGGACCCTGTGGGAGAGTAGGACGCCGCCGAACAATCTTTGACGGGAGGGCCCCGTAGCCGGAAGGCTACGGGGCCCTTTCGCATGCCCGGGCGCCGGTCAGGACGGCCGGCGTTTTGCGCGGCTGGGTTGCACGCGGCGCGGTTCGCCTTCCATTTTCGGGTGGTCCGGGGGATAGGGCAGGTCGCCGAGGCCGTGTTCGCGTTCGTCGCGGGCGGCGAGTTCCAGGGCCTGGTCGAGGCGGTAGCTGTGGTGGTCCATGTCGGCGTGGACATCGCCGACCTCGGCATAGCGCTGCTGCATGGTCATCAGATCGAAGTCCTGGGGGCGGGCGTCCCGGAGTTCCTCCCACCGCAAGGGCGCCGACACGGTGGCGTTCGGGGTGGGACGGACGGAGTAGGCGCAGGCGATGGTGCGGTCCCGGGCCGTCTGGTTGTAGTCCACGAAGATCTTGGCGCCGCGTTCCTCCTTCCACCAGGAGCTGGTGACCTGGTCGGGCATTCGCCGCTCCAGTTCCCGGGCGATGGCGATGGCGGCACGCCGTACCTGGACGAAGGTCCACTCGGCGGCGATGGGGACGAAGACATGGACGCCCCGGCCGCCCGAGGTCTTGGGCCAGCCTCGGAGGCCGAGTTCGTCCAGCAGACCGTGGAGTTCCTCGGCGGCCCGGACGGCGTCGGTGTAGTCGGTGCCGGGTTGGGGGTCGAGGTCGATGCGCAGCTCGTCGGGGTGGTCGAGGTCGCTGCGGCGGACCGGCCAGGGGTGGAAGGTGAGGCAGCCGAGGTTGGCGGCCCAGACGACGGCGGCGGGCTCGGTGGGGCAGAGCTCGTCGGCGTGGCGTCCGCTGGGGAAGCGGATGCGGCCGGTGGGGATCCAGTCGGGGAGGTTGGCCGGGGCGCGCTTCTGGAAGAAGGACTCGCCGGTCACCCCGTCGGGGTAGCGCTCCAGGGTGGTGGGCCGGTCCCGCAGGGCGCGCAGGATGCCCTCCCCGACCACCGTGTAGTACTGGGCCACGTCGAGCTTGGTCCATCCGGGCTCGGGGAAGTACACCTTGCCGGGATTGGACAGCCGGACCGTCCGTTCGCCCACCGTCAGCTGCACCGCTTCTGCCATCCAGCCACGGTAGGACGGCCGGTCGCCCGGCGCGCGCCGACGGGCGGCCGGAGCGGGCCGGAGCCACAATCGGGGCCATGGACCTTCCGGTGATGCCGCCTGTGAAGCCGATGCTTGCCAGATCGGCCGCGCAGATCCCGCCGGGGATGCAGTACGAGGGCAAGTGGGACGGCTTCCGGGCGATCGTCTTCCGGGACGGCGGTGAGGTCGAGATCGGCAGCCGTACGGGCAAGCCGCTGACCCGCTACTTCCCCGAGGTGGTGCAGGCCCTGGCGGCGGCGCTGCCGCCGCGCTGCGTGGTTGACGGGGAGATCGTGATCGTCCGGGGCAGCCGTCTGGACTTCGACGCGCTGCTGGAGCGGATCCATCCGGCCGACTCGCGGGTGCGGCTGCTGGCGGAGCGGACCCCGGCGAGCTTTGTTGCCTTCGATCTGCTGGCGCTGGACGACGTCTCGCTGATGGACACGCCGCTGGTGGAGCGCCGCCGGGCCCTGGTGGAGGCGCTGGGGGAGGCGCCGACCGGGCCGGTCCACCTGGCCCCGGCCACCACCGATCTGGAGACCGCCCGGCGCTGGTTCGACCAGTACGAGGGGGCCGGATTGGACGGCGTCGTGGCCAAGCCGCTAGACATCGGCTACCGGCCGGACGAGCGGGTGATGGTGAAGGTGAAGCACGAGCGTACGGCCGACTGCGTGCTGGCCGGGTTCCGCTTCCACAAGAGCGGCCCGGTGGTGGGTTCGCTGCTGCTCGGCCTGTACGACGGGCAGGGGCGGTTGCAGCATGTCGGCGTCTGCGCGTCCTTTCCGATGCGCCGCCGGCAGGCGCTGGTGGAGGAGTTGGAACCGCTGCGGATGGAGTCGCCGGCCGGTCATCCATGGGCGTCGTGGGCGGACGAGGAGGCGGCGGCGGCCGACCGGATGCCCGGGGCGCCCAGCCGCTGGACCGGGAAGAAGGACCTGTCCTGGGTGCCGCTCCGGCCGGAGCGGGTCTGCGAGGTCGCGTACGACCATATGCAGGGCGGCCGGTTCCGGCACACGGCGCAGTTCCGCCGCTGGCGGCCGGACCGGGAGCCGCGCGGCTGCACCTATGCGCAGTTGGAGGAGCCGGTGCGGTTCGACCTGGCGGATGTGCTGTCGGGCCCGAACGGGTGAAGAGGTGGCGGTGCTGCGGCCCGCCTCGTAAGGATGGACCGCCCCGGTGCGCGGCGCCGGGCGTCGATGGATGAGGTTCTCTTGGATGTGCTGATGCTGGTCACCACCGATGTGGCCCATGACAGCAGGGTGGTGCGGGAGGCGGCGGCGCTGGCCGGGGCCGGGCACACGGTGCATGTGCAGGGCAGGGAGGTACCGGCCGGGTGGGCGCCCCCCGGGGGGCTCTTCACGGTCGGCTCCTCCTCGGGCGGCCGTGGCCTGCGGCCGCCGCGCGCCCCGGGTCTGGGCGGTCAGCCCCAGGGCGACCGGGCGGGGGAGGCGCCGGAGGCCGTCCGCCGGGGGCCGGGGTGGCTCTGGCGGGCGGTGCGCTGGTGGCTGCTGCCCCGGCACCGCCGCCAGGTCTGGGCGGCGTGGTCCCGGGCGGCGGTGGCGGAGCTGCGGGAGCGGCGGTTCGACGTCGTCCATGCGCATGACTTCAACACCCTGCCGACGGCCGCGCGGCTGGCCCGGGAGTACGGCGCGCTGCTGGTGTACGACTCGCATGAGTGGTGGTCGGGCCGTCAGCGGCACGGCCGGCCCGCCCCGTTGGAGCGGCTGCGGGACCGCCGCCTGGAGGTGGAGCTGACGGGCAGGGCCGATGCGGTGGTGACGGTCGGCGAGGGGATTGCGCGCCGTCTGGAGCGCTGGGCGACCGGTCCGGTGACGGTGGTCCGCAACACCTTCCCGGCCCTGCCCCCGGCCACCGGCGCGGAGGAGGTGCCGCTGCCGTCCGCCCCCAAGGGGATGGTGTACGCGGGCCGGATCGGCGCCGGGCGGGATCTGGAGACGGTGCTCGCGGGGGCCGCCGCGCAGCAGAGCGCGGTGGTGCTGGTGGGTCCGGCCGACGAGGCGTACGCGGCGCGGCTGGCGCGGGCCGAGGGCGGGGACCTGGAGCTGCTGGCGCCGCGTCCGGTGGATGCGGTGGACGGGCTGCTGCGGCGCTACGGCCTGGCGGTGGTGGCGCTCACGGACAGCTGTGAGAACCACCGGCTGGCGCTGCCGAACAAGCTGTTCCACGCGGTGCGGGCGGGGGTGCCGGTGGTCGCCGCCGATCTGCCGGAGCTGCGGGGGACGGTGCTCCGGTACGACCTGGGCGAGCTGTACCGGCCGGGTGACCCGGGTTCGTTCCGGGCGGCGGTGGGCCGGGTCGAGGGGCGTTATCCGGAGCTGCTGCGGTCGGTGGCGGCGGCGCGGGCGGAGCTGGCGTGGGAGCAGGACGCGCGGCGGCTGGTCGCGCTGTACGGGACGCTGGCGGCCGCGCGGCAGAGCCCGGGGGAGCCGCCGGTGGACCGGCCTGCGGCGTCCCGGCGGGCGACGGCTCGGCGGGCGACGGCTCGGCGGGAGGGGGATCGGCCGCCGGCCGGTGACCGGGCATGAGCTGCGGCGGCCCGCTGCCCGGCCGGGTGGTGATGCTGGTCGCCAATGGGGTGGACGGCGACTCCCGGGTGCAGAAGGCCGCCTGGTCGATGGCGGCGGCGGGCTGGGACGTGGTGCTGCTGGGCCGGGCGCCGGGTCCGGAGCGGCTGGAGTACCGGCTGGGCGGCGCCCGGGTGGTGCTGCTGCCGGTGGGGTCGGCGGTCTCCGGCTATGAGCGGGGCAGGGGCGCGTCGTTGCGCAGCGCCTGGGCGCGGCGTGCCGCGTACGCCCGCGCGCGGGCCGTGGTCGCGCGCTGGGACGCGGTGGACGCGCCCCGCAGCGCGCGGCTGCGGCTCGCCGCCGTCGCCCGCCGCCGACTGGCGGCGCACCCGGCGCTGGACGCGCTGCTGGTGCCGCTCGGGGCCGGTCGGGTCGCCGGGCGGCTGCGCCCGGCCCTGGACGGGCTGCGCGGTGTGCTGGACCGGTACGGCGGCTGGCGCTCGCTCAACCCGTGGTTCCGGGATCTGGAGCTGGCCTTTGCGCCGGTGGTGGCCGAGCTGGCGCCGGAGCTGATCCACGCGCATGACTTCCACATGGTGGGGATCGGTGCCCGCTCCGCCGCCCGGCTCGGCGTCCCCGGGCGGCCGGTGCGGTGGCTCTATGACGCCCATGAGTATCTGGCCGGGATCGAGGTGCCGGGCCGCTGGGACCTGCGCGGTCGGCTGCGCCGCCGGATGCTGCTGGGCGTGGAGCGGGAGTACATCGGCCGGGCGGATGCGGTGGTGACCGTCTCGGAGGCCATCGCGGAGCGGCTGCACCGCGACCATGGCCTCACCCGCCGCCCGGCGGTGGTGCTGAATGCGCCGCTGGTCCGCACGGACGGAGCGGCCGGGGCATACGGAGCACCTGAAGCGGCGGTCCCCGAGGTGCGCCGGGCGGTGGGGCTGCCGCCGGACGCCCCGCTGCTGCTCTACAGCGGCGGGCTGGCGGCCCGCCGCGGGGTGGCCACGGCGGTGGCGGCGCTGCCCGCGCTGCCCGGGGTGCACCTGGTGCTGGTGGCCCGCCGGGGCGATCCGGACGCCGGGGAGCTGCGGGCGCTGGCGGGGCGGCTCGGGGTCGCCGACCGGCTCCACCTCGCCGACTATGTCTCCCCCGACCAGGTGATCCCCTATATCGCCTCGGCCACCGCCGGTCTGGTGCCGATCCTGCACCGCCCCAACCACGAGCTGTCGCTGATCACCAAGTACCTGGAGTATCTGCACGCCCGGCTGCCGATCCTGTGCAGCGATGTCGCGGAGATGGCCGCCACCACCCGCGCCCTGGGGGTGGGCGAGGTCTTCCAGGCCGGGGACACCGGGGCGTTCTGCCGGGCCGCCCGTACGCTGCTGGCCGACCCGGAGTGCTACCGCCGCCCGTACCGGCCGGACGGCGCCGCCGGGCGGGCGCTGCCCGGCTACGGCTGGGCGGGTCAGGCCGAGGTGCTGGACGCCCTGTACGCCGAGCTGACCGGGCGCCGCCCGCGCCCGGCGGCCCCGCCGCCCGCCGGTCCGCTGCTGCTGACGCCCTGGCCGGACGGCCCGGGTGATCCCGGACGGCCCTGTACGGCGCGCGCTGCGGACGGTGGTGTGCCTACCGTGCAGGGGTGAGGCTGCGGCGGCCGGGTCTGCCTGCTGCCCAGCGTTCACCTGGGCAGCAGCCCCTGTTCAACGGCGTCCGGAAGCCTGGTGGCGAATGCCCCGGGCGGCGGGACGTGCCCTCCGCCGTCCTGGGTGCCCAGGACGGCGCAACCACGCAGCGACGATGGAGGTGGCCGCATGCGCGGGCGGCACGAAGAACCGATCCCTGCGGCCCGTCCCGTGATCGGCGAGCATGAGATCGAGGCCGCCGTCCGGGTGCTGCGCAGCGGCGCCGTGGTGCAGGGCCCCGAGGTGGCGGCCTTCGAGACCGAGTTCTCCGCACTGGTGGAGGGCCGCCACTGCGTGGCGGTCAACTCCGGTACCTCCGCGCTTCAGCTCACCCTGATGGGGCTGGGCATCGGGCCGGGCGACGAGGTCGTGGTGCCGTCCTTCTCGTTCGCGGCCACCGCCAACGCGGTGCGGCTGGTGGGTGCCGAGCCGGTCTTCGCCGATATCGAGCCGGGCAGCTTCTGCCTCGACCCGGACGCGGTCGCCGCCGCCGTCGGGCCGCGTACCGCCGCAGTGCTGCCGGTGCACCTGTACGGGCATCCGGCGGCCATGGACCGGCTGCTGCCGATCGCCGAGCGGCACGGCCTGGCCGTGGTGGAGGACGCCTGCCAGGCGCATGCCGCCGCGCTGAACGGCCGCCCGGTGGGCACCTTCGGTGCGGCGGGCTGCTTCAGCTTCTACCCGACGAAGAACATGCACTCCCTGGAGGGAGGCATGATCACCACCGCCGACGCCGAGCTGGCCCGCACCCTGCGGCTGCTGCGCAACCAGGGCATGGAGCAGCGGTACGCCAATGAGGTGGCGGGCGCCAATATGCGGCTGACGGATGTGGCCGCCGCCGTCGGCCGGGTGCAGCTGGGCCGGCTGCCGGTCTGGACGGAGCAGCGCCGGGCCAACGCCAAGCTGCTGGACTCGCGGCTCACCGGCCTGCACACCCCGCCGGTGGCGGACGGGGCCCACCACGTCTACCACCAGTACACGGTGCGGGTGCCGGGCAACGGCCGCCCGGACCGCGACTGCCTCCAGAAGGCGCTGGCCTCGCGGGGGGTCGGCAGCGCGGTGTACTACCCGACGCCGATCCACCGGCTGAAGGCGTACCGGGGGGAGGAGGGCGCGCAGGCGCGGCGCTGGGACCTGCCGGAGACCGAGCGGGCCTCCGCCGAGGTGCTGTCGCTGCCGGTCTACCCGACGCTGACCGGTGCCGAGCTGGAGCGGGTGGTCGCCGCCGCCAATGCGCTGGGCGGGCTGCTCTGACCGGGTGCCCGCCGGACGGGGGAGCTGCGGCGGCCGGTTCCCCGGGGACGGGCCGCCGCTGACGTACCGCCAGCAGCGGCCGGGCGGTGGGCGGGTGCCCGGATGGCTGCGCTCGGCGCGCGGGGTGGCGGATCGTCTGCCTACGGTGCAGAGGTGACCTCGGCAACGTCTGGCACCACCCGGCAGCAGCCGTCCCGCGAGCCGTCCCGCGCGATCGACGCCGGTCCGGCGGGCGGACGCGGGGCGGCGTCCGCGCGCAGTACCCGCCGCCCGGTACGGACGCCGCCGCGCCGTGCCGCCCGCAGCGGCCCCCGCGTGCTCTATCTGGCCTTCTTCTTCCCGCCGACCCGGGCCAGCGGTGTCTACCGGGCGCTGGCCACCGCCAATCTGCTGGCCGACCGGGGCTGGGAGGTCACGGTGGCCACGGCGCCGCGCGAGTTCTTCGCGGACTACCTGCGCTCCCACGACCCGTCGCTGGAGGGCCGGATCCATCCGGCGGTCACCGTGGAGCGGCCCCGGATGGGCTACTTCCGCTGGGAGCGGGACGTCCGCCGGTTCGGCCGGCTGCGGGCCAACTTCCCCAGCCTGGCGAGCGCGGCGTACGGGTGGGCGCAGCGCCGGGTCTTCCCCGAGCACTACGCGACCTGGCTGCCGCATCTGCTGGCCCGCGCGGTGCGGCTGCACGCCCGGCGGCGGTTCGACGTGGTGGTGGCGACCGGCAACCCGTTCGCCTCCTTCGCGGCGGCCTGGGCGCTGGGCCGGGCGCTGCGGATTCCGTATGTGCTGGACTATCGCGACCCGTGGACGTTCAACCCGCTCACCGGGGACCTCGGCTTCCCCGAGGGGAGCAACGCCTGGACCTGGGAGCGCCGGGTGCTGCGCGGAGCCGCCGAGGTGGTGCACGTCAACGAGCCGATCCGGCAGTGGTACGCGGACCGCTACCCCTTCGCTGCCGGGCGCTCCCGGGTGGTCTACAACGGCTGGGAGCCCGACATCCTGGGGCGGCCGGAGTGGGTGCCGCGCCCGGCCGGGCGTCCGCTGCGGTTCGGCTACATCGGGACCGTCACCGACCATCTGCCGCTGGAGGTGCTCTTCGACGGCTGGCGCCTCGCCCGGCAGGACCCGTCGCTGGCGGGGGCGGAACTGCACCTCCACGGCCATCTGGGGTTCTTCTCGCACAGCGCGCAGCCGCTGCTGGACCGGCTGCCCGCCCCGGAGGAGCAGTTGGGCGTGCGCTACCGGGGGCCGGTGGCCAAGGCGGAGGTGGCGGCCGCGTATGCGGAGATGGACGCGGTGGTCTTCCTGGCCGGGGGGTCCCGCTATGTCACCTCCGGCAAGGTCTTCGAGTACATGGCCACCGGGAAGCCGATCGTCTCGGTGCACCGGCCCGACCACGCCGCCGTGGAGGTGCTGCGCGGGCATCCGCTCTGGTTCTCCGGCGGTCGGCTGGACGCCGAGGCGGTGGCCGGGGCGTTTGTGGAAGCCGGGCGAGCCGCACTGGAGTTGACGCCGGATCAGGTGAAGCGGGCGGTGGAGCATGCCGAGCGGTTCACCCGGGAGGCGACGCTGGCCCCGTTCGAGGAGCGGTTGAGGAGGATCGCAGGTGGCCGCTGACCGCAGGCAGCAGCACAGGCAGCAGGCGTCGACCCCGGCCCGGCCCGCACGGCGGGCCGGGACTCTCGCGGTGGTGACGCCGTGGTACCCGTGCCCGCAGCGCCCGCACGCGGGGTCGTTCGTGAGGACCGCGACCGCCGCGGTGGCGGAAGGTTTCGCCCGGGTGGAGGTCCTCAACGGCGAGGACTGGCCGTCGGCCGGCGGGGAGTTCCGCCACGACCTGGTACGCACCGCCTATGAGCGGCTGGCCGGACCGGTCGGCGCGGCCCGGGTGCCGGTGGTGCCCGAGACCACCCCCGAGGGGTGGCGGCTCACCAGGGTCCCGGTTCCGGTGCGGCCCCCCGCGCTGTACGCGGAGTGGGCGCGGGCGCATGAGAGCGCGCTGCGCGCGGTGCTGCCCGGCGGCCGGATCGACGCCGATGTGGTGCACGGCCACACCGGTGTCTACGGTGGCTGGGTCGCCTGCCGGCTGGCCCGGCCGGGGGCGCGGGTGGTGGTCACCGAGCATGCCTCCTTCCTGCCCAGCGTGCTGCGGCAGGCGCCGTCCCGCGAGCTGTACCGCGAGGTGGTGGAGCGGGCGGACGCCTTCCTCTGCGTCAGCCCCTGGCTGCGGGAGCGCCTGGCCCAGTCCTTCCCGGAGCACGAGGGGAAGTTCCGGGTGGTGCCCAATGCGGTGGATGTGGCGTCGATCCCGGTGCGGCCCGAGCCGGTACGGGAGCTGCGCCGCTGGCTCTTCGTCGGCAACCTGGTGCCGGCCAAGGGCGTACCGCTGCTGCTCACCGCGTTCGCGGCGGCCGTGGCGGACAACCCCAGGCTGGAGCTGACCCTGGTCGGGCCGGGCAACGCGGAGGCCGTCCGGCGGCGGGCCGCCGAGCTGGGCGTGGGGCATCAGGTGGTGGTGCGCGGGCCGGTGGAGCCCGGCGAGGTCTTCGGCATCATGCATGACCACGACCTGCTGGTGCATCCGAGCACCTTTGAGACCTTTGGGATGACCGTGGTCGAGGCGGTGGCCACCGGCCTTCCGGTGCTGGTCACCCGGTGCGGTGGGCCGGAGCAGACGCTCGCCGGGCTGGAGGGTGTCGCCGGGCGGCTGGTGGACCTCGCCGACGACCCCGGGCCGCTGCTGGACGGCTACCGGCGGCTGGCCGCCGCCGTGGACCGGCTGGACCCGGCGCGGGCCCGGGCCGCCATCGAGCGGCGCTATGGGCTGGCCGCGATCGGCGCCCGGCTGAGTAACTGTTATACGGGCGTGGCCGGTGGCTCGGACCGGCGCGATGGCGGCGGGGCTGGTGGGTCGGCTCGGAGCGGCGGCGGGGCTGGTGGTCCGGCTCGGCGCGGCGGCGGCGGCGGGTCCGGGACCGGGACCGGCGCCGTGGTGTTCGGCGGGCCGGTCGCCGGGTCGGCGGCCGTGGACGGCCTGCCCGCCCTCCCGTACCACCCGGAGCAGCCACCCGCCGCCGAGGACGGGGCGGTGCTGCTGCTGGCGCTGGGCGGCACCCGGCTGCGGGCCGTGGTGGAGGACGCCCGCTTCCTTGCCGAGCGCGGGGTGCCGGTGGTGGTGGCCGCCGCCCGCCGGGAGGTGGCGGAGGCGGCGGCGGAGGACCCCCGGATCTGGGTGCTGCGGCTCCCCTCCGGTGACGGCCCGCTGGGCGCGTGGCGGCTCTGGCGCCTCGCCCGGGGCGGGCTGCCCGCACTGCTCCGCCACGGGCCCCGGCCGAGGATCGCCGAGCTGGTGGTGTGCGACGCCCCCGCCACGGCCTTCGCCTGGCACCTCGCCAGGTCGGCCCCGGCGCTGCCGCTGCGCTGGTGCGTGGAGCGCGCCGGGTACGCCGGGCGCACCCGACCGCCAGGCCCGCCCGAAGCCGGGCACGGCAGCCGCTCGGATGTACCGGAGCCGGTCCGATGACGGCCCCGGCGCCCGCCTCCTCCACCGACACCGACACCGACACCGACACCGCCTCCACCGACACCGGCCGTCGGGTGCTGCTGCTGGCGCTCAACACCCGGCGGGTGGCGGCGGTCTGCGAGGACGCGCAGTTCCTGCTGGACCGGGGGATCGGGGTGGACCTGCTCATGGTCAACCCGGCGCCCTGGGAGGCCGCCGGACTGCCCCCGGCCGTGCGCTGCTGGTCGCTGCGCGCGGGCGAGGGGAGGCATCCGCTGCCCCGCAGTGAGCGGCTGCTGGTCTACCGCGCCCCGCGCAAGGCCCTCGGGCTGCTGCGGGAGGCGGCCGAGCCGCACTACGGCCGCCCCGACACCGGCCGCGCCCTGGAACTCGCCGTCGGCATGGCGGTCCGCGTCCACGCCCGGCTCGCGGACGGCTTCCACCAGCGGGTCTTCATCCGCGGCTACCGGGTGGTCCGCCCCTATCTGCTGTGGCGGGTGGCCCGCCGCGACCCCGGCGAGGTCCTGGTCTCGGAGACCACCGAGCGGGCGGTGGTCTATGACACCTACGCCATCCCCACCGCCTGGCACCTGGGCCGCAGCCACCCCCGGCTGGAGATCTCGCTCGGTCTCGACCGGGCCCGGTACGAGGCACCGTCGGGCGGTACCGGGGAGGCGGCGGGATGAGCGAGACCGCGATCGGGCCGCAGGCCGTACCCGAACGGCACCTGGAGCACCACCTCTTCCGTGCCCAGCGGGCCGGGCTGCCGCAGCTGCCGGTCTACTTCGGCCAGCTGTGGCAGCGTCGGCAGTTCGTCCATGAGATGGCCCGCAGCACCCTGCGGGCGCAGAACTACACCAGCTTCTTCGGCCAGCTCTGGCTGGTGATCAACCCGCTGCTGCTGGGCTGCGTCTACTACGTGCTGGTGGACATCCTGGGCGGCGGCACCCACCAGCCCGACTACTTCGCCAAGCTGCTCGCCGGGCTCTTCGCCTTCTACTTCTTCTCCGGCTGCCTGGGCCAGTGCGCCGGGTCGGTGATCGGCAGCAGCCGCCTGATCATGAACAGCTCGTTCCCCCGGCTGCTGCTGCCGATCACCCAGATCGTCATCGCCTTCATGCGGTTCCTGCCGTCGATGGTGGTCTTCCTGGTGGTGCACCAGGTGGAGGGGCTGCCCTGGGCCTGGGCGATGCTCTGGGCGCTGCCGGCCTTCGGCTGCCTGGTGCTGTTCGGCGCGGGGCTGGGCTTTCTGGCCGCGACCGTGCAGGTGTACTTCCGGGACTTCGCCAACTTCCTGCCGTACATGATCAGGATCTGGCTCTTTCTGTCGCCGGTGCTCTGGGTGCTGGAGGACCAGATCGCCAAGGGCGGCCGCAAGGCGCTGCTGATGTCGCTCAACCCGCTGTCGCCGATGCTCGGCACCTGGGGCGATGCGCTGGTACGCGGTCGCTTTGTCCATCCCGAGTGGCTGCTCCAGGGCGGCTGCTGGGCGGTGGGCGCCTTCCTGGTGGGCGCCCTGGTCTTCATGTGGAGGGAGCGTGAGTTCGCTGTCCGCCTCTGAGACGGTCACCGCCGGCCGAGGGCCGGCCGCACCGGGGCCGCCCGGCCGGGGCAGGCCCTGGGCGGTGCAGGTCCGCGACGTCCACATCACCTACCGGGTGCCGCGCGACCCGCGCGCCAACACGCTGCGCTACCGGCTGACCCGGCCCGCCCGGCGGCGCAGCGAGCTGGTGCGCGAGATCAAGGCGCTGCGCGGCATCTCCATGGATGTGGCGCACGGCACCGTCCTGGGCGTGGTGGGTGCCAACGGCGCCGGCAAGTCCACCCTGATGCGGGCCGTCGCCGGGATCCTGCCGCCGAGCGGCGGCGAGATCGAGGTGCACGGCCGGATCAGCACCCTGCTCGCCCTCGGCGTCGGCTTCAACGGCAACCTCAGCGGTCGGGAGAACGTGGTGCTCGGCGGCCTGGCAGCAGGTCTGAACCGCCGTCAGATCGCCGAGCGCTATGAGCAGATCGCCGCCTGGGCCGACCTGGGCGACTTCATCGACATGCCGATGAAGACCTACTCCTCCGGCATGTACGGGCGGCTCGCCTTCGCGGTCTCCACCCATATGGAGCCCGATGTGCTGCTCATCGACGAGGCGCTGTCGGCCGGGGACGCCAAGTTCAAGCGCAAGTCGTACGACAAGATCCGCGAACTGGTGGACCAGGCCCGCACCATCTTCCTGGTCAGCCATGCCGTGGGCACCATCCGCGACCTGTGCGACGACTGCGTCTGGCTGCATCGCGGCCGACTGATGATGCGCGGCGACCCGCAGCAGGTCACCGCCGCCTACATCCGCTTCCAGGAGGTCGGCGAGGACGCCGTCGTCCTGGAGGACGTCTGACCCGAGATCCACCAAGCCGAGGCGGTGCCACGACCATGAGCCACCCCGCAGCGGACCGCACCCCCGGCGACCGGCCGGCCGCGCTGCCCGCCCCGGTCGACGTCTCGCTGCTCACCAGCGGCCACCATGTCGCCGACGCCCGGCTGCACCGGCACTGCGCCGCGCTGCGCCGGGCCGGCCTCTCGGTGGAGGTGCTGGCGCGCGGCCGGGCGGCGGACGCACCACCCGGCGTGGACTTCCGGCCGATCGAGTCCGGTGGCCTGGCCCGGCGCGGACTGCACGCCCTGCTGCTGCCCACCCGGGCGCGCGGCCGGGTGCTGCTCACCCTCGACCCCGACCTGGTGCCCGCCGCCCGGCTGCACCGCGCCCTCTGCCGGCCACTGCCCGGTGCCCGCCGGCTGCTGGTCGTCGACGTGCACGAGGACTACCAGGCGCTGCTGCGCGACCGGGTCTGGGCGCATGGCGCCGTCGGCGCTGCCGCCCGGGTCTGGGCCCGCGCGGCGACGCTGCTCAGCCGCCGCGCCGACCTGACGGTGGTGGCCGACGAGCATGTGCCGCCCCGCTCCGCCGCCAACCGCCTGGTCGTCCGCAACCTGCCCGACTTCCGGCTGCTGCCCGCCCCGCAGCCGCCCGGCCCGGTGCCCCGCGCCCTCTATGTGGGCGACATCCGGGGCAGCCGGGGGCTGTGGACGATGCTCGCCGCCGCCGAGGCGGCGCCCGACTGGCAGCTGGACCTGGTGGGCCCGGTCGCCCTCGCCGACCGCGACCGGCTGCGGGACTGGCAGCGCACCAGCCCGGCCGCGCACCGGGTCCGGCTGCACGGCCGGATGCCGCCCCGGGCGGCCTGGCGGCTGGCCCAGGGCGCCTGGGCGGGCCTGGCCCTGCTGGAGCCCACCCGGGCCTTTGTGGACTCCGTCCCGTCCAAGGTCTACGAGTACCTGGCCTGCGGGCTGCCGGTGCTCGGCAGCCCGCTGCCGCGCGCGGAGGAACTGGTCCGCTCCCGGGGCGCGGGCACCGTGGCGGACGGCCCGGAGCAGGCCGCCCGCATCCTGACCGGCTGGGCGGGCCCGCAGCGGGACGCATACGACCGGTGCCGGGCCGGTGCCGTCCGCTGGTCCGACGAGCACCGGCAGCAGGAGAGCCCCTACGACGGCCTGGCCGTGGCGGTGGCCGAGCTGCTCGCCGCCGCCCGGCTCCATCCACTGCCCCATCCGGCGGAGGCGGCATGAGCACCGCCGGCGGAGGCGGCATGAGCACCGCCGGCGGAGGCCGGATGAGGCGGGCTCCGCACCGAGACCCCGAGCCGACGACGACCTGGACGACATGACGGAGGTGGCCGCGATGCGCGGGCGAGACCAACAGCTGATCCCTGCGGCCCGGCCGACCGCCCCCGGCGGGGGCCGGCGATGACCGCCACCGCCCCGACCGGGGCCACCGGGCGCCGTACGCTGCGGGCCGGACTGATCGGCCTGGGCGCGATGGGCCGCAACCACGCGCGGGTGCTGCGCGAACTCGACGGTGTGCAGCTGGTCGCCACCGTGGACCCGGCCGGTGACCGGAGCGGCGCCGCACGCGGGGTGCAGGTGCTGCACACCGTGGCCGAGCTGATCGCGCTCGGCATCGACTACGCCGTGGTGGCCTGCCCCACCGCGCACCACGAGGAGGTCGGCCTGGAGCTGGCCGCCAACGGGGTCTGCGCGCTGATCGAGAAGCCGCTGGCCCACTCGGTGGCCGCCGCCGAGCGGCTGGTGGACGCCTTCGAGGCGCGCGGCCTGGTGGCCGGGGTCGGCCACATCGAGCGGTTCAACCCCGCGCTGCAATCCCTGCGGGCCCGCCTGGAGACCGGCGAGCTGGGCGAGGTCTTCCAGGTGGTGACCCGCCGCCAGGGACCCTTCCCGCACCGGATCGCCGACGTCGGCGTGGTCAAGGACCTGGCCACCCATGACATCGACCTCACCGCCTGGGTGACCGGCCAGGAGTACGCCTCGCTCGCCGCCCGCACGGTGAGCAAGAGCGGCCGCCCGCACGAGGACATGGTGGCCGTGGTCGGCGAACTCTCCGACGGCACCGTGGTCAGCCACCTGGTCAACTGGCTGAGTCCGCTCAAGGAGCGCTTCGCCGCGGTCACCGGCTCGCACGGCTGCTTTGTCGCCGACACCCTCACCGCCGACCTCACCTTCTACGCCAATGGCGCGGTGACCACCGAGTGGGAGGCGCTGCGCGCCTTCCGGGGCGTCGCCGAGGGCGACATGGTCCGCTATGCCATCCCCAAGCGGGAGCCGCTGCTGGTGGAGCATGAGCGCTTCCGGGACGCGGTCGAGGGCAAGCCGGGCGACATCGTGACCCTGCGCCAGGGGCTGCGCACCGTGGAGGTCTCGGCGGCGGTGCTGGAGTCGGCGCAGCAGCGGACCACGGTGGCCGTACCGGCGCGGATCCCGGACGAGCCGCAGCCGGCGTAGCGGTCAGGAGGTGCCGGACAGCTCCCGGCGCCGCAGGTGCTCGGCGAGTACCTGCGCCACCCGTCCGGCCGCCCGGCCGTCGCCGTAGGGGGCGGCGGTCGGCTGCCGGGGGGCGGGCCGGGCGGCGGTGGCCGTCCAGGCGGCGGCGGTGAGCAGCTGGGGGTCGGGTACCAGGGCGTTCCAGCCGCCGGCCAGGGTCTCCGGCCACTCGGTCTCGGGGCGCAGCGTGGTGCAGGGCCGACCGAGCAGGTACGCCTCCTTCTGGAGGCCGCCGGAGTCGGTGACCACCCCGGCGGCGCCCAGCACGGCCGCGACCAGCTCCGCGTACGGCAGCGGCCGGCCCACCCGTACGGCGCCGCGTGCCAGTTCCACGCCGTGCTCCCGGGCGCGGGCCAGCAGCCGGGGGTGGGCCAGCAGGGCCACCGGCAGTGGCAGCGCCGCCAGCGCGTCGGCGAGGGCGGCGAGCCGCTTGGGGTCGTCGGTGTTCTCCGCCCGGTGCACGGTGGCCACCAGGTACGGCCGGTCGGGGGCGATGCCCTCGGGCAGCGTGGGCACCCGCCGCTCGGCCTGTACGGCGTCGCGCACCCGCAGGCAGACGTCCACCATCACATCGCCGACCAGGACCGAGCGTTCCGCCAGCCCCTCGGCGGCCAGGTGGCGCATGGCCTCGGCGGTGGGGGCGAGCAGCAGGTCGGCGGCGTGGTCGGTGAGCACCCGGTTGTGCTCCTCCGGCATCCGCCGGTTGAAGGACCGCAGGCCCGCCTCCAGGTGGGCGACCGGCAGCTGCTGCTTGACCGCCGCCACCGCCCCGGCCAGCGTCGAGTTGGTGTCCCCGTACACCAGCACCCAGTCGGGGCGCTCCGCCGCCAGCACCGGGTCCAGTGCGGCCAGTACGCCGCCGGTCTGCACGCCGTGGCTGCCCGAGCCGATGCCCAGGTGGACCTCGGGCGCGGGGATGCCCAGGCCGGTGAAGAAGACGTCCGAGAGGTCGGCGTCATAGTGCTGCCCGGTGTGGACGATCACATGGCGGTGGCCCGCCTGCGACAGTGCCCCGGCGACGGGGGCGAGCTTCACCAGCTGGGGCCGGGCCCCGACGACGCTGAGGACCTTCACGGCGGGCTGCTCCTCCGGGCGGGGGGTACGGGAACGCCCTCACGCTAGGCGGGCCCCGCGCGGCCCGGGGCCCGGCCACGCCGCGCGGCCCGCCGCCGTCCCCCGGACGCCGCGCCCGGGAGGCCGGGTCCGGGCCCCCGGCCGACAATCGCAGGGGAGCGGGGCCGCTGACGGGTGCCGCTGACGGGTGCCCGGCTCGGCCCGGGGCGTGGAGGGAAGCAGCCGTGCGGATCTGTGTGGTGGCGCTGGGGAAGATCGGTCTGCCGCTGGCGGTGCAGTGCGCCGCGCGGGGGCACCGGGTGGTGGGCGCGGATGTGGACGAGCGGGTGGTGCGGCTGGTCGGCGAGGGGGCGGTGCCGTTCCCGGGGGAGGCCGAGCTGGAGGTGCGGCTGAAGGAGGCGGTGGCCGCAGGGCGGCTGCGGGCGACCACCGACACCACGGCGGCGGTGGCGGACGCCGAGGCCGTGGTGCTGGTGGTGCCGCTCTTTGTGGACGCGGCGGGCGAGCCGGACTTCGGCTGGATGGACGAGGCGACCCGGGCGGTGGCGGCCGGGCTGCGGCCGGGGACGCTGGTGAGCTATGAGACCACGCTGCCGGTGGGCACCACCCGGGGGCGCTGGGCGCCGATGCTGGAGCAGGGGTCGGGGCTGGTGGCGGGGCGCGACTTCGCGCTGGTCTTCAGCCCCGAGCGGGTCTTCACCGGCCGGGTCTTCGCCGATCTGCGCCGCTACCCCAAGCTGGTCGGCGGCATCGACGCCGCCTCGGGGCTGCGCGGCACGGAGTTCTACCGGGCGGTGCTGGACTTCGACGACCGCGACGACCTGGCGCGGCCCAACGGGGTGTGGGACCTGGGCTCGGCCGAGGCGGCCGAGCTGGCCAAGCTCGCCGAGACCACCTACCGGGACGTCAACATCGGCCTGGCCAACCAGTTCGCCCGCTATGCCGACACCGTCGGGGTGGACATCACCCGGGTGATCGAGGCGTGCAACACCCAGCCGTACAGCCATATCCACCAGCCGGGGATCGCGGTCGGCGGGCACTGCATCCCGGTCTACCCCCGGATGTACCTCTGGAACGACCCCTCGGCGACCGTGGTCCGGGCCGCCCGCGAGGCCAATGAGCGGATGCCGGAGTACGCGGTGGAGCTGCTGGAGGCCGGGTTCGGGCCGCTGACCGGGGCGCGGGTGCTGGTGCTGGGCGCGGCCTACCGGGGCGGGGTGAAGGAGACGGCGTTCTCCGGGGTCTTCCCGGTGGTGGAGGCGCTGCGCGGGCGCGGGGCGCAGCCGTATGTCTCCGATCCGCTGTACAGCGCGGCCGAGCTGTCGGCGCTCGGCCTGCCGCCGCACCGGGGGCAGCCGGTGGACGCCGCCGTGGTGCAGGCCGACCACGCCGACTACCGGGTGCTGTCGGCCGCCGACCTGCCGGGGGTGCGGGTGCTGGTGGACGGCCGCCGGGTGACCGACCCGGCCCGCTGGCAGGGCGTGCGGCGGCTGGTGATCGGCGGCTGACCGGCGCGGGCGCCCCCGCGCGGCGCCGCGCGGCGGCCGGGGTCTACCGTCTCCTCATCGCGGGAGCCCGGCCGGTGCAGCTCCCCGCCCGACCGGGGCGGGGCCGGTGCGGCGCCTCCCCGGGAGGGGCGTGGCCGGTGCAGAACCTGACGCTGTCGTGGCAGAGCGCGGGCGGCACGTCCGCCGTGCTGTTCGCGGCCTCGTACGCGGTGCGGCGCACGGCATGGCGTCCGGAGTGGCGTCCGGAGTGGCGCCCGGCGGTGGTGTCGGTGCTGCGTGAGGCCGGGACGCTGCTGGCGCTCTTCGCGCTCTGGCAGCTGGCCGGGCACCTCTCGGTGATGTCCACCGACCATGCGCTGGACCGGGCGGAGTGGATCCACCGCACCGAGCGGCAGCTGGGCCTGCCGGACGAGGCGTCCTGGCAGCGCGCCGTACTGCCGCACCCCTGGCTGGTGAGGGCGGCCAACTACTACTACGCGGTGATGCACTTCGGGGCGATGATCGGGCTGCTGCTCTGGGTCTTCCTGCGGCACCGGCGGCGGTACGCCTGGGTGCGGACCACGGTGGTGCTGGTCACCGCCGCCTGCCTGCTGGTGCAGTTCATACCGGTGGCGCCGCCGCGGATGCTGCCGGAGAACGGCTTTGTGGACGTCGCCGTCCAGTACGGCCAGTCGGTCTACGGCGGGGCGGTCGGCGGGCTGGTCGCCGACGAGCTCTCCGCCATGCCCTCGGTGCATGTGGCCTGGTGCGTGCTGGTGGCGGTGGCGGCGGTGCGGATCTCCGGCAGCCGCTGGCGCTGGCTGGCGGTGCTGCACGCGGCGGTCACGGTGGCGGTGGTCGTGGTGACCGCCAACCACTTCTGGGCCGACGGGATCGTGGCGGTGGCGCTGCTGCTGCTCGCGTACGCGGCCCAGTGGGGCGGGTCGGCGCTGCTGCGTGCCCGGCGGCGGCCGGTGGCCGGGTCGGAGGACGCCGGGGGGCCGGTGGCGGCGCGGGAGCCGGTGGGCAGCCAGGGCTGACCGCGCCCCCGCCCGGCGGTGGTCAGGGCAGCAGCCGGGCGGCGGCGCGGCGGGCGGCGGTGAGGGCGTCCGCCTGGGTGGCGCCGCCAAGGCCGAGGACGACCCGGGTGCTCAGTCCGTCGAGCAGGGCGAGCAACTCGTCGGCGGCTGCCCGGGTCTCCGCTTCGCCGCCCGCCATGCCGCAGTCGGCGAGCAGCGCCGCCAGGTCGTCCTGCCAGCCCCGGTCGATCTCCTCCTGCGCGGAGCGCAGCTCGGCGTTGGCCGCAGTGCGCGCCCACAGTTCGACCCAGAGCATCCAGCGGGGGTCGCGGGTCTCCTTGGGCAGGTAGAGGGCGAGGAAGAGGTCGAGTTTGCGCGGTGGCCGGACCCGGCGGGCGAGCAGGGCGCGGCGCTCCTCGGTGAGCCGGTCCTCGCTCCAGCGCAGCGCGGCCAGCAGCAGCTGATCCTTGCTGCCGAAGTAGTACAGGATGTGCCCGCCGCTGGTGCCGAGGCGTTCCGCGAGGCCGGACATGGTGAGCCCGGCCAGGCCGTTCTCGGCGATGGCGGCCATCGCCTCCTCCAGCATGCGTCCCTGGGCGAGCCGCCCGTCCCGCCGCCGTGCCGGCACCGCTGTGCTCCCTCCATGGACGCCCGCTGCGTGGACCCGCGTCGGAAACCCTATCCGGCGCCGAGGTCTATTGACACCCGCGCCGGCTTCCCGCACATTGATTGGCGTTCAAACTTTCCTTGAACGCCATTCAAGATCACCCAGATGTGGAGGGAGGCGATCCGATGACGACGACGCGCACGGAGGAGGCCGCCGGATTCGGTACCGGCGTGGCCAATGACGAGGTCTTCCGCATCGAGACCCATGGCATCGACCCGATCCCGGACGAGGACCGGCACGGCAGTGCCAAGGACCTGTTCTGGCTCTGGTTCGGCTCCAACCTGACCTTCACCTTTGTCATCAACGGCGCACTCGCGGTCGCCTTCGGGCTCTCCTTCTGGGCCGCCACCGCCGCCGTCGTCCTCGGCGGCCTGGCGTTCTTCGCGGTCAGCGCGGCCGGGCTCAGCGGCATCCGCACCGGCACCGCCACCCTGGTCATCTCCCGCGCCGCGTTCGGCGTGCTCGGCAACTTCCCCGCCGGGCTGGTCAACTGGATCGTCAGCATCGGCTACACCGTGGTCAACACGGTGGTCGGCGTCCTGGCGCTCCAGTCGCTCTTCGGCCAGCTCGGCTGGGACGGCGGCAACCTCAGCCGGCTGGTCGCCCTGGTCGCCACCCTCGCCATGACCTTTGTGGTCGCGGTCTGGGGCCACGCCACCGTGCAGGCAGCCGAGAAGTGGATGGCCTATGCGCTCGCCGTCGGCTTCGGACTGCTGATCGTGCTGCTGCTGCCCGGCCGGGGACTCCACGCCGCACCCGCCGCCACCGGCCTCAACAGCTTCAGCGCCTGGACCCTGGCCCTGGTGGTGACCGTCTCCGGCCCGGTCTCCTACCTGCCGATGCCCGCCGACTACACCCGCTACCTGCCGCGCACCACCACGCTGCGCTCGATCACCTGGAGCGGCGCACTCGGCGGCCTGCTTTCCTCGGTGGCGCTGGGCATCGCGGGCGTCGCCGCCGCGACCCGGGTCGACATGTCCGACCCGGTCGAGGGCGTCAAGCGGCTGCTGCCGGGCTGGTTCCAGGTGGTCTTCCTGCTGCTGGTACTCGGCGGCTCGATCACCAACTCGATCCTCACCCTGTACTCCTCCAGCCTCAACCTCCAGGTGCTGGGCATCCCGTGGTCGCGCGCCAAGAGCATCTACATCAGCATCACCGTCACCACGCTCGGTGCGCTGGGCGCGCTCTTCCTGGTCGACTTCACCACCTCGCTGCTGAGCTTCCTGTCGCTGATGGTCATCGTCTTCGCACCGTGGGGCGGCGTCTTCATCGCCGACATGCTGATCCGCCGCTGCACCTACGACACCACCGGGCTGCACGCCGGACGCGACGGCGCGTACTGGTACCGAGGCGGCTTCCACCTCGCCGGGATGGCCGCGCTCGGCATCGGCATGGTCTTCTCCGCGCTGACCGCCGACTCCGAGCTGTGGACCGGCCCGCTGGTCGCACCACTGGGCGGCGGCGACCTGTCGCTGCTCGGCAGCGTCGTCTCCGGCCTCGCGTACTGGGCCCTCACCCGCCGCCCCCGCTGACCCTGCTGACCCGACCCCTCCCGTACCACCGGCACCACCCAGGAGAGACCCGATGGCCGCCACCGCCACCCCGACCCCCGCCGACCTCGTCGTCCGCAACGCCCGGGTGCACACCGTCGACCCCGACCACCCCGAGGCGCAGGCCCTCGCCGTCACCGGCGGCCGGATCGCCGCCGTCGGCACCGCCGCCCAGATCGCCGCCTGGACCGGACCGGACACCGAGGTGGTCGACGCGGGCGGCCGCCTGGTCCTGCCCGGCTTCATCGACGCCCACAACCATGTGCGGCTGGGTTCGGACGACGCCTGCGTCCAACTCGCCGGCGCCCGCACCCTCGCCGAGGTGCACGCCCGCATCGCCGCCTGGCGCACGGAGAACCCGGATGCCGAGTGGATCGAGGGCGAGGCGTTCGACTACTCCGCCATCCCGGACGGCCGGATGCCCCGCGCCGCCGACCTCGACCCGGTCACCGGCGACACCCCGGCCTTCATCCTCAGCTACGACGTGCACACCGCCTGGCTCAACACCGCCGCGCTGCGCCGCCTGGGCATCACCCGGGAGAGCGGCACCCTCCCCTTCGGCGAGGCGGAGCAGGACCCGCAGACCGGCGAACCGACCGGCTTCGTCCGCGACTTCGCGGTCCGAGGACTCTCCCGCGACGGCCACCGCGCCCTCCAGGAGCTCGGCGTGCCCTGGGCGTCCGCCGACCGGCAGTACGGCCGCCTGGCCCGCAGCCTGGACGACGCCATCCGGTTCGGCATCACCACCGTCGTGGAGCCGCAGAACTCCCTCGACGACCTCGCCCTCTTCACCCGCGCCCGCGCCGAGGGCCGGCTGCGCTCGCGCATCGTGGCGGCGCTCTTCCACCCGCGCGGCACCACCGACGCCGACCTGGACGACTTCGCCGCCGCCGCCGACCGCTTCGCCGACGACCGGCTGCGCGTCGGCCCGCTGAAGCTCTACATCGACGATGTGGTGGAGCCGCGCACGGCCGCGCTGCTCAAGCCGTACGCCGGATGCGCCCACCACCGGGGCGAGACCTTCTACCCGGCCGAGGAGTTCGCCGAGCTGCTGGCCCGGCTCGACGCCCGGGGCTTCCAGTGCTTTGTGCACGCCACCGGCGACCGCGGCATCCGCACCGTACTGGACGCGGTCGCGCACGCCCGGGCGGTGAACGGCCCGCGCGACGCACGCCACCAGGTGGTGCACGTGGAGTGCCTGGACCCGGCCGACACCGCCCGCTTCGCCGAACTGGGCGTCGTCGCCTGTATGCAGCCCCGGCACTGCGCCCCGGAGATCGCCGGGCCGGGCCAGGACTGGGCGGAGAACGTCGGCCCGGAGCGCTGGCAGCAGGCATGGCCGATGCGCAGCCTGCGCGAGGCGGGCGCGGTGCTGGCCTTCTCCAGCGACTGGAACGTCGCCGAGATGGACCCGATGGTGGGCATCTACACCGCCGTCACCCGGCGCCCGCTGGGCGGCGGCGAGGCGTGGATACCCGGTGAGACGGTCGATGTCGCGACCGCCGTGCACGGGTACACCATGGGGTCCGCGTACGCCAACTTCCTGGAGCACGAGCGGGGTTCGCTGACCCCGGGCAAGGTCGCGGACTTCGTGGTGCTCTCCCGCGACATCCTCGTCGCCGCGCCCGAGGAGATCCCCGGCACCGTCGCCGAGCTGGTGGTGGTCGGCGGCGAGGTCGCCCACCGAGCCTGAGCAGCGAAGCGCCCGGCGCCGGGCCCGGGGATTCCCTCGGGTCCGGCGCCGGGCGGTGTGCGCGGCTACTTCAGCGGGAGCGCGGTGCGGCCCCAGGCGGCGTTGGTGAGGGTGGCCGTGGCGCCGTACCAGGCGAGCAGGCCGGAGACCGCCGCCACCCAGCCGCCCACCTTGCCCAGGCCGTCGGAGGAGGCCCAGGTGGAGATGGCGAGCAGCACCAGCGCGACGGTGAGCAGCCCGTACACGCCCTGGCCGAGGCGCCCGGACTGCCAGCCGGCCGCGGTGAGGGTGAGGGCCAGCAGGGCCCACAGCAGCAGGAAGAGTCCGGCGGCGTTCTTGCTGGTGGTGCTGTCGACCGCAGCGGACCAGGTGACCCAGAAGGCCCCGAGGCCGGCGAACGCGGTGCCCGTGAAGCCGTCCCCGGAGCGGAACTGCCACATCCCGGCGAGGAAGAGGGTCAGGCCGCCGACGAAGAGCGCGATCGAGGCGGCGTCCTTGGTACCGGCGCCGGAGAAGACGCCGGTCCGCAGGAGGCCGAAGGCGAGAAGGGTGAGGCCGAGTGCGAGATATCCGAGGGGACCTGTGTCGGCGGCTGCGGGTCGGGCGTTCGCTGCCCCGGTAGCGGCATTGCTCACCGGAGGCTCCTTTCACTCGTTGCGTGGTTGCGTTGAGTGGTGCGGCGCCGGGTCGTGGCTGCGCCGGGTGCGGCGCGGGCGGCTCGGCCTCCTGTGCTGGGCGGTAGGGCCCTGACGCAGGAGGATGTACCCGTCAGGGAGGGGCTTGTACCCTTGTGAATTGCATCATTACGGCATCAAACACATTGCGTTTGACCAGGGTTGACGGCCCGTTCGAACAGAGGTCGGCCGGTGCGCTCAGCCCTGGCGCTGGGCGGGGATGCGCAGCGCCAGGATCGCCATGTCGTCGGAGGGCGGGTCGGGCGCGAAGCGCTCCACCGCGCGCTGCACCCGTGCGGCGACCGCCCCCGCCGTGAGCCCGGTGCAGCCGGCGAGCACCTCGGCCAGACCGTCGTCGCCCAGCATCCGGGTGCCCTCCCGGCGCTCGGTGACGCCGTCGGTGACGCAGAGCAGCACATCGCCCGGGTCCAGGACGATGGTCTCCTCCACCAGGGCCAGGTCGTCCATCACCCCCAGCAGCGGCTGCGGCTCCGCAGCCGCCACCACCTCGCCGCCCGGGCGCAGCCGCAGCGGCAGCGGATGCCCGGCACAGACCACCCGGAGCTCCACCGTGCCGTCGGCGCGCGGGGTCATCTCCCCGTAGAGCAGGGTGAGAAAGCGGCTGCGGGCGCCCTCGTCCAGGATGGCGGCGTTGAGCCGCTGGAGGACCTCGGGGGCGGCCAGGCCCTCGCGGGCCAGCAGCCGCAGCGAGTGCCGGGCCAGGCCGGTCACCGAGGCGGCCTCCGGGCCGGTGCCGCAGACGTCGCCGATGGCGAAGCCATAGGTGCCCTCGCGGATCGGGAAGACGTCGTAGAAGTCGCCGCCGACCTCATTGCCCTCACCGGCCGCCCGGTAGATCACCTCCACCTCCACCCCCGGCACCCGGGGCAGCTCCGGCGGCAGCAGCGAGCGTTGCAGGGCGCGGCTGATGGCGGTGCGCTCGGAGTACAGCCGGGCGTTGTCCAGCGCCAGGGCGGCCCGCCGCGACAGGTCCTCGGCCAGCTCCAGGATCTCCCGGCGGAACCGCTCGTCGGTCGACTTGCCGAGCGCCAGCAGCCCGATCACGCGGTTGCGGGCCACCAGTGGCAGCACTACGGTCTCGCCGCCCACCGCCGACGCGGTGGCCAGCGCGGTGCCGGGACCGGCGGCCGGGCGGGCGGCGGCGCCCAGGCCCAGCGAGCGCAGCGAGGCGCGCAGCGCCGAGGCATGCGCCATCTCGGCGGGCGCCTTCCAGGTACGGGGGCCGGGGCTGGGGTCCGGGTCCGGCGGCGGCACCTTCTCCAGCAGCGCCCGCAGCCCGTCGATCCGGTCCTCGTCCTCGTGCAGCACAAACGCCAGCTGCGGCGTGCCCGCCTGGTCGCCGGTGGTGTAGACGGCGCACCAGGCGGCCAGCGTGGGCACCGTCATCTGCGCCATCAGCGCCAGCGTCTGGTCCCGCTCCAGGGTGCCCGCCAGCAGGTCGGACGCCTCCACCAGGAAGGAGAGCGAACCGCGCCGCAGCCGCTCCAGCTCGGTCAGCCGGGCGCTCTCCACGGCGAGGGCGATCCGGTCGGCGGCGAACTGGAGCCGCAGCGCGTCGTCATTGGTGTAGCGGGCGGGCGCCTGGGCGGCCACGCCCAGCGCGCCGGTCAGCCGCCCCTCGACCTTGAGCGGCACGGTGACCACCGACCGGATCCCGGTGCCCGACAGCAGCGGTACGGCGCCGGGCTGCGCGGTGAGGTCCTCGTGGACGGCGGGCATCCGGGCCGAGCCGTACCGGCCGGTGCCGGCCTCCACCGGGACCCGGGCGAACCGCTGCCGGCCCGAGGGCAGCCCGGCGCTGGCCCGCACCTCCAGCTCGGTCTCGTCGTCGGTGGCCAGCAGCAGATAGGCGGCGTCCCCGTCGAGCATGTCGCGGGCCCGCTCGACGATGCGCTGGAGCAGCCCGTCCAGGTCGTCGGGGGTCGGGCGGCCGAGCAGCGCGTCAAAGGCGTCGGCGGGCCGCCGGTCGCGGCCGTCGGCGCGCGGCACGGTGCCGTCGCCCGGCGCCGGTACCCGGAACGGCGACTGGAGCACCGCGCGGTCCCGTTCGCGCACCAGCAGGCAGACCGTGGACGGCTGCCCCTCGGCGTCGCGCATCCGCAGGTGGGAGCCGTACACCTCGGTCACCCGGCCGTCGCCGCAGCGGATTCCATAGCTGCCCTCCCAGCGGGAGAGCGCCAGCGCCTCCTGGAGGCCCAGCCCGGTGCCGGGGGTCTGCGGCCAGGCCGCGTACTCCGCCAGCGGCTGCCCGGTGACGCGCTCGGCCGGCAGCAGGAAGAGGCCCTCGGCGTCCGCGTTCCAGGACCGGACGACGCCCTGGGCGTCCACCCGCACCACGGCGACCAGCACCCCGTCGTCCGCCGCCGGCAGCGCCCCGTCCGGACCGGCGGGCGCCGCGAACCGGGTCCCGGCGCCCCGGGCCGGCGGCACCATGCGGAACCAGACCAGCTTGTGGGTGGCGTTGTACTCCACGCCCCAGCGCGGTGCCAGCGCGGAGCAGAGCAGCAGCCCGCGTCCGCCCTCGCGCTCCGGGTCGCCGAGCCGGCCGCGCGCCGGGTCCCCGGCCGGGCCGAGCCCCTGGAGCGGCACCTCCCGCTCGGGATAGCGGTCGGCGACCTCGATCCGCACCGCGTCGTCCTCGCGCAGACAGGTCACCTCGGCGGCCGTCCCGGCGTGCACCACGGCGTTGGTGACCAGCTCGCTGGCCAGCACCACGGCATCGTCCACCACCTCGGCGAAGCCCCAGCCCTGGAGGGTGTCGCGGACAAAGCCACGGGCAGCTGCGACCGAGCGGCCGACCGGTTCGAAGGTGGCGGCTGCCCGCGCGGTGACCACTTCTTCCCCGGCTCCTTCGTCTCATCGGCGCCCTGTCCCGCCGGGCGCTGCTCCGGCGGACAGGTTACTTTCCGCGGCGGCTGCCGTGTGGTTCCGTCGTGGATGAAACCATTACGGCCGTGTCTTTTCCGGTACGCATGCGAACCGGTACGGGGCCGGTCGAGAATGCGATACCCCGGGATCAGCCTTGCACAACCGCACTCGTGCCCATGTGCTCGGGTTGCGCGTGATGCAAGACTGGGGGGTCCATGCTCGGTGTGCCGGATCTCGGTGTGCCGGATCTCGCTGTGTCGGATCCAAGCTGTGTCGGATCCAAGCTGTGGCAGACGCAGTAGACGTGCCAGACGCAATGATGTGGGAGGAACCCGTTGAGTTCGGGCGAATCGGTACCAACCGGCAGGGCGGGCGGCACCACCACCGCTCCGGCCAGGGGTACGTCCACCCGCAGGGCGACCACCCCGGCCAACGGCACCAGAAGCACGGACGCCGCCAACCTCCGCAAACTGCTGACCGCGCTGACCGCGATGCGCGACGGCAACTTCCGCCGCCGGCTGACCGTGCCCGGCGACGGGGTGATGGCCGAGATCGCCGCCGTCTTCAACGAGGTCGCCGAGCGCAACCAGCACCTCACCGGCGAGCTGGCCCGGGTACGCCGGGTGGTGGGCCGCGAGGGGCGGCTCTCGGAGCGGCTGGAGCTGGGCGCCGGGGAAGGCGCCTGGGGCTCGGCGGTCGACAACTGCAACGCCCTGATCGACGACCTGGCCCGGCCGATGGCCGAGGTGGGCCGGGTGCTGGGCTCCATCGCCGTGGGCGACCTGGAGCAGCGCATGGAGCTGCGCTCCATCGGCGCGGACGGCGCCACCCACCCGCTGCGCGGCGAGTTCCTCAAGATCGGCCGGACCGTGAACGGCCTGGTGGACCAGCTCTCCGAGTTCACCGACGAGGTGACCCGGGTGGCCATCGAGGTGGGCACCAAGGGCAAGCTCGGCGGCCAGGCCCGGGTGCGCGGCATGTCCGGCAGCTGGAAGGACCTCACCGACTCGGTCAACACCATGGCCGGCCGGCTGACCGCACAGGTCCGCGACATCGCGCTGGTGACCACGGCGGTCGCCAAGGGCGACCTGTCGCGCAAGGTCACCGTCCATGTGGACGGCGAGATGCTGGAGCTGAAGAACACCGTCAACACGATGGTGGACCAGCTCTCCGCGTTCGGCGCCGAGGTCACCCGGGTGGCCCGCGAGGTGGGCACCGAGGGCCAGCTGGGCGGCCAGGCCCAGGTGCCGGGGGTGGCCGGGGTCTGGAAGGACCTCACCGACAACGTCAATGTGATGGCGAACAACCTGACCGCACAGGTCCGGGAGATCGCCCAGGTCACCACGGCGGTCGCCAACGGCGACCTGTCGCAGAAGATCACCGTCACCGCGCGCGGCGAGATCGCCCGGCTGGCGACCACCATCAACGCGATGACGGAGACGCTGCGCACCTTCGCCGCCGAGGTGACCCGGGTGGCCAGCGAGGTCGCCTCGGAGGGGCGGCTGGGCGGTCAGGCGCTGGTACCGGGCGCGGCGGGAGTCTGGAAGGACCTCACCGACTCGGTGAACAACGCCTTCCGCGATCTGACGGCGCAGGTCCGCGACATCGCTCAGGTGACCACGGCGGTGGCCTCGGGTGATCTGACGCAGAAGGTCACGGTGGATGTCTCCGGCGAGATGCTGGAGTTGAAGAACACCGTCAACACCATGGTCGACCAGCTGTCGTCGTTCGGTGTCGAGGTGACCCGGGTGGCCCGGGAGATCGGCGCCGAGGGGCGGCTCGGCGGTCAGGCGCAGGTGCCGGGGGTGGCCGGGACCTGGAAGGACCTCACCGACTCGGTGAACAACGCCTTCCGCAACCTCACCGGCCAGGTCCGCAATATCGCCCAGGTGACCACGGCGGTGGCGTCGGGTGATCTGACGCAGAAGGTCACGGTGGATGTCTCCGGCGAGATGTTGGAGCTGAAGAACACCGTCAACACCATGGTCGACCAGCTGTCGTCCTTTGCCGCCCAGGTGACCCGGGTGGCCCGGGACGTGGGCGTGGAGGGCCGCCTCGGCGGTCAGGCGCAGGTGCCGGGGGTGGCCGGGACCTGGCGTGATCTGACCGACTCGGTGAACTTCATGGCCAACAATCTCACCGATCAGGTCCGCAATATCGCCCAGGTGACCACGGCGGTGGCCCGGGGCGATCTTTCGCAGAAGATCGAAGTCGATGCCCGGGGCGAGATCCTGGAGCTGAAGAACACCATCAACACCATGGTCGACCAGCTTTCGGCGTTCGCGGAGCAGGTGACCCGGGTGGCCCGTGAGGTGGGTACCGAGGGCATGCTGGGCGGCCAGGCCAGCGTGCCCGGCGTCGCCGGTACCTGGAAGGACCTGACCGACAACGTCAACTTCATGGCCAACAACCTCACCGGCCAGGTACGGAACATCGCCCAGGTCGCCACGGCGGTGGCCCGGGGCGATCTTTCGCAGAAGATCGACGTGGACGCCCGGGGCGAGATCCTGGAGCTCAAGACCACCCTGAACACCATGGTCGACCAGTTGGGCGCCTTCGCCGACGAGGTGACCCGGGTGGCCCGTGAGGTGGGTACCGAGGGCCGTCTCGGCGGTCAGGCCGAGGTGCCGGGCGTCTCGGGTACCTGGAAGGACCTGACCGACAACGTCAACCTGATGGCCAACAACCTCACCGGCCAGGTGCGGAACATCGCCGAGGTGACCACGGCAGTGGCCCGGGGCGACGTCTCCAAGAAGATCACCGTCGACGCCCGGGGCGAGATCCTGGAGCTGGTCACCACCGTCAACACGATGGTGGACCAGCTCTCCGCCTTCGCCGACGAGGTGACCCGGGTGGCCCGCGAGGTCGGCACCGAGGGCATCCTCGGCGGTCAGGCCCGGGTCCGGGGCGTCTCCGGCATCTGGAAGGACCTCACCGACAACGTCAACTTCATGGCGTCCAACCTCACCAGCCAGGTGCGGAACATCGCCCAGGTGGCCACCGCCGTGGCCAATGGCGACCTCTCCAAGAAGATCACCATCGAGGCGCAGGGCGAGCTGGCCGCACTGGCCGGCACCCTCAACACCATGGTCGACCAGCTCTCGGCCTTCGCCGTGGAGGTCACCCGGGTGGCCCGCGAGGTGGGCACCGACGGCATCCTGGGCGGCCAGGCGAGCGTCCCGGGCGTGGCGGGCATCTGGAAGGACCTCACCGAGAACGTCAACCTGATGGCGAACAACCTCACCAACCAGGTGCGGAACATCGCCCTCGTCACCACCGCGGTCGCCAAGGGCGACCTCTCCAAGAAGATCGACGTGGATGCGCGCGGCGAGATCCTGGAGCTGAAGACCACCCTGAACACCATGGTCGACCAGCTGTCGTCGTTCGGTGTCGAGGTGACCCGGGTGGCCCGCGAGGTGGGCACCGACGGCCGCCTCGGCGGCCAGGCCCGCGTCCCCGGCGTGGCCGGTACCTGGCAGGACCTCACCGAGTCGGTGAACGAGCTGGCCGGCAACCTCACCCGGCAGGTCCGCGCCATCGCCCAGGTCGCCACCGCGGTCACCCGTGGCGACCTCTCGCTGCGCATCGACGTGGATGCGTCCGGCGAGCTCGACGAGCTCAAGGACAACATCAACCAGATGATCGCCAACCTGCGCGAGACCACCCGCACCAACCAGGAGCAGGACTGGCTGAAGACCAACCTGGCGCGGATCTCCGGCCTGCTCCAGGGCCGCCGCGACCTGGAGGCGGTCGCCGCGCTGATCATGAGCGAGCTCACCCCGGTGGTCTCCGCCCAGCACGGCGCCTTCTTCCTCGCCCAGCCCGCCAGCCGCTCCGCCGCCCTGGTCACCGAGGACGACGACGAGAGCGATGTGGTGCTGCGGCTGATCGGCTCGTACGGCTACCAGCGGCGGGCCATGCCGACCACCTTCCGGCCCGGCGAGTCGCTGATCGGGCAGGTCGCGGTGGAGAAGCGGTCCATCATGCTCAAGGAGGCGCCGCCCGGCTATCTCAAGATCGCCTCCGGTCTTGGCGAGGCGTCTCCGGCCCATGTGATCGTGCTCCCGGTGATGTTCGAGGGCCGGATGCTGGGCGTGATCGAGCTGGCCTCCTTCAGCGCCTTCACCAATGTGGCGCTGGACTTCCTGGAGCAGATCGCCGAGATGATCGGCGTCACCGTCAACAACATCAGCGTCAACACCAAGACGGAGGGCCTGCTGCTGGAGTCCCAGCGGCTCACCGCCGAACTCTCCATGCGCTCCGCCGAGTTGGAGGCCCGCCAGGAGGAGCTGGAGCGCACCAACGAGGAGCTCCAGGAGAAGGCCGAGCAGCTGGCCCAGCAGAACCGCGACATCGAGATCAAGAACAGCGAGATCGAGGAGGCCCGCCAGGTCCTGGAGGAGCGCGCCGAGCAACTGGCCCTCGCCTCCCGCTACAAGAGCGAGTTCCTGGCCAATATGTCGCATGAGCTGCGCACCCCGCTCAACTCGCTGCTGATCCTCGCCAAGCTGCTGGCCGACAACAACGAGGGCAACCTCTCACCCAAGCAGGTGGAGTTCTCCGAGACCATCCACGGCGCCGGCACCGACCTGCTGCAACTGATCAACGACATCCTGGACCTCTCCAAGGTCGAGGCGGGCAAGATGGAGGTCCGGCCGTCCCGGATCGCGCTGGTCCAGCTGGTCGACTATGTGGAGGCCGCCTTCCGGCCGCTCACCGCCGACAAGGGCCTGGACTTCGCCGTACGGGTCGCCCCCGACCTGCCGGTCACCCTGCACACCGACGAGCAGCGGCTCCAGCAGGTGCTGCGCAATCTGCTCTCCAACGCGGTGAAGTTCACCGACGGCGGCGCCGTGGAACTGCTGATCCGCGCGGTCGGCGACGATGTGCCGCCGCATGTCCGGGAGCAGCTGCTGGAGTCCGGGGCGCTCGGCGAAGGCGGGCAGCCGCTGATCGCCTTCTCGGTCACCGACACCGGCATCGGCATCCCCAGCAACAAGCTGCGGGAGATCTTCGAGGCGTTCAAGCAGGCCGACGGCACCACCAGCCGCAAGTACGGCGGCACCGGTCTTGGCCTCTCCATCAGCCGGGAGATCGCCCGGCTGCTGGGCGGCGAGATCCACGCCGAGAGCGAGTTGGGGCGCGGCTCCACCTTCACCCTCTATCTGCCGCTGCACGCCGACGACCCGCGCGCGGGCGCCGAGCGGCGCGGCGGCCATCCGGCGCTGGAGGCGGCGATTCGCGCGGAGTACGACGGCATGGCGGACACCGGCAGCCCGGCCGAGCACTGGGCGCAGGAGGTCCGCGAGCTGGCCCAGGAGCGGCGCCGCGAGGCTGCCGACCGCCGCGCCGCGGAGCGCCGCGCCGCCGCCCGCCGGTCCCCGGCCGAGCCGGCCCCGGCGCCCGCCGTCCCGCCGGTGCCTCCGACGCCGCCGCGTACGGTGGCCTTCCCCGGCCAGGGCGGAGGCGTCGCCCACGCCGGGGCGGAGACCGCCGGGGGCGGCGAGGAGGCGGGCTTCCACGGGCGCTTCGAGGGGGAGAAGGTGCTGATCGTCGATGACGACATCCGCAATGTCTTCGCCCTCACCAGCGTGTTGGAGCAGTACGGGCTGACCGTGCTCTACGCGGAGAACGGCCGGGAGGGGATCGAGGTCCTGGAGCAGCACGACGATGTGGCGCTGGTGCTGATGGACATCATGATGCCGGAGATGGACGGGTACGCCACCACGGAGGCGATCCGCAGCATGCCGCAGTTCGCCGGGCTGCCGATCATCGCGCTCACCGCCAAGGCGATGAAGGGCGACAAGGAGAAGAGCCTGGACGCGGGCGCCTCCGACCATGTCACCAAGCCGGTCGACACCGATCACCTGCTGGGGGTGATGGCCCACTGGCTGCCGGCGCACGGCAGCTGACGGCACGCCCCCTCAGCGTGGTGGCCGCCCGGGACGGGAACCGGATAGGGTCGCTCGGCGTTGCCAGAAGGTGCCGGGTGCATCCGGTAGGGGACGGCATGTCGCGACGGCGCGACGACGTGACCATGCGACGACGCGACCATGCAGTGACGTGACCAAGCAGTGACGTGACCATGCGACGACGTGACAATGCGACGACGTGCTGTGGCGGACGAAAAGGTGCGACTACCATGACCGGCACGAGGGCAGGCGGCGCACAGGTGCCGCCCGTGGGGGCGGCGCCCGGGACACTTCCGGGACGAGGAGGACGGGCCATGGTGCAGAAGGCCAAGATCCTCCTGGTCGATGACCGGCCGGAGAATCTGCTGGCGCTGGAGGCGATCCTCTCGGCGCTCGACCAGACCCTGGTGCGGGCATCGTCCGGGGAGGAAGCGCTCAAGGCGCTGCTGACCGACGACTTCGCGGTCATCCTGCTGGATGTCCAGATGCCCGGTATGGACGGCTTCGAGACCGCCGCCCACATCAAGCGCCGCGAGCGCACCCGGGACATCCCGATCATCTTCCTCACCGCCATCAACCACGGCCCGCACCACACCTTCCGGGGCTATGCGGCCGGCGCCGTGGACTACATCTCCAAGCCGTTCGACCCCTGGGTGCTGCGGGCCAAGGTCTCGGTCTTCGTCGAGCTCTATATGAAGAACTGCCAGCTCAAGGAGCAGGCGGCGCTGCTGCGCCTGCAACTGGAGTCGGGGCAGCCGCTCGGCGACGGCGAGGCGGCCCGCAAGGAGCCGGTCAACGGCGGCCTGCTGGCCGAGCTGTCCGCCCGGCTGGCCGCCGTGGAGGAGCAGGCCGAGGCGCTCACCAAGCAGCTTGACGAGTCGGCGGACACCGCGGCCGCCGCCACCGCCGCCCACCTGGAGCGCAAGCTGGCCGGTCTGCGGCGGGCCCTGGACGCCCTGGAGCCGGGCTCCGGCACCGCCGGGTCCTCCTTTCCCGGCGAGGGCTGACCGTCCCTCAGGGGGTCCTGCTACGCCAGATGGGTGACACCCGTTCGGGTGTGGTGCGGTCCGCCGCGGGCGGGCGCGACACGCCCCCCGGGCCACGGCCGGGCACATGTTCCCCGGGTGGCACCGCCGGTACCCTCTGACCATGGCCACACGTACGTCCGGAAGCGCCCCGCGCACCCCTTCCTCCGGGTCGCCGAAGAAGGGTGGATCCGGAGCGGCGGGCAAGGAGGCGGCCAAGCCTCCGGCCAAGAAGGCCCCTCGGAAGGCCCCGGCGAAGAAGGCGGCCCCGCCGCCCCCACCGTCGCCGCCGCCGAGGCCCATACTCTTCCGCCTGGTGCGGGCCTGCTGGCTCGGCCTCGCGCATGCCGTCGGCGCGGTCTTCCGCGGCTTCGGCGACGGCGCCAAGGGCCTCCACCCCGCGCACCGCCGGGACGGCCTCGGGCTGCTGCTGCTCGGCCTGGCGCTGGTGACCGCGGCCGGTACCTGGTTCAGCCCGCAGGGCTGGCTGGGCGTCGCCGCCACCGCCGTGGTCAGCGGCGCCTTCGGCCGCTTGGACGTCCTGGTGGCGGTGCCGCTGGCCGGGATCGCCTGGCGGCTGCTGCGCCATCCGGAGCGCCCGGAGGCCAACGGGCGGATCGTCATCGGCCTGGGCGCGCTGACCGTCGGTGTGCTCGGCCTGGTGCACATCGGCTGCGGTGCCCCGGCCATGCAGACCGGCGCCACCCGGATCCGGCAGGCCGGCGGCATCATCGGCTGGGCCGCCTCCCGGCCGATGATGGCCGCCGCCGGTCCGGCGCTGGCCGTACCGCTGCTGCTGCTGGTCGCCTTCTTCGGCCTGCTGGTGGTCACCGCCACCCCGGTCAACAAGATCCCGGAGCGGGTGGCGATGCTGGGCCGGCGGCTCGGCGTACTGGAGCGGACCGACCCGGTGGACGGCACGGGCGGGGAGCCGATGGAGCGGGTGCACTCCACCGAGCCTCCGGAGGACGCCGACCCGGACGCCGTGCCGTACACGGTGGAGACGGACGGCCAGGCCGCACCGGTCAAGCGCCGCCGCAGCCGCCGCAGGCAGCTCGACCCGGCCGACGACGGCCCGTTCGCCACCCGCGACCTGGCCCGGGGCGTGGCGGCGGACCTCCAGGGCGCCGTGGAGTTCGGGGTGCCCGGGTCCTCCACGCTGGCCGACATGGTCCCCAAGGTGGCCGACATGGTCCCCAAGGTGGCCGGCATGGTCCCCAAGGTGGTGGACCGCACCGCGCCGCCCGAGGAGCCGGCGGTGCCCGCTGCCCGCAGCGGGACCGGCGAGGCCGACCCGGCCCCGGTGCGGATGGAGCAGCTCCAGCTCTCCGGGGACATCACCTATGCGCTGCCCTCGCTGGACCTGCTGGAGCGCGGCGGCCCGGCCAAGGCCCGCAGCAAGGTCAACGACGATGTGGTGGCCCAGCTCAGCGGCGTCTTCGCGGAGTTCAAGGTGGACGCCGCCGTCACCGGCTTCACCCGTGGCCCGACCGTCACCCGCTATGAGGTGGAGCTCGGCCAGGCGGTGAAGGTGGAGCGGATCACCGCGCTCGCCAAGAACATCGCCTACGCGGTGGCCAGCCCGGATGTGCGGATCATCAGCCCCATCCCGGGCAAGTCCGCCGTGGGCATCGAGATCCCCAACCGGGACCGCGAGATGGTCAGCCTCGGCGACCTGCTGCGCTCCCGTGCCGCCGCCGAGGACGGCCACCCGATGCTGGTCGGGATGGGCAAGGACGTCGAGGGCCACACCGTGATGGCCAACCTCGCCAAGATGCCGCACATCCTGGTCGCGGGTGCCACCGGCGCGGGCAAGTCGTCCTGTGTCAACTGCCTGATCACCTCGGTACTGGCCCGGGCCACCCCGGACGAGGTGAGGATGGTGCTGGTCGACCCCAAGCGGGTGGAGCTCACCGCGTACGAGGGCATCCCGCACCTGATCACGCCGATCATCACCAACCCCAAGAAGGCCGCCGAGGCGCTGCAGTGGGTGGTCCGCGAGATGGACCTGCGCTATGACGACCTGGCCGCCTTCGGATTCCGCCATGTGGACGACTTCAACGCGGCGGTACGGGCCGGGCGGGTGCAGCCGCCGGCCGGCTCCGAACGGGAGCTGGCGCCCTATCCGTACCTGCTGGTGATCGTGGACGAGCTGGCCGACCTGATGATGGTCGCCCCCCGGGACGTCGAGGACTCCGTGGTCCGCATCACCCAGCTGGCCCGCGCCGCCGGCATCCACCTGGTGCTGGCCACCCAGCGGCCGTCGGTGGACGTGGTGACCGGCCTGATCAAGGCCAATGTCCCCTCCCGGCTGGCCTTCGCCACCTCCTCACTGGCCGACTCCCGGGTCATCCTGGACCAGCCCGGCGCGGAGAAGCTGATCGGCAAGGGCGACGCGCTCTTCCTGCCGATGGGCGCGGGCAAGCCGATCCGGATGCAGGGGGCCTTTGTCACCGAGGCCGAGATCGCGGCGGTGGTGAACCACTGCAAGAACCAGTTGACGCCCGCTTACCGCGAGGACGTCACCGTGGGCTCGGGGCAGAAGAAGGAGATCGACGAGGAGATCGGCGACGACCTGGACCTGCTCTGCCAGGCGGCGGAGCTGGTGGTCTCCACCCAGTTCGGGTCGACCTCGATGCTGCAACGCAAACTGCGTGTGGGATTCGCCAAGGCGGGCAGGCTGATGGATCTGATGGAGTCGCGCGGGATCGTCGGCCCCAGCGAGGGTTCCAAGGCCCGCGACGTGCTCATCAAACCGGACGAACTGGATGCGGTCCTCCTTGAACTGAGGGGGTGACCTCGGACCCGCGAACTCGTTCGCGGGATGGGGAACCGATCGGCGGGCGCACTGCGTCCACGGTCTGGGACGACCTGTCGGGCGGCCCCGGCACGGGTTGCCGCGCGGCCTCTGCGCATTCGGTCCCGCCCGGCTTGATAAAGGCTTTCCCACCCCCTCTAGACTGATATTCCAGCAGGTGGCCAACGCTCGAAAGGCGCCCCAGTGACCATCGGCAAGTCCCCACTCGGCGACAACCGCCGGTCCGACACCGCCTCGCCCGGCTCCACTCCGACCAGGTCCGGGTCCTCTGCGGTCGGGCGGCACAGACCGCCGGTCCCGGCCACCTTCCAGCCGCCTGCCGAGGCCGTGCCCACCGCCACTCCGCTCCCCACCATCGGCCGGATCCTGGCGTCCGCCCGGATCGACGCCGCGCTGACCGTGGACCAGGTCAGCGCCGCCACCCGGGTCCGGGTGCCGATAGTGCACGCGATCGAGGAGGACGACTACAGCCGCTGCGGAGGCGACTTCTACGCGCGCGGCCACATCCGGGCCATCGCCAAGGCGGTCGGCGTGGACGGCGACGCGCTGGTGGCCCGGTACGACGCCGCGCACGGCGGCGACCCCGCCTCGGCCCGGCCGGTGCAGATCTTCGAGGCGGAGCGCATCCGGACCGAGCGGCGGCGGCCCAACTGGACGGCGGCCATGATCGCCGCCATCGTCGCGGTGGTGGCCCTGATCGGCTTCAACCTGGTCAACGGCAAGAACCAGCCGGCCACCGAGAAGGCAGCCTCCACACCGCTGCCGAGCCGGAAGTCCTCCGCGCCGGTCACGGTGCGGCCCACGCCGCCCGCCACCCAGCGCACCGAGTCCCCGATCGCGGCTGCGCCGGCCGACAAGGTGACCGTGAAGCTGGTCGCCCAGGACGGTGACAGCTGGGTTTCGGCCATGGACAGCCAGGGCAACACGCTCTTCCAGAAGAACCTCCAGTCCGGCGAGAACCAGACCTTCACCGACCCCAAGCGGATCAGGCTGGTGCTGGGCAACGCGGGCGCCGTCCACCTGTACGTCAACGGCAAGGACCTCGGCCCGGCCGGTGAGGAGGGCCAGGTGGTCAGGCTCACCTACACCCCGGGCGACCCCGAGGCCGCCTAGCCCACCACCCCCCACCGCCCCTGTAGCGGCTGCGCGGCCTCCGGAGACACACCCCCGGGGGCCGCGCGTTAATCTTGCCGCATGCCAGAACGCCGCACTGTCGCCCTTGTCACGCTCGGATGCGCCCGCAACGAGGTCGATTCCGAGGAACTCGCCGGGCGGCTGGAGGCCGACGGCTGGCAGCTCGTCCAGGACGCCGCCGACGCCGACGTCGCCGTCGTCAACACCTGCGGCTTTGTCGAGGCCGCCAAGAAGGACTCCGTGGACGCCCTGCTGGAGGCCAACGACCTCAAGGGCCACGGCCGCACCCAGGCCGTCGTCGCGGTCGGCTGCATGGCCGAGCGCTACGGCAAGGAGCTCGCCGAGGCGCTGCCCGAGGCCGACGCCGTGCTCGGTTTCGACGACTACGCCGACATCGCCGACCGCCTCCAGACCATCCTCTCCGGCGGGCAGCACACCTCGCACGCCCCCCGCGACCGCCGCAAGCTGCTGCCGCTGACCCCGGTCGAGCGCCAGACCGCCGCCGCCGAGGTCGCCGTACCGGGGCATGGGACCGCCACCGGGTCCGACCGCCCGGAGGCGGGTCCGGAGGCGAGCGTGGACCTGGCCGACCTGCCGGCCGGGGTGGCTCCGGCGTCCGGGCCGCGCACGCTGCGGCGGCGGCTGGACGACTCCCCGGTGGCCTCGGTGAAGCTCGCCTCCGGCTGCGACCGCCGCTGCTCCTTCTGCGCCATCCCGGCCTTCCGGGGCTCCTTCCTCTCCCGCCGCCCCGCCGATGTGCTCTCCGAGACCCGCTGGCTCGCCGAGCAGGGCGTCCGCGAGGTCATGCTGGTCAGCGAGAACAACACCTCGTACGGCAAGGACCTCGGCGACATCCGGCTGCTGGAGACCCTGCTGCCCGAGCTGGCCGCCGTGGACGGCATCGAGCGGGTACGGGTCAGCTACCTCCAGCCCGCCGAGATGCGGCCCGGCCTGATCGACGTGATGACCGGCACCCCGGGCGTGGTGCCCTACTTCGACCTCTCCTTCCAGCACTCCGCGCCCGCCGTGCTGCGCCGGATGCGCCGGTTCGGCGACACCGACCGCTTCCTGGAACTGCTGGAGACCATCCGGGGCAAGGCGCCCGAGGCCGGCGCCCGGTCCAACTTCATCGTCGGCTTCCCCGGCGAGACCGAGGCCGACCTGGCGGAGCTGGAGCGCTTCCTCACCCACGCCCGGCTGGACGCCATCGGCGTCTTCGGGTACTCCGACGAGGACGGCACCGAGGCGGCGGGCTACGACGGCAAGCTGCCCGACGACGAGGTGGCCGAGCGGCTGGCGCGGCTGACCCGGCTGGCCGAGGAGATGACCGCGCAGCGGGCCGAGGAGCGGATCGGCAGCGAGGTCGAGGTGCTGGTGGAGTCCCTGGAGGACGGCGTGGTGGAGGGCCGGGCGGCCCACCAGGCCCCGGAGACGGACGGCCTGACCACGCTGCTCGGCGCGGTGGACGCCAAGCCCGGACAGTTCGTCCGCGCCCGGGTGGTCGCCACCGAGGGCGTCGACCTGGTGGCCGAGCCGGTCGAAGGCCGTCAGCCAGTCGAAGGCCGTCAGCCGGTCGAAGGCCGTCAGGGGGCGGAGGCGTGACCGGAGCATCGGAGAGCGGCGGCAGAGGCGCCCGCCTGGGCGAGGTGGCCGCGGAGGCACTGGCCGAGCACCATGCGCCCGCGACCGCCCCGCCGGCGGAGGCCGTCCGCCCGGTGGAGCGCGCCGAGCCGCCACCGGACATCTGGAATGTGGCCAATCTGCTCACCATGGTGCGGCTGCTGCTGGTGCCGGTCTTCACCGCGCTGCTCTTCGCCGCCGGCGGCCACGACCCCAAGTGGCGGTCGGTGGCCTGGGCGTCCTTCGCCATCGCCATGATCACCGACCTCTTCGACGGAGAGCTGGCCCGCCGCAAGGGGCTGGTGACCGACTTCGGCAAGATCGCCGACCCGATCGCCGACAAGGCGATCATGGGAGCGGCGCTGATCGGCCTCTCCGCCCTCGGCGACCTGCCCTGGTGGGTCACGGCCGTGATCCTCGCCCGCGAGCTGGGCATCACCCTGATGCGCTTCTGGGTGATCAGGCACGGGGTGATTCCGGCCAGTCGCGGCGGCAAGGTCAAGACGCTCACCCAGGGCATCGCCGTCGGCATGTATGTGCTGGAACTCACCGGCTGGCTGGCGACCGCGCGGGCGGTGCTGATGGGCGCGGCCGTGCTGCTCACCGTGGGCACCGGCGCGGACTACGTCCGCCAGGCGGTGCGGCTGCGCCGGGCCGGGCTTGCCAGGGCCCGCACCGGGGCATGATCGGACCCATGGGCACCCCTTCCGCCGCGACCGAGCGCGATGCCACGGCCCCCGGCCTGGCTCGGCGGCTGCATGACGCCATGCGCGCGGCCGGTTCCACGGTCGCGGTGGCGGAGTCGCTCACCGGCGGTCTGCTGGCCGCCGAGCTGGTGGACGCCCCGGGTGCCTCCGCCACCTTCCGGGGCTCGGTGACCGCCTATGCCACCGACCTCAAGGCGTCGGTGCTGGGGGTGGACGCCGAACTGCTGGCCGCCGAGGGCGCCGTCCACCCCGAGGTCGCCTTGCAGATGGCGGAGGGCGTGCGGCGGCTGATGGGCGCCGTCTACGGAGTGGCCACCACCGGAGTGGCCGGACCCGAGCCCCAGGACGGGAAACCCGTGGGCACGGTGTATATCGCCGTGGTCGGACCTGAGGGAAGTGCGGTCAGTTCGCCCCGGCTGTCGGGGGAGCGTGCCACAATCCGACGCAAGACGGTGACCGCTGCCCTGGAGCTGCTCCGCGACCAGCTGCGGCCGACCGCCGCAGCCGGGGGAGGGGTTAGTTCCGGCGGTACCACCGGGAAGAAGCCCAGTAGCGGAATCCAGTGGCGGAATCCGGCAGCGGAATCCGGCAGTTGAACCCAGCAGTAGACCCATCCGCCCGGGACGACGGACACCCGTCCATACCGGGAACCACAGGGGAGGGACCATGCGTACAGCCCAGAGTGAACACGACCATGGTCCCCGCACGTGAAGCGGGCAAGGCGGTACGGTGGGGACGTGACGTCTCGATCCGCGGTCCGAGGAGGGAGCCACCGATGATCCTGCTCCGTCGCCTACTGGGTGACGTGCTGCGTCGGCAGCGCCAGCGTCAGGGCCGTACCCTCCGCGAGGTGTCCGCCGCAGCACGGGTGTCGCTCGGGTACCTGTCCGAGGTCGAGCGTGGGCAGAAGGAGGCATCCTCCGAGCTGCTCTCCGCCATCTGCGACGCGCTGGACGTCCGTATGTCGGAGGTCATGCGCGAGGTGAGCGACGAGCTGTCGCTCGCGGAGCTGGCCGCCGGCGAGCCGGTGCGGCCGGTGCTGGAGCCCGTCCCCGTCCCCGGCCCCGCTGCCGACCGGATGAGTTCCATCACGCAGAAGACCGCCCAGGCAGCAGCCGTCGACGTGGTCGCCGCCTGACCGGGGTTCGCGCGGGCCCTGCCCGATTGCTCCACCGGATCGTGGGCAGGAGCCCGTTGCCGCGCCGGAGTGCCAGCTCCGGCGGGTGCGATCGAATCCCCGGTTGCCCGGGGCGGCCGGGTGCCGCTCGGGGCGGGAGGAGCCACCCAGAGATGACCGTCGTCAAGAGCCCGCTCTCCGACAGTGACCGCGAGATCACCGGCAATGCCCTCCAGAGCGCACTGGTGGATCTGCTGGATCTCTCCCTGGTTGCCAAGCAGGCCCACTGGAATCTGATCGGTCCGCGTTTCCGCTCCATCCATCTGCAGCTGGACGAGGTCGTCAGCACGGCCCGCAACTACGCCGACACGGTGGCCGAGCGGGCCGCCGCGATCGGGGTCAATCCGGACGGCCGGGCCGCCACCGTCGCCAAGACCAGCGGCCTGCCCGACTTCCCCTCGGGCTGGGTGCGGGACACCGATGTGGTCCAGGCGCTGGTGGAGGCGTTCAACGCGGTGATCGGCCGGATGCGCGAGCGCATCGCGGCCACCGAGAAGCCGGATCCGGTCAGTCAGGATCTCTTCATCGGCCTTGCCGCCGAGCTTGAAAAGGAAGCCTGGATGTTCCAGGTGGAGAACATGAGCTGAGCTGAGCCCGGCCGACGGCGGCCGCACCGCGGTAGGGGTGCGGCCGCCGAGGTGTGCACCGGCCCGGATCTCCCACCCGTGTTCCACGACCGGCCCTGCGGAAGGCCCAAGGAGGCGGTTCCATGTGCCGACTCCCGCTGTCCCGCCGAGTGCTCCTTCGAGTGCCCCACCGTGTTCCCCGCCGAGTTTCCCGGCGCCGGCCGGCTGTCTGGGCCGCCTCGGCCGCCGGATCGGCGCTCTGCTGGTGGGCGCTGCTGAGCGGCGCCGTACACCCCGAGGCGGCGGGGGTCGCCCTGGCGGCGCTGGCGGGCGGCGGCTGGAGCCTGAGCCTGCTGCCCGTGCACTGCAACCGGCGGCGCACCGGCCCGGACCGGCGCTTCCGTGGGCCGCTCCGGCCGGTCGGCGGCGCGGGGCCCAGAGACTCGGGGTTCGGCGGCGCGGGGCCCAGAGACTCGGGGTTCAGCGGCGCGGAGGCCCCGGCCGGGTCGACCGGGTCGGCTGCTGCGGGGCCGGGGACGGGCCCCGCTGGCAGGCGGGACACCAGTAGGTGACCCGTTCCTGCGAGGGGTCGGTCCGCTCGGCGACGGCGACCGGGGTGCCGCAGCGCAGGCAGGGGCGCCCCGCGCGGCCGTAGACCCAGTGCTGCCGGCCGGGCCGGGTGTCACCGGTGGTGATGTGGCCGTGCCGCAGCTTGTTGGCGTCCAGCGCCCGGTGTGCCAGGTCGACCAGCCGCTCGGGCCGGGCCACCTCGCCCACCGGCGTCCACGGGGTGACCCCGCGCAGAAAGCAGAGCTCGCACCGGTAGACATTGCCGATCCCGGCCATGACCCGCTGGTCCAGCAGCGCGTCGCCCACCGGTCGGTCGGGCTGTGCCCGCAGGCGGCGCAGCGCCTCGTCCGGATCCCAGTCCGGGCCGAGCAGGTCCGGGCCCAGATGGCCGACCGCCTGCGGCTCGTCCTCGGTGCGGAGCAGTTCCAGGACGGGCAGGCGGTAGCCGACGGCGGTGTGGTCGGCGTTGCCGAGGACGGCCCTGACCTGCCAGTCGGGGCCGCCGCGCCAGCGCTCCCCGGCGCGGTAGACCTGCCAGCGGCCTTCCATCCGCAGATGGGTGTGGAGGGTCCAGCCGTCCTCGATGCGGATCAGCAGATGCTTGCCCCGGGGGAAGACCTCGGTCACCTGCCGGCCGGTGAGGTCCACGGTGGCCAGTCGGGGCACCCGCAGGTCGGTCACGGTCAGCGCCCGGCCCGCGAGCGCCTCGCGGAGCCGGGTGGCGGTGAGGAAGAGGGTGTCGCCTTCGGGCACAGGTCCATGATGCCGCGTGCGCCCTGGTCCAGCGCGTTCGGCTGATGGCGGCGGCGAGTTGACGGTGCGTCGGGAGGGGACTGATCGAGGGTCAGTTGCGGAGCCGGAGGCCACGGGGGGTGGGGTGGAAGCCGGATGCCTCCAGGGCGCGGCCGAGGGGGGAGGTGAGCGCGGCTTCGCCGTTGGCCCGCTCCACGGTGACCTTGCCCAGCGCGCCCTCCTGGACCGCCAGGGCCAGGGCGTCGGTGGCGCGTTGCAGCTGTTCCGCGTGGTCGGTCCAGGCGAGCAGGGATTTGCCGCCGCGCTCCACATAGAGCGCCAGCTCGCCGTCGACCAGGACCACCAGGGCGCCCGCCTTTCGGCCGGGCTTGTGGGCCGACTTGGCGTTCTGCGTGCCGGAGGCGCCGGGCGGATCGGGCCAGGGGAGGGCCGCGCCATAGGCGTTGGCGGGGTCGGCGGCGGCCAGCACCAGGGCCCGGGAGCGGTCGTCGGGGCGGGCGGGGTGGGTGAGGTGGGCAGGGTGGCCGCTCTGCGGGGGCGCCCCGGCCGCCCAGCTGCCGCTGCCGGGGCGGGAGTGCGCTCCAGGGCGCTGTGGACGGCCCGCAGCCGGTCGATCGCGCCGTCGGTGGCGAACTGGGCGGCGCCCAGCCCGTCCACCACATAGCCGCGCCGGGTGCGGCCGTTCTCCTCGAAGGCGGCGAGCACCCGGTAGGCGGCGGCGAAGCCCCCGGGCACCCGCTCGGCGGCGACCGCGCCCCGGGTGACCACGCCGTGCCGGTCGAGCAGGGTCTGGGCGAGCGCGGTGGCGCGCAGGGTGGGGTCGCCGATCCGCTCGGGAAGCAGCGACCAGCGGCCGGCGGTGGTGGGCGGCCCGGTACGGGAGGTCCGCCCGGCCCGGCCGCCGAAGGCGCGGCCGGCGCCGCCGATCCGCCCGCGCGGGACGGCGCGCGGTGCCCGGTGGGCGGTGGACCCGGCGGTGCGGCCGGAGCCCAGCAGGGCCCGCATGGGGCTCAGGGTGTCATTGGTGGCATACCCGGCCCAGGCGAGGTCCCAGAGCGCGTCGGCCAGGTCCGGATCGGACGGCGGCGGCGCTCCGGCGGCGGTCGCGGTGGCCGCCGCGCGGTCGGCGAGCTGGCGAAAGAAGAGGCCGTAGCCGCCCGCCAGGGCGTCCAGCAGCGCGCGGTGGACGGGGGTGGTCTCCAGCGGCAGCGGCTCGGGGAGCAGCAGGGGCGCGGCGTCGGCGAGGTAGAGCGAGACCCAGCCGTCCTTGCCGGGCAGGGCTCCGGCGCCGGACCAGACCACCTCGCCGGCGGCGGTGAGCTCGTCCAGCATCGCGGGGGCGTAGTCGAGCATCCGGGTGGGCAGCACCAGCTTCTCCAGGGCGGAGGCGGGCACCGGGGCGCCCTGGAGCTGTTCCACCGCGCGGACCAGCCCGTCGATGCCGCGCAGCCGACCGGGGCCGATGTGCTGCCACTGGGGGAGGAAGGCGGCGAGGGAGCGGGGCGGCACCGGCTCGACCTCATGGCGCAGGGCGGCCAGCGAGCGGCGGCGCAGTCGGCGCAGTACCTCGCTGTCGCACCACTCGGTGCCGCTGCCGCCGGGGCGGAACTCGCCCTGCACGATCCGGCCGGTGGCGGCCAGCCGGTGCAGAGCCCCGGTGACCACGGCGGTGCCGAGGCCGTAGCGGGCGGCGGCGTCGGCGGCGGTGAACGGGCCGTGGGTGCGGGCGTGGCGGGCGAGCAGGTCGCCCAGCGGGTCCTTGACCGGCTCGGTGAACGCCTCCGGGATGCCGACCGGCAGCGGGGTGCCCAGCGCGTCCCGCAGCCGCCCGGCGTCCTCGATGGCGGCCCAGCGCTCCTCTCCGGCGATGCGTACCCGGATGGCGCGGCGGGCCGCCTCCAGGGCGGTGGCCCAGTCGGCCTCGGCGCCCCGCTCGGCCAGTTCGGCGGTGGTGAGCGGGCCGAGCAGCCGCAGGGCGTCGGCGAGGGCCTCGGCGTCCTTGATCCGGCGGTCGGGGGCGAGCCGCTGGAGCTCGGCCTCCAGCTCGGCGAGGACGTCGGGGTCGAGTAGTTCCCGCAGCTCTGCCTGGCCGAGCAGTTCGGCGAGCAGCCGGGAGTCCAGCGAGAGTGCGGAGGCACGCCGCTCGGCCAGCGGTGAGTCGCCCTCGTACAGGAACTGGGCGACATAGCCGAAGAGCAGTGAGCGGGCGAAGGGGGACGGCTCGGGGGTGGTGACCTCGACCAGCCGGACCCTGCGGGTCTCGATGTCGCGCATCAGCTCGACCAGACCGGGGACGTCGAAGACGTCCTGGAGGCATTCGCGGACGGCCTCCAGCACGATCGGGAAGGAGCCGAACTCGGATGCCACCTGGAGCAGTTGGGAGGCCCGCTGGCGCTGCTGCCACAGCGGGGTGCGGCGGCCCGGGCTGCGGCGCGGCAGCAGCAGGGCGCGGGCGGCGCACTCGCGGAACCGGGAGGCGAACAGCGCCGAGCCGCCGACCTGCTCGGTGACCAACTGCTCCACCTCGCCGGGGTCGAAGACGGCGGCGTCGGCGCCCAGCGGCGCCTCGTCGGCGGGGGGTGCGGGCAGTTCCGTGAACGGGTCGGGGAGGTCGCCGTCCGGGGGGAAGTCCATCAGGTCGGCGTCGGGCAGCCGCAGCACGATGCCGTCGTCGGCGTGCATCACCTGGGCGTCCAGCCCATAGCGCTCGCGCAGCCTGGCCCCCAGCGCCAGCGCCCAGGGGGCGTGCACCTGGGCGCCGAAGGGGGAGTGCACGGCGATCCGCCAGTCGCCCAGCTCGTCGCGGAAGCGCTCCACCACCACGGTGCGGTCGTCGGGGATGTGGCCGCATGCCTGGCGCTGCTCGGTGAGGTAGGAGAGCACATTGTCGGCGGCCCATGCGTCCAGCCCGGCGGCGAGCAGCCGCTCACGGGCGGCGTCCGGTGCCAGGCCGCCGATCTCGCGGAGGAAGGCGCCGACGGCGCGGCCCAGCTCCAGCGGGCGGCCCAGCGCGTCGCCGTGCCAGAACGGCAGCTTGCCGGGGATGCCGGGGGCGGGGGAGACCAGGACCCGGTCGTGGGTGATGTCCTCGATCCGCCAGGAGGTGGTGCCCAGCGTGAAGACATCGCCGACGCGTGACTCGTAGACCATCTCCTCGTCCAGCTCGCCGACCCTTCCGCCGCCCTTCCGCTTGGCGTCGGGCGCGGCGGCGCCGGCCAGGAAGACCCCGAAGAGGCCCCGGTCGGGGATGGTGCCGCCGGAGGTGACCGCGAGCCGCTGTGCGCCGGGGCGGCCGGTGAGCGTGGACGCCACCCGGTCCCAGACCAGCCGGGGGCGCAGCTCGGCGAAGGCGTCGGAGGGGTAGCGCCCGGCCAGCATGTCCAGCACCGCCTCGTACGCGGACTGCGGCAGCGCGGCGAACGGCGCCGCCCGGCGGACCAGGGCCAGCAGCTCGTCGGCGTCCCAGGTGTCCATGGCGGTGATGGCGACGATCTGCTGGGCGAGGACGTCCAGCGGGTTCCGCGGGATGCGCAGGGACTCGATCCGGCCCTGGCGCATCCGCTCGGTGACCACGGCGGCCTGCACCAGGTCGCCCCGGTACTTGGGGAAGACCACGCCGGTGGAGACCGCGCCGACCTGGTGTCCGGCGCGGCCGACCCGCTGGAGCCCGGAGGCCACCGAGGGCGGCGACTCGACCTGGACCACCAGGTCGACGGCGCCCATGTCGATGCCCAGCTCCAGGCTGGAGGTGGCGACCACGGCGGGCAGCAGCCCGGCCTTGAGCTGCTCCTCGACGGCGGCGCGCTGCTCCTTGGAGACCGAGCCGTGGTGGGCGCGGGCGAGCACCGGGGGCGCTGCCCGGTCGGCCCCGGCACCGGCTCCTGCTCCTGCTCCGGCCCCGGGCTGCGCCTCGCCGGTGGCGCGCTCCTGGGCGATCTCATTGAGCCGGTTGCAGAGCCGCTCGGCGAGCCGCCGGGAGTTGGCGAAGACGATGGTGGAGCGGTGCTGCTGCACCAGGTCGGTGACCCGCTCCTCGACATGGGGCCAGATGGACGCTCCTCCGCCCTGTTGGGGCGGGCCGCCCTGGTCCTGGGGCAGGCCGCCGGAGAGCTCGCCCAGGTCCTCCACCGGGACCACCACGGAGAGGTCGAACTCCTTGGCGGAGGGCGGCTGCACCACGGTCACCTTGCGCTGCGGACTCAGGAACCGGGCCACCTCGTCCACCGGCCGCACGGTGGCGGAGAGCCCGATCCGCCGGGCGGGGCGCTCCAGCAGCTGGTCCAGCCGCTCCAGGGTGAGGGCGAGGTGGGCGCCGCGCTTGGTACCGGCGACCGCGTGCACCTCGTCCAGGATCACCGTCTCCACCCCGCGCAGCGCCTCCCGGGCGGCGGAGGTGAGCAGCAGGAAGAGCGATTCGGGGGTGGTGATCAGGATGTCCGGCGGGTGGGTGGTGAAGCGGCGCCGCTCGGCGGGCGGGGTGTCGCCGGAGCGGATGGCGACCTGTACGTCGGGCTCGGGCAGGCCGAGCCGTACCGAGGTCTGCCGCAGGCCGGTGAGGGGGGCGCGCAGATTGCGCTCCACGTCGACGGCCAGCGCCTTCATCGGTGAGACATAGAGGACCCGGCAGCGCCGCCTGGCGTCGGCGGGCGGCGGGGTGGTGGCGAGGCGGTCGAGTGCGGCGAGGAAGGCGGCCAGGGTCTTGCCGGACCCCGTGGGCGCGACCACCAGGACGTCGGAGCCCTCGCCGATGGCCTGCCAGGCGCCGGCCTGGGCGGCGGTGGGCGCGGGGAAGGCACCACTGAACCAGGCCCGGGTCGCGGGGGAGAACCCGGCCAGCGGGTCGCCGGGCGCTGCGGGGTCGGGCTGCGGGTCGGGGGCGGTGCGTGGTGCCATGCCCCCATGGTGCCGCGCGCCACTGACAGCAGGGGTGGGGCAGCGGGGCTGGGGCAGCGGGAGTGGGCCAGCGGGAGTGGGGCAGCGGGGGTCGCGCGTCCGGTGCAGCAGAGCAGGGCATACGGAAGAAACCACTCATATCGTATGAAGAGACCTGTGATCGTCCGCAGGCTGCCGACGCTGGGTGGGTGGAGGTGCGGTGCAGCAGGTCCCGAGCCGTGGCCGCACGCCCCTGCTGATCCGCTGCCTCGCCGTGCTGTCGCTGGCCGCCCTGCTGCTCGGCGGGGCCGTCCCGTACGCGGGAGGACCCGGCCGCGCCTACCTCGGCTATCTGGTGGTCGCCGAGCGCGTCGACGCGGCGGGCGCCGCACTCGCCGCCCGCGAGGTGACGGCCGCCGGCGGCGTGGTGGTGCAGGAGTACCCGCAGATCGGGGTGGTCCTGGCGTACTCCGCCGCCCGGTCCTTCGCCGAACGGCTGCGTGTCCGGCCCGGCATCGCCGAGGCGGGCGCCGGCCGCACCGCTCCGGTCTTCACGCTCCCCGGGCCGCCGGCCGACGGGGGCGGCTTCCGGGCGTACGGCCGCCCGGCGGGGCCGCATGACACGGCCCCCGCAGCCGTCGGCGGGCAGCCGGTCGGCGGACGGGTCGACCGGCTGCCCGCCGCCGACGACACCCCGACCGTGCCCGACCCCCGTGAGCGGTCCGCCTGGAACCTGCGGATGATCGGCGCCGACGCGGGGCCGGGGGAGAGCGGTGCCGCGCTGTTCAGCGGGATCGGCGGCGGCCCCGACCGGGAGCGCGAGGCGCTGCGCCGGGTGGTGGTGGCGGTCCTCGACTCCGGCGTGGACGACTCCCACCCCGACCTCCGCGAGGCGGTAGACCCGGACCGCTCCGCCTCCTGCGCCGACGGGCGCCCCGATCCCCGGTTCGGCGCCTGGCGGCCCGACCCCGCCATCGCCGAGAGCGGCCATGGCACCCATGTCGCGGGGATCATCGGCGCGGCCCGGGACGGCGACGGCGTGGTCGGCGTGGCGCCGGGGGTGCGGATCGCGGCCGTGCGGCTGCTGGGGCCGCTGGGCCAGTACTACCCGGAGAACATCGTCTGCGGGCTGCTCTGGGCGGCCGACCACGGAGCCCGGGCGATCAATGACAGCTACTTCTCCGACCCCTGGAAGTACAACTGCCCGGACAACCGCGACCAGGCGGCGGTCGTCGCGGCGGTGGGGCGCGCGGTGCGCTACGCACGCGAGCGCGGCGCCGTGGTGGTGGCCTCGGCCGGCAATGACGCCCAGGACCTGGGAGCGTCCCGTACCGACGGCCGCAGCCCCAACGACCGGACGTCCGCCTCCCCGCCGCCGGTCCGCACACTGGGCGCCGAGTGCATCCGGCTGCCCGCCGAGCTGCCGGGGGTGGTCTCGGTGAGCGCGGTGGAGCGCTCGGGGGCGCTGGCCGGCTACTCCAACTACGGCGGCGACCGGATCGTGCTCGCCGCGCCGGGCGGCGACCCGGGCGGGGGCGCCGCCCGCGCGGTGGTCTCGGACTGGCCCGGCGGGCGCTATGCGGCGCTGGCCGGTACCTCGATGGCGGCGGCGCATGTCACCGGCGCGGTGGCGCTGGCCGCCGCCGCCCACCCGGAGTACGGGTCGGACCGGCTGCGGGCGGTGCTGACCGGGGCGGCGCGGCGCGGGCGCTGCGCGCCGGGGGCGGGGCTCTGCGCCGATCCGCGCTACTTCGGCGCGGGGGTGGTCACGGTGGTCGGGCTGTCCGCCGCTCCGGCCTCCACCACCGGCAGCAGATAGCCGTGCAGCGCCTGCTTCAGCTCGGCGACCAGGGCCTGCTGCTCCTCCTCCGCGCCCTCGGCGGCCAGGACCAGCGGCAGCAGCCCCTTGAAGATCTGCACCGCGACCAGCGCCGAGCGCCTGAGCCGCGCTTCCGGCAGCCCGGGGGCGCGGCCGGCGAGTAGCGCGGTGACGCGGTCCAGTATCGCCGTGTGCAGCGGCCCATGCGCCTCGGTGATCCAGCAGGGGGTGTCCGGGCCCGTCAGCAGGACGTGGAAGGCCGGCTCGGCGCAGTTGAAGTCCACCGCGGAGTCCACCACCCGGTCGAGGACCTCCCGCAGCTCCAGGCCGGGCAGCTCCGGGTCCTCCAGGGCGCGCTGGGTGGCCCGGGCCTTCTCGGCGAACCGCTCGCCGAGGGCGTCCGCGATGGCGTCCTTGTTGGGGAAGTACTGGTAGAGCGTGCCGGGGGAGACCCCGGCGCGGGCGGCGATGGCATTGGTGGTGGTGGCGGAGTAGCCGCACTCGGCGAAGACCTGCCCGGCGGCGTCCAGCAGCTCGGCCATCCGCCGCTCGCCTCGGGCCTGCCGCTTTCTGGGCGGCCGGGTCTGCGCCTGCTCCGTCTCCTGGGTCGCCATCTGCCGTACTCCCTTCCCTTGGGCCTGTCGGCCGGATCCTATGCCCGTTGACTTATGCGAGCCATTGCTCGTAATCTCCAGCTGCCGGGAATGCGAGCGATGGCTCGTGTTTCTGTCGCCTCCACGGCGGCTGCCCGCATCCGACCCATGCCCGGCGCAGCCCTGCCTCCACCGACCCGTCCAGGGGGATCCGACATGCCGCAACGACCACCCGCCGCCGCACCCGCGCGCGGCCTCTTTCCCGCCCTGGCGCGGTTCGCCACCGCCCGGCCACGGCTGCTGCTCGCCGCCACGGTCGCCTTCCTGGCCGCTGCGGTGGTGCTCGGCGGCGGGGTCGCCGACAGCCTGCGCGGCGGCGGCTACAACGACCCGGACGCGGACTCCTCGTACGCCACCACCGTGCTCGACCGCGAGTTCCCCGGCTCCCGCCCCGACCTGGTGCTGCTGGCCGACGCTCCGCACGGCGTGGACGACCCGGCCGCCGCCCGCGACGGCCGGGCGTTCGCCGCCCGGCTCGCCCGGGAACCCGGCGTCATCGGCGTCACCTCCTACTGGGACACCCGCAGCCCGGCGCTGCGCGCCCGCGACGGCCATCAGGCGCTGGTGGTCGCCCGGCTGGCCGGCGACGAGACCGACTCCGACCGCACCCTGGCCCGGATCGCCCCCCACTACCGAGGTCCGCAGGGCTCCCTGGACGTCCGGGTCGGCGGCTCCACCGCCATCCGGCACGAACTCCAGGACTACATCAGCGAGGACCTGGTCCGTGCCGAGGCCGTGGCGCTGCCGATCACCCTGGTGATCCTGGTGCTGGTCTTCGGCAGCGCGGTCGCCGCCCTGCTGCCCATCGGCATCGGCATCATCGCCATCCTCGGTACCAATGCCGTGCTGCGCGCCCTCGCCGCCACCACCGATGTCTCCGTCTTCGCCCTCAACCTCACCACGGCGCTCGGCCTCGGCCTCGCCATCGACTACGCGCTGCTGATCGTCCGCCGCTACCGGGAGGAACTCGCGGCCGGCCGGGACACCCGCGACGCCATCGCCGCCACCCTGGACACCGCCGGGCGCACCGTGCTCTTCTCCGCCGCGACCGTGGCCGTCTCGCTGGCCGCGATGCTGGTCTTCCCGCTCTACTTCCTGCGGTCGATGGCCTATGCGGGCATCAGCGTGGTGGTGCTGGCCTGCGCCGCCGCCCTGGTGGTGCTTCCGGCGCTGCTGGCCGTGCTCGGGCGGCGGGTCGACGCCCTGGACGTACGGCGGCTGCTGCGACGCCGCCGCCCTGGAGCCGTCTCGGCGCGGCAGTCCGGTCGGCAGTCCGGTCGGGAGGCCGGTCGGGAGCCGGGCGCCGGCTGGGCCCGGCTGGCCGGGCTGGCGATGCGCCGCGCCCCGTTCTTCGCCGCCGGCACCCTGGCGGTGCTGGTGCTGGTCGGCACACCCTTCCTGCGGGTCCACTTCGGCTCCGGCGACGACCGCCAGCTGCCCGCCTCCTCGGAGGCCCACGCCGTCCAGCAGCACATCCGGGACGGCTTCGCCGGCAGCCCGGCCGGGGTGATCGAGGTGATCGCCGAGCAGCCGCAGGCGGCGGCGCTGGACCGGTATGCGCAGCAGCTCTCGGCCCTGCCCGGTGTCCTGCGGGTGGACGCCCCCGCCGGCCAGTACGCCGAAGGCCGCCGCACCGGCCCCGCACAGCCCGTACGCACCGCCGGACCGACCTCCCACCTCACCGTGGTGCCCTCGGTGGAGGACGTCTCGCGGGAGAGCGAGGACCTGGTCCGGGCCGTGCGCGGCGTCCCGGCCCCCTTCGCCACCCACACGGCGGGCACCGCCGCAGCGCTGGTCGACACCCAGTCCGCCATCGGGCGCGGCCTGCCCTGGGCGATCGGCATCATCGTGCTGGCCACCCTGGTCCTGGTCTTCCTGCTCACCGGCAGCGTCCTGGTACCGGTGCAGGCCGTGCTGCTCAACGCGCTCAGCCTCACCGCGATGCTCGGCGCCGTGGTCTGGGTCTTCCAGGACGGGCACCTCTCCGGGCTGCTCGGCTTCACCCCCACCGGCACCATCGAGACCGCCCTGCCGGTGCTGATGTTCTGCCTGGCCTTCGGCCTCTCCATGGACTACGGCGTCTTCCTGCTCTCCCGGATCAAGGAGGAGCTGCACCACGGCGGTGACCACCGGGCCGCCGTGGTGCAGGGCATCCGGCACACCGGGGGCGTGATCACCGCCGCCGCCGTCATCCTGGCCGTGGTGATGGTCGCCATCGGGACCTCGCGGATCGCCAACACCAAGATGCTGGGCCTCGGGGTGGCGCTGGCGGTGGTGATGGACGCCATGGTGGTCCGCACCCTGCTGGTGCCCGCCGTGCTGGCGCTCACCGGCCGCGCCGCCTGGTGGGCACCCGGGCCGCTGCGGCGGCTGCACCAGCGGTTCGGCCTCAGCGAGGGACCGTCCCCGGCGTATGGCTCCCCGGCGGCGGGTGGGCCGTACGCGGGGAGGGCGAGCCGCCCGCCGGGCAGGGCGAGCCGGTCGCGGCGGGCGGCCGGACCGGCTGAGCCCGGCAGACCGCGTCGGCGGGGAGGGGCACCCGGCAACTCCCCGCCGACCGGCGGACCGGCCGACCGACCGGCCGACCGGCCGACCGGTGGAACGGTGGAACGGCGGAACGGCGGGGGAGGCAGGATGGCGGTATGGCCGAGGAGACCGCCCGCTACTGGACCCACCCCGCGCTGCCCGGCGTCGACCTGCTCACCGCCCGCTACATCCGGCACTCCTTCGGGCGTCACACCCACGACACCTATGTCATCGCCGCGATCACCGAAGGGGTGGAGGAGTTCCACCACCGGGGCAGCACCGAACGCGCCGGGGCGGGCAGCGTCGCCCTGGTCAACCCCGACGTCGTACACACCGGCCACTCCGGCGCCCCCGACGGCTGGAGCTACCGGGTGCTCTACCCCGAGGCCGGGCTGGTGGCCGCCGTCGCCGAGGAGATCGGCACCCCGGGCCGGGGACTGCCGGGGTTCACCGAAGTCGTCATCCCCGACGCACGGCTCGCCGGGATGGTCGCCGAGATCCACCGCGCCGCCGAGCGCGACGACGGACTGGCCGCCGACACCCTGCTGCGCCTCACCGTCGCCCGGCTGCTGCGCGCCCACGCCGGCCCCGCCCCGACCGGCCCCGGTCCGGCCACCGGGCGGCGGACCGTACGGCAGGCCCGCGACATCCTGGAGACCCGGCTGGCGGAGCCGCCCACCCTGGAGGAGCTCGCCGCCGCCGTCGGCACCCGGCCCTTCCCGCTGCTCCGGGCCTTCCGCGACGCCCATGGGCTGCCCCCGCACACCTGGCTCAACCAGCAGCGGGTCCGCCGCGCCCGGCTGCTGCTGGACGCCGGGGTGCCGCCCGCCCACGCCGCCGCCGAGGTCGGCTTTGTCGACCAGGCCCACCTCACCCGCCACTTCCGCCGGATCGTCGGCGTCCCCCCGGGCGCCTACCGCCGCGAACGCGGCCGGGGGTAGCGGCCGGGGTGCTGGTGCTGTCGACCAGTCGCCCGTCCCCGTCGTGCCGGCGTCCGTGCCTGCCCCACTCCGCCCGTGCTCGTTCCCAGCCTGTCCAGGGCCCCGTGCGTGCCTCGTCCCTGCGCCGCCCGAGTCCCGCTCGCGCCCACCTGACCTGGCACTTCCGGGGGCGCCCACCACCGCGAGCGCGGCCGAGGCGGGCCGGCGGGGGCGTGCAGGAATGTACAAGACCCGCCCCCCGGCCTTCGGCGAGCATCGCCGCATGACCGCAGCGACACGACCACCAGCAGCCACCGCCGAGCCGCCCGCCCGCTCCGACGCCGCCGTCGTCCGGGACGCGCTGGGGGTGGGGATCGCGGTGGGCATCTCCGGGGTGGCGTTCGGTGTGGCCGGGGCGACGGCGCAGCTGACCGTCTGGCAGACCTGCGCCCTCAGCCTGCTGGTCTTCACCGGCGCCTCGCAGTTCGCCCTGGTCGGCGCGCTGGCCGCCGGGGCGGCACCGGCGGCGGCGGTCGTCGGGGCGCTCTTCCTCGGGGTGCGCAACACCTTCTACGGCCTGCGGCTCTCCGAGCGGCTGGCGCTGCCCCGGGCGGTGCGCCCGTTCGCCGCGCAGCTGATGATCGATGAGACCGCTGCGGTGACCCTGGCTCAGCCGGACCGGCGCTCGGCCCGCCTGGGGTTCACCGTCACCGGGCTCTGCCTCTTCGTCCTGTGGAACCTCACCACCCTGGCCGGAGCGCTCGGCGCCGACGCGCTGGGCGACCCCGCCGCCTACGGCCTGGACGCGGCCGGTCCGGCCGTCTTCCTGGCGCTGCTGGCACCCCGGCTGCGGGAGGGCGGCGCCGAGCGCGCGGTCGCCGTCATCGGGGCGGCGCTGGCGCTGGGCGCGACCTTTGTGGTGCCGTCCGGGGTCCCGGTGCTGCTGGCGCTGGCGGCCGTGCCGCTGGTGGCGGGGGCGCTCCGGCTCCGGGCCCGCCGCGCGGGGAGGCCCCCCGATGACCGTCTGGCTCGCGATCGGCGCCACCGCCGCCGGCTGCTACCTGATGAAGCTGCTGGGCCTGAATGTGCCGACCGGGCTGCTGGACCGCCCCGCCGTACGGCGCTTCGCCGCGCTGGCCCCGGTGGCGCTGCTGGCGGCGCTGACCGTACTCCAGACCTTCGGGGCGCAGCACGGGCACGGCCTGGTCCTGGACGCCCAGGCGGCCGGACTGGCGGCGGCGGGCACCGCGGTGCTGCTCCGGGCGCCGTTCCTGCTGGTGGTCGGGGCGGCGGTGCTGGTCACCGCGCTGGTGCGGATGGCGACCGGGTGAGCGGGTGGGCGGGCGGTCGGCTGGGCGCGGGATACTGGGTGCCATGCGGCTGACAGAGTTCTGGCGGAGGATGAACGCCCACTTCGGTGAGGCGTACGCGGACAGCTTCGCCCGCGACCATGTGATGACCGAACTCGGCGGGCGCACCGTGTACCAGGCGCTGGACGCCGGCTGGGAGGCCAAGGACGTCTGGCGCGCGGTGTGCGCGGCGATGGAGGTGCCCGCCGCGCACCGCTGAGCCGAGCCGGCGGGGCCGTACCGGGCCGGGCCCCTGCGTGACCGCATCGCGCCATCGGCGACACTGGGCCGGTGGCTCGCAGTGAAATACCCCAGCAGACCCCGACCCCGGACCCCGCCGTTCCCCCCGTTCCCCCCGCTCCCGCCGCTCCCGCGCCGGAGCGGCCCTCGCGGTGGGGCGACACCATGCCGCGCTGGCTGCCCAGGGCGCTGCTGCTGCTCTTTCTCTTCGCCGGGCTCTTCCAGTTCGCGACCTGGGCCTTCCACCAGCTGATCGGCCTCTTCACGATGGTGCTGGTCTCCTTCTTCCTGTCGCTGGCGATGGAGCCCGCGGTGGACCGGATGGCCGCCCGTGGGGTGCGGCGCGGGGTAGGCACCTTCATCGTCTTCCTGGCCGTGCTGGTCTGCATGGGCGGGTTCCTGACCGCGCTGGGCACGCTGCTGGTCGACCAGGTCGGCCAGGTGGCGCGGCAGCTGCCGCATCTGCTGAACGACCTGATCGGCTGGGTCAACAGCACCTTCCACAGCGACCTGACCCTGGACCAGTTGCAGAAGCGGGTGCTCCAGGACTCCGGCAATGCGGAGAAGTACGCGCAGCAGGCCGCCGACAACATCTGGGGGCTGTCCAGCACCCTGCTCGGCGGGCTCTTCCAGCTCTTCACCATCGCGCTGTTCACCTTCTACCTCACGGCGGACGGGCCCCGGGTGCGGCGTACGGTCTGCTCGCTGCTGCCGCCGGCCAAGCAGGCCGAGGTGCTGCGGGCCTGGGAGATCGCGCTGGCCAAGACCGGCGGTTACCTCTACTCCCGGGCGCTGCTCGCGGTCTTCTCGGCGGCCGGCCACTGGGTGGCCTTCACCCTGATCGGCATCCCCTACGCGGCGGCGCTGGCGATCTGGGTGGGGGTGGTCTCCCAGTTCGTACCGACCATCGGCACCTATCTCGCGGGGGCGCTGCCGATGCTGGTGGCGCTCACCGTGGAGCCGGTGGACGCGCTCTGGGTGCTGGCCTTCGTGGTCGTCTACCAGCAGGTGGAGAACTACCTGCTCCAGCCGAGGATCACGGCGCGGACCGTCGAGGTGCACCCGGCGGTGGCGTTCGGTTCGGTGATCGCGGGGGCCGCGCTGCTGGGCGCGGTGGGCGCGGTGATCGCCATCCCGGCGGCGGCGACCCTCCAGGGGTTCGTCTCCACCTATGTGAAGCGCTACGAGGTGGCGCAGGACCCCCGGATCGACCGGGGGGAGGCCCGGCGGCTGCGGCTCCGGCTGCGGCGGCTGGTCTCCCGGGGTGCCAGGGGCGCCCGGGACGGCGAGGACGGCTGACTTTCCGGGGCCGCGTTTCCGGGCCGCGTTTCCGAGGCGCGCGCCTGGCGGGGTGCCGTCTTCCCGCTTAATCGAACTTGTGTTCTGTATGCTGGTTCACGGCGGGTTATCCACAGGCTGGGCCCTCCCGGGGCCGATTGTCAGTGGTACGCGCTAGCGTCGATGACGATGAAGCGCACAGCACAAACCAGCAGGGTGGAATCCATGGCAGGTACCGATCGCGAGCGGGCCCTAGAGACCGCGCTCGCACAGATCGAGCGACAGTTCGGCAAGGGATCGGTGATGCGCCTCGGTGACGAGGCACGCGCACCGATCGAGGTCATCCCGACCGGCTCCATCGCCCTGGACGTCGCCCTCGGCGTCGGGGGCCTTCCACGCGGCCGCGTGGTGGAGGTCTACGGACCGGAGTCCTCCGGCAAGACGACCATCGCCCTCCATGCGGTGGCCAACGCACAGAAGGCCGGCGGCATCGTGGCGTTCGTGGACGCCGAGCACGCCCTCGACCCCGACTACGCGAAGAAGCTGGGCGTCGACACCGACGCCCTCCTGGTCTCCCAGCCGGACACCGGCGAGCAGGCCCTGGAGATCACGGACATGCTCATCCGGTCCGGGGCGATCGACCTCATCGTCATCGACTCGGTGGCGGCCCTGGTGCCGCGCGCCGAGATCGAGGGCGAGATGGGCGACTCCCACGTGGGCCTCCAGGCCCGGCTGATGAGCCAGGCGCTGCGGAAGATCACCGGTGCGCTCAACCAGTCCAAGACCACCGCGATCTTCATCAACCAGCTCCGCGAGAAGGTCGGCGTGATGTTCGGCTCCCCGGAGACCACCACCGGTGGCCGGGCGCTGAAGTTCTATGCCTCGGTCCGGCTCGACATCCGCCGTATCGAGACCCTCAAGGACGGCACCGAGGCGGTCGGCAACCGCACCCGCGTCAAGGTCGTCAAGAACAAGGTGGCCTCGCCGTTCAAGCAGGCCGAGTTCGACATCCTCTACGGCGTGGGCATCAGCCGCGAGGGCGGCCTGATCGACATGGGGGTGGAGCACGGCTTCATCCGCAAGTCGGGCGCCTGGTACACCTACGAGGGCGACCAGCTCGGCCAGGGCAAGGAGAACGCGCGGAACTTCCTGCGCGACAACCCCGACCTCGCCGACGAGATCGAGAAGAAGATCAAGGAGAAGCTGGGCGTCGGCCCGCGCGTCGACGCCCCCGCCGATGCTGCGGACCCGGCCGCTGCCGGTGCGGCGCCGGCCGCTTCGGCCGCCGCTGCGGACGGGGCCAAGCCGATCACGGCCACCACCGCAGCCAAGACGACCGCCGCCAAGAAGACCGCCAAGGCCTGAGCCGCCGATGCGGAGCAACGCAGAGTCGCCCGTCCCCGGCGGACCGCCGGAGACGGGCGACTGGGGTCCACTGGACTGGTGCGCCAGCGGCGCCGTGGGGTCCTCGTACCAGCAGCATCCGGGCGCCGGGGTGCCCCCTGCCCCTGCCCCTGCCCCGGAACCGCAGCCCGAGCCGGAGCCCGAGCCGTCACGGCCACGCCGGTCCGGCAGATGGGCCCGTGCCGACCGGCCGGGGCCGCAGCCGGAAGCAGAACCCCAGGACCCCGCAGCCCAGGCACGGGCGATCTGCCTCCGGCTGCTCACCGGCTCGCCGCGCACCCGCAAGCAGCTCGCCGACGCCCTGCGCAAGCGGTCCATCCCCGACGAGACCGCGGAGGAGGTGCTCTCCCGCTTCGAGGACGTGGGCCTGATCGACGACGCGGCCTTCGCCGACGCCTGGGTGGACTCCCGCCACACCGGCCGTGGCCTGGCCCGCCGCGCCCTCGCCCGGGAGCTGCGCTCCCGAGGGGTCTCCGGCGCGGTCGTCGACGAAGCCGTCGCCCGTCTCGACCCGGAGCAGGAGGCCGACACCGCCCGCACCCTGGTCGACCGCAAGCTCCGCTCCACCCGAGGTCTCGACCGCCAGGTACGCATCCGCCGCCTCGCCGGAATGCTCGCCCGCCGGGGCTACCCGGAGGGCCTGGCACTGCGCGTCGTCCGAGAAGCCCTCGCCGCCGAAGGCGCCCCCACCGAAGACCTGGACCACTGGCTCCCCGACACCTGACCGGGCGCTGCTTTCAGACTCCGGCCCGCCCGGTTTCAGCGACCAGGTCGCAAAGTACCCAAAGACCGAGGCACAGCGTGGAGTGCTCCTGCGGGAGGTACCGCGCGGTTGAGGTCGGCGACCGTGTGACCGTGCGCGAGGATCCGGGCGGCCGGGTGGAGCCCGGCTCGCCGCGCAGGTGCGCCCGGGCGGCGGGGATACCGCACCGGACGGTCCCCACGAGCGCGCCCGGCCTTGTGACTGCTCGGCCGGTTCAGCACGGTTCGGGGTCTGACGGCCGCAGTGGGCGTCCGGTTGCCCCGCCCAACGGCTTACGTCGGCGGGGTGACCGGGAGTCCGGCGGCGGACCATGCCTGGAAGCCGCCCTCCAGGTCGGTTGCCCGGTGCAGGCCGAGTTCCTGGAGGGAGACGGCGGCCAGTGAGGAGGCGTAGCCCTCGTTGCAGAGCACGATGATCCGCAGGTCGTGGTGGACGGCCTCCGGCAGTCGGTGGTCGCACTGCGGGTCGAGCCGCCATTCCAGCTCATTGCGTTCGACCACCAGGGCACCGGGGATGGTGCCGTCGCGGTCGCGCAGCGCGGCATAGCGGGTGTCGACCAGCAGCGCGCCCTGCCGGACGGCTTCGGCCGCCTGAGGTGGCGTCAGCCGGTCGAGGCGGGCGCGGGCCTCTGCCAGGGCCTGGTCGATGCTGCGTGGTGCGGCGGTCACGGCGCCCACTCCTCGGGTCCCTCGACAAGCTCCAGCCGGAGCACCCGGCCATGGCGGCTGTAGCGGCGCAGCAGGGGCAGCGGCGGATGGTAGACGTGCACCGACACCGCGTGCTCCTCCTGGGAGGCGTTGACCACCTGGTGGACGTGGCGGGGTCCGAAGGCCCGGCCCCGGCCCGCCGGCAGGTCGCGCTCGCGGTCGACTCCGTCCACCAGTTCCAGGGTGCGCCAGCCCTCGGTGGGCAGTTCCACGGCGATGGACTGCTCGGCCAGCCGTCCGGTCGCGGTGACGAAGGCGCCCCGGGAACCGCCGTGGTCGTGCCAGCCGGTCTCGGCGCCGGGTGGCCAGCCGATGATCCATGCCTCGCTGCCGCCCGGACCCTCCAGGGCGATCCAGGTCCGCTCCGCCGGGTCGAGCGGCAGCAGCGCCAGGGTGTCGGGGTCGGCGGCGGTGCGGTGGGCGAAGTCCAGCAGTTCGCTGAGGCCGGGGCCGTCGGGGGCCGGGTGGCCGGGGCGCGGCGGTGCGTCGGGGGTGGCCGGCGGCACGGGGGCCTCCGGGGTGGACGCGGGCGCGTCGGTGCGGGGCAAGGGGACCGTCCTGGGTGCGGCGGCGCCCGGTGGTGGGCGGCTGCGGCTGCGGGGATGCCCGGGGCCGGTCGGCTGTACCGGCGGGGCGGCGGCGCGGGGCGCGGTGGCGCGGACCGGATGCGTCGGGCGGCCGTACGGGGCCGGAGGGGTCCGCTAGCGGGGTGCTTCAGACGGCGCAGCGACAACACAGGCAGCCGACGTACCGGACCGTGTCCAGGTGCGTGCGGCGGAAGAGCCTGAGGCCGAGGTGTCCCACGGGCGGAGTGAATCATGCGGGCTGCGGCTGGTCAAGCAGGCCGCCTCCGGGCACCGGGCCACCCGCCGCCGGGGCGAGGAGCAGGGCCGGAAAGCCGCTGGTGGGAGGGGTGTGGGGGGTGTGGGGGCGCGTACTGCTGTGGGGGCGCAGGGCCGGCGGCGGGCGCGGTCTGGGCGGGTGGTGTCCGGTGGGAGGCGCGCGGGTGGGGGTGTTGAGGCACGTACTGCTGGGGTGCGCAGGGGCGGCGAGGGCCGGGCTGGGACGCCGCTGGTGGTGGGTGGCGTGCGGATGGGGCGGGGTTCAGGCGGTGGGTTCGGCGGTGGGGAGGGCGGCCGGGCCGCCTCGGGCGCGGTCGGCGAGGGCGTGCAGCTCCTCCGGTCGGCAGCCCTGCATGGTGCCGACCAGGTGCCCGTCCGGCCGGACCAGCAGCACGGTGTGGGCGGTCGCCCCGGCGTACACCTCGGCCACCACCACCTCGGCCGGTACCGGCAGCGCGGCGGCGGTCTCGGCGAGCCGGGGCATCAGCCCGGCGCCGAGCCAGTGCTCGCTGGCCCACACCCCGGTGCCCGGGGCCACCAGGACCAGCAGGAAGCCGCGCCCCAGCCGTTCGTGCAGCCGGTGGTGCGAGCCGTCGGCGGCGATCACCGGTACGTCGGGGACGAGGACCCCGGGGGCGGTGGAGTCCATGCCCTGGGAGAGCGCGGTGCCGCGCCGCTCGCCCCGGGGTCCGGACGGCCCGCCCGGGTAGGCCGGCGGGCTGCCGAACCGTCCGGTGCCCAGCGCACCGTCGGCCAGCAGCGGGGCGTGCTTGCGGAAGGAGCCCGACAGCAGGTTGCGGCGGGCCTGCTCCCACCCCTTGACCGGCCGCAGCAGCGGCATGGCCTGGTCGACGGCGCGCAGCCGGGCGCCGACCGCGCCGCGCCGCTCGGCCTGGTAGGAGTCCAGCAGGGCGTCGTCGGCGTGGCGGTGCCAGACCAGGGCGAGCTTCCAGGCGAGGTTGGCGGCGTCGCGCAGCCCGTCGTCGAGGTTCTGCATGCCGAGCGCGCCGTGCAGGTGGGCGGCGTCCCCGGCGAGGAAGCAGCGTCCGGCGCGGAACCGTCCGGCCAGCCGCTGCTGGACGGTGTGGTCGGCGGCGGCCAGCAGGTCGTAGCGGGGGACCTCGCCGCACCAGCCGGCCAGGGTGGCCCGTACCCGGGAGACCAGGGTGTCGCCGGTGACGATGCCGGGCCAGGTGGCGTGCGGATCGACGGGTGCGGCGGGCGTGGGCCGCCCGGGCGGCAGCCGCCAGTCCAGCCGCCAGAGGCCGTCCGGCAGCGGGCGGGCGAGGGCTTCGCGGTCGCCGCGCCACGGGGGGTCGCGGTGCAGCCGGGCCTCGCCGGGGAAGGGCAGGTCGACCCGGAGGGTGGCGACCGCGTAGCGGTCCACGGCGGTGCGGCCGGGGAAGCGGATCCGCAGCAGCTTGCGGACGGTGGACCGGGCGCCGTCGCAGCCCACCAGGTGGCTGCCGCGCCACCAGGTGGAGTGGCCGTTCTCGGTCTGCCGGGTGCGTACGCTCACCCCGTCGCCGTCCTGCTCCAGCTCCTCGACCCGCTGCCGGGCTACCAGCTCGATCAGCGGTTCGGCGCCGGCGGCGTCCCGCAGCCCGCGTTGCAGCCGGTGCTGGGGGAGGTGCAGCACGGGGGTGGCGGACAGGTCGAGGTGGAGCACCTCCTGGCGGCGGCGGAGTATGCGCCAGCTGTCCCAGGTGGCGCCGTCGGCGGTGGCCCGGGTGTAGCCGAGGCGGATCAGCTGGGCGGCGGTGTCGGGGCGCAGCACGGTGGTGCGGGGCGATTCGGGGGAGAGGCCGGGCCCGTCGTCCAGGACGATGCTGGGCACCTCGTGGCGGGCGAGGTCGAGCGCCAGGGCGAGGCCGACCGGGCCTGCCCCGACGATGATCACCGGGTCCACGGTGCGGCTCCGGGGAGTGCGGGGCGGGGGCGCGGAAGGCCCAGCCGACGGCGTGCCGGTCCGGTCGGTCGGGCGCTTCGCCTGCGTGCCCCGCATCGTGTCACGAAGAGCAATGCAACAGATCACCGGGGGGCGCGTCAAGCAGCGCCGGGTGTACGCCGGATCGCGTTGCACCGCCCCCGGAGCGGCGGGCGCTCCGGGGGCGGTTGACCAGGTGTCGGCTGGGCCGCCGTCACTCCTTGGTGGCGGGCGGTTCCGGCCGGGCGTCGCGCGGTACGGCGCCCAGGTCGTGCTCCGGCGCAGCCGGCGCGGGGACGGCGGCGGCGAGCGCGGCGCCCGCCGGGCCCAGCGGGTCGGCGCCCGCTGCGCCGGGGGTGCCGGCGGCCGGGGTCGGCGGGGTGCCCTTGCGGCTGCGCCGCCCGCGCGCCTCGATCCACTTGGCGAGTCCGGAGAGGGCCAGGCAGAGCCCGATGTAGACCGGCGCGATCACCATGACCACGGGCACATAAGGGTAGCCCTCGGGGGTGCTGGTGGTGCCGGCGATCAGCTTGCCGACGTACAGCAGCTCCTCATAGGTGATGATGTAGCCGAGCGAGGTGTCCTTGAGGGTCACCACCAGCTGGCTGAGCACCGAGGGCAGCATCGCGCGGAACGCCTGCGGGACCAGGACGGTGCCCATCACCTGCGTCTTGCGCATGCCGAGCGCATACGCGGCCTCGCTCTGGCCGCGCGGTACGGCGTTGATCCCGGCGCGGAAGATCTCCGCCTGCACCGAGCCGTTGTAGAGGGTCAGGCCGATCACCAGCGCCCACATCGGGGCGTCGCTGAAGAGTCCCTGGTAGAGCGCGAAGATCATGATGACCAGCGGCATCGCCCGGAAGAACTCGACGAACGCGGTGCTGAACCAGCGCACCGGCCGGTGGTCGGAGAGCCGTCCGGCCGCCAGCAGGGTGCCGAGTGCCAGCGACAGCACGGCGGCGAAGGCGAACGCCAGCAGGGTGTCCTGCAGGCCGTGCAGCAGCCGTTCCTGGGTGCGGGTGTACTGGAACGGCTCCCACATGGCGGCGGAGAACTGCCCATGGCCGGCCAGCCGGTCGATGACCAGCCAGATCAGGGCGGCGATGCCGATGGTGGCGGCCACGCCGATGACGCGGTTGCGGAGCCGGGCGCGGGGGCCGGGGGCGTCGTACAGGACGCTGACGCTGCTCATCGGGCCACCGCCAGCCGGTTCTCCAGCAGGCGGAAGAGCCCGCTGATGGCAAAGCTGACGACCAGATAGCCGAGGGCCACCCAGAAGAAGATCGCGGTGATGTCGTAGCCCCGCTCGTTCCAGGTCCGCATCACGTCATAGAGGCCGGCGACATTGAACGCCCCGGCGATGGCCGAGTTCTTGGCCAGCGCGATCAGCACCGAGCCGATCGGTGCGATGACGGTGCGTCCGGCCTGCGGCAGCACCACCAGGCGCAGCGTCTGGCCGAAGGTCATGCCCAGGCTGCGGGCGGCCTCCGCCTGCCCGAGCGGCACCGTGTTGATGCCGGAGCGCACCGCCTCGCAGACAAAGCTGGCGGTGTAGCAGCCGAGGGCCAGCACGGCGAAGGTGAAGTAGTCCAGCGAGATGCCGATCTTCGGCAGTCCGAAGACGACCGCGAAGAAGAGCAGCACCAGCGGGGTGTTGCGGAGCACATTCACCCACACGGTGCCGAAGACGCGCAGCGGCGGCACGGGCGACACCCGGAAGGCGGCCAGCAGCACCCCCAGCAGCACGGCCAGCAGGCCGCTGAGCACGGTCAGCTCGACCGTGCCCAGAAAGCCGTCACGGAAGAGCGCGAAGTTGTCGTCGCGGAACAGGAAGTTCACGGCGGCCGTCCCCCTCCCAGGTGGAGATCGGGCATGGCCGGGGCGGCGGCGTCCGCACGCCGCCGCCCCGGAGGGTCGGTCAGTAGCGGGCGAGCTGCGGCGGGGTGGCGTCGGCGCCGGACTTGCCCAGCGTGGCGTCGTACGCCTTCTTCCAGTCGCCGTTCTTCTCGTGCGCCTCAAGGGCGTTGTTGATCGCGTCGCGCAGCGCCTTGTCGTCCTTGTTGAGGCCGACGCCGTACGGCTCCTCGGAGAACGGCTTGCCGACGACCTTGAGCTTGCCCTCGTACTTGGCGCCGTAGCCCTTGAGGATGGCGTCGTCGGTGGTCACCGCGTCGACCGACTTGTCGAGCAGCTTGTCGACGCACTGCGAGTAGGTGTCGAAGGCGACGATCTCGGCGCCGTACGTCTTGATCCGGTCGATGGAGGTGGAGCCGCTCGCCGAGCAGACCTTCTTGCCCTTGGTGGACTCCGGGCCGGTGATGTCGCTGTTGTCCTGGCCCACCAGCAGGTCCTGGCCGGCCACGTAGTACGGGCCCGCGAAGGAGATGCTCTTCTTGCGCTCGTCGTTGATGGTGTAGGTGCCGACGTAGTAGTCGACCTCGCCGCCGGAGATCGCGGTCTCGCGGTTGGTGGAGGGGATCGTCTTGAACTCGATCTTGTCCGGGGAGAAGCCCAGGTCGGCGGCGACCATCTTGGCGATCTCGATGTCGAAGCCGGAGCGGGTGCCGCTGGTGACGTCCTCGAAGCCCAGGTTGGGCTGGTCGGCCTTGGCACCGACGATCAGCTTGCCGCGCTTCTTGGCGGCGTCGAAGGTGGCCGAGCCGGAGATCGAGACATCCTTCTTCACCTCGTACGAGGTGCTGGAGCCGGCGCTGTCGTCGTTCGGCGAACCGTCCTTGCCGCAGGCGGCGACGGCGGTCAGGGCGAGCACGGCCAGTACGGCTGCGGCGGTGCGACGAGTCCTCATACGGGTTCTCTCCTTGGCGGGGTTGCACCCGGTCCGGACCAGGCGGAGTCGGGCGTCGGTCTGCTCGGCGGCGGCGCCGGGGTCTCAGTGGTGCAGGATCTTCGACAGGAAGTCCTTGGCCCGGTCGCTGCGGGGCGCGGTGAAGAACGCCTCGGGCGTGTTCTGCTCGACGATGCGGCCGTCCGCCATGAAGATCACCCGGTTGGCGGCGGAGCGGGCGAAGCCCATCTCATGGGTGACCACGACCATGGTCATGCCGTCGGCGGCGAGCTGCCGCATCACCTCCAGGACCTCGTTGATCATCTCGGGGTCCAGGGCGGAGGTCGGCTCGTCGAAGAGCATCACCTTGGGGTCCATGGCCAGCGCCCGGGCGATGGCCACGCGCTGCTGCTGGCCGCCGGAGAGCTGCGCCGGGTACTTGTCGGCCTGGGCGGCCACCCCGACCCGGTCGAGCAGCGCCCGGGCCTTGGCCTCGGCCTGGTCGCGCGCCACCCGGCGCACCTTGACCTGGCCCAGCACCACGTTCTCCAGCACCGTCTTGTGCGCGAAGAGGTTGAACGACTGGAACACCATGCCGACCTCGGCGCGCAGCCGGGCCAGCTCCCTGCCCTCGGCGGGCAGCGGGCGGCCGTCCACGGTGATGGTGCCGGAGTCGACGGTCTCCAGCCGGTTGATCGTCCGGCAGAGGGTCGACTTGCCGGAGCCCGAAGGGCCGATCACCACGACCACCTCGCCGGCGGCGATGGAGAGGTCCACGTCCTGGAGCACATGCAGCGCACCGAAGTGCTTGTTGACGCCCTTCAGCACCACCAGGCCGTCGGTCCCGGCGGTGGTCTCGGTGGCGGTGGCGGCCTCGGTCATCGCACGCTGCTCCCTCATACCGGCCTGCCGGCTGCTCGTCCGGGCGGTTGCTCTCTCGGGCGGTTGCTCTCTCGGGCGGGTGCCCGTCCGGGGCGCGGACCGGTGGGGTCCGCAGCCTCGGTGGGGCGACCATAGGAGCGCCGGAGACACACCGTCAGCAGATCTGAGCGGAACTTGAGGGTCACGATCGGGACACAGCCGCGCCCCGCGCAGGTGGCGCCGGGCGTATCCGGTGCGAAGGGCCATGTTCCAGGTCAATAACGGTACGCAGAGGTTCACCTGATCGGGGTTGACCTGGGCGGGCGGCGTGGGCATGGATGCAGAGGACCGCGCAGGGCTGCCGAAGCGAGACGGGCAGGACGACCACGCACATCGGCCACAGGCCACGCACATCGGCCACAGGCCACGCACATCGGCGGCCACAGGCCACGCACACCGCGCAGAGACGACGCACATCGGGCAGAAGGGGGAGACCGGGATGCGCCTGCTCCTCGTCGAGGACGACGACCATGTGGCGACCGCCCTGGTGGCGGTGCTCAGCCGGCACGGCTTCCGGGTCCGCCATGCGCGCAGCGGCAGCGAGGCGCTGGACGCGCTGGTCCCGGACGGCGCCGAGCCCTACCGGGTGGTGCTGCTCGACCTCGGCCTGCCGGACCGGGACGGCTTCGAGGTGTGCAGCCGGATCCGGGACCGCAGCGGCGTACCGGTGATCATGGTGACCGCGCGGGCCGACACCCGTTCCCGCATCCACGGCCTCAACCTGGGCGCCGACGACTACGTCACCAAGCCGTACGACATGGGCGAGCTGCTGGCCCGTATCCATGCCGTCGCCCGCCGGGGCGCCGCCCCGACGGCGGACCGCGCCGGCGAGCCCGCCCCCGCCGGCTGGGTCGCCGAGGGCGGCCCGCTGGCCGCGCGCGGGGTCGCCCTCGACCGGGAGGGGCGCCGGGTGACCGTGGAGGGCCGCGAAGTGCCGCTCACCCGCAAGGAGTTCGACCTGCTGGCGCTGCTCGCCCAGCACCCGGGCGTGGTCTACCGGCGGGAGCAGATCTTCAGCGAGGTCTGGCGCAGCGGCTGGGAGGGCAACGGCCGCACCCTGGAGGTCCATATCGCCTCGCTGCGGGCCAAGCTGGCGCTGCCCGCCCTGGTGGAGACGGTCCGAGGCGTCGGCTACCGGCTGGTCACCGAGACCCCTGCCGAGACCCCCGCCGAGACCCCTGTCGGGCCTCCCGCCGGGCCTCCGGCCGTGTCCCCAGTCGTGCCTCCCCATGAGCCCGCCACACAGCCCCCCGCGCAGCCCGCCACGCAGCCCCCGGCGGCCGGAAGCGACCGCTGACCCGCGATGCGCACCCGCCTCCTCGGCATCCTGCTCTCCCTGATGGCCTGCGTGCTGGCCGCGCTCGGCGTACCGCTGGCCGCCGCCGAGGCCGCCGCCGAGCAGCAGCATGTGATCATCGACCGGATCGACGACGCCGCCCGCTTCGCCGGCCTCGCCCAGTACGCCCCGGCCGACGGCGACGACGTCACCCAGCTGCGCGCGCTCCGCGCCGAGGTGGTCCGCTACCACCAGGTGTACGGCATCCGGGCCGGGGTCTTCTCCCGCAGCGGCGGCACCCTCGCGGTCTCGCCCGGCGGCTGGTGGAGCCCAGCGGCCGGGCCGCACGAGGAGGCGTTCCAGGAGGCGCTGGACGGCCGCCGCAGCCACAACCCGCCGCAGGTGTGGCCATGGACCACCGACCGCACCCTGGCGGTGGCCTCCCCGGTGGTCCGGGACGGCGATGTGGTCGCCGTGGTGCTCACCGAGTCGCCCACCGGGGCGCTGCGCGCCCGCATCCTGCACCGCTGGCTGCTGCTGGGCGCCGGCGAGGCCGCCGCCATGATCGTCGCGGTGGTGGCCGCCGTCCGGCTCACCGGCTGGGTGCTGCGGCCGGTACGGGTGCTCGACAAGGCCACCCATGAGATCGCCACCGGGCGGATGAACGCCCGGGTGGCCGCCGCCGGCGGGCCGCCGGAGCTGCGCCGGCTGGCCGGGTCCTTCAATGAGATGGCCGACCATGTGGAGCTCTCCATGGAGCGCCAGCGGGCCTTTGTCGCGGACGCCTCGCACCAGCTGCGCAACCCGCTGGCCGCGCTGATGCTGCGGGTCGAGCTGCTGGGCCTGGAGCTGCCCGAGGGCCATGAGGAGGAGCTGTCCGGGGTGCGCGAGGAGGGGCGGCGGCTGGCCCGGGTGCTGGACGACCTGCTGGGGCTGGCCACCGCCGAGCACGCCCGTCCGGAGGCCCAGCACACCGACCTGGTCCGGCTGGCCCTGGAGCGGGTGCACGCCTGGCGGCCGGTCGCCGAGCAGCGCGGGGTGGCGCTGGGCTGGGAGGGGCCGCCGATGGCGCTGGGCTGGACCGACCCGGTGGGGTTCGGCAGCGCGCTGGACGCGGTGGTCGACAACGCCCTGAAGTTCACCCCCGAGGGGGAGGCGGTGCGGGTGGCGGTGGCGCTGCGCGCGGACGAGGTCGCGGTCACCGTGGCGGACGGCGGACCCGGCCTCACCGACGAGGAGCTGGAGCGGATCGGCGACCGCTTCTGGCGCTCCCCCCGCCACCAGAACGTGGACGGCTCCGGCCTCGGGCTCTCCATCGCCCGCACCCTGCTCTCCGCCACCGGCGGCGGGCTGGAGTTCGGCGCGGGGGAGTCGGCCGGGCTGCGGGTCACCCTCACCGCGCCGCGCCACATCGAGGTCTGACAATCCGTCAGCCGAGGTGCTGCCAGTCCGTGTTGGAGCAGGTGCCGGGGCTGGGACGGAGCAGGCCCAGCGGTTGCAGCCACCGCTGCCAGGAGCGGTACCACGCCCCGCTGTCCACATAGCGGTCTATCGATGCGCAGACCTGCCTCCGCAGCGCCTCCTCGCCCAGCGCCATCCCCACCCCGTACGCCTCCGACTGGAAGGGGATGCCCAGCAGCCGCAGCCGGTCCTGGTGCTGCTTCTGGTAGCCGGCCAGGATGATGTCGTCGGTGGAGACCGCGTCGACCCGGTGCTCCAGCAGATCGGTGACGCACTCGCCGTAGCTGGAACGGAAGGTGAGCTTCACCCCGTGGAACTTGGCCGGCAGATGCTCGGCCGGTGTCGACCCCCGGGCGGTGCACACCTTGCGCCCGATCAGGTCCTCCGGGCCGACCACGTCCTTCTCGTCGGTGCGCAGCAGGAAGTCCTGCCCGGCCAGGTAGTAGGGGCCCGCGAAGGTCACCCGCCGGGACCGCTCCGGGGTCATGCTGTAGCTCGCCACCACCAGGTCCACCGTGCGGTTCTGGAGCACCAGCTCCCGGCTGAACGTCTGCACGGTGGTGAACTGCACCTCGTCCGGCGCGAACCCCAGGTCCTTGGCGATATACGAGGCCAGATCCACGTCGAAGCCCTGGTAGCGGTGGGCCTGCGGGTCGGTGAGCACGCTCAGCCCCGGTTGGTCGGCCTTCACCCCGACCATCAGCGCGCCGCGTTGGTGGGCCTGCTCCAGCGTCTGCGAGACCCCCGGCCCGGTCGGCTCCGACCACCGCCGGTAGCCCAACCAGCTCCCCGCGGCGACCAGGACCAGGCTGAGCGCCAGCGCGGGCAGCCGCAGCCGGCGGTCCCGCCACCACGGCCGCCCCGGGCCCACCGGCGAGGGCGGCGAGGGCGGTTCCGCGCCGCCGCCGTCGTCGTCCCGGGTGGCACCGGTGGTGGACTCGGTCAGCGGCCAGGTCCGCAGATCCAGCCGGGAGGGCGTCACCGGGGTCTCCTGCACCACATGGCGCAGCAGTTCCTCGGCGCGGCCGGCCTCCATCCGGCGGGCCGGGTCCTTGGTCAGCAGCCCGGCCAGCACCGGCCCCAGCGGACCGGCGTGCCCCGGCGGGTCCGGTTCCTCCTCGCGCACCGCCAGCAGCACCTCGTACGGCGCCGGGCCCCGGAACGGCGGCCGTCCCTCCACCATCTCGTACAGGGTCACCCCCAGCGACCAGAGGTCACTGGCCGGGCTCGGCGGCCGTCGCCGGGCCGGGTCGCACAGCTCGGGCGCCAGATAGCTCGGCGTGCCGACCGTCTCGTGCAGCCGGGTCACCTGCGCGGCGCCCTCGAAGGTGGCGATGCCGAAGTCCATCAGCACCGCCCGGCCGTCCCGGCGGAAGAGCACATTGTGCGGCTTGACGTCCCGGTGCAGCACCCCGGCGGCGTGCACCGCGCGCAGCCCGCGCAGCACCTCCAGGCAGATCCGGGCGGCGTCCTGCACCGGCAGCCGGCCGTGGGTGCGCAGCAGGTCCGCCAGCGAGCGCGGATTGACCTCCTCCATCACGATCCACACCTGGCCGTCGGCCTCGGTGACGTCGTACACCGTCACCACATGCTCATGGCCGATCCGGGCGATGGCCTGCGCCTCGCGGCGGGCCCGCTCCACCCACTGGGCCTGCGTCTCCGGGTCCACCGCGCCCCGGAAGAGCAGCTCCTTGACCGCCACCCGGCGGTGCAGCCGGGTGTCCCGGGCCTCCCAGACGACACCCATCCCGCCGCGCCCCAGCCGGGTCCGCAGCTCATAGCGGTTGTCGATCAGCCGCCCCGGCGCGGGCTCCTCGCCCGGACCCGGGACGCCGGCCTGCGCCCGCCCCGGGGGCACGCCCCGCGCACGCGCCTCGCCGTCAGGTCCACCCCCGCTGTGCATGCCCGCCCCCTGGCTCGTATGCCCCTGGCTCGTATGCCCCTGGCTTGTCTCCCGGTCAGGGATCAGGTTAGGGATCAGGTTAGGGCGCCCGGCCGGGCGGGACCATCACCCCTCCGCACCGGCCGCCTCCGCAGTCGGGAGGAATCCGCTGAATCCGCCGCATCAGGTGGCACCGGTGCATCGCGGCCCGGCCCGCAGGTCAGGGTTTCACCGAGGCGTAGTAGCGGCGGGCGCCCTCGTGCAGCGGCAGCGGATCGGTGTAGATCGCGGTCCGCAGGTCCACCAGCTGGGCGGCGTGCACCTGCGCCCCGATCGCGTCCCGGCTGTCGATCACGGCCCGGGTCATGCCCTGCACCAGCCCGGTGTCGGTGTCGTCCCGGGTGACCATCAGATTGGCGACCGCCACCGTGGCCACCGGGGTGTCCTCGGGCAGCGCCTCCGGATAGGAGTCGGCGGGCATCACCGCGGCCCGGTACGCGTCCGCGCCGTCGCCGCCGCCCCGGTGCAGCGACTCGGCCAGCTGCCCCAGCGGCACCAGCCGGATCCGCAGCTCCCGGGAGAGCTCGTCCACGGCCGCCGTCGGCAGGCCGCCGGACCAGAAGAGCGCGTCGATCCGGCCGTCGCGCAGCGCGTCCACCGCCTCGCCGATGCCCAGCGGCGCCGGGTCGATGTCCTGCACCGGGTCAAGACCGGCCGCCGCCAGCAGCCGCCGGGTCACCAGGTTCACCCCGGACAGCGGCTGGCCCACGCTGACCCGCAGCCCCTTGAGGTCCTTGACCTGGTGGACCCGGGAGTCGGCCGGTACCACCAGCTGCATGTAGTCGTCGTAGAGCCGCCCGATGGCCCGCAGCCGCTCCTTGCCGGGCCCGGAGTAGGTGGCGACCGCGTCGGCGGTGGCGATGGCGAAGGAGTCCCGGCCGGACGCCACCCGCTGGAGGTTGTCCGGCGACCCCTCGGACGGGTCCAGCCGCAGCTCCACCCCGGGCATCGCGGTGCGCACATACGCCTGGAGCATCTGCCCGTACCGCTCGTACACCCCGCGCGGCACCCCGGTGGCGAAGCCCACCCTGCCCTTGGGGTACGGCATCGCGACGGGCGCCGACAGCCACCAGCCCAGCAGCATCGCGGCCACCAGCACCAGCGCCGTCCCGGCCCGCCAGAGCCGGGAGGAGGCACGGGCGCGCACCGCCGCCGCGAGGCGGGGGAGCGGGCGTGCGGAGGAGTCGGCCATGGCGGGATCCTGCCATCCGGAGGCTGGGAAGGGGAGGGGCGCCCGGCGCGCGGGGGCGCGTACCCTGGGCGCTGAGATGAGCGCGCGAACCTACCAAGTGGTCACCTACGGGTGTCAGATGAATGTCCACGACTCCGAGCGGCTGTCCGGGCTGCTGGAGGACGCCGGCTATGTCAAGGCCGACCAGGACGGCAGCCCGGATGTCGTCGTCTTCAACACCTGCGCGGTGCGGGAGAACGCCGACAACCGGCTCTACGGCAACCTGGGACGGCTCGCCCCGGTCAAGGCCCGGCAGGCGGGGATGCAGATCGCCGTCGGCGGCTGCCTGGCCCAGAAGGACCGGGACACCATCGTCCGCAAGGCCCCCTGGGTCGATGTGGTCTTCGGCACCCACAACATCGGGCACCTTCCGGCGCTGCTGGAGCGGGCCCGGGTGGAGTCCGAGGCCCAGGTGGAGATCCTGGAGTCGCTGGAGACCTTCCCGTCCACGCTGCCGACCCGCCGCGAGTCCGCGTACGCCGCCTGGGTCGCCATCTCGGTGGGCTGCAACAACACCTGCACCTTCTGCATCGTCCCGGCGCTGCGCGGCAAGGAGAAGGACCGGCGGCCCGGCGACATCCTCGCCGAGGTGGAGGCGCTGGTCGCCGAGGGCGTCATCGAGGTCACCCTGCTCGGCCAGAACGTCAACGCCTACGGCTCCGACATCGGCGACCGCGAGGCGTTCTCCAAGCTGCTGCGCGCCAGCGGGCGGATCGACGGCCTGGAGCGGGTCCGCTTCACCTCGCCGCACCCGCGCGACTTCACCGACGACGTGATCGCCGCCATGGCGGAGACGCCTACCGTGATGCACCAGCTGCACATGCCGCTGCAGTCCGGTTCGGACACCGTGCTCAGGGCGATGCGCCGCTCCTACCGGCAGGACCGCTACCTCGGCATCATCGAGAAGGTCCGCGCCGCGATGCCGGACGCCGCGATCTCCACCGACATCATCGTGGGCTTCCCCGGCGAGACCGAGGAGGACTTCGAGCAGACCCTGCACGTGGTCCGCGAGGCCCGCTTCGCCCAGGCGTTCACCTTCCAGTACTCCAAGCGGCCCGGCACCCCGGCGGCCGAGATGGACGGCCAGATCCCCAAGGAGGTCGTCCAAGCCCGCTATGAGCGGCTGGTCGCCCTCCAGGAGGAGATCTCCTGGGAGGAGAACAAGAAGCAGGTCGGCCGCACCCTGGAGGTGCTGGTCGCCGAGGGCGAGGGCCGCAAGGACGACCGCACCGACCGGCTCTCCGGCCGCGCTCCCGACAACCGGCTGGTCCACTTCACCCGGCCCACCGAGCCCGTCCGGCCCGGCGACATGGTCTCCGTGGAGATCAGCTACGCGGCGCCGCACCACCTGCTCGCCGAGGGGCCCGCGCTCGCGGTGCGCCGCACCCGGGCCGGTGACGCCTGGGAGAAGCGGCAGGCCGCACCCGCCGCCAAGCCCGCCGGGGTGATGCTGGGCCTGCCCGGCATCGGCGCCCCGGCACCGCTGCCCGCCGCCCCCGCCGGCGGCTGCGGCTGCGACTGACCCCGACCCGCGCCCGTCCGCCCCGGGCCCGTCCGCCCCGGGCCCGGCAGGCCCACCGCCTGCCGGGCCCGAGGTGTTGACCGACCCGGTCCGCACCTGCCCCGATAGGGTGATCGGCATGCTCGTCGCCGCCGCCGTGTGCCCCTGCCCGCCGCTGCTCCTCCCCGAGGCCGCCGCCGGTGCGGCCCCCGAGCTGGACGCGCTGCGCGCGGCCTGCGACCAGGCCGTGCAGGCCCTGCGCGCCGCCCGGCCGGACCTGCTGATCGTGGTGGGCGCCGCCGAGCCGGGCGGGCATGGCCGTGACTTCGCGGCGGGCGCCCGCGCGGACTTCCGCGCCTTCGGCGTGGACGTCGCCGTACGGCTGGGCCCGGACGGCGACCGCGCTGAGGGGCCGGAGCTGCCGCCGTCCGCCGCCGTGGGCGCCTGGCTGCTGGAGCGCGCCGACTGGTCCGGCCCGTGCGCCGCGCACTGCCCCGCCGCCGACGCCCCGGCGGCGGACTGCCTGGCCACCGGCCGGGAGCTGGCCGCCCGGGCGCCCCGCACCGCGCTGCTGGTGATGGGGGACGGCAGCGCCTGCCGCTCGCTGAAGGCGCCCGGGTACCTGGACGACCGCGCCGAGGGCTTCGACGCCTCGGTGGCCGCCGCCCTCGGCGCAGCCGACACCGCCGCGCTGGCCGGGCTTGACGTCCGGCAGGCCGCCGAACTCCAGGCGCGGGGCCGCGCTCCCTGGCAGGTGCTGGCGGGCGCCGCCGAGGGGGCGTACCTCGACGGGCGGCTGCTCCGTGAGGAGGCGCCGTACGGGGTCGGCTACTTCGTCGCCGTCTGGAGCTGAGCCGCCCCGGCTGATCCGCCCGGCCCGCCCGGCCCGCCCGGCCCGCCCGGCCCGCCCGGCCCGGCCGCCCGGCCGCCCGGCTCAGGCCGGGGGTGTGGCGCTCGGCCCGCCGTCGGCCTCCGGACCCGTTGCCGTGCCGCCGCCCGGTGTGCCCGGCGTGGTGCCCGGTGTGGTGCCCGGCGTGGTCGGGGTGCCGCCCGGCCCATGCTGCTTGGACGCCAGGTCGTCCACGGCGTGCTTGGCCTTCTCGGCGCTGTGCTCGATCTTGTCGCTGTACTTGCCCTTGGTGGCCTTGTCGATCGCCTCGCCGACCTTGTCCACCCCGTGGTCGATCCGGTCGCCGTGCTTCCCGGCGAGTTCGGTGGCCTTCTCCTTCAGCCTCTCCACCATGCCCATGGTCTCCTCCTCCGTGATGTCCTCAGGAGACTCCCCTGCCCGGGCAGGCGCCTCTTACAACCTGCCAGACTGGGGGTGTGACCAGCCAGGACCCCTCCCGCCCCGCCCCGCCCCGTGTCGTCGCCGTGGTCGGCGCGACCGCCGCCGGCAAGTCAGACCTGGCGGTGGCCCTCGCCCGCGAGCTGGGCGGGGAGGTGGTCAACACCGACTCCATGCAGCTCTACCGGGGCATGGACATCGGCACCGCCAAGCTCACCCCCGAGGAGCGCGGCGGCATCCCGCACCATCTGCTGGACGTCTGGGACGTCACCGAGGCCGCCAGCGTGGCCGAATACCAGCGGCTGGCCCGGGCCGTCATCGACCGGCTGCTCGCCCAGGGCCGTACCCCGGTGCTGGTCGGCGGTTCCGGGCTGTATGTCCGCGCCGCCGTCGACGTGATGGAGTTCCCCGGCACCGACGCGGCCGTGCGGGCCAGGCTGGAGGGCGAGCTGGAGCAGCACGGCTCCGGCGCGCTGCACGCCCGGCTGGCCGCCCTGGACCCGGCCGCCGCCGAAGCGATCCTGCCCGGCAACGGCCGCCGGATCGTCCGGGCCCTGGAGGTGGTGGAGATCACCGGCCGCCCCTTCACCGCCCACCTCCCCGGCCACACCTCGGTGTACGACACCGTCCAACTCGGCGTGGCGGTGCCCCGGCCGGAGCTGGACGCCAGGATCGCGCTGCGGGTGGACCGGATGTGGCAGGCGGGCCTGCTGGACGAGGTCCGCGCGCTGGAGAAGGCGGGGCTGCGGGAGGGCCGCACCGCTTCCCGGGCGCTCGGCTACCAGCAGGTACTGGCCCACTTCGCGGGGGAGTGCGGGGAGGACGAGGCACGGGCCGAGACGGTCCGGGCCACCCGGCGCTTCGCCCGCCGCCAGGAGTCCTGGTTCCGCCGTGACCCACGGATCCACTGGCTGCCGGGAGAGGCCGGTTTCGACCCCTCCGACCTGCTGGAACGTGCCCTGGAGCGGGTCCGCGCCGGGGGGTGAGCGCACCGTTCCGGCCAAGGGACGGTGCATACGCCTCGCGCACGTGCAGGTGCAGAGGGACACCGCGGTCACGACCCGATCACGTCATGGCCACGGATCACCCGAGGACCCCGGGTGACGCGTGGTGACCTCAGGTGGGCATGCCATCATCGAGCACGTCAGGCTGACAAACTCTTGTCGCACCATGCGTCGAATGTCCGGGGAGGCCTCGTGTCGACGGGTACCGGCCCCGAAGCCCCTGCCGAGCTCGGCGGTGCCCCCCGGCCCCCGCTCGGTCCCCAGGACGCCTATGAGGGCGGCGCTTTCGGCGGCGACGCCTTCGGTGGCACCTTCGATGGCAACGCCTTCGGCGGTGACACCTTCGAGGGGGACGGCCCGGAGGGCGTGGTCCACGAGCGCGAGATCCGCCCCCGCCGCAGACTGCGCTGGTGGCAGACGCTGCCGATCGCGGTCATCGGCATCTTCGGCTCGCTGATGTTCGCCTTCCCGCTGGCCTTCGAGTCCGGTGACGGCGGCGCCGTCGTCGGCATGCTCGGCCTGCTGCTCACCTCGGCCTCCGTCGGCTGGGGCGCCATGGCCGCCCGCCGGGTCGGCTACGCCTGGCCCGGCCTGCCGCGCCGGGGTTCGGGGGAGCGTGCGAGCTGGCGCGCGGTGGCCGCGTACACCCTGATCGGACTGGTCGCCATCGGCCTCGCCGTGTGGCGGGTGGCCCTCCTCAAGAGCTGACGGGCCGACTGCCTCCCGCTGCCCGGAGCCCCGTACGCTGGGATCCGTGAGCGACGACATCGCGGGCAGCGTCCACGGTCTGCCCTTCCTCAAGGGCCATGGCACCGAGAACGACTTTGTGATCGTGCCGGACCCGGACGGCCTGCTGGACATCGGCCCCGGAGCGGTCGCCCGGCTCTGCGACCGCCGCGCGGGCATCGGCGGCGACGGCCTGCTGCATGTGGTCCGCTCCGCCGCCCACCCCGAGTCCGCCGCCCTGGCTGGCGAGGCCGAGTGGTTCATGGACTACCGCAACGCCGACGGCTCCATCGCCGAGATGTGCGGCAATGGCGTCCGGGTCTTCGCCCGCTACCTGGTGCACGCCGGGTACGCCGAGCCCGGTGACCTGCCGGTCGCCACCCGCGCCGGGGTCCGCCGGGTGCACATCGCCAAGGACGGCCCGGACGGGCGGCCCGGCGGGATCACCGTGGACATGGGGCGCGCGGTGCTGCCCGGCCCCGACGGGATCGAGGTCGCGGTGGGCCCCCGCCGCTGGCCGGCCCGGAACGTCAACATGGGCAACCCGCACGCCGTGGCCTTTGTCGCCGACCTCGACCACGCCGGAGACCTGCTGTCCGCGCCGTCGGTAGCCCCGGCCGGGGTCTACCCCGACGGGGTGAATGTGGAGTTCGTGGTGGACCGGGGGCCCGCGCATGTGGCCATGCGGGTCCATGAGCGCGGCTCGGGCGAGACCCGCTCCTGCGGCACCGGCGCCTGCGCGGTCGCCGTCGCCGCTGCCCGCCGGGACGGCGCCGACCCCGCCGTCACGGGCCGCCCCGCCGAGTACACCGTGGACCTGCCCGGCGGACGGCTGCTGATCACCGAGCACCCCGACGGCCGGGTGGAGATGACCGGTCCGGCGGTGATCGTGGCCGAGGGCGTCATCGACCCGGGCTGGCTGACGGCAGCGGGCTGACGCGGGGTCCGGTCCGAGGCGGTGGTGCGCCCTCCCCAGGGCGCGGATCGTTGAATCCCCCCGTTCGGGTGATCCTGCTGACGCTCCGGAGGTGAGCCCTCGCCGGTCGTGGTGGTCTCGGTAGCATGGACCACCGGGGTCGGTACTCGCTCCGGTGCTCGTTGCCGGAGGTGCCCATGACCATCCACGCCGGTGATCCGTCGGCCCAAGCGCCCGCCCCGACGGCCCCCCAGCAGCCGGAGTACGCCGCCGCGCGACCGGCCCGCAGACTCGGACGCACGGCCCTGGGCAGAGCGGGGCGAGCCGCCCTGCTGGCCACCGGCCGCCCCCTGGTCCCCGATGCCATCGAACCCATCGTGCGGGCCCACCGCACCCACCACCCGCGCGCCGACCTGGCGTTGCTCGGCCGCGCCTACCAGAGCGCAGAGGCGGGCCACCGGGGCCAGATGCGCAAGAGCGGCGAACCCTTCATCACCCACCCGCTGGCGGTGACGATGATCCTCGCCCAACTGGGCGCGGAGACCACCACCCTGGTCGCCTCCCTCCTCCATGACACCGTGGAGGACACCGAGATGACGCTGGATCAGGTCCGCGCCGAGTTCGGCGAGGAGGTCGCCTACCTGGTCGACGGCGTCACCAAGCTGGCCAAGGTCGACTTCGGCGCGGCGGCGGAGGCCGAGACCTTCCGCAAGATGCTGGTCGCCACCGGCGACGACGTCCGGGTGATGGTGATCAAGCTCGCCGACCGGCTGCACAATATGCGGACTATCCGTCATATGAAGCCCGCCAGCCAGGTACGGATCGCCAAGGTCACCCGGGACGTGCTGATCCCACTCGCCGAGCGGCTCGGCATCCAGGTGGTGAAGACCGAGCTGGAGGACATCGTCTTCGCCACCCTGCACCCCGAGGAGTACGGGCGCACCAGCGTCCTGGTGGCCGCCGGGGAGACCGCCACCGGGCCGCTCGCGGAGTTCTCCGGACGGCTGCGCCGCCAGCTCGCCGAAGCCGGGGTCGCCGCCGAGGTCACCGTCCGGCCCCGGCACTGCGTCTCGGCCCACCGGGTCCTGCTCAAGCGGCTCGCCGCGCCCGGCCCCGACGGCCGCCCGCAGCGGCTGCGCCCCACCGACCTGGGCCGGGTGCTGGTCGTGGTGGAGGAGAACGCCGACTGCTATGCGGCCCTCGGCGAGCTGCACACCTGCTGGACGCCGCTGCCCGGCGAGTTCAAGGACTTTGTGGCCGCCCCCAAGTTCAACCTCTACCAGTCGCTGCACACGGCGGTGGCCGACGAGCGGGGCGATGTGGTGGAGGTGCTGGTACGCACCCGGACGATGCACCGGGTCGCCGAGTTCGGCGTGGTGGCGCTGGGCAGCCCGCGCCAGCCGGAGACCCCCGACCCCGGCCGCGACGAGCTGGACCGCACCGACCCGGCCCGCCCCGGCTGGCTCACCCGGCTGCTGGACTGGCAGCGGGACACCCCCGACCCCGATGCCTTCTGGTCCACGCTGACCGCCGACCTCTCCGACGACCGGGAGATCACCGCCGTCACCGAGGAGGGCGCCACCCTCACCCTGCGGGCCGGGGCCACCTGCGTCGATGCGGCCTATGCGCTGGGCGAGCAGGTCGGCCACCGCTGTATCGGCGCCCGGGTCAACGGGCGGCTGGCCGCGCTCTCCACCCAGCTCTCCGACGGCGATGTGGTCGGCGTCCTCACCGAGCCGGGGCCGGGCGAGCCGTCCGGCCCCTCGCCGGAGTGGCTTCGCCATGTCCGTACGCCGCGCGCCCGGCTGGCCATCGAGCACTGGCTCGCCCGCCACCCGCCGGCCGCCCGGGCAGCTACCGCCGCCGCCCCGGCGGCCGTGCCCGGGGCACCCCGGCCGGCCGGGCCGCCGCCCTCCGCCGGGATCGCCGGGATCGCCGGGACCGCCGGGACCGCCGGAGCCCCAGGGGAGGCGGCGGGGCCGGTGGAGGTCCGCGACCACCCGGACGTCCCGGTGCGGCTGGCCCGCTGCTGCACCCCGGTACCGCCGGACCGGGTCACCGGCTTCGCCGTCAGCGGCGGCGCCGTCACCGTGCACCGCCGGGACTGCCCCACCGCCCAGCAGATGCGGGCCGCCGGGCGGTCGCCGGTGGAGGTCGGCTGGACCGCCGGGCCCAGCCGCCGGGGCTACCGGGTCACCCTGCTGGCGGACGCCCTCAACCGCCCCCGCCTGCTCGCCGACCTCACCGCCGCCATCGCCGCCGAGGGCGTGGGTATCGTCTCGGCCGCCGTGGAGCCCCCGCAGGAGCTGCGGGTCCGCCACACCTACACGGTGGAGCTGACCGACCCGGGCGCGCTGCCGTCGCTGATGCGGGCGGTGCTGCGGGTCTCCGGGGTGTACGACGTCTACCGGCCGGGGCCCGGGCCGGGGGCCGCCCGCCGCCGGGCGGGCCGCCCGGCGGGGTCCGTAAATGGGGATGACCCTGCGGCATCGGCCGTGCGACCATCATCGGGAATCCGCAGCCGGTCTGCGGCGTTCACCGTAAGTACCGAGGGATAGTCCGGACGCGATACCGGGCATGATCCCGCTGTCAGACCCGTTTCGGGCCCGTTCCAGACCCTAAGGACACGATGACCTCCACGTTCGACAACCGCGACCACTCCACCGGGCGCGCGGCGCACCGCCCGGAGGACCTCCGGGCGGCAGCCCTCATGGACGAGGACCTCGCGGTGATCGACGAGGACCTCGACCACTACGACGGCGACCAGTACGACCGCAGCGACCGCGCCGCCCTGCGCCGCGTCGCCGGCCTCTCCACCGAGCTGGAGGACGTCACCGAGGTCGAGTACCGCCAGCTCCGCCTGGAGCGGGTGGTACTGGTCGGCGTATGGACCGACGGGACGGCCGAGGAGGCCGAGACCTCCCTCGCCGAGCTCGCCGCCCTCGCCGAGACGGCCGGGTCCCAGGTGCTGGACGGGGTGATCCAGCGCCGCGAGCGCCCCGACCCGGCGACCTACATCGGCTCCGGCAAGGCCAAGGAGCTGCGCGACATCGTCGCCTCGCAGGGCGCCGACACCGTCGTCTGCGACGGCGAACTCACCCCGGGCCAGCTGATCCACCTTGAGGACGTGGTGAAGGTCAAGGTCGTCGACCGGACGGCCCTGATCCTGGACATCTTCGCCCAGCACGCCAAGTCCCGGGAGGGCAAGGCCCAGGTCTCGCTCGCCCAGATGCAGTACATGCTGCCGAGGCTGCGCGGCTGGGGCCAGTCGCTCTCCCGGCAGATGGGCGGCGGCGGCTCCAGCTCCTCGGGCGGCGGCATGGCCACCCGTGGTCCCGGTGAGACCAAGATCGAGACCGACCGGCGGCGCATCCGCGAGAAGATGGCCAAGCTCCGCCGCGAGATCGCCGACATGAAGAAGGGCCGCGACACCAAGCGCCAGGAGCGCAAGCGCCACCAGGTGCCGTCCGTGGCCATCGCCGGGTACACCAACGCCGGCAAGTCCTCGCTGCTCAACCGGCTCACCGGGGCGGGCGTCCTGGTGGAGAACGCGCTGTTCGCCACCCTGGACCCGACCGTGCGCCGCGCGGTCACCCCGGGCGGCCGCGTCTACACCATCGCCGACACGGTGGGCTTCGTCCGGCATCTGCCGCACCACCTGGTCGAGGCGTTCCGCTCCACCATGGAGGAGGTCGGCGAGGCCGACCTCATCCTGCATGTGGTGGACGGCGCGCACCCCGACCCGGAGTCGCAGCTCGCCGCCGTCCGCGAGGTGGTCACCGAGGTCGGGGCGCAGAAGGTGCCGGAGATCGTGGTGATCAACAAGGCGGACGCCGCCGATCCGCTGGTGCTGCAGCGGCTGCTGCGCCGCGAGTCGCGCGCCATCGTGGTCTCGGCCCGTACCGGCGAGGGCATCGAGGAGCTGCTGCGGCTGGTGGAGGAGGAGCTGCCGAGGCCGTCCGTCGAGGTGGAGGCGCTGGTGCCGTACACCCGGGGCGACCTGGTCTCCCGGGTGCACGCCGAGGGCGAGCTCAGCGCCACCGAGCACACCGCCGACGGCACCCTGCTGCGGGCCAAGGTCTCTGCGGAGCTGGCGGCCGAGCTGGAGCGCTACGCGGTGGCCGGCGCCCGCCACTGAGTACGCACAAGGGCCGGGTCGCGATCGAACTGCTCGATCGCGACCCGGCCCTTGTGCGTTGCTACCGCTGACGGCCGGTCAGCCGCCCTTGCGGGAGAGGTAGTCGAACATCTTCTGCGCCACATCCCCCAGGTACGGGCCGGAGAGCGTGGTGTGGTCGAGCGTGCCGATGGAGTTCTCGCTGACCAGCGCGGTGGTGCCGTCCGACCGCCTGACGAACCAGCCGCCGCCGGACGAACCGCCCGTCATGGTGCAGCCGATGGAGAGCATCGGCGGGCGCGAGGTGTCGTACGAGAGCCGCACCGGGGCGATGGGGCTGTTGCAGTGGTAGAGCTCCTGGCCGTCGAACGGCGCCACGGCCGGGTAGCCCCATGCGGCGACCGGCGCCAACTGGTCGCGCGGCGCATTGAACCAGACCGGCACCGAGCCGCCGACCGTCTCCTCCAGAGAGCGCCCGCCGCCGCTCGGGTTGCGCACCTTGAGCACGGCGAAGTCGTACTGGCTGGCCTTGTCGCCGGTCTCGCCGCCCTCGGCCGTCCACTGCGGCGAGGAGATGATGTCGTCGGCCCACCACTGCCCGAGCGGGGCGAGGGCCTTGTCGGTGGACTGCTGATGCCCGCTGCCCGCGCCGGAGCTGTTGTACGCCGGCACGAACATGATGGACTTGAACCAGTCCTTGCCCTTGCCGCCGTGCACGCAGTGGCCCGCCGTCCACACCAGGTTGCTCCTGCCCGGGTGCTGCGGGTCGCTCACCACGGTGCCGGAGCAGACAGCGGCCTCCGTCGGGGAGGTCTGCATAAAGATCTTCCCGACCTTGCCGTCATAGGGGCGGGGGAGCGCGGTCGCCTTGATCGGTGCGGGCTCCGGGTCGGTGCCGCCGTCCCCGCTGCCGCTGCCGTCCCCGCTGTCGTCGCCCCCGCCGCTGTCGCCCCCGCCGGTGTCGCTCGGCGGCGCCTGGTCCTTGGGCTTGGCCGCCTTCATCTTGTCCGCGTTCCAGAGATCCTTGATCACCGGGTTGTTGAAGACATGGTCCGCGGCCCAGCTGTCCCAGTCGTCGAAGGTCCAGTCCTTCAGCTGGTCCCAACTGGTGGGCAGACCTTCGAGCAGACCGCTGGGGAGCGCACTGGCGAGTTCACTCGGCAGACCGGACGGCAGACCGCCGCCGTCGCCCGGAGTGACCTGGGCGGTGCCCCGGCCACCCGCATCCGACGAACCGTCGCTGGCGCAGGCGGTGACGGACAGCAGGGTCACGCCCGCCAGCGCGGCGGCGGCGAAAGCGGTCCGGGTGCCGGTGGTGCGGGTCGTGCGGCGACGCAGGACTCCCCGGCGTATGGGTGACATGAGCTCAGTTCCCCCAGAGGTCAGGACACGGCTCAGGCCGTGGTCGGGCGGGCACTACTGTCCCATTGCGGCAGATGACGGCGGACATCGGCCCCCCGGTTGCGTACGCTGACGAAGCGTCACCGCGCTGTGACAACCGCCCCTCTGCTCCGGATACGCGCTCTTGAATACGTACCGTCCGGCGAGGATGGTTCAGTGGTTCACCCGCATGAGTGAACTCCCTTGTCCGGATCACTACTTCGGGTGCCGGTGCGGTTGCCTGGCGCCGCCTAAGTAAGGTAAGCCTTACCCGCCACTTCGCCGAGGTGGCGGAGGCGTCCGGGCAGCGCCGCTGCCGCCCCACGCCGCCGGAACCGTGCCACCCAGCTGGAGGCGCCCGTGAACCCCGCCCTCGCCGGCCCGAGCCCCACCGTCCCGGCCCAGCAGACCGGCTTGGGTACAACCCTCGACTCCGATCCCCTGCTCCACCCCGATCCGGCGGCCGCCGCCGACCATGCCGCCCTGGAGAACCTGCTGCGCTGCTGGGTACGGGAGACCGGGGTCGCCGCGCCCGGCGACGGGGTGCTGCGCATCCCGGTCGCCGCCGGATCGGCCCGCCTCGCCGCGCCCGTCCGGCACTGGTCGGCGACCGGCTGGCACCGCTTCGGACCGGTCGTCCTGGCAGCGGAGACCGCGGCGGCGCAGGGCGGCGCAGCCCAGGGCGGCGCCACCGGGTCTCCCGTGGATGCGGTCACCGCAGCGGCCCTGCTGACCCGCGAGGCCGGTACGGCTGCCGCCGCCGACATCGCGGACCTCGCCGGGCGCGTCGCCGACTCGGTACGCCTCACCACCGAGTTCCTCGCCCACCGCCGCCGCCACCCGCGACCGGCCGCCGGGGCCGCAGCCCCGCTGCCCTTCCTCGACGGCGAGCAGGCGCTGCTGCTCGGCCACCCGATGCACCCCACCCCCAAGAGCCGCGAGGGCATCCGTGGTGCCGAGGCCGCCGCCTACTCCCCGGAGCTGCGCGGCTCCTTCCGCCTGCACTGGTTTGCCGCCGACCGCGCCCTGACGGCCGCCGACTCCGCCCTCGGGACGACGGCGCCCGAGATCACCGAGGAGCTGCTCGGCGGGGCCGTGGCCCTCCCCCCGGACACCGTCGCCCTGCCGCTGCATCCCTGGCAGGCCCGCGAACTGCTGAACCGCCCTGCCGTCCGCGCCCTCTTCGAGCAGGGGCGGCTGCACGACCTCGGCCCCCATGGGGACGCCTGGCACCCCACCTCCTCGGTGCGCACCGTCTGCCGACCTGGCACTCCCTGGATGCTCAAGCTCTCCCTCGGGCTGCGCATCACCAACTCCCGCCGGGAGAACCTGCGCAAGGAGCTGCACCGGGGGGTGGAGGTCCACCGCCTGCTGGAGAGCGGCCTCGCGGCCGAATGGCACGCCCACCACCCGCACTTCGACATCGTCCGCGACCCGGCATGGCTGGGCGTCGACCTCCCGGGTCTGGCGCCCGGTACCGCCGGCGGCCTGGACACCGTCATCCGGGCCCAGCCCTTCGGCCCCGCCGACCGGGCACTCTGCGTCGCCGGACTGGTCGCGGAGCGGCCCCTGCCCGACCCCGCAGAACCCGACCGGGCCGCCGTCCCCTCCCACCTCGCCGACCTGCTGCACGGCCTCGCCCGCCGCACCGGCCGCCCGCTGCCCGCCGTCGCCGTCGAGTGGTTTCTGCGCTACCTGGACGCCGTGGTGCTGCCCGTACTCTGGCTCGACGGCCGGGCCGGTGTCGCCCTGGAGGCCCACCAGCAGAACACCCTGGTCCTGCTCGACCAGGACGGCTGGCCGGTCGGCGGACGCTACCGCGACAACCAGGGCTACTACTTCCGCGACTCCCGGGCGGCTGCCCTGGACGCCCGACTGCCCGGCATCGGCGCGCTGAGCGACACCTTTGTGGAGGACCGGGTCGCCGACGAGCGCTTCGCCTACTACCTGGCCATCAATCACCTCCTCGGTCTGATCGGCGCGTTCGGCTCCCAGCGGCTGGCCGACGAGCAGCTGATGCTCGCCGCGCTGCGGCGCTTCCTGGCCGCCGACCGCACCGTCGCCACCGGGTCCGGCCTGCCCGCGCGGCTGCTCGACTCCCCGACCCTTCGCTGCAAGGCCAACCTGCTCACCCGCCTCCACGGCATGGACGAACTGGTCGGGCCGGTGGAGACCCAGTCCGTCTATGTCACCGTCCCCAACCCGGTGGCGGCTACCGGCCACTCCGCCCCCGCCGCAGGCGGTGCCGCGTGACCACTCCGCACCCCGGGGCCGCCCAGCCTGGGGCGGCCCCTGCCGAGACGGCGCGGCCCGAGGCTGCCGCCGGGCCCGAGGGTGGGCCCGCCGAGCTGCTGGACGGCCCCGACCGCTGGGGCGTCATAGCCACCGCCGCCGGGGCGTTCCGGCTCCGCCCGGTGCGCCTCCCGGCGGACCTTCCGCTGCTCACGGCCTGGATGAACGATCCGGCGGTGGCCGCCTTCTGGGAGCTCGACGGCCCGCCGGAGACCACCGAACGCCATCTCCGTCCCCAACTCACCGGTGACGGACGCAGCGTCCCCTGCGTCGGCACCCTCGGGGGCCGCCCCATGAGCTACTGGGAGATCTACCGGGCCGACCTCGACCCGCTGGCCCTGCACTATCCGGCCCGCCCGTATGACATCGGCATCCACCTCCTTCTCGGCCCGGCCGAGAGCCGCGGCAGAGGACTGGGCGCCGTCCTGCTGCGCGCCCTCACCGACCGCATCCTCCGGACCAGGCCCGACTGCACCCGCGTGGTCGCCGAGCCGGACGTCCGCAACGCCGCCTCCGTGGCCGCCTTCCGCCGGGCCGGCTTCCACCACGCGGCCGACCTCGACCTCCCGGACAAACGCGCCGCCCTGATGATCCGCGACCGCGACCGGCCCGCCCCGCGCTGACCCGCCCCCTCCTGCCGCCCCGCCTCCTGCCCGGCGCCCGGACGCTCCCATCCCGGACACTCCCAGCCCTGTCACCCGCAGCCCCGGCACCCCAGCCCCGGCACCCCAGCCCGGTCACCGATGCCCGGACACTCCGACCCCGGACACTCCCATCCCGGATACTCCCGGCCCGGACACCGACGCCGACGCCGACGCCCGGACCACCCGCCCCTGCCCACCCGGTCCCGTACCCCAGGAGCCCCCCGTGCAGCAGTCCCCTGCCCATGAAGCCCCCTGCACCTCCCCCCTCAGCTCACCCCCGGCCGCTGGCAGCAGGCGTGCCGGGGACTGCTGGCCAAGATGATCGCCGAGTTCAGCTACGAAGAGCTGTTCACCCCGCAGCCCCTCACCCCCGACGCCCCCGACACCGACGCCCAGCCCTACCGCCTCGCCCTCCCCGGCGGCGACTACCGCTTCCACGCCCGGCGTACCGCGTACGGCAGCTGGCAGATCGACCCGGCCACCGTCACCGCCCCCGATGGCGACCCGGACCCCCTGCGGCTGCTCCGGGTCGCCCGCCACCCGCTCGGCCTGTCCGGCGACACCACCGGCCACCTGGTACGCGAGCTGACCGCCACCCTGATGGCCGACGCCCACCATGCCGCGACCGCCCTCACCGCCGCCCAACTCGCCGACCTCGACCACGCAGACCTGGAAGGCCGGCAGACCGGCCACCCCTGGATCGTCCCCAGCAAGGGCCGCCTCGGCTTCTCCGCCACCGACACCGCCCGCTGGGCCCCCGAATCCCGCACCCCCCGGCGACTTCCCTGGATCGCCGTCCACACCCGCCTCGCCGACTACCGAGGCACCGCCGACCTCGACACCCCCCAGCGGCTCTACGACCTCGAACTCGACCCGGACACCCGCCACACATTCCAGCAGACGCTACTGACACACGGCGCCGACCCCGCCGACTACCTGCTGCTACCCGTCCACCCCTGGCAGTGGGACGAGACCGTCGTCCCCCTCTTCGCACCCTCGATCGCCGCCGGGGACATCATCCCCCTCCCCACCGACAACGACCTGCGGCTGCCCCAGCAGTCCATCCGTACCTTCCTCAACGCCAGCCACCCCGACCGGCACCACGTCAAACTGCCGCTCTCCATCCTCAACACCCTGGTCTGGCGCGGACTGCCCACCGAACGCACCCTCGCCGCCCCCGCCGTGACCGCCTGGGTGCACGCGCTGCGCGACCAGGACCCCTTCCTCCGCGACGAGTGCCGGGTCGTGCTGCTCGGTGAGGTCGCCTCCGTCACCGTGGAGCACCCGGTCTACGGCGCCCTGCCCGAGGCCCCGTACCAGTACAAGGAACTGCTCGGCGCGATCTGGCGGGAGCCGCTGAGCCGGTACCTCGCCCCGGGGGAGCGCGCCCGCACCCTCGCCGCGCTGATCCAGACCGGCTCCGACGGCCGCCCGCTCACCGCCGAACTGGTCGCCCGCTCCGGGCTCGCCCCGCGCGACTGGCTGCGCCGCCTGCTCTCCGCGATGCTGCCGCCGCTGCTGCACTTCCTCTACCGCTACGGCACCGTCTTCTCCCCGCACGGCGAGAACGCCATCGTGGTCTTCGACGACCGGGACATCCCGGTGCGGCTGGCGGTCAAGGACTTCGTCGACGACGTCAACATCAGCGACCAGCCGCTCCCCGAACTGGCGGACATACCCGCCGAGGTCTCGGCCGTACTGCTGCGCGAACGCCCGGACTTCCTCTGCCAGTTCATCCACTCGGGCCTCTTCGTCGGCGTCTACCGCTATCTGGCGCCGCTGCTGGAGGACCACCTCGGCCTACCCGAGCAGGAGTTCTGGGGCCTGGTCCGCCAGGAGATCACCGCCTACCAGCGGCGCTTCCCGGAGCTGGCCGACCGGTTCGCCCTCTTCGACCTGCTCACCCCGCGCATCGAGCGGCTCTGCCTGAACCGCAACCGGCTGCTGCTGGACGGCTACCGCGACCGCCCGCAGCGCCCGCACGCCGCCGTGCAGGGCACCGTCCCCAACCCGCTGCACCGCCCGGCGTCCGTACCGGCGCCCGCGCGCTCCGGTGAGGACCGCTCGACTGTCGGTGGCGCCCCGTAGGCTGGTCGCGCCATGACGAACGACTCCCCTCCCCAGTCAGCGGGGCCCGACGCAGCGGGCGAGACAGCCGCCCACGCCGTGCCGGATGCCGACCGCGCCCGTATCCGGGAACTCCTCCACGCCGCCGTCACCGCCGTCGGCGGCGTGGAGCGGCCCGGTCAGGTCCGGATGGCCGAGGCCGTCGCCGACGCGGTGGCCACCGGCGAGCATCTGCTGGTCCAGGCCGGTACCGGCACCGGCAAGTCCCTCGCCTACCTGGTGCCCGCCCTCGCCCACGGCGACCGGGTCGTCGTGGCCACCGCCACCCTGGCCCTCCAGCGCCAGCTGGTCGAGCGCGACCTGCCGCGCACCGTGGAGGCGCTGCACCCGGTGCTGCGGCGCAGACCGCTCTTCGCGATGCTCAAGGGGCGGTCCAACTACCTCTGCCTGCACCGGGCCAACGAGGGTGCGCCCAGCGACGAGGGCGAGGGCCTCTTCGACCCGGCGGAGGCGCTGGGCGGCCCCAGCAGCAAGCTGGGCAAGGACATCCTGCGGCTGCGCGACTGGGCCGGTGAGACCGACACCGGCGACCGGGACGACCTCACCCCGGGCGTCTCCGACAAGGCGTGGGCGCAGCTGTCGGTGACCTCCAAGGAGTGCCTGGGCGCCTCCCGCTGCCCCTATGGCCAGGACTGCTTCGCCGAGGCGGCCCGAGAGCGGGCCAAGCTGGCCGATGTGGTGGTCACCAACCACGCGCTGCTGGCCATCGACTCCATCGAGGGCGCCCCGGTCCTCCCCGAGCATGAGCTGCTGATCGTGGACGAGGCCCATGAGCTGGTCTCCCGGGTCACCGGGGTGGCCACTGCGGAGCTCACCGCGACGGCGGTCAACCGCACGGTCAAGCGGGCCGCCAAGCTCGCCAATGAGAAGGCCGTGGACGCCCTCCAGGCCGCCGCCGAGAACTACCACGGCCTGATGGAGATCGCCCAGCCGGGCCGGGTCGAGGAGCTCCCGGAGAACCTCGCCTACGCGGTCGCGGCGATCCGGGAGTCCTGCCGGGCCGTGATCACCTCGCTGGGCGAGGTGCGCGACAAGGGCGTCTCGGACGAGGACGCGGTGCGCAAGCAGGCCCTGGCGTCCGCCGAGTCCCTGCATGACACCGCCGACCGGCTGCTGGAGGAGTCGCCGTACGACGTGGTCTGGATCGAGCGCAGCGACCGCTTCGGCATGGGCGCCGCCTCGCTGCGGGTCGCCCCGCTCACCGTCTCCGGGCTGCTGCGGGAGAAGCTCTACGGCGAGCGGTCGGTGGTGCTGACCTCGGCCACCCTCAAGCTGGGCGGCGACTTCGGCGGGGTGGCGGCGTCGGTCGGCCTGCCGCCGGAGGGTCGGCTGCCGGATGAGCGGGCGGCGGACGAGCCGGAGCGCGAGCGGGGTGAGGACGCCCCGCCGGTCTGGCGCGGGCTGGACGTCGGCTCCCCGTTCTCCTATCCCAAGCAGGGCATCCTCTATGTCGCCCGGCATCTGCCGCCGCCGGGCCGGGAGCCGGACCGCCCGCAGATGCTGGACGAGCTGGCGGAACTGATCGGTGCGGCCGGCGGCCGTACGCTGGGCCTCTTCTCCTCCATGCGGGCCGCCCAGGCGGCGGCGGAGGCGCTGCGGGAGCGGCTGGAGAACACCATCCTGCTCCAGGGGGAGGACACCCTGGGCGAGCTGATCCGGGCCTTTGCCTCGGATGCCGAGACCTGCCTCTTCGGCACCCTCTCGCTCTGGCAGGGGGTGGATGTGCCCGGTTCGGCGTGCCAGCTGGTGGTGATGGACCGCATTCCCTTCCCGCGCCCGGACGACCCGCTGATGAGCGCCCGGCAGAAGGCGGTCGAGGAGGGCGGCGGCAATGGCTTCATGGCGGTGGCGGCGACCCATGCGGCGCTGCTGATGGCGCAGGGCGCCGGGCGGCTGGTGCGGGCGGCCGACGACCGGGGTGTGGTCGCCGTTCTGGACCCGAGGCTGGCGACGGCGCGGTACGGGGGATTCTTCCGCTCCTCGATGCCGGATTTCTGGTACACCACGGATCGGAATCAGGTGCGCCGTTCCCTTGCGGCCATCAATGCCTCCGCGCCCGCTCCCCGGCCGGTGGCCAAGCGCAAATAGCCCGGGTCGCAAAGCGGCGGAGCCGCCGGCCCTGCTCCGGAAGGAGCGGGCCTGCGGCTCCGCGGGTGCGCCGAGCGCCGCGCGCTCAGATGCGGCGCAGCACCGCGACCACCTTGCCGAGAATGGTGGCATTGTCGCCGGGAATGGGCTCATATGAGGCGTTGTGCGGCATCAGCCAGATATGGCCGTCCTCCCGCTTGAGCCGCTTCACGGTGGCCTCGCCGTCGATCATGGCGGCGACGATGTCGCCGTTCTCCGCGACCGGCTGGCGGCGCACGGTCACCCAGTCGCCGTCGCAGATGGCCGCCTCGATCATCGAGTCGCCGCTGACCTTGAGCGCGAACAGCTCGCCGTCGCCGACCAGCTGACGGGGCAGCGGGAAGACGTCCTCCACCGTCTGCTCGGCCAGGATGGGGCCGCCTGCGGCGATCCGGCCGACCAGCGGCACATAGGAGGTCGAGGGCCGACCGGCGGTGTCCGCGGTATTCGGCCGGGCGACCTCGACGCCGCGCACCTCATAGGCGCGGGGCCGGTGCGGGTCGCGGCGCAGGAATCCCTTGCGCTCCAGCGCCATCAGCTGGTGGGCGACGGAGGAGGTGCTGGAGAGGCCGACCGCCTGGCCGATCTCCCGCATGCTCGGCGGGTATCCCCGGCGCTGCACCGAATCCCGGATCACCTCGATCACCCGGCGCTGACGGTCGGTGAGCCCCGATTCGTCGGTGCGGATTCCGGGAGGTCGGCCGGGAAGCGACCGGGTCGGCATGTCGTGGCCGCCGTGCAGCGCCGCGTCCTGTGTCGCCGCATGTTCGACGGGCTGGTCGGGAACGAGCGCCGGGCCGGCGATCCGGCGCTCTTCCGGGCTCTGCTCCAGGGATTTCTGGGAGCGTTCCTGCACCGGGACGGTGCTGCTTTCTGCGGTGGTCACGGCGGCCCCTCTCGACGGAAGTTCTCTTCCTAATAGGCCAACGGTAGTTCCTATCGAAAGGTTGCGCCAAACACACGTTCGAGTGAATTTCCCGCGAGTCGGCTGACTTGATCAAGGTCTTGGGTGTATTGCCGAGCAAGTGTTCGACTCCCGAGTAGTCTAGTCGCCATCCCCGAACGCGGCAGCCCTCTGCCGCGACCGGTTCCGAGCCGCCGTCCGAGTGACCCTTTCGTGACGCTTCGCGGGTGCTCCGGAGGGTCCGCTTCCGCTCCTCGGCGCTGACCAGCGCCGATTGCGCGGGGTGAGCCGAGGGCTACCGACACGCCGCCGAACGGCTTGCACCGGACCCCACATCTTGTGGCTAGAGTGATGCCCGCAGCCCACAGGTTGTGGTCCCCCCGGGATCCGGCCGGCTGGGCGTCGCCTACACTTGTCGCTGCTCCCGGAGCCGTTCTCGCGCCCTCCGGGATCCCGGTGATGCCCGCTGACGAAGGAGGGAGCCTTCCATGCACTGCCCCTTCTGCCGGCACTCCGACAGCCGTGTGGTCGACAGCCGCACCACCGATGACGGCACCGCCATCCGGCGGCGCCGCCAGTGCCCCGACTGCAACCGGCGCTTCACCACCGTGGAGACCGCCACCCTGATGGTGATCAAGCGCAGCGGCGTCACCGAGCCGTTCAGCCGCGACAAGGTCATCTCCGGGGTGCGCAAGGCGTGCCAGGGCCGCCCCGTCACCGAGGACGCCCTGGCGCTGCTCGGACAGCGGGTCGAGGAGTGCGTGCGCTCCAGCGGCAGCGCCGAGCTGTCCACCCACGACGTGGGACTGGCCATACTCGGCCCGCTGCAGGAGCTGGACGTCGTCGCCTACCTGAGGTTCGCCTCGGTGTACCGGGCGTACGACTCCCTTGAGGACTTCGAGGCCGCCATCGCCGAGTTGCGCGCCGAGCGGCCTCCCGTGGCGGAGGAGGGCACCGCTGTGCCCGCCCCCGCCCCCGCGCCCTGACAGCGGGGCGCCCCGGCCCCGCGCGGGCCCATGTGATGCAAGGAGCAGTGCCCCGGGAAGCTACGGGGCACTCAGGGCGTTTGCCCAGGAGGAGGAGAAGTGACCGAGACGACGAGCGGTTCCGCACGCGGCTCACGTTCCAGGAACGGTGGCGGCAAGGGCGGCGCGAAGGCCGGCAAGGGCCTGCGGGTGGAGCGCATCTACACGACCCCCGGGGTGCACCCGTACGACGAGGTGACCTGGGAGCGCCGCGATGTCGTCATGACCAACTGGCGCGACGGCTCGATCAACTTCGAGCAGCGTGGCGTCGAGTTCCCCGACTCCTGGTCCGTCAACGCGGTCAACATCGTCACCAGCAAGTACTTCCGCGGCGCGGTGGGCACCCCGCAGCGCGAGTGGAGCCTCAAGCAGATCATCGACCGGGTGGTGAAGACCTACCGCGCCGCAGGCGAGGACCACGGGTACTTCGCCTCGCCCGCCGACGCCGAGATCTTCGAGCACGAGCTGACCTACGCCCTCCTCCACCAGGTCTTCAGCTTCAACTCGCCGGTCTGGTTCAACGTCGGCACCGCCCAGCCGCAGCAGGTCAGCGCCTGCTTCATCCTGGCCGTCGACGACTCCATGGAGTCGATCCTCGACTGGTACAAGGAAGAGGGCATGATCTTCAAGGGCGGCTCCGGCGCCGGCCTGAACCTCTCCCGCATCCGCTCCAGCAAGGAGCTGCTCACCTCCGGCGGCAACGCCTCCGGCCCGGTCTCCTTCATGCGCGGCGCCGACGCCTCGGCCGGCACCATCAAGTCCGGCGGTGCCACCCGCCGCGCCGCCAAGATGGTCGTCCTGGACGTCGACCACCCGGATGTCGAGGCATTCATCGACACCAAGGTGAAGGAGGAGGAGAAGATCCGCGCGCTGCGCGACGCGGGCTTCGACATGGACCTCGGCGGTGACGACATCACCTCGGTCCAGTACCAGAACGCCAACAACTCCGTCCGCGTCTCGGACGAGTTCATGAAGGCCGTCGAGCAGGGCGACGCGTTCGGCCTGCGGGCCCGCCTCACCGGCGAGGTCATCGAGACCGTCGACGCCAAGCAGCTCTTCCGCAAGATGGCCGAGGCCGCCTGGGCCTGCGCCGACCCGGGCATCCAGTACGACTCCACCATCAACCACTGGCACACCTGCCCGGAGTCCGGCCGCATCAACGCGTCCAACCCGTGCAGCGAGTACATGCACCTGGACAACTCCTCGTGCAACCTCGCCTCGCTCAACCTGATGAAGTTCCTGCGCCCCGACGACACCTTCGACGCGGCGACCTTCGCCAAGGTGGTCGAGCTGGTCATCACGGCGATGGACATCTCCATCTGCTTCGCCGACTTCCCCACCGAGAAGATCGGCGAGACCACCCGCGCCTTCCGTCAGCTGGGCATCGGCTACGCCAACCTCGGCGCTCTGCTGATGGCCACCGGCCACGCCTATGACTCCGAGGGCGGTCGCGCGCTGGCCGGCGCCATCTCCTCGCTGATGACCGGCACCGCCTACCGCCGCTCCGCCGAGCTGGCCGGGATCGTCGGCCCGTACGACGGCTACGCCCGCAACGCCGAGCCGCATCAGCGGGTGATGCGCCAGCACGCCGAGGCCAACACCGTCGCCCGCCGGATGGACGACCTGGACAGCCCGGTCTGGGCCGCTGCCACCGAGGCGTGGCAGGACGTGCTGCGGATCGGCGGCGAGAACGGCTTCCGCAACGCCCAGGCCTCGGTGCTCGCCCCCACCGGCACCATCGGCCTGATGATGGACTGCGACACCACCGGCGTCGAGCCCGACCTGGCCCTGGTCAAGTTCAAGAAGCTGGTCGGCGGCGGCTCGATGCAGATCGTGAACAACACGGTCCCGCGTGCCCTGGGCCGCCTCGGCTACCACGAGGAGCAGGTCGAGGCGATCGTCGCGCACATCGCCGAGCACGGCAACGTGCTCGACGCCCCCGGCCTCAAGCCGGAGCACTACGAGGTCTTCGACTGCGCCATGGGCGAGCGGACCATCTCCCCGATGGGCCATGTGCGGATGATGTCGGCCATCCAGCCCTGGATCTCCGGCGCCATCAGCAAGACCGTGAACATGCCCGAGAGCGCCACCGTCGAAGAGGTCGAGGAGATCTACTTCGAGGCGTGGAAGCTCGGCGTCAAGGCGCTCGCCATCTACCGCGACAACTGCAAGGTCGGCCAGCCGCTCTCCGCCAAGGGCAAGAGCACCGAGCCCAAGGCCGCCGAGCAGCCCGCCGCCGCGGTCGAGAAGGTCGTCGAGTACCGCCCGGTCCGCAAGCGCCTCCCCAAGGGCCGCCCGGGGATCACCACCTCCTTCACGGTGGGCGGCGCCGAGGGCTACATGACCGCCAACTCCTACCCGGACGACGGCCTCGGCGAGGTCTTCCTCAAGATGTCCAAGCAGGGCTCGACCCTCGCGGGCATGATGGACGCCTTCTCCATCGCCGTCTCGGTCGGCATGCAGTACGGGGTGCCGCTGGAGACCTATGTCTCCAAGTTCACCAATATGCGGTTCGAGCCGGCCGGGCTGACCGACGACCCGGACGTGCGGATGGCGCAGTCGATCGTCGACTACATCTTCCGCCGCCTGGCGCTGGACTTCCTGCCCTTCGAGACCCGCTCCGCACTCGGCATCCACTCCGCCGACGAGCGCCAGCGCCACCTGGAGACCGGCTCCTACGAGCCGGCCGACGACGAGGACCTGGACGTCGAGGGCCTGGCCCAGTCCGCCCCCCGCGAACACACCAGGCTCGCCGAGCTGCCCGCCGCCCCCCAGCCGGCCGCCCAGCCCACCCCGGTCGAGGTCCACTCCTCCACCGAGCTGGTCGAGGCCCAGCAGGGCCTCAACGCCGACGCGCCGCTCTGCTTCTCCTGCGGCACCAAGATGCGCCGCGCCGGCAGCTGCTACCTCTGCGAGGGCTGCGGCTCCACCAGCGGCTGCAGCTGATCCGCACCCACGAGAGGGAGCCGGCCATCGGTCGGCTCCCTCTCTGCCGTCCTCCGCCTGCCGTCCTCCTCCTGCCGCCCTTGCGGCCTACCGCTTGCGTGTGGCCTGTGTGTGCGGTGTGAGGGCTATGGACAGAAGCGGAGCGGGCCGGTACACCGGTAGCCGACGTTTCGTCACGCGGGGCGGGAGCCGGGGGGTTCGGCGTGGGACGCACGAAGAGGCTGGCCGCTGTGATGGCGGCCGTGCTGGCGATGGTGACCGGTGGTGCGGTGGGGGCCGGGCAGGGCGCGGCGGCGGCCGACACGGCCGAGACGGCGGTGCTGGGCGGTACGGCCCCCGGGGCGCAGCAGGACACCGGCGACGCCAACTACATGAACGCGACCCGCTATGTCACCGGGGCCGCAGGCGGCACCGTGACCAGCATGAGCGTGTACGTCGGCGCGGTGAGCCCCGCGCCGAACAACCAGTTCCAGGTCGCGGTCTACGGCGACAACGCCAACGCCCCGGGATCGCTCATCGCCAAGAGCGCCACCGGCACACTCACCGCCAACCGCTGGAACACCGTGGCGCTCTCCGCGCCGCTGCGCGCCAACACCGCGTACTGGCTGGCGTACAACACCAATGCGACCGGCTCGTCCACCAACAACCTCACCTATGGCAGCGGTGGCCGCAGTGCCTACGGCGTCGGCGGGACGGCCTTCGGCTCCTGGCCGAGCAGCTTCGGCACGGCGGCGTACCAGTCGGTGTCCTTCGCCATCCACGCCACCTACACCGTGGACACCGCCCCGCCCGCCGACCCGGGGCCGGGGTCGGGCAGCGGGGGGCCGGTGCTGGTGATCGCCAGCGCGGCCAACGCCTACTCGCGCTACTACGCGGAGATCCTCACCGCCGAGGGCGTCCCGTACTTCAAGGTGCTGGACATCTCGCAGGTGACCGCCTCGACCCTGGCCGGGTATGACGTCGCCATCCTCGGTGAGATGCCGCTGACCTCGGCGCAGTCCGCCATGCTCGGCGACTGGACCACCGGCGGCGGCAGGCTGATCGCGATGCGGCCCGACAAGAAGCTGGCCCCGCTGCTGGGGCTCAGCGACTCCGGCGCGGTGCGCTCCGACGCCTATCTGAAGATCAATACCGCTTCGGGGCCGGGCGCGGGCATCACCGCCGACACCATGCAGTACCACGGCGCGGCCGACCGCTATGCGCTGAACGGCGCGACCGCCGTGGCGACCCTCTACAGCGACGCCACCACGGCGACCTCCGACCCGGCGGTGACGCTGCGCGCCGTCGGCTCCTCGGGCGGGCAGGCGGCGGCGTTCACCTACGACCTGGCCAAGTCGGTGGTGCAGACCCGGCAGGGCAACATCGCCTGGGCCGGTCAGCAGCGCGACTCCACCGACGCCTACGAGGCCAGCGAGATGTTCTTCGGCACCGGGGGCGACCCCGACTGGAACAACCTCGACAAGGCCATCATCCCGATCGCCGACGAGCAGCAGCGGCTGCTGGTCAACCTGATCACGCAGCTGGACCGGTCGAGGAAGCCGCTGCCGCGCTTCTGGTACTTCCCGCGCGACGCCAAGGCCGTGGTCATCATGACCGGTGACGACCACGGCGTCGGCGGCACGGCCGGCCGCTGGGACGGCTATGTCGCGCAGAGCCCGCCCGGCTGCGATGTGGCCGCCTGGGAGTGCATCCGGGGGTCGTCGTACCTCTACACCGGCGGCCCGATGACCGCCGACCAGGCCAAGGCGTACTCCGACCAGGGCTTCGAGGTGGGGGTGCATATCACCACCGACTGCCGGCCCTGGGGCAGCGCGGGCCTGGCCGGCGTGTACCAGAGCCAGCTGGGCCCCTGGAAGGCCAAGTACGCCAACCTGCCGACCCCGTCCAGCAGCCGCACCCACTGCGTGGAGTGGGACGACTGGGCCACCCAGCCCAAGGTGAAGAACGCCAATGGCATCCGGCTGGACGCGGACTACTACTACTATCCGGCGTCCTTCACCAAGAACCGCCCCGGGTTCTTCAATGGCACCGGTGAGATCATGCGCTTTGCCGACCAGGACGGCAGCATCATCGACACCTACCAGGCCACCACGCAGATGACCGACGAGTCGGGCCAGACCTACCCGTACACCGTCGACACGCTGCTGGACGCCGCCTACGGTTCCCGGGGCTACTACGCGGCGCTCACCGCGAACATCCACACCGACTACGCGGCCTCCGCCGCCTCCGACGCCATCGTCGCGGCGGCCAAGGCGCGCGGCGTACCGGTGGTCTCCGGCCGCCAGATGCTCACCTGGCTGGACACCCGCAACAACTCGACCTTCACCGACCTGGCCTGGCAGGGCAACAAGCTGACCTTCGCCGTGGCGGGCGGCGCCAATGGGCTGCGCGGCATGGTGCCGGTCTCCTCCACCGGCGGCAGCCTGGCCGGGATCAGCTACGGCGGCAGCGGCATCCCCTACCGCATCGAGACGGTCAAGGGCGTGCCGTACGCCTTCTTCGACGCCAAGGTCGGCTCCTACATGGCGACCTACGGCCAGGACACCACCCCGCCGACGGTGACCGCCACGGTGCCGGCCGACGGCGCCCAGGACGTGGCGCTGACCAGTGCCGTCCGGGTCGGCTTCAGCGAGCCGGTCGACCCCGCCACCGTCACCGGCGCCAATGTCGCCCTGCGCAGCGCGGCGGGGACCTCGGTGCCCGCCACGGTCACCCTGGACAGCGCCGCCAACGCGGCGGTGCTCACCCCCTCCCAGCAACTGGCGGCCAACACCGCCTACACCCTGACGGTCCAGCAGATCAAGGACACCGCGGGGAACGTCCTGGCCGCGCCCTACCGCTCCACCTTCACCACCGGCGGGGTGCCCTTGCAGACCCTGGGCAACACCCAGCCGGGCAGCCTGCTGGACGACGGCAATGCCAACCATATGAACGGCAGCCGGATCACCACCGGCTCGGCTGCGGCGGCCCTCAAGTCGATGTCGGTCTATGTCGGCAGCGTCAGCGCCGCGCCCAACGACAAGTACCAGCTGGCGGTCTACACCGACAGCGGCGGGTCGCCCGGCACCCTGGTCGCCGCGACCGCCACCGGTACCCTCACCGCCAACTCCTGGAACACCCTGCCGATCACCGCCACGCTCAGCCCCGGCACCGGCTACTGGCTGATGTACAACACCAATGGCACCGACGGCCTCTCCAACAACATGCGCTACAGCGCGGGCAGCACCGGCCAGGGCGCCTACAGCGCAGGCGGAGTGCCCTTCGGCAGTTGGCCGTCCAGCTTCGGCACCTCCGTGAAGGACCCGGTGGCCTACTCCCTCTACGCCTCCTACTGACGCCCCCGTCCCCCGACGGCGGTCAGGGCGCCGACCAGGGTGGCGGCGAGCTGCTGGGCGCCGTCCGGGTCGAGGTCGCCGTCGGGGCGGAGCGGAGTGGCCATGGCGACGGCGATGCGGCCGAAGGGACGGCGGGCGGCCGGGGGCGGAGGTCCGCTGCTGCCGCCCCCGGCCGGACCGCTCAGTGCAGGGCGCCGGCCACGGGCTCCGACGGCAGGGGTGATCCCTTGGGCTTGATCACCACGAGCGCCGTCACCAGCGCCACCACCGCCAGGGAGGCTCCGACCACGAACGCCTGCGACATGCCGTGCGCCAGCACCTCATTGCCCCAGCTGCCGGGCATCTGCTGGGTCTGGGCGAACTCGGCCTTCTGCGCCGGGGAGGCATGTGCCATGAAGGACGGCAGCTGGATCTTGAACTCCTCCTTTGCCGCAGTGCCGAAGACCGTGGTCAGGATGGACAGGCCCAGCGCACCGCCGATCTGCTGGGTCGCATTGAGCAGACCGGAGGCAGCTCCGGTCTCCCGTGCGGAGACCCCGGAGACGGCTATCAGCATCATCGGGACGAAGATGCAGCCCATGCCCGCGCCGAAGATCATGGTGGGGCCGAGCACACCCTCCGGATAGCCGCTGCTCGCGGTGGTCCGGGTCAGCCAGAGCAGCCCGGCCGTGACCAGCAGCGCGCCGCCCGCCATAAAGGGCTTGGGGCCGGTCCTCGCCTGGAAGCGGGAGGAGATCTGCGCCGCCACGATGATGCAGGCACTGATCGGCAGGAACGCCACGCCCGCCTTGAGCGGGCTGTATCCCAGCGTCCGCTGGACGAAGAGGGTGACATAGAAGAAGATCCCGAACATCGCCGCCGACAGGCAGAGCATCATCACATAGCTGCCGCTGCGGTTGCGGTCGGCGAACATCCGCAGCGGGGTGATGGGCTGCGCGGTGCGCCGCTCGGTGACCACGAAGAGGGCCAGCAGCACGGCGGCGGCCAGGAAGGCGGTCACCGACCAGGTGTCGCTCCAGCCGTCCGAGGCGGCCCGGATGAAGCCGTAGACCAGGGAGACCAGGCCCAGCGTGGAGGTCAGCGCACCGGTCAGGTCGAAGCGGCCGGGGTGGCGCTCGGACTCATTGATGTACAGCGGTGCGGCCAGCGCGATGGCGACGGCGATCGGGACGTTGACGAACAGCACCCAGCGCCAGTTGAGGTACTCGGTGAGCAGACCACCGGCCAGCAGGCCGATGGCGGCGCCGGAACCAGCGACGGCGGAGAAGACGCCGAAGGCGCGGTTGCGCTCGGGACCCTCCTTGAAGTTGGTCGCGATCAGCGCAAAGGCGGTGGGGGAGCAGATGGCGCCGCCCATGCCCTGGAGCGCTCGGGCGATCAGCAGCATGGTGGAGTCCTGCGCGAACCCGCCGAGCAGCGAGGCGAAGCCGAAGAGCAGCACACCGGCCACGAAGACCCGGCGGCGGCCCAGGATGTCGCCGATCCGGCCGCCCAGCAGCAGCAGGCCGCCGAAGGTCAGGGTGTAGGCGTTGATGACCCAGGAGAGGTCGGTGGTGGTGAAGTGCAGCGCGTCCTGGATGTGCGGCAGTGCGATGTTCACGATCGTCGCGTCGAGCACCACCATGAGCTGGGTGGCGGCGATGACCGTGAGGGTGAGCCCCGGGCGCTGGCCCTTCCGGGCCTGGGATGGGGAGTGCTTGGTAAGGATGTCCGAGACAGCCACAATATGCCCCCTGTTGGCTCTGTCCGTCAGACGGTGGATGGTGGTGGAGGGAACCGGAACAAGAACTGGTGCTCGATGCGCTGGAGTCCAGCCTGCCATCCGCCACTGACATTCCCGACGCTGGGGCGGCCCGCGAGGAGTTCCGGCAGCTGAGGGACCGCGTGCGCGCCGCCGCGCCCGACCGGCGTAATCTGGGGAAGTGCCGTATGAACCCCCGACCCACAGCGTGGAGCGCTCGCTCCGCTACGCGGGCGCGACGGTGGTGGCCGGCGTCGACGAGGTGGGGCGCGGCGCCTGGGCGGGACCGGTCACGGTGTGCGCCGCCGTCACCGGGCTGCGCCGCCCGCCCGAGGGCCTGACCGACTCCAAGCTGCTCACCCCGCGCCGCCGCGCGGAGCTGTGCGCCGTACTGGCCGACTGGGTCACCGCCCACGCGCTGGGCCACGCCTCCGCCGAGGAGTGCGACGAGTTGGGCATGACGGCGGCGCTCCGGCTGGCGGCCGTCCGCGCCCTGGAGGCGCTTCCGGTACGCCCCGACGCGGTGATCCTGGACGGCAAGCACAACTACCTGGGCGGCCCGTGGCGGGTGCGCACGGTGATCAAGGGCGACCAGAAGTGTGTGCCGGTGGCCGCCGCCTCGGTGCTGGCCAAGGTGCAGCGGGACGGTTTCATGGCGCAGCTCGGGGCGGACCACCCGGCGTACGCCTTCGCGGACAACGCCGGCTACCCCTCACCGGTGCACCGGGCGGCGCTGGCCGAGTTCGGCCCCAGCCCGTACCACCGGCTCTCCTGGGCCTACCTGGACGATCTGCCCGCCTGGCGCCACCTCAAGAAGGTCCGGCTCCCGGGACCGGCCACCGAGCAGCTGACGCTGGAGATCTGACGCCCCATGAGCCCGGTCCGGGGGGCGGCGGCACTGCCGGATGCCCGCCGTACCACCACCGCCGGAACCGTCAAAGGGGAGGGGGCACTGCTGCGCGTCGTACAGGCATTTGATAGACATCGCGGTATGCCTGTCTTCCCCGAGGAGCCGGAGATTCACGAGAGCATCCCGGGCCCCGGCGTTCCCTTCCCCCGCGAGTCGGACGCAGTAGCCCCCCGTACGCCCGCAGCGGCTGTCGCCGCCGAGGCGTCCCCCACCCGCCCGGTTCCGGCCCCCGCGCCGGTTCCCCGACCTGCCCCGCCCCGTCCCGCGCCGTCGCGCGGCGATCGGCCGGGCCCGCGTACCGCCCGCATTCCCAAGCCCGGACCGGCCGCGCGGCGCGCAGCCGCGCCGTCGGCGCCGGAGATCCAGCTGGTGTCCGCCACCGCGCAGACCGCGCTGGAGCGCGCCGACGAGACCGTGGACCTGCTGCTGGAGTCCGGCCGCGCGCCGGGCGACGTGCTGGTCCTCACCACCGGTGACGCCCACCCCTGGCAGCAGCATGAGACGTCGTTCGGCGAGGAGCACTACTGGGCGCAGTTGGAGGAAGGCGGCGACGTCTTCTACGCCGACGCCCTGACCGCCCGTCCGACCGGTCGCGAGATCGTGGTGCTCGCCGTCAACGGCGCCACCGAGTCCGCAGCGAAGGCCCTGGCGGGCGCGCTGGACCGGGCTCGGTCGCTGCTGGTGGTCTGCGGTGACACCGAGCAGCTGAGCGCCCTGCTGGACGGTGTCCGGCAGCCCGCGCCCGCGCACGCCTGAGGCCCGCCGCACGGCGCATCGGAGAAGCGGACGCCCCGGCCGCCCCTTGCGGCCGGGCCCGTCGGCGTGCCGGTGCGCCCTGCAGCGCGCGCCGTCCAGCGTGCGCCGTGCAGGGTGCGTCGTGTGGCGGCCTCGGCGGGCCGGGATGGCTCAGCGGGCGGCGGTACGGCGCACCGGCTCGACCGGTCCGCCCGCCCAGCCCGGATCGCCGTCGCGGCCCGCAAGCGCGGTCACGGCGGGTGGCTCACCGTCCGCCCAGGAACCGGCGTGCGGGGTGCGGCCGTGGCGGCCGTCGCCCAGCACCTGCCAACCCTGCGGGGTCAGCGTGACATAGGCGCCGCAGCGCAGGCCGTGCAGTCCGGCGGCATCGCGCAGGCCCCACATCCAGGCGCCGTCCCGCGCGGTCCACCCGGAGCCGCCGTCGCGGCAGAGCAGCAGCACGGCGGTCCGCGACGGGGTGGCCCGGCGCAGGTCGTGCGGCACGATGCGGCGCAGGTGCGCCAGGATCGCGTTGCGGTGCTGCCAGCCGTCGGTGCTGCTGGGCCGGGGGGTGAAGGACGCCGAGCCGACCAGGCGGTGCAGCGGGTCGAGGACCGCGACCACGGCCGTCCCCGGTGAGGGCAGGTGCCGCTGGTGCAGGTCGGCGACAAAGGTACGGGGGTCCCGCAGCAGCGGGACGCCCAAGGCCGCCCACTCCTCAAGGTCCAGCGTGCGGTTCATCGCGGAGGTGGTGAGGCCGTGGTCGATGCTGTTGATCACGTTCCTCCTTCCGCGTGCCCTCGCCGTCCGTGGGCGCGTGCGCGCACGCCGAGAGCCGGGCCGGTGAGGCCGGGATCGGGGGGCGCACACCAATTCTCACGCCCCACCGGTACAGGCGGCAACGATGCGTTGGCGGCTGCCGCCCGTTAGTCCTCGATCTGCCGGATATATTCCGTCACCAGCCCGCCGTCGACCTGCCGCCGACCCGTCGCCGTGCCCACCCCGCCGGGCTCCGGCTACGCCTGGACGGCCAGGACCAGCGGCAGCACACCCGGGGCGCCCGCCCGCCGCAGCAGCCTGGACACCACGGTGACCGTCCAGCCGGTGTCGACCAGGTCGTCCACCAGCAGCACCGGGCCGCCGCAGGAGGCCAGCGCGGCGGCCAGCTCGGGCGGCACCGTGAAGGCGTCGTGCAGGGCCCGCAGCCGCTGGGCGCTGTTGCTGCGCGCCCCGCGCGGCGGGCCCCCGGGACCGTACTCGACCCGGCCCAGCAGCGGCAGCCGGCCGATCGCGGCGATGCGCGCCCCCAGGCTGTCCACCAGCGCGGGCCGGGTGGCGGAGGCGATCGTCACCACGCCCACCGGCCGGTCGCTGCCCCCACCGCCCGGGGCGGCCCAGCCGCCCGGGCCGCGCGCCCAGTCGGCGAGCACGGTCACCATGGCGTCCACCACCTCGCCGGAGACCGCGCCGTCCGGAGCGCCGGGCGCCAGCATCGCCCGCAGCCGGGTGCCCCAGCCGATGTCCGAGAGCCTGCCGAGCGCCCGGCCGGTGGCGGCCTGCTCGCCGGGCGCGATGCGGCCCTTGAGGGCGATTCCGGCCGCCTCCATCCCGGTGGGCCACATCCGGCGGGGCTCGACCTCCACCCCGGGTCGGCCGAGCGCCGCCCGGGCCGCCTCCAGGGCCTCCGGTGAGACCTCGGCGCTGTGCCCGGCCCCGGCACAGGTGTCGCAGCGGCCGCACGGCCAGGCCTGGTCGTCATCGAGCCGCCGGCGCAGGAACTCCATCCGGCAGCCGTCGGTCGCCGCGTACTCGCGCATCGCCCGCTGCTCGCTCTCCCGGGCCTCCGCGACCCGGGCGTACCGCTCGGCGTCATAGGTCCAGCTCCGGCCGGTCGCCGTCCAGCCGCCGCGCACCCGGCGCACCGCGCCGTCCACGTCCAGCACCTTGAGCATGGTCTCCAGCCGGGTGCGGCGCAGGTCGACCCGGGCCTCCAGCGCGGCGGTGGAGAGCGGCCGGTCGGCCTCGGCCAGGACATCCAGGGTCCGCCGGACCTGCTCCTCGGCGGGGAAGGCCAGCGAGGCGAAGTAGCGCCAGATGGCCTCGTCCTCCCGGCCGGGCAGCAGCAGCGCCTCGGCGCGGTCCACGCCGCGCCCGGCCCGCCCGACCTGCTGGTAGTAGGCGATCGGCGAGTTGGGCGAGCCCAGGTGCACCACAAAGCCGAGGTCGGGCTTGTCGAACCCCATGCCCAGCGCGGAGGTGGCGACCAGCGCCTTGACCCGGTTGGCGAGCAGGTCGGCCTCGGCCGCGCGGCGCTCGGCGTCCTCGGTACGGCCGGAGTAGGAGGCCACCGTGTGACCGCGCTGCCGCAGAAAGGCGGTGACCTCCTCGGCTGCGGCCACCGTGAGGGTGTAGACGATCCCGGAGCCGGGCAGCTCGTCCAGGTGCTCCGCCAGCCAGGCCAGCCGGTGCGCCGGGTCGGGCAGTCGGAGCACGCCCAGGGTGAGGCTCTCCCGCTCCAGCGGGCCGCGCAGCACCAGTGCGCCGCCGCCCTCCCCGTCGTCCCCGGTACCGGTGCCCAGCTGCTCCGCCACGTCATTGGTCACCCGGGCGTTGGCCGTGGCCGTGGTGGCCAGCACCGGCACGCCCGGCGCCAGCTCGGCCAGCATGGTGCGCAGCCGGCGGTAGTCGGGGCGGAAGTCATGGCCCCAGTCGGAGATGCAGTGCGCCTCGTCCACCACCAGCAGGCCGGTGGAGGCGGCCAGCTTGGGCAGCACCTGGTCGCGGAAGTCGGGGTTGTTCAGCCGCTCGGGGCTGACCAGCAGGACGTCCACCTCGCCGGCCGCGACCTCGGCCTGCACCGCGTCCCACTCGTCGATGTTGGCGGAGTTGATGGTGCGGGCGCGGATGCCCGCCCGGGCGGCGGAGTCGATCTGATTGCGCATCAGGGCGAGCAGCGGTGAGACGATCACCGTCGGTCCGGCGCCGCGCTCGCGCAGCAGGGCGGTCGCCACGAAGTACACCGCCGACTTGCCCCAGCCGGTGCGCTGCACCACCAGGGCCCGCCGGTGGTCGACCACCAGGGCCTCGATGGCCCGCCACTGGTCCTCGCGCAGCCGCGCCCGATCGCCGGCGAGCAGCCGCAGCACCTCGTCGGCGCGCTCACGGACGGCTGCCCGGTCGACGGCCGGGCCGGCTGCCAGGCCAGGTGCCAGGCCGGCTGCCCGGTCGGCGCTCGTCCGGTCGGCGCTCGTCCGGTCGGCGGCGGTGGCGGGGGAGGGGGTCGGCTGGTGCTGGTCCATGGCTCCATACAACCCCGCCGCGCCGACATCCCGCCAATGGCGTCCGGCGGCCCTGTGCAGAATCGATCCGGCGGAGCCTCCTGGACAGATCGGTTCACTCGTACGGGAAGGGGGTTATCCACACCCCGCGTGTCGTCCACAGACAAATCGGACACGCCCCGGACGGGTCCGGCCCCCCGGCACAGTGCTCGCCATGAACGACGACCGTGGCGCACAGCCGCCCTCCCCGCCCGCCGACCAGCCCCTGGTGAAGATGCGCGGCCCGGCCGACATGGCCGAGATGCTGCCGTACCTGCTGGGCTTCCACCCCGACGACAGCATCGTCGTCCTGGGACTCCAGGGCCCCGGCCTGCACCAGGGCGGCACGGTGCGGGTCGACATCCCCATCGAGCCGCGCTGGAAGCAGACCGCCGCCGACACCGCCCGCCTCCTGGTCCGGCTCTCCGAGGAGCGGGACTGCAAGCCCACGGCCGTGGTGCTGTACCTGTGCCGTGACCCCGGGCCCGACCAGGACGGCCGCGCGGTCGCCGCCCAGCTCCGGCCGCTGGCCGAGCGGCTGGCCGCCGAGTTCCGGGACCACGGCCTGGCGGTCAAGGAGTCGCTGTGCGTCTCGGACGGCCGCTGGTGGTCCTACGCCTGCCGGCAGCCGGAGTGCTGCGACCCGGCCGGCACCCCGCTGCGGCGCGACGACGACGTGGGCCCGGTCGCCGCCGCCGCGACCTACGCGGGTCTCGCCGTGCGGGGCAGCCGCAGGGAGATCGCCGCCGCCATGGAGCCCATCGGCCCGCCCGACGACGAGGCGCAGCGGCAGGCATTCGACCGGATCGTGCCCCGGCTGGCCCGGGTGCTCGCCCGCTCGGGCGGCACCGACGAGGTCCGGGAGCGGACCGGAGAGCTGCTGGACGCCGCCATGGAGCGGTTCCGCGCCGGCGCCGACCGGCTGGAGGACGAGGAGGCCGCCCGGCTGCTGCTCGGCCTGCGGGACAGACGGGCCCGCGACCGCGCCGCCGAGTTCGCCGAGCCGTCCGACCTGGTCCCGGCCCAGCGTTTGTGGCGGTTCCTGGCCCGCCGCTGTGTCGCGCCCTACCGCGTCCACGCGGCGGCCCCGCTGACCCTCCTCGCCTGGACCGCGTGGCTGGCCGACGACACCCCGACCACCCGGGTGGCCCTCTCCCGGGCTCTGGAAGCCGACCCGGGCTACACCCTGGCGCAGCTGATCTATGACTCCCTCAACGGCGGCCTGCGCCCCGACGGGCTGCTGGCGACCGTGCGGGAGGAGCGGGCCAAGCGCCTGGCCGGCCGGGGCGGCCCCGCACCCGGCCGACCGCGCGGCGGGTCCGGCAGCCGCTCCGACAGCCGGTCGGGCCCGGCGGAGCGCGGAGGCCGTCCGGCGGCAGGAGCGGTGTGATGCCCGCAGTGGTGAACGGTGCCCGGCCCGGCCGGACGGGGGACGGCCGGGCCGGGCACCCGCCCCGCAGCAGCCCGCTCACGGGGCGGGCAGCGCCCTCACAGCTCGCCGCGCGCCATCCGGATCAGCCGGTCCAGCACCTGGCCGCCGCTCGCCCGCAGGCCGTCGTGCTCCCACTCGTTGGTCACCCAGGTGCGCAGGCCGCGAACCGTCCGGGCGGTCTCCAGCGAGTCGGCGGTGTCCACGTACATGTCGTCGTGGTAGACCGCCGCCGTCACCGGCACCTCGTTGGCCGCCAGCCGGACCGGGTCGTACAGGTCGGGCCAGCCCTCCCGCTCGGCAAGCAGGTCGGCGGCCTCCTTCAGCGGCCGGAGGGCGGGGTCGGTGTCGAACATCCAGGGGTAGATCATCTCGCCGGTGAAGAGCACCGGGCCGTCCCCGGCGAGCGCCCGGTCCACGTCGAACTCCGGGAACTCCGCGCGCACCCGCTGCGCCGCCCAGCGGGTGCCGGACGGATCGACCGAGCGCTGCCCGTAGATCGACTCATGCAGTACCGCATAGAGCGGGTTGCCCGCGAAGGAGAGCTGCGCCTGCGCCCCCGCCAGGAAGGTGTCCGACAGCTCGGGGCCGGTCACCCCGGTCACCCATGCCTCCTCCAGCAGGTAGTGCAGGGTGTGCGAGCCGGTTCCGGTGCCCAGCAGCATCCCCAGGTGCTGGAACGCCTCGGCCGTCAGCACCCCGCCGTCCGGCAGCCGCGCCGGGGCCGACCGCAGGTGCTCGGCGATCCGCCGGACCGCCGCCACATCCTGCGGGTAGCGCGCATAGTGGCCGTGGTTCTTCCGTGCGACCCGAGGATAGGCCGCCCGGTAGACCGCGTCCGCGCTGCTGCCCAGCCCCGCCAGACCGCCGGTGACCAGCGCCTCCCGCAGCCCCTCCGGAGCCAGCGACAGATAGCTGAGGGTGCAGAAGCCGCCGAAGCTCTGGCCCAGCAGGCTCCACCGGCCCTCGTCGCCCAGCAGCCGGCGGCGGACGGCCTCCGCGTCCCGCACGATGGCGTCCGCCCGGAAGTGCGCCAGGTACCGCGCCTGCTCCTGCGGGCCGCCCCGCAGCGGCAGCGTCTGCCGGTTGGCCGGGGTGGAGCGCCCGGTGCCGCGCTGGTCGAGCAGCAGGACCCGGTAGTCGTCCAGCGCACGCACCAGCCAGCCGTCGCGGCCCAGCGGCCGTCCCGCCTTGTGGCCCGGGCCGCCTTGGAGGAAGAGCAGCCACGGCAGGTCGTCGCCCTCGCGTCCGGCCGCCACCACCTCCCGCGCATAGACCTCGATCTGCTCCCCGGACGGGGCGGCGTGGTCCAGCGGCACCTGGAGGACATGGTCGGTCGAGACGACCCCGGGCTGCCGGATGACGGTCATGGAACTCCTCGGAATGCACTGGTCGCGGCGTTGCCCAGGCACCGTATCCCGGGGTGCGGACCCCCGGCGGCGCCGGTCGCGCGGGGAGATCCGTTCCGCTGTTTATCGTCAGGGAGACGACTAGGATCTGCGTCATGTCGCGCTACGATCCGTCGGCCTTCCCCCCGTTCGCTGTCACGGTCGACCTGGTGGTCCTCACGGTGCGCGAGCACGCCCTGTGCGCGCTTGTGGTCAGGCGAGGAGAGCCGCCTTTCCAGGGCTACTGGGCGCTGCCCGGCGGATTCGTCCGCCCCGACGAGGGGCTGGCCGAGGCGGCGGCCCGGGAACTGGCCGAGGAGACCGGGCTGCGCGCCCACACCGCCCATGGCCAGGCCGCCGCCGGGGCGCACCTGGAGCAGCTCGCGACCTATGGCCATCCGCAGCGCGACCCGAGGTTGCGCGTGGTGAGCGTCGCCCACCTCGCCCTCGCCCCCGACCTGCCGACCCCCCGGCCCGGCGGAGACGCCCGCAGCGCCCGCTGGGCCCCGGTGGGCGAGCTGCTGGGCCGTGGCGGGGAGGACGGCGTGCCGCTGGCCTTCGACCATGCCGCGATCCTCGCGGACGGCGTCGAGCGGGCCCGGTCCAAGATCGAGTACTCCTCGCTGGCGACCGCCTTCTGCCCGGCTGAGTTCACCGTCGGCGAGCTGCGCCGGGTGTACGAGTCGGTCTGGGGCGTCGTGCTCGATCCGCGCAACTTCCATCGCAAGGTCACCGGTACGCCAGGCTTCCTGGTGCCGTCCGGGGGGACGACGACTCGTCAGGGAGGGCGACCCGCACAACTGTTCAGGGCGGGCGGTGCCACGGTGCTCAACCCGCCCATGCTGCGGCCGGAGCCCTGAGGCCAGGGGCACGGATTGTCGGTTCGTCGCCCGATCAGGTGAGCCCCGCCGGTGGGTGCCGGTCCTGGCCCGGGCAATGCCCGGAAAGCCGCAGATCCCGTTCTATCGTGCTGGCCTGGGCCCCCCGAGGCCGCCGCGGGGCCGCCCGGCGGAGCGGGGGTGGGCCCCGGGCGCACGACGTGGGAGCCACCGATGATCCAGGCCACCGGACTGACCATGACCTACCGGCGCGGCCGCGCCCCCGCCCTGGTCGATCTGACCTTCGACGCGAAACCCGGACTGGTGACCGCACTGCTGGGCGCCAAGGAGGCGGGTAAGTCCACCGCCGTACGGGTGATGCTGGAACTCGAACGCGGACGCGGCGCGACCCTGTTCGGCGGCCGCCCGTACCGGTCCCTGCGCCGCCCCGAACGCGAGGTCGGCGTGGTGCTGGAAGCGGGCCGTGGGGCCGGCCACGGCGGCCATCCCGGCCGCCGGGCGCGCGGCCACCTGAGAATGCTCGCGGCGGCTGCGGGCGTCCCCGCGCGCCGCGCCGACCAGCTGCTGGAGCAGACCCGGCTCGATCCGGTGGCCGATCGTCGGCTGCGGACCTTCTCCCCGGGGATGGCCCGCCGGCTCTGCCTTGCCGCAGCGCTGCTCGGCGACCCCACCACCCTGCTGCTGGACGCCCCGACCCGGGGCCTCTCGGTCAGGAACGTCGAGTGGTTCCACGCCTTCCTGCGCGCCTTCGCCACCTCGGGCGGCACGGTGCTGGTCACCTGCCGCCTCCCGGAGGAGGCCGCCGTGCTGGCCGACCGGGTGATCACGCTGGACCGAGGCCGACCGGTGGCCGACCAGCCGGTCCATGAGTTCGTCCGCAGCCGACTGCGGTCCGAGGTCGCCGTCCGTGGCCCCCAGGTCGGTCGGCTGGCCGACCTGCTGCTGGCCCGGGGCGCCGAGGTACGCCGGGAGGACGGCGCCGGAATCGCGGTGAGCGGCCTGGGCCGCACCGAGATCGGCGAGATCGCCTACCGCAACGGCATCCTGCTCCATGAGCTCGCCGACCGGGTCTCCGAGCGGACAGCGACCGACCGGCCCGCGCTGCTCGCCGCATCCACCCTGTCCACCGCGCCCTCCGGGTATGCGGCGCCCTCCGGGTATGCGGCGCCCTCCGGGTATGCGGCGCCTCCCGGGTACGCCCGGTCCACCGCCGTCCGCAGCGGCGCGGCCACCCGGGAGCTCCCCGCCGTCCCCGCCGTCCCCGTCCCCGTCCCTGTCGGCTCCGCCGCCTCCGCCGCCTCCGCCGCCTCCGCCGCCTCCGCCGCCTCCGCCGCCTCCGCCGTCACCGGCGTCTCCGCCAGGGAGCGTCGGCCGCAGCGGCCTCCGGCCGACGCCGAGGAGACCGTCGTCGTCCTCTCGCCGGGTGCCGTGGTCGCGGCCACGGTGGCCGGACCGCCGCGCCCGGACCGCACGCTCACGCCCGTCGCCGCCACGCCCTTCCACGGCGAGGCCCGCCCGCCGCTCCGCCGGGACCCGTCGACCAGCGGCCTGCGGACCGTGGGCCGCCGACCCGCGCAACCACCCCTGCCTGAGCCGACGGCCGGCGCCGACCACTGGAGCGAGTGACCCGTGCGTACCCTGGCCTACGAGGCGCGGCGGCTGGCCGGCGTCCGCTCCACCTGGATCGTCCTGCTCGCCACCCTGGCGGGCGCCGCCGTGTTCACCGCACTGACCTACCGTCAGGATCCAAGCGCGGCACTCTCCGCAGAGCAGGCGGCCCGCCGGATCACCGCAGTGCCGTCCATGCTGCCGCTTCCGTTCGCCGCCTTCGGGGCGGGCGTCCTCGGCACCCTCTGCTACGTCCACGAGCTGCGCTACCCCGCCCTGCGCACCTCGCTGGTGGTCACCGGCCGCCGGCTGCGGCTGCTGGGTGCCAAGCTGCTGGTCATCGGTGGTGTGGCCGTCGCCCTGGTGGCGGCGACGGCGCTGGTGGACGCGGTGGTGCTGCACTTCGCCGCGCCCGGCGGCCTCGGCTGGTCCGGGCTCTCGCACACCCAACGGCTGCCGCTGGCGCTGCTGTGCTCCACCGTCCTGGCGGTCGCTGCGGGTTGGGTGGCCCTGCTGGTCTGCGGCCTGCTGCGCAGCACGGCCGCCGGGCTGCTGGCGCTGTCGGCGGTGGGCATGCTCCCCGCCGCCGTCCAGCCCGCCGTGGCCGCCCTGCTGCGCCGCGCCGGCGCGGGCCACGGGCCGTTCGGCGCAGCCTCGGTTGCGTCGCTCGCGGTCCTGGTGTCCTGCGTGGTGCTGCTGCTGATCGTCCTGGTCGCGGTCCAGTCGAGGCGCCGTACGGTGTGAGTGCCCACCGCGTTGCGCGTCGTATGTCTGGAATGAGCGTTTGTGGCTGATAGAAAGTCAATTGTCGGCTGATGGGCGATCACCCTTTCGTGTGCTTTTCACGAAAGCTCTCAAGTCATGGGCGGGCATCGCCGACAAAGGACCTGTGAGTACCCTTGCGCACCCCACCATGAACTCCAACCGCTCTCCCGAACCGGGCGTCCCGGCCGCAGGCGAGTTGGACCGCTACGCCCTGTCCGAGCGGCCGGTTCCGCCAGGCCCCCGCTGGGAGGGGGCCGAGGGCGACCTCGCCAGGATGGGCCGGAAGACCACCAGCAGCCGTGGTCGCGGCCTGCACGGCCAACTCGTCCAGCAGCTGGGCCAGATGATCGTCTCCGGCGACCTGGGGGCCGACCGCCCGCTGGTCCCCGAAGAGATCGGACAGCGCTTCGAGGTCTCGCGGACCGTCGTCCGCGAGTCCCTGCGGGTGCTGGAGGCCAAGGGCCTGGTCAGCGCCCGCCCCAACGTCGGCACCCGGGTCCGCCCGGTCAGCGACTGGAACCTGCTGGACCCCGACATCATCGAGTGGCGGGCCTTCGGCCCGCAGCGCGACGACCAGCGCCGCGAGCTCTTCGAGCTGCGCTGGGCGATCGAGCCGCTGGCGGCTCGGCTGGCCGCCGGCCACGGCCGCGAGGACGTCCAGCAGCGGCTGGTCGACATGGCCGAGATCATGGGCCACGCCGTCGCCCAGGCCGACCCGGTCACCTTCGCCCGGGCCGACGCCGAGTTCCACGCCCTGGTGCTTCAGCTGGCGGGCAACCGGATGCTGGAGCACCTCTCCGGCATCGTCGCCTCCGCGCTCCAGGTCAGCGGCGGCCCCGCCACCGCCTGCGAGCGCCCTTCCGAGCCCTCCGTCGTCCTGCACGTCCGACTCCAGGACGCGCTGGGCACCGGCGACGGCACCGCAGCCGAGGCGGCCATGCGGTCGCTGCTCACCGTCCACCCCGACATCGAGCACGTTGTCCCCGCGCCCCGCGAGCACTGACCGCCGGCGCGTCCGTCCATGGGGGAGTACGCCGCTTCATGACCCGAGGGCACGCCCCGCGCACATACTGTGAAGGCGGCGGGGGAACAGTCCCACGAGGCGCCTGGTCCGGCTGCCACGCCGTCCGGGCGCGGCGGCCGGACCACGACGAGGGGCGGTGAGCACGGCCATGGTCCGCGACACACTCCACAGCCGGGACAGCGGCGACCTCGGTACCGTCCTCGCGGCGGCCCTGCTGGACCATCCCGAGGTCGCCTTCGCCGCGCTGGACGACCGGCTCCGGTACACCCGGGTCAGCCGGGGCTATGCGGCGCTGGTCGACCTCCCGGTGGCCGGGCTGCTCGGCCGCCGCCCCTCCCAGGTGCTCCCGGCGCCGTACGGGCGCCGCGTCGAGCAGGCCGCCCGCCGGGCGCTGGACGGGCGGGCCTCCTCGGTCGAGGAGGCCATGCTCGCCGGACCGTCCGGTGGCCGCCGGCTCCGCTGCACCTGGCGTCCCGTACCGGGGACCGACGGACGGCCGTGCGCCGTACTGGGCGTGGCCAGGGAGACCACGGAGGAGCACCGGGCCCGGCAGCTGCTGCGCGAGGGCCAGTGGCGCACCGCCCGCCTCCAGGCGATGACGGACCAGTTGGCCGGTGCGCTGGCCGCGTCCGACGTGGCACGCACCGTGGGCGCACTGGGCCGCAGCATCGGCGCCCACCGCACCGAGCTGCACCTGCTCGACGGCCGCTTGCAGCGCTTCCCCTGGCCGGACCTGCCGGCCGCCGAGCCCGGCCGGGTCCGCCGCGTGGTGCCGGAGGACTGGTCCGAGGTGCTGGCCGCCACCGTGCGGGACGGCCGTGCGCGCTACTTCCCCGACGAACTGCCCGCCCTGCCGGACGCCGACCCGTGGGCGGCCCGAGTGGGCGCCGTACCGTCCCGGCTGGGCCCGCCGCGCCCCGCCCTCGACGGGCACGCCCGCCCGTACCCGGCGGAGCCGGACGGCCTGCCCCGGTCCTCCGCCGCCGGACCGCAGGCCGGACCGCCACCGGGAGCGACAGAGCCCGAAAGACCGCAGCCCGAGAAACCGCAACCCGGTAAGCCTCAGCCCGAGAAACCGCAGCCCGAGAAACCGCAGTCCGAGAAACCGCAGCCCGGAAGCCCCAGGGCGCAGTCCTGGGCCGTGCTCCCGCTGGTCGCCTCCGGTGCGCCCCTCGGCGGCCTGCGGCTGCTCTTCGGGGGCGAGCGCCTCTTCGACGCCGACGACCGTGCCTTCCTGGACGCCCTGGCCGGCCAGTGCGCCCTCGCCATCGAGCGCTCCTGGCTGTACGAGCGGGAGCGCGAGGCGGCGCTCAGCCTCCAGCGCAGTCTGCTGCCGCGCCGCCTCCCGGCCGTGCACGGCGTGGAGGTCGGCTACCGCTACCTCCCCGGAGCCCCCGGCACCGAGGTCGGCGGCGACTGGTACGACTGCTTCCAACTTCCCGACGGCAGGGTCGCCCTGGTGGTCGGCGATGTGATCGGCAAGGGGCTGACCGCCGCCGCCGGGATGGGCCGGGTCCGCTCGGCGCTGCGCGCGCTGGCCTTCACCGACCCCGAGCCGGCCGCGGTGCTGGCCGGGCTCGACCGGCTCTTCACCGCCACCGAGGACGACGAGTCGCTCACCACCGTCCTCTACGGGGTGCTCGACCCGGCCACCGGTGACCTCGCCATCGGGGACGCGGGCCACCTGCCCGCCCTGGTGGTCTCCGCCGACGGCAGCGCCAAGCTGGTCGACGCGGGCCCCGCCGCCACCCCGCTGGGCATCCCGGAGCCACGGACCCAGGGCACCGTGCGGCTGGACCCGGGGGACATCCTGGTCGCCTTCTCCGACGGCCTGGTGGAGACGCGGACCCGTGGTCTGCAGCACGGGCTGGACCGGCTGCTGGAGGTGGCCGCCGGTCGCCCGGCGGCGGATGACGCCCTCCAGGTGCTGCTGGGCCGGGTGGTGGACGGCATGCTGGTGGGACAGGAGCGCAATGACGATGTCACCGTGCTCGGTGTGCGGATCACCGACGCCGGAGCGGTCCCGGGCGGCTCGGCTGCGGGTCCGGATCCCGGCTCGGGTTCGGGCTGGGGTTCCGCCAGTGTGACCCGCGCCACGAAGGGCATGCGTAACACTTGAGTCTGCGCAGCGATGTCTACGGAGGTGGAAGCAGCTCCGGAACACGGGCGGCATGTCAGAATGCTGTGTTGCCCTGCGGTGCTGTTCCCGCCCGCAAGTCCAGCCGTGAAGCCCGATCCCGACCCGCGCCGTCCGCGCACCTGCCGCGCACCCGCTACTCCTCCTGTCCTCGACGGACGGGGGGACGGGCCCGGCTTCCCGTCCACTCACGTCCGAGAGGTTGTCCGTGTCGGCCAGCACATCCCGTTCCCTCCCGCCCGAGATCGCCGAGTCCACCGCTCTGATGGCGCTCATCGAGCGGGGCAAGGCTCAGGGGCAGATCGCCGGTGACGACGTGCGTCAGGCCTTCGAGGCGGACCAGATCCCGGTCACCAAGTGGAAGAACGTCATGCGCAGCCTCAACCAGGTCCTCATCGAGGAAGGGGTGGATCTGATGGTCAGTGCGGCGGATCCGTCCGCTTCCAAGCGCACCCGGAAGAGCGTGGCGGCGAAGAGCACCGCCAAGCGCACGGCGACCAAGACGGTCACCACCACGCGCACCGCAGCGGCTCCGCAGGCCGCTGTCCCGACCCGGCCGATCCCGGCCCGTACGGCGGCGGCTGCGTCGGTCTCCCCGCTCACCGCGACCGCCGACGCCGCCGCCCCGCTCGGCGCGGTGGACGACGCGTCGGCCAAGCCCGCCGCCGCGAAGAAGGCGGCGGCCCCGGCGAAGAAGACGGCGGCGAAGAAGACGGCGGCCCCGGCCAAGAAGACGGCGGCCAAGAAGGCCACCGCCAAGACGGCCGGCAAGAAGGGCGACGACGACCTCACCACCGACGACGAGCTGGTCGAGGAGACCGCGCTGCCCGGTGCCAAGGGCGAGGGCGAGCCCGCTGGTCCGGAGGAGGAGTCGGAGGGGTTTGTGCTCTCCGACGAGGACGAGGACGACGCCCCGGCGCAGCAGGTCGCCGCGGCCGGCGCCACCGCCGACCCGGTCAAGGACTACCTCAAGCAGATCGGCAAGGTTCCGCTGCTCAACGCCGAGCAGGAGGTGGAGCTGGCCAAGCGCATCGAGGCGGGCCTCTTCGCCGAGGACAAGCTGGGCAACGGCGACAAGCTCGCCCCCAAGCTCAAGCGCGAGCTGGAGATCATCGCCGAGGACGGCCGCCGGGCCAAGAACCACCTGCTGGAGGCCAACCTCCGGCTGGTCGTCTCGCTGGCCAAGCGCTACACCGGGCGCGGCATGCTCTTCCTGGACCTGATCCAGGAGGGCAACCTCGGTCTGATCCGCGCGGTGGAGAAGTTCGACTACACCAAGGGCTACAAGTTCTCCACCTATGCCACCTGGTGGATCCGGCAGGCGATCACCCGCGCCATGGCCGACCAGGCGCGGACCATCCGCATCCCGGTGCACATGGTCGAGGTCATCAACAAGCTGGCCCGGGTGCAGCGCCAGATGCTCCAGGACCTGGGCCGCGAGCCCACCCCGGAGGAGCTGGCCAAGGAACTCGACATGACCCCCGAGAAGGTCATCGAGGTCCAGAAGTACGGCCGCGAGCCCATCTCGCTGCACACCCCGCTCGGCGAGGACGGCGACAGCGAGTTCGGCGACCTGATCGAGGACTCCGAGGCGGTCGTCCCGGCCGACGCGGTGAGCTTCACCCTGCTCCAGGAGCAGCTGCACTCCGTCCTGGACACCCTCAGCGAGCGGGAGGCCGGCGTGGTCTCCATGCGCTTCGGCCTCACCGACGGCCAGCCGAAGACGCTGGACGAGATCGGCAAGGTCTACGGGGTGACCCGTGAGCGCATCCGCCAGATCGAGTCCAAGACCATGTCCAAGCTGCGCCACCCGTCCCGTTCGCAGGTGCTGCGCGACTACCTGGACTGACGCTCCCCGGAGCGAATCGTCGCGGGGCCCGGAGCAACTGCTCCGGGCCCCGCGCCATGTCCCCCGGAAGGGTTGTTCGGCCACCGACTCTGGACACTCCTGGTGAGCAGTCACTTACGCTGTGTCGGTTGCCTGTCGCAGAGACCTCCAGGAGGACAGCCGGTGCTGGCCAACCGTCGGGCGTGTGCCGCCGTACCACCGCGCCGGGGCGCCGTCCTGGCCCTGCTGGCCCTCCTCCCGGTGGCGGTGTCGACCGCCGCGCCCGGTGCCGCCCAGCCGTCGTGGGCGGCGCAGGCGGAGCGGCGGATCGTGGGCGGCGCGGCCGACTCCACCGTGGACCACCCCTGGGTGGTCGCCATCGCCAGCCGGCTCCAGTTCGGCTACAACCGCTCCGGTCAGTTCTGCGGCGGTGCGCTGGTGACCCCGACCAAGGTGGTCACCGCCGCGCACTGCTTCTACGACGAGACCACCGGCCTGCCTACGGAGCGGCCGGAGCTGCGGGTGATCCTCGGCCGTACCGACATCACCGGCGACGAGGGCGTGGAGGTGCCCGTGCAGGGTGTCTGGGTCGATCCCGGCTACTCGTTCCAGACCAACGTCCGGGACGTCGCCGTGGTGACCCTGGCGGAGCCGCAGCACGGCAACCCCGTGGTGGCGCTGGTGGGCCAGGGTGAGAAGGCCCTCTACCGGGCCGGGGTCAAGGGCACGGTCTACGGCTGGGGTGACACGGTGGGCACCGGCCGCTACGCGTCGCAGCTGCACTCGGTGCAGGTGCCGATCCTGGACAACGCGGTGTGCGCGGCCGACTACCCTGGCGGTCCGGCCGGGCGTTTTGACGCCTCCACCATGTTCTGCGCCGGTGAGAGCAATGGGGGGCGGGATGCCTGCCAGGGCGACAGCGGCGGCCCGATGGTGGTCAACGGCCGACTGGTGGGGCTGGTCTCCTGGGGTACCGGCTGTGCCGAGCAGAAGCACCCGGGGGTGTACACCCGGCTCGCCGCCCTGGTGGACGCGGTGCGTCGGCAGCTCTGAGTAGCCGTCAGTGTGCAGCCGGTCACCAGGGCCGTTCGCGATGTGACGTACCGCACAGCAAAAGCCGGGCGGCGGACCGTAGGTGGTCCGCCGCCCGGCTTCCGGCCTGTGCCGGCCTCAGCTCGTCGGTGGGGTCTCGCTCGTGTCAGCGCTCCTCGGGGGAGGCCGTGGCGGAAGTCGTCGCGGTGAGCCGACCGGTCTCGTCCTGTATCTCCACGGCGATCTTCTTGAGCTCCGGCTCGAACTTCCGCCCGTGGTGGGCGCAGAAGAGCAGCTCGCCGCCACTGGCCAGCACGACGCGCAGGTATGCCTGGGCGCCGCAACGGTCGCAACGGTCGGCCGCGGTGAGCGGACTCGCGGGGGTCAGAACAGTAGTCACGTCGCCTCTTCTCTAGCTCGACGAGCTGTCGTACCAGGGTCAACATCCAACCAGGCCGAATTCGTTCCCGCTCACAGCTTTTCTTTCTGCAACCTTTTGATCGCTCTGTGCGGGTTCAGCAGGTCCCGGCCGGGTGACCGGTTGGCGGCGGACGGTGGCGGCTTCGTCGCCGCCGGTTCGCCTCTTGCCGTTGTGGAGTTTCCGTTGTGTTGCTGAGGACGTGCCCCAGCTGCGGATGGTTCATGCGTACCGGCACTCGTGACGTGTCTATCACTCGAACGTGTTATCGAACTCATGTCCGAGGTCTGCGTAGCATAGAACGGGCCGGGGTTGGAGCATAAGCCCCGGCTCGCGCACCGGTAGCCTGCACGTCAGCAGCGCGGCCGTCCTAGGCTGACCCCGGCAGCGGCGGAAGCCGGTGCTGCGCAACGCGTTCCGGGCAGACGCTTCCTCAAGTCCGTGTTCGCGCAGCGCGTACAGCCCCGGCACCCCCGCCGGGGCCGCGCCATCACTCAGACGGATTGAGGAGTAGCACCGCGTGACCGCCGAAACGACCGTGCCGACCGCCCTGCTCGCCGGCGACGACGGCTCCAACTACACCGCGCGGCACCTGCTGGTCCTCGAAGGGCTTGAGGCCGTCCGCAAGCGGCCCGGCATGTACATCGGCTCCACCGACAGCCGGGGCCTGATGCACTGCCTGTGGGAGATCATCGACAACTCCGTCGACGAGGCCCTAGGCGGCCACTGCGACCACATCGAGGTGGTGCTGCACGACGACGGGTCGGTCGAGGTCCGCGACAACGGCCGAGGCATCCCGGTCGACGTGGAGCCCAAGACCGGCCTCTCCGGCGTCGAGGTCGTGATGACCAAGCTGCACGCCGGCGGCAAGTTCGGCGGCGGCTCCTACGCCGCCTCCGGCGGCCTGCACGGCGTCGGCGCCTCCGTGGTCAACGCGCTCTCCGCCCGGCTCGACGTCGAGGTGGACCGCAGCGGCCACACCCATGCCATCAGCTTCCGCCGAGGCACCCCCGGCATCTTCACCGAGCTCTCGCCGGACGCCCCCTTCGAGCCCGGCAGCGGCCTCGCCAAGGTCCGCAAGGTGCCCCGCACCCGCACCGGGACCCGCATCCGCTACTGGGCGGACCGGCAGATCTTCCTCAAGGACGCCAGGCTCTCCCTGGAGCACCTGCACAGCCGCGCCCGGCAGACCGCCTTCCTGGTCCCCGGCCTGACCATCGTGGTCCGCGACGAGCGGCTGCTGGACACCGAGGAGGTGGACGAGCAGGTCTTCCACTACGACGGCGGCATCGGCGAGTTCTGCGAGTTCCTGGCCCCCGACCGGGCCGTCTGCGACGTCCTGCGCCTCTCCGGCGCCGGAACGTTCAAGGAGACCGTCCCGGTGCTGGACGACCGGGGCCATATGACGCCCACCGAGGTCACCCGCGACCTGGGCGTCGACATCGCGCTGCGCTGGGGCACCGGCTACGACACCACCCTGCGCTCCTTTGTGAACATCATCGCCACCCCCAAGGGCGGTACCCATGTGGCCGGTTTCGAGCGCTCCCTGACCCGGACGCTCAACGAGGCGCTGCGCTCCGCCAAGCTGCTGCGCGTCGCCGAGGACGACGTCACCAAGGACGACGCCACCGAGGGCCTCACCGCCGTGGTCACCGTGCGGCTCGCCGAGCCGCAGTTCGAGGGCCAGACCAAGGAGGTGCTGGGCACCTCGGCGGCCTCCCGGATCGTCGCGGCCGTGGTCGCCAAGGAGCTCAAGGCGTTCCTCACCTCCGCCAAGCGGGACGAGAAGCAGCAGGCCCGCTCGGTGATGGAGAAGATCGTCGCCGCCGCCCGCACCCGGGTCGCCGCCCGCCAGCACAAGGAGGCGCAGCGCCGCAAGACCGCGCTGGAGACCTCCTCGCTGCCCGCCAAGCTCGCCGACTGCCGCAGCGACGACGTGGACCGCAGCGAGCTCTTCATCGTGGAGGGCGACTCGGCGCTCGGCACCGCCAAGCTGGCGCGGAACTCCGAGTTCCAGGCGCTGCTGCCGATCCGTGGCAAGATCCTCAACGTTCAGAAGGCGTCCGTCGCGGACATGCTCAAGAACGCCGAGTGCGCCTCGATCATCCAGGTGATAGGGGCGGGGTCCGGTCGGACCTTCGACATCGACCAGGCCCGCTACGGCAAGATCGTCCTGCTGGCGGACGCCGATGTGGACGGCGCCCACATCCGCTGCCTGCTGCTGACCCTCTTCCAGCGCTATATGCGGCCCATGGTGGAGGCCGGCCGGGTCTTCGCCGCCGTCCCGCCGCTGCACCGGATCGAGCTCACCAACCCCAAGCGCGGCCAGGAGAAGTACCTCTACACCTACTCCGACCAGGAGCTTCGCTCGCTGCTGCTGGACCTCCAGCGCAAGGGCCGCCGCTGGAAGGAGCCGGTCCAGCGGTACAAGGGCCTCGGTGAGATGGACGCCGACCAGCTGGCGGAGACCACCCTGGACCCGCGCCACCGCACCCTGCGCCGGATCAACCTGGGCGACCTGGAGGCCGCGGAGAAGGTCTTCGACCTGCTGATGGGCAATGACGTCGCCCCCCGCAAGGAGTTCATCGTGGACTCCGCCGCCACCCTGGACCGCTCCCGCATCGACGCCTGACCAGCCGGTTCACGCCCGGTCACGCCCGGTCACGCCCGGCTTGCGCCCGGTTCTCCACCTCGGGGTGGAGGGCCGGGCGCGACCGTTCCACCCGCACCTCCACCGCTGCTCCGAGGCCGTGCGCCCGCCCGCTCCCTAGCGTGGTCGACGTCGTACTCGCCCTGACGCGGACACGGAGACGGAGACGGATTTGATGAATGGCATCCCGGACGCCCTGATCATGGTTGCCGTGGTGGTGCTGGTGCTGGTCCGGCAGCTCCGGGCCCGCCCGGTCGCCACCGGGCGGCGGGTCTGGCTGCTGCCCCTGATCCTGGCCGTGGTGGCGCTGCGCGACCCGCACCTGATCGACCCGGACCACCGCAGCGCCGCCGTCGTCCTGCTGGCCGTCACCGTGCTGCTGGAACTGGCCACGGGCTGCGCCTCCGGCTGGACCATGCGGATCTGGCGGGAGGCTGACGGCACCGCGTGGACCAAGGGCACCCCGGCCGCAGCCGCGACCTGGGTGGGCATGGTGCTGCTGCGGCTGGCGCTGGCGGCGGTGGGCGCCGGGCTGGGCGTGCACCAGGACGGCGACGGGCTGCTGCTGGCCGTCGCGGTGCTGCTGCTGGTACGCGGCCTGGTGATCTCCTGGCGGGCACGCACACTGGAACCGGCGTACGGTGTCCCCGCCGCACGCTGAGCCGGTGGCCGCCACGCTGCCGCTCCGGTCGGCGAGAGGATCGCAGGTGCACCTGGAGCCATGGACCAGCTGGCCCTCCCGGGAGGCGTTGAGCCGGGAGGGCCGCAGCCACACCCGGACCCGGATCGGCCTCGGGGCACGCCTCGCCGCGGCCCTGGCCATCGTGGTCGCCACCTTCGGCACCGGGCGCTTCACCGGCTGGGCGGTGGCGGCCGTGGCGTGCGGGCTGCTCGTCATCGGCTACGCCGTCCGCGCCTTCTACCGGGCCACGGTGGCCCACCGGCTGCTGCCCGCGCTCGCCCTGTACCTGGGGCTGCTGGCCGCCGCCGCCGGGACCAGGGCGCTGGGCGCCTCGGCGTTGGCGGCGGTGGTCTGGTGCGGGATGGCGGTCATCGGCATGGAGCGGCTGCCGCTGGTGGTGGCGGTGCCCGGCGGCCTCCTCGCGCTCGGTACGTACAGCGCGGTCAGCCATGAGACCTGGCTGGCCACCATCGCGACCGCCGGCGGCCTGGCGCTCTTCGGCTATCTGCTGCGGCTGGACGCCGAGGCGCGCGGTACCGCGCAGCGGCTGCTGGCCCAGGAGCGGGCCGCGCGCTCCGCCGAGGCGGAGTCCGCCGCGCTCGCCGAGCGGGCCCGGATCGCCCGGGAGATCCACGACGTCCTGGCCCACAGCCTCTCCGCCCAGCTGGTGCACCTGGAGGCGGCCCGGCTGATGCTGGACTCCGGGACGCCGACCGATCAGGTACGGGAGCGGGTGGTGGCCGCCCGCCGGATGGCGCTGGAGGGGCTGACCGAGACCCGGCAGGCGCTCTCCGCGCTGCGCGGCGAGTTCACGCCGGTGGGGGAGTTCCTGGCGTCGCTGGCCGCCGCCGAGGGCGCCCGGCTGGAGGTCGAGGGCATGGCCCGGCCGCTCGCCGCCGAGGCGGGGCAGGCGGTGCGGCGCACCGCGCAGGAGGCGGTCACCAATGTGCGCAAGCACGCCTCGGGCGCCGCCTGTGTGCTGCGGCTGCGCTATCTGGATCAGGCGGTGGAGCTGGAGGTGCGCAACGCCCGTGCCGGGCGGCGCGAGGGGCCGCCGGAACTGGCCCGCAGCGGCTCCGGGTACGGTCTGCTGGGGATGCGGGAGCGCGCCGAACTGCTCGGCGGCACCCTGGAGTCGGGTCCCGACGAGGGAGGATGGCACGTGCGGCTGCGGGTACCGGCGTGACCGGGCGGACGGTCCGGGTGCTGGTCGCGGACGACCAGACGGTGGTCCGCGAGGGAATCGTGATGCTGCTCGGCCTGCTGCCGGGCATCGAGGTGGTGGGTTCGGCGGCGGACGGCGAGGAGGCCGTCCGGCTGGTCGGCGAGCGCGCCCCGGACGTGGTGCTGATGGACCTGCGGATGCCGCGCTGCGACGGTGTGCAGGCCACCCGGCGGATCAGGGCGGACCACCCGGGGACCGAGGTGGTGGTGCTCACCACCTACGCCGACGACGACTCGCTCTTCCCCGCGCTCCAGGCGGGTGCGCGCGGCTATCTGACCAAGGACGCGGGCGGCGAGGAGATCGCCCGCGCCATCGCCGATGTCTGCTCCGGCGCCGCCGGGCTCTCCCCGCAGGTGCAGCGGCGGCTGCTGGAGCGGTTCGCCGCCCCGCCCGGCCCTGCCGCCTCGCCGGGGACTGCCGCCCGGCCCGATCCCGCGCCGCCCGAGCCCGCCGCCACGCCCGAGGCCGCCCCGCCCGTACCGGCCGCCCCGCTGCCGGACGGCCTCACCGCCCGCGAGGCCGAGGTGCTGGCGCTGATCGCGGACGGGCTCTCCAACGCGGAGATCGCGGCGGAGCTCTATGTGAGCGTCGCCACCGTGAAGACCCACATCAACAACCTCTTCGCCAAGAGCGGCGTCCGCGACCGGGCACAGGCGGTCCGCTACGCCTATCGGCACGGCATCGCCCGCAGCCGCTGACCGCCCGGTCGCCCCGCCGATTCCGGGCCGTGCCGCCTGCCTTCTCGCCGGGTGCCCCCGCCGCTAGCCTGGGAGCGCTCCCAAAGTACGGCCAACGGAACGCCCCCCGACCTCCGCCGCGATGATCAGGAGTGGACGCCCATGCCGCTTGCCGCCTTACGCCGCCGCGCTCCGTCCCGCCGCCCCCGCCGTGGATACGCCGCCGCCGCGCTCACCCTCTCCGCCGCGCTCCTCACCGGCCTCACCGGCACGGCGGATGCCGCCGGCGCTCGGGTGGACAACCCCTATGTGGCCGCCCGCGTCTATGTGAACCCGCAGTGGTCGGCGCACGCCGCCGCCGAGCCCGGCGGCGCGGCGGTCGCCAACCAGCCGACCGGCGTCTGGCTCGACAGCATTGCCTCGATCAACGGCAAGCCGGGCTCCATGGGCCTGCGCGCCCACCTCGACGAGGCACTGAAGCAGGGCGCCGGTGTGATCCAGCTGGTCCTGCACAACCTGCCGGGCCGGGACTGCAACCGGCCGCAGGACTCCACCGGCGAACTCGGGCCCACCGAGATCGCCCGCTATCGGACGGACTATGTCGACCCCATCGCCGGGATCCTCGGCGACCCGGCCTACGCCGGCCTGCGGATCGTCACCATCGTGGAGTACAACGCCCTGGCCAATGTGATCCCCGGTGTCCCCGCCGCCACGCCGGAGTGCGAGGTGATGCGGGCGAACGGCAACTACGTCACCGGCATCGGCTACGCCCTGGCCCGGTTCGGCGCCCTCCCCAATGTCTACAGCTACCTGGACATCGGCCAGCACGGCCAACTCGGCCGCAGCTGGGACGGCTCCATCTCATCCTCGGTCGTCCAGCCCTTCTACCGCGCCGCGACCGCATCCGGCTCCACGGTGGGCAATGTGCAGGGCTTCATCGCCAACACCGCCGACTACTCGGTGCTGCACGAGGAGTACTACACCGTCAACGACCGGATCGCCGGGGTGTCGGTGCGCCAGAGCCGCTGGGTCGACGGCAACGCCTTCATCGACGAACTGCCCTTTGTGCAGGGCTTCCGTAACCTGGCAATCGCCTCCGGGTTCAAGTCCACCATCGGCATGCTGGTCGACACCTCCCGCAATGGCTGGGGCGGCCCCAACCGCCCCACCAGGTCCGGCCCGGCGACCACCGTGGACGCCTATGTCGACGGCAGCCGCCTGGACCGCCGGATCTCCATCGCCAACTGGTGCAACCAGTCCGGCGCCGGACTCGGCCGGCGACCGGTGGCGGTCCCGGAGGCGGGCGTACACGCCTATGTCTGGGCCAAGCCCCCCGGTGAGTCCGACGGCGCGAGCAGCGGCTCACCCGGGAGCACGTCGCCCAACCGGATGTGCGACCCGACGGGCAGCTCCCCGGGCGGCCAACTCGGCTCCTCCGGTGCCCTGCCGGGCGGCCCGGCGGCAGGCGAGTGGTTCTCCGGGGAGTTCCAGCAACTGCTCCGCAACGCCTACCCCCCGTTGTTCGTACTGTCGGAACACTCCTGACGCACAGTCACCACGCCTTCACTGGATGGGGTGAACATATCTGCTGCCGTCCGCGCAGACGTACGCGGAGGGCCACCCTGAGAGGGACCCGGCGCCCCGCAGTCGGCGGCGCGTCCCATCTCAGGAGCACAGCGTTGAGCGCACCGTTGAGACATCAGGAAACAGCGGAGCCGGCCGGCCCCCCGGCCGGCTCCCGCGACGGGTTCGACTGGTGGGCCGTACCGGTCCCCGACCCCGAGGAGCGGACAGCGCGGCCCGCACCGGCCGAGGTGTACCGCAGCGTGCAGCAGGGCGAGGCGTTCCGGCGGATCCGGCGCGGCTACCGGGGCTTCGTCTTCCCCGTCACGGCGCTCTTCCTGCTCTGGTACCTGCTCTACCTGGTCGCCGCGACCGGCGCCCCCGGCCTGATGCGCCGCCAGGTGGCCGGCCCGCTCAACCTCGCCTGGCTGCTGGGCCTGCTCCAGTTCGCCTCCACCTTCCTGATCACCTGGCTGTACGGGCGCAGCGCCCGCGCCAAGCGTGACCGGGCCGCCCTCGGCCTGCGCTGGGACACCCAGGACCGGCTCCGGTGAGCGGCCGGGCAGAGCTTGCCGCAGTCCCGGCGGCGCAGCACCACCTCGTGGCCACCGCCCTCTTCGCCGCCGTGGTGCTGGTCACCCTGGCCATCACCCTCTGGGCCGGCCGCCGCAGCCGGGCCGCCGAGGACTTCTACGTCGGCGGCCGGTCCTTCAGCCCAGTGCAGAACGGATTCGCCATCTCCGGCGACTACCTCTCCGCCGCCTCCTTCCTGGGCATCACCGGCCTGATCGCGCTCTACGGCTACGACGGCCTGCTCTACAGCATCGGCTTCCTGGTCGCCTGGCTGGTGGTGCTGATGCTGGTCGCCGAGCTGGTCCGCAACTGCGGCCGCTACACCCTCGCCGACGTCCTCTCGGTGCGGATGCGGCAGCGCCCGGTCAGGGCCGCCTCCGGCACCGCCGGAGTGGTGGTCACCCTGCTCTACCTGGTCGCCCAGATGGTCGGCGCGGGCAGCCTGGTCTCGCTGCTGCTCGGCACCGGCGGCGGCCCGGCCCGGAGCTGGACCATCGTCGGCGTCGGCGCCCTGATGGTGGTCTATGTGACCGTCGGCGGCATGAGGGCCACCACCTGGATCCAGATCGTCAAGGCCGTGCTGCTGCTCTGCGGTACGGCGCTGCTCACCGCGCTGGTCCTGGTCCGCTTCCATGGCGACCTCGCCGAGCTGATGCGGTCCGCGGCCCGGGGCAGCGGCGCCGGGTCCGCCTATCTGGAGCCGGGCCTCAAGTACGGCGCCACCGCCACCAGCCGGCTGGACTTCATCAGCCTCGGCCTCGCCCTGGTGCTCGGCACCGCCGGGCTGCCGCACATCCTCGCCCGCTTTTACACCGTGCCCACCGCGCGCGCCGCCCGGCGCTCCGCCGTGTGGGCCATCGGCCTGGTCGGCTGCTTCTATCTGATGGCCATCGTGCTGGGCCTGGGCGCCGCCGCCGTCGTCGGCTCGGCCGCCGTCCGCGCCGACAACCCGGCGGGCAACACCGCCGTGCCGCTGCTGGCGCTGGACCTGGGCGGCGGCGCGGGTTCCACCGGCGGCCTGGTGCTCTTCGCGGTGGCCTCGGCGGTGGCCTTTGCCACCATCCTGGCCGTGGTCGCCGGGCTCACCCTCGCCTCCTCGGCCTCCTTCGCCCACGACCTCTACGCCCGGGCCCTCCGCCGCAGCGACGAGCGGCCGGTGACGGAACGTCAGGAGGTCGCCATGGCCAGGATCGCCGCCGTGGCCGTCGGCGCGCTCGCCATCGCGATCTCGCTCTACGCCCAGCGGCTGAACGTCGCCTTTCTGGTCGGCCTCGCCTTCGCCGTCGCCGCCTCCGCCAACCTCCCCACCCTGCTCTACAGCCTCTTCTGGCGCCGCTTCACCGCCCGGGGCGCGGTCTGGGCCGTCTACGGGGGCCTGATCGCGGCCCTGGTACTGGTGGCCTTCTCCCCGGTGGTCTCCGGCGGGCCGGACGCGATCGTCCCCGGGGTCGACTTCCACTGGTTCCCGCTGGAGAACCCCGGTCTGGTCTCCATCCCGCTGGGCTTCCTGGCGGGCTGGCTGGGCACGGTCACCTCCCGTACCCGGGCCGATCCGGACCGGTACGCGGAGCTGGAGGTCCGCTCGCTCACCGGAGCGGGCGCGGTCTGAGGCCGGGTGCGGTCTGAGGCCGGATGCGGGCTGTGCCGCCGGTTCAGGCCCGGCGGGCGGGCAGGCCGTAGCGCTGCGCGGTGGACCGGCCGAGTCCGGTCACCTCCGCCACCTCCTGCGCGGAGACCGGCTGCCCCGCCTCCCGCAGCATCCGCAGCACCAGATGCGCGGTGGGTGCCGAGTGCCCCTCGGGCAGGGTGGCGGCCGGTCCGGCGCCGCGCCGCAGCGCCCCGTACAACCGGTCGACCTCCAAGGTCGCCGACTTCCTGCGTGCGGCCGAACCGGGCCCGTCCACAGGTCTGTCGGCCGTCACCCATGACGTGCACAATCGGCCATATGACGATCACCGCGGGTGCGCCGCCCACGCACAACAGGCCTGCCGGCCTCGCTCTGGGGTTCCTGATGGGAGGGATGATCGGGGCGTCGCTGACCGCCTTCATCGGTGGCTGTGTGGTCGGGAAGGCGCCGCTGATCGTCACGGGGCTGGTCCTGCCTGCCGTCTACGGGTTTCTCTTCTTCCTCGCCACACTGCCGCGCCGTGCCCGGGAGGCGGCCGTCGTGCCGCGCACGGCGCTCGCGGTGATCGAGAGTCTGGAGGCCGTCGGGGGTGAGACCAGCGACGTGCCGGTGCGGTTCGATCTGTCGGTCGCGCCGGACGACGCGCCCGCGTTCCGTGTCGAGATACGGCAGGACGTCAACCTGGTCGAGCTGCCCGACTACCGGCCGCGCGGGGTCGTGGTGGTGGAGTATCCGCCGGACCGGCCGTGGGAGACGCGGATCGTGAAGCGGCCGACGCCGCAGTGGGAGGAGCGGGCGGCCGTGGCCCGGGTGGACTCGGTGCCCGGTCCGGCCATGAAGAGCGAGACCCCAGGGGGCTGTTTCAGCACCCTCCTCACTCTCCTCGGGCTGCTGCTCGGCGCGGCCGCCGTGTTCCTGCTGTTCCGTGCCGACCTGTTCGACTCCCACGAGGGCGACAGCGGCGCCCCCCGGCCATCCGTCTCCTCCTCGTCGTCCACGACCACGGTGACGTCGGCGATGGGCACGGTCACTCTGGGCCCTGGCCAGTCGATGCTCGACGAGGGCGAACTGCGCAGGGCGGTCGAGTCGTTGACGCAGGGCGCGGGCAGGCGTCGGGCGCTCACCGTCGTCGTGCAGGACCGCCTGCTGACGGTCGTCTTCTCCCCCACCGGCATGAAGAGCCCCGCGTTCGACCCGAGGTCCCTGCCCTACGACCGTGTCCCCGGCCTGGTCGAGGAGGCCAGGACCACCCTCGGCGTCGGGTCCCCGCAGAGCTGGCAGCTCACCGTCGACGGCGTCACCGGCTCGCCCACGCTCAGGGTCGTGGTCACCGGCGGCGGGGGCATGGGAACGCTGGAGGCGGACGGGCAGGGCAGAGTGCTGCGGCGTAGTGACAGTTGACCGGATCGGCGGGAGGAGGGGCGCATGGGGTGGGACGGGTTTCTGCTGCTGTGGTGTGCGGTGTGGGGTGTGGTGGCGCTGGTCGGGTACGGCATGTCGCTGGCCGGAGTGACCAAGGCGCAGCGCACGGTCCGGCTCACAGGGCGGATCCAGCGGGTGCGGGAGCCCCGGCACGGCGGGTCCCGGAAGGGCGGGATATCGGTGGTCGTCTCCTACCGCGACCCGGCCTCCGGGCAGGAGGTCACCGTGACGAACGACGGTGAGCGGGGCGATACGGTCATCACCTGTGCGTGGGAGGGCCGGGAGATCGGGGTCAGCCACCCGCGAGGCAGACCGCACGCCTACCGGTTCTCCAACACACCGGAGGAGCCCAGCCGTGGGCTGGCCTGGCCGACTTTCGCGGCCTTCCTGGTCTACGTCGGGCTGGTGGTCCTCGCAGCGGTCGACTGGGGGTGGCCGTGGGCGCTGATCGGCTTCGGCGGGCCGTGGGCGGTCTCCTGCGCCGTTCAGCTGCCCGGGGCAGTACGCGCCAAGAACCGCCGCATCGAGCAACTGGCCGCGATGGACACCGTGCAGGGACGGGTCGTCGCGGTCCTGAAGGACGTCAGCGTCGACGACGACGGCTACACCTCGACCACCATCACCCCGGTCGTGTCGTTCACCACCCGTGAGGGCACGGCCGTCACGGCCTACTGCACGTCGAACCTGCCGGACCCCGCCGGCGCGTACGGCCGTGACGTCACGGTTCACTACACGTCCGCCGACCCGGCCGAGTTCACGCTGGACCGTGCGGCCGAACACCGCTCGGAGGGGCGGCAGGTGACGATCCAGGTCCTGGCGATCGTCGTGCTCGTGGCGACGGCCGTGGCGGGAGCGGTGATGCTCTGAGGTCCAGAAGAGCCCATGGTCCCGGCTGCCGCCCTCCGGCAGCGGGACTGCGCACTGGCTGCACCGCCGGACGTTCCTGCCGGCCGTACACAGATCGGCGTCGGTGTCAGGGAACTCCGCGACCCGGCCGCGCCCGCTCTCCCGTCACGGTGCCTTCCGCAGGGTGCGTCAGCGGTGGGGGTGGAAGGTGCGGCGGAGGTCGGTGATCCCCTCAGCAAGTCGCCCAACCAACACCAAGGAACCGTCACATGAGCACCCACCACCGCGAACTGCCGCGCAGCGTCGAGCGCTACCTCGCCACCAAGGTCGCCGACCGGGCGGCGTTGGTCGATTCGGTCTTCGCCGCGCACGCCACCGTCCATGACGAAGGCCGGACCTACGTCGGGACCGACGCGATCCGGCAGTGGGCCACCGACCTGGCCCAGCAGTTCACCATCACCTCCACCCTGGACCAGCTCGTCCAGGACGGCGACCAGGTCATCGCGCACTTCACCTACACCGGCGACTTCCCCGGCAGCCCCGCCCAGCGGTCCAGCCACTTCACGGTCGAGCGGGTCGAGCGGGGCGAGCAGGGCGAGCAGCGACTGATCACCACCCTCGACATCCGCGAGTAACCCCCGCCTCGCCCGCCCCCGCCACCGCCGCCAGCCGCCCCCGCAGCGCCGTCAGCCGATCCCCAGGCCCGAGTCGAGGGACATGGCCTCGATGGACTCGACCACGATGGCGCGCATGGCCGTCTCGGCTTCGTGGGGGCGGGCGAGTTGGATGGCTTCGGCGACGTCGCCGTGGAGGCGGATGGCGGCGGTCTCGGGTTCGGTGGGCATCAGGTTGTGGTGGGTCCGGCCGGCCAGGACCTCGGCGACGACCTGGGAGAGGTCGGAGAACATGTCGTTGCCGGACGCCTCCAGGATCGTGCGGTGGAACGCGATGTCGTGCTCCAGGTAGGCGTCCAGGTCACCGCGCTTGGCGGTCACGGACATGCCGATCACCGCCGCGGTGAGCGTGCCGCACTGCTCGGGCGTGCAGCGGGTGGCCGCCAGCGCGGCGGCGACCGGCTCGATGCCGCAGCGGAGTTGGCTCAGCGAGGACAGCTGGGCCATCCGGTCGGGTCCGGCCAGCCGCCAGCGGATGATCCGGGGGGCGAAGAGGTTCCACTGCGAGCGCGGCAGCACGGTGATGCCGACCCGTCGCCTGCTCGCCACCAGCTGCATCGACTCCAGCACCCGCACGGCCTCCCGCATGACCGAGCGCGAGACCCCAAGGGTCTCCTCCAACTGCTCGATCCGCAGTATCTCGCCCTCGGGGGCCTCTCCGGAGACGATCGCCAGCCCCAGCTGGTCGAGTACGCGGTCGTACAGCCCTGGGGAGCGGTCGCTCGGCTGCTGCCTGTCCCGCGAGCCGGGCATGCGGTCCACCTCTCATAAGTATGCTTTTTTAGATCCGAGGGTTGATTTGATCGTACTTCTACTTCAAGATGCGTCCATACATCATCTCATCGGGGGTCCGATCGCGTGACTACTTCGCAGTTTGTAGCACCTTTGGTTGTCGTCATGGGCGTGACAGGCGCCGGCAAGACGACGGTGGGCCGCGCCCTGGCCGAGGCACTGGGGGCCGACTACGCCGACGCCGACGCGTTCCACAGCGCGGGCAACGTCGCCAAGATGAGCGCGGGCAAGCCGCTGGACGACTCCGACCGGCAGCCCTGGCTGCGGGCGGTCGGCGACTGGCTCGGCACACGCGGTGCGACCGGCGGCGTGGTGTCCTGCTCGGCGCTCAAGCGGAGCTACCGCACCATCCTGCGCGAGCGGGGTCCGGGCGTGTGGTTCCTCCACCTGGCCGGGCCCCCGGACGTCGCCGCCGCCCGGGTCGGCGGGCGCGAGGACCACTTCATGCCCGTCTCGCTGGTCACCGCGCAGTACGCCGCGCTCGAACCCCTCACGGCCGACGAACCCGGACTGACCGTCGAGTTCGTCCGGCCCCCCGAGCAGATCGTCGAGCAGGCGCAGCGCGCCCTCGCGGAAATACAGATACATCCCCCCAAGGAAGTCGTATGAGCAGCTCTCCTCCCCAGTCCGCCCCCGCCGGTCACCGGGCAGGCACCGGTGACCGGACGGGCTCCGTCGAGCTCCGCTCGGTCAGCAAGTCCTTCGGCGGCGTCACCGTCGTCAAGGACCTCGACCTCTCGGTGGAGCCCGGGGAGTTCCTCTCCCTGCTCGGCCCCTCGGGATGCGGCAAGACGACCACGCTGCGCATGCTCGCCGGCTTCGAGCAGCCCGACAGCGGCGAGGTCCTGGTCTCCGGCGCCGCCGTGCACCACCTGCCGCCGCACAAGCGCGACATCAACACGGTCTTCCAGTCGTACGCCCTCTTCCCGCACATGACCATCGCGGCGAACATCGCCTACGGGCTGCGCCAGCGCCGCACGGTCGACCGCACGGAGATACGCTCCCGGGTCTCCGAGGCGCTGGACATGGTGCAGATGACGCGCTTCGCCGACCGCAAGCCGAGCCAGCTCTCCGGCGGCCAGCAGCAGCGCGTCGCCCTCGCCCGAGCCCTGGTCAACCGCCCCAGCGTGCTGCTCCTGGACGAGCCCCTGGGCGCCCTTGACCGCAAGCTCCGCGAGGACATGCAGGTCGAACTCAAGCTCCTCCAGAGCCGACTGGGCACGACGTTCGTCTTCGTCACCCACGACCAGGAGGAGGCCCTGTCGATGAGCGACCGGGTCGCCGTCATGCTCAACGGCCGGATCGAGCAGATCGCCGACCCCTACACCGTGTACGAGCGCCCGGCCACCGCGTTCGTCGCCGGTTTCATCGGCCAGCAGAACTTCCTGACCGGAACCCTGGCCGACGGGGGCCGCACGGTCGAGATCACCGGCGGAACGGTCCTGCTGAGCGAGCCCGCCACCGCCTCGCCCCCCGGTCTGGTCCGCGTCGCCGTACGCCCCGAGGCCGTCGTCGTGGCCGAGCAGCAGCCGGCCGAGCCGACCAACACCCTGCCCGGCACCATCGCCGCGGTCTCCCTGCTCGGCGACGTCCTCCAGTACGTCGTCCACGCCGACACCGGTCAGGAGGTCCTGGCCCGCGTCCCGCGCCGCCAGGCGGACCGCCTCACCGGGGGCACCCGCGTGTGGTGCTCCTGGGCCCCCTCCGACGCCCGCGTCTTCCCCGCCGAAGCCGAAGCCGAAGCCGAAGCCGGTTCGGCCGCCGATTCCGCCGCCCCGATGGAGAGCACCAAGTGAACCACCAGGACCACACCCCCCGCCTGCTCGCCCCCGCCTCCCGCGTCGCCGGTCTGCCCCGCCGCACCTTCCTCGCCGGGTTCGCCGCCGTGGCCGCCGCGCCCATGCTCGCCTCCTGCGGCAGCTCCGGCTCGTCCGGTTCCAAGCTGCGGGCGTACTCCTGGAGCGCGTACGACGACCCCAAGGTGCTGTCGGCGTTCACCAAGAAGTACGGCCCCAAGGTGGTGGTCGACTCCTACAGCTCCAACGAGGAGATGATCGCCAAGCTGGTGGCGGCCAAGGGGACGAGCGGCTACGACATCGTCATCCCCACCGGTGTCTTCGTCCCGCAGATGGCGGCCAACGGCCTGCTCCAGGAGCTGGACCACAGCAAGCTGCCCAACCTCGCCAATCTGGGCAAGGGCTACCAGAACCAGGAGTGGGACCGGGGCAACAAGTACACGGTGACCAAGTACTGGGGCACCACCGGCTTCGTCTACGACACCAGGGTCATCAAGCGCGACCTGAAGACCTGGGACGACTTCTTCGACGCCGCCATGCACGAGGCCAGCGGCAAGACCTCGCTGGTGGACGACCCGGGCGAGATCTGCGCCATGCTCTGCTTCGCCAGGGGATGGCACCAGAGCACCACCGACAAGGCCCAGCTGGACCAGATCGAGTCCTTCCTGATCGACAAGCTGGCCCCGCACATCGCCGCCTTCGACTCCTCGCCCGGCAGCAGCGCGATCCCGCAGGGCACCCACGCCCTGATGCACTGCTGGAACGGCGACGCCCGGCGCGGCATCCTCGCCAGCAGCGAGCAGGACCGCTGGAAGTGGGTGCTGCCCGGCCCCAAGACCAACCTCTGGATGGACAACTGGGCGATCGTCAAGGGCAGCCCCAACGCCGACGCCGCCCATGAGCTGATCGACTACGTGCTCGACCCGGCCGTGGCCATCAAGCAGGTGGAGTTCGTCGGCTACGGCACCGGCGTCAACGGCACCGAGGAGGAGGCCAAGCGGCTCAAGCTTGAGCTGATCGACATGATCAGCCCCTCCGCCGAGCAGCTCGCCACCATGTACACCGGCGTCATCAACAAGGGCCAGGAGCGCCGCATGGCCATCGTCAACAGGATGAAGGCCGAGGCCGGCGCATGAGATCCGCCGACCGCCGCAGCCCCCGTGCAGCGCGGCGAGCCCTCCCACCGGGCCTCTTCGCCGCGCCCACCCTGGCGTGGCTCGCGCTCTTCTTCATCGCCCCGGTCGGGCTGGTCTTCTGGTACTCCCTCGGCCGAAAGCCGGGGCTGTACCAGACCCACTCCAATGACGTGCTCACCATGGGCCGCTACCACGAGGCGCTCAGCGACACCTTCCTGACCAGCTTCATGGGCACCCTGCGCATCGGCCTCGCCGGTACCGCGCTCTGCCTGGCGATCGGCCTCCCCTTCGCCTACTGGCTGGCGGTCAAGGTGCGGCCCCAGCGGCGCTTCGTCGTACTGGCCCTGGTGCTGGTGCCGTTCTGGACCAACTTCCTGATCCGCACCATCGGCTGGCAGGTCGTCCTCTCACCCGAGGGCTTCGCCTCCCGGACGATGCAGGGCCTCGGGCTGATCGACAAGCCGTTCTCGATGCTCTTCACCCCGGGCGCCGTGCTGCTGGGCGTGGTCTACAACTACCTGCCCATGATGATTCTCCCGCTGTATGTCGCCCTCGACCGGATCGACGGCTCGCTGCGCGAGGCCAGCAAGGACCTCGGCGCCGACCGCTGGCGCACCGCACTCCAGATCACCCTGCCGCTCGCCCGACCGGGCATCGTCGCCGGGCTGCTCCTGGTGTTCATCCCGCTGATGGGCGACTACGTCACCGCGTCGGTCCTCGGCGGCGCCCGCGGCAACATGGTCGGCCAGCTCATCGCCAGCCAGTTCCAGCAGGGCCAGAACTGGGCGCTCGGCTCGGCGATGGCCATCGTGCTGATCCTTGTCATCGCCCTGACCATCCTGGCCACCGCCGTGGCCGGCATCGCCTGCACCTGGCTTCTCACCCACCGGCGCCGCCGCGAGCTCGCCGGGATCGCAGAAGGGAGCCCCGCATGAGCGCGCGGCGGACCGTGGACCGGGCCCTGAACGCCTGGGGCCTCCTGGTGATCGCATTCCTCTTCACCCCCATCGCCGTCATCGTCGCCTACTCCTTCAACACCGGGCGGCTGCTGGCCTCCTGGGAGGGGTTCGGGCTCGACGCGTACTCCTCGGCGCTCGCCAACGACGACATCCTCTCCGCCGTCTCCGTGTCGGTGCGGTCGGCGGCCGGCGCGGCGGTGATCGCCGTGGTGCTCGGCACCCTCTGCGGCTACGCACTGGCCCGCCACCCCGGGAGCCGCGTCGGGCGGCTGGTCACCGTGCTGCTGGCGCTGGTCCTGGTGACGCCGGAGATCGTCTCCGGTGTGGCGCTGCTCCCGTGGTTCGTCTCCCTCGGCGTGGACTGGAACGTCACCGTCTTCAACAGCGGATGGGTGCGCCTCGTCGTCGCCCACTCGCTCTTCTCGACGGCCGTGGTGACCTTCCTGGTCCGCGCCCGGGCCCAGGGCATGGACCCCTCGCTGGAGGAGGCGGCGGCCGACCTCTACACCCCGCCGCTGCGCCGCTTCCGCTCCATCACCCTGCCGCTGCTGCTGCCGTCGGTGCTGGCCGGTGGGCTGATGGCGTTCACGCTGAGCCTCGACAACACGATCATCTCCGCGTTCGTCCAGGTCTCCGGCTCCACGCCGTGGCCGGTCTATGTCTTCAGCGCGGTACGGGCCGGTCTGCGCCCGGAACTCGCCGCGATGTCGGCGGTGATGCTGCTGCTGACCCTGGCCGCGCTGACGGCCGTGGCGCTCGTGCTGCGACGCGTCGGCGGTTCCAAGGACGCCGTCAACGCCCTCTCCGGCGTCCACTGACCCCGCCCCCACCCCGTCCCCAGCCCCGACCCCCCATCCCCCGCAGAGAGCGAGAGTGCACCACCGATGGCGGCAAACCTGCTGATCCGCAACGCCCACCTGCCGCTGGGCGACCCGGAGGCCGCGTCCTGGTCGGTCCGGGTCGCGGACGGCCGGATCGCCGAGGTCGTCCCGACCGAGGTCGGAGTCCCCGAGGCCCCGCCCGGCACCGAGACGCTGGACGCGGCAGGCCGCTCCGTCCTGCCCGCCTTCGCCGACTCCCACGTCCATGTGCCCGAGTCCGGAGTCGAACTGCTCCGGTGCGACCTCACCGTCTGCGAGAGCCGGGACGAGGTGCTGCGTACGGTCGCCGACTATGCGCGGTCCCACCTCGGCGAGGAGTGGATCATCGGCCGGGGCTGGGCGCTGCCCCACTTCGCCGAACACCCCCCGACCCGGCAGGAACTCGACGCCGTCTGCGGCGGACGCCCCGCCTACCTGGCCAACCGCGACGGCCACAGCGCCTGGGTCTCCACCGCCGCACTGGACCGGGTGACCCCGGAACTCCTCCGCAACCCGCCGCCCGGCGGCCGGGTCGACCGCGACGCCGACGGCAGCCCCACCGGGCTGCTCCACGAGTCGGCCATGCAACTCGTCTCCGACCTGGTCCCGGCGGTGGGCGCGGAGGACCTGCGGCGCGGCCTGCTGGAGGCGCAGCGGCGGATGTTCTCCTATGGCGTGACCTCGTGGCAGGACGCCATCGTCGGACCGTTCGTCCCCACCACCGACATCTACGACGTCTACCGCCGGGCCGCCGCCGACGGCAGCCTGCGCGCCCGGGTCACCGGCGCCCTGTGGTGGCCGCGCGACGCCTCCGCCGACACCCTCGCCGGGCTGGTCGAGCAGCGCCGTGGCTGCCCGCCGGACTCCCGGTTCTCCTGCACCGCCATCAAGATCATGTACGACGGGGTGTGCGAGACCCACACCGCCGCACTCTCCCGCCCGTACGTCGGCATCGCGGGCGCCGGGACCGGCCTGACCTTCTTCGACCCCGCCGACATGGCGCGGGCGGTGCCGCAGATGGACGCCGCAGGGTTCGACCTCCACTTCCACGCCATCGGCGACCGCGCGGTCAGCGAGTGCCTCGATCTGGTGGAGGCGGCGCAGCAGGCCAACGGCCCGCGCGACCGGCGGCACCAACTCGCCCACCTCCAGATCGCGGACGACCGCAGCGTGGCGCGGATGGCCGCGCTCGGCGTCATCGCCAACGTCCAGCCGTACTGGGCCCAGGCCGACCCGCAGATGCTCGATATGACGATCCCGTACCTGCCCGGCGAGCTGGCCGCCTTGCAGTACCGATTCCGCACGCTGGAGGACGCGGGCGTCCGGGTCGCCTTCGGCAGCGACTGGCCGGTCAGTACGCCGAACCCGCTGGACTGGATCCATGTCGCGGTCAACCGCAGCCACCCCGACGAGCCGGGCGCCCCGCTCTTCGCCCCGGAGGAGGCGATGAGCCTGCGTTCGGCGCTCCGGGCGGCCACGGCGGGCTCCGCCCATGCGCTGCGCCGCGAGCATGAAGCGGGCACGCTGGAGCCGGGCGCCCGCGCGGACCTGGTGGTCCTGGACCGCCGCCTGGACGAGACCGTGCTCGGGGAGATCAGCCGGACCCGCGTCGACCTGACGCTGATCGACGGCGAACCCGTCTGGACGAGGTGACCCCTGGGGCGGCAAAGGCAGCGGCCCCGTCGGCCACTTCGGGCGGCGACGGGGCCGTGGGCAGGGGGGAGTCACTGCGCGGCGGCGAACTCCACGAAGTCGGCCCACGCCTGAGGCGTGAAGGCCAGCTGGGGGCCCTGCTTGTCCTTGGAGTCACGGACATGGACGGTGGAGGGGCAGGCGGCGACCTCGACGCACTGGCCGCCCGCGCCGCCGCTGTGGCTGGACTTGTGCCAGCCGACGGCGACCTCGACGCAGGCGCCACCCTCGGCACCGCTGTAGCTGGACTTGTACCAGGTCAACTCGGTGGAGCCGGGGATGGTTTCCTTGACGTTCATAGTTCTCCCAGCGACTTCTCGATGTAGGCCAGCGACTCCCGGGGAGTCAGGGCCTGTGCTCGGATGATGCCATAGCGTGAGGCAATGGCGCGGACCTCTTCCACGTCGGTGACGATTGTGCTACGGCCCTGCCCCTCCATGTACACCACCTGCTGCCGGCCCTTGGGCGTGATCAGGTGGAACGGGCCATCCATCCCGGCGTGGTCCTCCCGGTCGGTGGGCATCACCTGGATCTCCACGTTCCGCAGCTGCCCGACCTCAAGCAGCCGTTTGAGCTGCCCACGCAGCACCTCTTTGCCGCCGATCGGGCGGCGCAGCACCACCTCCTCGATGACAAACCCCAGCAGCGGCGCCGGGCGCCGGGTGAAGATCTCCTGACGGGCCAACCGGGCCGCTACGCGCTGCTCGATGGTCTCCTCGTCCATCAGCGGTCGGCCCGTGGCGAAGACGGCCCGTGCGTAGCCCTCGGTCTGGAGCAGCCCGTTCATGACCAGGCTGTCGTAGGTGTACAGCTCGACCGCCTCCGCCTCCAGCCGAACGTAGTCGCGGAAGAACTCCGGGAAGCGCGCGCTCGCCACCGACCGCTTGAGCACGAGCAGCATGCCGCCCGCGTTCAGCACTTCGTCCGCCTTGTCGATGAACTCCGGCTGGGCGACCCGCCGTCCCTGTTCGACCGAGGAGACCAGATCCTCGGAGTAGCCCAGCTTCTTGCCCAGTTCCGCCTGCTTGAGCCCCGCCCGCTCGCGGAGCAGCTTCACCTGCTTCCCGAAGCCCTTGAGGATCTCGATTCCCGAGTCGTCCTGTGCGTTGACGGCCACTTTCCGCCACCTCCTGACGTACCGTCTGCTTAACGCAGCTCGCTTCCCCACCGTCACGAACGCCCCCGCGTACGCGCCACGTTCCGCCGCCGTACAGGCACTCTCCGTACTGTGGGTCGTGCTGGTCAGGCTACTCAGATCGGGCCACCGTTGGAGGCATGAAGTCCGAATTTCCCCCTACCGAAATCACTCTCCGTGCCCGAGATTTCGCCCAGCGCTTCAGCTCCACCCGCCATGGGGCCCGCTTGGCACGGCATATGACGATGCGTCGGCTGGCCGATTGGGGGTGGCCGCCGGTCGGCGAGCTGTCCACGGCGGCGGCGCTGGTGGTGGCCGAACTGGCGTCCAACGCGGTACTGCACGGCCGGCTGCCCGGGCGGTACTTCGAACTGCGGCTGGCCGTCTTCCCGGACGCCTCGGTCCTGCGCATCGAGGTCTCCGACGCCAGGGGCGAACGCCGTCCCGAGGCACCCACCCACATCCCCGGGCCGGAGGCCGAGCGCGGGCGGGGGCTGCTGCTGGTGGACTGCCTGGCGCTGCGGTGGGGTGTGCTGGACCGGCTCCCGGTCGGCAAGACGGTCTGGGCGGAACTGGAGGCGGCGGCGTGAAGGCGGACCGGGCGGCCGAGCGGGAGCGGGTCCGGCGATTGCGCGAGCAGGGGCGGGAGGTGGTCGCCGAACTCCGGGCCGCCACCGGCAGCATGGGGCTGGACTTCTGCGAGCTGCATCTGCGCGAGGGCACCGGGCCGGACGCGGAGCCCAGCATCGCGTGGGGCTGCACCACCGTGGACACCGCGCACCGCTTCCTCGACCTGCTGGCACTGCTGGACGCCACCCGGGAGGCGGAGGCGGCGCTGATGGCGCGGATCTTCCGGCGCTACCCGCAGCTCCGGTCGGGCCTGCACCCGCACACGCAGCCGTCTCCGTCCCCGTCCTCGCCCTCGTCCTCGCCCCCGTCCCCGTCGCGGTTGCGGTACTAGCGGGCGGCGACGGTCCGGACGACCATCCGGACCGGGGTGCCCGGGGCCTTGCCGCAGGACTCCGGGCGGGGCGGCTCCGAGACGCCCCGGGCGACCTCGACATCCCAGGTCCGGCCGTCGCCGGTGTGCCGGACCAGGACCTGCCAGCCCTCCGGGGACGGTTGCTGCCGCTCGACCGTGAGGGCGTCCGCGCGCTCTTCGCCGATCAGGCGGCGTACCGCCAGCTCGGCGGCCTGACCGGGCCGGTCCCAGCAGGACCGGCCCCGGCACCCCTCCTGGACCATCCGCCCGTCGGCCGCGCCCGCCAGCACCTCCTTGGCGGCGGCGGCGCTGAGCCTGCCGTACGCATAGCCGTACGGCAGCACCAGCATGGTGGGGGAGAAGCGGTGGCCGCCGAGGTGGGTGACCTCCCACACCTCGCTGTGGCCGGAGGCGGCCAGTTCGGCGGCGAGCGGGCGGCCGAGCAGGGCGCAGCAGCGGTCGCGGCGGCCGTTGGTGCACACCAGGGCCAGCGGGTCGCCGTGGTGGTCGCTGCCGAAGCTGCCGTGTACGCCCGCGCCCAGCGCCGCGAAGTCCAGCGCCGCCAGTTCGGCCGGGTCGGCGACGGTGGCCCGCCGCACCCAGGACGCGCCCGGGGCGGTGTGCGCCACGACCACCTCGCGCCGGGGGTGTCCGGCGGACGGCGGGTCGGCGTGCCGTCCGGGCCTGCGGATCAGCGCCACCCGTACGCCGGTCCCGTCCGCCGCCCGGTCCAGCGCCCGGCCGACCTCGGGGTCGAGGTGGCTCTCCTTGAGCGCCTTGGCCCCCCACGGCCCGGGCTGCTCCAGCAGCAGCCAGGTGGCGGCGGTCGCCGCCGTGGCGGCCAGCGGCTCGGTCAGTTCACGGGAGAGGGCCGTACAGGTGTCCACCGGGCCACCCTACTCCGGGCCCGGAAGGGGCCCGGAGGGCTGGAGAGCGGGCCTGCGGATCATTCCTTTGTGCAGTACGGGCTCTTCCGGATGGCCTCGAAGTCGGCCTTGAAGCTGTCGTAGACGGCCGCGTTGTCGATCTTCAGCAGGGTCTCGTCATGGGAGCGAAGAGTGGGGTAGGTGTAGTTGTGGCTTCCGGTGAAGACCACCTTGCGGTTGGCGCCGCCGAGATAGGTGCCCTCGATGATCATGTACTTGTCGTGGATGCCGATGGTCCGCGTGGTCCCGTCGGCATTGGTGGCGGTGCCGTCGCACCGCGTGATGGAGCTGATCTTCCCGGCGAGGATGCCCTGCACCTTGGTCCCGTAGTTGCCGTCCCCGGCGTTGCGGATGAGGTCCACCCGGCAGCCGGCCTTCTTCAGCTCCACCATCTTGTCGGCCACCTGGGAGCGGGTGAAGGCGTACATGCCGATCCGGATCTGGGTGGCGCCGCCCGCGCAGTCCACATTGCCCAGCAGGGAGACGATCGTGTCCGTGCTGGGATCGGTCGAGTAGGTGGTGCCCGACGACTCCTGGCGGGGGAAGAAGTACGTCTTGTACGGGCCGCTCTGCTCCGTCTTGTAGTAGGTGGCGAGCCCCGAGCCGGAGGAGCCGTACGTCTTGAGGTCCTGCCAGTAGGCGCGGTAGGCCGAGTAGAGCCCGGAGCCCTCGTCCGGGATGGTCACGGCGTTGTTGTAGAAGTTGCGGCGCTGGCTGGTGGTCAGGTTCGCCGAGGTCTGGAACACCACATTGGCCGTACTGCCGACCTGGGAGAACAGGAAGAACTTGTTGTGGTTGATGGCGGGATCGCCGAGGTTGCGGTTGGCGATGCAGCCACGGGTGGCCGGGCAGGCCAGCACCCATGAATCGGCCGACAGATTGGTGCCCAGACCCGCCGTGAGCACCGGGTACTCCGTACCGTCCGCAGTGACGGCGTCACCGTCGACGATCACCTTGACCTTCACACCCCGCTGCTTGGCGGCGATCAGCGCGCTGCTCACTCCGCCGTCCGTGAAGAGGTAGATGGAGCCGTTGATCTCGGATCCCTGCGGAGCACGGTTGACGAGGGATATCAGCTCGTTCCGAATGGCGTCCTGCTCCGCCGCCGTCCCCACCGGATTGTTGAACGTGGTGGTGAGGGGCACGGTGTCGTCGGCTGCGGCGGCCGTCCCCGGCACTCCCAGCAGGGTGGTGCCCAGCAGAACGGCTATCGCAGGTGCGATGTAGCCCATCTTCACGTTCGGCTCCCGTCATGTCGCTGCCAGCTTGATCGGCAACGTACATGACTGATCGTCATATGAGAACACCTGTTCCGGTGCCGGGTCACGCGTCGGGTCAGGCGTCGGGTCAGGCGCGGGGGAGGGCGAGGGTGGGCAGTCGGGGGTGCCTGAGGTGCTGCCCGTCCCGGTCGATGTCCAGACGGAAGCTCTCCGGCGGCGGGCAGCCGGCCTGGTCGTACGCGTCGAGCACCGCCTCGACCTGGGGGCTGAGTTGGGCATCGGGAACGGCGCACTGGGCGAGGAAGCGCGCAAAGAACGCCTCAGCGGTGGCAGCGGTGATGCGGTCGGGAACATGCCGGGCACGGCGGCGTTCGCCGCCCAGCAGCGAGGCCCAGTGGCGCTCCGCCCCCAGAGGCCGGGAGGCCAGGCTCGTTGTGGTTTGGCTCCTGGTCGCTCTGGTTGCCCTCGTTCCCGACGCTCATGCCGAACGGGCCGCGCACCTGGGCGCTCGTCAGCGGACCTCTTGAACTCGATTCACCCCCAGGGGGTGTGGCTCAGGGCGGGCGACGCTACGGCGAATGACGCGATCACTTGTGCGTAGCGCGGCCGTGAGCTGGTCGCCCAGCTCAGTGGGGAGCACCCCAGCTTCGAGTGAACAAGCGTGGAGTAGAGCACGGCAGTCCCGCGCTTCCCGGTCCGTGGCGAGGGCAATGAACAGTGGGTGAGAAAGGACCTCCCGGGCCGCGTAGCCGTCGGTCGTCTTTATCGTCCGGCGGTGCAGCTCCGTGACCACCAGGCGCGCAACCGGGTCCTTTCCCGAGCCGACCACGTCCAGCACGGCGAGTCCGAGTCTCGTATCGAAGACGGCCGTGTCGTCCCGATCCGGACGTTCGAGGTAGGTGGTCACCAGGTCCCGCAGGGAGCGTCGCCAAGGCTGCCCTGATACGCGGCGGCACAGCACGGTCAAGCAGCCCGTGACGGCCTCCTCCCATGCCTCTCCGGGGACTGCATGGGCCAGGAGACTGCCGGCTTCGAGGGTGTTCCCGCTCGTCAGAGCCGCGAGGACGGCGACTTGCCGGCCGTCGAGCATGCGCTGCCCGACGCCGCGGTGCGTCTCGATGTGGGCGAGCGCTTCGCCCCAGCGGCCGGCCGTGGTCAGCGCGCGCGTGCCGTCGGCGAGGAGCACACTCCACAGCCAGGAACGGACATCATGGCGGTCGGCGGCGTTCGCTACGAGGTCCGCAGGCACGGTGATGCCCTCGACCCGGATGGCGCTCCCGGTGGTCACGGCATCGAACAGCTCCAGCAGGCGCTGACGACCGTCGTCGGTTTGTCCGGCGCGGAGTTGGAGGCGCGCGAGGTTGACGAGGGGTTCGAGGGCGCGGATCGCGGCACTGCTGGGCAGGGGCGCGGCGTGCAGGTAGGCGGCGGCGTGTTGGTGGCACATCGCGCGGGCGGTGGCCGGGACGCCGACGTCGGAGGCGACCAGGGCGGCCTGGTTGTAGACCGTGGAGGCCAAGCCAGGGTCGCCCTGCTTCCCTGCGTCGTCTGCGAGTTCGGCCAGCGCGTGAACGCGTTGGGGCAGGGGGAGGCAGGTGGGGCGGGGGCGAGCAACGAGGGGGAAGCGCTGGGCTATGGAGTCATGGAGTTTCCACACGGTCCTTGACGCTCCTCTCGGAGGTGGGGTCCGGGCCGAAGACGACGGTTTTGGCGGCGGCCGTGAGCGTGGCCTGCATGGGGTAGGGCAGGCCGATCCGGTTCCAGGCGAAGATCACGTGGTGAGCCATGACGTCACGGAGGCCACGGTGGAGCTGTCCCGAGGCTGTGAGATCGGCCAGTTCTCTTCCGGCGTCGGTGTAGGCGCAGGCCCACCCGGCGACGTGGGCAAGCGGTCCGTCCGGCTGCACCGCGTACTGCAGGTCCACGGAGAGCAGACGACGTACGGCGGTGTGCAACTGGTCGTGACTGTCCCGTTCGGCACCGGGGGGTAGGGCCCGGTGGGCGGCGACCCGGGCCCATACGTCGCCTTGCTCGTACCAGTCCAGTCCGGCTGAGCGCATCATCAGGCTGCACAGCATCAGGGATGTCTCGCGGCGGTGTTTGCCAGCCTCGCTTCCGAGAATGTCGATGATGCTGCGGCTGTCGCGGTGGAAGAGCCGGTGGGCGGATGCCATGGCTTCGGCGCCGCCGAAAGCGTGGATCTCCGGTTCGTAGATGGTCTCCGTCCACCCTCCGATGCATCCCTCGGCGGCCAGCATGTCGAGGTCTTGGGCGATGTGGTCCTGCCCGTCGGAGGCGGGCTGATAGCGCACGCGCCAGCAGGGATGCTTGCGGACGATGAACCACGCGGTGAGGGCGCCTTCGTCCTCTGCGGCGCGAAGGAGCGGGGCGAGTCGAGCCAAGGCGGTGATCTCGGCGCGTTCCCAGTCCCGGAAGGCGACGTTTACCTGGCGCCAAGTGGATGGATTCATACGGCGGGCCTCCAGAGTTCACGCCAGGGCGAGGAAGGTGTCCCAGTGCGGTGCGAGCGCGCTGCCCGTGCCGATGGTGTGCAGGGCGAGGGCCGCCCCGGCGGCTCCGTCGAGGAGTTCCGGGTCGTGGTCGCTTCGGTCGAGCGCGGTGATCAGACGGCTGGCCAGGTACGGCAGCTCCGCAGCGATCTCGGGGTTGTCCGTCTCGGTGGCCATCCGCCATGCGGCGTGCAGCAGTCCGGCCATGCCGTGGCACAGCCCGATCTCAGGGAGCTTGGCCAGTTGCAGTGGGTCGCGCAGGGCCGCGAGAATCGCGCTCTCGGCGGCCTGCACGCGTGCCGGGTCGCCAAGAGCGAGCCCAGCCAGCTGCTGAGCGCGGGCGGTGCCGCCGACTCCGTAGCACCAGGATGGCCGGGGGCGAAGGCCAGAGTGGACGTGGCCGTCGGTCGTCTGCTCCACGGTGATCTGGCCGGGCCACCAAGGGCTGGTCTCGTCGCCTTGGCGCCACTGGTCGGTCCAGGCACAGATTCGCTCGACGGCATCGGCCATGCCGGGCAGGGTCAGGCCATGGAGCAGGGCCTTGGACAGCACGGACAGGGTGGAGCCGATGCCGTGGGCGAGCCCGAAGTTCCCGTGGCCGCCGGGATATTCGGCGTGGGGTGCGCCGGTGGGCGCAACGTTCATCCACCAGGGCGGCAGTCCGCTCGGGTCGGGCATGGGCTCGGTCAGGCGTACCAGGTAGGCCAGCGCATCCTGAGTGATCTCGTGGCGGGGGTGGCGGCTCAGGTGGTAGGCGCCAAGCCCTGACAGGCCCTGGATCAGATCGAACTCTTCCATGGGAGGCCGCTCGGCGCGGTCGATGCGGTGATGGGCTGCTGCGAGGCGGTTCCGGGTGACGGTGAGGGTCGCCGCATCCAGGCGCTCCAGGACGGGCAGGTACCGGCTCGATGCGCCGGCCACGCGATGCATGATGAAGGCGAGGGCGGGTGCGCCGAAGTACAGGTTCGCGTTGGCCGCCGCGCTGACTTCACCGTGCACGGCCGTGGCCAGCCAGGTGTGCGCGGTGTCCCAGTCGCCGTGGCCGGTCCGGGCACGCTCGATGTGTAGCAGGGCGATGCCCGAGGCTCCTCCGGCGAGCGACTGCGGCCAGGCTCGGCCGCCGTCGGGTCGGCCGCCGGGCCACACGGTTTTGGGGTCGGCCAATGCGTCGGCCAGACGGTCGGCGGTCGACAGCGCGGTGGAGGCGAGAGCTGTCGTGGTCACGGTGTCCTCCTCGCTCGTGCTGTCCAGCTCAGGGCGGCGGCCCTGGCCAAGTGCAGGTGCGTGCGCTCCTCGGGCAGGTCCGGCCCGTGCATCCGGACCTGGTGGAGGTGCAGCAGGTCCGGCAGCAGATCCTGGGGCTGCATGGCCGCGCCTGTGAGCACGCGGCGGTAGGCGGTCAGTGCCCCGCGTCGCGCGGACCAAGCCGTGGCAATGGCCTTGCTCAAGTCCGCGGGGCGGGTGTTCACCAGGTCGACGGCTTGGCGGTAGACGGCGCGTGGCGGAGCGGCCGGGGTGGTGCGGGTGTGCTCGATGAGCCAGTGCATCGCCGCAGCGCTGTCACCGAGCAGGCCGGTGGCGATGTCGACCATGCTTGCAGCAGTCATCGCGCGGGCGTCCAGGACGCCCGTCCCGGCCTGGGCGGCGAGTTGAGCCAGAGCGGCGGCGGAGTCGGCGGCGAAGTACCGCTCGGCCGCGTCGATCGCGGTGGGACCACCGAACCGCGAGGTCTCCGGGTGGTAGGTCTCCACGCTGGCGTGGGTGATCAAGCCGTGGCGCCGGAGCCGGCGGGTCCACTCGCCGATGTGCTCGAAGACGCTGCCGAGGGCTCCGGGCGCGCACATCAGGCGAACACGAAGGTGGTTGTCAGGGTCTCGGTAGCGGACGAACCACCATTGGGGGGCGCCCAGTTCTTCCAGCAGGGTCGGCAGGTGTCGGGCCAGGAGCGGGTTCTGCCGGTCGCGGTGTCCGTGGAGCTGGAGGTAGACGCGATTGTCGCAGCCGGGCAGGTGGCCGTGCTCACGGCTGACGACGTGCCCCGGCGCCCGGACCGGGGCGACGTTCTGGTCTGCGACCAGGGGAATGGCGACTTCGTGTGCTCGGCCGCCGGTCCACCCCAGGTCCTGGGGTTTTGGTGCGGGGCGCAGCGTCACCTTGCCGTCGCGGTCCAGGTGCGTGCGCAGCAGTGCCCGGTGTGAAGGCTCCGCCAGGTCCAGGGCTATGCACTGATCGGCCTCGCTCAGGTAGACCCGCTCAGGCAGCTGCACGTCATGGCGCCATTGGGTCAGGGCCTCGTCCCACTGCGGCCACGGTGCTGACGCGGCGGGCAGATCTTCACTGGTGAGGAGCCAGCGGGCCGGGGACAGGATCGTGCGTCCGTAGCGCAGAGCAGGCAGAAAAGGCAGGTTGGAAGCGGCGGTGCCCCACATGAATCCGGTGCACGGGACGGCGAGCGCGACGGGTGCCTCGGCAAGGAACCGGGCCAGCGGATGGGAGTGGTGGCCCAGGTCCACGGCGTTGAGCAGCAGCGTGTGCACCGGGCGGCGGCGCGAGAGGGAGACCAGGTGCAGTTGTTCGGCGTCGGCGGTGACCGCCAGATCCGTCACGGGGACGAGGCTGGTGTCCGGACTCTGGTAGTCGCCGAGCGAGATCACCAGCTCGGTCGCCTGTGGGGCGCGTGCGACGTTCTCAGCGCGGACGGACAGCGGGGTGGAGCTGATCTGCGCGACGATTGCGCTTCGGTGCACTCCGGGCAGCCCGGCGTACACCTCGGTCATGCGACGGCGGTCCTCGTTGTCCAGCATGCCCAGGAAGCGGCCGGCCGTAGCACCGGCCGAGCGCGCCACCCCGACGACGTGCAGGGCGAATTCGCCCTGCTGGAGAGCGGCAACGCTCGCGGCATCGATGCGTACGGTCAGTTCGGTGCTCGGCTGCACGGGGTGGTCAGGATCTGTGGTCGCCAGTTCCTCCAGGGCGGCATCGTCAAGCTCGACCTCAAGACGGCGCTGCACCCCGGCGGCGTAGGCGAGCCTGATGAGTCGGCTGTCGCGCTCCGGCGACGGGGAGGGCGTCGGCGCGGTGGTGGCCCCGAGGAAGCCGGGCGGGTATCCGAGCGTTTCGATGGCGTCCAGGACGGGGACGGTCGCCCGTGGCCCGTACCGTTCCAGGAAGCGTCCGTGCCACTCGGGCCAGCCGGTCAATGCCGCTCGGGAAGCGAGGCGGGTGAGTGCCTTCGCTGCCGCTGCCGCCTCCTGCACCACCGCCTTGGGTACGGTCAGGTCCCAGTCCATCCGCAGGTCGAGCGCCGTTCCGGGGGTCTCACGTATCTCTGCTGCCTCGGCGGGAGTGAGGTGCTGTGCGTGGTCGAGGAGGGCGGCGAGGGGGTCAGTGACGGTCATCGCCGGGCGGAGACTGGTGAGGAGGACCCGTTGCTTGACCAAGCCTTCGAGGAGCTTGTCGATCGCGGCGAGCGGCGCGCTCGGGAAGCCGGCGGAGAGCTTCGCAGCGAGGTCGCTCCACAGGATCGGGGTCCGCGCGCCGTCCAGGGCTTCGCGGACCGGCGCGGTCACGCGAACGTGCACGTGCTCCGGTCCTCCGTCGGTGGTTCCGCTCGGGCGGTGCTCGATCACAACGTGCCCGTCGCGTTCGACAGCGAGGGTGGACGTGAGCAGCAGCAGGTAGGGCCGCAGTGCCGGGTGCTGCTCGAAGCGGCCGATGAGGGCCGTGCAGCGTGCCGCGTCGGGCCTGGGGACGGCGTGGTGCCTGGTGCCTACGCGCAGCGCGGGCATGGTGCCTATCCGCGCGGCCCCGACCCCGGCGAACAGACCGAACGGGGTGGCGCGCGTGCGGGCGCGCAGCAGATAGCGCAGAACGGCGAGCACGGTGCGCCGTACGGCAGGGGCCGGAAGCGATCGATCGGCGCAGATCTGCTCCACCCTGCTCGCGAGATCCGGACTGGCGGCCGTGACGGCCATCGCGAAATCGGTGGCTTGCCAGATCTGTTGCAGCCACGCCCGCCACGACATCGTGTTCGCGGATGTGCTGACGAGGTCCGGCCAGACCGTCCGGTGATCGGGGTGCCATGCAGCCGCCCGGACCACTGCTGCATCAACGCAGCGGTACATATGCCCCTCCTCTGGCCGCGCGGTTCCCGGCCGCGCCCATGGGCTGGGCGCGGCCGGAAGCCGCAGTGAACGCGATCGGTACTGCTACGGGCAGCTCACGCAGGCGGTCGCGCACGTGGAGTTGCAGCCGTCGTCCGTCAGGCGGATGAGCTGGTCCGCGGCGGGGCCGCCCTCGACGATGGTGATGTCCAGGTCGAAGCCGGTGAGGTCCTGCTGCTCGGCGGTCGGCTGCGCGGGCGCAACCGGGGGCTCCATCTGAACGGTCATACATGCCTCCTTGGGGGCAGTTGGTTGATGGTGCACAGCCCGGTACCCGAGGCGGGGCCCGGGAGTCTCAGCGCCAGGTCGCCGTGACGATGCCGTGGCGTCGGCGTACGGCGTCCCGAGGGAGGGGCGAGGGAGCGGGGCCCGGCAGGTACCGGAACGTCGCGGCTCCCCGGCGGCGGTGATCGTGGGCCCAGCGGCGGAGCAGCTTCACGTACTCGTCCGCGAGGGATTCGGCCTGCGGGCCGTGGGCGACCACGCCGCTCTCGAAGCCGCCGGTGTCCCCGTTCTCCCGGCGGGTTCGGTAGGCGATGCTGTCCTCGCTGACCAGGGCGGGCACGCCGAGCCGGGCTGAGGCTTCGATCAGTCCGCGCTCGATGACTTCCTTGTCCGCGTGCAGCCGGGCGACGCTGGGCAGGTTGAGCGTGAGGTACAGCTCCAACTCGTCGGGCAGGTCGTAGGCCGCGCCCGACCAGCGCTCCAGCCGGGGGGTGTCCAGGGCGTGGTCCAGAGCCTGGGCGTTGAGCGGCACCCGTACGTCGTCGGTCCGAAGGGCGACTCCGTCCCTCAGCATCGCCTTACGTTCCTCGGCGGCACCCTCGCCCTGCATGGGCACGAAGTGCGCCAGGCTGTAGGAGCGGCTGAGCAGGCCGTCACGGTCGCGGTCGAAAGCGATCGAGCGCGTCGTGCCGCATACCGTCAGCGGGACGACGAGCCTGCCCTTCTCGGCAAGTCCGCTGATCCACGACGGGGGGATGTCCCAGGCGGCTGCGGTGACCATGATCCGGTCGTACGGGGCCCCGTCGGGAACGCCGCACTCGCCATCGGCGACGACCGTCTTCACCTGGGTGTATCCGGCGTTGTCCAGGCACAGGCGTGCCCGGTCGATGATGTCGCGGTCGATGTCGACGGTGGTGACGTCCCCGTCGGGGCCCACCAGTTCCTGGAGATATGCGGCGTTGACACCGCCGGAGCCGATCTCCAGGACCTTCATGCCGGGCTCGATGCCGGCCTGCTCCAGCATCACGGCCTGGAGGTGGGCCGCAGACATGACGCTGATGTCCAGGCCGTGCTCGTCCTTCTTCACCGGCACGGTGCGGTGCAGGTCGTAGGCGAGTTCCAGAGGCGCTTCCGGCGCGAACTGATGCCTGGGTACTGCGGCGAAGGCGGCGGCGACAGGCTCGGACTTGATCCCGTCCTGATCGCGGAGTGCGCGGACCATGTCCGCGCGCAGCCCGTCGGGATCGCGGACCGTCGAGTCATCGATGGCAGTCATCCGATTACCTACTCCTGTCGGGAGGTTGGTGCTTTCGGCAGCGGGCGGATACGCGCCGCCAGGCGACGGCGGCGTACTCGTCGGCCGAGATCGTGTTGAACGCGTGGTCCGTACGGTCGCACGCCTCCTCCTCCCGGGAGCCGCCGACGGGCGGTCTGGCGGACGGGGTCGAGCGCCACCCGTGGTTCCGCTCTGTGAGGACGAGTAGAGCGCAACTCTCCGTGTCGCGAGAGAGGCGTTCTGTAGTCCCGCCGTCGTCCCGCCTGTGCGCAGAGTAGGATCCCGGTCACTGTGAATGATGGGATTGGCCTGTGGACGATCCGATCCGGCACCCCCTCACATATGCGAGGACACAGCGCGGGTTGACCCTGGAAGAGCTGGCCCGGCTGTGCCGCCGGGCCGCCGAGAAAGGCGGGCTCCGTTCGGGGATCGACCGTCAGCGGGTCTGGAAGTGGGAGAACCGGCAGGCGGAGCCGAGCCCTGAGTCGGAACTGCTGCTCGCCGACGCCTTGGGGGTCCCGGCCGAGGATGTCGAGCTGTTCGACTGGCCCGACTGGCTGCCCGGCCGCGACCTCCCCCGTCCCTTCGGTGCCGCGCACACCGTCCGCGCACTTCGAGAGGCCCAGGGAACCGCCATGGACCGCCGCACCTTCGTGACCTACAACGCGCTCTCACTGGCCGGGCTGGCCGCCGCATGGGCCCGAACCGAGCCGGGACGCCTCACCGCTGCGCTGAACGGCAAGACGGTCGATCCCGAACTTGTCGACGTGCTGGAGGCCAATGTCTCGCAGCTGACCACCCTGCCCACCGAACAGCGCCAGCACACGGCGAACCTGCTGGATGCCCACCTCACCACCGTGACCGGACTCATCGAGAAGGGCCGTTACTCCGAGGCCACCGGCCGGCGCCTGTACCTTCTGGCCGCCTCGCTGGCCACCACCTGGGGCTGGTACCGCTTCGACCAGGGGCGGCACTCGGCAGCGGCCCGCCTGTGGGACGCCGCCCTCCACAGTGCGCATGTCGCGGGGGACCGCGACTTCGGCGCCGGGGTGCTCAGCGACTTCGCGTACCAGTCCACCTGGCTCGGCAACCCCAAGGCGGCCCTGAGCCCGCTTGGGCATGCGCTGTCGTACACCAGCCACCCCACCGCCCGATCCCTGCTGTTCCTGCGCAGGGCCAGGGCGCACGCCGCGCTCGGCGAAAGGTCGGACTGCTACCGGGACCTGACCGCTGCCGAGAACGAGCTGTCGATCACGGCATCCGAACCGGCACCCCGCTGGTGTGCCTGGATGAGCGTGGCCGACCTGGCCGTCGACTCCGGCCGGTGCATGCTCGATCTCGGGCGGCCGGACCTCGCCCATCCCCGGATTTCCGGCGGCGTGAGCCTCCTACCGCGTGCCCGGGACAAGACGCGCGGGATCTTCCTCGCCTACGAGGCGCGGAGCCTCCTGGAGTCCCGCGAGGTCGAGCAAGCTCTCGCGGTCAGCAGCGAAGCCCTTGAACTCGCCACCCGCATCGGAGCCGAGCGGTGCGTCACGCTGGTGCGAGGGCTCGCGCCGGGCTTCACGCGCCACAAGCAGGTGGACAGCGTCCCGGAGTTCCTGGAACGGCTCAGGACCTGCTGAAACCGGCTGCGGCTTCCACGTCGCCGTCATCGACATGCCCGGCCACGGCGACCGGCCGCGCACGGCGCACGACGAGCAGGAGATCGCCGCCAACGCGGGCAACGGCCTCGGGACGGTCGGGTAGGTTCACGGGGGTGTGTACGAGGCACTTCTGAAGGGGGGATCACTGGTGGACGTTGTGGCGATCATGGAAGCACTGGCTGAGCAGGGCATCACAGTGCTCTTCAAGGCCGACGCCGAGCGGATGGCAGAGCGGCGCAAGCCCTGGACATTCGTGGCCAGTGGCGCCCCTCTGCGTGACGACATCCTCGTGCGAACCGATGCCGCCTCGGTGGAGCAGTGCCTCAAAGCCTGCCTGCCCCGCCTGCGCGAACTGGGCTTTTCGCTGCCCGAGTGACGAGGGCACCGCCCGCGAGCGTCCCCGGGTTCACCGGCCGACTCGGGTGACGTCCGGGAGAGGGCCTCGGGGAGCCGAGGTTGGCGGCCGCCGTGATGAGAACGATCACGGTCGGCTGGCGCACGGATCCACTGCCGATTGGCAGAGCCGTCGGGGTCGAGGAACCGGCGGTGATTGATGCCCAAGCCCGACAGCCACCGGCCACGGTGCGTTCGCTGATCCGCATGCCCTGGCTTGCGAGTTCGAGCGCGATCCTGCGGGCGGACCACTTGTTGTCGCGCCGCAGTCTCTCGATCCGTTCGATGACCTCGGGCGGCGTTTGGGTCGGTGACGAGTGCGGGACGCTGGAGCGGTCCCGCAGCCCTGCCTCGCCGTACGTGTCGTGCCGGTTCTTCCACTTGGAGAGGCAGGCGCGCGAGACACCGACCTCGGCGGCGACGTGCGCGATTGGGCAGCTGTGGCAGCGCTCCACGAGCCGTCGGCGTCCCTCGATGGTCAAGGGGGCGTTCGCATGCGTCACTGGAGCACCTCGGTGCTCCGGCCGTCCGCGACCACCGTGCGCAGGGGGAACGCGATGAGCAGCGCGACCGTGACTAGGAGCCCGCTTGTCCACAGCGGCCCGAGGTCCCCGACCGTGGAGCGGAGGGTGGTCGCGGCGATGAGTGGTCCAAGGGCTGCGCCGACGTTGAGTGCGGCGGTCGCATAAGAGCCGGCCATGGTGGGGGCTCCTGCCGCCTCATAGAGGACCCGCGTGATCAGGGTGCTGCCCAGCGCGAACGACAGGGCTCCTTGCGCGAACACGAGGGCGAGCAGAGCGACCGGCTTGTCGGCCAGCAGGGCCAGGGCCAGCCAGCCGATGAGCAGCAGCGGACCGCCGACCGCGAGGACCAGGCCGGGGCGCTGGTCGGACAGTCGCCCGGCAGCGGTGACGCCGACGAAGGAGCCGACACCGAAGAGCACCAGAGCCACAGAGACCCACAGCTCGCCCAGTCCGGCGGTGTCGGTCACGACGGGGGCGAGGAAGGTGAAGCTTGCGAAGGTAGCCGCGTTCACCGACGCGCCGAGCAGCATCACCAGGAGCAACCGCGGGCTCTTGAGCTGTGCGAGCTCCGCTCGCAAGGTCGGCCCCTCGCTCTCGTCTGCCTCCACAGGGCGCGCTGGGATTCCTGTGAGGACGCCGATGGCTGCGGGCAGGCAGAGAGCGGCGACAGCCCAGAACGTGGCCCGCCAGCCGAGTAGTGTGCCGAGGACCGCTCCCCCTGGGACCCCGGCGATCGTGGCCACCGTGGTGCCTGACAGCAGCACGGCCAGCGCCCGTCCCCTCTTGTCGGGCAAGACGAGCGCGGCGGCGGTCGTCATGGCTACGGCGAGGAATCCGGCGTTCGCGAGTGCTGCGACTACCCGGGTCGCGAACAGGACGGGGAAGTTCGAGGTGGCAGCGCCCATGGCGTGGGATGCCAAGAACACGAGGACGAACCCAAGCAGGCTCGACCGTGCGGGCCAGTTACGGGCAAGTACTGCCATGAGCGGGGCCCCGACGATCATGCCCATCGCGAAGGCCGACGTGAGTGTGCCGGCTGTCCCGACGGTGACGTCGAGGTCTGAAGCGATGTCCGGCAAGAGGCCGGCGAGCATGAACTCCGAGGTACCCATGGCGAAGACCGCCATGGCAAGCAGATACAGCGCGAGAGGCATCGAGTGGCTCCGAGGCGAGGAGAAGCACGAGAAGGTCATCTCGTCACCGCGGCCAGCCCCACGGGCACCCTCGTCCGACCGCAGAATGCGGCGCGGCGGCAGGGCTGCAAGCTCAGTGGTTCAGGGGGCTGACGGCGTGACCGAAAGCCCCCACCCGGTCTGACTCCGGACTCGACATGGCCCGCACGCTACCCGACCGAGGTCCTCCCAGGCACCTCGGTTTCACGGGCGTGGCCTGCGTCAGCAACGTCATGTCTCGCAACAACTAGGGTCCGTTGCGAAAGTGCGCGCGACGACGGACTTGTCGTAATACTCCTGGGGAGACGTAGAGACACGTTTCTTCTCACTTGGAGTCGTTGATGGCCGTTCGCCGTGTCGTGCCCAACATTCAGTCGGGGGCCGCGCAGGAGAGCCGGGAGTTCTACGGTCTGCTGGGCTTCGAGCAGGTCATGAACCACGGCTGGATCATGACGCTCGCCTCCCCGTCAAGCCCAGCAGCGCAGATCAGCTTCATGACCAGCGACAGGACCGCGCCTGTCAACCCCGACATGAGCGTCGAGGTGGACGACGTGGATGCGGCTTATGCGGTCATGCGGGAGAGCGGTGCGGAGATCGTTCACCCCTTGCAGGACGAGGAGTGGGGCGTGCGGCGGTTCTTCGTCCGCGACCCCGGTGGACGGGTGATCAACGTGCTGGGCCACCGCTGACCGCCTCCTCCGCGCCCCTGGTGAAAGCGCCGATCACAGCCATTCGTTGATGGCTGCGACCAGCACCGTTGCCTCGTAGCGCACGGCCAACTTGTCGTACCTCGTGGCTACCGCTCGGTGCCGTTTCAGCCGGTTGATCCCGCACTCCACCGCGTGGCGCTCCTTGTAGTCGTCCTTGTCGAAGGCCGGCGGCCGGCCGCCTCGGGAGCCGAGCTTCTTGCGGTTGCGGACCTGGTTGGCTTTCTCCGGGATGGTGCATTCGATCCTGCGTCTGCGCAGGTAGGAGCGGTTCGCGCGGGATCCGTAGGCCTTGTCCGCACGGACTCTGTCGGGCGTGGTGCGTGGTGCGTGGTCGTCCGGGACCGGTGCGGGGGACGCGGATACGTTCGAGGACGGGCCGGAAGTGCGGGCTGTCGTGCCGGTGCCCGGCCGTGATCAGCAGCGACAGCGACTTCTGCCCCTGCTCGGTCGCAAGGTGGATCTTCGTGGTCAGACCGCTGCGGGAGCGTCCGAGCCCATGGTCGTCCGGCTCGGTGTCGATCCCGCCGGGCGGCTCGCGCTGCAGATCCCTTTTTTACGCGCGCCGGCTGCGTGCTGGTGGGCACGGCACACGGTCGAGTCCACACTCACATCCCAGATGATCAGACCCTGCGCGTCGGCCTGGACCTGCAGTTGTTCCAGATTCCGCTTCCAGGTGCCATCGCGTCGCAACAGACCCTAATTGGTTCCGGCGGTGAGTTCGCTGAAGAGCTTGTTTGCCGCGTCCGAGGTGAACTGGCGCTGGAGCTCGGCGCGGGCGACCTGCTTGCGGAATTCTCCTTCGTAGCCGGTGAAGCCGGCGTTGTGCATGGTGTCGGTGATCCAGGTCGCGAATGCCTGGATCGAGCGGGACGACGACGAGGCGCACGTCGGTCGGGCCGTAGAAGCGGTGGGAGTGGGTGAAACGCGGCGGCGTCCAGGTGACACGGTTGGCCGGGGCGACCCAGGTCCCGTGCTCCGTCGCTGTGGCCAGCGCGCCGGCAGCGGCGTACACAAGCTGCCCTGGACGTGCGAATGAGGGTCGAGCCGGTAGCCGTGCGGCAGCCACGCACCTCCCTGCAGAATCGAGTTCTCCGCTTCCGGGGGAATCGTCGAAGAATGGCGGCTTTCCGGCATCGGTCATCAGTTTACCGGTGGTGTGGGCGGACGACGTCGAGCGCCGCTCGGGCACCCCAGCACCCCGGCACCCACGGCCGTCGACCCGGAGGCGCTGTTCGCCACCTGCGGGCGGGGCGCATTAGGCCAGTCGGTGGAGGTCCGCGGTCGCTGTCGGGCAAATCGCGGTAGTTGTCCCGTCGGGTCGTTGGACGAGATCCACGGGCGGCGCAGGATGGTCCGGCGCGGGGCGGCCCATGAACGGCAGGAGAAATGCGATGTCCATCGATCTGACGGAGACGTCGATCACCGAAGCGGTGCAGCGGACTTTCGACGGCGCGGAGGACGAGCGGGTCAAGGAGCTGTTCATCTGCCTGGTGCAGCATCTGCACGACTTCACGCGGGAGGTGCGGCTGACCGGTGCCGAGTGGTTCAAGGTGATGGATTTCCTTGAGCGGGTGGGCAAGATCTGCAATCCGACTCGGCAGGAGTACGTCCTGCTGTCCGACATTCTGGGCCTGAGTGTCCTGGTGGACCTGATTCACCATCCGGGAATCGGGTCGGTGACGGATTCGACGCTGCTGGGCCCCTTCTACGTCGAAGGCCGGCCGACGGCGGAGAACGGGTCGGACATCTCCGGTGGGGTCGCGGGGACTCCGCTGTTCTTCAACGGCCGGGTGCTCGACCCGGAGGGCAATGCCGTGGCCGGCGCCCGGGTGGACACCTGGCACAGCGACGGGGAGGGCTTCTACGACGTGCAGATGCCGGAGAGGCTGCACGGCCGGTTGGCCATGCGCGCCTTGCTGACCACCGACGACGAGGGGCGGTTCTGGTACCGGTCGGTGGCCCCCCGGTACTACCCGGTCCCGACCGACGGGCCGTGCGGGGAGATCCTGCGTGCCGCGAACCGGTCGCCGATGCGCCCGGAGCACCTGCACTTCTGGTTGCACGCCGAGGGCTTCGAGCCACTGATCACCATGCTGGTCCGCAGGGACGACCCCTATGTGGACCGGGACGCGGTCTTCGGGGTCAGGCGGTCGCTGGTGGTGGACTTCGTCCAGCGCGACGCCGGGGAGACCGCTCCGGACGGCACCCGCATGGACGAGCCGTTCCAGACGGTGGAGCGGACGTTTGTCCTGGCCCGTACGGAGCGCGCCCTGCCCCACTGACCAGCACCTATAAGCACCTGTCAGCACCTGTTGCAACGTGCGGAAAGGACAACAAGCATGCGCGCGCTACGCTTCGAGCGATTCGGCGGCCCCGAGGTGCTGGGCGTCGAGGAGGTCGCGGACCCGGTCGCCGGTGACGGCGTGGCGGTCGTTGCCGTCAAGGCCGCTTCGATCAACCCCTCGGACGTGCTGGCCGTCTCGGGCCGCATGGAGGACACCACCCTCCCCCGCACTCCGGGCCGCGACTTCGCGGGCGTCGTCCTGGAAGGACCCGACGACTGGGTCGGTGCCGAGGTCTGGGGTACCGGGGGAGACATCGGATACAGCCTCGACGGGTCGCACGCGGAACGTATCGCCCTGCCGGTCAGCGCGCTGGCCCGCAAACCCGTCACCCTGGACTTCGCCGAGGCGGCGACGGTCGGTGTGAACTTCGTGGTCGGCTGGCTCGGTGCTGTCGAGACCGCCGAACTCGCCGAGGGCGAGACCATCGCCGTCTTCGGCGTCTCAGGAGGCGTGGGCGGAGCCGTCGCGCAGATCGCCCGCGCCGTCGGCGCCCGGCGCATTGTGGGCGTCGCCCCGCACGCCCCGGCACCCGGTACCCCTGCGGCCGAGGCCATCGACGCGTTTGTGCCCTTCGACGCCGACACCGACGTCCCCGCCGAGATCCGGCGACTCACCGGCGGCCGGGGCGCCGATGTCGTCTACGACGCCGTAGGCGGCGTCACCACGCCGTCCGCCGTCGCGTCCCTTGCCCACCGGGGCCGCCTGGTCGTCATCAGCGCCATCGGCACCTCCACCGCCGAGGTCGACCTCCGCGACTTCTACCACCGCGAACTGCGCATGCTGGGCGTCGACAGCCGCAAACTGGACGTGACCGCCTCTGCCGAACGCCTGAAGCGGATCAGCCCCCACTTCGAGCGCGGTGAGTTCAGGCCGCTCCCCATCGTGCAGACCTTCGACCTCGACCACGGCCCGGACGCGTATCGCGCGGTGGCGGAGAAGACGGTGCGCGGCCGGGCCGTCATCCAACCCTGAGCCGCCGCCGACTGCTGGAGCTGTGCAGCCAGACGCGGAGCGGGCCGAGCACGGTGAAGCCGCCGGCCAGTGCGGGGGTGAGGCCGTCTCCGCGTTCGTAGCCCACGAGGGGGAGGCCGGGGAAGTGGTCGGCGGCTGCGGTGATCGCTGAGGACCAGATGGCGGCGGTGCCGCCGGGGTCGGTGGCGTACAGGTTGGAGACGCCGACCGGCCCGGAGCCGCGGTTCAGGACGGCGCCCCCGGCGAGGTCGTCGCCGTCGAGCACGGCCAGCACCAGCACCGACGGGTCGTCCAGCAACGCCGGTCGGAAGACGTCCGGGGCCCCGGCGCCGCCATGCCAGGCGTCCTGCCAGTCGCGGAGCCGGGCGGCCGTGGCGACCCGCTCGGTACGCAGGCCCGGCGCCGCCGCCACGGGGAGCCCTGCGGGACGGTGGATCCACTGGGCGTGGAAGAGCACGCCGAAGCCGTACGAGGTGAGGTCGAGCGTGGCGAAGCTGTCCTTGACGGAGCACCCGGGCGACGCCGTGTCGACCCCCGGCAGGAAGTCGTCCGGCACCGCGCCCTCGTGCAGCGTGACGGCGTCGGGGTAGTAGATCGGCGTACGCCGGGAAGCCCACCAGGCCCCCCGGCCAAACGAGGACCCCGCAGTGAGCCAGCACCGTTCCGCGCCGCGAGGCTGGGCGCGGCAGCCGCCAGCAAGCTCTCACTCCGTGACGCGCTGGTCGGTGTCGCGCCACATCAACGGCACGACACCGACCGTTGGCCCGCTGAGTAGGCTGCCGTCGTGATCCGCGCTGTGGTGTTCGACGTCGGTGAGTGCCTGGTGGACGAGACCCGGGAGTACGGGACGTGGGCGGACTGGTTGGGGGTGCCGCGTCACACCTTTGCCGCCACGTTCGGTGCGGTCATCGCCCGGGGCCTGGACTACCGCGAGACCTTCCAGGTCTTCCGGCCCGGCTTCGACCTGGCCGAGCAGCGTGAAGCCCGCGCCGCCGCCGGGCAGCCGGAGCACTTCGGCGAGGAGGACCTGTACGGCGCTGATCCGGCGGGGGCCCTGGGGTGTCATCCAGCAGTACGACCCGGATGCGAGTCGGCTGCCGACCCTGCGGATCGAGAGCCTGGAGGAGCTGCCCGGGAGGATCGCGGAGCTGAGGGGCGGCTGACCCGGCCGGGGTGGTGCGGGTCAGGGGTGGTTGTCGAGATTGCGAACCAGTACGGCTGCCTGGGCTCGGCTTCGTAGGTTGAGCTTGCCGAGCAGGCGGCTCACATGGGTCTTCACCGTGGCCTCGGCCATCTCCAGGTGGGCGGCGATCTCCGCGTTGGACAGTCCTTCGCCGAGGCAGGAGAGCACTTGGCGTTCCCGGCGGGTGAGGGCCCCGAGGGCCGGGGAGTCGGCGAGTCGGTTCTCGCGTGCGGGCGAGGAGGCGAACTCGGCGATCAGGCGGCGGGCGATGGCGGGTGCGATCAGGCCGTCACCGGCGGCGACGGTGCGGATGGCGGTGATCAGCCCGTCGGCGTCGACGGTCTTCAGCAGGAAGCCCACGGCGCCGGCGCGCAGTGCCCCGAAGACGTACTCGTCCAGGTCGAAGGTGGTCAGCACCAGCACGCTGGCGAGTTGTTCCGCGACGACCGCCCGGGTCGCCGACACGCCGTCAAGCCGGGGCATGCGCAGATCCATCAGCACCACGTCGGGGCGGAACTCCCGGGCCAGCGCCAGGGCCTGCTCACCGTCGGCAGCCTCGGCGACGACCTCGATGTCGGGTGCGCCGCGCAGGATGAGGACGAGCCCGGAGCGGACGGCGGACTCGTCCTCGGCGACGATGACGCGGATGGTCACGGTGCTCCCTTGCCGTCGGTGGGGAGTACGGCGTACACCTGCCACACCCTGCCGTCCGCGCCGTCCGCGCCGCCCGCGCCGTCCTCCGGGCCCGCGCCGTCCGCGCCGCCCGCGCCGTCCGCGCTGTCCTCCGGGCCCGCCCGGAACGACCCGCCCAGCAGCGCCGTACGCTCCCGCATCCCCACCAGACCCGCGCCGGAGCCGGGGGCCCGTGGCCCGGCCGGGCGGTCGCCGTACGGGCTGGTGACCCGTACGGTGAGTGCGCCGTCGAGCTGGACGAGGGAGACGGTGACCGGGCCGGGGGCCGCGTGCTTGAGCGCGTTGGTCAGGGACTCCTGGGTGATGCGGTAGGCGGTGAGTGCGACGGGCGGCGGGAGGCCCGGGCCGGGGGGACGGGTGTCCTGCACGATGACCTCCAGGCCGTTCGCGCGGGCGTTGGCGACGAGGGCGGGGATGCCGTCCAGGGTGGGTACGGTGGCCGGTTCCAGGTCGGCGTTGTCGACGCGGAGCAGCCCGATGAGCCGACGCATCTCGGTGAGGCCGTCGACGCTGTTCTCCCGGATGACCGCGAGGGCGTCCGCTGTGGTGCGCGGATCGTCCCGCGACAGTGCGGCGGTGGAGTGGATGGCGATGGCGGAGAGCCGGTTGGCGACCATGTCGTGCAGTTCCCGCGCCATCCGGGTGCGCTCCGCCGTGACGGCCTGCGCCCGGTCCAACTCGGCCAGCAGCGCGGTCTGCTGGGCGTGCAGTCGGGCGGACTCGGCGGCTGCCTGGTGGTTGCGGACCAGGGCCCCCGTGGTCGCGGGAGCGAAGGCGACCAGGCCGATGACCACCCCGATGAGCAGTGCCTCGGGCGTCCGGTACCAGGCGACGAAGCCGATGGTCGCGGTGACCGTGAGCAGCCCGGCGGCGACCGGGATCCGCCGTGCGGCGGCGGGGCTTCCATAGAGGGTGGCCGCGTACACCAGGTCGGTGAACATCAGGACCGTGGCGAGGCTGCCCACGGTGAACTGGTCCGCGACCAGGGCCAGCGTGCCGGCCAGCAGCGCCGACTGCGGTCTGGAACGCCGGACCAGCTCCAGCGCGGCCGTCACGACCAGCGGCAGCAGCACCCAGGCCCCGCCCAGCGGCCGGCCGGCCTGGTTGTGCAGCCCGAGTGCCCACAGCAGCAGGCCGCCGACCAGGCCCAAGGCGGCGATCCGCGCATCGTCACGGTGCGGACGCAGCAGAGACATGGGCAGTTCCCCCCTTCCGCACGGACCCGGTTGCTCCGCCCTCCCGGTGACCCCGGACAGCACGGTACATCGAAGGGTGCAGGCGAACCTCGTCGCCGGCGACGACTCCGACCGCCCGCGTGGACGGAACGATGGACAGGGTGAACGGGAGGAGTGTGTGGTGATCGTCACCCTGATCATCGTCTGCGAGGTCGGCTTCTGGGTCCTGCTGGCCGCCGGGCTGGCCGTCCGATACCTGCTCGGGATGCGGCGCACCAGTGTGGCGCTGCTGCTGTGCGAACCGCTGCTTGAGGTCCTCCTGCTGGTCTTCACCGCCGTCGACCTCAAGAACGGCGCCCGACCCGGCTGGGAGCACGGGCTGGCCGCGCTCTACGTCGGCTTCACGGTCGGCTACGGCCACTTCACCATCACCTGGCTCGACGGACATGCCGCACACCGCTTCGCGGGCGCCCCCCGCCCTGTCAAGCCACCCCGGTACGGCATGGCGCGAGCCCGCCACGAGGGCAGGCTGTGGCTGCGTTCGCTGCTCGCGGGGGCGGTCGCCTGCGGACTGCTTGAGCTGGCCGTCCGCTACGTCGGGGACGGCGCCGCCGCCGAACCGCTGCGGCTCTGGCAACTCGTCGCGCTGCGCACGGTCGGGGTGCACGGCGTGATCGCGCTCACCTATCTGCTCTGGCCGAAGAAGGCGCCGGTGGGCGAGAGCGGGAAGCGCTGACCGGCCGACCGCGCCGCCCGCCGCAGGGCCGGGGCGGCGGTCCCAGCCCGGCGGACCTCTCTTCCCCCGAAGGCACCGGAGCCCCTATGCCCGGGATGTGCCGTCCCAGCGCCAGGTGGTCAGACGAGGGCGCCCGGGCAGTTCGGCGCGTCCGGTCGCCCACAGCAGGGTGGGCCAGGGATCCGTGGACGCTGGGGCGTTCGGAAACAGCCGGGCGAGCACCCGTGAGCAGAGATCGGCGGAGGGGTTCCAGGCAAGCCCGAGCCCTTGGGCCAGGTCGTGGGTGTGCACCAGCGTCTCCACGATCCCCATCGCGGCGAAGCCCTCGGCGTCGGAGATGCCGAAGACGTGGTAGGCGCGAGCCTGCGGGGGTGTCGTGCGCACCATGGCGACCAGCAGCGCGCCGCTGGCCTCCAGCACCTGCAACAGGCCGCTGGGCCCCGCCTTGCGGTCCGCGTGAATCGCGTTCGCGGGGCCGCCGGGCCTCCGGCTCTCCCAGCTGAAGGGCACCTCGCCGTCCAAGGGCGGTGTTCTGGGGCCCAGTTGCACGGCGTATGCGAAGAGGTCGTCGCTGAGGTGCTCGACCGTCTCCCAGCAGTCCCATTCCAGCGAACCCGCTTTTCCGTCCCATGCGGCTGGGGGCGCCTTACGGAGGACTGCCACAGCGAGCTGCACGGCAAGGTCCAGGTCGTCCGCAGTGACGGGGGACCGGGAGGGGCCAATCTCGGCTGATCGGGACATGGCAGGACCGTACCGCGACCGGAAGGAGCCACGCCCTCTCCCTCGGATCACGGGCCGTCGCCACCCGGCGAACGTTGCCTGATGCAGCACCGGTTGCCGACACCGGCTCGCAGCCAGTCACGGGCCCGTTCCACCTTCGGGGTGCGGAGCCGCTCGGCGGCGAGTATGGCGGGCGGCGGTCCCGAGGGCGTCAGACGCGCTCTCGGGACCGCCGCAGGTCGGGCCGGGGGGCCGGGGTCAGACCGGTCCGGCGACCGCCGCGACCTGGTGGGTGACCGGGGTGCCCGAGCCGTCGCGGCGCGGGTCGCGCTCCGGCAGGTCCACCGGGGAGCCGGAGGCGGTGGCGGCGCGGGCCGGGGCCGGGCCCGCCCAGGCGAAGGCCAGGGCGTCCTCGCCGCGCAGGAACCGCTGGCAGCGGACGCCGCCGGTGGCCCGGCCCTTCCTCGGGTACTGCTCGAACGGGGTGGCCTTCCAGGTGGACTGGGTACCGCCGCCGTCCAGCGTCCCGGAGGCCGTGGCGACCGAGAGGACCACCGCGTCCGCCGCCGGGTCCACCGCCGTGAAGGAGAGCACCCGGGCACCGTCCGCCAGCTTGACGCCCGCCATGCCGCCCGCCGGACGGCCCTGCGGGCGGACCTGGGACGCCTGGAAGCGCAGCAGTTGGGCGTCGGAGGTGATGAAGACCAGGTCCTCCTCACCCGTGCGCAGCTCCACCGCGCCGACCACGGTGTCGCCCTCCTTGAGGCCGATCACCTCGAACTCGTCCTTGTTGGCCGGCCAGTCCGGCACCACCCGCTTCACCACGCCCTGCACCGTGCCCAGCGCCAGGCCCGGCGAGGACTCGTCCAGCGTGGTCAGCGCCAACACCCGCTCGCCCGAGGCCAGTTCCAGGAACTCGCCGGCCGCCGCGCCGCCCGCCAGGGTGGGCGCGGCGGAGCTGGGAGGCAGCGCGGGCAGGTCGATGACGCTGAGCCGGAGCACCCGCCCGGCCGAGGTCACCGCTCCGATGTCGCCGCGCGCGGTGGCGGGTACGGCCGAGACGATCACATCGTGCTTGGCCCGCTGCTCGCCCGGCTCAAAGGCGCCCCCGTCGGCGGTGCGGGCCAGCAGCCCGGTGGAGGAGAGCAGCACCCGGCAGGGGTCGTCGGCGACCTGGAGCGGTACGGCGGCGGCCGTCGGGGCCGCCCCGGCCTCCAGCAGGACCGTACGCCGCTCGGTGCCGAACTGCTTGGCCACGGAGGCCAGTTCGCCGGAGACCACGCTGCGCAGCTTGGTGTCCGACTCCAGGATCTCGGTCAGCTCGGCGATCTCCCGGTGCAGCTTCTCCTGCTCGGCCTCCAGCTCGATCCGGTCGAACCGGGTGAGCCGCCGCAGCGGGGTGTCCAGGATGTAGGCGGTCTGCACCTCGGAGAGCGAGAACCGCTCCATCAGCCGGTCCTTGGCCTGACCGGCGTTCTCGCTGGCCCGGATGAGGGCGATGACCTCGTCGATGTCGACCAGGGCGACCAGCAGACCCTCGACCAGGTGCAGCCGGTCCCGCCGCTTGGTCCGCCGGAACTCGCTGCGCCGCCGCACCACCTCGAAGCGGTGGTCGACATAGACCTCCAGCAGCTCCTTCAGGCCGAGCGTCAGCGGCTGCCCGTCCACCAGCGCCACATTGTTGATGCCGAAGGACTCCTCCATCGGCGTCAGCTTGTAGAGCTGCTCCAGCACCGCTTCCGGCACAAAGCCGTTCTTGACCTCGATGACCAGCCGCAGCCCGTGCGCGCGGTCGGTGAGGTCCTTCACATCGGCGATGCCCTGGAGCTTCTTGGACCCGACCAGGTCCTTGATCTTGGCGATCACCTTCTCCGGGCCGACGTTGTACGGCAGCTCGGTGACCACGATGCCCTTGCGGCGGGCCGTGACGTCCTCGATCGTCGTGGTGGCACGGATCTTGAAGGTGCCACGGCCGCTCTCGTACGCGTCCCGGATGCCCGACAGGCCGACGATCCGGCCTCCGGTGGGCAGGTCCGGACCCGGCACGAACCGCATCAGGGCGTCCAGGTCGGCGGTGGGGTGCTTGATCAGGTGCCGGGCGGCGGCGACCACCTCGCCCAGGTTGTGCGGCGGCATATTGGTCGCCATGCCGACCGCGATCCCGGAGGCGCCGTTGACCAGCAGATTGGGGAAGGCGGCGGGCAGCACGATCGGCTCGCGCTCGCTGCCGTCGTAGTTGGGGCCGAAGTCGACGGTCTCCTCGTCGATCGACTCCACCATCGCCATGGCGGCGGAGGTCAGCTTGGACTCGGTGTACCGCATCGCGGCCGGCGGGTCGTCATTGCCCAGCGAGCCGAAGTTGCCATGGCCGTCGATCAGCGGCAGCCGCATGGAGAACGGCTGTGCCAGCCGCACCAGGGTGTCGTAGATCGCGGCGTCGCCGTGCGGGTGCAGCCGGCCCATCACCTCGCCGACCACCCGGGCCGACTTCACATGGCTGCGGTCGGGGCGCAGCCCCATCTCATTGGCCTGGTAGACGATCCGGCGATGCACCGGCTTGAGGCCGTCGCGGGCGTCGGGCAGGGCGCGGGAATAGATGACGGAGTAGGCGTACTCCAGGAAGGAGCCCTGCATCTCGTCCACGACGTCGACATCGAGGATCCGCTCCTCGAAGTCGCCGGGCGGCGGGGTAGGCGAACTGCGGCGGGCCATCGCGGGCGGGCTCCTTTGCGTGTTCAGGCGGCTGCGTGTCTCAGCGTCGATCGACGCCGTACGGGCACGGCGGCCCTACGGCGGCTCCCTATTGTGGCCCCTTCCCCGGACACTCCCGGCCACCACCCCGCAGGGGGCTCCGCACGGCGCCCGCCGCACGGCCACCGCGGCAGCCACGCCTCCACCGCGGCAGCCGCGCCTCCACCGCGCGGCCACGGCACCTCCACCGCGTGCCCGCCGTACCGGCAGTGCGTCCGCCTGCGGCGAACACCCCGTCCGCGCGGGCATCTCCGGGCGTCCCGTTCGTTGCACCACAATGGGGCAGCGCGAGGGCGCAGTGCCCCCGCCCGCGAGCAGGAACCAGCACCGAGCAGCGACGGGAAGGACCCGACCAGCATGGCCAACCCGGCCCCCGCCTCCTCCTCCGGAGGTCTTGCCATCACCGAGCACCGCCTGGCCAACGGCCTGCGCGTGGTGCTCTCCGAGGACCACCTCACGCCGGTCGCCGCCGTCTGCCTCTGGTACGACGTCGGCTCCCGCCACGAGGTGAAGGGCCGCACCGGCCTTGCCCACCTCTTCGAGCACCTGATGTTCCAGGGCTCGGCCAACGTCCCGGGCAACGGGCACTTCGAGCTGGTCCAGGGCGCCGGCGGCTCCCTCAACGGCACCACCAGCTTCGAGCGCACCAACTACTTCGAGACCATGCCCGCCCACCAACTGGAGCTCGCCCTCTGGCTGGAGGCCGACCGGATGGGCTCGCTGCTCGCAGCGCTGGACCAGAACGGCCTGGACAACCAGCGCGACGTGGTGAAGAACGAGCGCCGCCAGCGGTACGACAATGTGCCCTACGGCACCGCCTTTGAGAAGCTCACCGCGATGTCCTTCCCCGAGGGCCACCCCTACCACCACACGCCCATCGGCTCCATGGCCGACCTGGACGCGGCCGACCTCGAAGACGCCCGCGCCTTCTTCTCCACCTACTACGCGCCCAACAACGCGGTGCTCTCGGTGGTCGGCGACATCGACCCCGAGGAGACACTGCGCTGGGTCGAGAAGTACTTCGGCACCATCCCCGCGCACGACGGCAAGCCCGAGCCGCGCGACGGCTCGCTGCCGCCCGTCATGGGGGAGGAGCTGCGGCTCACCGTCCGCGAGGAGGTCCCCTCCCGGGCCCTGATGGCCGCCTACCGGCTGCCCAACGACGGCACCCGCGAGGCCGACGCCGCCGACCTGGCGCTCACCGTGCTCGGCTCCGGCGAGTCCAGCCGCCTCTACAACCGGCTGGTGCGCCGCGACCGTACCGCCGTCGCCGCCGGCTTCGGCCTGCTGCGGCTGGCCGGGGCGCCCTCGCTCGGCTGGCTCGACGTCAAGACCTCCGGCGATGCCACCGTCGAGTCCATCGAGGCGGCCGTGGACGAGGAGTTGGCCCGCTTCGCCGCCGAGGGGCCCACCCCGGAGGAGCTGGAGCGGGCCCAGGCCCAGATCGAGCGCGAGTGGCTGGACCGGCTCCAGACCGTCTCCGGCCGCGCCGACGAGCTGTGCCGCTTCGCCGTCCTGTTCGGCGACCCCGGCCGGGCCAACACCGCGCTCTCCCGGGTCCTGGACGTCACCGCCGAGGAGGTCCGCGCCGTCGCCGCGCAGCGGCTGCGGCCCGACAACCGGGCCGTCCTGGTCTACGAACCCGTCCACCCCGAAACCACCGAAGCCGCGCCGGAGACTCCGGACGCATCCGAGATCTCCGCCGACTCCGCTGGTTCTTCCAACGCCTCCAACGCCTCCGACGCCACCGAGGGAGGCGCCGCATGACCGGCATCACGCCCACCATGACCTTCCACCCCCGCCCCGAGGCGGGCACCCCCACCCCGTGGGCGTTCCCCGCCCCCGACCGCTCCACGCTGGAGAACGGCCTCACCGTGCTCCAGTGCCACCGGCCCGGCCAGCAACTGGTCGCCGTAGAGGTGCTGCTCGACGCGCCGCTCGCCGCCGAGCCGCAGGGCCTGGACGGCGTGGCCACCATCCTCGCCCGGGCCTTCAGCGAGGGCACCGACACCCTCACCGCCGAGGAGTTCGCCGCCGAGCTGGAGCGGGCGGGCGCCACCATGGACGCCCACGCCGACCACCCCTGCGTACGGGTCTCCCTGGAGGTCCCCGCCTCCCGCCTGGAGCGCGGCCTCACCCTGCTCGCCGACGCGCTGCGCGCCCCCGCCCTGCCCCAGCACGAGATCGAGCGGCTGGTCGCCAACCGCCTGGACGAGATCGTCCACGAGCTGGCCAACCCCGCCCGCCGCGCCGCCTTCGCCCTCTACGGCGACCTCTTCGACGACGCCGACCGGCTGTCCCGGCCCCGGGCCGGTTCCGCCGAGACCGTCCAGGGCATCGACCGGGCCGCCGTACGGGACTTCTACACCGCACACGTCCGCCCGGCCACCGCCACCGCCGTCATCGTCGGTGACCTCGACGGCGTCGACCTGCCCGGCATCCTCGGCCGCACCCTGGGCGCCTGGACCGGCGACAAGGCCGAACCCAGCACCACCGCCCCGGTCACCGCCGACGACCACGCCCGCGTGATCATCGTGGACCGGCCGGGCTCGGTGCAGACCCAGCTGCTCATCGGCCGCGTCGGACCCGACCGCCACGACGACGTCTGGGCCGCCCAGGTGCTCGGCACCTACTGCCTCGGCGGCACCCTCACCTCCCGGCTGGACCGGGTGCTCCGCGAGGAGAAGGGCTACACCTACGGCGTCCGCGCCCTCAGCCAGCCGCTGCGCTCCGCGCCCGACGGCTCCGGCCGGGTCCTGCTCGCCATCACCGGCTCGGTGGACACCCCCTCCACCGCCCCGGCGCTGGCCGACACCTGGACCGTGCTGCGCACCCTCGCCGCCGACGGCCTCACCGACGCCGAACGCGACGTCGCCGTGCAGAACCTGGTCGGCGTGGCACCGCTGAAGTACGAGACCTCCGCCGCCGTCGCCGGCACCCTCACCGACCAGGTCGAGCAGGGACTGCCCGACGACTACCAGGCCCAGGTCTACCGGCGGCTCGCCGAGGTCACCACCGCCGAGGCGACCGCCGCCGTGGTCGCGGCGTTCCCGCCGGAGCGGCTGGTCACCGTGCTGGTCGGGGACGCCTCGGTGATCGCCGACCCGGTCAGGGAGCTCGGCATCGGCGACGTCACCGTCGTCCTGCCCTGACCCGTCCTGCCCTGACCCGTCCTGCCCTGATCCGTCCTGCCCTGACCCGTCACGCCGCACCCGGGACCGGCGGAGCACCCTCCGCCGGTCCCCGGGCCGCCGACCGCTCCGCCGACCGTCCCTTGGCCCACCCCTCGGCCCAGTCCTCCGGGCCGACCAGGAACGGTCTGCCCGGCCGGTCCGGCCGCCAGCCGCGCCCCAAGGCCAGCCGCACCGCCGCCGCCACCGTCGACGGCAGCACACTCAGCGACGGGCACCCGAGCCGGCTGTCCGGCCGGGCCGCCCCGACGTCCACCACCAGCACCGCGCCCGCGCCCGCCGCGTCGTCGCCGCCACCGCGCTCGACCCGTTCCACCGCGAACGCCAGCGCCGACCACCCCATCTCCTGGCAGTACGTCGGCCGGGGCCGCACCCGCCAGCGGTACTCGGCCCCGTCCACCACGATCAGCCGCGCACCTCTTCGCCCCAGCGCCATCCCGCCGTCCCCCCTCACGCTCCGCCGACCACCAGCCCGGCCCGCAGCTCCGGCCGCGTGGCCGTCGCACCGTACTCCTCCGCCGCGCGCCAGCGCACGATCCACGCCTCGTCGTTCTCGCCGCGCGCCCGCACCCGGCGCAGGCACTCCTCGCGCGAGGTGTGCACCCAGACCGTCAGGTCGTACCAGCGCTCCAACTCCGGCCGCGCCGTGTACACGCCCTCCACCAGCACCACCCCGCCCGGCCGCACCTCCTCCGCCCAGCCGCCCAGCGCGCCGGTGGCCCAGTCGTACCGGCGGTAGCGCGCCGGACGCCCCGCTCGCAGCGGCTCCAGGACCTCCTGGCGCAGCCGCTCCCAGTCGAAGTAGCGCCGGTAGCCCTGCTCCGGGCTCAGCCCGGCCCGCTCCTGCTCGTCCATCGGCCGGTAGAAGTCGTCGCCGTGCACCACCGCCGTCGCCGCCGCGCCGCCCGGCAGCCGCTCCGCGACCGCCGCCGCCAGGGTCGACTTGCCCGAACCGCCCGGCCCGTCCACCGCGACCAGCCGGGTGGCCGCCGCCCCTCCCGGGGCGCCCGACGTCAGCCGGGCGACCGCCTCCACCACCCGTTCGACGGACGGTCTGCCGCCCCCGTCCCAGCCCGTCGCCGCCACCACCTCCCGCGCCACCTCGGCGACCGTCCGCCCGTCCGTCGCCACCCGCACCACCCACGGCGGCGCCTGCTCGGCCAGCCGCCGCGCCGCCCGCTCGCTGCGCTCCAGGTGCTCCGCCAGCCCCGAACCGCGTTCCCGGCCCGCCAGCCGCTCGGCGGCCGTACCGTCCTCCGCCGTCAGCAGCACCCCCAGCACTCGGCCCTGCCCGCCCATGGCGCGCAGCAGCATCCCGCTCTCCAGCACGCTCACCGTGTTGGTGTAGAGCGCGCGGCGGTAGCCCAGCGCCGCGTAGTTCCGCCACAGCGCCGCCAGATTGGCCTCCGTCAGGGCGGTACGGCGCGGATCACCCGGCGGCGCCGGATACGCCGAGTCCAGGTTGTCGCCCTCGATCACGCAGTGCGCCACCCCGGACCCTTGCAGCAGCCGCGACACCTCCCAGGCCACCGTCGACTTGCCCACCCCCGACCGCCCGCCGATCAGCAGCACCTCGAACCCCGCCATGACCCTCCCCACCCTCGCCCCAACCGCCGCGCACGCTAACCCGCCACCCCCATCGGCGCACCCGCTTTTCCACCCGCCACCCACCGCCCCCGCGTCACGCCACCGCCCACCCCCCACCACTCCCTCCGGTCCTCACCACACCCCCACCGCGCCACCACTCCCTCCGCTCCCCGTGACCCCGCGCACCCCACCCCCACCGCGTCACGCCACCGCCCACCCCCCACCACTCCCTCCGCTCCTCACCACACCCCCACAGCCCCGCGTTCTTTCTCCTCCCCATCCCGAATGACCCCCGCCGCCCGGGGCACCCGACACCGCGTGCAGACCTTCCTGCCCTACCCCGACTTCGCCGCCAGCGCGGCCGTGCTGGACACCCGGCGGCTCGGCAAGCAGCGCGTCGAGGTTCTCCAGGTGGCGCGCGCCCTGGTCTGGCCCGTGTACGGCTGGAAGAACCACCCCGCCGTCGCCATGTGGCGCGGCTTCGTCCCCGCCCTCGCCGCCTACGGCCTGGCCGTCTGCCACCGCTGGCAGCAACTCGGCCACCGCGACACCGTCGCCGACCAACTCCGCGAGTACACCGGACCCGGCGGCCCCCGCCCGCAATGCGACCTCGCCGCAGCCGGGCTGCTCCCGCCCTGGCTCGGCGACGAAGCCGTCCACCTCAGCCACCGCTCCGCCCTGCTGCGCAAGGACCCCGCCCACTACCGCGCCGTCTTCGAACCCGGCCTCCCCGACGATCTCCCGTACACCTGGCCCGACCCGGCCTTCCCACACTGGCCCGTGCGGCGCGGCCACGACCGCCCGCTCACCCTGGAGCAGGCCGTACACACGCTGGGCATCGAACCACCGGACCGCCGCACCCGCGACGCCGTGGCGGCCGTCGCCACCGGCCACGACGCCGACCTGGCCGTACGCTCCCGCACCGCCGCCGGTACCGCCGCCCTGCTGGCCGGGCTCTGCACGCCCGGCACCACCGTCTGGACCACCCCCGGCGACCCCCTCCCCACCGCCGCCCCTGCTCCCCCGAAGCCCCCTCCTCCTCCACCACCACCAGTACCAGCACCACGGCCCGCCCACCGGACGCCGCCGCCCGAGCCGCGATGCGGACCGAGCAGACCGCCGATCCCGAATTCCGTTTCCTGAAACCCCATCAGCTGGCCGCCCCGCAGACCGGCCCACCCGGCCTGCTGATCCTCGACCACGTCACCGCCGCCCGCCCCGCCATCTGGCCAACCGTCCCCGTACTCCACCTCGACTTCCCGCCGCAGTAGAGCCACCACCCCTTCACCCCTCCAACGCCGCCCGCAGCCGGTCCGCCACCTCGGCCGCCTCCTCCTCGTCGCGGTAGCGACCCCGGGGCCAGAAGAATCCACGCAACCCATCCTTGGGATTCCGGGGCACCACATGCACATGGAGATGCGGCACCGACTGGCTGATCCGGTTGTTGGCCGCCACAAACGACCCCGCCGCGCCCAGCGCCCCCTCCATCGCCGCCGCCACCCGCTGCACCACCGAGAAGTACGGCTCCAGCAGTTCGGCGGGCAGCTCAGCCAGCGTCTCCACATGCCCGTACGGCACCACCAGCGTGTGCCCGGGAAAGAGCGGCCGACGGTCCAGGAACGCCACCGTCCACTCGTCCCGGTGGACCACATGCGCCGGAACCGACCCGGCGACCACGGCGCAGAAGACGCACTCCATCCCCCGATTGCAGCGCACCCCGGCCACCCCCGCACCCCGGCAGCGCCCCCGTCAAATCCCCTTGCGGGCCACCACCCCGCCGTGGGTAGATAGGGCCGCGCCCGACACCCGGGCCCGGGTCCGGCATCAGCACCGGCCCCCGCAACACACCGAAAGGAGGCGGACGTCATGCGGGTCGAACCACGACGCAAGCGCCAGCGTGCCTGCTGTTCCCCACGACTCCGCCTCACCCGGTCGTGTCGCCCGATGCGCTCCTGGCGCTAGCCACCCCGCGCATCCCGCAGCAGCACCCGGGGCCGCCTCCCACGGGGGAGCAGGCGGTCCCGTGGTGCGCAGACTTCCCGAGCCACGCCGGACGGATGCGTGGCGAATCCCGCCTCCCGCAGTGGAGCAACGGACCAGCAACCGACCTTGGAGGTCGTACCGACCATGGCGTACACCGCGGTGCCCGGCGTCCGGGTGCCGATCCGCATGTGGACCGACCCGGCCACCGTCGAGGGCCAGGCCATGCAGCAGCTGCGCAACATCTCCTCCCTGCCGTGGATCAGCGGCCTCGCCGTGATGCCCGACGTACACCTCGGCAAGGGCGCGACGGTCGGCTCCGTCATCGCCATGCAGGGCGCCGTCTGCCCGGCGGCGGTCGGCGTGGACATCGGCTGCGGCATGAGCGCGGTCAAGACCTCCCTCACCGCCCGCGACCTGCCCGACGACCTCTCCCGGCTGCGTTCCCGTATCGAGGAGGCCATCCCGGTCGGCCGCCACGGCCATGACGACCCGGTCGACCCACGCCGCCTGCACGGCCTGCCCACCGCCGGCTGGGACGACTTCTGGCAGCGGTTCGACGGACTGGCCGAGGCCGTGAAGTTCCGCCGGGAACGGGCCCACTCCCAGATGGGTTCGCTGGGCGGCGGCAACCACTTCATCGAGGTCTGCCTGGACACCGACGGCGCGGTGTGGCTGATGCTGCACTCCGGTTCCCGCAACATCGGCAAGGAACTGGCCGAGTACCACATCGGCATCGCCCGCTACCTGCCGCACAACCAGGGCCTGGTCGACCGCGACCTGGCGGTCTTCATCGCGGACACGCCGCAGATGGCGGCGTACCGGCAGGACCTCTTCTGGGCGCAGGAGTACGCCAAGCACAACCGCTCCCTGATGATGGCGCTCCTCCAGGACACCGTCCGCCGGGAGTTCCGCCGCACCAAGGTCGCCTTCGACCAGGTGATCTCCTGCCACCACAACTACGTGGCGGAGGAGCGGTACGACGGCCAGGACATGCTGGTCACCCGCAAGGGCGCCATCCGCGCCGGCTCCGGCGAGTACGGCATCATCCCCGGCTCCATGGGCACCGGCTCGTACATCGTCCGCGGCCTCGGCAACACCGCCGCCTTCAACTCCGCCTCCCACGGCGCCGGCCGCAAAATGAGCCGCAACGCCGCCAAGAAGCGCTTCACCGCCGACGACCTCGCCGCCCAGACCAAGGGCGTGGAGTGCCGCAAGGACAGCGGCGTCGTCGACGAGATCCCCGCCGCCTACAAGCCCATCGAAAAGGTCATCGACCAGCAGCGCGACCTGGTCGAGGTCGTCGCCCAACTCAAGCAGGTCGTCTGCGTCAAGGGCTGACGTCCCGGGCGCGTCCCACCAGCGACATCTGGCGCCCAGGGCTTCCCCTGTGCGTCCTCACCGGACGGCTGGCATCCGGCCGAAGCGCCAGTCATCGACCCGCTTCCGGATGCCGGCCACCATGGGCAGTCCATCGACCTCGGCCGGTGCGAACCAGCGGACTTCGTGGGACTCCTCCGAGACGGTGATCGTGCCGCTGACGGGGCGGGCGAGCAGGCAGATGGAGAACTCCTGGCGCACCTCGCCGTCGTCGTAGGCGAAGACATGCCCCGGATTGGTGTAGGTCCCCACGATGCCCGTGATCTCGACGGTCAGGCCGGTCTCCTCCAGGGTCTCCCGGATGGCGCACTCCGCCAGGGATTCGCCCAGGTTCATGGCCCCGCCGGGCAGGGCCCACATGCCGTTGTCCGTCCGACGCTGGAGCAGGATGCGCCCCAGCTCATCCACCACGACCGCCGATGCGGCCGGTACCAGACTGTTGGGCTCGGGGGCCTCGGGGTCGTCCTCGTAGTCACGCCTGGCCATCGGTGCTCCCCCAAACGGGTCGGCCTTGCGTCCACAACTCGTCCGTGTGGGCCGCAAAGCGGTCGAACATGCCGTCATCCTGGCTTCGGCGCAGGTGCAGCATCGGCGCGTCATGGCCTATCCGATGCGTCAGCAGCGGGGTGACGATCATGTCGTCATCGAACCGGAAGACGGACAGGTGGGTGTGGCCGCTGGAGAAGCGGGCCTGGATTCCCTTGGTGTCCTTGATCTTCTCCAACTCGGCGAGTGTCACCCTGATGCGAATGGAGAGCGTGAGAGGGACGTCCTCGTCACGCTCCCGTGCCCGGGTCGTCTCGCTGTCGGGTTCACCCAAGAGAAAGCGGACCCTGCACCCTTGCTCTGCCTTGCGCCGCAAGGCTCCGCCGAGGTTCGCCTGTTCCAGCCACAGGAAGTAGTTGGTGTACCCGGCGAAGGTCAGCTCATCGCTCGCCTTGGTGATCAGGCTGCGCCACAGCGACGTGGGGGCGGCGGAGCGGTACGGGTATACGGACACGACTTCCCGGTCTGGACCAGTCTTGATCGCTGCCCGGACGGTGGATGGCCAGAGCATGGATTCGTCAACTCCCAGGGCGTCGCTTGCGGCCCATCGGTGCCGAGCGTGTGGGACGCGGCTGGCGTCAGCGAGCCACCTGCCCACCGTTTTGGCATCGACACCGCACTTCTCGGCTAACTGCCGCTCGCCCATCCTGGCATCGGCCATAGCGCGCCTGAGCGAATCGTTCAAGGCTTTCCCCGAAGTGTCCCTGGGACGTCTGGTGCACTTCTCAGCGTAGGGGCAAAGTGCGCCAGATGTCCGTAGTAGGCGGTGTGAACGGCCTTACCGGCGCCGGAAGCTGACTGTGTGATCGAGACGACACGGGCGGTGCCTCGCGAATCCCAGCACGCCGACCTCCGGATGCAGACAGCGACACCGCTCTCAGCCGCCGCGCCCTTCATGCCCGAGCTGATCTTGCAGCGCCCGACGATGTATTTGCGGTGGCTGGGCTGCTCGGCGGACGATCCGGCTGCGGGTCGTCGCGTACGGGACTTCACAGCTCTGGTGGTGGCCGGCTGGGGACTGGGTGCGCTGGTGGAGACGGTGCAACTCTGCGCGTCTGAGCTGCTGGGGAACTGCGTGCAGCACGCACGGCCCGATGCCCGGACGGAAGGGGCCTGCGGGGCGTCGCGCGCGGGTGTCGCACTGAGGGCGTGGCCTGCCTGGCTGTTTCTGGAGGTGTCGGACGACGATTCGCGCCCGCCGATACTCCCCCGCGCTGAGGGGTTCGGCCCGGATTCGGAAGGCGATCCGGAGGCGTTGCTGGCTACTTCGGGGAGGGGGCTGCTGATCGTGCGCGAGTTGGCGGACGACGTGTGGTGGCGGCCCAAGGACGGCGGCGGCAAGACGGTGTTCGCCCGGTTCGCGCTGTCCGGGGGCGGTGCGCGATGAGCGTTCGCCTGGACCCCGAGGCTCTAGCTCTGGTCGTGTCCAACCACCCTCGCCCGCCGGGACGCCGGACCCGAGCAGACCCCCGCTGCGGTTCGTGTGGCCTGCCCGGAGGAGTCCGGCGCCGCCGCTGTGCTACTGATGGCTGCCTGCGGACTGCGTGCGGAGTGGTGCCATGGAGTTGCCGCAGACCCGATACGGCTGCACGCATGGGGTGCAGACGAAGAGTGGCGAATCGGTCGCCGAACCGGCGTCCACCGCCGCCTATACGCCCCTTCTATGCATCTCCGGAGGCTCCGATCAACGAGCACGCTGAGCCGGTTCTGTGGATCCGTGGAAAGGGTTGCGCGCTGGGCGACTACCGCAGTGACCTGGTGGAACAGTACTGGCGCTGGGAGCAGGACCCCAGGTCGCTGGTCGGCTACGGCCGACAGACGCCCGAGTCTTTGGAGGCCCGTACGGAGGGGATGGCGCACCAACTGCGAGACCTGGCCGACTTGCCCCGGTTCACGGTCTACGACACCAGCAGGGACGAGGCGGAGCCGGTCGGTACCACCGCGCTGATCATCGATCACGCCGTACGGACCGCCGAGTACATCATCATGCTCGCGCCGCACACTCGCAGCCGTGGCCTGGGCGCCGAGGCCACCAGGCTGACCCTGGACTACGCGTTCCACATCACCAATGTGCGCATGGTCTGGCTGAAGGTCCTGGCCCCAAACACCGGGGCTGTCACCGCCTATGAGCGAGCGGGCTTCCGGCACGCCGGACGCCTGAGGCAGTCCGGCTACTGGCTCGGCCAGGTCTGCGACGAACTGCTTATGGACGCCCTGGCCGAGGACTTCGACGGCCCCTCCGCCATCGCCAACTGATTCCCGCAACCCCGTCGCGACGACCGTGTTCGGACCACCCCCGCCTGCGCGCGGAACACGCCACCGCGATCCGCTCGGCCGTGACGGACGGCGGACCACCCCCGCCTGCGCGGGGAACACGCGGCGCGCTGCTCGTGCCGTCGGGACTGGTGCGGACCACCCCCGCCTGCGCGGGGAACACGTTGGCGATCCGCCGCACATCCGTGATCATCGCGGACCACCCCCGCCTGCGCGGGGAACACCTGGACGCCTAGGTGCGCCGGGTCCTGGAGCACGGACCACCCCCGCCTGCGCGGGGAACACTGAGGTCGCCGTCCCAGACCGCGCCGAGAGCCGGACCACCCCCGCCTGCGCGGGGAACACGCTTGTTGACCTGGGGCGCTAGAAGGGATCTGCTGCGTCCTGGTACTCCTCGGGTCGGAAGGCGATGAGAGTGAGCCCGTCGAAGTCGACGGGGATGCGGCGGCGTTCGCCTGCGGTGTGGAGTGCGAAGCCCTGTTCGTTGGCTTCGGGGTACATGAGGACGGCGGCGCCAGTGTCGATGGAGGCGCAGACGACGGACCAGAGTTCGTCGCGGACGCGGGCGGAGAGGGTGCCGACGTAGAGGCCCGGTGTCGGCTCGAGCATCCAGCGGGTGAGGGCGCCCCGGACGTGGTCGGGGACGGCGGTGGTGGCCAGGACGGTCATGGACGGCATGGGTTTCCGCCGCTCTGAGAGGTTGGCGGGCAGGTCACTCCGAGTCCGCCTGGGTGGCGTAGTTGACGCCGGCAGGGACGGAACCCGTCGCCGGGTCCCAGAGGTTGACCATGTCCACGGCCTTCCCGTCCGGCAGGGGGTCGGCCTCTCCGGGGGCGAGGAGGCTCTGGACGTCGGAGACGATTCGCGGCAGCAGCTTGAAGAGTCGGAGCCGTTCGCGGAACCGCCGCCGGGCCTCCCCCTCCGGCTGCGGCGAGTCATGAAGGGAGAACGCCAGCGGTACCGTCAGTTCGGCCTTGTAGAGATCCGCGATGTCGTACACGAAGGCGTGCTGCGCCCCTTGGTGGACGAAGCCCAGGGCAGGTGAGCAGCCGAGGGCGACGAGTGCGGCATGGACGATCCCGTAAAGGCAGGTGTTGGCCGAGGACAGCGCGAGGTTGACCGGATCCTGGTCGTCCCAGGATGCCGGGTCGTACGCGCGGCGGAAGCGGCCGACCCGGTGCTGCTGCGCGAGCAGCTTGTACAGGGCTTTCATCCGCTGCCCTTCCATGCCGCGCAGCTGATGCAACGTACTGGAGGCCGGGACCTGCACTTCGAACCGCATGAGGTACATCTGCCTGGCCACGGCCAGGCGCCGTTCCGGATCGCTCCACTGGTGGACCTGGTGTTCCAGCCAGCGCGTTGTGAGCGAGTCTGGTGTGGTTGCGGAGTAGCAGCGGACGCCGCCGGAGCCGGTGCACACCACGGTGGTGCCGTGTCGGGCGAAGGTGGCCAGAGCGGGTTGGGTGATCGAGGTGCCGGGGCCGAGCAGGATGCAGGAGAGTGCCGAGGTTGGCAGGTAGACGCGGGTGACTTCACCGTCGGCGGAGGTGGTCTCGGCGCAGACGCCGGTGTCGTCCTGGACGATGCGTACGACATCCGCGTACAGGAAGGACAGTGAGTCACCGACGCGGGGCAGCATCGCGAGCGTCGGTGCGGCGATCCTGCGCCGTGCGGAGGTCTTGCTGTGCGGAGTGGGGGTGGCCGGCATCGGCGTCTCACGCTCCGGAACCGCCGGGCGCGAGGCTGAGCAGCCCGCAACCGTACGACTTGCTGCGGCCGATGCCGTGGAGCAGGGCGTTGCGCAGGGCGTCGGGGTCCCGCACGGTGGCGGCTCCCTCGAAGCGGGTTGCCGAGTGGGCGACCCGGATGGCTTCGCCTTGCCGCTCGCGGCCTCTGACCGGACTCTGCGGGCCGCTGCCTCCGTCGCGCTGGTGCCAGGCCGTGAGGGCGTCGGCTGGCTCGGACAGGACGGTGTGGAGGTCCAGCCCGGCTGCCGCCGCGCGGGCGGCCCACCACTGGTCGGCATCGTCCCCGTGGAGCGGGATGACCTGCTTCCACTTGCCGACCGTGCTGTTGGGACCGCAGCGCCGAACCGCGTTGCCGAGAAGGCGGTACCGGACCGGTAGCCCGGGGCGCAGCGAGGTGAGCATGGTGCGCATGTCCCGGGTCTGTGCCTGTGCGTATCCGGCGGGCAGGCGGCCGGTGTCCGGCGCGACGCGGGTCTGGATGAGGAGGACGGGCGGGCCTGCCCCGTCGGTGTCGAGCCGGAAGAGGACGCCGGCGTGGGCGCGGGGACTGTCGCCGAGCCCGTCCGGTACCAGCTTCATGATGCGGCGGTGGAGATCGGCGGCGTCGCGGATGTCGTGCTGGACCTGCCGGTTGCCCGGGTTGAGGAGGAGCCGGGTCAGCCATGCCTGCTCCGTGGCCGCGTCCGAGGGGGCGGGCGCTGTGGTGGTCATGAGGCGTTTCCTTCGGGACGCGGGGGGTGCAGGTAGGCGTCGAGCGCATCGAGGTAGTCCGTGCCGTATCCGCCGCACAGAGCCGCCGGCAGCCGCCGGCTGGTGCTGTACACAGGGCGGGCGTGGTGCACGCGGTCGCGTGCAGTGAGGCGGACGGGCTCGTCGTTGAGCATGGTGACGGCGGCCCTGCCGGAGGGCGCGGTGCCCGTGTCGGAGGGGAAGGGCATGTCCGCCGTGAAACGGACCGTGACGGTGGGGTCGGGCTGTCCGCTTCCCGCTTCGGCGGCGGTCCGGGGCTTCGGACGGGCCAGGGGCACCCGGTCGAGTTCGGAGACCGGGTCGGGAACGTCGGCTCGGAGCAGGAGCAGCGCACCGGGTGGGCAGGAGCGGCGGCCCAGGTGCAGCGGCCAGTGCGGGGCGGCCAGTGCCTGGGCGCACTCGGCGAGCAGGGTGTCCTGGCCGGGCGCGGTGACCGCGATGGTGAAGACGGCGTCGCTCAGGTAGTGGCGGCGGGAGACGATGGTCGCGGTGTCGCCACTCCGTCGGCCGCCTTTGGCGGTGGGGACGGTCCGGTGCTGGGGGTATCCGCCGCCCACGGTGTGGAAATCGCCCAGCCGGACGCCGGGGCGGTCGGTCCGCACGGTGAAGCGCAGCCTGGTGAGCCGGGCGAAGAGCGAAGCTGCCGCTTCGGGGCCGGCGTCCCCGTCGGCGATTGCTTCGGCACGCGGAATGCCCAGGGCGGAGGCGATCATCCCGATCAGGCCGGACCGTGTGGGGTGCGCCACGGTGTCGCGGTCGGTGAAGGCACTGTGCTCGCCCCAGGACTGGAGCGGGGCGCCGAGTTGGAGGAGGAAGCCGGTCACGCCTGACCGGCCCCTTCTGCCGACCAGACGGCTGCGACGGCGCCGGCGACCAACTCCGGGTAGGAGGCGACCTGCTGACCCAGTCCGTCCCATGCCTTGTCGTCCACGGAGGCGTGGGCGCTGTGGACCACCCCGCTGTCGCCGAGCAGACGCTGGATGCGGGCGGCGTAGTCGCTGAGGGCCTCACGCGACTGCTGCCCCCACCCCTCCGACCGGGCCTGCACAGGCTTCTCGAAGGCTGCGGCCAGGGAGAGCGGGCGGTCGGAGCGGACCGAGACATGCACCAGGTCGGGGACGGTGTGCGGGGCCGTGGAGGTCTTCTTCGCGGACGGCAGTGTGCTGATGAACGCGGTGGCGAACGCGGCGGCGAGGCCACGGGCAGTGGCACGGTCGGGGACGTTCTCGCTGAGGTCACGCAGATCGAGCGTGGCGTAGCGGTAGAAGACGCCGCTGCTGTACTCGCCGGTGTTCATGTGGGCGCTGCCCGCGTCCTCGGCCCACTCTCCCGCGTCGTCGACGGCCGTGAAGAAGTCCGCCTGGACGGACGTGCTGTGGGTGGTGAACGCGTGGGCGACCTGGACGGCGCCGTCCACGCCGGCACCGGGGATCTCGGCGAGCATGCGGCCGAAGAGCGCGATGGAGCCGTTGCGGGAGCGCAGGATCTTGTGGATGGCGTCCTTGGGCAGCAGCGCCTTGGACGCGGCGGCTTTGCTGCCGAGAGCCTTCTCCAGTGCCTCGCGGTGCTGCTCCGCGATGTCGGCGAGTGCGGCTGCCGCAGTGTCGGGAAGAAAGAGCAAGGAGGCGGTGGTCCGGTCACCCTTCTCCAACGCCAGCTTGGACTCGCTGGAGCGGATGATCTGCGCACCGGCAAGTTCGGCGAGGTCGGCGGGCCATCCGCGCTGCTCCACCAACTCCCCGGCGACCTGCTGAGGCAGCCGCCGGGTCCGCACGGCCTGCTCGCCGATCTGCTCCTCGACGGCGAGCCGGGTGGGCCTCTTCCACGCCTGGCTGGAGACACGGGTACGGGTGGTGCCACCGAAGGTGACCGTCTTGGGCGAACCGAGGTCGTCCCGGTTGACGTTGCTGTAGGGCAGCGTCTGGGTGATGTGGAAGTCCAGGAAACGGGGCTTGCCGGACGTCCTGTCGGCGGGGTCGGTCATCGCGCGGATCCTTTTCCGTGAGCTGAGGAGTGAAAGCGGAGGGAGTGCGGACGGCAGTGCGGCGTGTGGCTCACTCGGCGGACGGGCCGGGGTCGGAGCCCTTGTCGGTGTCTGCGGTGGGGGAGCCGCGTCGGGCTGCGGCTGCCCGCTCGCGGCGGAGGGTGCGGTAGTAGTGCTCCAACCACCGGGTCGCCACCGAATCGCGGTAGCGGTCCCATGCGGTCAGGTCGCGCAGCAGGCAGCCGTAGTCTGCGGCGATCCCGGCCGAACCCAACTGGCGCAGTACGCCGGGCAGCATGCGATGGATACCGTCCACGTCCTGGCGGACCATCAGGTGGAGCCGGGATTCCACCCCCTCCTCCTTGACGCCGTCCGGCCCTTGGCGGACCACGGCCAGAGCCAGGCTCTCCCCGAGACTCGTGCCTCCGGGTGCTCCGGCCCTGGTGGAACCGGAGCCGTCTACCGTGTCGGCGTCGGCGTCGGCGTCGGTATCGGTGCCAGTGGCTGCGTCGGCGTCGGCCAGGCGCTGGGCCCGGGGGCGCGCCGCGATCAGGGCCGCCACGGCGTAGTAGGCCCGCCTCCGGGAACCCCTCACATCGTCAGGGACCAGTCCGCCGCGCAGCAGCGCCGCGTGTGTACGGGCGGGTACCTCGTCCACCGGCTTGGCCAGTCCGCGACGCAGGGCCTGCTGGGTGCCCGGGTCGCCGCAGGCGGCGCGGACGCCGGTCACAAAGACGTCGTACGGCTCCAGGGAAGCGTGGCGGGGCCCGGGAGGGGTGCCACCGTGTGGGGGATGCTTGGTTGTCGTAGTCATACCGATGTCTTCTCCTTCTCGGTCACTTGCTGCACCGCTGCGCCGCTGCGTCGCTGAGGGGAAGCGGGGCTACGAAGTGCTCCGGTCGAGCAGGCTGCGTACCAGGCCCCGCGCGCCTTCGCGGGCCTTCGCACCGCGAGGGGTGCTCGCGACCGGCCTGGTCACCTCGTCGTAGATCTCCAGGGCAAGGCGGCCGAACGAGCTGAGTGCGTGCGTGAAGTCGCCCGAGTCCAGGGAGTCCCAGAAGCGCTCCTCCGCTGCCGGCCAGTACGCCGCCAGTGCCACGCCCGGCCACGGGCCGCCACCCTTGCCGTTCCGGCCCGGCTTGTCGTCGCTGAACGGGGTGGTGTACGAGCGCCATGCGCTGCGGAGCGCGAACTCCATGCGCTGCGCGGCCTTCTCCGCAGCCTCCCGGCCCTCCTTCACTCCCAGCGCCAGGACGTTGTCACCCGCCTCCTCCGAAGTCTCAAGCAGCGCGAAGAGCGGCGGCGTGGAGGCGCTGAAGTAGGTGCGGTCCCGGGTCTGGCCGTCCTGGTCGAAGCCGTATGCGGAGACGCGCAGCGACCGGAAGGCAGCCTCCGGAATCTGCCCGCCCACCAGGCCGTCCAGGATGAGCGGGCGTTTGCCGCTGTCGCCCCGGTTCATCAGGACGAGCGCATCCAGATCCCGCCACAGCGACCGTTCGGCTTCGGCGTCGCGTGCACGCAGCGTGCCGTCCTTGGCCTCGTCCCAGATCAGGAACGGGTCCGTGTGCGGCGGCCGGTTCTCGCGGAACGCCCAGGTGATCGTGGCGTCCACGACACTCTCCCGGTCCGGCCCGGGCTGGAGCAGGATCGCGTGCTGGTACTGCTCGGTGAGTGCCGACAGCGGGCCGACGGCGCCGGAGGGAGGGGCCAGCGGATCCGGTAGTTCCTCGCGTTCCCACGGGCATGAGTCCGCAGGGGCGGTGCCGACAGGTCCGGATCGGCCCGGCCGGGGCCATGTGCCGGGGGCGGGGATGCCGAGCAGCAGTGTCTCGAAGAGCGACCTCCCCGCCGGGTGGTACGACAGTGATCGGCGCAACGGACCGGCCACGGTGTTTCCGAACCGCTTGCCGGACACCGTGCGTGGTGTGCACTGGCCGGACGGCCCATAGTAGAGCTGCGCGATGAGATGCAGGGCGGCCTCGGCGGATGGCAGAGCCACCTGCTCGTCGTCCGTGAAGTGTCCGAAGAAGACCTGGTTGTTGCCGGCCGGCCGAGCCATGACCAGCTTGTTGACACCCGAGCGGTTGGGGGACTGGTCCACCAGTCGGGGGTCCTGGAGGAACGGCCGGATGGGGTCATGCAGGCGTAGGCGGCTGCCGTGCTCGCCGAGGTATGCGTCCACCGATGACGGATCGAAGCCCTCCGATGCCTCCAGCAGGTCGTAGCGGAGGTCCTGCCAGTCGTCGTTGTTCGACGCTGTGTGCAGAGTGGTGATCCGTGCGGCCATCGCGCACAGCACGCGCATCAGCCCCGAGGCGGCAGGCGGAAGCGCCACAGCCAGTCCGTCGATGCGGTGCGCGTCGAGGAAGAGGTCGCGCAGACCGATGCTGGATGCACCCTCCTTGGTCCTGACGGGGATCCACGGTCGGGTGCGGAGGTCGAAGTGGTCGTCAGGAGGCTCAGCAGTCATGGCGGGCGGTGCACCTCGATAGGTGAAGGAATCGTGCTACCCGGCGTACCTGACCTGCGCGGTGACGTAGCTTTGGGGGGCTCCGCGCAGGTGGAGGTGGGCCGACGCTCGGTGGTGTGAGTGGGCTCCGGAGGACACACCCCTCCCCGCGCAGGCGGGGGTCAGGGGGTGCCCCGGCTGGATGCCGGGGCACCCCGGTCCGGACGCTTCAAACCGTAGCGGGGTGCCTGGCGCCGTGTCAGGAGAATGAAAGAAGACGCTAGGTGGCGTTAGCTATGACTTCTGCGCCCTGCTGATGACCAGCCCGAGCGAGTGCGTGAGCGTCAGGGTGTAGTCGCCCAGGACCGCCCCCGCCAACCCATCGCCGGCGACGATCCGATGCGGCAGCAGGACGAGTCGGGCCAGTCGCGGCTCCCTGCGCCAGGATGCCGGGGGATCGTTCGCCTCAGCGCATGCCTGACGCCATGGGCCATGAGCGAGCGGCACCACATGGCCGAGGAGAGCGCGGATCTCGACGCGGGTGAAGCGCCCGTCGTTCCGGCTCCCGCGCTCGGGGAACGGGATCGTGCATGCTTCGTCCAGCCACCGCTTCCCCTCGCTGTCGTAGAAGACCGGCAGCAACTGGACGGTCTCGGCTCCCAACCGGGTGGCGACGAGGTCCTCGTCCGCATCGCTGGTGGTGAGCTGGTGCAGGGAGCCGACCATCGCGGGCGGGGGAAGCATGACCATCCCGGCAAGGCCGCGACGCGCCATGTCGTCGGTGAGGCGCTTGATATCCCGCTTCATCAGCGCGTCGGGGTCGGTGGAGGTGAACTCCGGGGCGTAGACCTCATCGATCAGCTGCTGTACGTCCTCCGGTACCCGCACGGGGTCGCTCTTCCTGCGCTCCATCAGTTCCAGCGTGCGCTGGAGCAGCGAAGGAGCGTACACATCGCCCCAGGCGGCCGGTACCGACAGCCGCCCGTCGTCCCCGACCGGCGCGAGGACCGCGAGTCGGGGTTCCCTGCACCACGCGGGGCGCGACGGGCCGGGTTCGGAGTGCCGCCAGACCCGGCCGGCCCGCTGCAACAGCAGCGCCATCGGCGCGAGGTCGGACACGATCAGGTCGAAATCAAGATCGAGCGATTGTTCGATTACCTGGGTGGAGACGAGCACAGTGCCACGCGGAGGCTCCGGGCGCCGTATGCCTTCCTTGTCGATCCGTCCGAACCAGCTCTCAGCCTCCGCCGTGATCGCAGCCCTGCGCCGCGCGGGGAAGCGGGCGTGGAGCAGCCGCAGCCGGGGACCGGCCTCGGCGTCCTGCCTTGCCGCGTCGTCAGTCGAACGGTCGTCCCAGCCCGCGTAGGCGGGTCCGTAGTGCTCCCGGTAGTGGTCGCGAAGTGCCTCGTACGTCCTCTGGGCCTCGGCCACGGTCGTGCAGATCACCGCAGCGCAGCCGCCCTCGGCTGTCACACCGTGGAGTTCCCTGATCAGAGCGGCCAGGCGCCCGTCAGGCGCGGTGGCGTCGTACGTGTGGGTGACCGGTAGGACATCCACGGAGAGCCTCCGTGCCCGCACGCTGCCCACCGGCTCCTCGGGCGCGGTCAGGGATCCGCTGCGTGCGTCGGCATAAAGCCAGCCCGGGTACGCAGGTGGGGGAAGTCTGTAGGACCCGGGCTCACGGCCGGCTCCGGACAGATACGCCTCAACCAGACCGGCGGCGGTCTCGCCGGTGAGCGTCGCGGAGAGCAGCACCACCGGCACACCCATCGCGCCCAGCCAGACCAGCAGTCGGAGCAGCAGCGCATGCGTGTACGCGTCGTAGGCGTGGGCCTCGTCCACCACGACCGTCTTGCCGGACAGCCCCAGATGGCGCAGGGCGTTCCGCTTCAGGGGGAGGACGCCCATCAGCGCCTGATCGACGGTTCCGACGGCGATGGGAGCCAGAATGCCGCGCCCCCGCAACCGCAGCCATCGACTGGCCACGACGGATACCTCGGCCGACTCGCGGAGGCCGCCGTCGTGGTCGGACAGCACACGAGGCTCGACCCCGTCGTCGTTCGGAGAGGGCTCGGCATAGCGCTCGTTGAGGTCCGCTGAGCCGTGCAGCAGGGTCACCTGCGCCGAATCCAGCAGATTCCTCCTGGCGAAGCCCACTACGCGGTCGTACATCTGGTTGGCCGTCGCCTGGGTCGGCAGGGCAAAGAACAGGCCGCCACTGCCGCAGGCTGCACCCATCACCGTTGCGGCATACAGAGCGGCCTCCGTCTTCCCCTCTCCGGGAGGAGCGGTCACCAGCAGTACGCCCGGCCCGGACACCGCACCTGGAAGCCCCGCTTCAATGCTCACCTGCAACGGGTGGGGCCGAGCGATCTCCGGAAACAGCCCGGCGAACCCGTGGCGGCGAAAGGACGCACGGCCCAGCCCGGCGTCCCGGACAAGCGCGGGAGCCGCCTCCGAGGCGCGCTTCGCGTGCGCGAGCAGCGACTGAGGGGTACGGAGACCGCCGATCTCATCCGCTGCTGCCTGCTGGGCCGAGACAACATGGTCCTGGCTCGCCAGCCAGTCGGAGACGATCACCACTCCCGCGACGACCACCGCCAGTTCCACCGGCATCGCCCGCGCGACGGGCGCCTCAGGCCGGCCGAGCACCCCGTGCAGAGCGGCCACATGCTCGCGCCGCTGATCCGCCCAGCCGCCGATCCCCAACTCCGGCAGGCGGCGCAGCGGATCACGCAGATCCTGCGGCTCTACGCCCAAGGGATACCGACCGTGGTGACCGCCGAGCAACTGGGCGACCTGCGTCAGCAGCAGCCGGGCAGGCCGTCCCGCCGTTGGGTACCCGAGCGCAGCCAACAACTGCGGCAGCGCCCGGCTCGTGGCGCACTCATGACGGATCTTCTCGGCCTGGCTGTCGCGCTCCCGGTCATGCGCGTACGTCTCCTCGCTGAGGAACGCGCAGTGTGCGGGCCTGTCCTGGGCAGCCATGTCCTGGAACCGGGGAAGGATCTTGCCGATGTCATGCAGGCCCGCCCAGAACATCACCAGCCGTCTCGCCTCGGCCATCGCAACACCCAGCGCCTCGGCCACCGCCGCGTGCTGCACCACCGTCAAAGCCCCATCCCACACGGCTCCGGCGACCATCGCCGTGTCCACGAGATGACCCATCAGCGGGTACGGCTTCTCAAGCCCGGCGGACTTCCCCCACAGCCGTGTATCGATCACGCCGCCCCCTCCTGAGCGCTCCCCTACTCCAGCCCCGCGTACTTCATCACACGCCTCTGACACCATGGGATGGTGATGAGAATCCGCTATGGTCAAGAAATGGCAAAGCGCCTCTGAAGCCGCAGGTCGCGAAGTGTTCTCCCCGCGCAGGCGGGGGTGGTCCGGCGGGTTTCCGCGCCGATCAGGCGATCACCGCAGTGCTCCCCGCGCAGGCGGGGGTGGTCCGGCGATCACGGCCAGGGCGGAGGCGAGGGCGACGTGCTCCCCGCGCAGGCGGGGGTGGTCCGGCCTGCGCGCCGTCCTAGCCCACCACATCATCGTGCTCCCCGCGCAGGCGGGGGTGGTCCGTTGGACTTGGCCACTCTCCGCGACTCTCGGCGGTGCTCCCCGCGCAGGCGGGGGTGGTCCGCATGGTGAGGTCGTACGGGGCGTTCATGATGAGTGCTCCCCGCGCAGGCGGGGGTGGTCCGCTGGAGGAGGGAGCCACCCAGCGAGAGCTGGCGTGCTCCCCGCGCAGGCGGGGGTGGTCCGCCACGCACGTCGGTGGATGGGACACTGACCGGGTGCTCCCCGCGCAGGCGGGGGTGGTCCGTAGGCCGCCGCCGGCGCCCGCGCCCTCGACCGGTGCTCCCCGCGCAGGCGGGGGTGGTCCGAGGTCGACGGTGGCGGGCCAGGCCCATGCTCGGTGCTCCCCGCGCAGGCGGGGGTGGTCCGCACCGATCATGGCGGGCCGCAGCTAGGGGCGGGTGCTCCCCGCGCAGGCGGGGGTGGTCCGCTGTACGCCAACATCCGGCCGCAGCTCAACGAGTGCTCCCCGCGCAGGCGGGGGTGGTCCGACCGCCAGGCCGACCGCGCCGACCGTCGTGAAGTGCTCTCCGCGCAGGCGGGGGTGGTCCGTCGGCCACCGCAGGCGACGGCGCGCCCTCCGAGTGCTCCCCGCGCAGGCGGGGGTGGTCCGCGCTGAAGCGGGCCCGCTGGCCCCTGCCGACGGTGCTCCCCGCGCAGGCGGGGGTGGTCCGACCTTCCGGTCCGGCCGCCCGTAGATCGGGTCGTGCTCCCCGCGCAGGCGGGGGTGGTCCGCTCCTCGGCGATGCCTTGAACACGCTGGGTGTGTGCTCCCCGCGCAGGCGGGGGTGGTCCGCTCGGCCCGTTGCCCATGGGCATATGGGTCCTGTGCTCCCTGCGCAGGCGGGGGTGGTCCGGCCTGGCGGCGGATGATCACCCACGTGGCCCCGTGCTCCCCGCGCAGGCGGGGGTGGTCCGCGCAGCGCGGCGCCGAGCGGGCCCGCGACCGAGTGCTCCCCGCGCAGGCGGGGGTGGTCCGGTCACCGAACGGCAGCGCCATTTCGGTGCGGCGTGCTCCCCGGGTGGGCGGGGTGGTCGGGCCCGGGGGTCAGTCGGTGGGGAGGTCTTCGAGGCCGGATTGGACGAGGTGGGCGAGGCGGTCGAGGGCGGGGGTGGCGTTGGGGGCGTCGGAGGTGAGGACGACGGGGTCGCCGCCTCGGGCGCCGAGGGAGAGGACGGCGAGCATGGAGGCGGCGTTGACCGGGGTGCCGTCGGGCTTGGCGATGGAGACGGGGATGCCGATGGCGGTGGCCGCCCGGACGAAGATCGAGGCGGGGCGGGCGTGCAGCCCTTCGGCCCATCCGACGGTGACGCGGCGCTCGGCCATGCGGGGTGCCTTCCGGGAGTGCCTCGTTGTCTAGACCAGTGTGGCATGGTCGGCCGCCCCCGTACGCGGCGCAGCCGACCTGCGGCCTCCCCGGTTAGCCTGGCCGGGTGGACGACACCCCGGCACACGGCGATCCGGAGCAGGCCGAGCGGGCTCAGCAAGCCAAGCACGCCGAGCACGCCGAGCGGGCCTACCCGCAGCACTGGGAGGCCGACGTCCTGCTGCGCGACGGCGGTACCGCCCGGATCCGCCCGATCACGCCCGACGACGCCGACCGCCTGGTGGAGTTCTACAGCGAGGTGTCCGACCAGTCGAAGTACTTCCGCTTCTTCGCCCCCTACCCCCGCCTCTCCGACCGCGACGTCCGCCGCTTCACCCACCACGACTACGTCAACCGGGTCGGCCTGGCGGCCGTGGTCCGCGACCGGTTCATCGCCACGGTCCGCTATGACCGCATCGACCCCGCCGGCCGCCCCGCCGACGCGGCGACCGGCGCCGCCGAGGCGGAGGTCGCCTTCCTGGTGCAGGACGCGCATCAGGGCCGGGGCGTGGCGTCGGCGCTGCTGGAGCACATTGCCGCGGTGGCCCGGGAGCGCGGCATCCGCCGCTTCGCCGCCGAGGTGCTGCCCGAGAACCGCAAGATGATCAAGGTGTTCACCGACGCCGGCTACACCCAGCGGCGCAGCTTCGCCGACGGTGTGGTGCACCTGGAATTCGACCTGGAGCCCACCGAGGCGTCCCTCGCCGTGATGCGCGCCCGCGAGCACCGCGCCGAGGCCCGCTCCGTTCAGCGGCTGCTCGCTCCCCGCTCGGTCGCCGTCGTCGGCGCCTCCCGCGACCCCGCCGCCGTCGGCCGCACCCTGCTGCGCGACCTGCTGGCGTCCGGCTTCCCCGGGCCGGTGTACGCGGTGAACAGCGCCGCCCCGCCCGGTACCGAGGTCGACGGGCTGCCCGTGCACCGCTCGGTGCGGGAGGTGCCCGGCCCGGTCGACCTGGCCGTGATCGCGGTCCCCGCCTCCGCCGTGCCCGACACGGTCGCCGACTGCGGCGCGCACGGGGTGCAGGGCCTGGTGGTGGTCACCGCCGGGTACGCCGAGACCGGGCTGGACGGCCGCGAGCAGCAGCGGGCGCTGGTCCGCCGGGCGCGGGCGGCCGGGATGCGGGTGGTCGGTCCCAACGCCTTCGGCCTGATCAACACCGCAGCCGAGGCGCCGCTCAACGCCTCCCTCGCCCCGCTGCTCCCCGGTGCCGGCGGCTTCGGCCTCTTCAGCCAGTCCGGCGCGATCGGCGCGGCCCTGCTGGAGAGCGTCCACCACCGCGCGATCGGCGTCTCCACCTTCGCCTCCGTCGGCAACCGCGCCGACGTCTCCGGCAACGACCTGCTCCAGTACTGGGAGGAGGACCCGGCCACCCGCATTGTGCTGCTCTACCTGGAGTCGTTCGGCAACCCGCGCAAGTTCACCCGGATCGCCCGCCGGATCGCCGCCGCCAAGCCGGTGGTGGTGATCAAGGGCGGCCGCCACACCGGCAGCGTCCCGCCCGGCCACGCGGTGCCCGCCACCGCCACGGCGCTGCGCGACGCCACCGTGGACACCCTCTTCCAACAGGCCGGCGTGGTCCGGGTGGACACCATCACCGAGCTGTTCGACACCGGCGAACTCCTGGCGTACCAGCCGCTGCCGCCCGGCGACCGGATCGCCATCATCGGCAACTCCGATTCGCTGGGCCTGCTCACCCATGACGCCTGCCTCTCCGCCGGGCTGCGCCCCCGTACGCCGGTGGACCTCACCACCGCCGCCACCGGCGACCACTTCCGGATCGCCCTGGCGACCGCCCTGGACGACCCGGCGGTGGACGCGGTGATCACCGTGGCGATCCCGCCCATCGGCACCCCCGGCTTCCCCGGTTCGACGCTCTTCGGCTCCACCGAGGGCGACCCGGAGCTGACCTCCGACGCCCCGGCCATCGCGGAGGCCCTGAGCGAGGCCACCGACCGGGCCGCCGCAGCGGGCAAGCCGCTGCTCCTGGCCCACCTGGCCCTCGCCGACCTGCCCGACCGGCTGCGCCGCCGGGACGCGGCCGGTATCGCGCAGCCCGGCACCGTCCCCGCCTACCCGGCGCCGGAGCGGGCGGTGCGCGCCCTCACGCACGCCGTTCACTACGCCGCCTGGCGCCGCGCCGCCGAGGCCGCCGAGACCTCCGCCCGGGTCCCCGAGCTGGACCGGATCGACGAGGCCGCCGCCCGCGCCCGGGTGGAGGCGGCCCTGGCCACCCGGACCGCAGCCGCTGCCCAGACCCAGTCCGGCGCCCGGATCACCCTGGACGACGACGCAGCCGCCGCGCTGCTCGCCGACTACGGCATCGACGTGGTCCGCGCGCTGCCCGCCCCCGACGAGGACACCGCCGTCCGCGCCGCCGCCGAACTCGGCTACCCGGTCGCCCTCAAGGCCACCGCCGGACATCTGCGGCACCGCCCCGACCTGGGCAGCGTCCGGCTGGACCTCACCGGCGAGGCCGAGCTGCGCCGCGCCCACCGGGAGATGGCCGCGCTGCTGGGCGGCCACGCCCAGTCCCGGCCGGTGGTGCAGCCGATGGCGGCGCGCGGCGTGGACACCGTGGTCTCCGCCAGCGTGGACCCGGCGGTCGGCGCGATCCTCTCCTTCGGCCTCTCCGGCGCCCCCGCCGAACTGCTCGGCGACGTCGCCCACCGGCTGCTGCCCGCCACCGACCGGGACGCCGCCGAACTGGTGCGGGAGGTCCGCGCCGCGCCGCTGCTCTTCGGCTGGCGCGGCGCCGACCCGGTCGACACCGACGCCCTGGAGGAGCTGCTGCTGCGGGTCTCCCGCCTGGTGGACGACCTGCCCGAGGTGGCCTCTGTGGAGCTGGAGCCGGTGGTGGTCGCCCCCCGCGGCCTGACCGTGCTGGCGGCCAGGGTCAGGGTGGCGCCGCTGCCCGCCCGCAGCGATCTGGGACCGCGTTCCATGTCCACCCTGTAACCTTCCTGGGCGGCGCACGTCGGTGCCCGCAGCCCCCGACGCCCGGACGATCCGGACCGTGCGCTCCCAGCGCGGCCCGGATCCATGCCCGGGCATGCCAGGATGGAGACATGGCGAAGACCGGTACGACCACCACGCAGGGCCTGCGCACTGCGATCGAGCGCAGCGGCTACTACCCCGCCCTCGTCTCCGAGGCCGTGGAGTCCGCGGTGGGCACCGAGCCCATCAGCTCGTACCTGGTCCACCAGGAGACCACCTTCGACGCCAACGAGGTACGGCGCCACGTGACGGTGCTGGTCCTCACCGCGGGCCGGTTCATCGTCAGCCACACCGACGAGCAGGGGGCCGACGACACCTCCCCGGTGCCGTATGCGACCACCTCCACCGAGAGCGTGCGCCTGGACCGGATCTCCTCGGTGGTGCTCAGCCGCGTGGTGGCCAACCCCGAGACGTACACCCCCGGCACGCTGCCCCGCGAGGTGGTGCTGACCATCGGCTGGGGCGCGGTGCAGCGCATCGACCTGGAGCCGGCCGGCTGCTCCGACCCCAACTGCGACGCCGACCACGGCTACACCGGCTCCGCGACCGCCGACGACCTGTCGCTGCGGGTCAGCGAGGCCGGGGACGGCCCGGAGACGGTCGCGCAGGCGCTGCTCTTCGCGCAGGCGCTGTCCGACGCCACCGTCGCCCAGGGCGCCTGAGGCCGGACCGCACCCTTCGATGACCAGTTCCCTGCCGCTGCCGCCCCCGCCCGGCCCGTACGGTTCCCATGATCCCTATGGGCCGGACGACCCCTACGCGCTGCTGGACCCCGCCGCCGCGCCCGCGCCCGCCTATGGCACCGCCGCGCTCGCCGACCTGCTGCCCTCGGTGGCGGCCGGCCTCGGCGTGCCGCCGTACGACGCCGAGGCCGCCCCGGGCCTGGTGCTGGAGCCCGCCGACCGGGTCTGCGTCTTCCTGGTGGACGGCCTGGGATGGGAGCTGCTGCGCGCCCACCCCGAGTACGCGCCCTTCCTGACCTCGCTGCTGGGCAGCTCGCTGGGCGGCACCGGCCGCCCGCTGACCGCCGGCTTCCCCGCCACCACGGCCACCAGCCTGGCCTCGGTCGGCACCGGCCTGCCGCCGGGGGTGCACGGCCTGGCCGGGTACACGGTGGCGATCCCCGGCGAGGACCAGCTGATGAACCAGCTGCGCTGGCAGCCGCCGGTCGACCCGCGGAGCTGGCAGCCGTACCCGACGGTCTTCCAGCGGGTCCAGGCCGCCGGGGTGGAGACCTGCCAGGTGAGCTCGCCGCTCTTTGCGCAGACCCCGCTCACGCAGGTGGCGCTCTCCGGCGGGACCTTCTTCGGCCGGTTCACCGGCGAGGAGCGGATGGACCTGGCCGCCGAACGGCTCGGCGACTCCGACCGGGCGCTGGTCTACACCTATGTCAGCGAGCTGGACTCGATGGGGCACCGGCACGGCGTCGACTCCGACGAGTGGCGGATGATGCTCAACACCGTCGACCGGCTGGTGCAGCGGCTCGCCGAGCGGCTGCCGCCGCGCTCCGCGCTCTATGTCACCGCCGACCACGGCATGATCGACATCGCCCCGGAGGACCGGATCGACTTCGACGAGGACTGGGAGCTCGGCGCCGGAGTCGCCCTGCTGGGCGGCGAGGGCCGGGCCCGGCACGTCTACGCGGTGCCCGGCGCCGCAGCGGATGTGCACGCGGTCTGGAGCGAGGTGCTGGGCGACCGGATGTGGGTCGCCACCCGGGACCAGGCGATCGAGGCGGGCTGGTTCGGCCCGGTGGTCGAGGAGCGGGTGTACCGGCGGATCGGCGATGTGGTGGCCGCCGCCTGTGCCGATGTCGCGGTGACCGCCTCGCGCGGCGAGCCGCACGAGTCGGCGATGGTCGGCCTGCATGGATCGATGACGCCGGTCGAGCAGTTCGTCCCGCTCATCGAGGTCCGTGGCTGAGCCCCGCCCCTGCCTGGGCTGCCCCCCATGGGCCGCCCCTTCACGACGAAAGGTTTCCGCACCGCCGATGGCCGAGCTGGTGTTCTTCTCGGGGACGATGGACTGCGGCAAGTCGACCCTTGCCCTCCAGATGGACCACAACCACGCGGCCCGTGGCCGGCAGGGGATCATCTTCACCCGCAACGACCGCGCGGGCGCCGCCACCCTCTCCAGCCGACTGGGCCTGGCCACCGGCGCCGTGGAGGTCACCGACGACCTGGACTTCCACGCCCATGTGGTGCAGCTCCTCTCCGGCGGCGGCCGAGCCGACTATCTGATCTGCGATGAGGCCCAGTTCTTCGCCACCCACCAGATCGACCAGTTGGCCCGGGTCGTCGACGAGTTGGACATCGACGTCTACACCTTCGGCATCACCACCGACTTCCGCACCCGGCTCTTCCCCGGCTCCCAGCGGCTGATCGAACTCTCCGACCGGGTCGAGGTGCTCCAGGTCGAGGCGCTCTGCTGGTGCGGCTCCCGCGCCACCCACAACGCCCGCACCGTCGGCGGCGTCATGGTGGTCGAGGGCGCCCAGGTGGTCATCGGGGACGTCGCCGTCAGCAGCGACGAGGTGGGCTACGAGGTGCTCTGCCGCCGCCACCACCGGCGGCGGATGACCGCCGCCACCGCCCGCGCCGCCGCCCTCTCCCCGGATGTGCTGCCCTTCGGGTCGGGCGACCGCGATCCGGCTCCGCAGAACGCCTCCTGACGTCCCGTCAGGACGTACCTCAGCGCTGGACCACCGAGAACCGGCCGCCCTCCGGGTCGCTCAACCGAGCCACCCGGCCGTGCGGCGACTCCTGGGGCTCCACCAGCAGCCGGCCGCCCAGCTCCACCGCCCGCCGCGCCGCCCGGTCCGCGTCGGCGACCGCGAAGTAGATCCGCCACCGAGGCGGCCCGCCGCGCAGCGCCGCTGCCCCCCGGATGCCCGCGACCGCCCGCCCCTCCACGCGCAGCACGGCATCGTCCCCCGACCGCTCCACGGCCGGACCGAACACCGACCCGTAGAAGGCCGCGGCCGCATCGCCGTCCGAGGTCACCAGCTCCGTCCAGGCCGGAGCGCCCGGCACCCCCACCGTCTGCCAGCCCTGGTGCTCCTGACCCTCCCACACCCCGAACACCGCCCCCGACACATCGGAGGCGATCACCAATCGGCCCGACTCGTCCGCCTGGAGCGGGCCCACCGCGACGGTGCCGCCGCACTCCCGGATCCGCTGGGCGGTCCCATCGGTGCTGTCCGCCGCGAAGTACGTGGTCCACTCCACCGGGAACCCGAGGTCCGCCGGGGCGACCCCGAGCCCCGCCACCGGGGCGCCGTTCAGCGTGGCCCGCACATAGCGGCCCAGCCGCACCGGCCCGGACTCGAACTCCCAGCCCAGCAGGGCTCCGTAGAACGTCTCGGCGGTGCCCAGATCACGGGCCATCAGGCTGACCCAGCAGGGCGTACCCTGCGCGCACTGCACTCGGACAGCGGTCATCGGCGGTTCCTCCAGGGCATCCCGGCCGGCATGGGTCGACCCAGGACGGATGGTGCCACCCTCCGCCCCGTCATACCCGGGCCGCGCAGGACATGGCGGGCAAAGAGCGTGAAAAGAAGCGGCGTCCACGCAGGGTCACCGTACCGGAGCACAATGGCGTCATGGACAGCCACCACACTCCCTACCCGCTGATCACGGTCGGGGAACTCACCGAAGCCCTCCAAGGTCCCCGCCCGCCCGCGCTGCTGGACGTCCGCTGGCAGCTCGGCGGCCCGCCGGGGGAGAAGGAGTACCGCGCCGGACACCTCCCCGGCGCCCACTACCTCGACCTCGATCGCGACCTCGCCGCCCCGGCCGGACCGGCCGGGCGCCACCCGCTGCCCGATCTCGCGGTGCTCACGGCGGCGCTGCGCCGCGCCGGGGTGTACGCCGACCGCGACGCGGTGGTGTACGACGCGGGGCCCGCCCTCTCCGCCGCCCGCGCCTGGTGGCTGCTGCGCTGGGCCGGGCACACCCGGGTCCGGGTGCTGGACGGGGGGTTGGCCGCCTGGACCGCCGCCGGGCAGCCGCTCTCCACCGAGACCCCGGCGGACGGCGGCGGCACCTTCACCCCCGTCCCCGGCGGGATGCCGGTCCTCGACGCGGACGGCGCCGCCCGGCTGGCCCGCACCGGGCTGCTGCTGGATGCCCGTGCGGGGGAGCGCTACCGGGGCGAGACCGAGCCGATCGACCCCCGGGCCGGGCACATCCCCGGCGCGGTGTCGGCGCCCACCGCCGACAACCTGGGCGCGGACGGCCGGTTCCGGCCCGCCGCTGAACTCGCCGCCCGCTTCCGCGACCTGGGCGCGGCCACCGCCGAGACCGGGGTGTACTGCGGCTCGGGTGTCACCGCCGCCCACCAGGTGCTCGCCCTGGAGGCGGCCGGCCTGCGCGCCGCCCTCTACCCGGGCTCCTGGAGCGAGTGGTCCGCCGACCCCGCCCGCCCCGCCGCCACCGGCCCCCACCCCGGCTGACCCCCGCCGGGGCGGGCCTTGGCGGGGCTGGTTCCCCGCTCGGGCCGGCACTCGACACACCACGTGCCAGGCCCGACTTCCTCCAACCGACCTGACTTCCAATCGGCTTGGCCGACAATCAGGCCGGTCCGCCCGGAAAACAGTGCGGGCCGGCCGTTCCCCCTGCGGGGAGCGGTCGGCCCGTCAGGGGCTGTCGGGCTGTCTGGGCGTCAGTCCTGCTTCTTGCGGCGGCTGCCGAAGACGATCTCGTCCCAGCTGGGCACCGTAGCGCGCCGCCCGGGGCGTACGCCGTCCGCCTCCGCCTGCCGGTCGGTGGTACCGACCAGCCGGTCGCGGTGCGGCGAGACCGCCCGCGGCATCAGGATGTCCGCGTAGGCGGCACCCGCGCCCGCGCTGGCCGCCGGGGCGGCTGCGGCGGACTCGTCCGCCTCCTCCTGCGCGGCGGGCTCCTCCGGGGGCCCCACCACCAGGTCGCCCCGGAAGTTGGGCACCACGTCCAGCAGGCTGGTGAGCGAGTCGCGAGCCTCGGCCACCGGGCGTTCCAGGATCCGGTCGGGTGAGGGCCGCTCCAGCGCCGGTCGGGCCGTACGCTCCTGCGGCAGCCGGGCGATCCGCGGCACGAACGGGAAGACCGGGTCCTCGCCGCCGCGCTCCGGGGTCTCGCCGATCAGCGCCCGCGCCTCGTCGTCGGTGGGCTGCACCAGGCGGCGCGGCGGGTCGTAGGTCCAGCCGGCACTGCGGGTCTCACCGTCGGCCCGGTACTGGAGCACCACGTCCCAGGTGCCGTCGTCGCGCCGCCAGGAGTCCCACTGCTCGCTGTCCTTCTCGGCGCCGTGCAGGATCAGACGCTCCATCACGGCGTCGCCGAGCTGCGGCCCGGTCGACTCACCGTGCCGCCGGATGGGCGTCTTGCGCGCCCGCTCCGCCATGAACGCCCGCTCGGCCAGCACCGGCCCCTCGAAGCGGCGGACCCGGTCCACCGAGATACCGGCCAGCTGTGCGACCTCCTCGGCGGAGGCACCGGCACGTATCCGCGCCTGGATGTCGCGGGGGCGGAGATGGCTCTCCACCTCGATCTCGATCTGGCCCAGCCGGGGGCGGTCGCCACGGATCGCGGCACGCAGCCGCTCGTCGATCGGGAGGGTGTACTCCGTGCTGTCGGCAGCCTTGAGCACCAGCCGTGTGCCGTCATTGCTGACAGCCACGACACGCAGTTCGGGCACGGTTACCTCCCGGGTGGTGCCTGCCGACGTCACCTGCGTCGCTGCTCCCGTAACGAGTGTGGCCTGCCGACGGGCGGCTGGCCACAACATTGCAGACTTCTCCGGCGTGTCGGGGCTTGGCCTCGGCACGCCGCTGTGGCACGGTTACCTCTTTGCGGCACCGCCGGTCGGCGCCGCGCTCATCGATCCGGCCTTCATCGATCCCGGCTCTCCTCCGACCCGGGCCGAGCGCCGGAAGCCGGCGGCCCCGGGACGAGTGCCGCCCTCCACCTCCTCGTCGCCCGGCCTCACCGTCCGGGTGACGGCAGGTCGAGCAGCCTGCGGGCCAGGCTCCATGAACAGTACTCCATTCGAGGCGCCCCGAGGCTCGGCTCGCCGCTCAAGTCTCCCGCGAATCCAGGGAATCTCAAGGGCTGCCACTCCGATGGCCGACCGCCGACCGATGGACGGTGATCATCTTCACATCTTTCGGCCATCCGGAGTGCAGTATTCGCCACTACTTCCCTTCTTTGTGGACAGACTGCATATGGAATCGGTCAGGCCCCCAGGACGCGCCGCAGATAGCCGTTCCCGAACCGGCGTTCAGGGTCCACCCGGTCGCGCAGCGCGGTGAAGTCGCCCAGCCTCGGATAGACCGAGGCGAGGTACTCGGCGTCCCGGGTGTGCAGCTTTCCCCAGTGCGGTCGGCCCTGGTGCGCCGTCATGATCCGCTCCACCTCGGCGAAGTAGCCCCGGTCGGCCGTCCCCCGGTACAGGTGCACCGCGATGTAGCAGGTGTCACGGCCGCTCGCGGTGGAGAGCCAGAGGTCGTCCGCCGGTGCGGTCCGCACCTCCACCGGGAAGCTGATCCGCCAGTCGGAGCGCTCCACCAGCGCCCGCAGTTCGCGCAGCACCTCGGTCGCCGCAGCCCGGGGCACCGCGTACTCCATCTCCACGAAGCGCACCCGGCGCGGGCTGGTGAAGACCTTGTACGCCACGTCGGTGTAGCCGCGCTCGGACCAGGCGCGGCTGGAGACCTGAGCGATGGCGGGAATGGCGGAGGGGAAGCGCCGACCGACCCGGCAGGCGCCCTCCCAGACGGTGTTGGACAGGAACTCGTCGTCCAGCCACTCCCTGAAACGCGGCAGCGGAGTGGCCGGGCCCTGGCTGCGGTTGTTCCGCTTGGTGCTGCACCGGTCGGTGTGCGGGAACCAGTAGAACTCGAAGTGCTCGTTGGCCTCGGTCAGCCGGTCGAAGTCGGCCAGCACCTCGTCCAGCCGCATCGGCTTCTCATGCGCCGTCAGCAGGAAGAGCGGCTCCACCCCGAAGGTGATCGCACTGACCACGCCCAGCGCCCCGAGGCCCAGCCGGGCGCCCTGGAAGAGGTCGGCGTTCTCGGTGGCGGAGCAGGTGGCGACCGTACCGTCCGCCAGCACGATCTCCAGCTCGCGGATCTGGGCCGACAGCGAGGCGGAGTCCCGGCCGGTGCCATGGGTGCCGGTGCCGGTCGCCCCGGCGACGGTCTGCACCATCACATCGCCCATGTTGGTCAGCGACAGGCCCGCCGCCTCCAGCAGCCGGTTGAGCCGCTCCAGCGGCAGCCCGGACTCCACCGTGACGGTGCCCGCCTCGCGGTCGATCCGTCGCACCGCGGTGAGCCGGTCCGGGCGGACCAGCACCCCGCCGTCGGCGGAGGCTATGGAGGTGAAGGAGTGCCCGGACCCCACCGCCTTGACCGCCAGCCCGTCGGCGGCGGCCCGCCGTACCGCCTCCGCCAGCTCCTCGGCGGAGGCCGGCGCCACCACCCGGACGGGACGGGCGCTCTGGTTCCCCGCCCAGTTGGACCAGCGGCTCGGCTCAAGGGTGGTGCTGCGGCTGCCGCTCGTCGCCTTCGACACGCTCTGCCTCCTGCTCCGGCGCCGACCGCAGCCGACGCGCCCCGAGGAACGCCGTGACCGCGGCCAGCGAGCCCGCCACGACCGGCACCCAGTACCCGGTCGAGGCCCCCGCGCGGTCCACCGTCCACCCGCCGACCGAGGAGCCCACCGCCACACCCACGGCCAGCCCGGTGGTCGTCCAGGTCATCCCCTCGTTGAGCTTGGTGGCCGGCACCAGCCGCTCCACCATGCCCATCGTGGTGACCATGGTCGGGGAGATCGACAGCCCGGCGACGAACAGGGCCACCGCCAGAGCCACGAGGTTTCCTACCAGTAGGAGCGGGAGCATACTCACCGCCATCAGCGACACGCCCAGCAGGAACCGGCGGGACATCGGGCCCTTGGGCTTGAACACCCCGAAGACGGCACCGGCCAGGCACGACCCCAGCGCATAGACCGCCAGCACCGCGCTGGAGAGCGCCGTGTGACCCTGCTCCTGCGCGAACGCCACCGTCACCACCTCCACCGCGCCGAAGATCGCACCGGTGGCGACAAAGGTCAGCACCAGCACCTGGAGCGCCTTGGACCGGATCGCGGAGCCGGGGGAGTGCTGCTCACGCGGATGCACCGGGGGCTCGGTACGCCGCTGCGCGCTGAACAGGGCCACCCCCACGGTCAGGAAGACCCCGGCCAGCAGCACGCCCGCCTCCGGGAAGACCGAGGTGGCCAGCCCGATGGCGAGGATCGGCCCGACGATGAAGCAGATCTCGTCCATCACCGCCTCGAAGGAGTAGGCGGTGTGCAGCAGCGCCGGGTCGCTGCGGTAGAGATGCGCCCAGCGGGCCCGCACCATCGACCCCACGCTGGGCATCGCCCCCATACCGGCGGCCCCCAGGAAGAGCGTCCAGTCGGGCGCCTCCAGCCGGGCGCAGAGCAGCAGCGCCGTCGCCGACACCATGGTCAGCACGGTCGCCGGCAGCGCCACCCGCCGCTGACCGTACCGGTCCACCAGCCGCGACACCTGCGGACCGAGCACTGCGGCGGCCAGCGCCAGCGTGGCGGTGACCGCACCCGCCAGACCGTAGGCCCCGCGCAGCTGGGAGAGCATGGTGACGATGCCGATGCCGGTCATCGAGATGGGCAGCCGGGACAGCAGACCCGTGGTGGAGAAGGCCAGGCTGCCGGGGGCGGCGAAGATCTGGCGGTAGGTCGACAGCATGGAGGGCACAGAGGCTCCGCGAGGCACCGGTAAGGAACGTGGTTGGTGCACACAGCTTACAAACCGGTGCAAACGGTTTACCGCCGGAAGCCCTCCCGGCCGCTGCGCGCGGCTGCGGCCCCGCAGCGGAGCCGCGCAGTGGCAGGATCGGTGTCATGTCCGACTCGCGCACTCCCGGCGGCGCCGCGACCGGCGGCCCCGCGCAGGCCGCCCCCGACGCCGCGCCGTACGACGCCCTGCTGCTGCTCTCCTTCGGCGGGCCCGAGGGCCCGGACGATGTGGTGCCGTTCCTGGAGAACGTGACCCATGGCCGGGGCATCCCCAAGGAACGGTTGGCCGAGGTCGGGCAGCACTACTTCCGCTTCGGCGGGGTCAGCCCGATCAACGAGCAGAACCGCGAGCTGCTGGCGGCCCTGCGCAAGGACTTCGCCGAGCACGGCCTGGACCTGCCGGTGCACTGGGGCAACCGCAACTGGTCCCCGTACCTGGTGGACACCCTCCGGGAGATGGCCGAGGCCGGGCACCGCCGCATCCTGACCCTGGCCACCAGCGCCTACGCCGGCTACTCCGGCTGCCGCCAGTACCGGGAGAACCTCGCCGACGCGCTGGCGCTGCTGAGCGAGGAGGGCGTGCCCGAGCTGCGGGTCGACAAGCTGCGGCACTACTACAACCACCCCGGCTTCGTCGGCCCGATGGTGGAGAGCACCCTGGTCGCCCTCGCCGAGCTGCCCGAGGAGGTGCGCGACACCGCCCACCTCGTCTTCACCACCCACTCCATCCCCACCGCCATGGCCGAGACCTCCGGCGCCCCGGACGACCCCGCCCGGGGCCGGCCCGGCGGCGTCTATGTCGCCCAGCACCTGGATGTGGCCCGGCTGGTCGCCGGGGCGGTCGCGGAGGCCACCGGGATCATCGGCCGCCACTGGGAACTCGTCTACCAGAGCCGCAGCGGCGCCCCGCACATCCCCTGGCTGGAGCCGGACGTCTGCGACCACCTGGAGGCGCTGCACCGGGAAGGCGCCCCGGCGGCGGTGATGGTACCGATCGGCTTTGTCTCCGACCACATGGAGGTCAAGTACGACCTCGACACCGAGGCCCGCGCCAAGGCGGCGGAACTCGGCCTCCCGGTGGCGCGCGCCGCCACCGTGGGCGCCGACGCGCGGTTTGTCGCGGCGGTGCGTGAGCTGGTGCTGGAGCGCGCGGCGACCGAGCGGGGCGCGCAGCCGGTCCGCTGTGCCTTCGGGTCGCTGGGCGCCGGCCGCGACGTCTGCCCGGTCGACTGCTGCCCCAACCCCCGCGCGCCGCGCCCCGCCGTCGGCCAGGGCTGATCCGCCTGACCCGCCCGCCTGCCCGATCCCACCCGCCTGCCTGATCCCGCCCGCCTGCCCGATCCCGCCCGCCTGCCTGATCCCACCCGCCTGCCCGCCCGACCTGCCGGAGGACCCGCCATGACCGAGCCCGATCCGCACCTCGCCGCCGAACTGCTCGACCTCGCCCTGGAGGCGGCTCGGCAGGCCGGCGCGCTGCTGCGGGACGGCCGCCCGGCCGATCTGGGCGTCGCCGCCACCAAGAGCAGCCCGGTCGATGTGGTCACCGAGATGGACACCGCCTGCGAGAAGCTGATCGTGGAGCTGATCTCGGCCCGCCGCCCGGACGACGGCTTCCTCGGCGAGGAGGGTGCCAGCAGCCCCGGCACCAGCGGGGTCCGCTGGGTGGTGGACCCGCTGGACGGCACCGTCAACTACCTCTACGGTCTGCCGACCTGGGCGGTCTCCATCGCGGCCGAGGTCGATGGGCGGGCGGTGGTCGGAGTGGTGGCCGTACCGGAGCGCGGCGAGACCTTCCACGCCGTCGCGGGCGGCGGCGCGTACCTCGATGGGGAGCGCATCGGCTGCCGCCCCGCGCCCGCTCCGGGCCAGGCACTGGTGTGCACCGGCTTCAACTACGTCCGGGAGGTCCGGGAGCACCAGGCGGAGGTGGTCCGGGCGCTGATCGCGGAGGTGCGCGACATCCGGCGCGGCGGCAGCGCCGCAGTGGACCTCTGCGATGTCGCCTGCGGTCGGCTGGACGGCTACTACGAGCGCGGGCTGCACCCCTGGGACATGGCCGCCGGGGTGCTGATCGCCCGCGAGGCCGGGGCGCTGTCCGGCGGGCGGCCCGGCGAGGAGCCGTCCGGCGAACTGGTGGTCACCGCCGTGCCCGGGGTCTTCGAGCCGCTCCAGGCGCGGCTGGAGGAGCTGGGTGCCTGGCACGACTGACCCAGGCCGGGGGCCGGACATGCGAGAGCCCCGGAGGCCGCTGGTGCGTCCGGGGCCCTTCGCCGCACGGCTGGGCGCGACGGGTCAGGCGCTCTTGGGCAGCGCTTCCTCCGCCACTTTGACCCCGTGCTCGGCGGCCAGGCGGCGCAGGTCGTCGAGCTCGGACTGCTCCACCTCGGCCAGGAAGTCGTCTCCGGACTCAAGGGCGCGGTTCAGGTCCTGCTCGGTCTTCCTTATGCGCTGCAGGATGCCGGCGGTGAAGGCGTCCATCGGCAGACCCCCTATGGGATGTCGGGCGACCCCGGGCTTCGGGATACGGCATGGAAGCGGGGAGTGGATCCACCAGGTGGCGGCTCCCGGCACGGCCTCGACCGAAGAAGGCCGCGACCGCGAACGTTCTGTTTCCCGGACCCGGCGCGGTGTGCCGCACGGCGGGTGGGTGCGATGCGCCGCCGAGCGGCGCCATCGCGAGTTGCAGTCGTCCTCCCCGCCCGGAAGCTCAGGGAAACCTCAACTTCGGGGCAAATGCCGAAAGCACCTGCCGCATCGGCCGGGCCGACCGCACTCGCTGAGGTCGCTGCGCCCGATGGAGTGCCCGCTTACCACTGCTTTACACCTCGAAGGGGCAGGATGGAGGCACCGTCGGTGCCGTCCGCCCGGCCGAGGCGGGACCCCCCGGGTCCCGTTCCACCCCGGGTGCCGGCCTGCGTGTGTGCGCAGGCCCGCACGGTCGGCCACCGGCGGCCCAGGCATGGGTACGACCGGGACCGCCCGGACGTGCCGACCGGCCCGGACCCCCGGACCCCCGGACCCCCGGACCCCCGGACCCCGGGCCGGCGGGTCGCCGGACCGGCCGGACAACTGGACAAGCAGACATTCGGACCGCGCGCAGAGCGCAGCCGGGCGGACGGCGGCCACAGGCCCGCCGCCCCCGGCCAGAGGGAAGGAAGGCCGCCTTGCGGGTACTCGTCGTCGAGGACGAGCAGTTGCTCGCCGAAGCCGTCGCCACCGGCCTGCGCCGCGAGGCGATGGCCGTGGACGTGGTGTACGACGGGGAGGCGGCCCTGGAACGGGTCGGCGTCAACGACTACGACGTGGTCGTCCTGGACCGCGACCTGCCGCTGGTACACGGCGACGACGTCTGCCGGGCCGTGGTCGACTCCGGGCTGCCGACCCGGGTGATCATGCTGACGGCGGCCGGTGACATCAGCGACCGGGTCGAGGGTCTGGAGCTGGGCGCGGACGACTACCTCCCCAAGCCGTTCGCCTTCAGCGAACTCGTCGCCCGGGTGCGGGCCCTCGGCCGCCGCACCACCACGGCGCTGCCGCCCGTCCTGGAGCGCGCCGGGATCTCGCTGGACCCCGGCCGCCGGGAGGTGACCCGCGACGGCCACCCGGTCCAGCTGGCGCCCAAGGAGTTCGCCGTGCTGGAGGTGCTGCTGCGCTCCAACGGCGGCGTGGTCTCCGCCGAGCAGCTGCTGGAGAAGGCGTGGGACGAGAACACCGACCCGTTCACCAATGTGGTCCGGGTGACCGTGATGACGCTGCGCCGCAAGCTCGGGGAGCCCGCTGTGATCGTCACGGTGCCGGGCTCCGGATACCGGATCTGACAGGGGACGATCATGGCCACCCCACCCCCCGCCCCGACCGGCGGGCCCACCGCCGCGCCGGGCCGCGGCGCGGGTCCGACGCCGCCGCGCCCCACCCGCCCGCCGCGCGCCCCCGCCGCGCCCGGCCCACCGGCCGCCCCGCCGCCCTACGCCCCCGGCGCCGGGCTGCGCTGGCTGCCGTTCCGGCCCACCATCCGGATCAGGCTCACCCTGCTGTACGGCGGGATGTTCCTGATGGCCGGGGTGCTGCTGGTGCTGGTGATCTACATGCTGGCCAGACAGGCACTCCAGGTCGGCGCCCAGCTGCCGATGACCACCATCCCCGAGAACACGGTGGTGGTGAACCCGCAGACCAACCAGACCTGGACCCCGCACCAGTTCCAGGAGCAGATCTCCGCCTGGCAGGCCCACGCCCAGCATGTGGCCCTGGAGTCGCTGCTGCGCAGGTCGATCACCGTGCTGGTCGGGCTGGCGGTGGCCGCCTTCGCCTTCGGCTACGCGGTGGCCGGCCGGGTGCTCAGCCCGCTCGGCAAGATCACCCGTACCGCCCGCGAGGTGGCCGGATCCGATCTGCACCGCCGGATCGAACTGGACGGCCCCGACGACGAGCTCAAGGAACTGGCCGACACCTTCGACGAGATGCTCGACCGGCTGGACCGCTCCTTCGACTCGCAGCGCAAGTTCGTCGCCAATGCCTCGCATGAGCTGCGCACCCCGCTGGCGATCAACCGCACCCTGCTGGAGGTGCAGCTCTCCGACCCCGGCGCCTCGCCGGACCTGCAACAGCTCGGCAAGACCCTGCTCGCCACCAATGAGCGCAGCGAGCAGCTGGTGGAGGGCCTGCTGCTGCTCGCCCGGAGCGACAACGAGCTGGTCGACCGGCGCCCGGTCGAACTCTCCGAGGTGGCCTCCCAGGCGCTGGAGCAGACCCGCACCGAGGCGGCCGGCCGCCAGGTGGAGCTGCGCACCACGCTGGGCGAGGCCACCGTCTCCGGCAATGGCGTGCTGCTGGAGCGCATCGCCCTCAACCTGATCCAGAACGCGGTGCGCTACAACGTCCCGGACGGCTGGGTGGAGGTCTCCACCGCCTCGGTGCCCGGCGGCGACGGCGAACTGGTGGTGTCCAACACGGGCCCGGTGATCCCCGGGTACGAGATGGAGCACATCTTCGAGCCGTTCCGGCGGGTCAAGAGCACCGAGCGGACCCGCAGCGACCGGGGCGTGGGTCTGGGCCTCTCCATCGTCCGCTCGGTGGTACGGGCGCACGGCGGGTCCATAGAGGCCATTCCCCGCCCCGGAGGCGGCCTGCTGATGCGGGTGCGCATCCCCGGCGCCTGACCGCCCCGCAGGCCCCGCACAACCCCGTACACGCCCCTGGAAGCGCCGCCCCGCTTCCGGGGGCGCTGTCGTGTCGGCGGGGTGCGCCCCGGCGAGGTGTCCCGGGCCCGGTGGTGGCCGCTTGTCATTTGCGGGCGCGACAACTTACGGTGGCGTAACCTACGGATCCGTAGGTGTGCCGTGCCACTGCAGGAGCAGCCGCTGTGACCATCGCCCCCGCCCACCGGAGCGGATCGACCGCCTGGACCGACGCCCGGCTGCTGCATGCCCTGGAAGAGGTGGTGGAGCAGGAGCTCAACCGCCACCTCAAGGTCGCCAAGGAGTGGATGCCGCACGAGTACGTGCCCTGGAGCCAGGGCCGCGACTTCGACGGCGTGCTGGGCGGCGAGGCATGGTCGCCCGAGCAGTCCGGGCTCACCGAGGTCGGCAAGGTCTCCCTGGTGGTCAACCTGCTCACCGAGGACAACCTCCCGAGCTACCACCACGAGATCGCGACCATGTTCGGCCGCGACGGCGCCTGGGGCACCTGGGTGCACCGCTGGACCGCCGAGGAGGGCCGGCACGGCATCGCCCTCCGCGACTACCTGCTGACCACCCGCGCCGTGGACCCGGTCGCCCTGGAGCGCGCCCGCATGGACCACATGTCGGCCGGCTTCGAGTCCGACAACCGGCACAGCATGCTGCGCTCGGTGGCCTACGTGGCCTTCCAGGAGCTCGCCACCCGCATCTCGCACCGCAACACCGGCGCCCACTCCGGCGACCCGATCTGCGAGCGCATGCTGGCCCGCATCGCCACCGACGAGAACCTGCACATGGTCTTCTACCGGAACCTGCTGCTGGCCGCCCTGGAACTGGCCCCCGACGAGGCGATGTGCGCCATCGCCGAGGTGGTGACCGAGTTCCGGATGCCCGGCCACGGCATGCCGGGCTTCGAGCGCGCGGCGGCCCAGATCGCCATCGGCGGTGTCTACAATCTGCGGATTCACCACGACGACGTGCTCCAGCCCGTGCTGCGGCATCTGAAGGTCATGGAGCGCGGCGGTCTCGGCCCCGAGGGGCTGCGGGCGCAGGAGGAGCTGGGCGTCTTCCTCGACGGTCTGGACACCCAGGCGACCCGGTTCGACGAGCGCCGCGCCGCGCTGCTGGCCCGCCGGGCGGCCCGCGCCCAGGGGTGATTTCTCGCCTTTTGTCCGGACAGGACAGGCCCAGATCGCGCCGGTGACCAAGCTCACAGTCGATGGCGCAGTGTAGTCTCCCGAATGCACCGCGCATCCGGCCCTGTTCGGGACCGCATCACCCAACGTGACCGGGGCGTCCCGGCCGCCTCGCCACGGCGCGCGGCGGCCGGGACGCCCCGGCCAAGGGATTGGGCGCTTTCGCGGGGGTTTCGGCTGAGACGTTTCCCCGTGCCGCGTTCACGGTAAGTGCACAGTGGTCCCTGTGGAGCGGCACCCCCGCATCCCCCCGCGACCCTCCGCCGACACCGGACACGATCACCTCTTCGGGGGTGCGTTTGGGTGTCGATTGAGTAACGGGCCTTGAAGTAAGGCAAAATCTCCGCCTCGGGTCGGGCACAAGTCCGGCCCCCCATGCGTTACGTGCGCTGGAGATACCGCAGACACCCGGAGGGGGAGAGCGATATGGCAACCGACTACGACACCCCACGCAAGACAGATGACGACCTCAACGAGGACAGCATTGAGGAACTGAAGGCACGGAGGAACGAGAAGTCGTCGAGCTCTGTCGACGTCGACGAGTTCGAGCAGGCGGAGGGACTGGAGCTGCCCGGCGCAGACCTCTCCAACGAGGAGCTGTCCGTCAGGGTGCTGCCGCGCCAGGCCGACGAGTTCACCTGCATGAGCTGCTTCCTGGTCCACCACCGGAGCCAGCTGGCATCGGAGAAGAACGGCAACCCCATCTGCAGGGACTGCGCCGCCTGATCGGCGGGTAACCGGAGAGTCATGGCACGCATCCGGAGACTCAGCAGCGCCGGCCGGTTCCGGAAACCCGGGCCGGAGGCAGGTGAGGCCGCCGATCGGGCGGCCGACGAAGCGGCGGAAGAGATCGCATCGATCGCCGCGGAGATGGAGCACTGGGACGGAACCGCTGAAGCGGAGCCGTCCCACCGTCGCGAGCGAGGCCGGCAGCGTCTGGCCTCGCTCGCCGGCGTTCTGGCCCGAGGCGTCGGGCGCGGCGGACGCACCGCCGCCCATGGCACCCGCCTCGGCATCCGCGCCCTCAGCGACCGGCTGCTCGACGCGGCCCCCCGCATCCCCGTGCGCGACCTGGCCACGCTGCGCGCCCAGCACCCGGGGGTGACCGACCCGGAGGAACTGGCCGACCGGCTCACCGCAGGCGCCGTCAAGGCGTCCGGAGCCGTCGGAGCCGGCGTCGGAGCGGCGGCCATGATGCCCACACCCCCGGCCATGCCGATGGAGGTCGCCGCCGAGACCCTCGCGGTCGCCGCCATAGAGATCAAGCTCATCGCCGAACTCCACGAGGTCTACGGCAGACGCGCCCCCGGCGGCATCACCGACCGCGCCGGCGCCTACGTCCAGGCATGGACCAACCGCCGGGGCATCGACCTCACCACCCGGCCCATGGGCATGGCCGCGCTGCGCCTCAGCGGCGGCCTCAAGCAGCAGCTGCGCCGCCGGCTCACCCGCTCCACCCTGCGCAAGGTCCCCACCCTGACCCCGCTGCTGATCGGCGCCGGGATCGGCGCCACCATCAACAGCCGCGACACCCGCAGGCTCGCCCACCAGATCCGCGCCGACCTGCGCAAGAGCCACCCCATCGACCCCGGCTACTGGACCCGTGGCGGGCCCCCCGGAGCCTCGGCCCAGGGCTGAGCGGACTCAGCCGCGCGGCTGCTCGGCGCGTGCGGCCTCCAGCGCCGCAGCCAGCCGCTCCGGCGAACGCGTCGACAGATACAGATACGGCGTCGGGTCCTCCGGGTCGCTGACCTCCACCCGCAGCGCCGTCGGCACATAGCTGCGCAGCAGCATGAAGGCGCGCGGGTCGGCCTTCGCGGTGCGCCATGCCAGCGTCTCCGCGCGGTCCAGCGGCCATGCCTCGCCCAGCGCATCCACCGGGATCCGGGCGTCACCGGCGACCAGCGACCCCTGCACCACCCGGAGGCGGGCCGAGCCGTAGCCGCTCAGCGCCGCAGCGCCGAGCACCACCCCGGCCACCAGTCCGACCACCGCCGGTACCGGGCCGAAGCGCAGCATGATCAGTGCCAGGGAGAGCCCGGCCAGGACGGGCAGCAGCCACCAGGATCGCGGCGCGGAGAGGCGTTCGTCGTACATGGCTCCATTGTGGGCATCCCGGGCCGCTGCCCCGTCCTCGCCCCTCTGCGGCCCGCCCGCCTTCCCGTCCGTGCCGCCTCGGCCGCGCTGCCTGGGCGCCCTGCCTGGCCGTGCTGCCTGGCCGCGCTGCTGCGCGGGGTGCCGCGCGTGGGTGAAGCCTCTCGCCGGTGCGGAGGTAGGGTCAACGCCTGTGACCGGACCAACTGCACCCCAGGCGGCGGAGCCCCCGGCCGCCGACCGGGCCGGAGCACGGCCCGCGACCGCGCCGCCCCCCGACGCCCAGCCGCCCGTGCGCCACCCCGAGGCCCCGGCCCCGGGCACTTCGCTGGGCTCCCACTACGAGCACTGCTTCGGCTGCGGCCCGCAGCAGGCGCACGGTCTGCAACTGGAGACCCGGGCCGGCGAGGGCGTGGAGGTCACCGCCGAGTTCACGGTGAAGCCGGTCCATCAGGGCGGTCCCGGACTCGCCCACGGCGGCGTACTGGTCAGCGCGATGGACGAGGCCCTGGGCGCCCTGAGCTGGCTGCTGCACACCCCCGCCGTGACCGGTCGGCTGGAGACCGACTTCGTCCGCCCCGTCCCGGTGGACACGGTGCTGCACATCCACGCGCGGGTGACCGGGGTGCATGGACGCAAGATCTACAGCACCGCCGAGGGCCGGATCGGCGGCCCCGGCGGCCCGGTCGCCATCCGGGCCCAGGCGCTCTTCGTCCAGGTCCGGCTGGAGCACTTCACCACCCATGGCCGGCCCGAGGACATCAAGGCCGCCCTGGACGACCCCGACCTGATCAAGCGCGCCCGAGCCTTCGAGGTGAACCCGTGAGTTCCGCCCACGTCCGCCCGCCCGTGGACATCCTGGTCCGCCGCCTGGACCCCGAGCTGCCGCTCCCCGCGTACGCGCACCCCGGCGACGCCGGCGCCGACCTGCTCACCACCGTGGACGCGGAGCTGGCACCCGGTGAGCGGGCCGTCCTGCCCACCGGTCTGGCCATCGCCCTCCCCGACGGTTACGCCGCCTTCGTGCATCCGAGGTCCGGACTCGCGGCACGCTGCGGAGTCGCGCTCGTCAACTCCCCGGGAACGGTGGATGCCGGGTACCGTGGTGAGATCAAGGTGATCGTCGTGAATCTCGACCCGCACGAGCGGGTCGGCTTCCGCCGCGGGGACCGCATCGCCCAGCTGGTCATCCAGCAGGTCGAGAAGGCACGTTTCCACGAGGTGGCCGAGCTGCCCGGATCGGCCCGCGCCGATGGGGGCTTCGGGTCGACTGGCGGCCATGCCGCGGTTAGCATGCCCGCGGCCGGGCAGGTATTCACTTCGGCCCCCGACCGGGAAGGACAGTGACCGTGTTCCGTCGTCGCCACAAGAGCGAGGACGCTGTCGAGCAGCTCGCAGAGGACGCCATTGGCGCCGATGAGTATGTTGACGACGTCGATGGTGCTTCCGATGCCGAGAGCGAAGCGGAGAAGGACCCGACAGACCGGGTCGGCCTGCCGCCCGCACCGCGCCCGGAAGGCCCCTGGGACGTCTCCGAGCTGGAGAACCCCGAAGAGGGCCGGGTGGACCTCGGCGGTCTGCTGATCCCGGGCGTCGAGGGGATGGAGCTCCGGGTGGAGGTCGCCGGTGACGCGATCGTCGCCGCGACCCTGGTGCTCGGCAACAGCGCCATCCAGCTCCAGGCTTTCGCCGCGCCGAAGTCCGAGGGCATCTGGGGTGAGGTCCGGGACGAGATCGCCGGCGGCATCACCCAGCAGGGCGGCATCGTGGACGAGGAGGAAGGTCCCCTCGGCTGGCACCTCCGCGCCCAGGTACCGGTGCAGCTCCCCGACGGCACCCACGGGGTGCAGCTGGTGCGCTTCGTCGGCTGCGACGGCCCGCGCTGGTTCCTGCGCGGCGTGATCTCCGGCCAGGCTGCCGTGCAGCCTGAGACCGCCGGTGTGCTGGAGCAGGTCTTCCGGGAGACCGTGGTGGTCCGTGGTGAGTCGCCGATGGCGCCCCGCGACCCGATCGTGCTCAAGCTCCCCGAGGACGCCCAGATGGTCGCCGACACCGGTGCCGCCCCGGAGGAGGGCGACTCCCGCTTCGGCGGCGCCGCGAGCCTCAACCCCTTTGAGCGGGGCCCGGAGATCACCGAGGTCCGCTGAGACCTGTACGTACGTCAGAGAGGCCCCGGGACCGCCGCAGCAGGCGTCCCGGGGCCGATTTGCTTCCGGCGCCGCCGTAGTCGTACAGTTCCGTGGTCGCTGAACGGGGAGACCTTCCCGGAGCGGCCACCTCCCGGACACCTGAACGTGAGAGAGCCATGCTCTTTCGCACCCGGTGACCGGAATTCGACTCCCAGCGAGATCTGCTAGAGTCGGAAAGCGCCGAAAGGCCGAAAGCAAGAATGCAGTGCCTCGCCAGCGGGGGTCAGGGAAGCGGAAAGCGGATCTGATAAGCTGGAGACACGAAGAAGGGAAGCGCCCGGAGAAACCTGAAGGGGTTTCGATGGAAGCGTCCGTTCCTTGAGAACTCAACAGCGTGCCAAAAGTCAACGCCAGATATTTGAACCCTTTGGGTTCCTTTGAATGAAGTGCAGCGAGGACGCTGTGCGCGGGTCCGGCTTATTCCGCCGGATGCCGTGCCGCTCTTCCGCGAATGAGACATTCACGGAGAGTTTGATCCTGGCTCAGGACGAACGCTGGCGGCGTGCTTAACACATGCAAGTCGAACGGTGAAGCCCTTCGGGGTGGATCAGTGGCGAACGGGTGAGTAACACGTGGGCAATCTGCCCTGCACTCTGGGACAACACCGGGAAACCGGTGCTAATACCGGATACGACGTACCTCCGCATGGGGTGTGCGTGGAAAGCTCCGGCGGTGCAGGATGAGCCCGCGGCCTATCAGCTTGTTGGTGGGGTGATGGCCTACCAAGGCGACGACGGGTAGCCGGCCTGAGAGGGCGACCGGCCACACTGGGACTGAGACACGGCCCAGACTCCTACGGGAGGCAGCAGTGGGGAATATTGCACAATGGGCGAAAGCCTGATGCAGCGACGCCGCGTGAGGGATGACGGCCTTCGGGTTGTAAACCTCTTTCAGCAGGGAAGAAGCGCAAGTGACGGTACCTGCAGAAGAAGCACCGGCTAACTACGTGCCAGCAGCCGCGGTAATACGTAGGGTGCGAGCGTTGTCCGGAATTATTGGGCGTAAAGAGCTCGTAGGCGGCCTGTCGCGTCGGATGTGAAAGCCCGGGGCTTAACCCCGGGTCTGCATTCGATACGGGCAGGCTAGAGTTCGGTAGGGGAGATCGGAATTCCTGGTGTAGCGGTGAAATGCGCAGATATCAGGAGGAACACCGGTGGCGAAGGCGGATCTCTGGGCCGATACTGACGCTGAGGAGCGAAAGCGTGGGGAGCGAACAGGATTAGATACCCTGGTAGTCCACGCCGTAAACGTTGGGAACTAGGTGTGGGCGACATTCCACGTCGTCCGTGCCGCAGCTAACGCATTAAGTTCCCCGCCTGGGGAGTACGGCCGCAAGGCTAAAACTCAAAGGAATTGACGGGGGCCCGCACAAGCGGCGGAGCATGTGGCTTAATTCGACGCAACGCGAAGAACCTTACCAAGGCTTGACATACACCGGAAACTGGCAGAGATGTCAGCCCCCTTGTGGTCGGTGTACAGGTGGTGCATGGTTGTCGTCAGCTCGTGTCGTGAGATGTTGGGTTAAGTCCCGCAACGAGCGCAACCCTTGTTCTGTGTTGCCAGCGAGTAATGTCGGGGACTCACAGGAGACTGCCGGGGTCAACTCGGAGGAAGGTGGGGACGACGTCAAATCATCATGCCCCTTATGTCTTGGGCTGCACACGTGCTACAATGGTCGGTACAATGGGCTGCGATACCGCGAGGTGGAGCGAATCCCAAAAAGCCGGCCTCAGTTCGGATTGGGGTCTGCAACTCGACCCCATGAAGTCGGAGTCGCTAGTAATCGCAGATCAGCATGCTGCGGTGAATACGTTCCCGGGCCTTGTACACACCGCCCGTCACGTCACGAAAGTCGGTAACACCCGAAGCCGGTGGCCCAACCCTCTGGGAGGGAGCCGTCGAAGGTGGGACCAGCGATTGGGACGAAGTCGTAACAAGGTAGCCGTACCGGAAGGTGCGGCTGGATCACCTCCTTTCTAAGGAGCATTGGCCGGCTTCGAGCGAGTGTCTCGGAGCGGTTGCTCATGGGTGGAACGTTGACTATTCGGCAGGTCCCGGGTCCCCGGGTTCGTTAGTACTGCGCCTTTGGCGTGTGGAAGGCGGGTCGGGGGTGTGGGGGTTGTCGGGCGCGCTGTTGGGTCCTGAGGGAACGGTTGGTTGTTTCCTCTGGTTGTGCCGGTCCCATGCTTGTTCTGGGTGGGTGGCTGGTCGTTGTTTGAGAACTGCACAGTGGACGCGAGCATCTGTGGCCAAGTTTTTAAGGGCGCACGGTGGATGCCTTGGCACCAGGAACCGATGAAGGACGTGGGAGGCCGCGATAGGCCCCGGGGAGCTGTCAACCGAGCTTTGATCCGGGGGTGTCCGAATGGGGAAACCCGGCAGTCGTCATGGGCTGTCACCCGCTGCTGAACACATAGGCAGTGTGGAGGGAACGCGGGAAGTGAAACATCTCAGTACCCGCAGGAAGAGAAAACAACCGTGATTCCGGGAGTAGTGGCGAGCGAAACCGGATGAGGCTAAACCGTATGTGTGTGATACCCGGCAGGGGTTGCGCGTGCGGGGTTGTGGGAGCGTACTTCAGTCGTCTGCCGGCGGCTGGGCGAGTCAGAAACCGTACAGGTAGTCGAAGGGCATGCGAAAGGCCCGGCGTAGAGGGTAAGACCCCCGTAGACGAAATCTGTGCGGCTTGCTTGTGCGTTTCCCAAGTAGCACGGGGCCCGAGAAATCCCGTGTGAATCTGGCGGGACCACCCGCTAAGCCTAAATATTCCCTGGTGACCGATAGCGGATAGTACCGTGAGGGAATGGTGAAAAGTACCGCGGGAGCGGAGTGAAATAGTACCTGAAACCGTGTGCCTACAAGCCGTGGGAGCGTCGTCGTGGTTTTCGGACTGCGGCCGTGACTGCGTGCCTTTTGAAGAATGAGCCTGCGAGTTTGCGGTGTGTGGCGAGGTTAACCCGTGTGGGGTAGCCGTAGCGAAAGCGAGTCCGAATAGGGCGTTCTTAGTCGCATGCCCAAGACCCGAAGCGGAGTGATCTAGCCATGGGCAGGGTGAAGCGCGGGTAAGACCGTGTGGAGGCCCGAACCCACCAGGGTTGAAAACCTGGGGGATGACCTGTGGTTAGGGGTGAAAGGCCAATCAAACTCCGTGATAGCTGGTTCTCCCCGAAATGCATTTAGGTGCAGCGTCGTGTGTTTCTTGCCGGAGGTAGAGCACTGGATAGGCGATGGGCCTCACCGGGTTACTGACCTTAGCCAAACTCCGAATGCCGGTAAGTGAGAGCACGGCAGTGAGACTGCGGGGGATAAGCTCCGTGGTCGAGAGGGAAACAGCCCAGAACACCGGCTAAGGCCCCTAAGCGTGTGCTAAGTGGGAAAGGATGTGGAGTCGCAGAGACAACCAGGAGGTTGGCTTAGAAGCAGCCACCCTTGAAAGAGTGCGTAATAGCTCACTGGTCAAGTGATTCCGCGCCGACAATGTAGCGGGGCTCAAGTACACCGCCGAAGCCGTGTCACTCACACAAATAGCCTTAACGGGTGTGTGGGTGGGTAGGGGAGCGTCGTGTGCCGGGTGAAGCGGCGGCGGGAGCCAGTCGTGGACGGTATACGAGTGAGAATGCAGGCATGAGTAGCGATACAAGAGTGGGAAACTCTTGCGCCGATTGACCAAGGGTTCCTGGGTCAAGCTGATCTGCCCAGGGTAAGTCGGGACCTAAGGCGAGGCCGACAGGCGTAGTCGATGGACAACGGGTTGATATTCCCGTACCCGCTGTAGAGCGTCAACGCTGAACCTCTGAATGCTAAGGCCGTGAAGCCGCCCCGGAGTCTTCGGACAAAGGGGAGTGGTGGAGCCGCCGGTCCAACAGGGTAGTAGGTGAGCGATGGGGTGACGCAGGAAGGTAGTCCAGCCCGGGCGGTGGTTGTCCCGGGGTAAGGGTGTAGGACGTGGGGTAGGCAAATCCGCCCTGCATATAGTCTGAGACCTGATGCCGAGCCGATTGTGGTGAAGTGGATGATCCTATGCTGTCGAGAAAAGCCTCTAGCGAGTTCTATGGCGGCCCGTACCCCAAACCGACTCAGGTGGTCAGGTAGAGAATACCGAGGCGTTCGGGTGAACCGTGGTTAAGGAACTCGGCAAAATGCCCCCGTAACTTCGGGAGAAGGGGGGCCATTGCTGGTGATGGGTCTTGCACTCTGAGCTGGTGGTGGCCGCAGAGACCAGCGAGAAGCGACTGTTTACTAAAAACACAGGTCCGTGCGAAGCCGTAAGGCGATGTATACGGACTGACGCCTGCCCGGTGCTGGAACGTTAAGGGGACCGGTTAGTCATGATTCGTCGTGGCGAAGCTGAGAACTTAAGCGCCAGTAAACGGCGGTGGTAACTATAACCATCCTAAGGTAGCGAAATTCCTTGTCGGGTAAGTTCCGACCTGCACGAATGGCGTAACGACTTCTCGACTGTCTCAACCACGGGCCCGGTGAAATTGCATTACGAGTAAAGATGCTCGTTTCGCGCAGCAGGACGGAAAGACCCCGGGACCTTTACTATAGCTTGATATTGGTGTTCGGTTCGGCTTGTGTAGGATAGGTGGGAGACTGTGAAGCTGTGACGCCAGTCATGGTGGAGTCATCGTTGAAATACCACTCTGGTCGTGCTGGATGTCTAACCTGGGTCCGTGATCCGGATCAGGGACAGTGTCTGGTGGGTAGTTTAACTGGGGCGGTTGCCTCCTAAAGGGTAACGGAGGCGCCCAAAGGTTCCCTCAGCCTGGTTGGCAATCAGGTGTTGAGTGTAAGTGCACAAGGGAGCTTGACTGTGAGACCGACGGGTCGAGCAGGTGCGAAAGCAGGGACTAGTGATCCGGCGGTGGCTTGTGGAAGCGCCGTCGCTCAACGGATAAAAGGTACCCCGGGGATAACAGGCTGATCTTCCCCAAGAGTCCATATCGACGGGATGGTTTGGCACCTCGATGTCGGCTCGTCGCATCCTGGGGCTGGAGTAGGTCCCAAGGGTTGGGCTGTTCGCCCATTAAAGCGGTACGCGAGCTGGGTTTAGAACGTCGTGAGACAGTTCGGTCCCTATCCGCTGTGCGCGTAGGAGTCTTGAGAAGGGCTGTCCCTAGTACGAGAGGACCGGGACGGACGGACCTCTGGTGTGCCAGTTGTTCTGCCAAGGGCATGGCTGGTTGGCTACGTTCGGGAGGGATAACCGCTGAAAGCATCTAAGCGGGAAGCCTGCTTCGAGATGAGGGCTCCCACCACCTTGAGTGGGTAAGGCTCCCAGTAGACGACTGGGTTGATAGGCCGGGTGTGGAAGCCTCGTGAGGGGTGGAGCTGACCGGTACTAATAGGCCGAGGGCTTGTCCATAGTTGCTCCGCGTCCACTGTGTTGTTCTGAAGCAATGATCCGTGCCTGTTTCCGGGTCAACTTCATAGTGTTTCGGTGGTCATAGCGTGAGGGAAACGCCCGGTTACATTCCGAACCCGGAAGCTAAGCCTTACAGCGCCGATGGTACTGCAGGGGGGACCCTGTGGGAGAGTAGGACGCCGCCGAACAATCTTTGACGGGAGGGCCCCGTAGCCGGAAGGCTACGGGGCCCTTTCGCATGCCCGCACACCGGTCCGCCCACCGGGTCGACCCCGTCAAGAACGCGCTAATTCTGTCGGAGCCCGGCTGCGGGGCGCCTATTCTCGGTCTGCGGAGGGTCCCCGTCCGGGCGTCGGGTTGCGCGGGCCGCCGCGGCAAGGGAGAACGGAGCCATGGCGCGCGGCAAGCTCAGGATCTACCTCGGGGCCGCCCCCGGCGTCGGCAAGACCTTTGCGATGCTCTCCGAAGCGCATCGGCGTCTCCAGCGTGGCACCGATGTGGTGGTCGGGCTGGTCGAGCATCACGGGCGGATGCGTACCGAGGAGTTGCTGGCCGGTCTGGAGGTGCTGCCGCGCAGACGGCTGGTCCACCGGGGCGCGGTCTTCACCGAGCTGGACGTGGACGCGGTGCTCGCACGCCGTCCGGCCGTGGCGCTGGTGGACGAGCTGGCCCACACCAATGTGCCAGGGTGCCGCAATGCCAAGCGCTGGCAGGACGTCGAGGAGCTGCTGACCGCCGGTATCGACGTGGTGACCACCGTCAATGTCCAGCACCTGGAGTCGCTGGGCGATGTGGTGGAGGGCATCACGGGGGTGCGCCAGCGGGAGACGGTGCCGGACGAGGTGGTCCGCCGGGCCGATCAGCTGGAGCTGGTCGACATGTCGCCGGAGGCGCTGCGGCGCCGACTGGCGCACGGCAATGTGTACGCCCCGGACAAGGTCGACGCGGCGCTCTCCCACTACTTCCGGCCGGGCAATCTCACCGCACTGCGGGAACTGGCGCTGCTGTGGACCGCCGACCGGGTCGACGAGTACCTCCAGCGCTACCGGGCCGAGCACCATATCGCCGCGACCTGGCAGGCCCGGGAGCGCATCGTGGTGGGGCTGACCGGCGGCCCGGAGGGCCGCACGCTGATCCGGCGGGCGGCCAGGATCGCGGCCAAGGGCTCCGGCAGTGAGCTGCTGGCCGTGTACATCTCCCGCTCCGACGGGTTGACGGCCGCCTCCCCGCAGGAACTGGTGGAGGAGCGACGCCTGGTGGAGGACCTGGGCGGCAGCTTCCACATGGTGCTGGGCGACGATGTGCCCAGCGCCCTGCTGGACTTCGCCCGGGGCGTCAACGCCACCCAGATCGTGCTGGGCTCCAGCCGCCGCCGGGCCTGGCAGTACGTCTTCGGGCCGGGCGTGGGGGCCACGGTCGCCCGGGAGTCCGGGGACATCGATGTGCATATCGTCACCCATGAGCATGCGGCGGCGGGTCGGCCGGCGCTGCCGGGGCGGCTGCCCACCGCGCTGGGCCCGCACCGGGCGGTGGCCGGCTGGCTGGTGGGCTGTGCGGGGCCGGTCCTGCTGACGCTGCTGCTGGCGGGGCCGCTGGAGCAGCCGGGGCTGCCCACCGACATGCTGCTCTTCCTCACGCTGACGGTGGGTGCGGCGCTGATCGGCGGGCTGTATCCGGCGCTGGCGTCGGCGGTGGTGGGTTCGCTGCTGCTCAACTACTGGTTCACGCCGCCCCTCCATACCTTCACCATCGCCAACCCGGAGAACATCCTCGGGTTGGCGATCTTCGCCGCCGTGGCGGTGTCGGTGGCCTCGGTGGTGGACATCGCCGCCCGGCGTACCCAGCAGGCCGCGCGCAGCCGGGCCGAGGCGGACACGCTCAGCCATCTGGCGGGGAGTGTGCTGCGTGGCGAGGACAGCCTGGCGGCGCTGCTGGACCAGGTGCGGGAGACCTTCCAGACCGAGTCGGTGGCGCTGCTGGAGCGCGGTCAGGAGTACGGGCAGTGGAGCTGCGCCGGTGCGGTGGGGCCCCGGCCGGCGGCCCGGCCGGAGGACGCGGATGTGGACGTCCCCGCCGGTGACCGCTTTGCGCTGGCGCTGACCGGGCGGGTGCTGCCCGCTGCGGACCGCCGGGTGCTGGGGGCCTTCGCCGCGCAGGCGGCGGTGGTGCTGGAGCGTCGGCGGCTCTCCGAGGAGGCCGCGGCGGCGCGGCGGCTGGCCGAGGGGAACCGGATTCGCACCGCCCTGCTGGCGGCGGTCTCCCATGATCTGCGGACGCCGCTGGCCGGTATCAAGGCGGCCGTCTCCTCGCTGCGGTCCGAGGATGTGGAGTGGGGGCCGGAGGACGAGGCGGAGCTGCTGGCCGGTATCGAGGCGGGGGCCGACCGGCTGGACCACCTGATCAACAATCTGCTGGATATGAGCCGCCTCCAGACGGGTACGGTGACGCCGCTGCTCCAGGAGGTGGACCTGGACGAGGTCGTCCCGGCGGCGCTGGGCGGGGTGCCGCCGGACCGGGTGCAGCTGGACATCCCGGAGACGCTGCCGATGGTCCCGGCCGATCCGGGGCTGCTGGAGCGGGCGGTGGCCAATGTGGTGGAGAACGCCGTCAAGTACAGCGGGGACGGCCATCCGGTGCTGGTCGCGGCCAGTGTGCTGCGCCTCGCGGACGGCGGTGACCGGGTGGAGCTGCGGATCGCCGACCGGGGTCCGGGCGTGCCGGACGAGGCCAAGGACCGGATCTTCGAGCCCTTCCAGCGGTACGGCGACGCCCCGCGCGGGACCGGGGTGGGCCTCGGCCTCGCCGTCGCGCGCGGGTTCGTGGAAGCCATGGGAGGCAGCATCACCGCCGAGGACACGCCCGGCGGTGGGCTGACCATGGTGCTGACCCTGCCGTCGGCGGCGGCGCACCGGGACATCCCGCAGCCGCCGCCGTCGGCGCTGACCGCATGAGGCCCCCCAACCCCTGCTCTCGGAGAGGCGGCGCAACGTATGACCCGGGTCCTCGTCGTGGACGACGAACCGCAGATCGTCCGTGCCCTGGTGATCAACCTTCGGGCGCGCGGCTATGAGGTGGACGCCGCGCACGACGGCGCCGGCGCGCTGGAGCTGGCCGTCGCCCGCCACCCGGATGTGGTGGTGCTCGACCTGGGCCTGCCCGATATGGACGGCGCGGAGGTGATCAAGGGGCTGCGCGGCTGGACCAGGGTGCCGATCATCGTGCTCTCCGCCCGGCAGTCCTCCGACGAGAAGGTCGAGGCGCTGGACGCGGGCGCCGACGACTATGTCACCAAGCCCTTCGGCATGGACGAGCTGCTGGCCCGGCTGCGCGCCGCCGTGCGGCGGGCCGAGCCGGTCGCCGGGTCGGGCGAGGACGCGGTGGTCGTCACCGACTCCTTCACCGTCGACCTCGCCGCCAAGAGGGTGAACCGGGGCGGGGCCGACATCCGCCTCACCCCCACCGAGTGGCATCTGCTGGAGGTGCTGGTCCGCAACGCCGGCCGACTGGTCAGCCAGAAGCAGCTGCTCCAGGAGGTGTGGGGCCCGGCGTACCGGACGGAGACCAACTATCTGCGGGTGTACATGGCCCAGTTGCGCCGCAAGCTGGAGGCGGATCCGTCCCGTCCCCGGCACTTCATCACCGAGCCGGGCATGGGGTACCGCTTCGAGCGGTGAGCCGGGTGCGGACGGTGCGCGCCCCCCGTACGGCGGGGCGGAAACGGGTACCCTTCCCGCATGAGTGGTGACATCCGCAGCGACCGGCAGCCCGGACGCTTCCGCCGCATGCTCGATCGCCTGACCAGCTCCCCGGAGGAGCTCCAGGCGGAGGAGCTGCGCCAGGACGCGCAGGAGGCGGGTTGCACGCCCATCTCCCGCTGCGACGACCGCGAGCTGGTCACCGTCACCGGCACCCTGCGCACCGTCACGCTCCGCCCCCGCGCGGGCGTACCCGCCCTGGAAGCCGAGCTGTTCGACGGCTCCGACGCGCTGGACGTGGTGTGGCTGGGGCGCCGGTCGATCGCGGGCATAGAACCCGGCCGGAGGCTGATCGCCAGCGGGCGGATCAGCCATGCACACGGCCGCCGAGTGCTCTTCAACCCGCGCTACGAGCTGCGTCCGGTCGGACATGGGAGCGAATGACGTGAGCAACCTGCCCGGCGGCGACGCCGCCGCCACTGCGAGGGACGAGACCCCCGAGGAGGCGGCAGCCCGGCACGAGGCGGCCTCCAAGGAGGCCGCCGACTCCGTGATGAAGGCTTTCGGCGGGGTACGCGGCATGATCGACATGACGCTGCCCGGCCTGGTGTTCATCGTCACCTTCAACCTGACCCACCAGGTCTCCGCCGCGGCGTGGGCCGCGCTCGGCCTGTCCGGGGTCTTCGCCGTGGTGCGGCTGCTGCGTCGGGAGACCGTGCAGCATGCCTTCAGCGGCGTCTTCGGCGTCGCCATCGGCGCGTACATCGCGATGAAGTCGGGCAAGGCCGAGGACTTCTACCTGCCCGGCCTGCTCTACAGCGTGGCCTACTGCACCGGTCTGGCGCTCTCGGCGCTGGTGCGCTGGCCGCTGATCGGGGTGATGCTCGGCCCGATCACCGGCGAGCTGTTCACCTGGCGGAAGCAGAACCCCGGCCGGCTCGCCGCGTACACCCGGGCGACCTGGGTCTGGTTCATCTGCATGGCGGTCAAGCCGGTGGTGCTCTTCCCGCTCTACTTCGCGCACAACGCCAATCTGCTGGGGTGGATGAAGGTCGCCCTCGGCATTCCGCCGATGCTGGTCGCGATGTACTTCACCTGGCAGATCCTGCTCAAGGCGCCGCCGCCGATCAAGGCGGTGCTGGATGATGACGACGAGGAGGACGGCGGTGGCCCGGAGGCCGCCGTCACGCCCGCTCCGGCCACCCCGCACCGGGCCCGGCACGCCGCGCCCAGCTCGGAGTACTGAGCCGCAACGCAGACTGAGCCGCAGCGCAGACCGAGCCGCAGCGCAAGGGGAGGGCCGCCCGACGCCGGGCAGCCCTCCCCTTCGCCATGACCGGGCTCAGTCCTGCGGCTGCTCCATCTCGGCGGAGAGCAGGTCCTCCAGCTGCCCCTCGCGGTCCTGCGCGGCCACGAAGAGCAGCTCGTCGCCGCCCTCCAGGGTGTCGTCCTTGCTGGGCACCAGCACCCGGCTCTCCCGGATGATGGTCACCAGCGCGGTGTCCTCCGGCCAGGCCACGTCGCCGACCCGGGTACCGACCAGCTCGGCGTCCCCCGGAAGGGTGAGTTCCACCAGGTTGGCGTCGCCCTGGCTGAACCGCATCAGGCGGACCAGGTCGCCGACGCTGACCGCCTCCTCCACCAGCGCCGACATCAGGCGCGGCGTGGAGACCGCGACGTCCACGCCCCAGGACTCATTGAAGAGCCACTCGTTCTTGGGGTTGTTGACCCGGGCCACCACGCGCGGCACCCCGTACTCGGTCTTGGCCAGCAGCGAGACCACCAGGTTGACCTTGTCGTCGCCGGTCGCGGCGATGACCACATGGCAGCGTTGCAGCGCCGCCTCGTCCAGCGAGGTGATCTCGCAGGCGTCGGCCAGCAGCCACTCCGCCTGCGGCACCCGCTCCACCGAGATGGAGCCGGGGTTCTTGTCGATCAGCAGTACCTCATGGCCGTTCTCCAGCAGCTCGCCCGCGATGGAGCGGCCGACCGCGCCGGCTCCGGCGATTGCGACGCGCATCAGTGACCCTCCTCCGGACCCTTGGCGAACGCTGCCTCGACCGACTGGAGTGCGGAGATCCGCATCATCACATGGACCAGGTCGCCTTCCTGAAGCACCGAATCGGCTCCGGGCAGGGTGCCCTCGCCGAGCCGGGTGACAAAGGCCACCCGTACATCGGCGGCGGCCTCCAGCTCGCTCAGCCGGTGGCCGACCCACGCCGGGGAGACGGGGACCTCGGCGAGCTGCACGGAGCCGCTCGGGTCCTGCCAGAGCGGCTCAGCGCCGCTGGGCAGCAGCCGGCGCAGCATCTGGTCGGCGGTCCAGCGCACGGTGGCCACGGTCGGGATGCCGAGCCGCTGGTAGACCTCGGCCCGGCGAGGGTCGTAGATGCGGGCTGCGACATTCTCGACACCGAAGGTCTCGCGGGCCACCCGCGCGGCGATGATGTTGGAGTTGTCGCCGCTGCTCACCGCCGCGAACGCGCCGGCCTCCTCGATGCCGGCCTCCTTGAGGGTGTCCTGGTCGAAGCCGACCCCGGTCACCCGCCTGCCCCCGAAGCCCGAACCGAGACGGCGGAACGCCGTCGGGTCCTGGTCGACCACGGCGACCGAGTGACCCTGTTTCTCCAGGGTGCGCGCGAGAGCTGAGCCCACGCGCCCGCAACCCATGATGACGATGTGCACGACCGTCCTTCCGGAGTGATGTCTCGGCCCGATCCTGGCACCGGTCGGCGCCAGGCAGTACACCAGGGTCGCACCGCGCGTCCCTGTACACACACGCGGTACCCGCCGACGGTGGTCGGCCACACCTGCGCGGTGGAGCCGATCCGCCGCGCGGCCCCGGCCGGTCCCGGACCGGCGGCCATCCTGCCGCGCCGAACGTCCGTTCGGGAAGGCTTCGGCGGCAGGTGGGTGCCGGGTGCACCCCCGTACGGCTTACGATCCTCATCGTGTCCAAGCTGACCGACGTACCCAAACGCATCCTCATCGGGCGCGCTCTGCGGAGCGACAAGCTCGGTGAGACGTTGCTGCCCAAGCGGATCGCCCTGCCCGTCTTCGCCTCCGACGCGCTCTCGTCGGTCGCGTACGCCCCCGAGGAGATCCTGCTCACCCTCTCGGTGGCAGGCGTGTCGGCGATCCACTTCTCCTGGCAGATCGGCGTGGTGGTCGCCATCGTGATGCTGGCGGTGGTGGCGTCGTACCGGCAGAACGTGCACGCCTATCCGAGCGGCGGCGGGGACTACGAGGTCGCCACGGTCAACCACGGGCCCAACTCGGGCCTGATCGTGGCCAGCGCCCTGATGGTCGACTACGTCCTCACCGTGGCGGTCTCCACCACCTCGGGCGTGGCCAATGTGGTCTCGGCCGTCCCGGCGCTGCGCGGGCACGAGGTGGGGCTGTCGATCCTGGTCGTCCTGATCCTCATGAGCATGAACCTGCGCGGGGTGCGCGAATCCGGCACCGCCTTCGCCATCCCCACCTATGCCTTCATGGCCGGCGTCTTCTCCATGACCCTCTGGGGACTCTTCCGGCACCTGGCGCTGGGCGCGGACATCCATGCCGAGAGCGCCGCCTACCACCTCCAGGCCGAGCCCGGCGAGACCGGTCTGGCCGGATTCGCCCTGATCTTCCTGCTGCTGCGGGCGTTCTCCTCCGGCTGCGCCGCGCTGACCGGTGTCGAGGCGATCAGCAACGGCGTACCGGCCTTCCGCAAGCCCAAGAGCAGGAACGCGGCCAACACGCTGCTGCTGATGGGCACCATCGCCGTGACGATGTTCATGGGCATCATCTACCTGGCCAGCCTGACCGGGGTGCGGATGGCCGACGACCCGGCCACCCAGCTGATCGGCGCCCCCGAGAACTACCACCAGAAGACCGCGCTGGCGCAGATCAGCGAGGCGGTGTTCAGCGACTTCAAGCCGGGCTTCTTCTTTGTCGCCGCCGTCACCGGGCTGATCCTGGTGCTGGCCGCCAACACCGCCTTCAACGGCTTCCCGGTGCTCGGCTCGATCCTCGCCCAGGACCGCTATCTGCCCCGCCAGTTGCACACCCGGGGCGACCGGCTGGCCTTCTCCAACGGCATCATCGTGCTGGCCGGCATCGCCATGGTCTTCATCGTCGCCTACGGCGCCGACCCCACCCGGCTGATCCAGCTCTATATCGTCGGCGTCTTCGTCTCCTTCAACATGAGCCAGAGCGGCATGATCCGGCACTGGACCAGACTGCTCAGAACCGAGACCGACCCCAAGAAGCGCTCCCATATGATCCGCAGCCGGGCGATCAACACCTTCGGGCTGGTGATGACCGCGCTGGTGCTGATCGTGGTGCTGGTCACCAAGTTCACCCACGCCTGGGTGGCGATCATGCTGATGGTGGTGCTCTTCGTGATGATGAAGGCCATCCGCCGCCACTACGACGGTGTCGCCGAGGAGCTGGTCTCCGCCGAGGAGCCGGGCGAGGACGCCGTACTGCCCTCCCGGGTGCACTCCATCGTGCTGGTCTCCAAGCTGCACAAGCCCACCCTGCGCGCCCTCGCCTATGCCCGGCTGGCCCGCTCCAGCGTCCTGGAGGCGGTCACCGTCAATGTCGACCCGCCGGACACCAAGGCCCTCCAGGCCGAGTGGCACGAGCGCGGCATCGAGGTGCCGCTCAAGGTGCTGGACTCCCCGTACCGGGAGATCACCCGGCCGATCCTGGAGTATGTGAAGAACCTCCGCCGCAGCAGCCCCCGCGATGTGGTCACCGTCTACATCCCGGAGTATGTGGTCGGCCACTGGTACGAGCAGCTGCTGCACAACCAGAGCGCGCTGCGGCTCAAGGGACGGCTGCTGTTCACCCCCGGGGTGATGGTGGTTTCCGTACCCTGGCAGCTGGAGTCCTCCGAGCGGCGCAAGCAGCAGCGCGAGTGGTCCGCGCCCGGATCGGTCCGGCGCGGCGAACCGCGGCGACAGCGCAAGCCGGAGGCCACCGTCACCGGCCCCGACAAGGGGGCCGGGACCAACGACGCCAAGGACAGCTCTTCGTGACCAGCACAGCCACCCCATCCGCCGACGCCCCTTCGCTCGTCGGCGAGCGCTACGAGGTCGAGGTCGGCCCGGTCGCCCACGGCGGCCACTGCGTCGCCCGACACGAGGGGCGGGTGCTCTTCGTCCGGCACGCGCTCCCCGGTGAGCGGGTGGTGGCCGAGGTGACCGAGGGCACCGACCGCTCCCGCTTCCTGCGCGCCGACGCCGTGGAGGTGCTCCAGTCCTCCAAGGACCGCGTCGACGCCCCCTGCCCGTTCGCCGGACCGGGCAGGTGCGGCGGCTGCGACTGGCAGCACGCCACCCCCGGCGCGCAGCGCAAGCTCAAGGTGCAGGTGCTCACCGAGCAGCTGGAACGGCTCGCCGGGCTCACCCCCGCCGAGGCCGGCTGGGACGGCTCCGTCGAGCCCGCCCCCGGTGACAAGGTCCCGGCCGGGCAGGTCCCCGCGTGGCGCACCCGGGTGCAGTTCGCCGTGGACCGCGCCAGCGGCCGGGTCGGGCTGCGCCGCCACCGCTCCCACGAGGTGCAGCCGGTCGACCGCTGCCTGATCGCCGCCCCCGGCATCGAGGAGCTCGGCATCGAGGCCCGGGAGTGGCCGCAGATCGCCACCGTCGAGGCGGTGGCGGCCACCGGCTCCTCCGACCGGCAGGTGATCCTCACCCCCGTGCCCGGCGGCCGGCTGCCGCTGGTGGAGCTGGACCGGCCGGTCTCGGTCGCCCGGATCGACGAGCGCGAGCTCTTCCACCGCGTGCACGGCCGCACCTTCGTCCGCGAGCGGGCGGCCGGCCGCACCTGGCGGGTCACCGGCGGCGGCTTCTGGCAGATCCACCCCGCCGCGGCCGACACCCTGGTCGACGCGGTCCTGGACGGCCTCGCCCCGCGCCCCGGCGAGAATGCGCTCGACCTCTACTGCGGTGTCGGCCTCTTCGCCGGAGCGCTGGCGGAGCGGCTGGGCGAGCAGGGCGCGGTGCTGGGCATCGAGTCCGACAAGCAGGCGGTGGCGGACGCCCGGCACAACCTGGCCGGACTGGAGAACATCCGGATCGAGTGCGACAGGGTCGAGCGGCTGCTGCCGCGCACCGGCATCACCTCCACCGACCTGATCGTGCTCGACCCGCCGCGCTCCGGCGCGGGCCGGGACACCGTGCGCCACCTGGCCGGACTGGGCGCCCGCCGGATCGCCTATGTCGCCTGCGACCCGGCCGCCCTCGCCCGCGACCTCTCCTTCTTCCGCGACTCCGGCTACCGGCCGGTGTCGCTGCGGGCCTTCGACCTCTTCCCGATGACCCACCACATGGAGTGCGTGGCGATCCTTGAGCCTGCTCAGAAGGGCTGACCCGCGTCAAATCCGTCAGGTGGTACCGGCTTCGACTTTTTCCGGATCACCATGGGGCTGATCTACGACATTGCCAAGCGAACAATGAGGCGTTTCCAACCCGCCTACGGGGTTGAGCAGTTGGAGTGACAGAGCGACGGAGCTCCTGGTAGATGGGTTGTCCCATAGCAACCTTCTCCGCCAGGAGCTTCGCGTGCTTGTCCACCGTCCGGCCCGGATCTGTCCACTTCAGCGCTCGAATTGCTGCGGCGAGAGCTCATCGCGGCGAGGCGGATCGGGAGGCGGTGGCGGAGGCTGACCGGCGGGCGGCAAGCCCTGCTCGTTCCGGCCCGCCTTCGCTTCGGCCGCACCTTGGCCTAGCCGGCAGCGGGGTTCGGCACCTGATTGGCCACTGCCCACCGCCACGTCAGCGAAGCCATCGAAGCCCTGGCCGCGCTCGCGCCCACCCTTGAGGAGGCGGTGGCTGTCTCCGCACCAAGACGGTCGTGATCCTGGACGGCACCCTGCTGCCGATCGACCCGATCGCCGCCGACCGGTCGTACTCGGCGCCCTGCACGACATCAAGGCGGCCCGCGCCCACGGCCTCCTCGACGCGCCCAACGCCGGCCACATACGGTGCTGGGCGGACAAGGCGTACCAGGCACCGGCCCAGCCGTCCGCGTTCCCTACTGCGGTCGCTGGAGCAAGCTCTCCGCAGGCCCGAAGGCCGTCAACCGCGCGCACCCAAAGGTCCGCACCATCAGCGAGCAGGCCATGGCCGCCCCACTCATATCCGAGGTGCGTGGTGGCCTTCTGATTGCGCCGTCTGCTCCCGTCGCGCGGGTGAAAGCGCACGGCGCGTGTTCGGCCGAGCTGCTGCCGACGGATCGCAAAGTGGCAAAGGCGCTGCCGGAATGCCATGCGTAGGCATAGTCTGCGGGACTACCGCGTGCCGGGCTTGGGCGTCCTGTGGTGCGGCGGAGGTGTCATGGGTGGAGACCCGTATGTATCAGCAGCAATCGGCGAACGTGGGGGGTCGGCAGCGCCATCAGCGCGTTGCGACGGGTCGGGGGTGCCTGACCCGTATGGCGACCGGGCCCTGTTGACCTCTGTCATGACCAGGGGCTACGACGCCGTACCCCACCAGGACCGGGAGCGGCTGCGGAGGTATCTCGAAGCAGTTGTCGCGGCCCGCCAGGCACCAGTGCACACCACCGTTGCCTTCAACACCGTGTACTTCGGTTACGACCTCGGCGGCGACGGCTATGGCGGCAGCCCGCTGCGCCTTGACGACTTTCCGGTGGTCACCTTCGGTGAGTACGCTCCCGTGCTCCCGGTTGGTGCCATGGTGTGCGTCGCTACCGGGTCGGACCCGCTCTACGCCGAGATTGTCTACAGGGAGGGTGCCCACTCAGAGGTGGGCTCCTTCGGTGATGTACCGGCGTGGGTGTCGGGGGCGCCTGCGGGTGCCGAGGGGCCGGGCAGACGGGGGAACAGCGCCGCTCCACTGCGCAGGGAACTCCTGGTCCCGGATCTCGATGCCTTCGGCCCGGCCCTGAGCCTGTCACCGGCCCAGCTCCACCGCCTACGCATGCGCCGACGCTGGATCAACGGGGATGGCCATGTCGTCGTCGACGTCTGCTACCCGTCCCGGGACGCGGCCCGGTGCGACGACCTGACCTCCTATGCGAACCATCTCCTGACGACCGCTCGGGCACAGCTCCTCAGCCCCTTTGTTCCAGTCTCGCTCGCCGAACTGGTGGGTGAAACCCACGACGAGGACCTGAGGGTAGGTCTGCTGGGTCTCCTCGACACGGTACGAGGTGTCCTCGACTCCAGTGATGCGCTGCGTACATGGGGTCACTACGCCATGACCCGGACCTACCTGGCGGCCTGCTGGCGCGACGCCGGACCGCTGGGTGGCGATGACCTCAGGTCCCTTGCGGCAGCGGTGGAACACGCGGCCATCCCGGTGAGGCGGCGCTACGGCCTGACCTCACCGGTCACCGTGTACACAGCGGTCGGACCGCGCCTTCGCGGCTTCCCTGGGGCAACGGAAGCGCTCAGGGGAGTGGACTACGCAGCAGCGGTGTGCCGGGCGAACGTGGCGCTGGCCGATGTCGTCCAGCGAGACAGCGATCAGGGCCTGTTCGAGAACGGTTCCCGGATCGCGCTCGACGATGCCTTCGAGGGGGGAGGCGTATGGCGGTCACATCATCCCGGTGACACGGAAATCCCCGGGGACCCTCTGATCCCAGTCGGACGCGGTTGGATGTCCACGACAACTGCGCCGCCGGAGCCGGAGCCGGCAGCGGAGTTGGATCCGGTCGACCTGCCCCTCGCCGACGATGCGGCCCTCGGCCCCAGCGAGCTGCTGCGGTCCGACGAGGACGGGATCGTCTGGCGGTCACCGCTGAGGCTGGCCCATCTCATCGGCGGCTGGTTCCCGCTGCACCCGTACGTCGCGCGGGAACTTCGCCGGTCTCACGGCCGATGCCCCACGACCTGCCTCGAACTCGCGCACTCCGGCGAGGTGTCGGACAGGAACGAGGTGGTTCAGAACGTCACCGCCGAACTTGGGGACGAGACCGGTCGGCTGACCGGAGTTGGCTGGCCTCACGACTTCTTCCCCGGCCTGATGCTTGAACTGCGCTGGCTCAGCGGCGGCACGGTGATCCATGTGGCCACGGCGCGGCTCGATGAACCGGTGCAGGTCGGCGACCGCGTGATCGGGCACTGCTTCGACCCCTCTGTTCTCACCAGAGAGGATGCTCCGGGCAGTGACCGCCATGGTGACACCGCAGCGGGGCTCGGTCCCCGGAAGCTGGTCATGCGCACGGTGCGCCGCTGCGGGTTGCTCACCCTGGACGGCCACGCCCTGCTGGACCGTTCGGGCCTGCCGCGTGCGGTCTACGGCCGGAGGCCAGTGCGGTCACAGGCCGCTGCCCTGGAGTCGGCAGTCGTGGAACTGCTCGCGGAACGGCTCCTGGAACCGGCCTTTGGCAGCCGCGATGCCTGGGGCCAGCCGCACTTTCCGGCACGTAGCGGGGAGACGACGATCCCCCTCATCGGTTACCGTCCCGCCCGACAGCGGGTGATACGCCCATGGGGCGGAACGGGACTGGACGACGGGAGGTTGCGCGGCGTCCAGTTCGTCCCCGGCCATCTACGCCGCCTGCTGCCCGGCTGCTCGCCAAGTGAAGTTCAGCGAGCGGCCTTCCGTGAGCATTGCCGCCGACTCGGCAAGGCGGACGGCTGGGAACTGCCCGACGGGTACACCTTTGTCACCGATTACACGCGCGGCTGCTGATCCGTTCACGGTCCTTCGCGCACTTCTCGACTTCGGCGTTTCTCCGCTTGTCGCCTTCTTTGACTCTCTCCTCAAGACTCCTCGGCGTCGAGTGGGCCGATCCCCCGGAACCAACCACAGAACAGCTACGGAAACGGAGCACGCACATATGCAGGACCGCTACTGCGTCGTCACGGGGCCACCGCTGTCCCCGCCGGGCGTGTCGGCCGAGGCCCTTGGAGGCATGGCCGCCGCTCTCAACGCCTTGGAACACCCGGCCGCCGCCCTGAACGACCTCACGGTCGGTATGGTGGAACTCGCCTTCAACTCCCTGCCGCCCAAGCACCGGCAGGAGCTGCTCGGCAGCCTGGGAATCCGCATGGCGGCGCCTCGACGGGCGGGCAGCGCCCTGTGCCGGGACATTCTCACCAGGCTGCGGCGCGAGTCACGGCAGCACATGTGCACCTGCGGAGTCAGGGAACTCACCCGCACTGTGATAGGTCAGGTGGGTAGGTTCGTCTTTGAGCAGGACGACGAGACAGTCACCGACCCCGTTTCCCGGTGGGGTGCGACGCTGGTCCGGGCCGCAATGTTCGCATGGTGCAACGCCTCTGTCGCCGATGCGTACGTCCTCGCCTGGGCGGCGGACCAGGACTGGTTCGCCTCGACGGCCGACGAGAAGGAGACCGCACGACTCGTCGCTGTCGGTGGCGCGGCGCGGTCCATCATGGCGGCGAACCCGGACTTCGCTCCCGGCGCACCGGAAGGCCAGGAGCCGCCACTCTCGGGCGACGGTAAGCGTGAGCGTGCTGCCATTCCCGACCGGCCGGGCACGGAGGCCTCCACACCGGACCCCGTCATCTCGAACGACCTGCCCACGACAGCGCCTGAAGGTGTCCGGGTCGGGAAGATGACAGATCCGGAAGAAGTCTGCCGGCAGCTGGAATCGGCTCTCTCGGACGCCCGGCAGGCCGCCGAGAGAGTGGCCGACGCGGTCGTGGACGGCCGTCCTCCGCAGGACGATGACCTGACTTCGCTGGCAGCACTGCACGGTGTCTTCGACGGAGCCGACGCGGTGTTCCGTGCGGCGGGCATCGGGGGGGTGCCCCATCGCCTGGAAGACATGGCCTGTGCCGCACGCTCGTACCGGGCGGCACACGACCGTGACCTCCAATCGCGGGAGACGTTGCGCGAACTGCTGGATGTCGAGTGCCGCCCGGACAGCCCGGCCGTCTTTGCCGCCGAGGCCGTGCGCAGCGCGGCCCGCCGCCTGCTGGACGCAACGGTGTGGGAGCAGACGCAACGCCAGGAGAGCGCCGCCCTCGCCGCCCTGGAACGTCTTATTCGGCTGGGGCGGCAGGCGGACGCCGCAACGGAGATCCTTGCTCTTCAGGAACAGGTCGTCCGGGTGCTGCCCGGATGTGCGATGGCGGCGGTCATGGCTCCTGAATTGACGTTGCCGCAAGCGGAGGACGCCTGCCGCGGGGCCGAGTCCGGCGGACCCGCCGGGCCGGAGACGGAGGCCGCCGAGCCCGCGAGCGCTACGGTGACCGATGAACGCCGTGCGGTTGGGCATACCCGGCATGGAGAGCCCGTCGAGGAAACGGCCGGGAACCCGGCAGGGGAGACTGCCGAGCACTTTGCCGAGGAGCCCGCGTCCGACTCCGCCTTGGACTCCGAAGCCGCCGCACCTGCCCGGACCACCCCCCCAGGGCCGCGCCACATTGACGACGCACCGACAGCGATACCCTCCGACCGTGACCCGGCACCGCCCCTGAACTCGGACCCCGACACCCCGGCACCGGCACCGGCACCGGCGCCCGCACCCGCGCTCGCTACCGCCGCACCGCGCGACGAGGACACACCGGCCGAGGAAACGGCCAGGGCTGCGCCCGAGGACCAGGACTCCGACGAGGCCGTGGCAGAGCGGGCCCTGGCACGGCTTGTCGTGGAGCGGCGCTTCGGACTCGCCCACCATGTGGCGAGCGCCACTGGCCGCCCCGAGCCGCAGGTGGCCGCGCTCCGCCTAGCCGGTGCCACTGCGCTTCTCACCTCCGGTGACAGCCAGGGCGCCCGACTGACCGCGGACCTGCTCCAGCAGTACGGTGGATACGCGGGCCGTGATTCCGAGGGCAGCGAACTCGTCCTGCTGCCAGCCCTGCTGCGTACGGCGCTGATAACCGGCGACCATCTGGCGGGTGCTCAGCTCAAAGCCCTGGTGCCTCGGCTGCCGGACCGGCTTGGAGAGGCGGCGACCGCCGTCGCCGACCGTGCCCTCAGCGGTGCCCTGATGACCGCTTCCCCGCTGGCAGTCATCGCCGACGTCTCCGAGACGGAGGCCCGACTGCGGGAGTTGCGCGAGCAGTGCCGCGCCCTGCTCGCACCGCAGAGGCTGCGGTTCGCGCGGGCGACTGAGATCGCCAAGCACTGGCTGGCTGCCGATGACGGGATGCTCGGATCGCTCCTCATGACCGTGGTCCGCGACAACCGCGACGCGATGCCACAGGTGCGGGAGCAGGCCGAACGCCTGTCGAAACTGACCGAGATCAACAACGAGATCGACCGCATGGACCGCAAGCACCGCTCGTCCAGCGGCAAACCGCTCCAGGGCTCCGGAAGGCACGACCTGGTGCAGGTCGTTGAGCGGGCAGCCGGCCTGACCAGGGAATGGTGCCTGGCGGTCGACGGCATCCGGCGCGGCGACCGGTCCGACGGCAACCGGGCGGTCAAGGAGATCTCCTCCCTGCGCCAGTCCTTGCTGGACGGCAAGGAGGCGGTGCTGGGGGAACTGGAGCAGTTGGCGCGTCGCTCGGGTACCGTCGCCGCCGCGACGGCGTGGGCGGCACGCACCTCCATGGAGGAGCTGTTCGCTCTCCTGGGTGGTGACACCGCGACCACGCATCCCGGTGGTTCGGTCGCCCCTGAACTCGTGCTGGACGTGGAACTGCTGAAAGTGTGCGACACCCGTGACGAGCGGCCGCCGCTCGACCGGCTTCTCATGGCGGTCGACCGGAGCTGGGACGACGCCCTCGCCGAGCGGCTCGCCCACGACGCCTTCGCCGCGGCCCGCACCATCGTCGAACTGGCCGGTCGTGCGGTGCTGCCCACCATGTCGGCCAGGGAGTTCACCCCTCCCACCGTCGCCGAGATCGCCGAGCGGGAAGCCGCCAGGCGCGCGAAACTGCGGCGGGCGCACGACGAACTCGTCGCCGAGCTGCACCGCGCGCAGGCCGACGGTGCCGTCACCGACGACCAGGACCTGCGCCTTCAGGAGTTGCTGGCCGGCGCCCGCATCCGACTCGACGACACCGACACGCACGACCTGATGGACGTACGTCGGGCGCTCGACACCGTGACGAGCGACCTGCCGACCTTCCGGCAGCAGGCGGCCGACCGGATCCGGGCCCGGCTCGACGCCTTGGACCTCGCCACGGAGGAACGGGCCCAGGTCCTGCGGCACCTGGACACCGGCGGCTTGGCCACCGCCGCCGACCTCGTCTACTTCCTGGAGATCGGCGAACCCGTCCCGGAGATCGAGACCGGAGAGTCCCACCTGATCGAGTTCTTTCCGGGCGTGCCCGACGGCCTGCGCAAGGGCATCGACCGCGAGCTCGTCGACCTCGTCCGCTCTGGCGGCAAGCACTCCACAGTCCCCCTTCTGGACTACGGCGCCCTCTCCACCGACGAGGCGGCACTGGCGGCCGATGCCCTCGACGATTGGCGAGAGCTGGGCGCCACCGAGCCGAAGGACCGGCTCGTAGTCTCCGCGCGGCGGCAACTGCTGCCCGCCCTCAAACTCCTCGGCTACGACGCCAAGAGCGCCAGGCCACTCGACGAGCGGTCCCCGCACCGGCGCGAGTATCGCCTCTTCGAGGTGACCGAGGTGGAGATCAACGGCAGGGCGAAGGCGCCCGCGTTCGGCTCGCAGATCAGAGAGCAGGGCGGCAGCCTGCGCGTGCTGATGGTCTGGGGCCGACCGCCCGCCAAGGTCGTCATGAGCCTGGCGGAGCGCGACACCAGCGGAGCGAGTCTCCTCGTCGTCTACTTTGGCACGCTGAGTCGCGAAGCCAGGGTCGAACTTGCCGTCGGCTCCGCCCGCTTGCAGCCGCTGATGGTCGTGGACGACGCCGCCCTCGCCTACCTTGCGGCCCGAGGCAACCGCCAGGTCAGCACCGCCACGCAGACACTGCTGCCGTTCTCCGGCGTCAACCCCTACATCAGGGAGAAGCGCGGCCGGATCGGCGGCGAAATGTTCTACGGCCGCGACGCCGAACGTAAGAGCATCCTCGACCCGCGCGGCACTCAGGTCATCTTTGGCGGCCGGGGCCTGGGCAAGTCGGCGCTGCTCAGCGACGCCGGCGAACGGTTCGCGGAGCAACGCCCCGGCTACCACCAGGCGGTGTACGTGAATCTCGACCAGGAGAACATCGGCAAGGGCAGCTCGCTGGGGCCGGAGGCGCTGTGGAGCGTCCTGGACCGGGAGCTGGCTGAGGCGCAGGTACTGGGTCGGCCTCAGGGCCGCAGGTCGCGTCAGGACATCTCCGAACGGGTGCGAGCCGCCATTCGGGCCTGGCTCGACGGGGACTCACGCCGCCGTCTGCTGATCCTGCTCGACGAGTGCGACCAGTTCTTCGAGGCGGACGCCCCCCGTTTCGACCAGACCAAGAAGCTCAAGGGCCTCGGTTCCGACACCAAGGACCGTGCCAAGGTCGTCTTCGCCGGGCTGCACTCCGTACAGCGGTTCTCCAAGCTGGCCAGCAACGGGCCGTTCGGCCACCTCGCGCAGACCCCGAAGGTGATCGGCCCGCTCGCCCCCCAGTTTGCCGCCGAACTGCTGGTCGAGCCGATGCGGGCGCTCGGGTTCGAGTTCCACGACATGGATCTCGTCAACCGGGTGCTCGGCTACTGCTCTTACCAGCCTTTCCTGCTCCAGATGTTCGGTCACCGGCTGGTCGAGCTGATGCACCGCAAGCGGGCGCGGCGCGGCGCGGAGGGACCCCCGTACGCGGTGGACGTCGCCGACATCGAGGTCGTGGAGTCGGACACCGGGCTCAGGGACGGCATCTCGGCGGCCTTCAAGGACACGCTCAGCCTGGACCACCGCTACGACGTGATCGCCAACGTGCTGGCGTACCAAGCCCGCCACCACGGCCTGGAGGTGCGGCTGAGCGACGCCGAACTGCGTGAGGAGTGCGAGACGTTCTGGCGCAAGGGCTTCGAACAACTCGACACCGAGGGCTTCCGCGCCTATCTCTCCGAAATGGTGGGCCTCGGCATCCTCGCTCCCAACCACGACGGCCAGGGCTGGCATCTGCGCGGCCCGAACGCCCTGCGCATGATCGGCACCTCCCACGAGGTGGACGCCCGCCTGCTGAGGGCCGAGCAGGACTGCGAACTCCAGGAGAGCATCGTGCAGGAGGGCCGTCCCGAGCTGCCCGACGGCCGGCCGGCCCCGCTCACCATCACCCAGCTGGACGATCTTCTCGGCGAGCGGTCCAACCAGACGAGGGTCGTCCTCGGAACCTCAGCCACCGGCATCGCCGACGTCGGCGACACCCTGCGCACAGTCGCCGGGCGCATCGCCGACTGGAAGCTGCCACCCGTCGGCAGGCCTAGCGTCTACAAGCAGGAGCTCACCGGCGGACTCCCGCGTGAACGGCGGGTCGTCATCAGCGACTTTCCCCACTACAAGGACCCGGTCCGGCCAGAGACCTGCCGGGAGGCCGTCGACCTGGCCGAGACGCTGCTGCCCGCCACACCGGGGGTGACCCGCGCGGTCGTCATCGTCACTGACCCCGACCAGCTGGGCCTGTGGCGCACGTTGCTGACCGGCGCCGAACCCACCTCGGCCGCCCCCGTGGTGCTGCGCCGCCACGACCGCCGCAGCCTGCGCGGCTGGGCCCAGCGCGTCGAGATGTTCCACACGGAGGACCGCCTGGACCGTCTCCACGAGTTGACCAGCGGCTGGCCGTGCCTGGTCGGCCGCGCACACCGCCTGCACAGCGGACTCGGCGACCCCGACGAGGCGTTGCGCCGCCTCGCTGGCCTGCGTACGGACCGCGCCGAGGTCCGCGACTTCGTCGAGAAGACCGGCGTGTACGCGGACCCGCTGCTCGCGACCGGATACCGGGCACTCGACGACGAGTTCAAGGAGGACTCGTTCGACCTGGAGAGCGCGGTGACCGCCGTGGCTGTCCAGATCGGGGACGAGGACGAGGCCCAGTGGATCGTCAGCTGTCTCGACGCCCTCCAGGTGTTCGACCGTGAGGACACCCAGTTGCGTCTGGAACCGCTGCTCCGCCAGTGCGTAGCGCTCGACACGTGACAATGCGTGACACTGGACCGGCCACCCGCATACCCGGGCGGCCGGCCTGGTTCACGGTCCGGATGCCGGTGGCCGGACACGACTGCGTGCCCAACGGTAGGCGCGGGCGGCGACGAGGAGGAGTGACGCGTTGCGAGGCGCTGCGTCGGTGACGGGGCGCGACGAGCTGGCCGGAGTACGCCTGTATGCGCGGGTGGTGGTGTGGTCCGCCCACTCGTTGTCGGGTAGTCCCCTCACTCGGGACTTACCCCTCGATGTCAGTGCCGCCCTCTACGGTGGAGATTCGGATGCCGCCGAGGCGGTGGGGGAGGAGGGCACCAGGCGTGCACAGGGTTCCACCGGAGATGTTCCGGTTCACGACCGTGGAGAGATCCGATCTGTACTGGGCGGTGTTGGACGCCTTCGGCGTGGCCGGCGAGCACCTGGAGACGGCGCTGGGGCTCGACGCGGTGCGCGCGCGGCTGCGCGGGGTGGGTCGAGAGCGTGGCCGTGCTGGCGCCGGTCGCGGGGTAGCGGCAGGCGGCGGCCGGGGCGGGGGCCGGGGGAGCCGTCCCCCGGCCGCCTCCGGCCTGCCGGTCGGGGGATGATGGCCCCATGACGACCCTTCCCTCCGCCCCGGCCCGCATCGCGCCGCTGCGTGTCTGCTTCGTCTGCACGGGCAACATCTGCCGCTCGCCGATGGCGGAGCAGGTGTTCCGCACCCGGGTGGCCGAGGCGGGGCTGGAGGGACTGGTCGAGACGGACAGCGCCGGCACCGACGGCTGGCACGAGGGGGACGGCGCCGACCACCGCACGGTGTCGGTGCTGGAGGCGGGCGGCTATCCGAGCGTCCACACCGCACGGCAGTTCCGGGCCGCCTGGTTCGCCTCCCGCGACCTGGTGATCGCGCTGGACGCGGGCCATCTTCGGCGGCTGCGCCGCCTCGCCCCCACGCCGCAGGACGCCGCCAAGGTCCGGCTGCTGCGCTCCTACGACCCGGCGCTGCCGACCGGCGCCGACCTCGATGTGCCCGACCCGTACTACGGCGGGCCGGAGGGGTTCGAGGAGTGCCTGGCGATGTGCGAGGCGGCCTGCGACGGGCTGCTGGACGCCGTACGGCAGGAACTCGCCGTACGCGGCTGACCCGGTCAGCCGTCCACGTCCGGTCAGCCGGTCAGCCGGTCAGTCGGTCAGTCGGTCAGTCGTTCTCGGAGCGGATCCAGACCATGATGCGCCCGGTCTCCGCCGGGGCGGCGATCACCTCGTCCCTGATCCGGTCCAGCCGGTAGCCGAGCCGGCGGGGAATGGCGGCGCTGGCGGTGTTGGCCTCGTCGCAGTGGATCTCCACCCGCGCGATGCCGGGCAGGGCCAGGGCGGCGGCGGTGAGGGACGAGACGGCGTGCCGGGCGTGGCCCCGGCCGGTGTGGGCGGCGTCCAGCCAGTAGCCGATCTCCAGCGCCCCCGGCCCGATCCGGCCGTGCAGGCCGAACGCCCCGATCACGCTGCCCGGCCGGGCGTCCAGCCCGAGCAGATAGCGGAAGTCCGTACCGGCCAGCCAGGACTCCTCGGCGGCGCGCGACTGCTCCTCGGTCTGCGCCGCTTCGGGTGCCTCTGCGGCCCAGGGCATCCAGGGCCGGAGGTGGTCGAGGTTGGCGAGGACGGCGGCGTTGAGGGCTGCGGAGTCCGCCAACGTACGGCGGCGCAGTGACACCCCGCCCGGCAGCGGGAGCACGGCGGGCGGGCGGCCGGAGGTGAGGGAGTTCTCGGCTGTCTGGCTCATGGCGGCATTGTTCCGGTTGCGGCACCTCCGCGCCGCCGCGTTATCAGGGACCAGTCAAACGCAGGAAAACCCGCAAACTCACCGTGCCCGGCCCGGCACTCACCCTCTCACCTGCGCATATGGGGTCGCTCAAACGGGCAGAACCGGGCAGATCCCGATGCGGCCCGGGGCCTGGCTCCGGCGCGTGGCAGGGGTATAAATCTCAGGCGGGCAGAAACGGGCAGCCGGTGCCCGAACGGTCCCTGAGCGGAGGTGCGCCCCATGCGCGGCGAGGAGCGCCAGCATCGAATCCTGGCCCTGGTGCGCCAGTCCGGGCAGATGGAGGTCACCGCGCTGGCGGCGGACTTCCAGGTGGCACCGGAGACCATCCGCCGCGACCTCAACGCACTGGAACGGCGCGGCCTGGTCCGCCGCACCCACGGAGGCGCCTACCCGGTGGAGAGCGCGGGGTTCGAGACCGACCTGGCCCGCCGCGAGACCCACCAGGTGGAGGGCAAGCGCCGGATCGCGGCGGCGACGGTCCGGCTGCTCGGCGAGGCGGAGACGGTCTTCGTCGACGAGGGCTACACCCAGCAGCTGCTGGCCGCGCTGCTGCCCAGCGACCGGCCGCTGACCGTGGTGACCGCCTCGCTGCCGACCGCCGCAGCGGTCGCCAAGTCCTCCGAGACCACCGTGCTGCTGCTGGGCGGCCGGGTCCGGGGCCGCACCCTGGCGACCGTCGGGGCGTGGGCGACCCGGATGCTGTCGTCCTTTGTCATCGACCTGGCGATCATGGGCGCCAATGGCATCTCCCGCGACTTCGGCCTCACCACACCCGACCCCGTGGTCGCCGACGTCAAGGCCCAGGCGGTGCGCTCCGCCCGGCGCCGCGTCCTGGTGGGCATCCACACCAAGTTCGGCGCCGCCAGCTTCTGCCGCTTCGCCGAGATCGGCGACTTCGAGACCATCGTCACCGACACCGGCCTGCCGGCCGCCGAGGCCCACCGCTACTCCCTGCTCGGACCCAACGTCATCCGCGTCTGACCGGCACCCCTACTCCCTCCCCCTGCGTGCGAGCCGCCGCAGGGCCATCCCGGCACGCCCCGCTGCGCAGTGCCGGCCCCACCCGCAGAAAGGCAACCCCTGATGAACCGTACCGAGCCGCACCGCACCGACAGCAGAGAGACCCGGCGCCGCCCCGCCGCCCCGCTGACCGCCCTCGCCGCCTGCACGGCCCTGCTGGCCGCCGGCTGCGCCGGGGCCGGCGGTTCCGGCAGCAGCGCGGACGGCGCCTCGGTGAACGTCCTGATGGTCAACAACCCGCAGATGGTGGACCTCCAGAAGCTGACCGCCGCCGACTTCACCAAGCGGACCGGCATCAAGGTCAACTTCACGGTGCTGCCGGAGAACGACGTCCGCGACAAGATCAGCCAGGAGTTCTCCAGCCAGGCGGGCACCTATGACGTCGCCTCCATCAGCAACTACGAGGCACCGATCTACGGGAAGAACGGCTGGCTGGCCCCGCTGGACGACACCGTCGCCAAGGACCCGGACTTCGACCAGGCCGACATCCTGCCGTCGATCCGCAAGAGCCTCACCGGGGCGGACGGCAAGCTCTACGCCGAGCCGTTCTACGGCGAGTCGTCCTTTCTGATGTACCGCAAGGACGTCTTCGAGGCCAAGGGCCTGACCATGCCCGACCGCCCCACCTGGCAGCAGGTCGCCGACCTGGCCGCCAAGGCGGACGGCGCGCAGCCCGGGATGAAGGGCATCTGCCTGCGCGGACTGCCCGGCTGGGGCGAGGTGATGGCGCCGCTCACCACCGTGGTCAACACCTTCGGCGGCACCTGGTTCACCAAGGACTGGCAGGCCCAGGTGAACGGCGAGGGGTTCAAGCAGGCGGCGACGTTCTATGTCGACCTGGTGCGGGCGCACGGCCAGCCGGGCGCGGCGCAGTCCGGGTACGCGGAGTGCCTCAACAGCCTCCAGCAGGGCAAGACCGCGATGTGGTACGACGCGACCGCCGCCGCCGGGTCGCTGGAGAGCAAGGAGTCGCCGGTGGCGGGCAAGATCGGCTATGTCGCGGCGCCGGTCGTCAGGACCAAGAGCTCCGGCTGGCTGTACACCTGGGCCTGGGGCATCCAGAAGGCCGGCAAGCACCAGAAGGAGGCCGCCGCCTTCATCGCCTGGGCATCGGGCAGGCAGTACGAGGAACTGGTCGGCAAGGAACTCGGCTGGACCAGGGTCCCGGCGGGCAAGCGCACCTCGACCTATCAGAACGCCGAGTACCGGAAGGTGGCGGGCGCCTTCTACCAGGCCACCCAGGAGGCCATCGCCGGCGCCGACCCGCTCGACCCCGGCGTGCAGCCCCGGCCGGTCGGCGGCATCCAGTTCGTCGACATCCCGGAGTTCCCGGACCTGGGCACCAAGGTCTCCCAGGAGATCGCCTCCGCCATCGCCGGCCGCAGCTCGGTCGACGCCGCCCTGGACAAGGGCCAGCAGCTCGCGGAGCAGGTCGCCGCGAAGTACCGGAACGGATGAGGCCCCGATGAGCACGACCTTCACCGACAGGATCCGCAGCCGGGCGCCGGTCGGCCCACCCGCCCCGGCCGCCCGCAGCTCCGCCCGGGCCGTGGCCTGGGCCAGGCGGGCGCCGCTGATGCCGGCGCTGGTCTTCATGGTGGTGGTCACCCAGCTGCCGTTCGTGGCCACGCTGGTGATCTCCTTCATGGACTGGAACGCCCTCTACCCGGACCAGCGGGCCTTCACCGGATTCGGCAACTACGCCCAGGTCTTCGGCGACGCCGATCTGCGCTCCTCGGTGGTGACCACCATCTGGCTCACCGCCGGTGTCGTACTGCTCAGCCTGCTGCTGGGGCTGGGCCTGGCGCTGCTGCTGGACCGGCGCTTCCGGGGGCGGGGGGTGGTACGCACCCTGCTGATCGCCCCGTTCCTGCTGGTGCCCGTCGCCTCGGCGCTGCTCTGGAAGCACGCGCTCTACAACCCCGAGTACGGGCTGCTCAACGGCACGCTGACGGCGGTGTGGCGGTTCTTCGGCAGCGACCACCCGCCGCAGCCGGACTGGATCACCTCCATGCCGCTGGGCGCGGTCGCGGCCTCGCTGATCTGGCAGTGGACGCCGTTCATGATGCTGATCCTGCTGGCCGGACTCCAGAGCCGCCCCACCGAGGCGGTCGAGGCCGCGCGGGTGGACGGCGCCGACGCCTGGCAGGTCTTCCGCTACCTCACCCTGCCGCACCTGCGCCGCTACCTGGAGCTGGCCGCCCTGCTGGGTTCGATCTATGTGGTGCAGAACTTCGACGCGGTCTTCACCCTCACCTCGGGCGGCCTGGGCACCGCCAATCTGCCGTACACCATCTACGAGAGCTTCTACCAGGCCCATGACTACGGGCGGGCCTCGGCAGCCGGCGTGGTGGTGGTCGCCGGGACCATCGTCGTGGCGACGCTGGCCCTGCGCCTGGTGTCCAGCCTGCTCAGGGAGGAGAGCTCATGAGCACCGCCGCCGTCAGCCCGCCCCGCCGACGCCGGGCCGGTCCGCTGTGGGGGCTGGTCGCCTGGGCCGCCGGACTGCTCTTTGTGCTGCCGATCGGCTGGATGGTCCTCACCTCGCTGCACAGCGAGCCGGACGCCGCCACCAATCCGCCCTCGCTCGGGGCCAGGCTCACCCTGGACGGCTACCGGGAGTTCTTCGGGGCCTCCACCGGCACCAGCCCCTGGCCCCCGCTGGTCAACTCCCTCACCGCCAGCGTCGCTTCCACCCTGCTGGTGCTGGCGCTGGCGATCCCCGCCGCATACGCGCTCTCGGTGAAGCCGGTGCGCAAGTGGTCGGATGTGCTCTTCTTCTTCCTCTCCACCAAGATGCTGCCCGCCGTCGCCGGTCTGCTGCCGATCTACCTGGTCGCCCAGAACCTGGGCCTGCTGGACAACATCTGGCTGATGGTCGTCCTCTACACCTCCATGAACCTGCCGATCGCGGTCTGGATGATGCGCTCCTTCCTGGCCGAGATCCCGGTGGCCATCCTGGAGGCCGCCGCGATCGACGGCGCCGGGCTGCCCACCGTCTTCCGCCGGATCGTCATCCCCATCTCCGCGCCGGGCATCGCCGCCACCTCGCTGATCTGCTTCATCTTCAGCTGGAACGAGATGCTCTTCGCCCGGGTGCTGACCGGCGTCCGCTCCGTGACCGCGCCGGTCTTCCTCACCAGCTTCGTCACCAGCCAGGGACTCTTCCTCGCCAAGGTCTGCGCCGCGGCCGTGGTGGTCTCCCTGCCCGTTCTCATCGCCGGATTCGCCGCCCAGGACCGACTCGTCCAGGGCCTCTCGCTGGGAGCCGTCAAATGAAGGCCGTCGTCATCACCGAGCCCGGCAGTGTCGAGCTCACCACCGTCGAGGACCCGACCCCCGGCCCCCGCGAGGTGGTGGTCGCCGTCGCGGCGTGCGGCCTCTGCGGCACCGATCTGCACATCCTCCAGGGCGAGTTCGCCCCGACGCTGCCGATCGTGCCGGGACACGAGTTCGCCGGGGAGGTGGTGGCCGTCGGCTCCGCCGTCACCGAGGTGGCCGTGGGCGCCCGGGTCGCCGTCGACCCCTCGCTGCACTGCGGGGAGTGCCACTACTGCCGGATGGGCCGGGGCAACCTCTGCGAGCGGTGGGCCGCCATCGGCGTCACCGAGCCGGGCGGCGCCGCCGAGTTCGCCGTCGCGCCGGTCGCCAACTGCGTGGTGCTGCCCGACCATGTGGCGACCGCCGACGCCGCCCTCATCGAACCGCTCTCCTGCGCGGTACGCGGCTATGACGTGCTGCGCAGCAAGCTGGCCGACCATGTGCTGATCTACGGCTCCGGCACCATGGGGCTGATGATGCTGGAACTCGCCAAGCGCACCGGCGCCGCGACCGTCGACATGGTCGACCTCAACCCGGACCGGCTCGCCACCGCCCGGCTGCTGGGATGCAGCAACGCCACCGCCTCGGCGGACGAGATCGCGCGGCCGCGCGGCTGGGATGTGGTGATCGACGCCACCGGCAACGCCGCCGCGATCCAGGACGGCCTGGGCAGGGTCGGCCGCGGTGGTACCTTCCTCCAGTTCGGCGTCGCGGACTACGCCACCCGGGCCGTCATCGAGCCCTACCGGATCTACAACCAGGAGATCACCATCACCGGCTCCATGGCCGTGCTGCACAGCTACGAGCGGGCCGCCGAACTCTTCGCGGCGGGCGTCCTGGACCCGGGTGTCTTCATCAGCGACCGGATGCCGCTCGCCGACTACGCCCACGCCCTGGAGCGCTTCCAGGCCGGAGTGGGACGCAAGATCCAGGTGGTGCCGTGACCCGGCCCGCCGTCCTGGTCGTGGGGGAGGCCCTGACCGATGTGGTCGCCGGACCGGACGGGCAGCGGCGGGCCCACCCCGGAGGCAGCCCCGCCAATGTCGCGCTCGGCCTGGCCCGCCTGGGCCACCCCGTCGAACTGGCCACCCGCATCGGCCGCGACCGGTACGGGCAGGTGCTGCGCGACCACCTGACCGGCGCCGGGGTCCGGCTCACCCCCGGCTCGATCGTCGACGCGCCCACCTCCACGGCCACCGCCGAACTCGACGGGCAGGGCAGCGCCAGCTACCGGTTCGACATCAGCTGGGACCTGCCGGACCTGGCCCTGCCCCCCTGCCACCACCTGCACACCGGGTCCATCGCCACCGCGCTGGAACCCGGAGCGACCCGGGTGGAACGGCTGCTGGCCGAGGCCCGGCCCGGCCGCACCATCTCGTACGACCCCAATCTGCGGCCCGCGCTGCTGGGGCCGCCGGCCGGTGAACGCCCCCGGGTGGAGCGGCTGGTTGCCGCCGCCGACCTGGTGAAGGCCAGCGAGGAGGACCTGGCCTGGCTGCACCCGGACGCCGACCCGGACGCGGTCGCCGCCCGCTGGGCCCGCTCCGGCCCGGCGCTGGTCGTGCTCACCCGGGGTGCGGGGGGCGCCTGCGCCTACTGGGGTGCGGCGGGCCGGCAGCCGCTCCCGGCCCAGCCGGTCACGGTCGCGGACACCATCGGGGCGGGGGACGCCTTTATGGCCGGGCTGCTGGCGGGCCTGCTCACGGCCGACCTGTTGGGCGGCGGCGGGGCCGCGCTGCGGGAGGCGGCGGGCGGTGGCACCCTCCACCCGGGTGTGGCGGCCGCGCTGCGGCTGGCTGGGCGTGCGGCTGCTGTGGCCTGCTCCCGGGCGGGTGCCGACCTGCCGACTCTGGCGGAGGTGGGGGGCTGACGGGTCGGCTGGGCGTGGCCGGGCTGCGGCTTGGTTTCGTCCAGCTGACTTGGCCGGGCCGGGTTCAGTCGGGTTCAGTCGGGGGTGTTGAGGGCGGCGGCGAGGGCGGCGGCCGGGTCGCGGTCGGGCGGTCCGGCGGGCCACCAGATGTTCCGCTCGCGGCGGTAGGGGTGCCAGCGGCCGTCCGGGTCGAGGCGGAGTTGGACGCCGAGGCCCGGCGCGGTCCAGTGGTTGCGCCGGTTGCGCAGCTCCGGGAGCGCTTCCCCGGTACGGGCGGGGGACAGCTCGTCGCGGGCGCGGGCCAGCGCCGCCGGAGCCGGGGTCCACGCCTCGTCCAGCACCGCCAGCCCGGCCGGGCCGCCGTACCGCCAGGCACTCACCGCGCGGGCCAGTGCGGCGGGCCCGGCGGGCGTGGCGTCGGCCGCGAGGCGGGCCAGGACGTGCGGCGGCGGTTCGGCGGCGGCCAGCCGAACGGTATCCTGGCGCACCGTCAACTCCACCGGGAGCGGACTCTCCGGGTGCCCCTCGGCCAGCGCGTCGGCGAGGAGCCGTGCCGCACGGGCGGCGGCGTCGGCGGCCAGGAACTCCAGCGCCGCCGGATCGATCCCCGCGCCCGGCTCGGCGGAGCCGCTCAGCACCGGCACCGGCCCCGGGCGGTCCACCGGAGGCGGTGGCGGCGGCAGCGGGGGCAGCCCGGACCGGGCGGCGGCGAACGCCGTACGGGCGGGCACCCCGGCCGGGGCGGCGGCGGGCACCGGCGGAGCCTCGGCCGCCTCCGCCGCCGCGTACTCCGCATTGCGCCGCTGGAGGTCGTCGACGATCTCCTGCTCGGTCCGGCCCCGGATCAGCAGCAGCACAAACGGGTCCTCGTCCAGCAGCCGGGCCACCTGGTAGAAGACCGCCGCCGCGTGCTTGCACGGATGGCCCCAGTCGGGGCAGCTACAGGATGGCTCCAGCTGCTCCCGGCGGGGGAAGAGCGGCACACCGGCCGCCAGGGCGTCCTCGGCCAGCTCCGGTGGCATCGCCCGGTCGAGCAGCGCCGCGATATGCCCGGAGTGCGCGGCGACGGCCTCCAGCAGCCGGTCCCAGTCGGCGTCGCCGAACTGCGGGAGGGCCACCGAGGTCCGGTACGGGGTCCGGCGGCTGCCCTGCACCCGCGCGTCGACCCGGCCCGTCGAGACCGTGATCTCGCCCACCGCCCCACCCCGGGCGTAGGTGCGCCCCCGGCTGAGCCGCCCCTCGGCGCCCTGGCCGCCCTCCAGCGCCGCCACCCACGCATTGCCCCACCAGGAGGCGGCGAACGGCCCACGGCTGCCCGGGCGCGGCGGCAGCGGCGGGAAGGTCCGCGACCGGGCGCCCCCGGCACTACCCGTACGACGGGCCGGGGTCACCGCCCGGCCTCCCTCAGCTCCACCAGGTCCGCCAGCTCGGCGTCGCTGAGCTCGGTCAGCGCCGCCTCACCGGCGCCCAGGACCGCGTCGGCCAGCTGCCGTTTGCGCCGCAGCAGCTCCGCGATGCGGTCCTCCACCGTGCCCTCGGTGACCAGCCGGTGCACCTGCACCGGCTGGGTCTGGCCGATCCGGTACGCCCGGTCGGTGGCCTGGTCCTCCACGGCCGGGTTCCACCAGCGGTCGTAGTGGACGACATGCTCGGCGCGGGTGAGGTTGAGGCCGGTGCCCGCCGCCTTGAGCGAGAGCAGGAAGACCGGCGCGGCGCCCTCCTGGAAGCGGCGGACCATCTCCTCGCGGCGCTTCACCGGCGTACCCCCGTGCAGGAACTGCGCCGGCACGCCGCGTGCGGCCAGATGCGCCTCGATCAGCCGGGCCATCCGCACGTACTGGGTGAAGACCAGCACGGCCGCGTCCTCGGCGAGCACGGTGTCCAGCAGTTCGTCGAGCAGTTCCAGCTTCCCGGACCGGTCGGCGATCCTGGGCCGCTGCTCCTTGAGGAACTGCGCCGGGTGGTTGCAGATCTGCTTGAGCGCGGTGAGCAGCTTGACCACCAGACCGCGCCGGGCGATGCCCTCGGCGGCCCGGATCTCGCCCATGGCCTCGCGCACCACCGCCTCGTACAGCGCCGCCTGTTCACGGGTGAGCGCCACCACGCGGTCGGTCTCGGTCTTCGGCGGGAGTTCCGGGGCGATGCCCGGGTCGGACTTGCGGCGCCGCAGCAGGAACGGCCGCACCAGCCGGGCCAGCCGGTCGGCGGTGGCCCGGTCCAACTCGCCCTCCACCGCGCGGGCGTAGCGCTCGCGGAAGGACTTCAGCGGTCCCAGCAGGCCGGGCGTCGTCCAGTCGAGCAGCGCCCACAGCTCGGAGAGGTTGTTCTCCACCGGGGTGCCGGTGAGCGCCACCCGGGCCCGGCCGCCGATGGTGCGCAGCGCCCGGGCGGTGGCCGAGCGCGGGTTCTTGACGTGTTGGGCCTCGTCGGCGACCACCATGCCCCAGGGCCCGGCGGCGGCCAGCCGTTCGGCGTCCAGCCGCATGGTGCCGTAGGTGGTGAGGACGAACTCGCCCTCGGCCAGCTCGTCCAGGTCGCGTCCGGCGCCGTGGAAGCGGCGTACCGGGGTGCCGGGGGCGAACCGCTCGATCTCGCGCTGCCAGTTGCCCAGCAGCGAGGTGGGGCAGACCACCAGGGTGGGCCCCGCTGCGGACGGCTCCTGCTGCCGGTGCAGATGGAGGGCGATCAGGGTGACGGTCTTGCCCAGGCCCATGTCGTCGGCGAGGCAGCAGCCCAGCCCCAGGGAGGTCATCCGGTGCAGCCAGGCCAGGCCGCGCAGCTGGTAGTCGCGCAGGGTGGCGGCGAGGGCGGCGGGCGGGCCGACCGGTTCGCGGCGGGCGGCGGCCTCCGGGTCGGCGATGCGGTCGCGCAGCTCGGCCAGCCAGCCCGAGGCGTCCACGGCGACGGTCTCCCCGCCGACCTCGGCGGTGCCGGTCAGGGCGGCGCCGAGCGCGTCCAGGGTGGTGAGCGGCCGGCGTTGCCGCTCACGGGCCCGCCGGACCAGCTCGGGGTCGACCAGCACCCACTGGTCGCGCAGCCGTACCACCGGGCGGTGTGCCTCGGCGAGCCGGTCCAGCTCCTCCTCGGTGAGTTCCCGGTCGCCGACGGCCAGCCGCCAGCGGAAGGTCAGCAGCTCCTCGGCGGAGAGGAATCCGGGCAGGTCGGAGGCGGCCTGCGGGGTCGGTTCCACGATGCCGTGGGCGGTGAGTTCGCGGGCCAGCTCCCGGGGCCAGTGGACCTCTACCCCGGCGGCGGCCAGCCGGGCGGCGGCCTCGCCCAGCAGTTCCTGTGCCTCGGCGTCGGACAGCTCCAGGCCGCCGGGCACCGCCGCGCCGAGCAGCCGGGTGAGCGGTTGCCAGGCCCGGGCGGCCCGGCGCAGCGTCAGCAGGGTGTCCACCCGGGTACGGGGGCCGAAGGCGTCCTCGACGGCGGGTGCGGCCCCGGCCCACAGGGCGGCCGCGTCCACCACCAGGGTGGGGTCGGCGAGACTGTGCAGCTGGACGACGGCGCGGAACGGGGCGTCGTCGTCACCCAAGTCCATTGCCGGACCTGCGCCTTGGGCTGCGGCTTCGGTCAGGCCGGGCAGCTCCAGCCGCAGCGACACTCGCACCCCGGCGTCCTGGCCGGCCGCGACCTCCGCCGCCCAGCCGCGCTGCTCGGGCAGCCGGACGGGTTCGGGTGCGGCGTAGGGGGCCGCCCCGGCGGCGATCCGGGCTGTGGGGCTGCGCGGCAGGCCGTCCGCGACGGCGTCCAGGAAGGACCGCAGCAGCGCCTCGGGCTCGGGGAGGTGAAGGGGCGTCAGCCCCGGCAGCGGTACGGCGTGCGCCTCCGGGGGCATCGCCGCCGCCAGCTCGCGCAGCCTCCGTACGTCGTCCGCCCCAAGCGGGCCGACCCGCCAGGCGTCGGCATCGGCGGCGGAGAGGCCGGGCAGCAGTCGGCCACGGGCGGCCAGTTGGAGTGCGAGCACCGCTCCCGCGCCCCAGAAGGCCGCCGAGGGCGTGGCCCCGGCGCGGGCCCGGGCCCGGCTCAGCACCGGCACCGCCTGCTGCACGGGCAGCACGGCCGCCCGTACCGTGTGCCGCCGCGCGCCGCCCGCGCCGTGCGGCCGTACGACGGTGACCTCCTCGGCCTCGCCGACCCCGTCGGGCGGCGCGGCGCCGTCGGGGTGCCAGAACGCCACCCGCCCGGCCCGGGGCGGATCGGCGGGCAGGAACACGGCGGCGCACCCGGCCAGTTCGGCGACGGTCTGCGCCCGGTGTCCGATGGCTGGTCCCACGATGCGGCGGTCCTCTCCGCGTTCACTGCCTCTGCTGTTGCCCCTGCTGTGGTGCTTGTCATGCTAGCGCATTGGCGCTAGCTTCGTGGGATGGGGAAGAAGCAGCTGAATGTGCGGGTGGACGAGTCCACGGCGGAGATGGCCCGGGAGCGGGCGGAGGCGCAGGGGATCAGCATGAACCAGTACATCGAGCGGCTGGTCCAGCAGGACATGGGCGAGACCGGCCGGGCCTTTGTCGACGCCGCCGCGCAGTTCATGAAGGAGTACGAGACGGCGTTTGTCGCCGAGTTCGGCGATGCGGACGAGGCGGCGAGGGGCGCGCGACGTTGAACGTACGGGTCGATCTGGCGTGGCTGCTGATGATGGCGGAGCAGTACACCCCCGGGGATCCGCAGGTCACCGACTACGGATCGCTGCTCGCCGCAGTGGCGCGGCACCAGGCGGAGGTGTTCGACATCCCCGTCTACCCGGAACCCCAGGACCGGGCCGCCGCACTGCTCCACCAGCTGATGCGCGCGCCCGCCCTGGAGCGCTCCAACGAGCTGTTCGCCACCGCCGCCGCCTATGCCTACCTGGTGGCCGGCGGCGCCACCGTGGCCACCACCACCCGGGAGGTCCGCAGCCTCGCCCGGGCCGTCCGCGAGGGGCGGATCGGCGTGGTGGGCATCGCCGAGCGGCTGGCCGCCTGGACCGTCGCCGACCCCGAGTCCGAATCCGACGACGACGAGGACGCGGATGAGGACGAGGACGACGATGAGGAGGGTGGTCCGGACGGCGACGGCGAGGGCTGAGCCCCCGGTCCGTTTCCCCGCCCACCGGAGACCCCCGTACCCTGGGCCGTCGGACTGGATGGCGAGGAACCGGAACGTTGCAGCACATCGCGGAGTACCTGGCCTGCCCCCACTGCGGGGCGGCCCTCGCGCCGGACGGGCGGACGCTGCGCTGCGCCGCCGGGCACTCCTTCGACATCGCCCGTCAGGGCTACGTCAGCCTGCTCCCCGGTGACGCCCACACCGGCACCGGCGACACCGCCGCGATGGTCGCCGCCCGGGACGCCTTTCTCAGCGCCGGCCACTACGCCCCCATCGCCGAGGCCCTGGCGGACGCCGCTGCGGACGCGCTCGCCGACGGCCCGGCCGGCGGCTGCGTCGCCGACCTGGGCGCCGGCACCGGGCACTATCTGGCGGCGGTGCTCGACCGGGTGCCGGACCGGCCCGGCGCCGCCCTGGACATCTCCAAGTACGCCGTGCGCCGGGCCGCCCGCGCCCACCCCGGGATCGGCGCCGTCGTCTGCGACGCCTGGCGGACGCTGCCGCTGCGGGACGGCTCGGCCGCCCTGGTGGTCAATGTCTTCGCGCCGCGCAACGGCCCCGAGATCCGGCGGGTGCTGCGGCCCGGCGGCACCCTGCTGGTGGTCTCCCCGACCGCCCGCCACCTGCGGGAGCTGGTCGGCCCGCTGGGGCTGCTCTCGGTGGACGAGGAGAAGGAGCGTCGGATCGCCGAGAAGCTCGGTCCGTATCTGGTGCCGGGGGAGCGGCGCGAGGTGCGGTGGACGCTGGCCCTCGCACGGGCCGGGGTCGAGGCGGTGGTGGCGATGGGTCCCAGTGCCTGGCACACCGATCCCGAGCGGCTGGCGGCGCGGCTGGCGGAGCTGCCCGACCCGGTCGAGGTGACGGCGGCGGTGACGGTGGCGGCGTACCACAGGCCGTGACGCGGGCCGTGACGCGGGTGGTGGCGCGGGCCGTGACGCGGGCCGTGACGGCGGTGCCGCCCCTCACCCGGTGCGGTGGAGTCCGCGACACGCGGGGATGAAGTCGCAGCGGCGGGACGTTTCGCCGGGCGGCGGCCTCGCTACGGTCCTCGGATGAGCAGCGACGTCGTCCGCCCGTTCCTCGCGGAGCTGCGGCTCGGCGCCTTCAAGTCCTACCGTCGCGCCGCACTGCCGCTCGGCCCGCTCACCGTGCTGCACGGCCCCTCGGGCGCCGGGAAGTCCAATGCGCTGGACGCGCTGGCGGTGCTCTCCCGGCTGGCGGTCGGCGAGCCGATCGGCCCGGCGCTGGACGGCGGCGGCCCCGGCCCGCTCGCCGAGCCGGTGCGCGGCGGGGCGGCGGGCTGCGTCCCGTACGGGGAGCGCGGGTTCGTCCTCGGCTGCACGGTGCGGACCGGTGGCGGACCGGTGCGGCTGGACGTGGCGGTGGACCTCGGCGACGGCGGGCCGCGCATCGTCCGGGAACGGCTGCTGGCGGGCGCGGAGCCGCTGCTGGAGACCGGGGAGCAGAGCGCGGCGCGCGGCCGGATCAATGTCACCTGGCACAACGACGGCAGGCAGGGCGACATCCGGGCGCCCTTTGCCAGCGACACGCTGATCACCGCTCAGGTGCCGCTGCGGGTCGCCGGGTCGTCGGCGGGCGAGCGCCGGGTGCTGGCCGCCGCCGAGCAGTTGCTGACCGCGCTGCGGGAGGTGTTCACGGCCGATCCGGTGCCCCGGCTGATGCGGGGGTGGGCCGTCGCCGATCCGCGCGCCCGGCTGGTCGGGTCGGCGGCCAACATCTCGGCGGTGCTGGCCCGGATGCAGGGCGAGTGCCGCCACCGCTACGGCCGGCTGGTCAGGGCGGTCCGGGCGGCGGCTCCGCATCCGCTCTCCGGGATCGGCGTGGAGTGGCGTGGCGTGCGCGGCGGGAGTGGCGGGCGCGGTCGGATTCCCGAGGTGCTGGCGGCGTTCGAGGAGGGGGAGTCGGGACGGACCACCGCCGACCTGGCGGCGGACGGGATGCTGCGCTACCTCGCCTTCGCCACGGTGTTGCTGACCGGTGCGGATGTGCTGGATGTCGACCCGGCGGAGGAGGTGCCGTGGGAGCGGCGGCTGCTCACCGTCGCGGTCGAGGACATGGCGGCGGGGCTGGCACACGACCAGGCGGCCCGGCTGCTGCGGCTGGCCCGGGAGACGGCCGACGCGGGCCACGCCCGGGTGATCGCCGTGCTCCAGGACGCCACGTGCGCCCGGAAGGAGGCAGGGGCGGAGCTGGTGGCCTGCGGCCGTGATCCACGGACCGGCCGCACTCTGCTGCGGCCGGAGGCCGCCGGCCGGGTACCCGTGCAGCTGCCGCGCGGCGGGGATGCGGTAGACCTGGTGCGATGAACGAGAGCGTGAACGAGAGCGTGAACCGCAGTGTCGAGGAACTTCAGCGCCGCCTGGTGGAGTTCGCGGCAGCGCGCCGCTGGCAGCCGTACCACACGCCCAAGAACCTGGCGGCGGCGCTGAGCGTGGAGGCGGGGGAGCTGCTGGAGATCTTCCAGTGGCTGACCCCGGAGCAGGCGGCCCGGGTGATGGACGACCCGGAGGGGGCGCACCGGGTGCGGGACGAGGTGGCCGATGTGCTGGCCTATCTGCTCCAGTTCTGCGCGGTGCTCGGGGTGGATCCGCTGGAGGCGCTGGCGGCCAAGATCGACCGCAATGAGCTGCGCTTCCCGGTGCCGGATGGGCCCGTCGGGCCGCCTGCCCGGAGTCGCTGATACGTCGTACGCGTGTTCGATATCGCCCGGATGGGACGTTCTGCGTCACCCGTCCGGGCGATGCGGTTATCCACACCCCGGGGTCTGTCCACAGGCTCCGGCGCCCCCGCTGCGCGGTCCCGCCGGGACGGGCACCGTAGCGCCCGACGGATCGTCCGATCGCGGAGGGAGCGGCGGGGATGGAAGCGCTGCGGTTGATCAGGTCCACCAGGCATGCGCTCACCCAGGCGCGGAGTGTGCCGGAGGTGCTGGTGGAGGCATGGCAGGCGTGTGCGCTCACCGAGGCGGTGGGCGGGCATCTGGCCCTGCACGGGGAGGAGGCGCTGCGGGCGGGGGCGCAGTTGCTGGCCGAGGCCGGCGGCCATGCCGGGGGCTGTCTGGACCGGCCGCCGGACGACTGGACGGGGTTCGGCAGGGCGGCCCGGCTCACCGAGCTGGCCGAGCCGGGCGCCGTACTGCGTGAGCTGCGGGGGCTGATCCACGAGGTGGCCGAGGCGCTGATCATCGTGGCCTGCGGCGCCGACACCGAGGCCCTGTACTGGCAGTGCATCGATGCGGTCGACGCGGCGGCGGAGTGCAAGGACGCCGTCACCGAGCTGCTGCGCACCCTCCACGAGGAACCCGACCGCGACCGCGACCCCGACCCCGACCTCGTGCCGGACCCCGACCCCGACCCTGCCGAGCCACCGGAGCGGGCCGCCCCGGTCACGGTCACCCTTCAACCGCCCTGCCCCGGCTGACGGGGGCTGCTCAGACGGCGGGCTTGCGTCCGGCGCCTGCCGCGATGAGGTTGCTCGGGCCGTCCGTGGCCTGGGGGAGAGGCCCGTCGGGGCGCCACCTCGGCAGCTCGACCACACCGGGCTCCACCATCTCCAGCCCCTCGAACAGCGCCTCGATCTCCGTCTGAGTCCGGAACCGGCCGCTGCCCAGCATGGAGAGGAAGACCTGTTCCAGCGCGTCGGTGGTGGGCGGCTGCGACCGGAAGTGGGTGAGGAAGAGGAAGCTGCCGGGCGCGGCGGCGTCGAGGTACTGCTTCACCACGCCGGCCGGGTCCTCCGTGTCGGCGAGGTGGTGCACCACGCCGACCAGCAGCAGCCCGAGTGGCCGGTCGAGGTCGATCAGCTCCCGCACCTCGGGGCGGGAGAGCACGTCGGCCGGGTCGCGCAGGTCGGCGGTGACCACCTTGGTCCGGGCGTCCCCGGCCAGCAGCGCGCGGCCGTGCGTGAGGACGATGGGGTCGTTGTCGACGTAGACCACGCGCGCCTTGGGGTTGGCGGCCTGTGCGACCTGGTGGGTGTTCTGCACGGTGGGCAGCCCCGACCCCAGGTCCAGGAACTGGTCGATGCCCTGCGAGGTCAGGTACCGCACGCCGCGCGCCAGCACCTCGCGGTGCTCCCAGGCGCTCTCCTTGCTGATCGGCAGGACGCCCCGGACCTTCTCGGCGACCGCTCGGTCCACCGCGAAGTTGTCCTTGCCACCGAGCATTGCGTCATAGACCCGGGCGATGCTCGGCACGGAGGTGTCGATCCCGGTCGGCGCCCAGCCCTCCGTCGCACTATGACCAGCCATATGTGCTCCCCCATGCTCATGTGATTGTCAGTCAGGAGGGAGCGTACCTGCCGCCCAGCGACTCGGGAGGCGTCTCTGTCGGATGTTGCCCCGTGGGCGTTGCAGGATAGGGGGTATGGATCTTCGTATTTTCACCGAACCCCAGCAGGGCGCCTCCTACGACACCCTGCTGCGGATCGCCAAGGCTGCGGAGGAGCTGGGCTACGACGCCTTCTTCCGCTCCGACCACTACCTCAAGATGGGCGACGTGGACGGCCTGCCCGGCCCCACCGACGCCTGGATCACCCTCGCCGGGCTCGCCCGGGAGACCAGCCGCATCAGACTGGGCACGCTGATGACGGCGGCGACGTTCCGGCTGCCCGGTGTCCTCGCCATCCAGGTGGCTCAGGTGGACGCGATGAGCGGCGGACGCGTCGAGCTGGGCCTGGGCGCGGGTTGGTACGAGGCGGAGCACACCGCCTACGGCATTCCGTTCCCCAAGGCGAAGTTCGGGCGGCTGGAGGAGCAACTGGCCATCGTCACCGGGCTCTGGCAGACCAAGGTCGGCGAGACCTTCGACTTCGAGGGCACCTACTACCAGCTGAAGGACTCCCCAGCGCTGCCCAAGCCCGTCCAGGAGCGGGTGCCGGTACTGATCGGCGGCACCGGAGCCAAGCGGACCCCGGCGCTGGCGGCTCGCTACGCCGACGAGTTCAACCTGCCGTTCGCCTCGGTCGAGGACACCCGGGCGCAGTTCGGCCGGGTGCGGGAGGCTGCCCGCGAGTACGGGCGGAACCCCGATGAGCTGGTGTACTCCAGCGCCCTGGTGGCCTGCGTCGGCACCAACGACGCCGAGGTGGCCCGCCGAGCCGCCGCCATCGGCCGCGAGCCCGCCGAACTCCGGGAGAACGGCCTGGCCGGTACCCCGGACGAGGTCGTCGACAAGATCGGCCGCTACGCCGAGGCAGGCACCCAGCGGTTCTACTTCCAGATCCTCGACCTGGACGACCTGGACCACCTGGAGCTGATCGCCTCCCGCGTGGCATCCCAACTGGGCTGACCGCCGGCCACCCGGCCCCCGGCCCTTGGGCCCGCCTCACTCGGCGGGCCCGAGGACCGGAGGCGGGGCCCAGCACCCACATCCGCGACCGGCTCACCGCGACCATCGCTTGCCGGTGGCGAACCGGGCGAGCACGGTCTTGCCCCCGCTCTCCCGGGGCTGCCACCACACGTCGTCCGCCAGCTCCCGCACAATGCCCAGGCCCCGCCTGCGGGTGGCGAGCAGCGCCTCCGGGTCGTCCTCCACGTCCGGGGTGGGCAGTACCGGCGGACGCGGGTCGTCGTCCGACACTTCCAGCACCAGCCACGCGGGCCACGCCCGCAACGCCACCCCCACCTGCCAGCGGCCATACAGCCGCGCGTGCTTGACGCAGTTGCCCAGTAGCTCCGACGCACACAGCTGCACCGAGTCCAGCAGCCCGCCCAGCCCCCACCCCGCCAGCGTCAGCGCCGCAAACGTCCGCACCCTTCGCCCCGCATCCGGATCGTCCACCGACAGCCCCAACCACCGCAGATGCATCGTCGGACGCCGCAGGATCAACTCCGCCATGAACGGGGGCGCCGAGGGCATCGCCGTTCGGTGTGGGCTCAGCTCATCGCCAACGCTCGCACCGATCTGGTGTTCGCGGGATACACGAACTACTTCCTATGGCTGGAGCAGCCGGCGTTCCACGCAACCGTTCGCAGCAAGGCCGAGGCGGGGTGTCGTATCCGGTTCCTTCTGGGCGAGCCTGACGGGGACGTCACCCAGCAGCGCGAGCGGATCGAGGATGTGGCCCTCACCGTTTCCACCCGCATCAGGATCACCCTGGAGAACGTGGCCAAACTCAAAGGGGTACCTGGCGTCGAGGCCCGTTTCTGCTCCCCCGAGGACGCCGTGAACTTCGTCTCCCTGTCGGTCTTCAGGTTCGACAACGACGCCCTGGTGACTCCTCACCTTTCCCGGGGAGCCGGACATGACTCGCCGCTGATGCACCTCCGCAGGAACCAGGCAGGCGGACTCTTCGACCGCTTCTCCACTCATGCCGAGGAACTGTGGGAGAGCGCGCGCCCCATCGAAGGTGATTGAGGCCGACGAGGCAGAGTGCGGCAGCCCTGAAGTGGCCCTGGGGAGGAGAGCGCTGCGGAGAGCGCTCGGCCCCCGGGCCCGCGTGGGGGCGGCCGGGGGCCGGGGTGGGGTGGGGGTCAGTTGTGGGCGTGGAGTTCGGCGTTGAGGCCGCCCCAGGAGCCGGAGCGGGCGATGACCTCGACCGTGCCGGTCTGGGAGTTGCGGCGGAAGAGCAGGTTGCTCTGGCCGGAGAGCTCCAGGGCCTTGGCGACCTTGCCGTCGGGCAGGGTGACCCGGGTGCCTGCGGTGACGTAGAGGCCGGCCTCGACCACGCAGTCGTCGCCGAGCGAGATCCCGATCCCGGCGTTGGCGCCCAGCAGGCAGCGCTCGCCCACCGAGACGATCTGCTTGCCGCCGCCGGAGAGGGTGCCCATGATCGAGGAGCCGCCGCCGATGTCGCTGTGGTCGCCGACGACCACGCCCGCGCTGATCCGGCCCTCGACCATGGAGGTGCCCAGCGTGCCGGCGTTGAAGTTGACGAACCCCTCGTGCATCACGGTGGTACCCACCGCCAGGTGGGCGCCGAGCCGCACCCGGTCGGCGTGTGCGATGCGCACCCCGGTGGGGGTGACGAAGTCGGTCATCCGGGGGAACTTGTCGATCCCGTACACCGCCAGCTGGCCGCCCTCGGCGCGGACCGCCAGGCGGGCCTGCTCGACCCGCTCCACCTGGACCGCGCCGATGCTGGTCCAGGCGATGTTGGGCAGCAGGCCGAAGATGCCGTCCAGGTTCTGGCCGTGCGGCCTGACCAGGCGGTGGCTCAGCAGGTGCAGTCGCAGATAGGCGTCGTGCGCGTCCAGCGGCTTGTCGTCCAGCGAGGAGATGGCGGTACGCACCGCGACCACCTCGACACCGCGCCGCGAGTCCTTCCGCAGCGCCTGCGCGGCGCCCTCGCCCAGCTCGGCGACGGCCTCCTCGGCGGACAGCCGTACGGTGCCGGCCGGACCGGGCTCGTCGGCCAGTCGCGGCGCGGGGAACCAGGTGTCCAGCACGGTGCCGTCGTCGGCGATGGTGGCGAGACCGGCGGCGACAGCGCCGCCCCGGGGGGATGCAGATTCAGTCGTCACACCGTGCACGCTAACCAATCCCGCCCCCCGATGCCGAACCGGACCACCGGCTGGACTGCGGTGACGCGCGTGAAATACCGGTGCGCTCGGCCGATCCCGACGGGAATACTCGTACAGGTGTTCCTGACGATCGGTACCACCGGCACCGCGGAGCGACCCGCCACCGACCTGGGCTATCTGCTGCACAAGCACCCCGGCCGGGCGCAGTGCTTCGCCACCTCCTACGGCGACGCCCATGTCTTCTACCCCGAGGCGAGCGACGCGGCTTGCACGGCGGCGCTGCTGCTGGACGTGGACCCCATCGCGCTGGTCCGGCGCGGCAAGGGCAAGGGCCGTGGCGGCTCGCCCGACTTCGCGCTCGCCCAGTACGTCAACGACCGCCCGTATGCGGCATCCTCGCTGCTGGCGGTCGCGCTGCGGACGGCCTTCGCCAGCGCCCTCAGGGGCCGCTGCGAGGCCCGCCCCGAGCTGGCGGCGACCCCGCTGCCGCTGCGGATCGCCGTCCCCGCGCTGCCCGCCAAGGCGGGTGGCGAGCGGAGCGGCCCGGAGCTGGTGCACGCCCTCTTCGCACCGCTCGGCTGGCAGGTCGAGGCCGAGCCGCTGCCGCTGGACACGTCCTTCCCGGAGTGGGGGGACTCCCGCTATGTACGGGCCGAGCTGACCGGCACCGTGCGGCTCGCCGACGCGCTTCAGCAGCTCTATGTCCTGCTGCCGGTGCTGGACGACGCCAAGCACTACTGGGTGGCGCCGGACGAGGTCGACAAGCTGCTGCGGGCCGGGGAGGGGTGGCTCGCGGACCACCCCGAGCGGGTCCTGATCACCCGCCGCTACCTCTCCCGCCGCTGGTCGCTGGCGCGTGATGCCATGGAGCGGCTGGAGCTGGCCCGGTTGGCCGAGGCCGACGACCGTGAGGCCGAGGAGATCGACAACGCGGTGGCGGACGAGGAGCCGCAGCCGCAGACCGACGCCGCAACGCCGCCAGAGACGGAGACCGAGCCCGAGGCCCCCGAGGGCAGCCCGCTGCGGCTGGCCGTGCAGCGCCGCGACGCCATCCTCCAGGCGCTCCGGGAGCGCGGCGCCGCCCGGGTGCTGGACCTCGGCTGCGGGCAGGGCCAGCTGGTCGCGGCGCTGCTCAAGGACGCCCGGGTCACCGAGGTGGTGGGCCTGGACGTCTCCGCCCGCGCCCTCACGATCGCCGCCCGCCGACTGCGCCTGGACCGGATGTCCGAGCGGCAGGCCGCCCGGGTGAGGCTGGTCCAGGGCGCGCTCACCTACACCGACGCCCGGCTGACCGGCTATGACGCCGCCGTGCTCTGCGAGGTGGTCGAGCATGTCGACCCGGACCGGCTGCCCGCCCTGGAGTACGCGGTCTTCGGCGCGGCCCGCCCCGGCGCCGTCGTGGTCACCACGCCCAATGCGGAGTACAACGTCCGCTGGGAGTCGCTGCCCGCCGGGCAGGTCCGCCACGCCGACCACCGCTTCGAGTGGGACCGGGTGCAGTTCCGGGCCTGGGCCGGGCGGGTCGCCGACCGCCATGGCTATGCGGTGGAGTTCCGTCCGGTCGGCCCGGACGACCCCGAGGTCGGCCCGCCGACCCAGCTGGCGCTCTTCACCCTCACCGAGACCACGCTCACCGAGACCACGCTCACCGAGACCACCGCCGCAGCAACCACCATCGCCACCGACGTCTCGGAAGGGGGCGACCGCCGATGACCACCGCCGCCCGCCGCATCGCCGTGCCCGACCTCTCCCTGGTGGTCCTGGTCGGGTCCACCGGCGCGGGCAAGTCCAGCTTCGCCCGCAAGCACTTCCTGCCCACCCAGGTGGTCTCCTCCGACGCCTGCCGGGGCCTGGTCTCCGACGACGAGAATGACCAGTCGGCCACCCCGGACGCCTTCGACCTGCTGCACTACATCGCGGGCAAGCGCCTCGCCGCCGGCCGGCTCACCGTCGTGGACGCCACCAACGTCCAGCCGGAGTCCCGCCGGCAGCTGGTCCGACTGGCCCGCGAGCACGATGTGCTGCCGGTCGCGATCGTGCTGGATGTGCCGCAGCACCTCTGCGCCGAGCGCAACGCCGCCCGCCCCGACCGCCGCGACCTGGGCGCCCATGTGATCCCCCGGCAGCAGCGCGAGCTGCGCCGCTCGCTCAAGTCGCTGGAGCGGGAGGGGTTCCGCAAGGTCCACATCCTGCGCGGACCGGACGAGATCGAGGCCGCCGAGATCGTCTACGAGAAGCGCTACAACGACCTGCGCCACCTCACCGGCCCCTTCGACGTGGTCGGCGACATCCATGGCTGCCGGGCCGAGCTGGAGACCCTGCTCACCCGCCTCGGCTACGTCCTGGAGTGGGACGCCGAGGGCCGCCCGGTCGACGCCGCCCACCCGCAGGGCCGCACCGCCGTCTTCGTCGGCGACCTGGTCGACCGGGGTCCGGACACCCCCGGGGTGCTGCGCCTGGTCATGGGGATGGTCGGTGCGGGCACCGCCCTCTGCGTCCCCGGCAACCACGAGAACAAGCTCGGCCGCGCCCTGGACGGCAAGCAGGTCAAGGTCGCGCACGGCCTCCAGGAGTCGCTGGACCAGCTGGCCGCCGAGCCGGAGGAGTTCCGCACCCGGGTGCGGGCCTTCATCCGCGACCTGGTCAGCCACTACCTGCTGGACGGCGGAAAGCTGGTGGTCTGCCACGCCGGGCTGCCCGAGAAGTACCACGGCCGCACCTCCGGCCGGGTCCGCTCCTTCGCGCTGTACGGCGACACCACCGGCGAGACCGACGAGTACGGCCTGCCGGTCCGCTACCCGTGGGCGGAGGAGTACCGGGGCCGCGCCCTGGTGGTCTACGGCCACACGCCCGTCCCCACCGCGTCCTTTGTCAACAACACCGTCTGCCTGGACACCGGCTGCGTCTTCGGCGGCACCCTCACCGCGCTGCGCTACCCGGAGCGGGAGCTGGTCTCGGTCGACGCCGAGCAGCAGTGGTACGCGCCCGTCCGCCCGTCGGTCGCCGACACCGGCGTCCCCGGCGCGCGCGAGGGCCGCCCGCTGGACCTCGCCGACGTGGCCGGCCGCCGGGTGGTGGAGACCGCCCACCACGGCCGGCTCGCGGTCCGGGAGGAGAACGCCGCCGCCGCACTGGAGGTGATGAGCCGCTTCGCGATCGACCCGAGGCTGCTGGCGTACCTCCCGCCCACCATGGCGCCGACCCCGGCCTCCCACCGCGACGGCTATCTGGAGCGCCCGGAGGAGGCTTTCGCCGGCTACCTCGCCGACGGGGTGCGCCAGGTGGTCTGCGAGGAGAAGCACATGGGCTCCCGCGCCGTGGTGCTGCTCTGCCGGGACGCGGGAGCCGCCGAGAAGCGGTTCGGCGTCGCCGACGCGGCTGCCGGTGCGATCTGGACCCGTACCGGCCGCGCCTTCCTCGACGACCCGGAGGTCACCGGCCGCATCCTGGACCGGCTGCGCCACGCCGCCGAGGAGAGCGGCCTCTTCACCGAGCTGGACAGCGACTGGCTGCTGCTGGACGCCGAGTTGATGCCCTGGTCGCTCAAGGCGTCGGGGCTGCTGCGCCGCCAGTACGCGGCGGTGGGCGCCGCCGCCGGTGCCGCGCTGCCCGCCGCGCTGGCCGCGCTGGAGCAGGCGACCGCCCGGGGGGTGGCCGACCTCGGCGGGCTGACCGCCCACCAGCGGGCCAGGGCCGCCGACGCCACCGCCTTCACCGAGGCGTACCGCCGCTACTGCTGGGCCACCGACGGCCTGGACGGCATCCGGCTGGCGCCCTTCCAGCTGCTGGCCGCGGAGGGCGCCAACCTCGCGGTGCGTCCGCACGACCGGCACCTGGAGTGGATCGACCGGCTGGTCACCGCCGACGCCGCCCGCCCCGGCACCCCGCTGCTGCATCCCACCGGCCGGCTGCTGGTGGACACCGCCGACGAGGCGTCGGTCGCGGCCGGCGCCGCCTGGTGGGAGGAGCTGACCGGGGCCGGTGGCGAGGGCATGGTGGTCAAGCCGCTGGCGTCGCTGGTGCGCGGCGAGGGCGGCCGACTGGTGCAGCCGGGCATCAAGGTCCGGGGCCGCGAGTATCTGCGGATCATCTACGGCCCCGACTACACCCGCCCCGAGCACCTGGAGCGGCTGCGTGGCCGCGCCCTGGGCCACAAGCGCTCGCTGGCCCTGCGCGAGTATGCGCTCGGCCTGGAGGCGCTGGACCGGCTCGCCGCCGGGGAGCCGCTGTGGCGGGTGCACGAGGCGGTCTTCGCGGTGCTGGCCCTGGAGTCGGAGCCGGTCGACCCCCGGCTGTGACGGTCCGGCTGCGACGGTCAGGCCGCAACGGTCAGGCCGCGACGGTCAGGCCGCGACGGTAAGGCCGCGACGGTAAGGCCGCCATGCACGGCTGCGATGCCCGGATGTGGCCCCTGGCCGCGACGGCCCGGCATCCATGATCACCGCCATGGGTACAGGTGGGGTGCGGCCATCGCCGCACCCCGCCCCTCCCCGGGAGGACCCATGCGCTACCACGTCGCCTCCGAGGCCGGCCGGCTCCGGCAGGTCATCCTGCACCGGCCCGACCTGGAGCTGAAGCGGCTCACCCCGACCAACAAGGACGAGCTGCTCTTCGATGACGTCCTCTGGGTGCGCCGCGCCCAGGAGGAGCACGATGGATTCGCCGCGGTGCTGCGCCGGCGCGGTGTGCGGGTGCACCTCTTCGGCGACCTGCTGCGCGACACCCTGGCGGTGCCGGAGGCCAAGCGGCTGGTGCTGGACCGGGTCTTCGACGAGAAGGAGTACGGCCCGCTCGCCACCGGGCACCTGCGGGAGTTCTTCGAGGAGCTGCCCGCCGCCGAGCTGACCTCGCTGCTGATCGGCGGGGTGACCAAGCGGGAGTTCCTGGACCGGGCGAAGGAGCCCACCTCGGTCCGGTTCCACGTCATGGACCTGGACGACTTCCTGCTGGCGCCGCTGCCCAACCACCTCTTCACCCGCGACACCTCCTGCTGGGTCTACGACGGGGTCTCCATCAACGCCATGCGCAAGCGCGCCCGGCACCGCGAGACCGTCCACTTCGAGGCGATCTACCGCTACCACCCGGCCTTCGCCCCGGGCTATGACACCCCCGGCGGCTTCCGGGTCTGGTCGCATGGCGAGGGCGACTACCCCTCCACCATCGAGGGCGGCGACGTACTGGTCCTCGGCAACGGAGCGGTGCTGATCGGGATGAGCGAGCGCACCACCCCGCAGGCCGTGGAACTCCTCGCCCATGAACTCTTCCGGGCCGGTTCGGCCCGCCGCATCGTGGCGCTGGACATGCCCAAGACCCGGGCCTTCATGCACCTCGACACCGTGATGACCATGGTGGACGGCGACACCTTCACCAAGTACGCGGGCCTGGGCATGCTGCGCTCGTACACCATCGAGCCCGGCGACAGCCCGGAGGACCTGCGGGTCACCGACCATGCGCCCGAGCAGATGCACACCGCCATCGCCGCAGCCCTGGACCTGGACTCGATCCGGGTGCTCAGCGCCGTCCAGGATGTGCACGCCGCCGAACGGGAGCAGTGGGACGACGGCTGCAATGTGCTGGCCGTCGAACCCGGCGTGGTGATCGCCTATGAGCGCAACGCCACCACCAACACCCATCTGCGCCGCAACGGCCTGGAGGTGATCACCATCCGGGGCAGCGAACTGGGACGCGGCCGGGGCGGTCCGCGCTGCATGAGCTGCCCGGTGGAGCGCGACGCCGTGGCATGAGTGCGGTTTCCTGCATAGTCATGCCGACATTCGTATAGACTTCCTGGCTTACCGCCCCCCTCACCCAGGAGCACCCGGCATGGCCTTCAACCTCAGAAACCGGCACTTCCTCAAGGAGCTGGACTTCACCCCCCAGGAGTTCCGCTTTCTGATCGACCTGTCGGCGCAGCTGAAGGCCGCCAAGTACGCCGGGACCGAGCAGCCCCGGCTGCGCGGCCGGAACATCGCCCTGATCTTCGAGAAGACCTCCACCCGCACCCGCTGCGCCTTCGAGGTCGCCGCCCACGACCAGGGCGCCACCACCACCTACCTGGACCCGTCCGGCTCCCAGATCGGCCACAAGGAGTCGATCAAGGACACCGCGCGGGTGCTCGGCCGGATGTTCGACGGCATCGAGTACCGGGGCTACGGCCAGGAGATCGTCGAGGAGCTCGCCGCCCATGCCGGGGTGCCGGTCTGGAACGGCCTCACCGACGAGTGGCACCCCACCCAGATGCTCGCCGACATGCTCACCGTCCGGGAGCACTCCGGCAAGCCGCTGGAGCGGACGGCCCTCGCCTACCTCGGCGACGCCCGCAGCAACATGGGCAACTCGCTGCTGGTCACCGGCGCCCTGCTGGGGCTGGACATCCGCATTGTGGCGCCCCGGCAGGTGTGGCCGTCGGAGGAGGTGCAGGCCGAGGCCCGGAAGCTGGCCGACCGCTCCGGCGCCCGGATCACCCTCACCGAGGACGTCGCCGAGGGGGTGCGCGGTGCCGACTTCCTCTACACCGACGTCTGGGTCTCGATGGGCGAGCCCAAGGAGGTCTGGGCGGAGCGGATCGCGCTGCTCCGGCCGTACCAGGTCTCCATGGAGACCATCCGCGCCACCGGCAACCCCGGGGTGAGGTTCCTGCACTGCCTGCCGGCCTTCCACGACCTGGAGACCGAGGTCGCCCGGCAACTGCACGCCACCACCGGCATGGCGGAGCTGGAGGTCACCGACGAGGTCTTCGAGTCGGAGTACTCCGTCGTCTTCGACCAGGCCGAGAACCGGCTGCACACCATCAAGGCGGTGCTGGTCGCCACCCTGGGCGGCTGACCGCGCGCCCGGTCAGACCGCGCGCCCGGTCAGGCGGGTTCCAGCAGGCACCACACCGCCTTGCCGTGCGAGGTGGTGCGGATGCCCGCCCGGTCGGCGACCGAGCGGATGATCAGCAGGCCCCGGCCGTCCTCCGCGGGCTCGCTGGGTTCGCCGGGTTCGCCGGGCTCGCCGACGAGGGCGGCGGGTTCGGCGGAGTCGGCGGAGTCGCCGGGTCCGCCATGCAGCCGGTCCGCCAGGTCCAGCTCCAGCGGCTCCTCGTCGCAGACCTCGATCCGGAAGCCCTGCGGCGGCTCCCAGTCCAGCACCAGCTCCACCTCGCCGTCGCCCGGCGTGTGCTCCAGGGCGTTGGCCACCAGCTCGGTCGCGGCCAGCGACGCGGCGAAGGAGTCCACCGGATCGCCGAGCCCGTGCAGCACCTGCTGCACAATGGCCCGCGCCAGCGGCACCGAGTCCGCCTTGTGGGGGAGCGGCAGCGTCCAGGACCGCTCGTGCGGTGTCCCGATGTGCGATGTCCCGAGGTCCGGTGCTTCCTCCGCGCTGCTCGACTGGTCGGTCATGGCGGTGGACCACCTCTCCGCTACCGCGGACCTCTCACTACCTAGCGCGTACCCGCCGGGCACCGGGGTCACGCCCGCCGTGGCGCCCTGCCGATGCGGCGGCGGGGCACTTATCCGTCGGCGACCGGCACCGCGCCGATGCCGTGGATGGGGCAGCGCGGGCCGGTCGCCCGCATCAGCCGCAGATCGGCGGTGACCAGGGGGGCGTCCAGCAGCTCGGCGACGGCCACATAGGCGGCGTCGTCCGGGGTGAGGTTGTCCTTCAGCTGCCAGATGCGGTCCAGCAGCGGCTCCACCGCGACCTTGCGCACCGCCAGTCCGCCCAGCCGCCCGGCGACCTCCGCCACCTCCGCCGAGGTCAGCCGTCCGGCGAGGTGGAGTCCGCGCAGCGACTGCATCACCTCCACCGTGAGGTGCTCGGGCGCCGCCCACTCGGGGTCGGCGGCCAGCTCCGCGCGGGCCTCGTCGCCCCGCGCCCCCGGGTCGGCCAGCGCGAGTACCAGCGCCGATGCGTCCACAACGATCACGGGGGCGGCCTCCTGGACCCGGTGCTTCGGTTGACAGCCGTGCAACCCTGCTGCCCCGATTATCGCGGGGCGGGCGGCCTGTCCGCCGAGGCGGTCCGCGTCCGGGCATGCCTCTCGTCGCCCTCGGCGCGGTCATGCACTATGGTTTATCTCGACATCGAGATATCCGCCGAGAGGCGCACTCCGGCCCGGATCTGGCGCGGGTGCCTGACTTAGGTACACCTTACCAACAGGTCGGTCGGCCGGGTCGGTCAGGATTGCGTGGCCCCACGCACCAAGAAGGAGACAGTCGTGTCCGCGAACAGCTTCGACGCCCGCAGCTCGCTGCGAGTCGGTGACGAGTCGTATGAGATCTTCAAGCTGTCCGCCGTCGAGGGTTCCGAGCGGCTTCCGTACAGCCTGAAGATCCTGCTGGAGAACCTGCTCCGCACGGAGGACGGCGCGAACATCACCGCCGACCACATCCGCGCCCTCGGCGGCTGGGACGCCGAGGCCGAGCCGAGCCAGGAGATCCAGTTCACGCCCGCCCGCGTGATCATGCAGGACTTCACCGGCGTGCCGTGCGTCGTCGACCTCGCCACCATGCGCGAGGCCGTCAAGGAGCTCGGCGGCGACCCCTCCCGGATCAACCCCCTGGCGCCGGCCGAGCTGGTCATCGACCACTCGGTGATCGCGGACAAGTTCGGCACCCGGGACGCCTTCACCCAGAACGTCGAGATCGAGTACGGCCGCAACCGCGAGCGCTACCAGTTCCTGCGCTGGGGCCAGACCGCCTTCGACGAGTTCAAGGTCGTCCCGCCCGGCACCGGCATCGTCCACCAGGTGAACATCGAGCACCTGGCCCGCACCGTGATGGTCCGGAACGGCCAGGCGTACCCCGACACCTGCGTCGGCACCGACTCGCACACCACCATGGTCAACGGCCTGGGCGTGCTCGGCTGGGGCGTCGGCGGCATCGAGGCCGAGGCCGCCATGCTCGGCCAGCCGGTCTCCATGCTGATCCCGCGCGTGGTCGGCTTCAAGCTCAACGGCCAGCTCCCGGCCGGCGCCACCGCCACCGACCTGGTGCTCACCATCACCGAGATGCTGCGCAAGCACGGTGTGGTCGGCAAGTTCGTGGAGTTCTACGGCGAGGGCGTCACCGCCGTGCCGCTGGCCAACCGCGCCACCATCGGCAACATGTCGCCGGAGTTCGGCTCCACCTGTGCGATCTTCCCGATCGACCAGGAGACCGTCGCCTACCTGCGGCTGACCGGCCGTTCCGAGCAGCAGCTGGCGCTGGTCGAGGCGTACGCCAAGGAGCAGGGCCTCTGGCACGACCCCGCCGCCGAGCCGGTCTACTCCGAGTACATCGAGCTGGACCTGGCCACCGTGGTGCCCTCCATCGCCGGTCCCAAGCGCCCGCAGGACCGCGTGGTGCTGGCCGAGGCCGCCGAGAAGTTCCGCACCGCCGTGCGCGACTACATCAACACCGACGACGAGGCCGGCAAGGAGTCCTTCCCCGCCTCCGACTCCCCGGCCGCCGCCAACGGCATCTCCAAGCCGGCCCAGGTGACCGCCCCCGACGGCACGGTCTACGAGATCGACAACGGCGCCGTGGTGATCGCCTCGATCACCTCCTGCACCAACACCTCCAACCCGTCGGTGATGCTGGGCGCCGCCCTCCTGGCCAAGAAGGCCGTGGAGAAGGGCCTGCACGCCAAGCCGTGGGTCAAGACCACCCTCGCCCCCGGGTCGAAGGTCGTCATGGACTACTACGAGAAGGCCGGGCTGCTCCCCTACATGGAGAAGCTGGGCTTCAACCTGGTCGGCTACGGCTGTGTCACCTGCATCGGCAACTCCGGCCCGCTGCCGGAGGAGGTCTCCCAGGCGGTCAACGAGCACGACCTGGCGGTCGTCTCGGTGCTCTCCGGCAACCGCAACTTCGAGGGCCGGATCAACCCCGACGTCAAGATGAACTACCTGGCGTCCCCGCCGCTGGTGGTCGCCTACGCCATCGCCGGTTCGATGAACGTCGACATCACCCGGGACGCGCTGGGCACCGACGCCGACGGCAACCCGGTCTACCTGGCGGACATCTGGCCGACCGACCAGGAGATCACCGAGGCCATCGCCGCCTCCATCGACCAGGACATGTTCGCCAAGGACTACGCGGACGTCTTCGCCGGCGACCACCGCTGGCAGTCGCTGCCGGTCCCCACCGGTGACACCTTCGAGTGGGACGCCGAGTCCACCTATGTCCGCAAGCCCCCGTACTTCGAGGGCATGGCCATGGAGACCACCCCGGTCACCGACATCTCCGGCGCCCGGGTGCTGGCCAAGCTGGGCGACTCGGTCACCACCGACCACATCTCCCCGGCCGGCAACATCAAGCCGGGCACCCCGGCCGCGCAGTACCTCACCGAGCACGGCGTGGAGAAGCGCGACTTCAACTCGTACGGCTCCCGCCGTGGCAACCACGAGGTGATGATCCGCGGCACCTTCGCCAACATCCGGCTGCGCAACCAGATCGCGCCGGGCACCGAGGGCGGCTACACCCGGGACTTCACCCAGCCGGACGCGCCGGTCTCCTTCATCTACGACGCCGCGCAGAACTACCAGGCCGCCGGCGTCCCGCTGGTGATCCTGGCGGGCAAGGAGTACGGCTCCGGTTCGTCCCGCGACTGGGCGGCCAAGGGCACCGCGCTGCTGGGCGTCAAGGCCGTCATCGCCGAGTCGTACGAGCGCATCCACCGCTCCAACCTGATCGGCATGGGCGTGCTGCCGCTCCAGTTCCCGGCCGGCGCCTCGGCGCTGTCGCTCGGCCTGACCGGCGAGGAGACCTTCGAGATCACCGGCGTCACCGTGCTCAACGACGGCGGCATCCCGGAGACGGTGCACGTCAAGGCGGGTGACGTCGAGTTCGACGCCAAGGTGCGCATCGACACCCCCGGCGAGGCGGACTACTACCGCAACGGCGGCATCCTCCAGTACGTGCTGCGCTCGCTGATCCGCAAGTAGGCGAGTAGGCGCTGCGCGCATCGGCAGCAGCCGCGGAACGGCCGGGCCGCAACCCCAACGGGGTTGCGGCCCGGCCGCGTTCGCGCCCCGGACCCTTGTGCGGGCGGCGCCCGGTGGACTATACCTGTGCCTCACTTGGTCCAGACCAATCGTCGTCCTCGCAGAAGGTCGCAGGTCCCGTATGCGCCGTCCCACCCCCGTGCCCGGAGCCCGCCGCGCCGCCGCGCTGCTCGCCGCCCTCGCCGTCGCCTCGGGCACCCTGCTCGCCGCCGGTCCCGCCGCCCAGGCCCACGGCCTCCCGCAGCCCAAGCTCACCGGCGAGCGGGTCGGCTATGTCACCCAGTGGGGCGTCTACAGCGGCTTCTCCGCCAAGAGCATCGACACCTCCGGCCAGGCCGGGAAGCTCACCGTCCTCAACTACGCCTTCGGCAATGTCTCCGCCGACGGCACCTGCTTCGAGGCCAATGAGGCCGGCGTCGGCGACGCCTGGGCCGACTACCAGCGCCCGGTCGACGCCGGGGAGGCCGTGGACGGCGTCGCCGACACCGCCGGGCAGCCCCTCAAGGGCAGCTTCAACCAGCTGCGCAAGCTCAAGGCCAAGCACCCGCAGCTGCGGACGGTGATCTCGCTCGGCGGCTGGACCTGGTCGAAGTACTTCTCCGACGCGGCCCTGACCGACGCCTCCCGCAGGAAGCTGGTCTCCTCCTGCATCGACCTCTACCTCAAGGGCAACCTGCCGCAGCTGGGCTCCACCGAGGGCGGCAAGGGGGCCGGTGCCGGGGTCTTCGACGGCATCGACATCGACTGGGAGTACCCGGGCGGCGGCGGCGACGACGGCAATGTGGTGCGCCCCCAGGACGGCCGCAACTACACCCTGCTGATGCAGGAGTTCCGCCGCCAGCTGGACGACCTCGGCGCCCGCAACCGCACCCACTACCTGCTCACCGCCGCCGTCCCGGCCGGCAAGCCCAAGGCCGACCAGCTGGAGCTGAAGCAGGTCTCCCGGTCCGTGGACTGGCTCAACCTGATGACCTACGACTTCCACGGCCCCTGGGAGGCGCAGGGCCCCACCAACCACCTCGCCAACCTCTACACCGACCGCGCCGACCCCTCCCCGGCCGGGCAGGGCTACAGCGCCGACCAGGTGGTCCGCTACTACCGCTCCCGGGGCGTGCCCGCCGACCGCCTGGTGCTGGGCGTGCCCTTCTACGGCTACGGCTGGACCGGTGTGCCCGCCGGCCGCCGCCACGGCCTGTACCAGCCGGCCACCGGGTTGGCGGCGGGCGGCACCGCGCCGTACAAGCAGATCAAGGACCTGCCCGGCACCGTGTACAGCGACCCGGCGAGCGGCACCACCTGGAAGTACGACGGCACCGACTTCTGGACCTTCGACACGCCCGAGGTGCTGACCAGCAAGGCCCGGTACACCCGGACCCAGGGGCTGCGCGGCGTGATGGCCTGGTCCCTGGACAACGACGACGCCCGGGGCACCCTGGTCTCCGCGCTCGACGCCGGACTGGGCTGCCGCCTCCGCTGACGGCTCATCAACCCTGATCCCCGCACGCCCCCGCCGCCGCCCGTGAACCCGGTTCACCCGTCCGGTGGACACCTGGTCCCGGGTCGGCGAGCGGCGGGCCGGACCGGCCCCCTCCCGCAGTAGCATCCACCACCGCCGGCCAGGACGTCCGCACCGGCTCCGGGACAGCGGGAGGAAGGGCCAGGTCGCCAGATGGGGTCGGCAGCGGGATGCAACCGGCGGGGGCTGCTCAAGCGGGCGGCGGCCCTTGGCCTGGCCGCCGTACCGGCCGCCCCCCTGCTCTCCGCCTGCGCGCTGGGCGGCGCCCCGGCGGCCGGCCCCGCCCGCAGGGCGCCGGTCACCCCGGACAACCCGCTGGGCGTCGACCGCGCCGCCCCGCTGGAGGTGGTCCTCTTCGACGGCGGCTTCGGCGACGGGTACGCCAGGGACGCCGAGGCGCTCTACCGGACGGCCAACCCCGGCGCGGCCGTCCGGCACACCGCCACCCAGGACATCCAGCCGCAGCTCCAGCCGCGCTTCGTCGGCGGCAACCCGCCGGACCTGATCGACAACTCCGGCGCCCGGCAGCTGGACCTCGCCACCCTCGCGGCCCAGGGCCAACTGCTGGACCTCACCCCGCTGCTGGACGCGCCGTCGCTGGACGACCCGGCGGTCCGGGTCCGCGACACCCTGGTCGCCGGGACCGCCGAGAAGGGGCGGCTGGGCGGCAGCGCGCTGTACGCCCTCAACTACGCCTTCACCGTCTACGGCGTCTACCACTCGCGGACGGTGCTGCACCGCCACGGCTGGCAGTACCCGGCGACCTGGGACGGGATGCTGCGGATCTGCGCGGCGGCGAGGCGCAAGGGACTGGCCGGCTGGACCTACCCCGGCAAGCACCCCCACTACCTCACCTTCACCCTCTACCCCCTGATCGCCGGGATCGGCGGCCCGCAGGTGCTCAGGGCGATGGACAACCTGGAGCCCAACGCCTTCCGCCACCCCGCCGTCAGAGCCGCCGTGGAGGCGTACCACGAGCTGGCCGCCAAGGGGTACGTCCTCCGGGGCAGCCCGGGCCTGGACCACATCCAGGCGCAGACCGCCTGGACCGAGGGCAGGGCGCTCTTCCTGCCCGTCGGCTCCTGGGTGGAGAACGAGGCCAGGGCCACCACCCCGGCGGACTTCGCGATGGCCGTCGCCCCCAACCCCGGCTCCCGGACCGTCTGGGCCGAGGCCGGAGAGCCCTTTGTCGTCCCCGCCCGGGGGCGCAACACCGCAGGCGCCCTGGAACTGCTGCGGATCATGCTCGGCAGGCGGTCGGCGCGGAACTTCACCCGGCAGGTCTCCTCGCTCAGCTGCGTCAGGGGCGCCGCCGACGGCATGCGGCTGCCCCCCGGGCTGCGGTCGGCCGCCGACCTGCTCGCCGCGGCCGGACCGGCGGTGGTCGCCCCCATGCTGCCGGTCTGGTACCGGACCCTGCACCGGGAGCAGATCGGCGGCACCCTGGGGGAGCTGATGGCCGGTCGGATCGGGCCGGACGAGTGCCTGACCCGGTTCCAGCGGTACGCCGACGAGACGGCCAGGGACTCCTCGCTGCGCCACCCCAGGCACGCATGAACCCCCGGCGCCGCCGTGCCTGGCTCGGATACCGCTTCGCGTCGGGCTTCCTGGCCCTGCCGCTGGGCGTGTACGCGGTCTTCGCGGTCTCCCCGTTCGTCCAGACCTTCGCCCTCGCCTTCACCGACTGGAGCGGCCTCACCCCCGGGATGCACTTCACCGGCACGGCCAATCTGCGGCGGCTGGTCCACGACGAGCTGTTCTGGACCGCGCTGGGGCACAGCACGGTGCTGCTGCTGGTGCTGCCGCTGGTGACCCTGGCGCTGGGGCTCTTCTTCGCCTTCATGGTCAACGCGGGCGGGCGGCGGGGCGCGGCGGTCGCCGGGGTGCGCGGCTCGGGCCTCTACAAGGTCGTCTACTTCTTCCCGCAGATGCTCTCGATCAGCATCGTCGCGGTGCTCTGGCAGTCCGTCTACAACCCCGTGGGCGGGGCGCTCAACGCCGGGCTGGGCGCCGTCGGCCTGGGGGCGCTGCAACAGACCTGGCTGGGCGACCCCGGGCTGGCCCTGGGCTGTGTGACGGCGGTGATGGTGTGGAGCAACGTCGGCTTCCATGTGGTGCTCTTCTCGGCCGCCATGGCGTCCATCCCGGCGGAGATCCACGAGGCGGCGCTGCTGGACGGGGCCGGCCGGGCGGCGACCTTCTTCCGGATCACCCTGCCGCTGCTCCGGGACACCGTCCGGACCGGCTGGGTCTACCTCGGCATCATCGCGCTGGACGCCTTCGCGGTGGTGCAGATCATGACGGTGGGGCCCGGCGGTCCGGACTACTCCACCGAGGTGCTGGGCCGCTATCTGTACAAGAAGGCGTTCGACGAGGGGCAGGCGGGCTATGCCGGGACCCTGGGCCTGGCCCTGCTCCTGGTGACCATGGTCTTCGCGGCGGCGGTGCTCGGGCTGGGCCGCCGCCGTGAGCGCATCGAGTACTGACGACGGACACGGCCATCAAGCCACGGACGCGGGGAGCCCCCACCGATGACCACGCCTGGCCCGGCCCGCTCCGGTCGGGTCCTGAACGCCTGCTGCCACACCTTCCTGCTGGCCTGGGCGGTGCTGGTGACCCTGCCGCTGCTCTGGGCGGTGATGACCTCCCTGAAGACCGACGGCGAGATCTTCACCCGCCCCTGGGCGCTGCCGTCCTCGCTCCACTTCGAGAACTGGAGCCGCGCCTGGAGCCAGGCGCACATCGGCCGCTACTTCCTCAACTCGCTGATGGTGGTGGGCGGTTCGCTGACCGCGACGATGCTGCTGGGCTCCATGGCGGCGTATGTGCTGGCCCGCTTCGCCTTTCCGGGCAACCGGCTGCTGTACGGCCTCTTCGTCGCCGGGATGGGCTTCCCGGCGATCCTCACCCTGGTGCCGCTCTTCTTCGTCCTGCGCAACCTGGGGCTGCTGGCCACCTATCCGGGGCTGGTCCTCACCTACACCGCCTACTCGCTGCCCTTCACGGTCTTCTTCCTCACCGCGTTCTTCCGCGCCCTGCCCGGCAGCGTCGCCGAGGCGGCCGAGATCGACGGTGCCTCGCACTCCCGGATCTTCTTCCAGGTGATGCTGCCGATGGCCCGGCCGGGGCTGGTCAGCGTGGGGATCTTCGACTTCCTGGGGCAGTGGAACCAGTATCTGCTGCCGCTGGTGCTCAACAACCAGGACGAGAGCCGCTCCCTGCTGCCCCAGGGGCTGGCCCGGCTGGCGGTGAGCCAGGGCTACAAGGGGGACTGGTCCGGGCTCTTCGCCGGGCTGGTGCTGGCGATGGTGCCGGTGCTGGCGGTGTACGCGGTCTTCCAGCGGCAGCTGCGGGCGGGGCTCACGACCGGCGCCCTCAAGTGAAGATCAACAGTGCATTTTCGGCCAATGTCATCGCATAATCGAACCCATGTACGAAGCAGCGTTGCCCCCGGGCTGGCCCAAGGAGGTCAGGCCGCCCGGCGCCCCCGGGTGGGAGCGCTCGGCGGTCGCCTGGCTGTACGACCTCTGCCCAGGTGAGTACCGGCGCTATCCGCTGCTCTCCCGGTACCCGGTGCTGCTCGCCCGGCTCGCCCGGCAGGAGGCGGAGTCCTCGCTGCATGCCGCCCGCCGGGGCTGGTCCACCGCCCGGGTGGACCTCCAGGGGCAGGTGGAACCGCAGGTCGTGGAGGCGCTGCTGGGGGTGTACGCCCAGGAGGGGCCCCGGCTGGCCGCCCTCACCCGCAGCGTCCAACTGGTCGCGGATGCGCTGGCCGGTGTCCGCTGGCGGCCGCGCCTCTGAAGGGCGCCGCGTGGCCGCTCCCTCCTGGGTTCAGCCCTGAAGGCAGCACTGTGGCCGGAGATCGCAGGGGGTTTGCCCGGCTCTGGCCGGATATGCCGTAGCCTCGGCCGCAGCCACCGCCGAGTGGCGAAGGTTTGACAACGATCCGCATTCACCCTTGACGTGACATCACCGGATTGGCTCGACTTAGATTTCACAAGTTGTAACCGAGCTCCGCCGCAAGGGCGCGGAAGGGGTCGTGGGCGGTCGGGCCCCCGGCACCCTGGGAGGGTTGAACCATGTCCCTGGACACTCCGGGATCGCAGTCCTCGCTTCACCGGGCGAACCTGGAGCGGGTGCTGCGCGCGGTCCGCATGGCGGGGTCGCTGACCCAGGCGGAGATCGCCCGCTCCACCGGGCTCTCCGCCGCGACGGTGTCCAACATCGTCCGCGAGCTCAAGGAGAGCGGCACGGTGGTGGTGACCCCCACCTCCTCCGGCGGCCGGCGGGCCCGCAGCGTCTCGCTCAGCGCCGACGCCGGCATCGTGGTCGGCGTCGACTTCGGCCACACCCATCTGCGGGTGGCGGTCGGCAACCTCGCCCACCGGGTGCTCGCCGAGGAGAGCGAGCCGATCGATGTGGACGCCTCCGCGGCGCAGGGCTTCGACCGGGCCGAGACCCTGGTGGAGCGGCTGCTGGCGCAGACCGGCTTCCGCTCGGACAAGGTGATCGGGGTGGGCCTGGGCGTCCCCGGTCCGATCGATGTGGAGACCGGCGCGATCGGCTCCACCGCCATCCTGCCGGGGTGGACCGGGGTGGAGCCCGGCCGGGAGCTCTCCTCCCGGCTCGGCATGCCGGTCTACGTCGACAACGACGCCAACCTGGGCGCGCTGGGCGAGCTGGTCTGGGGCGCCGGCAGGGGGCTGTCGGACCTGGCGTACATCAAGGTCGCCAGCGGCGTCGGGGCCGGTCTGGTGATCAGCGGGCAGATCTACCGGGGGCCCGGCGGCACTGCGGGCGAGATCGGGCACATCACCCTGGACGAGTCCGGTCCGGTCTGCCGCTGCGGCAACCGAGGCTGCCTGGAGACCTTTGTCGGCTCCCGCTACCTGCTCAATCTTCTGAACGCCAGCCATGGCCCCGGGCTCAGCGTGCCCCGCGTGGTACAGCTGGCGCAGCGCGGCGATCTGGGCTGCCGCCGGGTGATCGCGGACGTCGGCCGGCAGATCGGCACCGGCGTCGCCAACCTGTGCAACCTGCTCAACCCGCGTCGGGTGATCCTCGGCGGAGACCTCGCCGAGGCCGGTGAGCTGGTACTTTCCCCGATCCGGGAGTCGGTGGCGCGCTATGCGATCCCCAGCGCCGCCCGCCAGCTCTCGGTGGTCCCGGGCACCCTGGGGGGCCGCGCCGAGGTGCTGGGCGCGCTGGCACTGGTGATGAGCGAGATGGGCGATTCAGGAGCTTTGCCCCAGTCTGAGGGGTCGGCCCAACAGCGGTCGGTTACGGCTGTGTCTTCAGGAAGATAACAAAAGGGTTCGGATTCGGCGTCGTAAGAATTTACTTCTTGACGCTAACGTGACAGGAGGGATTGACTCCCTCCAACCTCGGCCGCAGTGTTGCGGCCCTGTCAGGGAGGCAACCCCCCATGAACGCAATGATGCGTCGCGCCGTGATCGGCACCGCTGCTGTCTCGATGGCCCTCAGCATGGCTGCCTGTGGTTCGGCCGGTGGTGACAAGAAGGCGGACAAGCCCACTGCCGGCAGCACCACCAGCAAGAACATCGGCCTGCTGCTCCCGGAGAACTCCTCCTCCATCCGGTACGAGTCCTTCGACAAGCCGCTCTTCACCGCCAAGGTGTCGGCGCTCTGCTCGGACTGCAAGGTCCTGTACAACAACGCGCAGGGCAACACCGCCACGCAGAAGCAGCAGTTCGACGCGCTGATCTCGCAGGGCGTGAAGGTCATCGTGCTGGACCCGCAGGACGCCAACGCGACCAAGTCGTGGGTCGAGGAGGCCGCGAAGAAGGGCGTCAAGGTCGTCGCCTACGACCGCTTCGCCGCCGGCCCGGTCGCCGCCTATGTCTCCTTCGACAACGAGAAGGTCGGCGAGCTCCAGGGCCAGGCGCTGGTCGACGCGCTGGGCGACAAGGCCAAGGACGCCAACGTTGTCATGATCAACGGCGCCGAGACCGACCCCAACGCCGGGCTGTTCAAGAAGGGCGCCCACTCGGTGCTCGACAGCAAGGTCAAGAAGGTCGTCTACGAGCAGTCCGGTGAGTGGGACCCGAAGACCGCCGGCCAGAAGATGGGTGCCGCCATCACCCAGCTCGGCAAGAAGGGCTTCCAGGCGGTCTACTCCGCCAACGACGGCATGGCCGCCGCCATCATCACCGCGCTCAAGGGCGCCGGCATCAAGGACGTCCCGGTGGGCGGCCAGGACGCCGCCTCCGACGCCATCCAGCGGATCCTCTCCGGCGACCAGGCGTACACCATCTACAAGGCGTACAAGCCGGAGGCCGAGGCAGCCGCCGAGATCGCCGTCAACCTGCTCCAGGGCAAGGACGTCAAGTCCGTCGCCACGGACACCGCCGACAGCGACACCGCCAAGGGCGTTCCGTCCATGCTGCTCCCGGCCAAGGTCGTGACCAAGGACAACGTCAAGGACACGGTCATCGCCGACGGCCTCTACAAGGTCTCGGACATCTGCACCGCCGCCTACGCCAAGGCGTGCGCGGACGCCGGCATCAGCTAGGACCACATGGCGACCGGCGACCACCGGTAGCGATCGGTAGAACGGCCGGACGGCCCCCCGGACAGACGGCTCCCCGGACAGACGGTGCTCCCCGCCTCAGGCGGGGAGCACCGGTCCCGTCCGCGTGCGCGCTTCGCGGCGTGCCCCCGCATGTGTTGTATGTGTTGCACAACCCTCCGCGCCGGGGACGGCGCGGCATCCCGCTCCATCGGTCCGTACCCCCGGACGAGCGGAAGAAGGAGATGGTTCACGTGACAGGCGCACCCGTACTGGCGTTGCGCGGGGTCTCCAAGCGGTTCGGTGCCGTCCAGGCGCTCACCGACGTCCATCTGGAGGTCCACGCCGGAGAGGTGGTCGCCCTGGTCGGCGACAACGGCGCCGGCAAGTCCACCCTGGTCAAGACGATCGCAGGCGTGCACCCCATCGACGAGGGCGTCATCGAGTGGGACGGCAGGCCGGTCCAGATCGGCCGCCCGCAGGACGCCCAGAGCCTCGGTGTGGCCACCGTCTACCAGGACCTGGCGCTCTGCGACAACCTCGATGTGGTCGCCAACCTCTTCCTCGGCCGCGAGATCCTGCGCGGCGGCCTGCTGGACGAGGTCGCCATGGAGAAGCGCGCCCAGGAGCTGCTCGACACCCTGTCGATCCGCATCCCCAGCGTGCGCATCCCGGTCGCCTCCCTCTCCGGCGGCCAGCGCCAGGTGGTCGCCATCGCCCGCGCCCTGGTCGGCGACCCCAGGGTCGTGATCCTGGACGAGCCCACCGCGGCCCTCGGCGTCGAGCAGACCGCCCAGGTCCTGGACCTGGTGGAGCGGCTGCGTGAGCGCGGCCTCGGCGTGATCCTGATCAGCCACAACATGGCCGACGTCAAGGCGGTCGCCGACACCGTCACCGTGCTGCGGCTGGGCCGCAACAACGGTGTCTTCGACGTGAAGACCACCAGCCATGAGGAGATCATCTCCGCCATCACCGGCGCCACGGAGAATGCCGTGACCCGGCGTCAGGCCCGCATCGCGGAGGGACAGCAGTGAGCAGCAACCCGACCGACGTCTCCAAGGGAGGCGGCGAGGGCCCGATCGAGCCCACCGCCACCGACACCCCCGCCGCCGACACCGCCACGGCAGCCGACACCCCCACGGCCGACACCGCCACGGCCGTCGCGACCCCCGCCCCGGTGCGCGCCGTCGACCCCCGGCTGCTGGTCCGCGAGGAGGGCTTCAAGGGCTACGTCGACGAGTTCCAGCGGAAGCTGCGCAGCGGTGACCTCGGGTCCATCCCGGTCATCCTCGGCCTCATCCTGATCTGGGGCATCTTCCAGGGCGTCACCGGGACCTTCCTCAACTCGGACAACCTCTCCAACATCACGCTCTACATCGCCGGCCCCGGCCTGATGGCCGTCGGCATCGTCTTCGTCCTGCTGCTCGGCGAGATCGACCTCTCGGTGGGCTCGGTGGCGGGCACCACCGCCGCGATCTCCCTGGTGCTCTCCACCCAGCACGGCGTCAACGAGTGGCTGGCCGTGCTCATCGCCATCGCCGCCGCCGTCGTCATCGGCGCCATCCACGGCTTCTTCTTCGCCAAGGTCGGCGTCCCCGCGTTTGTGGTCACCCTGGCGGGTCTGCTCGGCTGGAGCGGTCTCCAGCAGTGGGTGCTCGGCCAGACCGGCACCATCAACAACCCGCCGGACGGCCTCATCGTCCACCTGGACAACTACTTCTTCAGCGATGTGGCCGCCGCCTACGGCCTGGCCCTGGTCGGCGTGCTGATCTACCTCGGCGGCGCGCTGCTGGACGCCAAGCGCCGCCGGGACGCCGCGCTGCCCTCCCGCCCGGTGAGCGAGATCGCCGTACGCACCGCGGTGCTGGCCGTGATCGCCTTCGCCGCCGCGTACACCCTCAACCAGGACCGGGGCCTGCCGCTCGCCCTGGTGGTCTTCCTCGGCCTCGTGGTGATCACCGACTGGGTGCTGCGCCGCACCTCCTACGGCCGCCAGATCTTCGCGGTCGGCGGCAGCGTCGAGGCGGCCCGCCGCGCCGGTATCAACGTGGCCTGGATCCGGATCTCGGTCTTTATGATCTCGGCCGGCATGGCGGCGCTGGGCGGCCTCTTCATCGCCTCCCAGTCCGGCGCCGCCGACAAGGCGCTGGGCAGCGGCAATGTGCTGATGAACGCCATCGCCGCAGCCGTGATCGGCGGCACCAGCCTCTTCGGCGGCCGGGGCAAGACCTGGTCGGCGCTGCTGGGCATCCTGGTCATCCAGTCGATCGTCCAGGGCCTCAACCTCAAGGGCATCGACACCTCCATCCAGTACATGATCACCGGCGCGGTGCTGCTCGGCGCGGTCGTCCTGGACTCGGTCTCCCGGCGCACCCAGAAGGCGTCCGGCCGAGGCTGACCCGCCCCCGCTTCCATCGGCCAGCCGGTCCGGGGGGCATGTCTGAGGGGGACGTGCGCCACGGACGGCCGGTGGACCGCCTCGCACGCCGGAGGGCACGCGAGAGCGGCAGGCCCGGCACCCAAGCCGCTCGGGTGCCGGGCCTTCGCCATGCCCGAGCAGGCCCGGACCCGGACGCGCCCGCGCCTCCGGACGCACGGGGCGTCCCCCGCCCGGAGGGCGGACATTAGACTCAACGGGCCGGGACGACCCGGTGCCGCCGGCGCCTCACCCGGCGGGGGGAAGCCGCACACGCTGCGGACAAGCCCGCAGACCTGCGAAGAAGGAGGAACGGGTGGCCCTGCTGACCCGCATTCGGGGACCGCGTGATCTGGACCGGCTCACCCCCGCACAGCTCGCGGATCTGGCCGAGGAGATCCGGGAGTTCCTGGTCGACGCGGTCTCGCGGACGGGCGGTCACCTCGGGCCCAACCTCGGTGTGGTGGAGCTCACCATCGCCCTGCACCGGGTCTTCGACTCGCCGCGCGACCGCATCCTCTTCGACACCGGCCACCAGTCCTACGTCCACAAGCTGCTCACCGGCCGTCAGGACTTCTCCCGGCTGCGGGTCAAGGGCGGGCTGTCCGGCTACCCCTCGCGGGCCGAGTCCGAGCACGATGTGATCGAGAACTCGCACGCCTCCACCGTGCTCGGCTACGCCGACGGCCTCGCCAAGGCCAACCAGCTCAAGGGCCACCGCGACCGCCCGGTGGTCGCCGTCATCGGCGACGGCGCGCTGACCGGCGGCATGGCCTGGGAGGCGCTCAACAACATCGCCGAGGCCCACGACCGCCCGCTGGTCATCGTGGTCAACGACAATGAGCGCTCCTACTCGCCCACCATCGGCGGCCTCGCCAACCACCTGGCCACCCTGCGCACCACCCAGGGGTACGAGCGCTTCCTCGCCTGGGGCAAGGACGCCCTTCAGCGCACCCCGGTGGTCGGCCAGCAGCTCTTCGAGACCCTGCACGGCGCCAAGAAGGGCCTCAAGGACTTCATCGCCCCGCAGGGCATGTTCGAGGACCTGGGCCTGAAGTACATCGGCCCCATCGACGGGCATGACATCACCGCGCTGGAGTCCGCGCTGGGCCGCGCCCGGGGCTTCGGCGGCCCGGTCATCGTGCACTGCCTCACCGAGAAGGGCCGGGGCTACCGCCCCGCCGAGCAGAACGACGAGGACCGCTTCCACGCGGTCAACGTCATCCACCCCGACACCGGGCTGCCGGTGAAGACCGCCGGCAAGGACTGGACCTCCGTCTTCGGCGAGGAGATGGTCGCCCTCGGCCGCGAGCGCCGGGACCTGGTGGCGATCACCGCCGCCATGCTCCACCCGGTCGGCCTGGCCCCCTTCGCCAAGCAGTTCCCGGACCGGGTCTTCGACGTGGGCATCGCCGAGCAGCATGCCGCGGTCTCCGCCGCCGGTCTGGCCACCGGCGGGCTGCACCCGGTGGTCGCGGTCTACGCCACCTTCCTCAACCGGGCGTTCGACCAGGTCCTGATGGATGTGGCGCTGCACCGGCTGGGCGTCACCTTCGTGCTGGACCGGGCCGGCGTCACCGGCACCGACGGCGCCAGCCACAACGGCATGTGGGACATGTCCATCCTCCAGGTCGTCCCCGGGCTGCGGCTCGCCGCCCCGCGCGACGCCGACCAACTGCGTGCCCAGCTCCGCGAGGCCGTCGCCGTCGACGACGCGCCCACCGTGGTCCGCTACTCCAAGGGCACCGTCGGCCCCGCCGTCCCCTCGCTGGGCCGGATCGGCGGGATGGACGTCCTGCGCGGCAACCCCGCGCCGGTGGTCGACCCGGTGCCGTCCGACGAGGGCTCCGGCGGCATCGTCCGCGCCGACGTACTGCTGGTCTCGGTCGGCGCCATGGCCGGCACCTGCCTGGAGGCCGCCGACCTGCTCGCCGCCCAGGGCATCACCTCCACCGTGGTCGACCCCCGCTGGGTCAAGCCGGTCGACCCCCAGCTGCCCGGCCTCGCCGCCGAGCACCGTGTGGTGGTCACGGTGGAGGACAACGGCCGCGTCGGCGGCGTGGGTGCCGCCGTCTCCCAGGCGCTGCGCGACGCCGCTGTGGATGTGCCGCTGCGCGACTTCGGCATCCCGCAGCGCTTCCTCGACCACGCCAAGCGCGAGGAGATCCTGGCCGAGATCGGCCTCACCGGGCCGGACATCGCCCGTCAGGTGACCGCGCTGGTGGCCAGGCTGGACGCGGAGCCGGTCGACGCCTGACCGCCGGGACCGCCCAGAGCGGGAGTCGCCAGCGGGGGCCGGGAGCAGATCGCTCCCGGCCCCCGCTGTGCGCCGGGGTGAAGCGGTAAGGGCCCGGCCATGGAATCACCCGGTCCGGGTATCCGCCTGGGGCGGACTTTCCTCGGGAGGCGTTCCATGGCCACAGCGTCCAGTCCCACCGGCGACGGCAGCAGCCGGAACACCCCGCCGCGCGGACTGCTGCGCACCAAGCCGGTCGAGCAGTCCATCGCCGACACCGAGGAGCCCGAACACGCGCTCCGCAAGTCGCTCTCCGCCCTGGACCTGGTGGTCTTCGGCGTCGGTGTGGTCATCGGCACCGGCATCTTCGTCCTCACCGGCACCGCCGCCAAGGACTACGCGGGACCGGCAGTGGCGCTCTCCTTCGCCGCAGCGGGCATCGTCTGCGCGCTGGCCGCCCTCTGCTACGCGGAGTTCGCCTCCACCGTCCCGGTGGCCGGCTCCGCCTACACCTTCTCGTACGCCTCCATCGGTGAACTCCCGGCCTGGATCATCGGCTGGGACCTCATCCTGGAACTCGCGCTGGGCGCCGCAGTGGTCTCCGTCGGCTGGTCCGGCTATGTGCAGTCGCTGCTGAACAGCGCCGGAGTCACGCTGCCCGCCGCCATCGGCGGCGGGGGCTCCGACGGGTCCTGGGGCTTCAACCTGCCCGCCGCCCTGCTGGTGCTGGTGCTCACCGGGGTTCTGATGGCGGGGATGAAGCTCTCGGCCCGGGTCACCTCGATCATCGTGGGCATCAAGGTGGCCGTGGTGCTGCTGGTCATCGTGGCCGGTGCCTTCTTCATCAACGGCGCCAACTACCACCCCTTCATCCCGCCGTCCCAGCACACCCCCGGGAAGTCCGGCGGGACCACCCCGCTGGTGCAGGCGCTCTTCGGCTTCACCCCCTCCACCTTCGGCGTGATGGGCATCTTCACCGCCGCCGCCGTGGTCTTCTTCGCCTTCATCGGCTTCGACATCGTGGCCACCGCCGCCGAGGAGACCCGCAACCCGCAGCGCGACCTGCCGCGCGGCATCCTGGGCTCGCTGGCCATCTGCACCGTGCTCTACATGCTGGTCTCGGTGGTGGTCACCGGCATGCAGCACTACACCAGCCTCTCCACCGACGCCCCGCTCGCGGACGCCTTCAAGGCGGTGGGCCAACCCGTCTTCGCCGATCTGATCAGCGTCGGCGCGGTGGCCGGCCTCACCTCGGTCACCATGATCCTGCTGCTCGGCCAGAGCCGGGTCTTCTTCGCCATGAGCCGCGACGGGCTGCTGCCCCGCACCTTCGCCGACATCCACCCGCGCTTCGGCACCCCGTGGAAGACCACCCTGCTGCTGGGCGCCGTGGTCGCCGCCGTGGCCGGGGTCATCCCGCTGCGGGAACTCTCCGAGCTGGTGAACATCGGCACCCTCTTCGCCTTTGTGGTCGTCTCGGTCGGCGTGGTGGTCCTCCGCCGCACCCGCCCCGACCTGCCCCGCTCCTTCCGTACCCCGGCGGTGCCGCTGGTGCCGGTCCTCTCGGTGCTCGCCTGCGTCTGGCTGATGATCAACCTGCCGCTCGCCACCTGGTGGCGGTTCGGCATCTGGATGGTCCTCGGCATCGTCCTCTACGCCGGCTACGGCCGCTCCCACAGCCGCCTCGGCCGGACCACCGACGCACTCGGGCCCCGGTCCGGCCGGGAGTGACCGACGCCGCTTTTCCCGCCTGTGGACAGGCCCACGCAGGGCCGCTCGTCCCCGGTAGGTTGTCCCTCGTGCCCCTGGACCGGACCCGCCACCGCATCGCAGTGCTCGCCGCGCGGCTGCCGTCGCGTCTGCGCACCGGCTACTGGACCAGGCTGGTCCCCGCCCTGGCGGTGCTGGCCACCCTCACCCACCTGCCCTCCTTCGTCCGCCCGGTGTGGAGCCCCGACGAGGGCTACCTCGCCACCCAGGCCCGGATGCTGGCCGACGGCGGCGTGCTCTACGACACCGTCGTGGACCGCAAGCCGCCGCTGCTGCCCTGGCTCTACGAGGCCGCCTTCGCCGTCTTCGGCTCGCTCTCGCTCTGGCCGCTGCGGGTGCTGGCCATCGTGGCGCACCTGGCCACCGCCCTGCTGCTGGTCTCCATCGCGCGCGGCCGCTGGGGCAACCGGGCCGGGGCCGCCGCCGGGGCGCTCTATCTGCTGGTCTCCATCGGGCTCTCCCCGGAGGACACCCAGGCGGCGACCTTCGAGGTCTTCATGCTGCCCAGCATGGTGGCGGCCTTCCGCTACGCCGAGCGGCGCCGCTGGATGGCGGCCGGTGTCGCCACCGCGATCTGCGCGCTCACCAAGCAGACCGGCGGCGCGGTACTGCTGCCGGTGCTCTGGATGCTGCTCCAGGACGCCCGCCACCGGGGGGTGCGCTGGCCGGGAGCGCTGGGCAAGGCGCTCTTCGGCTTCGCCATCCCGATAGGGCTGGTGGCCGCGATCCTCACCAAGCCCAAGGGGTTCCTCTTCTGGGTGGTCACCGGCAGCGGCGACTACGCCTCGCTGGACGGGGCGCTGCTGCTGATGATCGGCCGGGCGCTGGGCAATGCCGCCATCCTCGCCGCCGCCGCCCTCGGTCTGGTGGTCCCCCTGGTGCGGCGGCTGCGGGCCCGCCGGCGGGCGGTCGCCGCCGGGGCGGCGCCGCCGCTGCCCGGGCCGCTGGTCGCCCATGGCTCCACCACCGACCTGTGGGTCTGGCTGGGCTCCGCCGCGATCGGGGTCTCCACCGGGTTCCACTTCTTCGGCCACTACTACCTCCAGCTGATGCCGCCGCTGGTGCTGCTCGGCGCCGGGGCGGTGACCGCCTCGGCGCTGCGCTGGCGCCCGGTGCTGCTCTACAGCGTGGTCGCCTCCACCGTCTTCTGGTGCCTGGCGCTGGCCTGGCCGGGGCAGCGGCTGGACCGGTCCGCCAAGGTCGCCACGGCGGTGGCGGAGCAGACCGGGCCCACGGACACCATGCTGGTCTGGGGCATGCACCCGGAGCTGTACTGGCTTGCCGACCGCCGCCCGGCCTCCCGCTTTCTGACGGCCGGCTTCCTCACCAACTACAGCGGCGGCAAGGGCGACCGGAAGGTCGGCGAGGCGTACAGCGTGGAGGACGCCTGGAAGACCTTCGACCAGGAGCTGAGCCGCAATCTGCCGGAGATCGTGGTGGACGACTCGGGCAAGGCGCCGTACTCGCCGATCCGCATCCCCAGGATCGAGCGGCTGCTGGACGCGCACTACCAGATGGTCGGGCTGACCGGCGACACGGTGATCTACCGGCTGGTGCGGCGCTGACCGGAGCGCCGTTGTCAGACCCTCGTGTCAGACTCCCCGCCATGGCAACCTGGCAGGATTTTACGGACGAGGCCCCCGAGCTGGCGGCGGCGGTGCGGGCCCGGATCGAGGCCCACCGGCACCATGTGCTCGCCACACTGCGCAAGGACGGCTCCCCCCGGGTCAGCGGCACCGAGGCCCGCCTGCACGGCCCGGATCTCACGGTGGGTTCCATGTGGCAGGCGGTCAAGGCCCGCGACCTCCAGCGGGACGGCCGCTATGCGCTGCACGCCAATCCGGGGGACGGTTCGATGGAGGGCGGTGACGCCAAGGTGGCGGGCCGCGCGGTGGAGGTCACCGACGAGCGGGAGCTGGCGGCCTACCAGGCGGCGACCCAGCCGCCGCCCGGCCCCTTCCACGCCTTCCGGCTGGAGCTGGACGAGGTGGTGCTGACCGAAGTCGTGGGCGGTGACCGGCTGCTGATCCGCACCTGGCGGCCGGGGCAGGGGGTCACCGCGGTGGAGCGGCGCTGAGCATCCGAGCCGAGGGCGGCGGTCGCCGGGGTGGAGCGACCGCCGCCGGGTGCGGCGGCCGCCCCGGGGGGAGGGGACGGGCCGCCGCCGTCGGATGGTCGGCAGGATCAGGAGCAGGCGCCCCCGTTGAGCGTGAACGCGGTCGGTGCGGTGTTGCTGCCGCTGACGGTGCCCTGGATACCGAAGGAGACCGTGCCGCCCGCCGGGATGGTGCCGTTGTAGTCCGCGTTGGCCGCGGTCACGGTCTTCCCGGACTGGGTGAGCGTGGTGTTCCAGGAGTTGGTCACCACCTGGTCCTGGGCGAAGGTCCACACCAGCTTCCAGGAGCTGATCGGCGTGGTGCCGGTGTTCTTGATGGTGATGTCGCTCTGGAAGTGGCCCGCCCAGCCGCTACCCGCGCTCCAGGTGACCTGGCAGGACGCCTTCGCGGGCGGGGTGGTCGGCGGCGTGGTGGGGGGAGTGGTCGGCGGGGTCGTCGGAGGAGTGGTCGGCGGGGTGGTGGGCGGCGTGGTGGGCGGGTTGGTCGGGTTGTTGCCCACCGGGATCAGGTACGGCTGGATGAAGCCCTGCTTGAAGGTGTCGACCGTGGTCCAGTCGTCCTTGAGGATGCCGCCGGTGTCACCCGAGTTGGGGTTGAGCGACCAGTAGGTGAAGTCGAAGCCGTTGGAGCCCTTGCCCATGTACGACATCAGCTTGGTCAGCCACTGCTGGTCCACGGTCGCGGTCAGGGTGGAGCCGAACTCGCCGACCAGCACCGGCGCGGTGTTGTTCTTCTTGAGGTAGCCCCAGTTCTTGTCCCAGATCGCCGGGAGGTTGTTGGGGAAGGACGGGTCGTCGAACCAGGTCTGGCGGAAGACCGAGGTGGCGTACTCGTGCGCCGAGTAGACCAGCTTGTTCGGCTTGTTGAGGCGGACCGGCGCGGTCGCCGCGCCCTGGAGGTTGCCGCCCCACCAGGTGCAGCTGGTGCCGGAGGCGTACTTGTCGCTGGTGCCGCCCGGGCCGTAGCACTCATTGCCCTCGACGATGATCAGCCAGTCCGGGTTGGCCGCGAGGATGGCGTTGCCGCCCTTCTCGGCCGCCAGCCGCCAGTCGGTCGCCGCGTCGCCGCTGCCCCAGGTGGCCGCGCCGTTCGGCTCGTTGTGCAGGTCGGCGCCGACCACCGTGCTGTTGCCCTTGTAGTGGTTGGCCAGCATCACCCAGTCGCTGACCCAGCGCGACTCCGGGTACGCCGAGGTGTACCAGAGCGGCGACTGCCCGCCCGAGTCGGGGCGGTGCTGGTCCAGGAAGACCTTGAGGCCGATCTTCCCCGAGTAGTCGATGATCTTGTCCATGATCCCGAGACCGTTCAGGCCCTGGAGATCGGGGTTCTTGGCGTAGTCGATGCTGTTGGGCTTGGAGGCGGAGTCGAAGACCTGGTTGGCGTACGGCAGCCGCAGAGTGTTGTAGCCCAGCGACTTGATCTGGTCCAGCATGTCCTTGTAGTTGCGGGTCCACAGCCCGTGCGGAGCGTAGTTGGACGTCTCCAGGCCGAACCAGTTGATGCCGGTCATCCGCACCGGGTTGCCGGCGGCGTCCACGATCTGGCCGCCGGAGGTGTGCCAGGGGCCGTCCCCGACGGCGGCCTGGGCGCTGCCCGGGGCGAGGACCGCTGCGCCTGCGGCCACGGCGGCTGCGGCGAACAGGGCGATCGGTGTGTGGACACCACGCTTCCGGCGCTTCGCGGAAAGACGGGTGATGGCCATGGGTGCTCCTCGTACGGCTCTCGGAGTGGACTCCGACTCGCGGGTGGGGGAAAGGCTGCCGAGAACAGCAGCCCGGGGCGAGAGGGGAACACCACGGGGGCCGGAGCGAGAGTGGGAGCGCTCCCAATGACGTGGTGGCTCTAATCCGTGCACCCGCATGCTGGCGCCCCTGAAGCGGTCGCGTCAACCTTTTGAACATGACTGGTTGCTGAGCGGGGCGATGTGTGCAGTTTCTGAACGTTCGCCGCCGACGCCCGCCCGTGCCCGACCATGCCCGCCGGTGCCCGTTTGCCGCCTATGGCACGGCAGGGCGGCGGCAGGTGAGCAGCAGCGCGACGTCGTCCAGCCGGTCGGGCGCGTACCGGGCCTCCCGGACCAGCCGCTCCGCAGTGTCCGCCAGCGAGTCCGTCCAGGTGTGGGCGAGCGCCGAGCGCAGCCGGTCGATGCCCTGCCCGATGTCCGCGCCGGGCTGCTCCACCAACCCGTCCGTGTACAGGGCCAGTACCGAGCCGGGCGGCAGCCGCAGCTCCGTCACCGGGTAGCGGATCTCCCGGTCCACCCCCAGCAGCACCCCGCCGGCCAGGTCCAGCACCTCGGTACGCCCGTCCGGCAGCCGCAGCAGCGGCGGCGGATGCCCCGCCCGCACCGCCCACGCCCTGCCGTTCGCCGGGTCCAGCTGGACACAGCAGCAGGTGGCGAAGAGACCCGAGTCCAGATCGGCGAGCAGCCGGTTGGTGCAGGCCATCACCTCGTCGGGCGACTGGCCGCCGGTGGCGAAGGCCCGCACGGCGCTGCGCAGCTGCCCCATGATCGCCGCCGCCGCCACGCTGTGCCCCTCCACGTCCCCGATGACCAGCACCACCCCCCGGGAGGTCTCCATCACGTCGTACCAGTCGCCGCCGATGTCCATGCCCTGGGTGCCGGGGAGGTAGCGCCCGGCGGTCTCCACCCCCGCGATGCACGGCAGCCGGTGCGGCAGCAGCGCCTCCTGGAGGCCCCGGGCCACGGCCGACTCCGAGTCGTACAGCCGGGCCCGCTCCAGAGCCTGGGCGATCAGCCCGCCGAGCGCGGTGAGCACCGTGCGCTCCTCGCTGGTGAAGGTGCGCGGGCGGTCGAAGCCGACGATGCACGAGCCGACCGGCCGCCCCGAGGCGATCAGCGGCAGGAACGCCCAGGAGCGCATCCCGTCCAGCGGGATGCCGGGATACGCCGAGCAGAGCTGCCGCTCCGACTCGAAGAAGATCGGACTGCCGGAGGTGAGCGCCTCCACGCCGGGCAGCCGGGCGTGCAGGGTGACCCCCTCGAACGGGTCGAGGAACCCCTCCGGGTAGCCGCTCTGCCAGGCCAGATGGAGGTGCCGCTCGCGCACCGTGTAGATGGCCACCTCCTGGCCCGCGAAGGTCGGCAGCAGCTGGTCGGCGACCACCTCGCACACCTGCCGCACGGTCACCGCCTCGGTGAGCGCACTGGCCATCTGGAGCACCCGGTAGAGCGCCCCGGGCCGCGCGGGGGCGGCCGACGGGGACTGCGGGACCGGCGCGGCGTCGACCGGGGCCCGGCCCTCGATCTCCTCGGCCGGCGGCTCCACCGGCACCACCCGGCCGGTCAGGCCGTGCACATCCGGGTACAGGGTGAAGGTCAGCCAGTGGCCCGCCGTGCGCCGGACCAGGAACGAGGACGGCTCCTGGGAGAGCATCGCCGACCGGTAGCGGTCCTCGTACGCCGGGTCGGCGAGCCAGGGCAGCACATCCCATGGGTGGCTGCCGACCAGTTCGGTGCGGTCGGCGCCCAGCAGCGCCTCGGCCCGGCCGTTGGCGTAGGTCAGCCGCCCGTCCTGGTCGAGCGCGAAGAGGCCGTCCGGCAGCCGCTCGGCCGCCTCGGCCGCGGTGATGCCGGTGCCCGGGTCCACCAGCGCGCCGGTCAGATGGCGGTCGGGACCCAGGCCGACCTCCCGTGCCCACAGCTCCACCAGGCACGGCTTGTCGTCCAACCCCAGCACCCGCAGCCGCCGGGCCGACACCTTCCCGGTCTCGACCGCCTCCCGGGCCGCCGCCTGGAGCTCATATGCGTCCTCCGGCACCGTCCGGGCGGTCAGCGCCGTCACGGTCCCGCCGAAGGAGGCCCGGTCCCGGCCGAGCATGGCGCAGCAGACGTCGTCGGCGGCGAAGACCCCGGTCGAGACGTACCAGTCGAACTGGCCGACCCGCACCGGGGTCAGCGAGGTCGCAGGCAGCCGGGCGGTGATCGGCTCGGCGTCCCACTGGATCGGGAGCCCGTGCGCGCTCAGTGCCGCCAGTGAGGCGCCCAGCCGGTTGGCCGCCGCGCGCAGCCGCCGCCGCGAGGGGCTGGTGAGCACCCGGTCAGGGGCGGCTGTCCGCAGCACCACCAGCACGCCGACGGTCTCGTTGCCGTCGGTGACGGGTGTGTACACGGAGGCGAACGGGTAGGGCAGGGCGATGGCCAGCTGGGGGAAGCGGCGCATCGTCTCGTCCGCGTCGTCCAGGTGGATGGAGCGGCCCGAGCGGTACACCTCCGCCACCGGGAGCGGCCCGGCCACCGGTACCCGCCAGGTGGCCCGCAGCAGGCCCCGCGACACCCCGGCGACGGCGGCCAGCACCAGCGACTGCTCATTGCCCGACCGCAGGTAGACGCCCCCGCCGTAGCCGTCGGCGGCCCGGACGGCCTTCACCACGCCCTCGGCCATCACCCGCTCGAACTCGCCGAGGCGCAGCGCCGTACTCATCGCGCCGCCCGCACCCCCCGGTCGTGTCGGTGGACGCCATCGGCCGCCCGTTCGGCGGGCGCCTACCGATCCGGCCCCGCCGACGGCCCTGCCCTCCCTGCCGTCCGCGTCCACCGCGTCACCGCCCGGGTTCGGCGCCTGCACGTACCACCGCCAGCACCTCCAACCTACGGCGCCCACCGACGCCCGGCACCCCGAAGCCCCCGCCTCCGCCGCTCGCCGCCACCCCGGGAGCGGTGTGGTGCTGCCCTGTTCTCGGCTGGCTCGGTTGCTGCCGGGTCGTTCCGGCACCCTGGAGCGGGTCGTCTGGCTCCGGCGCTGTCGGCTGTCGGGGTCGTTCGGCGCGGGGGGTCGATCACGACCGGACCGCTCGCCGCCACCCCGGGAGCGGACGTGGTGCTGCCCTGTTCTCGGCTGGCTCGGTTGCTGCCGGGTCGTTCCGGCACCCTGGAGCGGGTCGTCTGGCTCTGGCGCCGCCGGCTGTCGGGGTCGTTCGGCGCGGGGGTCGATCACGACCGCATCGAGCGCCGTCACCCTGGGAGCGGTGTGGTGCTGCCCTGTTCTCGGCTGGCTCGGTTGCTGCCGGGTCGTTCCGGCACCCTGGAGCGGGTCGTCTGGCTCCGGCGCTGTCGGCTGTCGGGGTCGTTCGGCGCGGGGGTCGATCACGACCGCATCGAGCGCCGCCACCCCGGGAGCGGGCGTGGTGCTGCCCTGTTCTCGGCCTGCTCGGTGGCCGCCGGGCCGTTCCCGCAGCCCGCCACCCGAAGCCGGGGACCGAGCGCCGTCACCCCGGGAGCGGTGTGGGGCGGTCTCGTTCTCGGCCCGCTCGGCTGCCGCCAGGTCGTTCCCGCAGCCCGGGGCGGGCCGCCCGGCTCCGGCGGCGCCGGTTAGCGGGGGCGGACGGCGCGGGGGCCGGTGACCTCGGCGCCGAGGGTGGTCACGCGGGCGCGGAGTTCACGGTCGGCGGTCACCACCAGGCAGCGGCGTGGGGCGGTCCCGTTCTCGGCCCGCTCGGTCGCGGTCAGCCGCACCACCAGGTCATCCCCGCTGCCCGTCGCCGAGGCCACCCGTACGCCGGGCACCTCGGCCACCCCGCGCGCCGCCCCCTCCACCACCAGCAGCACCTCCAGCGGCCCGCCGCACGCCCACTCCGGTGCGCCGCTACCCTCCGGCAGCCCGTCCGCCGCCACCGCCACCAGGGCGTCCCGCAGCCGCTCCGCCGCGCCCCGCCGGTCCCGCCACCAGCCGTCGGGCACCGAGCCCACCACATTGGCGCCGTCGACGATCAGCAGCGGACGCGGCTCCTGCGCCGCCCCGTGCGGCGGCCGCCCCGGACTCTCCATCCCGCTCATCTCCTCCTCCGCCTCACTCCATGAGCCCCAGCCGCTCCGCCGCCCGGACCGCCAGCCACACCTCGGCGAAGGCCCCGGTCGAGGCCAGGTCGCGCCCGGTCAGCGCCGAGAAGCGGCGCAGTCGGTACGCCAGCGTGTTGGGGTGCACATGGAGCGCCTCCGCCGCCGCCTCGGTGCGCCGGTCCCGTTCCATCCAGGTGCGTACCGAGGCCAGCAGCGCGGAGCCGTGCGCCCGGTCGTACCGCAGCACCTCGCCGAGGACATGCTCGACCAGCGTGGCCAGCACCGCCGGGTCGTCCGGCAGCCATCTGCCGGTGGTGTCGGTGCCGTACGCCACCAGCGGGCGCCCCGACTCGGCGGCCTTGGACACCGCCCACAGCGCCTCCCGCTCCGCCACCCGCAGCGACTCGCCGGACGGGAACGGCCTGCTCATCCCGGCGGCGACGGCCGGCAGCGCGGCGACCGCAGCGCCCAGGTCCGGCGGGCCCAGCAGATAGCGGTCCTCGCCCCGGCTGAGCAGCAGATGCGGATGCTCGTCCAGGCTCTGCGTCAGTACGTCGTCCCGGACGCCCCGGACCACCAGCAGCACGGCTTCGCCCTCGATCGAGAAGCGGTGCAGCCGGCGCCGCGCCACTGCCGGGTCCAGGACGCCCTGGAGCAGCTCCGCCAGGATCTCCGCGCCCTCGCGGCGCACCGTCTCGCGCTGGTGGCGGACCATGGCCACCTGGAGTGCGGCGACCGTGGCGATGTGCTGGACCACGGCCAGCCCGGCGGGCCGGGCGCCCTGCCGCTCGAAGGCGACCAGGAAGCCGGCCGTCCCGCCGGGGGTCAGCACCGGGACCGCGAACCCGCCGGGGATGGTCGGGGCCGCGTCGACCGAGGAGGGCAGCACCCCGGGGTCGGGTGGTGCCGGGACGCCCGGGAGCAGCGGTCGCCCCTGCGGGGTGCAGAGATAGACCTCGTACCCGGAGAGCCGCTCCAGGCGGCGGAAGAGCATGGTGGTGTCCAGGTCCTCCGAGGCCAGCCAGCGCAGCGCCCCGAAGACCTGGAGCTGCGCGCCCAGCCGCTGCCGGGCGTCCTCCTGCACGGCTGCGGCGACCTCCTGGGCGACCGCGATGAACGGCACCGCCAGCGGCACCTCCAGCAGCGGCATCCCGCGTTCGTCCGCCGCCCGCAGCAGCGCGTCGTGCAGCGGCGGCACATGCAGCTGCGCCGAGACGGCCAGCGCGGACACCCCGGCGTCGTCCAGCCGCTCCAGGTAGGCCCGCTGCCCGGCCGCCGACCGGGGGACCGCGATCCCGGCCGTCATGATCACCTCGGCGCCCAGCAACCACGGTGTGGGGTCGGTGAGTTCGCTCACATGGGCCCAGGACACCGAGCGGCGCAGCCCGCGCTCGCCCGCCAGCACCCGCAGCTGGAGTGCGGGGAAGGAGAGCAGATCCTCCACCGTGAGTTTGTCCGTTGCCACAAGAGACACCCTAGTGCTTCGTGGCAGGGCCAATTGCCGTCCCCTCCGGGACCACGCAGACTGGCGGGCACATCAGCGGCCCCGGCCGGAATGGAGGAACCGTGACGACCTCGATCACCGAAGTCGAGCAGCACGGCGTCGGACGGATTCCCGATCAGGACCGCACGGCACGCCCGATCGACCTCTTCCGCCTCGCCTTCGGCGGGGCCAACACCTTTGCCACCTGCGTGCTGGGCACCTTCCCGATCCTCTTCGGCCTTTCCTTCTGGCAGGGGCTGGGGGCGACGGTGCTCGGCCTGCTGGTCGGCGCGCTGATCCTGGCGCCGCTGGCCATCTTCGGCCCGGTCAACGGCACCAACAACGCCGTCTCCTCCTCGGCGCACCTGGGCGTGCACGGCCGGGTGGTGGGGTCCTTCCTCGCCCTGCTGACCGCCATCGCCTTCTTCTCCATCTCCGTCTGGTCGTCCGGCGACGCCCTGGTCGGCGGCGCCAACCGGCTCGTCGGACTGCCCGACTCGGATGTCTCGCACGCCGTCGCCTACGGCGTCTTCGCGGCGCTGGTGCTCACCGTCTGCATCTACGGCTTCCGCTTCATGCTGCTGGTCAACAAGATCGCGGTGGCCGCCGCCTCGCTGCTCTTCGTGCTGGGCGCCTTCGCCTTCGCCGGGGACTTCGACCCCTCGTACGCCGGCACCTTCGCCTCGACCGCCGACCCGCTCTTCTGGCCGTCGTTCATCGGCGCCGCGCTGATCGTGCTCTCCAACCCGATCTCCTTCGGCGCCTTCCTCGGCGACTGGTCCCGCTACATCCCCGCCGCCACCCCGCGCCGCCGGGTGATGGGCGCCGCCTTCCTGGCGCAGGTCGCCACGATCCTGCCGTTCCTCTTCGGCCTCTGCACCGCCTCGATCATCGCCGAGAAGGCCGCCAAGTACGTCGACCCGGCCGCGCCCAACTACGTCGGCGGGCTGCTGGCGATCTCGCCCGGCTGGTACTTCCTGCCGGTCTGCCTGATCGCCCTGATCGGCGGCATGTCCACCGGCACCACCGCGCTCTACGGCACCGGCCTGGACTTCTCCAGCGTCTTCCCCCGCTTCAACCGGGTGCAGGCGACGCTCTTCATCGGGGTGCTGTCGACCGGCTTCATCTTCCTCGGCCGGTTCGCGCTCAACCTGACCCAGTCCATCTCCACCTTCGCCACCCTGATCATCACCTGCACTGCCCCCTGGATGGTGATCATGATGCTCGGCTATGCCACCCGGCGCGGCTGGTACGACCCCGAGGCGCTCCAGGTCTTCAACCAGCGCCGGCGCGGCGGCCGCTACTGGTTCACCCACGGCTGGAACTGGCGCGGCCTCTCCGCCTGGCTCGCCTCCGCCGCCGTGGCGCTGCTCTTCACCAACATCCCCGGCCAGTTCGTCGGCCCGCTGGGCGGCCTCGCCGACGGCGTGGACATCTCGCTGCCGCTCGGCCTCGCCGTCGCGGCCGTCCTCTACCTCTCGCTGCTGTGGGCCTTCCCCGAGCCGCGCGGTGTGTACGGCCCGGACGGCCCCCGGCTGGTCCGCGCCGCCGACACCGCGATCCCGCCGATCACCGGCGGGGACGGCCCCGCTCCCGTCGCAGACCTCGCCGCCACCAGCTGACCCACCCCCACCGGAGCCCTCGCCATGACCTCCCGGACCACCACCGAGTCGACCACCGAGACCACCCCCGAGACCACCCCCGAGACGACCGCCGAAGCCGCAGTCCGCCAGGCTGCCGACGCCCTGGTCGCCGCCTTCGCCGCCAACCGCGTGGACGACTACTTCGCCGCCTTCGCCCCCGACGCCACCTTCGTCTTCCACACCACCGCCCGGCGCCTGGCCTCCACGGCCGAGTACCGCGCACTCTGGCAGACCTGGGTGGAGCAGGACGACTTCCGCGTCCTCGCCTGCGCCTCCACCTCCCCGCTGGTCCAACTCCTCGGCGACACCGCCGTCTTCAGCCACCAGGTGGAGACCCGGATCGGCACCCGGGCGGGCGAGGAGACCGTGCACGAGCGGGAGACCATCGTCTTCCACCGCACCGCCGACAACCGCTGGCTCGCCGTCCACGAGCACCTCTCCCCGGCGCCCCCGCAGGACTGACCGACCTTCGGCGGCCCGCGAAAACCGGATGCGCCAAGGCCGTTCCTCTGGAAGCGTGGCCTGCCGTGACTACCGACGATCCGATCCTCCGCCGCGCGGTCGACGCCGATGCGCTCGACGCCGCCGATGTGTGGCTGCGCTCCTTCCGCGCGGCTCTGCCGACGGTCCGCCGCCCCCGTACCGACCAGGAGGTCCGGGACTACTTCCGCGAGGTGGTCGTACCGAAGCGGGAGACCTGGGTCGCGGTGGCTGAGCGGGCCGTGGTCGGGGTGATGGTGCTGGACGAGGCCCTGCTCAGCCAGCTCTACCTGGAACCGCGCTGGCGGGGCCGGGGGATCGGCGACCGGCTGGTCGCGCTGGCCAAGGAGCGCCGCCCGGACGGGCTGGAGCTGTGGACGTTCCAGGTCAACGGGCCGGCCCAGCGGTTCTACCAGCGGCACGGCTTCACCGAGGCCGAGCGGACCGATGGGACCGCCAACGAGGAGCGCGAACCGGACGTCCGCTATGTCTGGCGCCCGGCCGCCTGAGACGGCGACGCGCCGACGCCCGGCACACCGCAGGGTGTGCCGGGCGTCATGCACTTGCCGGGTGACGGATCGTCAGGCGGGTACGGAGGCCACGCCCGGGGCGAGGAACGGCTTGCCGTTGACCCGCTGGGAGACCCCCTCGCGGTCCAGGTACGGGGTGATACCGCCCAGGTGGAAGGGCCAGCCCGCGCCGGTGATCAGGCAGAGGTCGACGTCCTGCGCCTCGGCGACGACGCCCTCCTCCAGCATCAGGTGGATCTCCTCGGCGATGGCGTCCAGCGCCCTGTCGCGGACCTGCTCCTCGGTGAGGACCGTGGAGCCGACCTGGAACAGCGCGGCCACCTCGGGGTCGACCTGCTGGCTGCCGGACGCCCAGGTGTAGAGGGAGCGCTTGCCCGCCTCGACCACGCGGCCCAGGTTCTCGGAGACGCCGAAGCGGTCCGGGAAGGCGGTGTGCAGGGTGGACGCCACATGGTGGGCAACGGCCGGGCCGACCAGCTCCAGCAGCACGATCGGGGACATCGGCAGGCCCAGCGGCTCCAGGGCCCGGTCGGCGACCTCGATCGGGGTGCCCTCGTCGATGGTGCCGAGCACGGTGCCGAGGAAGCGGGTGAGCACCCGGTTGACCACGAACGCCGGGGCGTCCTTGACCAGCACGGCGGTCTTCTTCAGCTTCCTGGCCGTGGCGAAGGCCGTGGCCAGCGAGGCGTCGTCGGTCTTCTCGCCACGGACGATCTCCAGCAGCGGGAGCACGGCGACCGGGTTGAAGAAGTGGAACCCGACGACCCGCTCGGGGTGCTGGAGCTTGGACGCCATCTCGGTCACCGAGAGCGAGGAGGTGTTGGTGGCCAGCACGGCCTCGGGGGAGACCACCGCCTCCAGCTCGGCGAAGACGTTCTGCTTGACGCCCATCTCCTCGAACACGGCCTCGATCACAAAGTCCGCGTCGCCGAAGGCGGCACCCTTGTCCAGCGAGCCGGTGACCAGCGCCTTGAGGCGGTTGGCCTTGTCGCCGCCGATCCGGCCCTTGTCCAGCAGCTTGTCGATCTCGCCGTGGACATAGCCGACGCCCTTGTCGATGCGCTCCTGGTCGATGTCGGTGAGGACCACCGGCACCTCCAGCCGGCGGGCGAAGAGCAGCGCCAGCTGGGAGGCCATCAGCCCGGCACCGACCACGCCGACCTTGGTGACCGGGCGGGCCAGCGACTTGTCGGGGGCGCCGACCGGCCGCTTGGCGCGCTTCTGCACCAGGTTGAAGGCGTACAGGCCGGACCGCAGCTCGCCGCTCATGATCAGGTCGGCGAGCGCCTCGTCCTCGGCGTCGAAGCCCTTCTGGAGGTCGCCGTCCTTGGCCCCGGCGATGATGTCCAGCGCCCGGTACGGGGCGGGGGCGGCGCCGTGCACCTTGGAGTCGGCGATCAGGCGGCCGTGGGCGACGGCCTGGTCCCAGGACTCGCCCCGGTCGATCTCCGGGCGCTCCACCACGGTCTCGCCGGTGAGCACCGAGGCGGCCCAGCGCAGCGACTGCGCCAGGAAGTCGGCCGGCTCGAAGAGGGCGTCGGCGATGCCCAGCTCATACACCTGCGTGCCCTTGAGCTGCCGGTTCTGGCTGAGCGAGTTCTCGATGACGACCTGGATGGCCTTCTGCGGGCCGATCAGGTTCGGCAGCAGGGTGCAGCCGCCCCAGCCCGGCACCAGCCCGAGGAAGCACTCCGGCAGCGAGAACGCCGGGACGCCCGAGGAGACGGTCCGGTAGGTGCAGTGCAGGCCGATCTCCACACCGCCGCCCATGGCGGCGCCGTTGTAGAAGGCGAAGGTCGGCACCGGCAGCGCGGCCAGCCGCTTGAAGACCTCGTGGCCGCTCCGCCCGATGGCCACCGCGTCGCCGCGCTCCTTGAGCACCTCGACGCCCTTGAGGTCGGCGCCCACCGCGAAGATGAACGGCTTGCCGGTGACCCCGACGCCGACGATCCCGCCGGCCGCCGCCTCCCGCTCGACCTGGTCCAGCGCCTCGGAGAGCCTGGCGAGCGAGGCGGGGCCGAAGGTGGACGGCTTGGTGTGGTCCAGCCCGTTGTCCAGGGTGATCAGGGCGAACCGCCCCGCCTGCCCCGGCAGGTCGAGGTGGCGGACGTGGGCCGAGGTGACGACCTCGTCCGGGAAGAGCTCGGCGGCGCGCTGGAGCAGCTCGGTGGTGGTCACTTCGCCCCCTCCTCGAAGTTCGGGTTCTCCCAGATGACGGTCCCGCCCATGCCGAAGCCGATGCACATGGTGGTCAGGCCGTAGCGGACGTCCGGACGCTCCTCGAAGCGGCGGGCCAGCTGGTTCATCAGCCGGACGCCGGAGGAGGCCAGCGGGTGGCCGAAGGCGATGGCGCCGCCGTACGGGTTGACGCGCTCGTCGTCGTCGGCGATGCCGTAGTGGTCGAGGAAGGCCAGCACCTGGACGGCGAAGGCTTCATTGATCTCGAAGGCGCCGAGGTCGGAGATCGACAGCCCGGCCTTGGCCAGCGCCTTCTCCGTCGCCGGGACCGGGCCGACGCCCATCACCTCGGGCTCCACGCCCGCGAAGGCATAGGAGACCAGACGCATCCGCACCGGCAGGCCCAACTCGACCGCGACGTCCTCGGCGGCCAGCAGCGAGGCGGTGGCGCCGTCGTTGAGGCCGGCCGAGTTGCCGGCGGTGATCCGGCCGTGCGGGCGGAAGGGGGTCTTCAGGGCCGCCAGGTTCTCCAGCGTGGTGCCGGGCCGCATCGGCTCGTCGGCGGTGGCCAGGCCCCAGCCGGTCTCGCCGGCCTCCGGGCTGGTGCGGCGGACGGCGACCGGCACCAGGTCGGGCTGGATCCTCCCGTTGGCGTACGCCTTGGCGGCCTTCTCCTGGGAGGCCACCGCATAGGCGTCGCAGCGCTCCTTGGTGAGGTGCGGGAACCGGTCGTGCAGGTTCTCCGCGGTCATACCCATGAAGAGCGCCGACTCGTCGACCAGCTTCTCCGAGACGAAGCGCGGGTTGGGGTCCACGCCCTCGCCCATCGGGTGGCGGCCCATGTGCTCCACGCCGCCCGCGACCACCACGTCATACGCGCCGAAGGCGATGCCGCCCGCCGTGGTGGTGACGGCGGTCAGCGCGCCGGCGCACATCCGGTCGATCGCATAGCCGGGCACCGACGCGGGCAGCCCCGAGAGCAGTGCCGCAGTGCGGCCGATGGTGAGGCCCTGGTCGCCGATCTGGGTGGTGGCCGCGACGGCGACCTCGTCGATGCGCTCGGCGGGCAGGCCGGGGTTGCGGCGCAGCAGCTCCCGGATGCAGGCGACGACCATGTCGTCGGCGCGGGTCTCGTGGTAGATGCCCTTCGGGCCCGCCTTGCCGAACGGGGTGCGGACGCCGTCGACGAAGACGACGTCCCTCACGGTACGAGGCACGGTGGCTCTCCTCCCAGGTCCCAGAATGCAGGAGCCGAACACGTCATGGGGCGCGCGCCCGCGCAGACAGCACTGCGGCGCTCCCCGTCATGCTACTCGCTGGTAACTAGGATGGACAGACCGACCGCCCCCGGCGCGGCGCGTGTGGCGCGCGCCACTGCCCCGCCCCCTGCCGCGCCGGGCAAAGGCAACGGCCCGCCGCCCCGGAAAGCGGGGCGGCGGGCCGTATGGAGCCGTCGGGCGAGCGGATCAGACCGCCGTCTCGGCGGCGGCGAACGCGGCGGCCAGCACCGGGGCCACCAGCTCCACCTGCCAGCGGCGGGCGCCCCTGCCGCGCAGCGCGGCGGCGACCGCCTCGGCGGTGGCCTCGGCCGGCGGCTCCCAGCTGACCCGGCGCACCAGGTCGGGGGTGATCAGGTTCTCCGCAGGCAGGCCGTGGGTCTCGGCCAGCGCGGTGACCGCGGCCCTGGCCCCGGCCAGCCGGGCGGCGGCCACCGGGTCCTTGTCCGCCCAGGCGCGCGGCGGCGGCGGGCCGTCGTGCGGCGCGGTGGCCGGCGGCAGCTGCGCCTCCGGGACGGCCCGCGCCCGGTCGAGGGCGCCCAGCCACTGCTCCAGCTGGCGCCGGTGCACCCGGGGGCCGAAGCCCTGGAGGGCCTGGAGCGCCTGGGCGTTGGCGGGCATCGCCAGGGCGGCGCCCACGATGGCGAGGTCGGAGAGCACCCGGCCGGGGGAGACATCGCGTTCGCGGGCCATCCGGTCGCGCAGCAGCCACAGCTCCCGTACGGCGGCCAGCTGCCGGCGGCGGCGGACCTTGTGCAGGCCGGAGGTGCGGCGCCAGGGGTCCACCCGGGGCGCGGGCGGCGGGGCGGCGGCGATGGCCGCGAACTCCTCCAGCGCCCACTCCAGCTTGCCCTGGCTGTCCAGCTCCTGTTCGAGTGCGTCACGCAGCTCGACCAGCACCTCGACATCCAGGGCCGCGTAGCGCAGCCAGGGCTCGGGCAGCGGGCGGGTGGACCAGTCCACCGCGGAGTGCTCCTTGGCCAGTGAGTAGCCGAGCACATTCTCGGTCATCGGGCCGAGGCCGACCCGGGGGAAGCCGGCGATGCGGCCGGCCAGCTCGGTGTCGAAGAGCCGGGTGGGGCGCATGCCCACCTCGGCCAGGCAGGGGAGGTCCTGGGTGGCGGCATGCACCACCCACTCGGTATCGGCGAGCGCATCCCCCAACCCGGTGAGGTCGGGGCACGCGATCGGGTCGATCAAGGCGGTCCCGGCCCCGGCGCGGCGCAGCTGGATCAGATAGGCACGCTGCCCGTACCGGTAGCCGGAGGCGCGTTCGGCGTCCACCGCAACCGGTCCGTCGCCCGCGGCGAAGGCGGCCACCGTCTCGGTGAGCGCTCCGGCATCGGTCACGACCGGCGGGATGCCCTCCCGCGGCTCCAGCAGGGGGACCGGCTCCGGGGTCACGTCTACGGCGGTGGCTTCTCGGGCGTCGGTCACCCCCCAAGGGTACGCCGGGGCGCGCGGGGGAGGACGGACAAGCAGGTGAGGGGCCGAACGGACAGGTGGGAGGCGGGAGGCGGGCCCGCCCGCGACCCCTGGCCGGGACGCGGGCGGGCGGATGCTGCAAACGGGGAGGGAAACGTTCCTCCGGTCGGGTGGTGGGCGGCGTGTCAGTGGATGATGCCGGTGCGCAGGGCGACGGCGACCATGCCGGCCCGGTCACCGGTGCCCAGCTTGCGGGCGATCCGGGCGAGGTGGCTCTTCACGGTCAGCGCGGAGAGGCCCATGGCCACCCCGATCGCCTTGTTGGACTGGCCCTCCGCCACCAGCCGGAGCACCTCGACCTCGCGGCCGGAGAGCTCCCGGTAGGTGGTGGGGTGGGCGCCGGGGGTGCCGGGCGCCGCCGGTGCGCCCGGGGTGCCCGGCATGCCGGGGCGGCGCATCCGGCCGGCCATCCCGGCGGCGCCGAGCGGCAGACCGGGACGGCCCGGCATGCCGATCGAGCCACGGGTCCCGGTGACGACGTAGCCCTTGACTCCTCCGGCGAGGGCGCTGCGCACGGCGCCGATGTCGTCGGCGGCCGAGAGCGCCAGGCCGTTGGGCCAGCCTGCGGCCCTGGTCTCGGCGAGGATGGTCAGCCCGGAGCCGTCCGGGAGGTGCACGTCGGCCACGCAGATGTCACGGGGGGTGGAGACCCGCGGCCTGGCCTCCGCGATGGAGGACGCCTCGATGACGTCGCGCACGCCCAGCGCCCACAGATGCCGGGTGACGGTGTTGCGGACCCGCGGGTCCGCCACGACCACCATGGCAGTGGGCTTCGTCGGGCGGTAGGCGACCAGGTTTGCGGGGTGATCGAGAAGGACCGACACCAGGCCTCCTGATAGGGAGTGGCGGACGGAACCCCGGTGGGGGCGGGAAGGGATTCCGCTTGCGGAAAGGGTCACTGACAGCTTCGGCACCAACCGCGCGCGGCTTTAGCGAATGATCACGATTTAGTGAGTAGCAATACGGACAAATCGTGCACTAGATCGGTCGGGTCTGACCATTGGGCGCGCAAGTTCGATCGCGAGTGGTCAGCTTGTCGATACTTACGGTCACGAAAGGCCGCAGGAGGGGGCGCTCAGCGGGAGCGCGGGCGCCGCCGAGCCGGCATCGGAACCACTCCGCCGAGCGACGGCGCATCCGGGACCGGGCCGTGCGCCGGGGCGGCCGGCGGCAGACCGGCGCAGGTGCAGAGCAGATCGCACCAGGCCCCGAGGTGCCGTTCGAAGCGCCCGTCGACCGGCGTCCAGGACGCCCGCAGCTCGATCTCGGTGCTCGGGGGGCGCTCCGCCAGGGCACCGAAGTACTGCGAGGCGCAGCGGGTGACGGTGCCGCCGGCCTCGGTGCAGCGGGCGGCGTGCGCCTGGAGCGCGTCCATCAGCCAGGCCCAGCCCACCTCGGAGAGCATGGGGTCGCCGGCCATCTCCGGCTCCAGCTCCGCGCGGGAGAGGGTCACCACCCGGAAGTCGCCCTGCCAGGCCTCGTGCCCGGCCGGGTCGTGCAGCAGGACCAGCCGGCCGTCGGCCAGCTCCTCCCCGTCCACCTCCACGGTGGCGGTCAGCGCATACGCGTACGGCGCCAGGCGGCGCGGCGCGGGAGCGGTGCCGATCCGCACCTCCGGCCGCAGCCGGGCCGAGGTCAGCGCCTCGACGGCGTCGCGGAACGCCGAGGGCAGGGCGTCCCCGCCCGTGCCGCCGCCATGTGCGGGGTTTCCGCTGACCGCTGCCATGGGCGGAAGCGTAGGGCGGCAGGCGCGCGGAACGGTGGAACGCGCTCGGCGCGGCGCGGCGGAGCACGGCCGCAGATCACCGGGCATGACCGGGCATGACCGGGCAAGGCCGGGCATGGAGGGGCCGCCGGGCAGGGCGGACCACCGGGCACGGCCGCCGCCGGTGCATGCGAGGATTTGCCCCGTGAGCGATACAAGCGCAGCGACCCCCGTACCGACGCCCGGCGTGCCCACCGGCCGGCAGCCCACCGCGGCGCCCGGCGCCGCGCACGACTCGGCGTTCCTGCGCGCCTGCCGGCGCGAACCGGTGCCGCACACACCCGTGTGGTTCATGCGGCAGGCGGGGCGTTCGCTGCCGGAGTACCTCAAGGTGCGCGAGGGCATCCCGATGCTGGAGTCCTGCATGCGGCCGGACCTGGTGAAGGAGATCACCCTCCAGCCGGTGCGGCGGCACCGGGTGGACGCCGCCATCTACTTCAGCGACATCGTGGTCCCGCTCCGGGCGATCGGCCTGGACCTGGACATCAAGCCCGGCGTGGGCCCCGTGGTCGCCGACCCGATCCGCAGCCGCGCCGACCTGGAGCGGCTGCGCCCGCTGGAGCCCGGCGACGTCGGCTATGTCACCGAGGCGATCGGCCTGCTGGTGGACGAGCTCGGCGCCACCCCGCTGATCGGCTTCGCCGGGGCGCCGTTCACCCTCGCCAGCTACCTGGTGGAGGGCGGCCCGTCCCGGAACCACGAGCGCACCAAGGCCATGATGTACGGCGACCCGGAGCTCTGGGCCGACCTGCTGGACCGCCTGGCCGACATCACCGCCGCCTTCCTCACCGTGCAGATCGAGGCCGGTGCCTCCGCCGTGCAGCTCTTCGACTCCTGGGTGGGCGCGCTGGCGCCCGCCGACTACCGCCGCTCGGTCCTCCCGGCCAGCCGCAAGGTCTTCCAGGCCGTCGCAGGGCACGGCGTGCCCCGGATCCACTTCGGGGTGGGCACCGGCGAACTGCTCGGCCTGATGGGCGAGGCCGGCGCGGACGTGGTGGGCGTCGACTGGCGGGTCCCGCTGGACGAGGCCCACCGCCGGGTCGGCCCCGGCAAGGCGCTCCAGGGCAACCTCGACCCGGCGGTGCTCTTCGCCCCCGAGGCGGCGGTGCGCGCCAAGACCGCCGAGGTGCTGGCGGCGGCCGAGGCGCTCGGCGGCACCGGCCACATCTTCAACCTCGGCCACGGGGTGCTGCCCACCACCGACCCGGACGCGCTGACCCGGCTGGTCGCCCACGTCCACGAGGCGACCGCGCGCTGACCCGCCGTCCCGCCCCGCCGTCCCGCCCCGCCGCGCCCCCGGAAACCGGGCGCGGCGGGGCGGTCGCGCACCGTCAGCCGTTATCGGCCCGCTCGGGGTGCGCGGGGTACTCGGGCCGCTCGGCCGGTTCGACGGCTGCGGCCGGTTCGGCCAGGGCCGGTGCGGCCGTACCGTGGCGGCGCCGCAGCCGTACCGCCAGCCACCCGGCGGGCACCAGCACCAGCGCGAACGGGGCGACGGCGGCGAGCACCACCAGCACCCCCCGCACCGTCGCGTACAGCGCATGCCACCCGGCCGCCAGCGCATGCCCCACCGAACCCCAGAAGCCCCGGTTCTCCTTGGCGGCGGGCGCCGACGCGGGCGGGGCGACCGAGGAGAGGCCGACCGTGATGGTGGAGAGCGAGGTCTTGGAGGCCAGCTCCTGCTGCTGCCGCTCCAGCGACTCCAGATCCGCCTCCCGGCGGCTCAGCTCGCTCTCCAGCGCCACCACCTCGGTGATCGTCGTGGCCTCGCCCATCAGCGCCCGGACCCGCTGCACGCTGGCCCGCTGGGTCTTCAACCGGCTCTCGACGTCGACCACCTGGTCGGTGACATCCGCCGCCTCGCGGTGCCGCTGGAGCACCTTCCCCAGCCCACCGAAGGTGTCCAGGGTTCGGTCGAAGGCCGCCGAGGGGACCTTCACCACCACCTCGGAGGCGCCCTCCACCCAGGAGCTCTCCTGGTCGGCGGCGGCCTCCTCGAAGCTGCCCCGGTCGAGGTTCTCGCTGCTGACATATCCGCCCGCCGCCGAGGTCATGCTGCGCAGCCGCTCCAGCGCCGCCGGCACATCCTTGACCTCCAGCCGCAGCTCGGCGGTGTAGGCGATCGAGCGCCCGGCCGTCGCGGCGGCGCTCGGACCGCCGGCGAGCGCGGCGGGCCCGCTCGGCGCCACCTTGGCCGCGGGGCGGTCCGCCTTCCCGACCGCCGATCTGGCTGAGGCTTCGTCCTTCGCCGAGGAGTCGGCGCTGCACCCGCTGCCGAGCAGTGCCAATGCCGCCAGCAGCACGCCCCCCGCCGCCGCCCCTGCTCTGCCGCCCATTCGGTACCCCCTCGTCCGGTGCCACCCCCGCCACTCGGCGGTGGCCTGCCCCCTTGGACCGCCCGCCACCGGGGCGGGTTCCGGGCGACGCATCGCGAAAGGGTCACGTTTGCGGCCCCGGCGGGCCCGTTTGGGGGCCGGGCGTCTGCTCGGTATCCCTTTGTCCGGTGTCGCCTCCGCTCGGGCGTCGCGTCGCGAACGGGTTGGCGTCCTGGTGGGTCCGGTCGGCCTCCGTGCTCGGGGCGACGGGGCCTTTCGGGGGCGGCCCGGGTGTCTGCTCGGTACCCCTCGTCAGGGTTGCCGTCCTGGTGGGTCCGGTCGGCCCTTTGGGGGCGGGACGACGGGGCCTTTCGGGGGCGGGCCGGGCGTCTGCGAGAGTGGGAGGCATGGACCGAAGCGCAGTCGCCGACCGAAGCAGTGACCCCGGGCCGTGGTCGGAGAACGGGCCGCCGCCGCAGGTGGTCGTGGTCGGCGGCGGTATCGCCGGGCTGGCCGCCGCCGCGTTCCTCAGCGGCGCCGCCGGGGGGCTGGGCCGCCGTGCCCGGGTGACCGTGCTGGAGGAGTCCGGACGGTTCGGCGGCAAGCTCCGCACCGGAGAGGTCGGCGGGGTCGCGGTCGACCTCGGCGCCGAGTCCATGCTGGCCCGGCGGCCCGAGGCGGTGGCGCTGGCCCGCGAGGTCGGCCTGGCCGACCAGCTGGAGCCGCCCGCCACCGCCAAGGCCACCCTCTGGACCCGGGGCGCGCTCCGCCCCATGCCCACCGGCCATGTGATGGGTGTCCCCGGAGACCTGGCGGCGCTGGAGCGGACCGGAGTGCTCTCGCCCGAGGGCCTGGCCCGCGCCCGGCAGGACCTCGACCTGCCGCCCACCGAGGTCGGCGACGATGTCCCGCTCGGCGCCTGGGTCGCCGCCCGGGTCGGCCGCGAGGTGGTGGACCGGCTGGTGGAACCGCTGCTCGGCGGCGTCTACGCCGGCCACGCCGACCGGATCTCGCTGCGCGCCGCCGTCCCGCAACTGCTGCCCGTCGCCCAGCGCGGAGGCTCCCTGGTCGCGGGCGTACAGGAACTCCAGCAGCGGGCCGCAGCCACGGCCCCCGCTGAGCCGCAGCCGGTCTTCCAGGGCATCGCCGGCGGCATCGGCCGCCTGCCGCTCGCGGTCGCCGACGCGGCCCGCGCCGCCGGTGCCGAGCTGCGCACCGGCACCGCCGTGCAGTCGCTGCGCCGCACCCCCGAGGGGTGGCGGCTGGTGGTCCGCGACAGCGCGGGCGAGCGCGAGGTCACCGCCGACGCGGTGGTGCTGGCCGTACCCGCCCCCGTCGCCGCCCGGCTGCTCGCCGCCGAGGCGCCCGGCGCGGCGGCCGAGCTGGCGGCGGTGGAGTACGCCGGGATGGCGCTGGTGACCATGGCCTTCCACCGCTCCGAGCTGCCCGGGACACCGCCCGGCAGCGGCTTCCTGGTGCCGCCGGTGGACGGGCGCACCATCAAGGCGTCCACCTTCTCCAGCAACAAGTGGGGCTGGCTGGACCGGGCCGCCCCGGACCGCTTCCTGCTGCGCACCTCGGTGGGTCGGCATGGCGAGACGGCCGACGTGGCGCTGCCGGACGCGGAGCTGGTGGCCCGCTCGCTGGCCGACCTGCGCGAGGCGATCGGGCTGCGGGCCACCCCGTACGCGACCGAGGTGACCCGCTGGGAACGCGGGCTGCCGCAGTACCCGGTCGGGCACCTGGACCGGGTGCGGCGGATCCGCGAGCAGGCGGTCGGCCACGGCACGCTGGCGCTCTGCGGCGCCGCCTACGACGGGGTCGGCATCCCCGCCTGCGTCGCCAGTGCCCGGCGGGCCGCCGAGGAGGTCTCCGCCGCGCTCGCCGTGGCCGGGGGCCCGGTGAACGAGCGTCGGTGACGGAAGGGAGAATGAAGGGCATGAGCGAGAGCACCCAGCCTGAGAAGAAGAAGGCCCGCGACCTCAACCAGGTCGTCCGCTACACCATGTGGTCGGTCTTCCGGCTCAAGGAGGCGCTGCCGGACGACCGCTCCGGGTACGCCGCCGAGGTGGACGAACTCTTCGCGCAGCTGCGTGAGAAGGACGTGGTGGTGCGCGGCACCTACGACGTCTCCGGGCTGCGCGCCGACGCCGACCTGATGGTCTGGTGGCACGCCGAGACCTCCGACGCGCTCCAGGACGCCTACAACCGGTTCCGCCGCACCGCCCTGGGCCGCCACCTGGAGCCGGTCTGGTCCAACATGGCGCTGCACCGCCCTGCGGAGTTCAACAAGTCGCACATCCCCGCGTTCCTCGCCGACGAGGAGCCGCGCGGCTATGTCTGCGTGTACCCGTTCATCCGCTCGTACGACTGGTATCTGATCCCGGACGAGGAGCGCCGCCAGATGCTCGCCGAGCACGGCAAGATGGCGCGCGGCTACCCCGATGTGCGGGCCAACACCGTCGCCTCCTTCGCGCTGGGCGACTACGAGTGGGTGCTCGCCTTCGAGGCCGACGAGCTGCACCGCATCGTGGACCTGATGCGCCACCTGCGCGGCTCCCGCGCCCGGCTGCACGTCCGCGAGGAGGTCCCCTTCTACACCGGCCGCCGCAAGCCGGTCGCCGAGCTGCTGGCCGGACTGGTCTGACGGTGCCGCAGCGCCCCGCGCCGGTCGGGTCGGCGGCGCGGGGCGGCGGCTCTGTCAGGTACTGCTGCCGCAGCTGGACGACGACCCGCAGCTCGACGCCGAGCCGCAACCGGACGTCGCCGAGCCGCAGCTCGAAGACGTCCCGCAGCTCGAAGACGAGCCGCATGCCGAGGGCGACCCGCCGTCCTGACCGCCGGTCGCCGACCCGCACCACACCGCCGCAGCCGCGCCCCCGGTGAACCCGCCGCCGCCGGAGCCGGCCGGGCCGCTCGACACCGGCGGCGCCAGCACCTCCCGCAGCGCGGGGTCGGTGAGCAGCATCGTCCCGCCCAGCGCCACCGCCCCCAGCAGCAGCGGATCGGGGGCGGCCAGGGCGTCATGCGGGCGCCACGGCCGGTCACCGGCCCGCATCAGCTGCAACTGGCGGCGCCCCGCAGGGCTGATCTGCCCGCGCCCCGGCCCGGTGAGGGCCAGCACCAGCAGCCCGTACGCGAACATCCCCGCAAAGGCGAAGAACGGCGGGAAGCCCGGCTCGCCGTCCCCGGTGAGCCCGAAGTGGTCCTCCATCCACCGGAAGGTGGCCACCGCGCCCAGCACCATCGTCAGCAGCATCGCCACCCCCAGCAGCCGCCGGGCGATCCGGGCCCGCCGGTGCGCGGTGGCCCGCCGCGCCAGCCCCCGGTCGGCCAGCCGCTCCCCGATCGACTGCACGGCGGGGCTGCGCATCACCTCGCGCCGCAGCCCCGGAAGGGACCGCTGCCGACCGGGCCCGGCGGCGGCGATCAGTGCCGCCTCCACCTCGTTCCACGGCTGCGGGTCGGTCACCGTGACCAGCCCGGACCGGGAGACCACCACCCGCCCCTGCTGATGCATCCACACCAGCGCCACTTCGGCCACCCGGGCCGGTCCACCGGCCAGGAACGCGGTGTCCAGCAGCGGCAGGCCCCGACCGGGCAGGCCCTGCGGTGCCGGTACCCGGCGCAGTCGGCTGTTCGCCCAACCGGCGTTCATCGACGCGGCCAGCATCGCCGTACACGCCAGCGTGAACTCCAGGTGCATCAGTGCCCCCCTCCCGACCGCCGTGCCCGGCGGCCGATCGACTCCAGCGGCGCGCGCAGCCGCGCCAGGACCGCCCCGCGCGGCGCGGTCCCCGTGCGGTCGGCGTGCCAGCGGGCCAGGCCCCGGCGCTGACCGGCCGTCAGCCCCTCCTCGTGGCAGAGCACCCAGGCGGCGAACGCCACCGCGTCGGCGCGATGGCCGCCGGTCGGCGGGGTCGCCGCCGTATAGCGCCGGAACGCCGGGCCGAACCGTCCGCCCAGCAGGACGGGCAGTTCTGGCGCCACCCTGGCCACCGACTCCCGCCGCTTGGCCGCCAGACCCCCGGCCTGTACCCGGACCTGCCCCGCGTCAAAGCCGGGCGGTAGCGGGCCGCCCGCCACCAGGGCCGACAGCAGCTCGGCCTGACGGCGCGCCAGCCGCGCCCGGGCCGGTGCCGTGCCGGGCTCACCGGCGTCCTCGCTCAGGCGCGGCACCAGGTACTCGTACTCCTCAGACACCCGCCGCCACCTCCGCCGCCCGCCTCCGTGCCGCCCGCAGCACCCCGCCGACGGTCGCCAGCTCCGCCGCCAGCTCGGCCGGCGGCGGGAAGTCGTCGTCCCGCTCCAGCAGGACACCCGGTGGGACGGTGCGCGAGCAGAGCTCGGCCAGCACCTCCAGCACCGGTTCGGTCACCGGGTGGGCGTGGGTGTCGTGCCACACGCCGTCGGCCTGCACCCCACCGCCGACGTGTACATAGGCGACGGCCTCCAGCGGCAGCCGGGACAGCTCCGCCGCCGGGTCCAGGCCCAGGTTGACCCGGTTGGTGTGCAGATTGGCCACGTCGACCAGCAGCCCGACCCCGGTGCGCTCCACCAGCTCGGCCAGGAACTCCCCCTCGGAGAGCTCGGCGTCCGGCCAGGCCAGCTGCGCCGCGACGTTCTCCAGCGCCAGCGGGACCGGCAGCTCCCGCTGGGCGATCCGCACATTCTCGGCGACCACCGCGAGGGCGTCCCGGGTGCGCGGTACGGGCAGCAGATGACCGGCCTCCAGCCGGGGCAGCCCGGTCCGGCCGCCGCCCGCCCGGACGAACGCCAGATGCTCGGTCACCAGCGGCGCGTCCAGCGCCTCCGCCCTGGCGGCCAGACCGTCCAGCCGGGCGGGATCGGGCAGGTCAGCGCCGCCGAGGCCCAGCGAGACGCCGTGCGGCACCACGACCGTGCCGCGCTCGCGCAGCAGCCGCAGCGACTCCGGCAGGCGGTCGGCGCGGATGTTCTCCGCGACCACCTCCACCCAGTCGACGCCGGGCAGCCGCTCCACCACCGTGTCGATCTCCGCCCGCCAGCCGATGCCGACCCCCAGCAGGGGAGGTGGCGTGCTGCGTTCCATGGGCGCCCCCTTCGTGATCCGCGCGACCGGCGGCCGGGCTCCGTCGCCCGTACCCGCTGCCGCGCCGAGATGTCAGGCCGCCCCCTCGCGGACGGCACCGGGCCGAGACCCCCGTGCCCGGCCCGGTGCCGTGGATGTATCCCGGCGGTGGACCCGCCAATCGGCGGGGGCGATTCTCAGAGCTTGATTTGAGCTTCGGCCGCCCCGGAGCGGACCCGGAGCGGCCCCGGAGCGCGGCGCTCCGCGCACGGCCTCCGCGCGGGTCCGGGCCGTCCGGCGGGGCCATCGGCCCTTCCGCGCGGCCTCCGGTGGGAGCAGCGTGGAGGGAGGGGGCGAAGGAGAGGAGTGCCCGGTGGACGGCTCGATGGGGCTCGGCCGCGTCTTCGGCATACCGCTGAAGGTGCACTGGAGTGTTCCGCTGCTGCTGGTGGTGCTCGGCTACGACCTGGGCCGGGAGGTGCTGCCGCCCTGGGTGCCCGGCCGGTCCGGGGCCGTGTACGCGGTTGCGGGGCTGGTCGGGGCCGTGGTGCTGCTGGCCAGCCTGGTGCTGCACGAGGGGGCGCACGCGGTGGTCGCGCGCCGGGGCGGGGTCAAGGTCGAGGACATGACGCTCTGGGCGCTGGGCGGGGTCACCAGGATGGGCCCGCCGCAGACCCCCAGGGCCATGCTGGCCGTCGCCGGGAGCGGGCCGCTGACCAGCCTGGTGGTGGGCGGCGTCCTGCTGGGCGCGGGCGTCGGCCTGCATGCCGCGCTGGGGTGGGGCGTGGTCCCGGCGCTGCTGGTCTGGCTGGGCGCGGCCAATCTGCTGCTGGGCGTCTTCAATCTGCTGCCCGCCGCCCCGCTGGACGGCGGCCGGGTGCTCCAGGCGCTGCTGTGGATGCGCTCCGGCGACCGGCTGCGCGCCGAGCAGGTGGCGGACCAGAGCGGCCAGGTGGTGGGCTATCTGCTGATCGCGCTGGGCGTGGTCTCGGTGCTCGGCGGGTCCGCCGGAGGGTTCTGGCTGGCCCTGATCGGCTTCTTTGTGGCGGTCACGGCGGGTGCGGAGCGGCGGCGCGCGATGCTGGGCAGCGCCCTGCGCGGGCTGCGGGTCGCGGACGCCATGTCGGCGCCGGTGGAGACCGGCCCGGACTGGCAGACGGTGGCCCGCTTCGTGGACGACGCCGTGGCGCGCAGCCACCACTCCGCGCTGCCCCTGGTGGACTTCGAGGGCCGCCCCAGCGGCCTGGTCACCCTCCGACGACTGGCCGCCGTACCGCCCGCGCAGCGCGAGCAGGTCCGGGTACGGGATGTGGCGCAGCCGCTGGCCCGCTGCGCCACCGCCGAACCCGGCGAGGCGCTGGCCGAAGCCCTCCAGCGGGCCGCCCAGCACGGCGGCTCCCGGCTGCTGGTGGTGGACGGCGGTCGGCTGGTGGGCATCGTCACCGGCCATGACGTCGCCCGCCTGATGCACCGGCACGCCCTGGTCGACCACCCGGGCCACGCCGCCTGACCCGCGGCTGCTGCCGCGCCCGCCGCCCTGGCACGCACATCTGCCGCGTTGGCGAGGGCGGCCCGCCGCCTTGCAGCTGCACGCACCGGGACGCCTCGCTACCGGGCAGACGTCGGCGGGCGAGGCGCCGGCGGGCGAGGCACCGGCTCTAGCCCTCGGCGGGGCGCAGCCGCAGCGAGATGCTGTTGATGCAGTACCGCTGGTCGGTGGGGGTCGGATAGCCCTCGCCCTCGAAGACATGGCCGAGGTGGGAGCCGCAGTGCGCGCAGCGGACCTCCACCCGGCGCATGCCGAGGGTGGAGTCCTCGATGTACTCCACCCGGTCCTCGGCCAGCGGCGAGTAGAAGGACGGCCAGCCGCAGTGGCTCTCGAACTTGGTACCGGAGGTGAACAGCTCCGCGCCGCAGGCCCGGCAGGAGTAGACGCCCACGGTGGTGGTGTCGGTGTACTCGCCGGTGTGCGGGCGCTCGGTGCCCGCCTCGCGGAGCACGTGGTACTCCGCCGGGGACAGCTCCGCGCGCCACTCGGCGTCGCTCTTCTCGATCCGGTACTTGCCGGTCTCCTGGGCCACGGTGGGCTCCCTTCGGTGCGGCCGAACGCGACTGCGGTCAGACACCAGCCTCAACGCCGGCGAGGCGGGCCAGGATTTCCGGGCCGAGTCCGGTGACGTCGCCCGCGCCCATGGTGAGCACCAGATCGCCCGCCTTGGCGAGCGCCGCGACGGCCTCCGGCACCTCGGCCATGGTGTGCACCGGGACCGTCTCCAGACCGTGGCCGCGTGCGGCGTCGATGATGACCTCGCTGGTCACGCCGGGGATCGGGTCCTCCCGGGCGGGGTAGATGTCCAGCACCAGGGCGGCGTCGGCCAGCGCCAGCGCCTGCCCCATCTCGGTGCCCAACTGCTGGGTGCGGCTGAAGAGATGCGGCTGGAAGACCACCAGCACCCGGCCGCCCCCGGCGCTCTGCCGGATCGCCTCCAGATCGGCGGCGATCTCGGTGGGGTGGTGCGCATAGGAGTCGATCACCTGGACGCCCCCGGCCTCGCCCTTGAGCTGGAGGCGGCGGCGCACCCCCCGGTAGCTGCCCAGGGCGGTGGCCAGCTCCTCGGCGGGCACGCCCAGCGCGATCCCGGCGGCGAGCGCGGAGACGGCGTTGTGGGCGTAGTGGCGGCCGGGCACCGAGACGGTGAAGGTGAGCGGCGCCCCGTCGGTACCGGCCGGTTCCACGGTGACCTCGCTGGACATCCCGCGCGGCACCACCGAGAGGATCCGCAGCGAGGCGTCGGCCGACTCGCCGACGGTGACGATCCGCAGGTCGGGGCGGTCCGAGACCCGGGAGGTCAGCTCGCGGGCGCCGGAGTGGTCGGCGGAGACGACCAGGGTGCCGCCCGGCTCGATGCGGCCCACAAAGGTCTCGAAGGACTCGTGGATCTCCTCGATGGAGGCGTAGTTGGCGTGGTGGTCCAGCTCCACATTGAGCACGATCGCCACCTCGGGCGCGTACTTGTGGAAGGAGCGGTCGCTCTCGTCCGCCTCGGCGACGAAGATCTCGCCGCTGCCGTGGTGGGCGTTGCTGCCCGGCTCGTCCAGGTCGCCGCCGATGGCGTACGAGGGGTCCAGGCCCAGGGCGGCCAGGCTGACCGCGAGCATGCTGGTGGTGGTGGTCTTGCCGTGGGTACCGGCCACCGCCAGCGCCCGCCGCCCGTGCATCAGCGCGGCCAGCGCATCGGCCCGGTGGATCACTGGCAGGCCCCGCTCGCGGGCCGCGACCAGCTCCGGGTTGTCCTCCCGGATCGCGCTGGAGACCACGACGCAGCTCGCCGTCTCCGGCACCTGCCCGGCGGCGTGCCCGATGGCGACCTCGGCCCCGGCCGCCCGCAGCGCCGCCGTGGTGGCCGACTCCCTGGCGTCACTGCCGGAGACCTCCGCCCCGCGCAGGGCCAGGATCTTCGCCAGGCCGGACATGCCCGCGCCGCCGATACCGATGAAGTGCGGGGCGTGCAGGTCGCTCGGGGCGTCGCTCACGGGGGTACTCCCGGGGTGGTGGGCTGCTGCTCTGTGGTGCGTCGTACGGCGCGGGGAGGCCGCAGCCGCAAGGACGATTCTGCACCACGGGGAGGCGGCCCCCGCCACGACCCACGCCCGGGGCGGGGCGGGTGTCAGACGTCGTGCGCGAAGAGCTTGAGGACCGGCACGCCCACCCGGTGGCGGGCCCGCGACGCCCAGTCGCGGTGGAAGAACTCCTCGACGAAGTGCGGGGAGGTGAGCACGATGACCTCGTCGGCCCCGGTGTCCTCCACCACGGTGCGCAGCATGCCCAGCGGGTTGTCGGACACCACATGGCCGACGGCGTCCGAACCGGCGGCGTGCAGCCGGTCCAGGGTGTGCGCCAGCGCCTGGTCGGCAGGGGTGGCGGTGTCGTCCTCGTCCCGCTCGTGCACCGCCTCCTCCAGGCGGCCGAGCGCCACGTCGTCCAGGGCGCGCAGCAGTTCGTCCTGCCGGCCGCGCGGCTGCATCAGGACGACAAAGGAGGTCTTCTCCTCGCCGTGCAGCGTGGTGACCAGCTCGATGTCGGCCTCGGAGAGCGCCTTCTCGATCATCAGTACGGTCGTGAACACGTGAGTCCCTTCTTCTCCCCGTGGCCCCCGGTCCCTGCCTGCTCCCATACTGCCCTCCCGCCCCGGGGGCCACGCAGGGAACGGGGTGTGCCGCAGCGTTGCGGTGGTCACACCGGGCGGGCGTAGCGGGCGAAGAGGAAACCATCCTCCTCCAGCAGTGAGCAGAGCCGGAACCGCTCTGCCGCCGCCGGTTCCGGACCGTGCAGGATGCGCGGCGCGTCGCCCACCGCGAGCAGCGGCGCCAGCGTCAGGCAGAGCTCGTCCAGCAGCCCCGCCGAGGCCAGCTGACCCAGCAGCCGGGGACCGCCCTCGGTGAGCAGCCTGGTCCAGCCCCGGTCGGCGAGCGCGCGCACCGCCGCCGCCATGTCCACCCGCTCCTCCCCGGCCACCACCAGGTCGGCGACCTCGGCGGCGGCCCGCCGGGCCGCGGCCGGGGCGCTCTCGGCGGTGATCACCACCGTGGGCAGCAGCGGCTCGGTGAAGAGCGGGGTCGAGAGGTCCAGGTCCAGACTGCGGCTGACCACGGCGATGGCCGGCGCGGGCGCCTGGCCGCGCGCCGCCCGGTCCGCCGCGAACGCCTCCCGGGCCCGCGCCGGGCGGTACCCCTCGCTGCGCACCGTCTCCGCGCCCACCAGCACCACGTCCGACAGCCCCCGCAGCACCCCGAAGACGCGCTTGTCGGCGGCGCCCGACAGACCCTCGGAGTGGCCGTCGACGCGGGCCGCGCCGTCCAGCGATGCCACCATGTTGGCGCGCAGCCAGGGGCGGCCCCGGTCGGCCTCGGCGGGGTAGGCGTAGACGGCGGCCAGGCCCTCCAGGGTGTCCGGCCCCGGGGTGGTGGCGTGGGCGGCGGGGTCGGCGGGGTCGGCAGGGTCGGCGGGGAGAAGACGGCGCATGCCGGGCAGTCTTCCACGCGCCGTAGGCTGTAGGACTGTGCCTGCCCTACCGAACACCCGTGCCGCCGGCCTCTCCGAGCGCCACCCCGTCGTGCCCGCCGACCGCCTGGTGGGCGAGATGGTCCCGCCGCCGAGGTTCGGCGGCGTCAGCTTCGCCTCCTACCTGCTCGACCCCGGCCAACCCAGCCAGGCGGAGGCGGTGCGGGTCCTGGAGGAGTTCGCGGGCAGCCTCGGCGGCGCCTCGGCCTCGGGCAGCGGCCGCCGCCGCTGGTTCCGCCGCGCCGAACCGGCCCGGTCCGGCCCGGCGGGCGTCTACCTCGACGGCGGCTACGGCGTCGGCAAGACCCATCTGCTGGCCTCGCTCTGGCACGCGGCCCCCGGCCCCAAGGCGTTCGGCACCTTCGTGGAGCTGACCAACCTGGTCGGCGCACTCGGCTTCCAGCAGGCCGTGCAGGCCCTCTCCGGCCACCGGCTGCTCTGCATCGACGAGTTCGAGCTGGACGACCCCGGCGACACCGTGCTGGTCTCCACCCTGCTCGGCCGGCTGGTGGAGAGCGGCGTCAAGCTCGCCGCCACCTCCAACACCCTGCCCGACCGGCTCGGCGAGGGCCGCTTCGCCGCCACCGACTTCATGCGCGAGATCCAGGGCCTGGCGGCGCACTTCCGCCCGCTGCGGATCGACGGCGAGGACTACCGCCACCGGGGCCTGCCCGCCGCGCCGCCGCCGTACGCCGACGACACCGTCACCGAGGCCGCCGCCCGCACCCCCGGCGCCGTCCTGGACGACTTCGGCGACCTGCTGGCCCACCTCGCCACCGTCCACCCCAGCCGCTACGGCGCGCTGCTCGACGGCGTGCAGGCGGTCTTCCTGCGCGGGGTACGGCCCGTCCCCGACCAGGCCACCGCGCTGCGTCTGGTGGTGCTCGCCGACCGGATGTACGACCGCGAGCTGCCGGTGGTGGCCTCCGGCACCCCCTTCGACGAGATCTTCGGCGAGGAGATGCTGCGCGGCGGCTACCGCAAGAAGTACCTGCGGGCCGTCTCCCGGCTGGTCGCCCTGGCCCGGGACAGCGCCAGGGTCGCCCCCGGGGCCTGACCCGGCCCGGTTGTCAGTGGCCCGGCCCGGTTGTCAGTGGTGGGTCGTACGGTGGGTGTCGTGCGACCCATCACCGACATCAAGCGCAAAGTGGCGCCCTTCGAGGTCGTCAGCCCCTACCAGCCCAACGGCGACCAGCCGGCGGCCATCGCCGAGCTGGAGCGCCGCGTCCGCGCGGGCGAGAAGGACGTCGTGCTGCTCGGCGCGACCGGCACCGGCAAGTCCGCCACCACCGCCTGGATGATCGAGCGCCTCCAGCGCCCGACCCTGGTGATGGCGCCCAACAAGACCCTCGCCGCCCAGCTGGCCAACGAGTTCCGCGAACTGCTGCCCAACAACGCCGTCGAGTACTTCGTCTCGTACTACGACTACTACCAGCCCGAGGCATACGTCCCGCAGACGGACACCTATATCGAGAAGGACTCCTCGATCAACGAGGAGGTCGAGCGCCTGCGCCACTCCGCGACCAACTCGCTGCTCACCCGCCGCGACGTGGTCGTGGTCGCCTCGGTCTCCTGCATCTACGGCCTGGGCACCCCGCAGGAGTACGTGGACCGGATGGTCCCGCTGAAGATCGGCGAGGAGATCGACCGCGACGCCCTGCTGCGCCGCTTTGTGGACATCCAGTACACCCGCAACGACCTGGCCTTCACCCGCGGTACCTTCCGGGTGCGGGGCGACACCATCGAGATCTTCCCGGTCTACGAGGAGCTGGCCGTCCGGATCGAGATGTTCGGCGACGAGATCGAGGCGCTCTACACCCTGCATCCGCTCACCGGCGAGATCGTCTCCGAGGACCAGGAGCTCTACGTCTTCCCCGCCTCCCACTATGTGGCCGGCCCGGAGCGCATGGAGCGCGCCATCTCCGAGATCGAGCAGGAGCTGGAGCAGACCCTGGCCCGGATGGAGAAGCAGGGCAAGCTGCTGGAGGCCCAGCGGCTGCGGATGCGCACCACCTACGACATCGAGATGATGCGCCAGATCGGCACCTGCTCCGGCATCGAGAACTACTCCCGGTTCATCGACGGCCGCGACCCGGGGACGGCCCCCAACACCCTGCTCGACTACTTCCCGGAGGACTTCCTCCTGGTCATCGACGAGTCGCATGTCACCGTGCCGCAGATCGGCGCGATGTACGAGGGCGACGCCTCCCGCAAGCGCACCCTGGTGGAGCACGGCTTCCGGCTGCCGTCGGCGATGGACAACCGGCCGCTGAAGTGGGAGGAGTTCCTGGAGCGGACCGACCAGACCGTCTACCTCTCCGCCACCCCCGGCCCATACGAGCTCTCCCGGGGCGACGGCCAGGTCGAGCAGATCATCCGCCCCACCGGACTGGTCGACCCCGAGGTCATCGTCAAGCCCACCCAGGGCCAGATCGACGACCTGGTGCACGAGGTCCGCCTGCGCACCGAGAAGGACGAGCGCGTCCTGATCACCACGCTCACCAAGAAGATGTCCGAGGACCTCACCGACTACATGCTGGAGCTGGGCATCCGGGTGCGGTACCTGCACAGCGACATCGACACCCTGCGCCGGGTCGAGCTGCTGCGCGAGCTGCGGGCCGGCGAGTACGACGTGCTGGTCGGCATCAACCTGCTGCGTGAGGGCCTGGACCTGCCCGAGGTCTCCCTGGTCGCCATCCTGGACGCCGACAAGGAGGGCTTCCTGCGCTCCGGCACCTCGCTGATCCAGACCATCGGCCGTGCCGCGCGCAATGTCTCCGGCCAGGTCCACATGTACGCCGACCGGATCACCCCGGCGATGGAGAAGGCCATCGACGAGACCAACCGGCGGCGCGAGAAGCAGATCGCGTACAACCGGGAGCGCGGCATCGACCCGCAGCCGCTGCGGAAGAAGATCGGCGACATCCTGGACACCATCGCCCGGGAGGACGTCGACACCACGGAGCTGCTCTCCACCGGCTACCGGGGCGTGGGCAAGACCAAGGCGCCGGTCCCGGCGCTGGGCCGGGGCGGCACCGACGGGCGCGACGCCAAGACCCTGCCCGCCGCCGAGCTGGCCGAGCTGATCCAGAGCCTCACCGACCAGATGCACACCGCCGCCGCCGAGTTGCAGTTCGAGGTCGCCGCGCGGCTGCGCGACGAGGTCGGGGAACTCAAAAAGGAGCTGCGCCAGATGCGCGAAGCAGGCATGGTCTGAGCTGCCGCCCCGGCGGACCCGCCACCCGTGGGGGTGGTCCGCCGGGGCAGAATGTCTTTGAGCAGCGCCACACAGGGGTAGTCCCTGCGTGGCGCCGGACGTGGTCGCCATAGGGTGGGGGCAATGGGGGGCGGATCAGCCCTCGGGCGCGCTCCCGCACTCGCGGCACCGCGCCGGAACACCGCAGAGGGGGGCCTCGGCCGGTCATCACCGGGGCCGATCCGGAAGAGAGGACGGCACCGTGTCGGTGAACCTGGCGAAGGGCCAGAGCGTCAGTCTTCAGAAGTCCAGTGGCGAGTCGCTGGCAGTCGTGCGGATGGGCCTCGGTTGGAAGGCCGCCCCACGCCGTGGACTGTTCGGCACCCGCACCCGAGAGATCGACCTGGATGCCTCGGCGGTGCTCTACGCCGACAAGACCCCGTCGGACGTGGTCTTCTTCCAGCACCTGGTCAGCAATGACGGTTCCATCCGCCACACCGGCGACAACCTGGTCGGCGGCGTCGGCGCGGGCGGTGACGACGAGTCGATCCTGGTGGACCTGCCCCGGGTGCCGGTGCACATCACCCAGATCGTCTTCACCGTCAGCTCCTACACCGGGCAGAACTTCCAGCAGGTGGAGAACGCCCACTGCCGACTGGTGGACGAGACCAGCGGCCAGGAGCTGGCCCGCTATGAGCTGACCGGCGGCGGTGCGCACACCGGCCAGATCATGGCCAAGGTGTACCGCGACGGCTCCGGCGGCTGGCAGATGGCCGCCATCGGCGCCCCGGCGCAGGCCCGGACCTTCCAGGACATGCTCCCCGCCATTGCGCCGTTCCTGTAGCCCCCGGGCGGAGTCCACCCTCCGATCTTTTACCTTCGTAGGACCTTCCTTTACCTTCCCTTGGGGGTTCCTGGTAGGGTTCTCTGTATCGGAGGGGAGTATTCCCCCGCAGCGTCCCCGTCATCACGGCAGCGCCCGGCAGAGCCGGCGGTGCCCGGGGCGCCGGTCCGCAGAGGTGTGGACGGAAGAGACCTCCGGCAGCCGACGAGTGTTCGCCGAATCTGCCGGAGGTGCAGGATGGACGTTTCCCTGGCCATGTGGGCCACCACCATCGTGGCGCTGTGCGCCCTGATCGCTGTCGACTTCTTCATCGGCGGCCGAAAGCCGCATGAGGTCTCCCTCAGGGAGGCCGGTACCTGGACCGCCGTCTGGGTCGTGCTGGCCGCCGTCTTCGGCGGGGTCCTGTGGTGGCAGGCCGGGTCGCAGCCCGCCGGTGAGTTCTTCGCCGGCTACATCACCGAGAAGTCGCTCAGCGTCGACAACCTCTTCGTCTTCATCCTGATCATGGCGAGGTTCGCGGTGCCCGCCGTCTTCCAGCAGCGGGTGCTGATGGTCGGCGTGCTTGTCGCCCTGGTGCTCCGAGCCGGCTTCATCGCGGCCGGCGCCGCCGTCCTCTCCACCTTCTCCTGGGTCTTCTTCCTCTTCGGCGCCTTTCTGATCTGGACCGCCTGGAAGCTCATCCAGGACGCCCGGTCCGATGAGCAGGACGAGGAGTTCAAGGAGAACCGCCTGCTCAAGGCCGTACAGAAGCGCTTCCCCGCCACCGACGGCTACCACGGCACCAAGCTGTTCGTCCGGGAGAACGGCCGTCGCCTGATGACCCCGATGCTGATCGTCATGCTGGCGATCGGCACCACGGACGTCCTCTTCGCGCTGGACTCCATCCCGGCGATCTTCGGCCTGACCCAGGACCCGTACATCGTCTTCACCGCCAACGCCTTTGCGCTGATGGGTCTGCGCCAGCTGTACTTCCTCATCGGCGGCCTGCTGGCGAAGCTGGTCCACCTCTCCTACGGCCTGTCGATCATCCTGGGCTTCATCGGCGTCAAGCTGGTGCTGCATGCGCTGCATGAGTCCGGGGTGCACGTCCCCCAGATCGGTATCCCGGTCTCGCTGGGCGTCATCTGCACCGTGCTCGTGGTCACCACGGCGACCAGCCTGCTGGCCTCCCGCCGCAAGGCCGAGGCGGAGCGGGCGGAGCAGCGCCACTCGATCGACGCCTGAGCCGCCCGTGGCCGTGCGGCCCGGCTGTGCGGCCCGGTCGTGCGGCCCGGTCGTGCGGGTCGTCCCCCTCAGGGGTGAACCCCGCCCGCGCCGCACGGTTCGTCGCCCTTCGCGCCGCCCCGCGCCGCCTCCGGCCCACCGCCGCAGGCGGCGCGCAGGCGTTCGGGAAGGCCACCCGGCACCGCTCTGACCAGCGGGTATTCCGGCCGACCGGCCGGTGTTCGGGCCCCGGACGCGGCGCGGGCACCCGGCGCACGCCGGGGCGGCGGACCGCCGACCCCGCACCATGATCACCTCTTCGGGGGAAGTCGTGGCCGAGCTACCCCGGGCCGCCCGCGATGCCTCGTACGGTCATCCCATCGGCGCAGCCGCACCCAGGCCGCGCACCGAACCAGGGGACATCAATGCACGCACGTCGCATCGCCTCCATGCTCCTCGCCGCCACCGCAGCGGCCGCCGTTCTCGGCACCGGTACGGCCCAGGCGGCCGGCCACCCCCACCACCGGATCGACCGCCACCGCGCGATCGTCGAGCTGGGCCCGGTCCACCGGGACGGCAACGCGAGCCGGGAGTGGATCACCCTCACCAACACCTCCGGCCGCCCCGTGGACCTGCGCGGCTGGACCCTGTCGGACCGTGACCGGCACTCGTTCCGCCTCCGCCATGTGAGCCTGCGCGGACACCAGTCCGTGCGGGTCCACACCGGCCACGGCCGTGACACCTTCCGCGACGTCTACCAGGAGCAGCGCCGCTCCGTGTGGGACCGCGTGGACACGGCCACCCTGCGGGACGACCGGGGTCGCGTCGTGGACCAGGCGAGCTGGGGCGGCCGCATCGACCACCACCCGGGCCACCGCCGCTGACCTGCGGTGAGAGAGAGGTCCGGCCGCGTCCTCGACGCGGCCGGACCTCTGGTCCAGCGGGGACGGGATCGTCGGTGAGCCAGGGCCGGTCGGCGGCTGAGTGCTCCGGACCCCGAGAAGGCCGATGGCCGCCCACCGGAGGGGGCGGCCATCGGCCGGGCTGCTACCCGGGCCTCAGGCGAGGATGCCCGAGGTCATGATCTGGCGAATGATCAGGCACTGCGTCGGCGACGGAACACCAGCAGGGCCGCGCCGCCGGCGACAAGCGCGGCGCTGCCCAGCGCCAGGGGCAGGGTGCTGCTGCCGGCGCCCGTGTGGGCGAGCTCGTCGCCGCCGCTGGAGGAGGCGGGCGTCACAGGGGCGGCAGCCGGCGCGGGCGAGGTGCTCTGCGCGGGACTCGGAGCGCTGCTGGGGGTGGCGCTCCGAGTCGGGGTGGTGCTCTGGGTCGGCGTCGCGCTCTGGCTCGGCGCGGCGCTCTGCGTCGGGGTCGCGCTCTGGCTCGGCGAGGCGCCGGCAGACGGGCCGGCCGCGATGGTCACGGTCGCACTCCTGGAGCAGAGCGTCGTGCCCCGGAAGTTCTCGCGGCCCTCGTTGACGAAGACACACGGGCTGATGGTGGCCTTGCCCGGCTTCGCGCTGCTCGGGTAGCTGAGCCGCACCCGGACGGTGTGGGTGGTGCCGGCCTTGGCCGAGGAGCTTTCCCCGTCCAGGTAGAAGCCCTGGCGGTCGCGGCCCTGGATCGGCCCCAGGGTGGTCCAGGCACCGTTCCCGGTACGGACCTGCACCTTCGCCGGGGCGTCGATGAAGAGCACATTGCCGAGGCGCACATAGTCCGAGGGCGTCGGGTTGGAGAGCGTCGCGTCGAACTCGATCGGCGCGCCGCCCGCGACCACCGTGGCGGGGACGTGGGACACCGAGGAGGAGATGGAGGTCACGCCGATCGTGTGGGTGTCCTCGGCCAGCGGGTTCCACTCGTCGGCCGCGTCGGCCACCGCAGAGTGCAGCTTGATCGACTGCGTCCCACCATTGCTGGCCCCGTTGAACGGGGTGCCCATCGGCAGACCGATCCGCAGCTTCAGGGTCCGCTGGCCGACGGCCAGGTGGAAGTTCTCCGATCGGCCCTCGAAGCGGCCCTGGCCGACGTCGTACGTCAGCGCCAGGTCCTTCCACGTGCTCCCCTCCAGGAACTGCATCACCAGCCCGTTCTCCGGCACCCCCGGGCCGGTCGTGGCGTCCAGCTCAAGGGCGACCGGGCGGGGCGTGCCCGTGTTGTCGATCGTCTCGGTGAACTCGACCGGCTGACCGGCGAAACCGACCGACGCCGGGGTGTTCGCGGAGAGGGTGATCCCCGCGGACGGTGCCGACTCGGCGAACGCGGAGGGTGCCGCTGTGAGCACCGCGCCGGAGCCGAGGATGCACGCGAGCAGTGCCGCCGCAGACGCGGAGCGGCGGGCGGTGCGGGCGGTGCGCGGCATGGCGGTGCCTTCGGTCTTCATGCTGATCCCCCAGTGTCAACAGGCGGCGCTGCCTGATGGGCCGCGTCCGCTCCGGCACTCTGTTGCGGTGCCTCGCATGTAGAGACGCTTCTTTTCACCAACGGTTGCAGCCGGGTGCAGAGTTTTTTGGAGCAACTTCGGAGGCAGCCGTGCCGAGTGTGAACGCGGACCGTGCCAATCCGGTCAAGGGTGGACGAAGCCCTGTCCCGGCCCCGTGCGACCGGATCACCAGCCCCGGTCGCGCCACTCCGGGATCCGAGGGCGCTCGACTCCGAGCGTGGTGTCGTTGCCATGGCCCGGGTAGATCCAGGTCTCGTCCGGGAGGACGCCGAAGACCTTCTCCTCCAGTCCGTCCATGAGCGAGGCGAAGTCTCCCGGATTCGCGGTCCTGCCGGGGCCGCCGGGGAAGAGGCAGTCCCCGGTGAAGAGGTGCGGGTGGCCCTGGGGGTCGTCGTAGACCAGGACGATCGCGCCGGGGGTGTGGCCGATCAGGTGGCGGACGGTGAGCCGGACATCGCCGACCCGGACGGTGTCGCCGTCGTCCAGCGGGAGGTCGGTGGGGACGGCGATGCCCTCGGTGTCATGGCGTCCGGCGGCGGTGCGGGCCCCGGTGGCGGCGACCACGTCGGCCAGCGCGGACCAGTGGTCGCGGTGGCGGTGGGTGGTGACCACGGTGGCCAGGCGGTCGCCGACCGTCTCCAGCAGGGTCGGTGCGTCGGCCGCCGCGTCGATCAGGAGTTGTTCGTCGGTGGCGCGGCAGCGCAGCAGATAGGCGTTGTTGTCCATCGGGCCGACCGCCACCTTGGTGATCATCAGATGGGCCAGTTCACGCACGTCCGGCGGCCCGCCGACCTTCACCGCTCCGTGGTAGGACATGGGCTCGCGCTCCTCTTTCTCGTACGGAGTGGACTCTTGTCCATGATCACGCACCGGGTGCCTGGCGTCATCCCATCGGGGGCAGCTTCGGGAGCGCGGTGCGCGGGTCGGTGAGCTGGACGCCGTCGCGGTGGACCTGGAGGCCGTCGCCGTCGGAGCGGCCGGAGAGCCAGGCGGCCAGGGCGCGGACCGGGCCCTCCACGGTGAGTTCGGGCCGGTCGGCCGGGGGGCCGATGCGCAGCTCCCGCTCTGCGGCCTCCACCAGGAGCCGTACCGGCTCCGCCTCCGGGGCGGCGCGGAACTTGGCGGCCAGCCGCTCCAGCTCGTGGTCGGCGAAGGCGGCCGACCAGTGGGCGGGGGTGTAGCCGGAGTCCAGGTCGACATGGTGGTACTCGAGCTCCACCAGCCGCTTCCCGGGGATCTCGGAGGCGGGGAAGGTGTAGCCGTGGCGGTGGCGCAGCAGGGTGGACCAGGCGTCGGCGGGCATCGCGGCGGCCGCCTCGGCGAACCGCTCATGGGAGGCGCGCAGGTCCGCCAGCTGCTCCCCGAGGGGGCGCCCGGCGCCGTCCTGGATGCCCCGGTCCCGGGCGTCCTCGCCGGCGTACTGCGGGATGTCCTGCCCGGTGCGGGCGCCGGTCAGCAGGTTGACCAGCGAGTCGGCGTGGCGGGCGAGGTGGGCGAGGACATGGCCCCGGGTCCAGCCCGGCAGCAGGGAGGGCTCGGCCAGGGCGGCGGGCTCCAGTCCAGCGACGGTGCGCAGCAGCCGCTCGGTGGCCTCGGCGACCTCGGCCAGGTCGTCGCGGACGAGGGCCGGGGCGGCGTCCGGTGCGGCGGGGGCGGGAGTCGCGGGGTCGGTCGCTTCGGGCATCGGGCGGGTCCTCCTGGGGTCGGTGGCGTTTCCCGGGCCCTCCCCGGTCGTTGGTCCGGCGGGGGCGCACTATCGGACGCTACCCGTGGTCTCCGTTGCCGGCAGCGGTTTTGCGTCGGCGCGGGGGCGGGTGGGGCGGCGCGGGCCGTCACTCGTTCGGGTGCTTCTGGCTGGACAGACTCGATATTCGAACGCGTGAGCTATACGCTGGTCCTCCGATCCTGCCGAACCTGGAAGAAACGCCCGAGCCGTCTGGTTACGATCGACCGTGGGCCTATGACGCCGCCGCCGGTATGGCGCCGCGTCCGCCCGTCCATGGGCCGAGCGCCGGACCGAGCCGGGCCGCCCCCATAACGGCGTCGATCGCCCCAGACCGCCAGCCTCATACCTCCAGCCCCAGACCCTCTCCGGAGAAAGGCGCAGAAGCGTGGCAGACCGCCTCATCGTCCGCGGTGCTCGCGAGCACAACCTGAAGAACGTCTCGCTCGACCTGCCCCGCGACGCGCTCATCGTCTTCACGGGGCTGTCCGGGTCGGGCAAGTCGTCGCTGGCCTTCGACACCATCTTCGCCGAGGGCCAGCGGCGCTACGTGGAGTCGCTCTCCTCGTACGCACGGCAGTTCCTGGGGCAGATGGACAAGCCCGACGTCGACTTCATCGAGGGCCTCTCCCCGGCGGTCTCCATCGACCAGAAGTCGACCTCCCGCAACCCCCGCTCCACCGTCGGCACCATCACCGAGGTCTACGACTACCTGCGGCTGCTCTTCGCCCGCATCGGCAAGCCGCACTGCCCGCACTGCGGCCGGCCGATCGCCCGGCAGACTCCGCAGGCGATCGTCGACCGGGTGCTGGAGCTGGCGGAGGGCACCCGCTTCCAGGTGCTCAGCCCGCTGGTGCGGGCGCGCAAGGGGGAGTACGCCGACCTCTTCTCCGACCTCCAGGCCAAGGGCTACGCCCGCGCCCGGGTGGACGGCGCCACCGTGCAGCTCACCGAGCCGCCCAAGCTGAAGAAGCAGGAGAAGCACACCATCGAGGTGGTGGTGGACCGCCTCACCGTGAAGGAGTCCGCCAAGCGCCGCCTCACCGACTCGGTGGAGACCGCGCTGGGGCTCTCCGGCGGCATGGTGGTGCTGGACTTCGTGGACCTCCCGGAGGACGACCCGCAGCGCGAGCGGATGTTCTCCGAGCATCTGTACTGCCCGTACGACGACGTCTCCTTCGAGGAGATGGAGCCCCGGTCCTTCTCCTTCAACTCGCCGTTCGGCGCCTGCCCGGAGTGCACCGGCATCGGCACCCGGATGGAGGTCGACGCCGAGCTGGTGGTGCCCGACGAGGAGAAGTCGCTCGACGAGGGCGCCATCCACCCCTGGGCGCTCGGCCACACCAAGGAGTACTTCCAGCGGCTGGTCGGCGCGCTCGCCACCGAGCTGGGCTTCCGCACCGACATCCCGTTCGCCGGGCTGCCGGCCCGGGCGCGCAAGGCGCTGCTGTACGGCCACAAGACCCAGATCGCGGTCCACTACCGCAACCGCTATGGGCGCGAGCGCTCCTACACCACCTCCTTCGAGGGCGCGGTGCCGTTTGTGCAGCGGCGCCACTCGGAGGCGGAGAGCGACTCCAGCCGCGAGCGCTTCGAGGGCTATATGCGGGAGGTGCCCTGCCCCGGCTGCCAGGGCACCCGGCTCAAGCCGGTGGTGCTGGCCGTCACCGTCCAGGAGAAGTCCATCGCCGAGGTCGCGGCCATGTCGATCAGCGACTGCGCGGACTTCCTGCTGGGGCTGACCCTGAGCGCCCGCGAGAAGACCATCGCCGAGCGGGTGCTCAAGGAGGTCAACGAGCGGCTGCGGTTCCTGGTCGACGTCGGTCTGGACTACCTCTCGCTCAACCGCGCCGCAGGCACCCTCTCCGGCGGCGAAGCGCAGCGCATCCGGCTGGCCACCCAGATCGGCTCCGGCCTGGTCGGTGTGCTGTATGTGCTGGACGAGCCGTCGATCGGTCTGCACCAGCGGGACAACCACCGGCTGATCGAGACCCTGGTGCGGCTGCGCGACCTGGGCAACACCCTGATCGTGGTGGAGCACGACGAGGACACCATCCGCACCTCCGACTGGGTGGTGGACATCGGCCCCGGTGCGGGCGAGCACGGCGGCAAGGTGGTCCACTCCGGGCCGCTGGCCGAGATGCTGGCCAACGAGGAGTCGATGACCGGGCAGTACCTGGTCGGCAAGCGGTCCATCGCCACCCCAGAGGAGCGGCGGCCGCGCGACCGGAAGCGGCAGCTGGTCGTCCACGGCGCCCGTGAGCACAACCTCAAGGACGTCACCGTCGGCTTCCCGCTGGGCACCCTCACCGCCGTCACCGGCGTCTCCGGCTCCGGCAAGTCCACCCTGGTCAACGACATCCTCTACACCCACCTGGCCCGGGAGCTCAACGGCGCCCGCTCGGTGCCCGGGCGGCACACCCGGATCACCGGCACCGACCTGGTGGACAAGGTGGTCCATGTCGACCAGTCGCCGATCGGCCGCACCCCCCGGTCCAACCCGGCGACCTACACCGGCGTCTTCGACCACATCCGCCGCCTCTTCGCGGAGACCACGGAGGCCAAGGTGCGCGGCTATCTGCCGGGCCGGTTCTCCTTCAACGTCAAGGGCGGCCGCTGCGAGAACTGCTCCGGCGACGGCACCATCAAGATCGAGATGAACTTCCTGCCGGATGTCTACGTCCCCTGCGAGGTCTGCCACGGCGCCCGCTACAACCGGGAGACGCTGGACGTCCACTACAAGGGGAAGTCCATCGCCGAGGTGCTGGACATGCCGATCGAGGAGGCCCTGGGCTTCTTCGAGGCGGTACCGTCCATCGCCCGCCATCTGCGCACCCTCAACGAGGTCGGCCTCGGCTACGTCCGGCTCGGCCAGTCCGCACCGACCCTCTCCGGCGGCGAGGCACAGCGGGTCAAGCTCTCCTCGGAGCTCCAGAAGCGCTCCACCGGCCGCACCGTCTACGTCCTGGACGAGCCGACCACCGGGCTGCACTTCGAGGACATCAGCAAGCTGATCAAGGTGCTCTCCGGCCTGGTGGAGAAGGGCAACACGGTCATCGTCATCGAGCACAACCTCGATGTGATCAAGACCGCCGACTGGGTCGTGGACATGGGCCCCGAGGGCGGCCACGGCGGTGGCGGCGTGGTGGCCGAGGGCACCCCGGAGGAGATCGCGGCCGTGGGCGAGAGCCACACCGGCAAGTTCCTCCGCGACATCCTCGGCGACCGGGTCAGCGACGCGGTGCCCGCCCAGCGGACCCGCCGCAAGCGCACCACCGCTTAGGCAGGCCCGCCGCCCGCCGCCCGCCGCCCGCCGCCCGCCGACCGTGTGGTTCCCGCCGCTCGGCGGAGCGCCGGGCGGCGGGCGGCGGGGGAGCGGTGCCCACCATGGGCGGTATGTCCGCACCGACCGCCGCCGAGGCCCCCGACCCGCTGGTCCACATCGGGCCGCCGCCGATGCGGTCCGCCCCGCCGCAGACCCCGCCGGCGGTCGGGGGCGGCCGTACGGGGGCACGCCGGGCCATCGCCGTGCCGCTGCTGGTGGCCCTGGTGTTCGCCGCCCTCCAGGTGGTCGCCCACCCCAACTGGACGCTCGCCAACGACTCCTACCGCTACGCCCGGCAGAGCCTGGAGATCCTCGGCGCCTCCCCGGCCGAGGCCCGGCAGCAGGCGGTCCGGGCGTACTGCGCCGACCGGGCGGCGCAGCGCAAACGGAGCCGCGCCCTCGACCCGGTCCCGGCCGGGAGCCACGCCGGCCGCAACACCGGGCTGCGGACCTGCCTGCGGACCAATGCGGGCGGGCTTGCCCCGACCGACCCCCGCTATGAGCGGATCTTCGAGACCAGGCCCGGCTACCCCCTGCTGATCTCTCCCGCAGTGGCTCTGATCGGCGTCGCCCGGGGCATGTGGCTGACCGGCCTGCTCCTCGCCATCGGGGCGTCGCTGCTGGTCGTCGCAGTGCTGCGGCAGGTCGGCGGGTCACCGACGGCCGCCGTGGCCGGGCAGCTCCTCTTCCTCTCCAGCCGCCTGGGCTGGTGGACCGCCCAGCCGCTGGCCGAGGGCGCCGTGACCGTCGGGGTGCTGGCGGCCCTGCTGGGCGCCTGGTGGCTGCTGCACGGCCGCCGCCCGGCCGGAGCGGGGCTGCTGCTCGCCGCGCTCGGGGCCACCGCTCTGGTGAAGTACTCGGCGGCGCTGACGCTGGCCTGCGCCCTCGCCCTGGCAGCGGCCTGCCTGCTGTTCGCCCGGCCCGGCCGACCCCCGGCCGCCGCCCGCACCGGGGCCGTCCCGCTGGCCGCGCTGGCCGGCGCCTCGGCGGCGCTGATCGCGGTCGGCGCCTCCGCCCTGCGGCTGCCGGACGCGGCGGAGAGCCTCCAGGACACCTTCAGCCGCAACTTCCACCGGGCCCTGGTCACCGACCCCTGGCAGCGGCTGCTCGGACTGGACGTCCACTACTGGGCGCAGTGGCTGCGCGACCAGGCCGCCCAGCCGCTGCTGCCGGTCCTGCTCTGCCTGGCCGGCTGGGCGCTGCTGCGCCGCTGCCGCGTCCTCGGCGTGCTGGCCGCCGCCGCGGCGGCGGTCGGCGTGGCCACCGCCGCCGCCCACCCGCTGGTCAGCCAGCAGGACCGGCTCTGGGCACTGCTCTGGGTACCGGTGGTGCTCGGTGTGCCGCTCGCCGTCGACCTGCTGCGTTCCGGCCGGGTCGTACCCGAGCCCGCCGCACCGACCGCCGTATCCGGAGCCGCGCTGCCCCGGAGGTAGAGTCGCGACGACCCCGGCGGCGCCGGACACGCCCTGGACCGCCTCACGTAGCCGCACCGACGGAGCGCCGAGCATGCACCACCCCCAGAGCGGACACCCCGAGACCGCCCCCGAGACCGCCCCCGCCCGTGACACCGCCTGTGACACCGCCCGTGACACCGCCCCTGGCAGCGCCGCCGACAGCGCCCCCTGTCCCGCCCGGCGTACGGTGCTGCGCGGCGCCGCAGTGGCGGGCGTGGCCGGTGCGGCGGCGCTCGGCCTGGCGGCCTGCGGCTCCGCGCGCCCTCGTACGTCGGTCCCCAGGGGCCCGATCGACCTGGGCTCGCCCACCGAGGTGCCGGTCGGCGGCGGCGTCGTCCACCGGGAGGACAGACTTGTGGTCACCCAGCCGACCAAGGGCGAGTTCAGGGCGTTCAGCGCGGTCTGCCCCCACGCCGGCTGCGTGGTGGACCAGGTGGCCGACGGGCTCATCCAGTGCCCCTGCCACGGCAGCCACTTCCGGGTCGCCGACGGCTCGGTGGTGGAGGGCCCAGCCCCCACCGCGCTGGCCGAGGTCCCGGTGCGGGTCGAGGACGGCAAGCTCATCGCCGGAAGCTGATCGCCGCGCAGCCGGTCGCCGCGCAGTCTCCGGCCGGGATGTCGGCGCCAGTCGGTACGGTGGTGACCATGGCAGACCCGTCGACATACCGTCCTGCGCCCGGGCAGATCCCGGACTCGCCCGGTGTCTACAAGTTCCGAGACGCCCATGGGCGGGTGATCTATGTCGGCAAGGCCAAGAGCCTGCGCTCGCGGCTCTCCTCCTACTTCCAGGACCTGGCCAACCTCCACCCGCGCACCGCCACCATGGTCACCACGGCCGCCTCCGTGGAGTGGACGGTGGTCGGCACCGAGGTCGAGGCGCTTCAGCTGGAGTACACCTGGATCAAGGAGTTCGACCCCCGCTTCAACGTCAAGTACCGCGACGACAAGAGCTACCCGTCCCTCGCGGTGACGATGAACGAGGAGTTCCCCCGGGTCCAGGTGATGCGCGGCCCGCACCGCAAGGGCGTGCGCTACTTCGGCCCCTACGGGCACGCCTGGGCCATCCGGGAGACCGTCGACCTGCTGCTCCGGGTCTTCCCCGTGCGCACCTGCTCCGCAGGCGTCTTCAAGCGGGCGAACCAGGTGGGCCGCCCCTGCCTGCTGGGCTATATCGGCAAGTGCTCCGCCCCCTGCGTCGGCCGGGTCTCCGCCCAGGAGCACCGCGACCTCGCCGAGGACTTCTGCGACTTCATGGCCGGCCGCACCGGCACCTACCTGCGGCGCCTGGAGGAGCAGATGCGGGAGGCCGCCGCCGCGATGGAGTACGAGCGCGCCGCCCGGCTGCGGGATGACATCGGCGCCCTCAGACGCGCCATGGAGAAGCAGGCCGTGGTACTGGCCGACGGCACCGACGCCGACCTGCTGGCCATCGCCGAGGACGAGCTGGAGGCGGCCGTCCAGATCTTCCATGTGCGGGGCGGCCGGGTGCGCGGCCAGCGCGGCTGGGTGACCGACAAGGTCGAGGACGTGGACACCGCCGCCCTGGTCGAGCACGCCCTTCAGCAGCTGTACGGCGGCGGCGACGACATCGTCCCCAAGGAGGTACTGGTCCCCGCGCTGCCCGACCCGCTGGAGCCGGTCGCCGACTGGCTCTGCACCCTGCGCGGGGCCCGGGTCGACCTGCGCGTCCCGCAGCGCGGCGACAAGAAGGACCTGATGGCCACGGTGCAGCGCAATGCGCAGCAGACCCTGGCCCTGCACAAGACCAAGCGCGCCTCCGACCTCACCACCCGCAGCGTCGCCCTCCAGGAGATCGCCGACGCGCTGGGGCTGGAGACCGCCCCGCTGCGCATCGAGTGCTTCGACATCTCGCACCTCCAGGGCGAGGACGTGGTCGCCTCCATGGTGGTCTTCGAGGACGGCCTGGCCCGCAAGAGCGAGTACCGCCGGTTTGCGATCAAGGGCTTTGCGGGCCAGGACGATGTGCGGTCCATGCACGAGGTGGTGACCCGCCGCTTCCGGCGCTACCTCCAGGAGCGGCAGGCGACCGGCGAGTGGGACATCCCCGAGTCCGGCGAGGCGCCCGCCCCCGGCGAGGAGCCGGTCTCCGGCCCGATCGACCCGGAGACCGGCCGCCCCCGCCGCTTCGCCTACCCCCCGCAGCTGGTGGTGGTCGACGGCGGGCAGCCGCAGGTCGCCGCAGCCCGCCGGGCGCTGGACGAGCTGGGCATCGAGGAGGTGGCCCTGTGCGGCCTGGCCAAGCGGCTGGAGGAGGTCTGGCTGCCGGGCGAGGACGACCCGGTGGTGCTGCCCCGCAGCAGCGAGGGGCTCTATCTGCTCCAGCGGGTCCGCGACGAGGCGCACCGGTTCGCCATCTCCTACCAGCGCTCCAAGCGCTCCAAGCGGCTCACCGCCAGCGGGCTGGACACCGTCCCGGGCCTCGGCGAGAGCCGCCGCCAGGCACTGCTCAAGCACTTCGGTTCGCTGAAGAAGCTGCGCGCCGCCACCGTGGAGGAGATCTGCGCCGTGCCGGGCGTCGGGCGGCGGACTGCGGAGGCTGTTGCCGCCGCGTTGGCCTCCCGTACACCGGCTGCTCCAGCGGTGAACACCTCCACAGGAGAGATCATTGAAGAGCAGGAGGCACGATGACGGCCGACGCATCCGGTCCGATCCGGATCCGCCCGGTGGCGGTAGTCGTCACCCTCCCGGGTGACACAGGGAAGCCCCGGGGCGTCCGGCGCGTTCTCCGTAGCAGAACCACCGAAAGCGGGGAAGAACAGTGACTGTGTCCGGTACGGGAGAGAACGTCCCCGAGCTGGTGATCATCTCGGGCATGTCCGGGGCGGGCCGCAGCACCGCGGCCAAGTGCCTTGAGGACCTGGGCTGGTTCGTCGTGGACAACCTCCCGCCCTCCTTGATACCGACCATGGTCGACCTCGGGGCCCGCTCGCAGGGTGCGGTGGCCCGTATAGGCGTGGTGGTCGATGTCCGGGGCCGCCGCTTCTTCGACGACCTGCTGACCTCCCTGGAGGAGCTGGAGCGGCGCGGGGTGCGGCTGCGGGTGGTCTTCCTGGAGGCATCCGACGACGCCCTGGTCCGCCGCTTCGAGAGCGTCCGCCGCCCGCACCCGCTCCAGGGCGACGGCCGGATCGTCGACGGAATAGCGCGTGAGCGCGACTTGCTGCGCGAGCTGCGCGGCGAGGCCGACCTGGTGATCGACACCTCCAGCCTCAATGTGCACGAGCTGCGCGCCAAGCTGGATGCGCAGTTCTCCGGCGAGGGCGAGCCGGAGCTGCGCGCCACCGTGATGTCCTTCGGCTTCAAGTACGGCCTGCCCGTCGACGCCGACCTGGTGGTGGACTGCCGCTTCCTGCCCAATCCGCACTGGGTGCCCGAGCTGCGGCCCCGCACCGGCACCGACGACGAGGTCGCCCGCTATGTCTTCGACCAGCCCGGCGCCAAGGAGTTCCTGGACGGGTACTCCGAACTGCTCCGTATCGTGACCGCCGGCTTCCGCCGCGAGGGCAAGCGCTACATGACGCTTGCCGTAGGCTGCACCGGGGGGAAGCACCGGAGTGTCGCCATGTCGGAGCGGCTGGCCAAGCGGCTGATCGCGGACGGAGTGGAGACGGTCCTGGTGCACCGCGACATGGGACGGGAGTGACCGCAGCGACCCTTCCGCCCCGGGCCGAGTCGGCCCGGGGCGCGGGGCCGGCGGTCGGCAGAGGAACGTGGGGCACGGGTGACGGGACACACTCCGGGGCGGCAGATCCACCGCAGGGCTGCCGACCGGGGGCACGGAAATGCCCACCGGGCCGCCGCCCCCAAGATCGTGGCGCTGGGCGGCGGCCAGGGACTCTCCGCGTCGCTGTCGGCGCTGCGCCGGCTCACCGCCGACCTGACCGCCGTGGTCACCGTCGCGGACGACGGCGGCTCCAGCGGTCGGCTGCGCGAGGAGCTGGGCGTGCTGCCCCCCGGGGACCTGCGCAAAGCGCTGGCCGCGCTCTGCGGCGACGACGAGTGGGGCCGTACCTGGTCCGAGGTCATCCAGCACCGCTTCACCAGCGACGGCGAGCTGCACGGCCATGCCGTCGGCAATCTGCTGATCGTCGCCCTCTGGGAGAAGTTGGGCGACCATGTCGCCGCCCTGGAGTGGGTCGGACGGCTGCTGGGCGCCCACGGCCGGGTACTGCCGATGTCCGCCGTACCGCTGGACATCGAGGCCACCGTGCGCGGCCATGACCCGGACCGCCCCGGCGAGATCGGGACCGTGCGCGGGCAGGCCGACGTCGCGGTCACGCCCGGCACCGTGCAGTCCATCCGGCTGCTGCCGGAGAACCCGCCGGCCGTCCCGGAGGCGGTCGCCGCCGTGCGGGACGCCGACTGGGTGGTGCTCGGCCCCGGCTCGTGGTTCACCAGCGTGCTGCCGCACCTGATGGTCCCCGAGCTGGCCGAGGCGCTCTTCGCCACCAAGGCGCGGCGGCTGCTCACCCTCAACCTGGCCCCGCAGCCCGGCGAGACCGAGGGCTTCACCCCGCAGCGCCACCTGGAGGTCCTTGCCCACCACGCCCCGCAGCTCATGGTGGACGCCATCCTGGTGGACGAGGGCGCGGTGACCGGCGGCGCCTTCGGCGACGCCGACCTGCCCGGCCTGGAGAAGGCCGCCGGGCGGATGGGCGGCGAACTGGTGCTCGACCGGGTGGCGGCGGCGGACGGTACGCCGCGACACGACCCAGAGCTCTTGGCCGCCGCGTACGACCGGATTTTCCGGACACATGGAAGGATCGGCGCATGGCGATGACTCCAGCTGTGAAGGACGAGATCAGCCGGCTTCCTGTCACCCGGACCTGCTGCCGCAAGGCGGAGGTGTCGGCGGTGCTGCGGTTCGCGGGTGGTCTGCACCTGGTGAGCGGACGCATCGTGATCGAGGCGGAGCTGGACACCACCTTCGCGGCACGGCGGCTGCGCAAGGACCTGCTGGAGATCTTCGGCCACTCCTCGGAGCTGGTGGTGATGGCCCCCGGCGGCCTGCGGCGCGGCAGCCGGTACGTGGTGCGGGTGATCAAGGACGGCGACCTGCTGGCCCGGCAGACCGGACTGGTGGACGGGCGGGGACGGCCCATCCGGGGCCTGCCCCCGGCGGTGGTCTCCGGCGCCACCTGCGATGCGGAGGCCGCCTGGCGCGGCGCCTTCCTGGCGCATGGCTCGCTGACCGAGCCCGGTAGGTCCTCCTCGCTGGAGATCACCTGCCCCGGCTCCGAGGCAGCGCTCGCCCTGGTCGGCGCGGCCCGCCGGCTCGGTATCGCGGCCAAGGCCCGCGAGGTGCGCGGCGTGGACCGGGTGGTGGTCCGCGACGGCGACGCCATCGGCGCGCTGCTGACCCGGCTGGGCGCCCATGAGTCGGTGCTCGCCTGGGAGGAGCGCCGGATGCGCCGCGAGGTGCGGGCCACCGCCAACCGGCTCGCCAACTTCGACGACGCCAACCTCCGCCGCTCCGCCCGTGCCGCAGTCGCGGCCGGCGCCCGGGTCCAGCGGGCCCTGGAGATCCTCGGCGAGGAGGTGCCGGAGCATCTGGCCGCCGCCGGCCGGCTGCGGATGGAGCACAAGCAGGCTTCCCTGGAGGAGCTGGGCTCGCTCGCCGACCCGCCGCTGACCAAGGACGCCGTCGCGGGGCGCATCCGCCGCCTGCTGGCGATGGCCGACAAGCGCGCCCTGGAGCTGGGACTGCCCAGCACCGAGGCCAATCTGACGGAGGAGATGGTCGCCGGCTGACCTCGGCCGGTACCGACCGCAGCGCCCCGCAGCCGCCCCCCCGGGCGGGCTGCGGGGCGTTCCGCGTTTCCGGAGTCCGGTGGAGCCGGATCCCTTGACACCAAAGTGGTCTAGTCCAATCATGGTCGATGGCCCGCACACCGGCAGCCCCTCCCCGACCCGGTGCGACCGGACCTCCCCTTCCGCAGTGGCGACATCGGGCACCGCCCGCGGAGGCGGATGCACTCATCCCCTTCGCCGTCTCACTCCGTGGGAGCACCCTGATGAGAGCCAAGCGCACCATCCGCGCGGCGCTGACCGCCCTGCTCACCGCCGCCGCCTTCGCCGGGCCGACCGCCGTCGGGGGCGGAGCCGCACAGGCGGCGACGCCGCTGCCGAACCGCGTCTTCGCCCCCTACTTCGAGGCATGGACCGGAGACAGCCCGGCCGCCCTCGCCGCCCAGTCCGGTGCCAAGCACCTGACCATGGCCTTCCTCCAGACCGCCAGTAAGGGCTCCTGCACGCCCTACTGGAACGGTGACAGCAGCATGCCGGTCTCCGCCGCCACCTTCGGCAGCGACATATCCACGATCAAGGCCAACGGCGGCGACGTCATCCCGTCCTTCGGCGGCTACACCGCCGACAACACCGGCACCGAACTCGCCGACAGCTGCACCGACGTCAACTCCATCGCCACCGCCTTCGAAAAGGTCATCACCACCTACGACATCAGCCGGATCGACCTCGACATCGAGGACAACTCGCTCAACAACTCGGCCGGCATCGACCGCCGCAACAAGGCCGTCAAGCTGGTCGAGGACTGGGCCGCCGCCAATGGGCGCACCGTGCAGTTCTCGTACACCCTGCCCACCACCACCAGCGGCCTCGCCTCCAGCGGACTCGCCGTGCTGCGCAACGCGGTCACCAACAACGCCCGGATCGACGTCGTCAACCTGATGACGTTCGACTACTACGACGGCGCCTCCCACAACATGGCGACCGACACCCAGACCGCCGCCACCGGCCTGCGCAACCAGCTGGCGCAGCTCTACCCGTCGAAGACCGACGCCCAGCTGTGGGGCATGGTCGGCGTCACCGAGATGCCGGGCATCGACGACTACGGCCCCGCCGAGACCTTCACCACCGCCAATGCCGCCACCGTCTACAACTGGGCCGTCTCCAAGGGCATCAACACCCTGTCCTTCTGGGCCCTGCAACGCGACAACGGCGGCTGCCCCGGCACCGGCGGCGCGGACAACTGCTCCGGCATCGCCCAGGACACCTGGGCGTTCACCCGCACCTTCGCCCCTTTCACCGGCGGCTCCACAACCCCGGTGGGCAACGACTTCTCGGTCGGGCTCTCCACGGCGTCCGGCTCGGTGGCACCCGGCGGCTCCACCACCGCCACCGTGCAGACCGCGGTGACCTCCGGCCAGGCCCAGACGGTCGCCCTGACCACCAGCGGAGCCCCCGCCGGGGTCACCGTCGGCATCAGCCCGTCCTCGGTGAACGCCGGCGGCTCCGCCACCCTCACCGCCACCGCGTCCGCCACGGCAGCGCCCGGCACCTACCCCATCACCGTCAAGGGCACCGCCACGTCCGGCAGCCACACGGCGACGTACACCCTGACCGTCACCGGCTCCGGCGGCAACCCCGGCGGCACCCTCGGCAATGCCGGACTGGAGAGCGGCAGCCTCAGCCCCTGGACCTGCCAGCCCGGCGGGGCCGTGGTGGGCAGCCCCGCGCACTCCGGCAGCCATGCCCTCAAGGCCGCCGCGACCGCGAGCCAGACCGGTGAGTGCGGCCAGACCGTCACCCTCGCCCCCAACACCTCCTACACGCTGACCGCCTGGGTGCAGGGCGGCTACGCCTTCGTGGGCGTCAGCGGCGGTGCCACGGCCAGCTCCTGGACCTCCTCCACCAGCTGGTCCAAGCTCACGGTGCCCTTCACCACCGGCTCCTCCGGCACGGTGACGGTGTATCTGCACGGCTGGTACGGCCAGGGCGACGTCTACGGCGACGACTTCGCCATCAGCTAGCGCCTCGCCCGCCCGGGCCCTCCGGGCAGCCCTGCCGCCGGGGTCGGACCGCGCGTCGCGGACCGGCCCCGGCGACGGCCGTGCGAAGGTGGACGCCGGTCGGCAGTCGGGTCGGAGCGGGCGGTGGCAGCCATGGAGGAGCGCCGGAACGACCGGCCGCTGCTGGTGGTGCTGGTGGCGCTGACCACGGTCACCGGGTGCCTGGACGCGGTCTGCTATCTGGGCCTGGGGCGGGTCTTCACGGCGAATATGACCGGCAATGTGGTCATCCTCGGCTTCTCGGCCGCCGGTGCCCCCGGCTTCTCGATCGTCCGGCCGCTGATCGCGCTGGCCGGGTTCGCCCTCGGCACGCTGTCCGGGGGGCGCCTGGCGCTGGTGATGGCCGGGCGGCCCCGGGCGCAGTGGGTGAGCGGCGCGCTGACCGCCGAGTCCCTGCTGATCGCGGTGGCCGCGCTGGTGGTGGCCGTCACGGACGGGTCCGGCGGCCACCAGGGCGCCATCGCCGTACTGGCGACGGCCATGGGCATCCGCAACGCCACCGTGCGTCGGCTGGCCGTACCCGATATGAGCACCACGGTCCTCACCACCATCCTCACCGGCCTGATCGCGGAGTCCTCGCCGGCCGGAGGCACCAACCCCCGGGCCGGGCGGCGGATCGGCGCCGTCGTCGCGCTGGCGGGCGGCGCCGCCGGGGGCGGCTGGCTGGTCCTGCACCGCGGCCTGGTGCTGCCCCTGCTGGTCGCCGCCTGCACCGTCGCGGCCATCGCGCTGGCCCATGCGCTGTGGGTCTTCCTCCGTCGCGTACAGCACAGCTGACGCTCGCTCAAGCAGTGCGGTGGCCCGGCCTGCACCCTGCCAGGCCGGGCCACCAGGGGGGAGGGTCAGCTACAGGTCTTGCCGTTGAGCGTGAAGGGGGACGGGTTCGCGGCGGGGGCGCCCGAAGCCTGGAAGCCGAAGGCGGCCGAGGCACCGGGGGCGAGGGTGCCGTTGTAGGCGGCGCTGGCAGCGGTGACGGCGGCCCCGGACTGGGACACGGTCGCGTTCCAGGCGCTGGTGATCTTCTCGGAGCCCTTGAAGGAGAAGCCCAGCGACCAGCTGCTGAGGGTGGTGGTGCCGGTGTTCTTCACCGTGACGTCGGCTGTGAAGCCGGTGCCCCAGCTGTTCACCGTGTAGGTCACCGCGCAGGCCCCGGGGGAACTGGTCGGGGTGGGCGTCGGCGTCGGGGTGGGGGTCGGCGTCGGCGTCGGCGTCGGCGTCGGGGTGGGCGTGCGCGTCGGGGTCGGGGTCGGAGTGGGGGTCGGCGTGGGCGTCGGGGTCGGCGTCGGCGTGGAGCCGGAGCCGTCCGGAGTGGCGCCCCACTGCGGTGCCGTGCCCTCCAGCAGCACGATGTTGGCCGCGTCGACCGGGGTGGCGCCCGGCGTGGTGGCGATGCCCCGGTACGACCAGTCATTGGCCGGGTCCCAGGCGCCCGAGGAGGCGATCCGGAACTGGACCTCCTTGCGGTAGGCCGACTGGCCCGCCGGGGCGATGGAGGTGTTGGAGCAGTCCACGGTCACGTAGTAGACGCTGTCCTTGAACTGGGTCGGCCCGGTGACCTGCCCGCACTGGTTGTAGTTGGTGGTGAGCGTGATCTGGCTCGGGCTGACGCCGGGCTCCAGCGTGAAGTAGTAGCGCAGCGAGGCGTGGGTGAGCGCCCGGGCCGGCCACGCCGACTTGTTGATCAGGTACGCCTTGATCTCGGTGAAGTTGCTGCCGGTGGCGTTCACCGACGCCTGGACCGACATCTCCGGCCCGTCCGGGGTCTCCTTGGGCGGGAAGTTCGCCACCGGGCTGCCGCCGTACTCCGCGTACAGGCGGGCCAGCGCGCCGGTGAAGGCGGCGTTGTAGTCGGTGGCGACCTCGTTGTCGGTGTAGTTGCTGCGGTCGTCGGTGTACTTGTCGTCCGGCGACGCGGGGCCGCCGACCAGGGCGCCGTAGAGGGTGTGGCGGGTCTGCACCGGGTTGGTCATCTGGTCGGTCCAGGAGCCGTGCGCGGTGCGGTGGTGCGGGTTCTGCGGCGGGTTGGCGCCGAAGCCGATCATGTAGCTGGCCTTGCGGGGGTTGTCGCCCAGCGCATAGCCGATCTGCCGCACCGCGAAGTCGTGGTAGCGGGCCTTGCGGGTGGCGTCGCCGGTCAGCCCGTCCGAGTAGACCAGCGCGACAAAGGCGGTGTTGGCGGCGTAGCGCAGCGAACCCCAGGAGTCCAGCACGGCCTCGCCGCCGGGGGAGTAGTTGACCTTGCTGCCGTTGACGCCGACGGTCCACCAGTCGAGCCAGCGGTTGGCGTCGTCGGTGTACTGCTGCTTGCCGGTGAGCTGGGCCAGCAGCACATAGCAGCCATAGGACTTGTCGTCCCAGGCCAGGGTCCACTTGTAGGAGCGGGTGGTGGTCTGCGGCTCGGTGGAGAGGTTGGCGTAGTACGACTCGGCCTTGGCCAGGTAGGAGGCGTCACCGGTGGCCTTGTAGAGCCAGATGGCGCCCCAGACCAGCTCGTCGTTGTAGCCGCTCCAGGAGTTGTAGTAGTCCTTGGCGTCGGTGATGCAGTCGCTGTACTTGCCCCGGTAGGCGTCGGCGAAGGAGTACAGCTGCTTGGCGTGGGTGAGCAGCTTGTCCGCGTACGCCGGGTCGCTGTCGGCGAAGACCATGGAGGAGGAGGCCATCGCGGCGGCGGTCTCGCCGGCCAGGTCGGAGCCGGGGCAGGAGGCGTCGATCTTGTACGCCGGGCGGTCCATCGGCAGCACCTCGGCCGGACCCCACCAGGCGTGGTCCTTGGTGCCGTTGCCGACCTGCCCGTAGAGCACATTGGCCGAGGGGTGGGCCTTGATGAAGTAGTCGTTGACGTAGCGCAGGCTGTTCTTGAGGTACTGCATCTGGCCGGAGTCGGTGTACGCCTTCTTCTCGGCGATGCCGCCCCAGGCGAGCAGGGTGGTGGAGGAGGCCATCGGCAGGCCGAACTTCACATGGTCGCCGGCGTCGTACCAGCCGCCGGTGAGGTCCAGACCGACGTCCTTGCCGTCGTTGAGCGCGGAGTCGCCGCGCCAGGAGACGCGGTTGGTGGCGGGCAGCTTGCCGGACTGCTGGGCCTCGTAGAAGAGCAGCGACTTCTGGAGCGCCTCGCCGTAGTTGAACGTGGTGGCGGCTGCGGCGGGGGCGGCGAAGTGCATCGGCAGCAGGGCGCCGGCGGCGAGTGCGCCGGCCAGCGCGAGCCCGGCGAGGCGGCGGCGGGCGGGTGGCGGGGGAGCGGCGGTGGAACGGCGGGGCGGGTGTCCGTCAGAGCGCGGCATGGCGTCCTTCCCGTACGGCGCGCGGGGGCCCGGCGGGGGCGGCGCCGGGGGTGGGGGGACTGGGCACGGGGCGGGCAGCGGATGCCACTGTCCGGGCCGCGAAAGCTGGGGGCAGGGGGGTGCAGACATGGGGTGGGAGCGCTCCCACTGCGGCGTGGTCGATGATGACGTCGCCTCAGGGGCATGTCAATGGATCGAGCGGATCGAGCGGTATGGGCTGTGACCGGCTCCGAGGCGGAGGACTCCACCGCCCCAGTCCGGGTAGCGGACCGCTATGAGGACAAACCGGCTGATTCTGCTCTGGGCCGTGCTCCTCGCGGCGCTGGCCGCCGTGCTCGGCCCGGTACCCGCGGCCCGGGCGGCCACCGGCATCGGGCAGGTGGCCGCCGCCCTGCGGCAGAACCCCGTCTATGTCGACCCGGCGGCGTCCGCCAAGCTCTCCCCGGCGGACGCCTCGGCGCTCGCCGGACGGATCAGGGCGAGCGGCGTCCCCGTCTATGTGGCGGTGCTGCCGGCCGACCCCGGCTACGGCGGCAATGCGGTCTTCGACCGGCTGCGGGCGGCGGTGGGACGCCCCGGCGTCTACGCGGTCGCCCTGGGTTCGCGGTTCGGCGCCGCCTCCGACTCCTCGGTACTGCCCGGCGCGACCGCGCGGCAGCTGGCCGACCGCAATGTGCGGGACCACCCCGGCGACCCCGCCGCGATCCTGGACGGCTTTGTCGCGGATGTCGCAGCGGCGACCTCGGGCGGCCGTACGACGGGCGGCAGCGGCAGTGGCGGCGGAGGCTCCGGGGGCGGCGTGCTGGTCGGCATGGTCGCCGTGCTGGCGGTGGTCGGCGGCGGGCTGCTGCTGGTGCGCCGCACCGCGCGGCGGCAGCAGCGGCGGCGGCAGCAGGCCGAGTTGGAGCAGGTGCGGTCCGCCGTGGACGAGGACATCACCGCCTATGGCGAGAGCCTCGACCGGCTGGACTTCACCCCCACCGGCCCCGACGCCACCCCCGAGGCGCTGGACGACTACCGCAGCGCGCTGGACGCCTATGAGCGCGCCAAGCAGGCCCAGGCGACGGCCGCCCGGCCGGAGGACATGCAGGCGGTGGCCGAGGCACTGGAGGAGGGCCGCTTCGCGCTGGCCCGGCTGGACGCCCGCCGGGCCGGCCGGGCGCTGCCCGAGCGCCGGCCGCCCTGCTTCTTCGACCCCCGGCACGGGCCCTCGGTGCGGGACGCCGAGTGGGCCCCGCCGGGCGGGGCGGTCCGCGCGGTCCCGGTCTGCGCGGCCGACGCCACCCGGCTCGCCGACGGCCTGGAGCCGGCGGTGCGCACCGTCCCCACGGCCGCCGGCCGGGTGCCGTACTGGGACGCGGGTCCGGCCTACGCCCCGTGGACGGTCGGCTACTTCGGCGGCTACGGGTCGATGCTGCTGCCCGGCCTGCTGGTGGGCACCATGCTCGGCAGCAGTCTGGGCCCCTGGGGCTACGGCGGCTGGTACGGGCCCGGCGGCTGGGGCGGCCCCGGCGGCGACGGCTTCTCGGGCGGCTTCGACGACGGCGGCTCGGGTGGCGGCTCGGGTGGCGGCATGGGCGACGGCATGGGTGGCGGTGGCGACTTCGGCGGCGGGTTCGGCGGCGGGTTCGGAGGCGGCGACGGCGGCGGCGGCTTCTGAGCCGCGCCACACCCGGCCGCATACGGTGCGTGCTCGAACGAGCAGCCGGGCAGGGCCCGTACGGCCCCCGGGGAGGCGGGCCCACGGTCCCCGAAGCACTGCCGTACGGGGCCGCCGCGCCGCCCGTGTGTGCTGCCGGACACCCGGGCGAGGTAGGGTCGTACTCGGTCGGGGACATCCCAATCCACCCCGTCGGCTTAGCGTCCGGCGTACCTCAGAGGAGATCGGTTCGTGACGATCCGGGTAGGCATCAACGGGTTCGGCCGCATCGGCCGCAACTTCTTCCGTGCGGCTCTGGCCCAGGGCGCGGACATCGAGATCGTCGGTGTCAACGACCTGACCGACAACGCGACCCTGGCGCACCTGCTCAAGTACGACACCATTCTGGGCCGCCTCAACGCCGAGGTCACCCACTCCGGCGACTCCATCACCGTCGGTGGCAAGACCTTCAAGGCCATCGCCGAGCGCGACCCGGCCGCCCTCCCGTGGGGCGAGCTCGGCGCGGACATCGTGATCGAGTCGACCGGTATCTTCACCAAGGCCGAGGCGGCGAAGAAGCACGTCGCGGCCGGTGCGAAGAAGGTCATCATCTCGGCGCCCGCCTCCGACGAGGACATCACCATCGTGATGGGCGTCAACGAGGACAAGTACGACGCCGCCAAGCACACCATCATCTCCAACGCCTCGTGCACCACCAACTGTGTGGCGCCGATGGCCAAGGTGCTGCTGGAGAACTTCGGCATCGTCAAGGGCCTGATGACCACGGTCCACGCGTACACCAACGACCAGGTCATCCTGGACTTCCCGCACAAGGACCTGCGCCGCGCCCGCGCCGCCGCGCAGAACATCATCCCGACCTCCACCGGTGCCGCCAAGGCGACCGCGCTGGTCATCCCCGAGCTCAAGGGCAAGCTGGACGGCATCGCCATGCGCGTCCCGGTCCCGACCGGCTCGGTCACCGACCTCGTGGTCACCCTGGAGCGCGACGTCACCAAGGACGAGGTCAACGCCGCCTTCCAGAAGGCCGCCGAGGGCCAGCTCAAGGGCATCCTGTCCTACAGCACCGACCCGATCGTCTCCTCGGACATCGTCAACTGGCCGGCGTCGTGCACCTTCGACTCGCCGCTGACGATGGCCCAGGGCAACCAGGTCAAGGTCGTCGGCTGGTACGACAACGAGTGGGGCTACTCCAACCGCCTCGTCGACCTGACCACCTTCATCGGTGGCCGGCTCTGACGCTCGCGGGCTGACGTGATGTGAGGGACAGGGTCCGGACGGGTGCGCTGATGCGCCGGTCCGGACCCTGTCCCCTGTCCCGCCCGTGCCGCGCGCGGGCGCACCCTCAGCGCGTTGCCCACCCGGCGGCCCGCCGCAGCGCCGCCGACCCGCTCCACCGTCATCAGGAGACCCCACCGTGAAGACCATCGACGACCTGGACGTCGCCGGCCAGCGGGTGTTCGTCCGCGCCGACCTCAACGTCCCGCTCTCCGGTGCGACCATCACCGACGACGGCCGCATCCGCGCGGTCGCCCCGACCATCGCCAAGCTGGCGCAGTCCGGCGCCAAGGTGATCGTCGCCTCCCACCTGGGCCGCCCCAAGGGCGCCCCGGACCCGCAGTTCTCGCTCGCCCCCGTCGCCCGCCGGCTCGCCGAGATCCTCGGCCGCGATGTCGCCTTCGCCGCGGACACCGTGGGCGAGGACGCGCAGGCCACCGTCGCCGCACTGGGCGACGGCCAGGTCGCGCTGCTGGAGAACCTGCGCTTCAACCCGGGCGAGACCAGCAAGGACGACGCCGAGCGCGGCGCCTTCGCCGACGCCCTGGCCGCGCTGGCCGACCTGTACGTCGGCGACGGCTTCGGCGCGGTGCACCGCAAGCACGCCTCGGTCTACGACCTCCCGGCCCGGCTGCCGCACGCGGCCGGCCAGCTGATCGCCACCGAGGTCGGTGTGCTCAAGCGGCTCACCGAGGACGTCGCCCGCCCGTACGCGGTGGTCCTCGGCGGCTCCAAGGTCTCCGACAAGCTCGGCGTGATCGAGAACCTGCTGGGCAAGGCCGACCGCATCCTGATCGGCGGCGGCATGGTCTTCACCTTCCTCAAGGCCAAGGGCTACGAGGTGGGCTCCAGCCTGCTCCAGGAGGACCAGATCCCGGTCGTCCAGGACTACCTGGAGCGGGCCGAGAAGGCCGGTGTGGAGTTTGTGCTCCCGGTGGACGTCGCCGTCTCCGGGTCCTTCCCGGACGTCAAGACCGGCGCCCCGGTCGAGGACTTCGAGGTCGTCGCCGCCGACGCCATGCCGGACGGCAAGCTGGGCCTGGACATCGGCCCGGAGAGCGGCCGGCTCTTCGCCGCCAAGCTCGCCGACGCCGCCACCGTCTTCTGGAACGGGCCGATGGGCGTCTTCGAGCACCCGGCCTTCGCCGAGGGCACCAAGGCGGTGGCGCAGGGCCTGCTGGACAGCTCCGCCTTCACCGTGGTCGGCGGCGGCGACTCCGCAGCTGCCGTCCGCACCCTGGGCTTCGACGAGGCGAAGTTCGGACACATTTCGACGGGTGGCGGCGCCTCCCTCGAATACCTTGAGGGCAAGACGCTCCCCGGCCTCGCCGCACTGGAGGACTGAACCGATATGAGCGAGACGACTCGCACCCCGCTGATGGCGGGCAACTGGAAGATGAACCTCAACCACCTTGAGGCCATCGCCCACGTCCAGAAGCTCGCCTTCGCACTCACCGACAAGGACTACGACGCGGTCGAGGTCGCGGTGCTGCCGCCCTTCACCGACCTGCGCTCGGTGCAGACGCTGGTCGACGGCGACAAGCTGCGGATCCGGTACGGCGCGCAGGACATCTCCGCGCATGACTCCGGCGCCTACACCGGCGAGGTCTCCGGACCGATGCTGTCCAAGCTGAAGTGCACCTACACCGCGATCGGCCACTCCGAGCGCCGCCAGTACCACGGCGAGACCGAGGAGATCGTCAACGCCAAGGTCAAGGCCGCCTTCCGCAACGGCATCGTGCCGATCCTCTGCGTCGGCGAGGGCCTGGACGTCCGCAAGGCCGGCAACCAGGTCTCCCACACCCTGGCCCAGGTCGACGGCGCGCTGGCCGAGGTGCCGGCCGCCGACGCCGAGCGCATCGTGATCGCGTACGAGCCGGTGTGGGCCATCGGCACCGGCGAGGTCGCCACCCCGGAGGACGCCCAGGAGGTGTGCGGTGCGATCCGCGCCCGGCTGGCCGAGCTCTACGACGCCGATCTGGCGAGCCGGGTCCGCATCCTCTACGGCGGCTCGGTGAAGTCCTCCAACGCGGCGGGCATCATGGCCAAGCCCGATGTGGACGGTGCGCTGATCGGCGGGGCCGCGCTGGACCCCGAGGAGTTCGTCAAGATCGTGCGCTATCGCGAGCAGGCGGTAGGCTGACGGCCCTCCGCTGTCATACCCTGGCCATGACACTGTGATGGGGCCGGACCGCAGAGGCGGTCCGGCCCCGTCCACCGGAACGAGAGAGTTGGTCCCGCCGTGATCCTCGGGTTCTCGATCGCGCTGATCGTTTTCAGCCTGCTGATGATCCTGCTTGTGCTGCTGCACAAGGGGAAGGGCGGCGGTCTGTCCGACATGTTCGGCGGCGGCATGTCCTCCGCCATCGGCGGCTCCTCGGTCGCCGAACGCAACCTGGACCGCATCACCATCGTGCTGGGCCTCTGCTGGTTCGCCTGCATCGTGGTGCTGTCGCTGCTGCTGAAGTTCAAGTAGCACCCGCGCCGACTCCGGCTGAAAACTGACGGTCCCTCGTCCGGCCGCCTATCCTGGTGGGACGCCTGCTCCCGCCCGGAGGCCCCGAAATCCCCGGAGGCGGTGCGGACGTCCCGCCCGCATCTCCGTACACTGGGACGACTTCACCGCCGTCCGGTGACCGCCCGCTTCGTGTACGGGCCTGTGGTGCGGGGGACGGCCGAGAACGCATCGCACCATCACGCAGGGAGTCAGACCGTGGCAAGTGGCAACGCCATCCGTGGCAGCAGGGTCGGGGCCGGGCCGATGGGTGAGGCGGAGCGCGGCGAGTCCGCCCCGCGCATCCGCATCTCCTTCTGGTGCGCCAACCAGCACGAGACGCGACCCAGCTTCGCCTCCGACGCGGCGGTCCCGGAGACCTGGGACTGCCCCCGCTGCGGCTTCCCCGCCGGCCAGGACCAGGACAACCCCCCGGCTCCGCCGCGCACCGAGCCGTACAAGACCCACCTCGCCTATGTCCGGGAGCGGCGCAGCGACGCCGACGGCGAGGCGATCCTCGCCGAGGCGCTCGCCAAGCTGCGCGGCGAGATCTGAGCAGCAGACCCGCAGCACAGCACAACCCGCAGCACCACAGGCGCCACGGGGGAGCACCGGCCGCATTCCCTCACCATGTGCCCGGTACCTCCCCGTGGCGCCCTGCTCTGTTCCCGGCCCGCTCAGCCGTAGCGGTAGCCGGGCGGCGGCGGCACCGCCCCCATCGGCAGCGGCGGAAGGGCGATCTGCTGCACCGCGATCTGGGGCACCGCGACCTGCGGCACCGCCCCGGGCGGCAGCGCGGGCAGCCCCTGCGGCACCGGCGGCGGCAGCGGCGAGGTCGGCCAGCCCGGGGTCGCGCCCGCGCCGTACAGCACCGCCAGCAGGCCCGACACCAGCCGCTGCTGGTCGTGCACCGGGCGCACCACCAGCCGCAGGAACCGGCTGCTCATCCCCAGCTTGTTGCCGCACTCGCGGATGAAGACGCCGTGGTCGGCGAAGAGCGCATCGCGCAGCAGCGCGCCGTCCACCCCCTCCGGCAGCCTGGTCAGCAGGAAGTTGGCCTGTGACGGCAGTACCCCGAGGCCCGGTACCGCCTGGAGGTTGCGGAACATCTCCTGCCGGTCGCGGGCGACGATCCGCAGGCTCTCGCGGTACTCCGCCAGATGGTCGCGGAGCAGGAAGACCATCGCCTCCGCGAAGGAGTTGAGGTTCCATCGGGGCAGCGCGCCCCGGATCCGCCCGGCCAGCGCGGGGTTGGCCACCAGGTAGCCGAAGCGGACCCCGTGCAGGCCGAAGTTCTTGCCGAGGCTCTTCAGCACCACCACATTGGGCCGCAGCACGGCCTGGTCGGCGACCGAGGGGTCCGGCTCGGCGTCGGTGAAGTCGATGAACGACTCGTCCACCACCACCAGGTCCAGATCGGCCAGGCTGTCCAGCAGCCGCAGCACCTCGCTCTTGGCGAGGTAGTTGCCGTCCGGGTTGTTGGGGTTGCAGAGCACGGCGGCGCGGGAGCCGCGCTGCCGGATGAAGGCGGCATAGGCGTCGACGTCCAGCTTGAAGCCGTCCTCCTCGCGCAGCGGGAACATGTCGACCCGCTTGCCGGTCTCCATCGGCTGGTCGGTCCAGCGGCCGAAGGTGGGGACCGGCACGGCCACGCTCTCCCGCAGCAGCAGATGGTCGATCCAGGTGATCAGCTCGGTGGAGCCGTTGCCCATCGCGACGGTCTGCGGGTTGAGGCCGAGCGCCCCGCATGCCTCGGCGGTGATGGTGGCGCTGTCGCTCGGGTAGTAGGTGAGGATGTCGACCATGCCCTGGCGCAGCTGCTCCAGCATCTCCGGGCTGGGGAAGTAGGGGTTGCACGGGATGCAGAAGTCGACCAGGTCGGCACGCCTGCCGCGCAGCGCGCGTTGCAGCGAGAACCAGGACGGGCTGTGCGCCGGCTGGTGCAGCAGCGAGGTGTCGAGAGCCTGGGCCATGTCCGGGGTTCTCCTCCCGGGTGGGGGCTTCCCGCACCCGTCGGCGGCAACGGCGGGTCCCCGGGACGGGAGCGTGCCCGGAGCCCCGTGGTCTCTACGCGGTGGCCCCGGCGCCGGTTCAGCGGCCTCCGGAGGCGGGCACGGCAGGGCCCGGTTGGGCCACGCCCGGCCGGGCAGGCGGCTCCTGACGGAGCGGGATCGATTACTTTGTTCCTGTAGTCAGCAGGCCCACCGGGCTGACCAGCGACGACGGTGTCGCTGGCCGAGCAGCCCCGGCCCGCGCCCCGCTCCGGCCCGCCCCTGCGCGGTGGAGTCGATGACGAGGAGAAGTGGACGGATGTCCGACAAGCACACGCACGGCGGTACCCGGCTGGACCAGACACCCGAGTGGGCGGCGCTGGCCAAGCACCGCGAGGAGCTGGGGGACGCGCAGCTGCGCGGGCTCTTCGCGGACGACCCCGGGCGAGCCGAGCGGTACACGGTCCAGGTCGGCGACCTGTACCTGGACTACGCCAAGCACCTGGTGACCGACGAGACGCTGCAACTGCTGCGCGAACTCGCCCGGGCGCGCGGGGTGGCCGAGCTGCGGGACGCCATGTTCCGCGGCGAGAAGATCAACAACACCGAGGACCGCGCGGTGCTGCACACCGCGCTGCGCGCCCCCCGCGATGCCGTGATCGAGGTGGACGGCGCGAATGTCGTCCCCGCCGTGCACGCCGTGCTGGACCGGATGGCCGCCTTCGCCGACAGCGTCCGCTCCGGTCTCTGGGCCGGTCAGACCGGACGGCGGATCAGGAACATCGTCAATATCGGCATCGGCGGCTCCGACCTCGGCCCGGCCATGGCCTATGAGGTGCTGCGGCCCTGGACCGACCGCTCCCTGACGTTCCGTTTCGTCTCCAATGTGGACGGCGCCGACCTGCATGAGGCGGTCCGCGACCTGGACCCGGCGGAGACCCTCTTCATCGTCTCCTCCAAGACCTTCACCACCATCGAGACCATCACCAACGCCACCGCCGCCCGCCAGTGGCTGCTGGACGGCCTGGGCGGCGCCGAGTCGGCGGTGGCCAAGCACTTCGTGGCGGTCTCCACCAATGCCGCCGAGGTGGCGAAGTTCGGCATCGACACCACCAATATGTTCGAGTTCTGGGACTGGGTGGGCGGTCGCTACTCCTATGACTCCGCGATCGGCCTCTCCCTGATGATCGCCATCGGCCCGGAGCGGTTCCGCGAGATGCTGGCCGGCTTCCATCTGGTCGACGAGCACTTCCGCACCGCCCCGCCGGAGGCCAACGCGCCGCTGCTGCTGGGCCTGCTGGGCGTCTGGTACGGGCAGTTCTTCGACGCCCAGTCGCACGCCGTGCTGCCGTACAGCCACTATCTCTCCCGCTTCACCGCCTACCTCCAGCAGCTGGACATGGAGTCCAACGGCAAGTCGGTGGACCGCGCGGGCCGCCCGGTGGACTGGCAGACCGGCCCGGTGGTCTGGGGCACCCCCGGCACCAACGGCCAGCACGCCTACTACCAGCTGCTGCACCAGGGCACCAAGACCATCCCGGTGGACTTCATCGGCTTCGCCCGCCCGGTCGCCGAGCTGGGCGACCTGGCCGGGCAGCACGACCTGCTGATGGCCAACCTCTTCGCCCAGGGCCAGGCCCTCGCCTTCGGCAAGACCGCCGAGGAGGTCGCCGCCGAGGGCGTCCCCGCCGAGCAGGTGCCGCACCGCACCTTCCGGGGCAACCACCCCTCCACCACCATCCTGGCCGCCGAGCTGAGCCCGTCCGTCCTGGGCCAGCTGATCGCCCTCTATGAGCACAAGGTGTTCGTCCAGGGCGCGATCTGGGGCATCGACTCCTTCGACCAGTGGGGCGTGGAGCTGGGCAAGGTGCTCGCCCGGCGCATCGAGCCCGCCCTCACCGAGGGCGCCGACGTCCCCGGTCTGGACGCCTCCACCGCCGCCCTGGTGGGCCGCTACCGCACCCTCCGGGGCCGCTGACCCGGCCAGGACACGCCGACGGCCCCGCACCCCCACGCTCGGGGGTGCGGAGCCGTCGGCGCTGTCGCGGTGCCGGGCCTAGGCGGACGCCGGCGGGTACAGCTCCGGCGGGATGTCGGCCGCCGCCGCACGGTCCAGCAGCCACAGGGTGCGGGCCCGCCCGTACGCGCCGGAGGCGGGCGCCTGGAGCTCACCCGGACCGGACAGCGCCAGGGCCACCGCCTCGGCCTTGTCCTCGCCCGCCGCCAGCAGCCAGACCTCGCGCGCCGCCCTGATCGCCGGGAGGGTGAGCGAGATCCGGGTGGGCGGCGGCTTGGGCGAGCCATGCACCCCCACCACGGTCCGCTCGGTCTCCCGCACCGCCGGGTGCTCCGGGAAGAGCGACGCGACGTGGGTGTCCGGGCCGAGGCCCAGCAGCAGCACATCGAACGAGGGGACCTCGGCGTGGTCCTCCGGCCCGGCGGCCTTGGCCAGCTCCACCGCGTACTGCTCCGCCGCAGCCTCGGCATCGGCCCCGGCGGGCCCGTCCGAGGCCGGCATGGCATGCACCCGGGACGGGTCCACCGGCACCCGGTCCAGCAGCGCCTCCCGAGCCTGGACGACATTGCGCTCGGGGTCGCCCTCCGGCAGGAACCGCTCGTCGCCCCACCACAGGTCCAGCCGCGCCCAGTCCACCGCGTCCCGCGCCGGGGAGGCGGCGATGGCGGCGAGCAGCGCATTGCCGTTGCGACCGCCGGTCAGCACCACCGAGGCGGTGGACCGGGCGGACTGCACATCCACGATCCGGGTGATCAGCCGGGCCGCCGCGGCCTCGGCCATCAGCTCCTTGTCCCGGTGCACCACGATCTGCGGCGGCAGGGTCATGACCCGCTCCGCTTCTCCGGACGGGTGGTGCGCTTGGCGGAGGCCGTCTTCCCGGCCGTGCCGGGCACCTTGGCGGTCACCCGGCGGCGGGAGGCGGTCTCGGCGGCGCTGGTGCCCGCCTTGGACTCCTTGGCCGTCTTGGCCGCCTTGGCCGGAGCGCCTGCGTCCTCCGCCTCCGCCGCCGCCGAAGTCCCGGGCACCACCAGCTTGTCCACGCCGGTGCGCACCGCGGAGGCGTAGATGTCGTCCGGGTCCAGCCGGCGCAGCTCCTCCGCGATCAGGTCGGCGGTCTCCCGCCGCTTGAGCGCGACCTGCCGGTCCGGCTGGTTCGGCATCGACAGGGTGGCCATCAGCCCGTCGGCGCGGTCCAGCACCACATCGCCACCGTCGGTGCGCAGCCGAACGGCGGTGAGGCCGGGGCCGTTGCTGACCACCCGCTCCACCGGGATCTTCAGCCGGTTGGCGAGCCACATCCCCAGCAGCTCCACGCTGGGGTTGTAGGACTCGCCCTCCACCACCGCGAAGGTGATCCACGCCCGGCGCTGGTCCAGCGCGGCGGCCAGCATGCTGCGCCAGGGGGTGATCCGGGTCCAGGCCAGGTCGGTGTCGCCGGGGGTGTACGAGGAGGCGCGCACGCCGAGCGCCTCCACCGGGGACTCGGCGGTGAGGGCGTCGGTGATCCGGCGCTGCGCCAGGGCGCCCAGCGGGTCCTCCGCCGGGCTCTCCGGTGCGTTCTCCGGCCACCAGACCACCACCGGGGCGTCCGGCAGCAGCAGCGGCAGCACCACGGACTGGGGCTGGTTGGCCAGCTCGCCGTGCAGCCGCAGCACCACGATCTCCCCGGTGCCGGCCTCGGAGCCGACCCGGATCTCGGCGTCCAGCCGCGCCTCGGCGCGGGCCCGGGGCGAGCGGCCGGGCCGCTTGATGACGGCCAGGATCCGGGAGGGGTGCTCCCGGCTGGCCTCACTGGCGGCCTTGAGCGCGTCGTAGGCGCTGCCCTCGTCGGTCACGATCACCAGCGTGAGGACCATGCCGATGGCGGCTGCCCCGATGGAGTGGCGGGCGTCCGTCAGGGCCGTGATGATCTTGCTTGAGGTGGTGTCCGTCAGGTCGGTGTTCATGGCCGCCGCCAGCTCCGTCCGTCTCGTGCGAGCATCTCGTCCGCCTCGGCCGGGCCCCAGGTACCCGACTGGTAGCGGGCCGGCTTGCCGTGCTTCTCCCAGTAGTCCTCGATCGGGTCGAGGATCTTCCAGGAGAGCTCGACCTCCTGGGTACGGGGGAAGAGGTTGGCGTCGCCGAGCAGCACATCCAGGATCAGCCGCTCGTACGCCTCGGGGCTGGACTCGGTGAAGGACTCGCCGTAGGCGAAGTCCATGGTGACGTCCCGGACCTCCATCGCGGTGCCGGGCACCTTGGAGCCGAACCGCACCGTGACGCCCTCGTCCGGCTGCACCCGGATGACCAGGGCGTTCTCGCCCAGTTCCTCGGTGGCATAGGAGTCGAACGGCAGATAGGGGGCGCGCTGGAAGACCACCGCGATCTCGGTGACCCGGCGGCCCAGCCGCTTGCCGGTGCGCAGATAGAACGGCACCCCGGCCCAGCGGCGGGTGGTGACCTCCAGCTTGACCGCGGCGTAGGTGTCGGTGGTGGACGCGGGGTCGATGCCCTCCTCCTCCAGGTAGCCGATCACCTCCTCGCCGCCCTGCCAGCCGTGCGTGTACTGCCCGCGCACGGTGTGCCTGCCCAGGTCGTCGGGGATCTTGACCGCGCCCAGGACCTTGATCTTCTCCGCCACCAGGGCGTCCGCGTCGAAGGAGCCGGGCTCCTCCATGGCGGTCAGCGCCAGCAGTTGGAGCAGGTGGTTCTGGATGACGTCGCGGGCGGAGCCGATGCCGTCGTAGTACCCGGCCCGGCCGCCGATACCGATGTCCTCGGCCATGGTGATCTGCACATGGTCGACATACGACCGGTTCCAGATCGGCTCGAACATGGTGTTGGCGAACCGCAGCGCCAGGATGTTCTGGACCGTCTCCTTGCCCAGGTAGTGGTCGATCCGGAAGACCTCGTTGGGCTGGAAGACCCCGTGCACGATCCGGTTGAGCTCCTGGGCGCTGGCCAGGTCGTGGCCGAAGGGCTTCTCGATCACCGCCCGGCGCCAGGCGCCCTCCGGCGGGTCGGCCAGCCCGTGCTTCTTCAGCTGCTCCACCACATTGGGGAAGAACTTCGGCGGCACCGAGAGGTAGAAGGCGAAGTTGCCCCCGGTGCCCTGCACCTTGTCGAGGTCTTCGATGGTCTTGCGCAGCGTGTCGAACGCCTGGTCGTCATGGAACTCGCCGGGGACGAACCGCATCCCCTTGGCGAGCTGCTGCCAGACCTCCTCCCGGAACGGCGTCCGGGCGTGCTGCTTGACGGCGTCATGGACGACGGCGGCGAAGTCCTCGTCCGCCCAGTCGCGGCGGGCGAAGCCCACCAGCGAGAAGCCCGGCGGCAGCAGACCCCGGTTTGCGAGGTCGTACACGGCCGGCATCAGCTTCTTGCGCGACAGGTCGCCCGTGACGCCGAAGATCACCAGACCGGACGGCCCCGCGATGCGGGGCAGCCGCCGGTCTGCGGGATCCCGCAGCGGGTTGTGCTGCGGGGGCGAAGCTTTCTCTGACTTGCTCACTGGTGGCCCCGATTCGTCAGACGGCAGTGGTCGATCAGACGGCAGTGCTCGACTGGCCGCGACCGGTCACTTGCCCGTCTTCTGCGCGAAGTCCTGGAGGGAAGCGGTGACGGTGTCGAGCAGCTCGATCCAGGACGCCTCGAACTTCTCCACGCCCTCGTCCTCCAGCACCTGGACGACGTCGTCGTAGTCGACCCCGGCCGCGGCGATGGCATCCATGTCGGCCTGGGCCTGGGCGTAGCCGCCGGTGATGGTGTCACCGGTGATCTCGCCGTGGTCGCCGACCGCGTCCAGGGTGGCCTCGGGCATGGTGTTCACGGTGCCGGGGGCGACCAGCTCGGTGACGTACAGGGTGTCCGGCAGGGCCGGGTCCTTGACGCCGGTGGAGGCCCACAGCGGGCGCTGCGGCTTGGCGCCGGCGGCCTCCAGGGCCTTCCAGCGGTCCGACGGCTCGCGTCGGCCGTCGGCGGAGCCGAAGACCTCCTCGTACGCCTGGTAGGCGAGGCGGGCGTTGGCCAGGGCGGCCTTGCTGCGCAGCGCCTTGGCGTCGCCGCCGATCTTGTCCAGCCGCTTGTCGATCTCGGTGTCGACCCGGGAGACGAAGAAGGAGGCCACCGACTCGATGGTGGAGAGGTCGCGGCCGGCCGCCTTGGCCTTCTCCAGACCGGTGAGGAAGGCGTCCATGACGGCCCGGTAGCGCTCCAGCGAGAAGATCAGCGTGACATTGACGCTGACGCCCTCGCCCAGGGTGGCGGCGATGGCGGGCAGCCCGGCCTTGGTGGCCGGGATCTTGATGAAGACGTTGGGGCGGTCCACCAGCCACCACAGCTGGCGGGCCTCGGCGAAGGTGGCCTCGGTCTGGTGGGCCAGCCGGGGGTCGACCTCGATGGAGACCCGGCCGTCGCGGCCGTTGCTGGCGTCGTAGACCGGGCGCAGCACATCGGCGGCCTCGCGGACATCCGCGGTGGTGATCATGCGGATGGCCTCCTCCGTGGTGACGCCGCGCACCGCGAGGTCGCGGAGCTGCTCGTCGTAGGAGTCGTCCTTGCCGCCGATGGCCTTCTGGAAGATGGTCGGGTTGGTGGTGACGCCCACCACGTGCTTGTCGCGCACCAGCTCGGCCAGGTTGCCGGTCTTCAGCCGCTTGCGGCTGAGGTCGTCCAGCCAGATGGCCACGCCTTCGTCGCTGAGGCGCTTGAGTGCGTCGGTCATGATCCTCGTCTTCTTCCTTCGTCGTCTCGCGAGGGGGGTCGCCTCGCGGGATGGGTCGTCTCGGTGGGGCCGGGGCCCGGGCCGCGTACCGGAGATGCGGGCGGGTACGCGGCCCGGGACCCTGCGGTTCAGCGGGTCGCTGCGGTGATCGAGTCGTGGGCGGCGGCGATCACGGCCTCCGCCGTGATGCCGAACTGCTCGAACAGGATCTGGTAGTCGGCAGAGGCGCCGAAGTGCTCCAGCGACACCGTGCGGCCGCTGTCGCCGACGATCTCCCGCCAGCCCAGGGCGATCCCGGCCTCCACCGAGACCCGGGCCTTGATGTCCGGCGGGAGCACCGAGTCGCGGTAGGACTCGTCCTGCTCGTGGAACCACTCGATCGACGGCAGCGAGACCACCCGGGTCGGGATGCCGTCGGCCTCCAGCGCGGCGCGGGCCTTGACGGCCAGCTGGAGCTCGGAGCCGGTGCCGATCAGGATCACCTGGGGTCGGCCGGAGGAGGCGTCCTGGAGGACGTACCCGCCCTTGGCCGCGCCCTCGGCGGAGGCGAACTCGCCGCCCTCCCGGTCGAAGGTCGGCACATTCTGCCGGGTCAGCGCCAGTCCGGTCGGGCCGGGCTTGGAGGCATGGCGCTCCAGCACGGTCCGCCACACCACGGCGGTCTCATTGGCGTCGCCCGGCCGGACCACCGAGAGGCCCGGGATGGCCCGCAGCGCGGCCAGGTGCTCGACCGGCTGGTGGGTGGGGCCGTCCTCGCCCAGGCCGATGGAGTCATGCGTCCACACATAGGTGACCGGCAGCTTCATCAGCGCGGCCAGCCGCACGGCGGGGCGCATGTAGTCGGAGAAGACCAGGAAGGTGCCGCCGAAGATCCGGGTGTTGCCGTGCAGCGCGATGCCGTTCATGGTCGATCCCATGGCGTGCTCGCGGATGCCCCAGTGGATGGTGCGGCCGTACGGGGAGGCGCCGGGCAGCGGGTTGCCCTCGGGGAGGAAGGAGGAGCCCTCCTCGATGGTGGTGAGGTTGGACTCCGCCAGGTCGGCCGAGCCGCCCCACAGCTCCGGCACCACCGGGCCGAGCGCCTTGAGGACGTCGCCGGACGCCTTGCGGGTGGCGACGCCCTTCTCGCTCGCCGGGAAGGACGGGATCGCCTTGTCCCAGCCCTCGGGGAGCCGGCCGGCCTCGATCCGGTCGAACTCGGCGGCGCGCACCGGGTCGCCCTCGCGCCAGGCGGAGAACTGCGCCTCCCACTCGGCGCGCAGCTTGCGGCCCCGGTCCACCACCTCGCGGGAGTGGGCCAGTACGTCGTCGGCGACCTCGAAGTCCTTGGACGGGTCGAAGCCCAGCACCCTCTTGGTGGCGGCGACCTCCTCGGCGCCCAGCGCCGAGCCGTGCGCCTTGCCGGTGTTCTGCGCGTGCGGGGCGGGCCAGGCGATGATGGTCCGCATCGCGATCATCGACGGGCGGCCGGTCTCCTCCTTGGCCGCCTTGAGCGCGTCATGCAGCGCCTGGACGTCGATGTCGCCGTCCTCCTTGGGCTGCACGCGCTGGACGTGCCACCCGTACGCCTCGTAGCGGCGCAGCACATCCTCGGAGAAGGCGGTCTCGGTGTCGCCCTCGATGGAGATGTGGTTGTCGTCGTAGAGCGCCACCAGGTTGCCCAGCTTCTGGTGGCCCGCCAGCGAGGAGACCTCGGCGGAGATGCCCTCCTCCAGGTCGCCGTCGGAGACGATCGCCCAGATGGTGTGGTCGAACGGCGAGGCGCCGGCCGGGGCCTCCGGGTCGAAGAGGCCGCGCTCGTAGCGGGCGGCCATCGCCATGCCCACTGCGTTGCCGATGCCCTGGCCCAGCGGGCCGGTGGTGGTCTCCACCCCGGCGGTGTGGCCGTGCTCGGGGTGCCCGGGGGTCTTGCTGCCCCACTTGCGGAACGACTTCAGGTCCTCCAGGGTCAGGCCGTAGCCGGACAGGAAGAGCTGCGCGTAGAGCGTCAGGCTGGTGTGCCCGGGGGAGAGGACGAAGCGGTCGCGGCCGGTCCACGCCGGGTCGGACGGGTCATGGCGCAGGAAGCGCTGGAAGATCAGGTACGCGGCGGGGGCCAGGCTCATCGCCGTGCCCGGGTGCCCGTTGCCGACCTTCTGCACCGCGTCCATGGCGAGGACCCGTACTGTGTCCACCGCCCGCCTGTCCAGATCGGTCCACTCGAATGCGCTAGTCGGCTTGGTGCTCACCCTGGTTCAGGGCTCCTTCCGTATTTCACTCGACCCGTGATGAGGACCTCGCCGGCCAGTCGCTGCGCTGCGGGTCTGACGTCGCGGCGGTCTGTGTCACGGAGGGCTCATCCCGCTTCTGACTTCGAGCCTACCGTTCGGGCTCCTGCCCACCTCCCGCGCTCGCAGAACCGGGGGTGGGACACATCCATTCCCCATCAACTCCTTTTCCCAGCCTCACCCGGATGCCGCACCCGTCGCCCGCCGGACACCCGGAACCGGGGACACCCGCAGACGGTGACCGGCGGGGAGGGGGAGGGGGAGACGGCGGAGGACGGCGGAGGACGGTGGAGGACGGCGCACCGGGTCGCGGCGGGGAGCGCGCACCCGGACAACACGGGTACCCCCGGCGCGGGCGGTGACTCCGCAGCGTCTAAAGTGGCGTGGTACGCGCACGGCGACCGGGTCTCGAAGTCCGGCGCCGGCGAAGTTTCATAGACCAGGGGTGTCCGTGACCGCCGTCGAATCCCGCCCTGCCGGGGTCGTCGGGGCGACCCCCGGGCACCGGCCGTTCGGGGCCCGTGTCGGGGCCTTTGTCGCGCTGACCAAGCCACGCATCATCGAACTGCTGCTGATCTCCACGGTCCCGGTGATGTTCCTGGCCGAGGGTGGCGTTCCCGACCTGCTGAAGGTGGTGCACGTCGTGTTCGGCGGCTTCCTCTCCGCAGGCGGCGCCAACACGCTCAACATGTACTTCGACCGGGACATCGACGCCCGGATGCACCGCACCGAGCGGCGCCCGCTGGTCACCGGGATGGTCTCGCCGGGCGAGGCCCTGGTGTTCGGCATCGCGCTGGCCATCGTCTCCACCCTCTGGCTGGGCTACTTCGTCAACTGGCTCTCCTCGGGCCTGGCACTGGGCGCCCTGCTCTTCTATGTCTTCGGCTACACGCTGGGCCTGAAGCGCCGCACCTCGCAGAACATCGTCTGGGGCGGCATCGCCGGCTGCATGCCGGTCTTCATCGGCTGGGCGGCGGTGACGGGCAGCCTCTCCTGGGCGGCCGTGGTGCTCTTCCTGGTGATCTTCTTCTGGACGCCGCCGCACTACTGGCCGCTCTCGATGAAGGTCAAGGAGGACTACGCCGCCGTCGGGGTGCCGATGCTCCCGGTGGTCGCCTCCAACGCCGTGGTGGCCAAGCAGATCGTCATCTACTCCTGGGTGATGGTCGCGGTCTCGCTGGCGCTCTGGCCGCTCGGGCACACCGGCTGGCTCTACCCGACCGCCGCGCTGCTGCTGGGCGCCTTCTGGCTGAAGGAGGCGCACGGCCTGTACAACCGGGCCAAGGCGGGCGTGGTGGGTGCCAAGCTCAAGGAGATGCGCCTCTTCCACTGGTCCATCACCTATCTGACGCTGCTCTTCGTCGCGGTCGCGGTGGACCCCTTCCTGCACTGACCGCCTCTCCTGGCGCCTGTACGCGGGCCCTCTCCTGAGACGCACCGGCCCCGCAGTCCGTTCGACGTTCGACGGGCGGCGGGGCCGGATCATGTCCGGGAGCTGTGGGCTGCCGCACACCCGGCGGCCGTCGCCACATCCTCTACCGCTGGGTAGCATGCGGCCATGAGCAGCGAAGAGATCACGGCGGCCCGTGCCGCCTCCCGCGACCAGCGCCGTGCCCGGCGGATCGCCAAGAACATCAGCTCCTTCGCCGGTCGGCACGGCGGCAGCGCCGAGGGCGTGGTGCAGTACGTCGGCCGCAACTCCACCCGCATCGTGCTGGTGGGTGCCGACGGCGCCTGGGGCGACCAGGTGGCCCCCCGCTACGAGGTCGCGCAGCGCGCGGCCGAGCTGGCCGGGCTGAAGCTGCACGACTCCTTCGAGGGCGAGTGGGTCGCCAAGCTGCGGACCTCCTCCTATGAGTGGTCCCGGATGGCGGGTATCCAGCTCGGCGGTGACCGCGCGGCCTCCTGAGGCCGCGACGGGGGACGGCCGCCACGCCCGGCCGCGCGGACCGCTCAGGCGGTGGCGACCAGGCCGGAGGAGCCCTCGGAACCCTCGGTGTCGGGGGTGTCGGGGGTGCCCTCGGTGTCGGGGGCGGGAGCCGTGCCAGCGTACGCGGAGTCCGGCAGCTGCGGGCGGACCCGCAGCGCCAACGGGATGCGCAGCGCCGCGATCCACACCAGTGCGGAGCCCAGCAGATGCGCCCCCACCAGGATCTCCGGGGACCCCGCGAAGAACTGCACAAAGCCGACCACGCCCTGCGCCAGCAGTACCACCAGCAGATCCCGGGCCCGGGCCCGCGCCGCAGTGGGAGCCTTCACCGCCCGCAGCACAAAGACCATCGCCAGCGCCAGCCCCACCGCGATGAAGGCGAAGTCCGCGTGGAACTGGCTCACCCGGTCGTAGTCCAGCGGAATCCTCGGCACCTCGCTGGAGTCACCGGAGTGCTTGCCCGCGCCGGTCACCACGGTGCCGGCCACCACCAGGCAGCCGACCACCGCGACCAGCAGGTACGAGAGCTGGGCGAGCGGCCGGGAGACGGCCGGCTCGGGTGCGCCGTCGCCCTCCCCGGACCGCTCCCACATCACCAGCGCCACCCAGATCAGCGCCATCGAGGAGAGCAGGTGCACGGCCACCGTGTACGGGTTCAGCCCGGTGAGGACGGTGATGCCGCCGATCACCGCGTTGCTCATCACGATCCAGAACTGCGCCCAGCCCAGCCGGGTCAGGCTGCGCCGCCAGGGCCGTGCGCAGCGGGCGGCGATGATCGCCGCGCCCACGGCCGCGCAGAGCACATAGGTCAGCATCCGGTTGCCGAACTCGATCACCCCGTGGATGCCCATCGCCTTCGTCGGCGCCAGGGTGTCCGCGGTGCACCTCGGCCAGGTCGGGCAGCCCAGCCCGGACGAGGTCAGTCGGACGGCGGCGCCGGTCACCACGATGACCACGCTCATCACCAGGGCCGCGAGGCAGGCCACGCGCACGGCCTTCGCCGAGGGCGCCAGCCGCTCGGCGAGGTAGGACAAGGGGGTACGCACCCCCACATCGTAGGTCGGCCCGCCGACGCCCCCGACCCCGGGGGGCGGGGGCCGGGCGCGCTCACCGGACCAGCCGCCCCAGCAGCTCCGGCAGCGGCCCCGGATGCACCACGGTCAGCCGCCGGGTCGCCCTGGTGAGCGCCACATAGAGGTCCTGGCCGCCCTTGGGCGACCCGGCGAGGATGCCCGCCGGGTCCACCACGACCACCGCGTCGAACTCCAGGCCCTTGGCCTCGGCGGTGGAGAGCACCACGGCGGGGGAGTCCAGCGCCTCCGGGGACGCCCCGCGCGCCGCGTCCGGCAGCGCCGCATGGACCGCCTCCCGGCAGCCGGCGGAGACCACCACGCCCAGCCGCCCCTCACCGATCGCGGCCAGCTCCTCCCGTACCAGCGCGGCCAGCCCGGCGCCCGGGTCGTCCTCCGGCACCCGTACCGCCCTCGGCGGATCGCCGCCGTCCCGCACCGGCTCCGGCGGCTGCTGGTCCGGCGCCACCGCGCGCAGCACATCGGCGGCCACCGCCATGATCGACGCCGGGGTGCGGTAGTTCACCAGCAGCCGGGCCTCCCGCCAGCGGCCCCCGACATAGCGGTCGAGCATCTCGCCCCAGGAGCGCGCCCCGGCGGCGCTGCCGGTCTGCGCCAGGTCGCCCACCACCGTCATGGAGCGGGTGGGCACCCGCCGCATCACCGTCCGCCACGCCATCGCCGACAGCTCCTGCGCCTCGTCCACGATCACATGCCCATAGACCCACTCCCGGTCGCGGGCCGCCCGCTGCGCGGTGGAGACGGCCGGCCCGTCCGCCCGGTAGCGGTCCGCCAGCGCCGCCGCGTCCACGGTGCCCTGCTCGGCCAGACCGGTCACCTGGAGCACCCCCTGCGCATAGCGCTCCTCCTCGCGGCGCTCCCGCTCGGCCGCGCGCCGCCGCGCACGCTCCTGGGCGCCGTCGTCGCCCAGCAGCTCCGCCGCCTCGTCCAGCAGCGGCGCGTCGGCGGTGGTCCAGGGGCTGCCCGGCGGACGGGCCAGCAGCTGCCACTCGCCGTCGGTGAACTCGGCCCGGGCGGCTGCCCGGCGCAGCGCGGCCGGGTCCGCGTACAGCTCACCGAGCAGCCGCTGCGGGGTGAGCGGCGGCCAGAGCGCGTCCAGCGCCGCCCGGACGGCGGGTTCGCCCCACAGCTCGCCGGGGCCGAACCGCTCCTCCTCGGCGTCCAGCGGGCGCCCCAGCCGGGCGGCCTGCTCGCGCACCAACTCCACCAGCAGGGCGCGGAGGAACCCGGGTCGGGCAGCGTTGTGCGGGCGGCCCTGCGCGCGGGCCCGGTCGCGGGCGCGTACACAGCTCTCCCGGCTCAGCCGCAGCTCGGCGCCGTCCAGCCCGACGACCAGGTCGCCGTCGGGGACGCGCTGCCGGTCGGCCACCGCGGCGGCCAGCAGCGCGGCCATCCGCAGGTCGCCCTTGACCACCTCGGCCCCGGGCTGCTCCGGCGCGCCGGCCCGCACCCCGGGGTACAGCTCGCCGACGGAGGCCAGCACCACCTCGGTCTCCCCGAGGGCGGGCAGCACCTGCTCGATATAGCGCAGAAAGGTCGCATTGGGGCCGACGACCAGCACCCCGCGCCGCTCCAGCACATCGCGGTGCATATAGAGGAGGTACGCGGCCCGGTGCAGCGCCGCCACCGTCTTGCCGGTGCCGGGGCCGCCCTGGACCACCAGCACGCCCGGCAGCCCGGCCCGGATCACCTGGTCCTGCTCCTGCTGGATGGTGGCCACGATGTCGCCCATCCTGCCGGTGCGACCCCGCCGCACCGCCGTGAGCAGCGCCGCCTCGCCGACCAGGGTGGAGTGGTCGGCGTCGGCCATGGCGTCCGGGTCGAAGACCTCGTCGTCCAGGCCGGTCAGGGTGCGCAGCCGGGTGTACAGGTGGCGGCGGCGCAGCAGCGGGCCGGGGGAGCCGGGGGTGGCGGTGTAGAAGGGGCGGGCGGCGGGCGCCCGCCAGTCGACCAGCAGCGGTTCGAGGTCGTGGTCGCGCAGCCCGATCCGGCCGATGTGCAGGGTGGTGCCGTCGCGGTCGTCGATGCGGCCGAAGCAGAGGCCGTGCTCCACGGCGGAGAGCCGGGCGAGCCGGCGGGCCAACTCGGCGGCGGTGACCTCGCGTTCCACGCGGGCCTGGTGGGTACGGCCGCCGTCCTGCCGCTGGGCCTCGCGCAGCGCTGCGGCTGTCTGCTCCCGGGCGGCGTCCAGCAGGGTGTAGAGGCAGGTGAGGTGGCGCTGCTCGGCGTCCCGGCTGAAGCATCCTTGACTGGAGTCCATTTATCCGATACACTTTCAGTGTCGGGGAATTTCTTGCCAATTGACTGAGAATGGGCAAGTGTAGCGCGCGTAGGCGGCCCCGACCCACCCCCTGGCTCTGTGAGTTGTCAGGCACCTGTAGAGTCGCCCGACATATCCCTGCGTATACGGCATCAGCGCAACGCAGGGGCCATGAACGCTCGGAGGGAAAGAACCAATGACGCGTCAGGGGCGGGTCCGGGGCGGGGTCATAGCCACGGCCGCAGCAACTGCACTTCTCGGATCGGGTGTGCTGGCGGGATCCGCCTCCGCGCACACTCCCGACTGGACGGTCGACTGCTCGACCGTCCACATCAACCTCACTCAGTACAACCAGCGGGTCACCAACACGGTCACCGTCAAGGTCGACGGCGAGGCCGTGCTGGGCCCGGCCAACTTCGGCAAGGACTTCCTTCAGGACCTGAAGCTCGCCGAGCACAGCAAGGAACTCGACGTCGAGCTGATCGTGGTGGCCGGCGACGGCAAGCAGTTCTCCAAGGACGAGCACAAGACCGCTCCGGTCTGCCCGGGCCACGAGACGCCGCCGCCCACGAGCCCCGAGCCCTCCAGCCCGGCGCCGTCCAGCCCGGAGGAGTCCTCCCCGGCGCCGAGCAGCCCCGAGGAGACCTCCCCGGCGCCGTCGTCGCCCGGTGAGGTCTCCCCGACCACCGGCAGCCCGGTCCCGAGCAGCCCGGAGTCGGACAGCCCGGAGCCCTCCGTCTCGGACGCCTCCAGCGCGCCCGCCGTGCTGCCCACGGCGTCGCCGTCGTCCCCCGGCCTGGCCGAGACCGGTGCCTCCAGCTCCACCCCGATCATCGCCGGGGTGGCCGCCGTCGTGGTGGCCGCCGGCGGTGCGCTGCTCTTCATGTCGCGCCGGCGCCGGGGTACCCGGAGCTGACGTAGCGACTCAGCAGTACGCGAAGGGGCCCAGAACCGACTGGTTCCGGGCCCCTTCCCGCGTTGACGCCGCCGCGCGCGGCGGGCTACTCCCAGCGGAAGAAGCGGGCCGCCGCGGCCAGCCCCAGCACCGCCCAGACCGCCAGGACCCCCAGGTCGCCCCAGGGCAGTGCGGCACCGTGCTGGAGCACGGCACGCAGCCCGTCCGAGAGCGCGCTGATCGGCAGCAGCTCCAGCACCCCGCGCACGGCGGACGGAAACTTCTCCAGCGGCACCACCACACCGCCGCCCAGCAGCAGCAGGATGAAGACCAGGTTGGCCCCGGCCAGAGTGGCCTCGGCCCGCAGCGTCCCGGCCATCAGCAGACCCAGCCCGGAGAAGGCCGCCGTACCCAGCACCAGCAGCGCCGCCACCGAGAACGGGTCGCCGTGCGGCGACCAGCCCAGCGCCAGCGCGATCACCGACAGCAGCGCCACCTGGAGCACCTCGGTCACCAGCACACAGCCGGTCTTGGCGGCGAGCAGCGCCCAGCGCGGCAGCGGGGAGGCGCCCAGCCGCTTGAGTACGCCGTAGCGGCGTTCAAAGCCGGTGGCGATGGCCTGCCCGGTGAAGGCGGTCGACATCACGGCCAGCGCCAGCAGGCCCGGCGCCAGGAAGTCCACCCGCTTGCCGGGCCCGCTGGTCGCCACCACGTCCACGGCGCTGAAGAGCACCAGCAGCACGGTCGGGATCACCACGGTGAGCAGCAGCTGCTCGCCGTTGCGCAGCAGCATCCGGGTCTCCAGCACGGTCTGCGCCAGCAGCATCCGGCCGACCGGGGCGGCCCCGGGCGCGGGGGCGTAGCGGCCCGCCGAGGTACCGGCGGGCGAGGTCTCGGGCGCGGAGGAGGTGGTCATGAACGCAGGTCCCGTCCGGTCAGGTCGAGGAAGACGTCTTCGAGGGTCCGCCGCTCCACGGCCAGCCGGTCCGGCAGCACCCCGACCTGGGCGCACCAGGCGGCGACGGTGGCCAGCAGCTGCGGGTCCAGCGGGCCCTGCACCCGGTACTCGCCCGGCGCGAGCTCGGCGGCGGCGGTGCCGTCCGGCAGCACCTTGAGCAGCGCGCCCAGGTCCAGCCCCGGGCGCCCGCCGAACCGCAGCGCCTCCTGCCGGGGCTGCTGCTCCGCGCCGCCCCGGCGGAGCTGCTCGGGGCTGCCCTGGGCGATGACCCGGCCGCCGTCCACGATCGCCACGTCGTCGGCCAGCTCCTCGGCCTCGTCCATGGCGTGGGTGGTGAGGACCACGGTGACGCCGTCGGCGCGCAGATCGCGGACCAGGTCCCAGGTGGCGCGGCGGGCCTGCGGGTCCAGACCGGCGGTCGGCTCGTCCAGGAAGACCAGTTCCGGGCGGCCCACCACGGCCATGGCCAGCGCCAGGCGCTGCTGCTGGCCGCCGGAGAGCCGCCGGTAGCCGGTCCGGCCGCAGGAGCCGAGGCCCAGCCGCTCCACCAGGGCGTCCACCTCCAGCGGGTGGGCGTGCAGGCTGGCGGTGTGCCGCAGCATCTCCACCGCGCGGGCCCCGGCGTACACGCCCCCCGACTGCAACATCACGCCGACCCTTGGGCGCAGCCGGGTGGCGTCGGCCCACGGGTCCAGGCCGAGGACGCGCACCGTACCGGCGTCCGGGCGGCGGTAGCCCTCGCAGGTCTCGATGGTGGTGGTCTTGCCGGCCCCGTTGGGACCGAGGACGGCGGTGACGGTGTTCCGGCCGACGGTGAGGTCCAGGCCGTCCACCGCGGTCTTCGGGCCGTACCGCTTCACCAGACCGGCCACCCGGACCGCGGGTTCTGCTTCCATGCCGTCGAGTCTATGGACCCGCTCGCACCAGCCACCCCCGGGTGCCCGCCCGGCCCGCCGGGGGCGGTAGTCGGCGGGCGGTGGGGTCCGAGCACTGGCCTGTGCAGCCTGGGGTCCTGGCGCCCGGCCGTGCTCGGGGGGTCAGCTGCCGGGGAGGGTGCTGACCTCTCCGTGTCCCTGGGTGCCCGATCGGCCCTCCGGGGGCGGCAGCGGGCGGCGGTGTCGCCCATCCCCAGTGTGGGGCTGGTCCGGGGGTCGTAGGCGGGCATGGTGTCGCGGATCGGCTGCCACCACTCCTCGGGCACCGGCGGATTCCGCCACTGCGCCGGGTCGGAGTTGCCGCCGGTGTGGGTGGGGACCACCAGGGTTCCGGCCGCGCCGACCACATCGAGCAGCGCTTCCAGCACGGCGACCGCGCCGCCGCAGACCCAGCCGAGGCTGCTGAGCGAGGAGTGGACCAGCACGGTCTCGCCGGGGAGTACACCGAGAGTCCGCAGGTCGGCGGCGAGTGAGTGGCGGGTGCAGAGGGGGCCGGAGGGGGGCTCGGTCATGGCCGGGAGTATGCCGGGACCATGCCGGGAGGGGGTCGGAGCCACCGTCGGTTTTCGGCCGTCCGTGCAGGTCAGGCAAGGCTTACCTGAGTGATCGAGGCCACCTGTTCGCCGACCGCACCGGGTTGTCGCAGCGGAATGAATTACGCAACAATGGCGTTGTGAAAAACATGCGCGCGTACCCGGAGCAGCAGGAGGCGGCCGAGCCGACCGCCGCTGCCGGTGTGCCCGCGCCCGGCGGCGAGGTCGCGCTCCAGGGGGGCCATCAGGCCACCCGGGACCGGGTCGCCCGCTCCATTCTGGACCATGGCCCGTCCACCGCCGCCGACCTGGCCGAGCGACTGGGGCTGACCACCGCCGCAGTCCGCCGCCACCTGGACGCGCTGGCCGCCACCGGCCTGGTCGAGTCCCGCGAGCAGCGGGTCTACGGCCACCGTGGCCGGGGCCGTCCGGCCAAGGTCTTCGCGCTCACCGACTGCGGCCGCGATGTCTTCTACCAGGCGTACGACCAGTTGGCCGCAGACGCGCTGCGCTGGATCGCGGAGTGCGCCGGCGGCGGCGAGGCCGGCGCCGAGGCGGTCGCCGCCTTCGCCCGCGCCCGGCTGGACCGCGACGCCGAGCGCTATGGCGCGGTCGTCGGCCAGGTCGCGGCCGAGCAGCGGACCGAGGCTCTCGCCCGTGCGCTGAGCGCGGACGGGTACGCTGCCACGGTGCGGCGTGTGTCCTCCGCTGCGAAGGCCGCCGCCGGTGAGCAGCTCTGCCAGCACCACTGCCCGGTGGCGCACATCGCCGAGCAGTTCCCCCAGCTGTGCGAGGCGGAGACCGAGGTCTTCTCCCGTCTGCTGGGCACCCATGTGCAGCGGCTGGCCACCATCGCCCACGGCGACGGGGTCTGCACCACCCATGTGCCGGCAGCCGGTGCCGCACCGTCCCCCGCTTCCCGCAAGCGGACGTCCGGTGCAGCGCCGACCGCCGGTACCGCACGCCGAACACCCACCCCTACCACGACAGAGACTGTCTCCGGGAGGAACCCCGTATGACCACGACCGCTCACCCGGAGCTTGAGGGTCTGGGCACCTACGAGTACGGCTGGGCCGACCCCGACGCCGCCGGCGCCGCCGCCAAGCGCGGCCTGAGCGAAGAGGTCGTCCGCGACATCTCCGCGAAGAAGTCGGAGCCGGAGTGGATGCTCAAGCTGAGGCTCAAGGGCCTGCGGCTGTTCGACAAGAAGCCGATGCCGACCTGGGGCTCGGACCTCTCCGGGATCGACTTCGACAACATCAAGTACTTTGTGCGGTCCACCGAGAAGCAGGCCGCGTCCTGGGACGAGCTGCCCGCCGACATCAAGAACACCTACGACAAGCTGGGCATCCCGGAGGCGGAGAAGCAGCGCCTGGTCGCCGGTGTCGCCGCCCAGTACGAGTCCGAGGTGGTCTACCACCAGATCCGCGAGGACCTGGAGCAGCAGGGCGTCATCTTCCTGGACACCGACACCGCGCTCAAGGAGCACCCCGAGCTCTTCCAGGAGTACTTCGGCACCGTGATCCCGGCCGGCGACAACAAGTTCGCCGCGCTGAACACGGCGGTCTGGTCCGGCGGCTCCTTCATCTACGTGCCGAAGGGCGTGCACGTGGAGATCCCGCTCCAGGCGTACTTCCGGATCAACACCGAGAACATGGGCCAGTTCGAGCGGACCCTGATCATCGTCGACGAGGACGCCTACGTCCACTACGTCGAGGGCTGCACCGCGCCGATCTACAAGTCGGACTCGCTGCACTCCGCGGTCGTCGAGATCATCGTCAAGAAGGGCGCCCGCTGCCGTTACACGACCATCCAGAACTGGTCGAACAACGTCTACAACCTGGTGACCAAGCGCGCCGTCGCCTACGAGGGCGCCACCATGGAGTGGGTCGACGGCAACATCGGCTCCAAGGTGACCATGAAGTACCCGGCCGTCTACCTGATGGGCGAGCACGCCAAGGGCGAGACGCTCTCCATCGCCTTCGCGGGCGAGGGCCAGCACCAGGACGCCGGCGCCAAGATGGTCCACATGGCTCCGAACACCTCCTCCTCCATCGTCTCCAAGTCGGTGGCCCGGGGTGGCGGCCGGACCTCCTACCGCGGCCTGATCGAGATCGGCGAGGGCGCCGAGGGCTCCAAGTCCAATGTGCTCTGCGACGCGCTGCTGGTGGACACCATCTCCCGCTCGGACACCTACCCCTATGTGGACGTCCGCGAGGACGACGTGTCCATGGGCCACGAGGCGACCGTCTCCAAGGTCAGCGAGGACCAGCTCTTCTACCTGATGAGCCGGGGCATGTCGGAGAACGAGGCCATGGCGATGATCGTGCGCGGCTTTGTGGAGCCGATCGCCCGGGAGCTGCCGATGGAGTACGCGCTGGAGCTCAACCGGCTGATCGAGCTCCAGATGGAAGGCGCCGTCGGCTGACGGCCCTCCTCTCCTGGCCCCGGCCAGGATCCCAGGCCAGGAACGCGGCGTGAGCGCGCCGAAGGGCACGCGGCTGTCGGAGGCGATGAGCGACCGGCAGCCGCGCAAGGCGCCCCGAGGCGAGCGCACCCCAGAATGAGGAAGTGAGTAACGACAGCGATGGCTGACGTTCAGAACAGCACCGGCTCCACCACGGCCGGGTCCATCGAGGTCGGTACGGCGGGCGCCGGCGCCCAGCTGGCCGGCCCCGGCACCGGCCGCGAGACCGCCGTCAGCCAGCCGGTCGACGCCCGGGTGGAGACGGTCGCGTCGTACGACGTGGCCGACTTCCCGGTGCCCACCGGGCGCGAGGAGAACTGGCGGTTCACCCCGCTGCACCGGCTGCGCGGCCTGCACGACGGCAGCGCCGAGGCCGACGGCGGCATCCGGGTGGAGACCACCGTCCCGGACGGCGCCGTCCAGGAGACCGTGGACCGCGCGGACCCCCGGATCGGCCGGGCCGGCAAGCCGGTGGACCGGATCGCCGCCCAGGCGTTCTCCGCCTTCGAGAAGGCGTCCGTGGTCTCGGTCCCCAAGGACACCGTGCTCAGCGAGCCGATCCGGATCGCCGTGCACGGCCAGGGCGGCACCGCCTACGCCCACCAGGTGGTCGAGCTCGGCGCCTTCGCCGAGGCCGTGGTGGTCATCGAGCACACCGGGGACGCGGTGCTGGCCGCCAATGTCGAGTACCTGATCGGCGACGGCGCCAAGCTCACCGTGGTCTCCGTACAGGACTGGGACGCCACCGCCGTCCACGCCGGCCAGCACACCGCGCTGATCGGCCGCGACGCCTCCTTCAAGTCGGTGATCGTCACCTTCGGCGGCGACCTGGTCCGCCTGCACCCCCGGGTGGTGTACGGCGCCCCCGGCGGCGAGGCCGAGCTGTACGGCCTCTACTTCGCCGACGCCGGCCAGCACCTGGAGCACCGCCTCTTCATCGACCACGACACCCCGCACTGCCGCTCCAACGTCGCCTACAAGGGCGCGCTCCAGGGCGAGGAGTCGCATGCGGTCTGGATCGGCGATGTGCTGATCCGCGCCGAGGCCGAGGGCACCGACACCTACGAGCTCAACCGCAACCTGGTGCTCACCGACGGCGCCCGGGTCGACTCGGTCCCCAACCTGGAGATCGAGACCGGCGAGATCGTCGGTGCCGGGCACGCCTCCGCCACCGGCCGCTTCGACGACGAGCAGCTCTTCTACCTCCAGGCGCGGGGCATCCCCGCCGACGAGGCCCGCCGCCTGGTGGTGCGCGGCTTCTTCGCCGAACTGGTCCACCAGATCGGCCTGCCGGATGTGCAGGAGAGGCTGCTGGAGAAGATCGACGCGGAGCTGGAGGCGACCCTCGCATGACCGCCGCCGCACCCGAAGGCTTTCTGCGCGCCTGCGCGCTGGCCGACCTCGAAGAGGACGTCCCCAAGCGCGTCGAACTCGACGGCGTGCCGGTCTCGGTCGTCCGCACCGAGGGCGAGGTGTTCGCGATCAACGACATCTGCTCGCACGCCAACGTCTCGCTCTCCGAGGGCGAGGTCGAGGACTGCCAGATCGAGTGCTGGCTGCACGGTTCCAGCTTCGACCTGCGCACCGGCAAGCCGTCCGGGCCGCCCGCCGTGCGGCCCGTCCCCGTGTACCCCGTCAAGATCGAAGGAGACGGCGAAGCAGCGGCTGTCTTCGTCTCCGTCACCCAGGAGTCCTGAGTCCCCATGGCCACGCTTGAAATCCGCGACCTGCACGTCTCCGTCGAGGCCGAGAACGGCCCCCGCGAGATCCTGCGCGGTGTCGACCTCACCGTGAAGCAGGGCGAGACCCACGCCATCATGGGCCCCAACGGCTCCGGCAAGTCCACCCTGGCCTACTCCCTCGCCGGCCACCCCAAGTACACCGTCACCGGTGGCTCGGTGACGCTGGACGGCGAGGACGTCCTCGCCATGTCGGTGGACGAGCGCGCCCGCGCCGGAGTCTTCCTCGCCATGCAGTACCCGGTCGAGGTGCCCGGCGTCTCGGTCTCCAACTTCCTGCGCACCGCCGCCACCGCCATCCGCGGCGAGGCCCCCAAGCTGCGCACCTGGGTGAAGGAGGTCAAGGAGGCCATGGCGGCGCTCCAGATGGACCCCGCCTTCGCCGAGCGCAATGTCAACGAGGGCTTCTCCGGCGGTGAGAAGAAGCGCCACGAGATCCTTCAGCTGGAGCTGCTCAAGCCGCGCATCGCGATCCTGGACGAGACCGACTCCGGTCTGGACGTCGACGCGCTGCGGGTCGTCTCCGAGGGCATCAACCGGGTCCGCGAGGGCGGCGAGGTGGGCACCCTGCTGGTCACCCACTACACGCGCATCCTGCGCTACATCAAGCCCGACTACGTCCATGTCTTCGCCAACGGCCGCATCGTCGAGTCCGGCGGCGCCGAGCTGGCCGACAAGCTGGAGGACGAGGGCTACGAGGCATATGTGAAGGGGGGCGCTTCCGAGTGACCACTCGCTCCGGCTCGGCGCACCATGGGCTGACCGGCCTGCTCGACACCGACGCGATCCGCAAGGACTTCCCGGTCCTCCAGCGCCTGCTGCACGACGGACAGCCGCTGGTCTACCTGGACAACGCGGCGACCTCGCAGAAGCCGCAGCAGGTGCTCGATGCGCTGAACACCTACTACGAGCAGCACAACGCCAACGTCCACCGCGGCATCCACGTCCTCGCCGAGGAGGCCACGGCGCTGTACGAGGGCGCCCGCGACAAGGTCGCGGCGTTCATCAACGCGCCGAGCCGGGACGAGGTGATCTTCACCAAGAACGCCTCGGAGTCCCTCAACCTGGTGGCCAACATGCTCGGCTGGGCCGAGGAGCCCTACCGGGTGGACCACGAGGCCGAGGTCGTCATCACGGAGATGGAGCACCACTCCAACATCGTCCCGTGGCAGCTGCTGTCGCAGCGCACCGGAGCGAAGCTGAAGTGGTTCGGCCTCACCGACGACGGCCGACTGGACCTCTCGGACATCGACCGACTGATCACCGAGAAGACCAAGGTGGTCTCCTTCACCCTGGTCTCCAACATCCTCGGCACGATCAACCCGGTGGAGGCCATCGTCCGCCGCGCCCAGGACGTCGGCGCGATGGTGGTGGTCGACGCCTCGCAGGCCGCCCCGCACATGGTGCTGGACGTCCAGGCGCTCGGCGCCGACTTCGTCGCCTTCACCGGCCACAAGATGCTCGGCCCGACCGGCATCGGGGTGCTCTGGGGCCGCCATGAGCTGCTGGAGGACCTGCCGCCCTTCCTCGGCGGCGGCGAGATGATCGAGACCGTCTCGATGTCCTCCTCCACCTATGCGCCGGCGCCGCACAAGTTCGAGGCCGGTACCCCGCCGATCGCCCAGGCGATCGGCCTCGGCGCCGCCATCGACTACCTCGGTGCCATCGGCATGGACGCCATCGCCGCGCATGAGCACGCCCTCACCGGCTATGCCGTGGAGCGGCTGCTGGAGGTGCCCGACCTGCGGATCATCGGCCCGCGTACGGCCGAGTCCCGGGGCGCCGCGATCTCCTTCACGCTCGGCGACATCCACCCGCACGACGTGGGGCAGGTACTGGACGAGCAGGGCATCGCCGTCCGGGTCGGCCACCACTGCGCGCGGCCGGTCTGCCTGCGGTACGGAATTCCTGCGACCACGCGGGCGTCGTTCTACCTGTACTCGACGCCGGCCGAGGTCGATGCCCTGATCAAGGGGCTGCACCAGGTGCGCAGCTTCTTCGGTGAGGGCTGACGGGTAGGAGGACCCGCAACCGTGAAGCTCGATTCCATGTACCAGGAGATCATCCTGGACCACTACCGCCACCCCCACGGCAAGGGGCTGCGGGAGGGCGACGCCGAGGTGCACCACGTCAACCCGACGTGCGGCGACGAGATCACCCTGCGGGTGAAGCTCGACGGGCCGGTGGTCACCGATGTGTCGTACGAGTCGCAGGGCTGTTCCATCAGCCAGGCCAGCGCCTCGGTCCTGAACGATCTGCTGGTCGGCAAGAGCATCGGCGACGCCCAGAAGGTCCAGGAGGCGTTTCTGGAGCTGATGCAGAGCAAGGGCCAGTCCGACGGCGACGAGGACCTGCTGGAGGACGCGGTGGCGTTCGCCGGTGTCTCCAAGTACCCCGCCCGGGTCAAGTGCGCCCTGCTGAGCTGGATGGCCTGGAAGGACGCCACCGCCCAGGCCCTGGCCCAGCACCCCGAGTAGTCCGAAGGAGGACGCACCATGAGCGATACCGAGTCCACCTCGGTGGCGGCCTCCCCGGCCGCCGGCACCGAGGAGACCACCCCGACCGGCATCGTCGGCACCACCGCCGGCACCGTCTCGGTGGAGGACCTGACCGAGGCCCTGATGGACGTCGTCGACCCCGAGCTGGGCATCGACGTGGTCAACCTGGGTCTGATCTACGGCGTCCACATCGACGAGTCCGATGTGGCCACCATCGACATGACCCTGACGTCGGCGGCCTGCCCGCTCACCGACGTCATCGAGGACCAGGCGCGCAGCGCCACCGACGGCCTTGTCCAGGATCTGCGGATCAACTGGGTCTGGATGCCGCCGTGGGGTCCCGACAAGATCACCGACGATGGCCGCGAGCAGCTTCGCGCGCTCGGCTTCAACGTCTGATCGGCACCGCCCTTACACCGCTGCCGTGCAGCCCCGCATCGGGGTCGCACGGCAGCGGCGTCTTCTGCGGTGTCTTCTGCGGAGGGGGCTTCTCCGGCGGGGGCTTCAGCGGCGGCGCAGCGCTGCGCCGGCCAGCGCCAGGCAGGCCGCGCAGGCCACGGCGGCGAAGCCGCTGAAGGCCGGCAGCAGGCCGACCCGCTGGGCGACGGCGCCCACCACCACGATCGGCAGTGCGCTGCCCAGGTAGACGATCACCCAGAAGGCGCTCAGCTGGCTGCCCCGGCGCTCCGCGTCCATCGCGGCGCAGGCGGCCGTGAAGAGGGTCCGGAAGGCCAGCCCCTGGCAGGCGCCGCCCAGCACGCTGCCCGCGATCAGCAGCGCGGGCGCATGGATGTACCCCGCCGCCACCACCGCCCCCAGCCCGACCGCCAGGCCCGCCATGCCCAGCACCGGCACCAGCCGGCCGGCCACCGTCGGCGCGATCAGCTGGGTGGCGGCCGAGGCGCCCAGCAGCAGCGCGGCCACCGCCGCACCGGTCATCCGGGAGTCGGTGTGCAGCAGCGCCGCGCTGTACCCGGGCGCCAGGCTCAGATAGACGCCGAAGACCGCATAGCTGACAAAGCCGGTGCAGGCTGCGAGCAGGAAGTCCCGCCGCCCGGCGGACGGCAGGCCCAGCGCCCGGGGCCGCAGCACGGCCCGGCCCGCCCGCCGCCGGGTGACGCTCGGCTGGTGCCCGGGGCTGCGCGGGTGCAGCAGCGCCAGCGGTACGCAGAGCGCCAGCAGCGCCACCGCATGCACCAGGAACGGCACCTGCACCGGCTGCCCGCCCCTGGCCAGCGCCGCGCCGATCAGCGGACCGGACGCCACACCCCCGGCCGAGGCGGCCAGGGTGAGCTTGGCGGCCAGCGCCGGGCGGTCGGGCAGCAGGTCGGTGAGCGCCGCCCCGGCAGCGCCGGTGGCCATGCCCACCGCGATGCCCTGTACGGCGCGGCCCGCCGCCAGCTGGGCGAAGCCGTCGGCGGAGGCGAAGAGGGCGTCCCCGGCGGCGGAGAGCGCCACCGCGGGCAGCAGCAGCGCCCGGCGGCCCAGGTGGTCGGACCAGTGGCCGACCGCCGCCAGTACGGGCACCAGCGCAAAGACATACACCGTGAAGAGCACGGTGGTGTCCAGCGGGGTCAGCGCGAGCCGCCGCTGGATCAGCGGATAGAGCGGAGTGGCCAGGTTGGCGCCGGTGAGCAGGGCCAGCAGTACGGCGGCCGACAGGCCGACGCGGATGCCGCGCAGCGCGTTCCAGCGGCTCACCGCCGAGAGGCGCAGCACATCGCGCGGGGCGAGTTCGCGGGGCAGCAGGGATTCGGTCAGCCGGGTCTCGGCCGACCTGAGGTCCACCACGGTCGTGGGTCTCCTGTGGTACGAGGCCCCGAGGCCGGGTCGGCGGGGTGTGCCGACGCGCCCGCGCGGCGGCGCCGTGGGTGTGGGGCCGCCGTACGGGCATCCGGGCGGGGCCGGGTTGCGGGTTGCGGGTGGGGCTCCAGCCTCGCGCGGGCCGAGGGGCGCGGCGCCTGCGGCGGAGCGGCAGACGGGGGGCGGAGCACCGGAGCGGGCCCCTGCTGCCCGAGAGGGGGCGAGGGGAGGGTGCCGCACCGGGTCCGAGCGCCCGGAGGTGCGAATAGGGAGCAGCCCCGGATGCCTGACGCGGTGCGTACAGGACCGACCGAAGGATACGTCCTCGGGCGGTATCGGCCGAAAAGGGGGGTGGGGTCCGGTCGGCGGCCGTTGCCCCGTCCGGAGCAGTGACGTCCCCCGTGTCCCTGAAACCGCCCGTGCGTCGCCCGCCGCCTGCGCCGTCCGGCGGGGGGCGTCGGACAGAGTCGAGTCCGGCCCGTCCGGCCGTACCCCCCTCGACCGCTGCCGGCGACACCTCCCGGCACCCTGGTGGAAAGGCACGCCCCATGCCCGGGATGACCCGACGGAGACTGCTCGGCTCGGCAGCCGCGACGGCGGCCGGAACGGCGGCGGCACTGCTGCCCCCGAATGTGCGGCGGGCGGTGGCGGCCGGGAGCCGGCGCGGTTCGCTGAGCGATGTGGAGCATGTGGTCCTGCTGATGCAGGAGAATCGTTCCTTCGATCACTATTTCGGCACCCTCGCCGGGGTGCGCGGCTTCGGCGACCCCGACGCCGTGCGGCTGCGCGACGGCCGCGACGTCTTCCACCAGCCCGACCCGGTCAACCCCGACGGCTATCTGCTCCCCTTCCACCTCGACACCCACCGCACCAGCGCCCAGGCCATCCCCTCCACCAGCCACGCCTGGGACGTCCAGCACGAGTCCTGGAACTACGGCCGGATGGACCGCTGGGTACGCGCCCACCGCGCCGCCGACGGCGCCAAGGGCCCGTTCACCATGGGCTACTACACCCGTGACGACATCCCGTTCCACTACGCGCTGGCCGAGTCCTTCACCGTCTGCGACAACTACTTCTGCTCGGTGATGGGCCCGACCTGGCCCAACCGCCTCTACTGGATGAGCGGCACCATCGACCCCGGCGGCAGGCGCGGCGGCCCGGTGATCACCAACGCCGCGCCCACGCCCTACCGCTGGACCACCTACCCGGAGCGGCTCCAGGAGGCCGGGGTCAGCTGGCAGGTCTACCAGGAGGAGGACAACTACGGCTGCAACATGCTGGTCTCCTTCGAGAAGTTCCGCCGGGCCCGCCGCCGCGACCCGCTGCACCAGCGCGGCCTGACCGCCAGTCCGGCCGGGACCTTCGAGGACGACGCCCGCAACAACCGGCTGCCGACGGTCTCCTGGATCATCCCCACCAGCTACCAGTGCGAGCACCCCGACTACCTGCCCGCCGCCGGCGCCGACTACATCGCCTCCAAGATCGAGGCCATCGCGGCCAACCCCGAGGTCTGGGCCAAGACCGTCTTCATCCTGGTCTACGACGAGAACGACGGCCTCTTCGACCACGTCCCGCCGCCCGTGCCGCGCCCCGGCACGCCCGGCGAGGTGGTCGGCGGGCTGCCCATCGGCGCCGGCTTCCGGGTGCCCTGCATCATCGTCTCGCCCTGGACGGTCGGCGGCTGGGTGGCCCGCGAACCCTTCGACCACACCTCGCAGTTGCAGTTCCTGGAGCGGATCACCGGCGTCCGGGAGACCAACATCACCGCCTGGCGCCGGGCCGCCTTCGGCGACCTCACCTCCGCCTTCCAGTTCGCCGACGGACCGCGCCGACCGCCCCGGCTGCCGGACACCGAGGTGTACCTGGAGGCGGCCGAGGTCGGCGTGGAGAACCTGCCCAGACCGACCTTCCCGGACGGCCACCAGCACCCCCCGCGCCAGGAGCGCGGCCCGCTCCGCCGGATGCCGCCATGGCCGCTCTGACCGGTCCGACCGCCGCGCGGCACACCCCCGGCCCCGGCCGCCGGTGGCGGCCCGGCCCGGCGCGGGGCGGCTAGGCTGGCCTTGGAACCGGTACCCGTGCGCCCGCACCGGCGCCGGACGCACCCCACCCCTCACCCGTGCCAGTCCGAGGAGAACGTGCCACCATGGCCGGACGACGCCGCAACACCCCTGACAGCCCGTCGGCGACCGGCCCGGGCGCGGACCAGGGCGGAAAGCTCCCCGCCGACCTGGCTGTCGAGGAGCTGTACGGCACCTATCGCGCGGCCGGGCTCGACGACGAGGCCGACCCGGACGACACCCCCGTGATGGTCCCCCCGGTGCGGCTGCTGCCCGAGGCCGAACTCGCCGCCGCCGCGCTGCGGATCCCGCTGCTGGAGCGCGCCGTACGGCTCGCCCGCTGGATCGCGCCGTACCGCCCGGTCGACGAGTTCGGCGAGCCCGGCGCGGAGCTGGAGACCGAGGCCGCCGCGGCGCTCGGCCTGGCCCCGGCCGACGGTGGCCCGCGTGAGGAGGGCGGCGAGGACGAGGGCGGGAATGGCACGGGCGCGGTGATGCAGGCATGGTCGCTGGCGGTGGACCTGGAGCTGATCACCCTCGGCGAGGCCGCCCCCGGGGAGGGCGAGGGCCAGGTCGCCCGCCCCGGCCCGGAGTTGGAGGCCGTCGAGTCCGGTGACCCGGAGGCCGTCCTGGAGGCATGGCTGAGCGCCGCCGACGTGGTGATGGACACCGCCGTCGAGGCCGACGCGGCCTTCCCCGAGCCCGGCGAGCTGGCCGTCGGGGACGCCGACGAACTGGACGAGGAGTCCACGGCGTCCTCCCTGGAGGAGTTCGAGGCCGCCCGCGAGGAGGCGCAGGACCTCCTCGACCAGGCCCTCCAGGTGCTCTACGAGTCCACCGCCTTCGCCGAGGAGGGCGCCGAGACCGTGCCGCTGGGCGTGCTCGCCGCGCTGCTGGTCGTCCCGGACGGGCAGGACCCCACCGAGGAGATGCTCGGCGAGATCACCGCCGTGATGGTCGCCCTCGACCCGATGCTGGCCGACCTCGCGGAGATCGGCCTGGTGGAGTACCGCCCCATCGACCCGGACCTCTTCGAGGAGCCCGAGGACGGCGAGGGCGAGCTGGAGGCCCAGGCCGCCGCCGCGCCGGTCCACCCCGACACACCGGTCGACGACGAGGAGGCCGCGCGGTTCGGCCTGGTCAGGCTCACCCCGCTCGGCCAGTACGGCGTACGGCAGTGGCTGCTGGAGGAGGGCTTCGACGCGCCGCTGGTCGGCGAGTACGCCAAGGGCGACGCGGCCGCACTGCTGAGCGGCGTCTCCGAGGCCGTGAACGTACTGCCCGAGGAGGAGATCCGGGAGTGGGTGCACGGCCGGGAGCCGCTGCCCGCCGCCCGCGAACTGCTGGCCGCCGCCCGGGGCGGCGACGCCCTCGGCCCGGCCCGCCGGATGCTCTGCCAGCTGGCCCTCACCGAACTGGGCGCCGACGCCGAACCCGCCCTGCGCGAGGTCCTGGACGACCCCGAGCTGGGCGGCTTCTCCCGCGCCTGGCTGGTCCAGCGCGGCGCCACCGACGTACCCGAGCCGGGCCGCACCATGGCCCTCTGGACCACGGTGGACACCCTGGCCGCCCAGCTGATGGACCCCGACGTCGACGCCGAGCTGCTCGCCGAACTGGTCGGCGGCCTGCCGCTGGCGCCCGACCCGGCGGCCTTCCTGGCCGAGATGTGGCGCGTCGACCATGCGTACACGGCCGAGGTGCTGGAGGCGATCGGCCAGTTCCACGGGGACAAGCAGGTCGCCAAGGAGGCCCGCAAGGCCGCCTACAAGGCCCGCTCCCGCCGCCCGGCCTGAAGCCCGCCCCGGGGGACCGCCTCGGGACCGCCTCGCCGAGTCGCCCGACCCGGCGGCCTTCCTGGCCGAGAGGTGGCGCGTCGACCACGCGTACCCGGCTTCGAGGTGCCGGAGGCTCGACCGGCCCGCTCCCGCCGCCCGGCCTGAGCCCGCCTCGGGGGACCGCCTCGGGACCTCCTCGTGCTGGAGGCCCGGCGCTACCCCCGCTCGGGGTAGTGCCGGGCCTCCACCACATTCCCGTCCGGATCGCGGAAGTAGCAGGACCGCACGGCCGCACCACGCGCCCCGAAGGACCCCTCGGAGACGGCCGAGGCGGGTGTGCCATGGTCGGCCAGCCGCTTGCGCAGACCGTCGAAGCCGGCCGCGTCCATCGCCAGGCAGACATGGTTCACCGGGTGCCCCGCGCTGCCCGGGGCGTCCGCCAGCCGGTCCGCGCCCGCCGCGTTCCCCCGCGCCATCAGGTCCAGCAGCGCCCCCTCCGAGACCCGCACGCTCGGAAATGGGACCGCACCCGCCCGGAACTCCGCCACCCGCACCCCGGGCAGGCCCACCACCTCCTCGAAGAAGGCCAGCGACCGCAGCGGATCCTCGACCCACAGCACCACATGGTCCAGACTGAAGCCCATCCCCTGCCCCCTTCCCGCACGTCCGCACACGGGCTGTCCCGTACTCCCAGCATCGCCCCCCGGGCCGGTGCGGGGTGCGCCCATCGGCAAAAGGGGCGCTCACGGATTAGTACCAACGTATCGTGAGGGGCGGGGGTGCAACGGCGGACCGACGGAGGCAGGGGGCGCGGCGGCGTGCAGAGCGGCGGCAGGAACGGATCGGGGCCGGCCGGAGAGCGGCGCGGATGGCAGCGGCTCGCCGAGGAGGCTGAGAGAGCGCTGGTGTCCTGGCGGCGGGCGGGGCGGTTGCCGTATGCGCCGGGTGCCGACCTGCCGGGGCTGCGGGTGCTCGCCGAGTGGCACAGCGTCAATGGGAGGGTCGTCTCCTTCACCCTGCTCGCGGGTGAGCCACGCGACCCGGCGGGCCCGTTTGTCTCCGTACGCACCGCGCTGACCGGCGACGATCTGCGCGGCGAGGTACTGAGCGGCCTCGATGAGGTGATCGAGGACGAACGGGACCGCATCTTCGACCTCACCGGCCTGGACGAGGGCGACGGCCCGCGCCAGGTGCGCACCACCGAGCGGACACTGCTGGTCGACGGTGTGCCGGTGCCCGCCCGGGTACGGGTGGAGCGGCCCCGCGAGGGCGGCGGGGTGGTGCTCTGGGCGGCGCAGCTGACGCTCGGCAGCGAGCGCGCCCCGGTCGAGCTGACCGTGGTCGTACGGGGCCTGCCGGTGGGGGAGCCCGCCCTGGTCGCGACCGGTGACCTCGGCCCGTACCTGGCCGGGCGGGCGTGGCTGCTGGACGAGGTGACGAGCCGTCAGGCCCAGGCGGACGGCTCCGAGCCGCCGGTACCCGCCGTCCCGGTGGGGCTGGAGGCGCATCGGCGGCTGGCACTGGGCGCCATGGAGCGGTCTCGGATCCTGGCCGAGCAACTGAGCGCGGGCCGCGCACCGCGCACCCCGAGGCGGCTGCGCACCGAGGACGAGGGCGACCTCTGGGAGGAGGCGGTGCAGCAGCAGATGCGGCTCGCCTCGGAGAGCCGCCAGGAGGCCGACGAGGCCGTGACCTCCATGGTCACCCAGCTCGGCTGGCTGGCGGAGCGGGCCGACTGGGCGGTGGGCACCGAGGAGGGGCGGCAGGCGGTGGAGGAGACGGTCCGGTACACGGTCTTCGGCAGCGAGGTCCCCAGCCTGCGCGCCCATCGGGCCTGGCACGCCGTATGGAGCACCCGCCCATCCGGCCCGTCCCCCCGCGACCGCCACGAGACAGCCCTGCGCGAATGGCTCGCAGCCTGGGAAAGCTGGCGCCGCCGACGCCGCCACCACTGACCTGCCCCAGCCCGCCGGTCCCGGCCTCCTGGCGTCCGGCCGGTCCCCGGAAGGGGGGCCTGGCCGGACCACGGCGGCCCGGCCAGGCTGGGGTTGCGGGGGTCAGCCCAGGGAAGCGAAGCCGGTGAAGCCGCTGCCGACGTTGCTGCGTGTCCCGAATCCTGAGGTCGGTGAAGTCGTGGCCGCCGCCCAGCGAGGTCCCGTCGGCCTCCCGCTCCTGGGCCTGCTGGGTGCGGTGCGAGCGCAGTGAGGTGATGCAGGGGGTGGGGCGGGCGATGCGGCGTTCGGGCTGAGGGTCTTGGTCGGCAGGGTGGTCCGGCCGCAGGTGGTGGCTGGATCGGCGGCCGCCCCATGGTGCGGTCGCTGCCTGGGTGGACAACCAGGTGGATCAGAGCCTCGCAGGGTGGGGCCTGCCGTCAACGGCCGGTGGCACCGCATCAAGCACCACCCGGACCGCCGGAGGTGCCGAGGTGGTTCGAACAGGTGGGCGCAATTGCTGTGGAGCCGTTGTCGCCGGGCCGATAGGTTTCCGGGCGGAAGCCGGATGAGCCGTAGGGGAGCCATGTCTGCTGTCGCAGGTCAGAGTAGTGGGGGCGGTGAGGCGGTCACCGCCTCGTCAGGGGAAGGTGCCGTGCCTGGGGCGGCGTCAGATCGGGAACATTCGGCGGCTTTTGCGTCCTTTCTCCGGGGGCCGGTCGATGACGACTCGCTCGACCCCCCTCGGTGGAGCCGCCTGGCCATTGCCTCGCTGGTGCCCGGGGTCACGGGGTTCCTGTGGCCGGTGGGTGTGCTGCTGGGCGTCGTGGCTCTGGTGCGGATCAGGCGGACGGGGCGGAGGGGCCGTTGGCTCGCCGTCGCCGGCCTGGTGATGTGCCTGGTCTGGGCCGTCGGCGGGACGTCAGTGTTCGGGCCCTACGTCGGGAAGTCGGACGGCGACCGCGCCGGGACCGTCAGTGTCTTCGACCTCAAGGCCGGTGACTGTATGGCTCGACTGCCGCCGAAGAGCCAGGAGTCGGTCAGTGAGGTGGCGGTGGTGCCGTGCTCCCAGCTGCACCAGGGCGAGGTGTTCGCCTCTGCGGACCTGGGTGATGCGTTTTTCGGGAGCGAGTCGGAGGTCACGGAGCGGGCCGAGGAGGTCTGCTCCTCGCTGATCGGGGGCTATGTCATGGATGGCTGGGCGATCCCGGACTCGGTGAGCCTCGGCTACTTCTACCCGCACGGTCATTCCTTGACCAACGTCAAGCACCGGGACGCGACCTGCTTCTTTCGGGACGGGGGCACCGGTTGGAGGGGCACCCTGCGCCGGGATGCGACCAACCTGACGGCTGCCCAGATGCGCTATCTGAAATCGGTGAAGCCGGCCAACGACGCATGGGACGCCGAGCCGGAGTTGACCCCCGCCGAGAACCCCGCCGTCAACCGCGAGTGGGCAGGCACCCTGGCCAAGGGGATCGAGGCGGAGATCACACTGCTGGAAGAGCCCGGCTGGCCCGCCGCCGCACAACCGGCGGTCACCGCGCTGATCGCGGATCTCAGGTCCGCTGTTCCCCACCTGAAGGCGGCCCATGAGTCCACGGACAACCGGACTCTTCAGCGGGAGCTTGCGCTCGCGGATGAGCACACGGGCCACCGGCAGGCGATGAAGGCGCGGGCAGCGCTCGGCCTCGCCTCGGACCAGGGACACCCGACGGTCACGGGCGGCGTCTGATCAGCCGCTTCGGGGCCGGGCCCGGAACCGGGCCCGGCCACCAAGCGGCGAGGCGGGACGGCGACGCCGTCACAGCCCGAGCCGCTCCAGCAGATCGTCGAGCAGGGTCTCGACCGTGAAGTCCTCCTGCCGAAGATGCTGAGCAAGGCGCTGTAGGCAGTGTCAAGACAGGCCCGGCCGTAGCGTCCGATCAGCAGCGGTTCGGCGGTGTTCAAGGCGAGGGTGAGCAGGCCGCACAGGTGCAACAGCCGGGTACCGGCCCGCAGCTCCGCCTTGGACACGCGCAGGGCGAGGAAGCGTAGTGCGACCAGCGCCCGACGACGGACAGGTCCACCATGGGGGCGATCAGCGGCGCGATCGGGCGAGGAACATCGAGCTGCAGTGCAGATCGAACACCTCGGCGGCTGCACCGAACCCGTACGCCTGCCCGGCCACACCGCCACCGTCGACGCCACGACCGGCAAGGTGCTGTGCTCCTACGCCTCGTCCGACGAGCCCACGGGCAGTCTGCTCACCACCTGGGGCAACCGCCGCGCCTCATGCTGCCCGACCTGCTTCCGCCGTGGCGAAGTACGCCACCAAGTCCGCCGACGCCTCCGGCACCCTCGACAGTGCCCTGTACTGCCGCCCCTGCCAGGGACGCGGCGCCACCCTCCTGCCTCACGGGACCCCGCTCCCGTGCACCGCCTGCGACGGCACCGGTCAGGCCCGGTCGTTGCCCCGGCTTGCTGTGGCACGTCACGTGCGGCAGATGATCCGCACCTGCTGGGAGCTGGGCAAGCTGCCGGAGTTCGCCGATCTGAAGCTCTGGAAGTGGGCACACATGCTCGGCTTCCGGGGCCACTTCTCCACCAAGTCCCGCTCCTACTCCACCACGCTCGGCGCGCTGCGCGCCGCCCGCCGCACTTGGCGCACCGAACAGGCCCGCGCCTACGCCGGCCTGCCCGAGCCCGACCCGGACACCACGCTCGTCGTCGGCCAGTGGGAATTCCTCGGCTCGGGCTACAGCCCCGGCGGCGCGCTCCTCGCCGCCCACGTCTGGCACCGCAGGGAACTGGAACGGCAGTTCACGGCCGAAGGGGGCTGCTGATGGCCTCGCCCCCGACCACCGCCCCCTGTACGAAGGCGGCACCGGCACTGGATCTGCTCACGGTCCCCCAGGTGATGGCCCGCCTCCAACTCGGCCGCTCCGCCGTCTACGACCTACTCCGCTCCGGCCAGCTCGCCTCGATCACCCTCGGCCGCGCCCGCCGCATCCCCGCTCACGCGCTCACCGACTTCATCCGCACCCGCCTCGAACAGGAAGCCGCCGCCTGATGACCACGCCCCGACCTGCTCCGTTCCGCCGCTCCCGCGCCCGCGCCAACGGGGACGGCACCGTCTACCAGCGCAAGGACAGCCGCTGGGAAGCCGCCGGATACGTCCTCGCACCCGGCAACACCCGCAAGCGCATCCGCGTCTACGGCACCACCCGCAAAGAAGCCCTGGCCAAGCTCACCGAGAAGATCGCCGCCAGCAACCGCGGCCTCCCCATCGCTGCGGCCGACAGCACCGTCGGCGACTACCTCACGTACTGGCTCAACAACGTCGCCGTACACCAGCTCCGCGAGAACACCCACACCCGTTACGCGGCCTGCGTCCGCCTCCACCTCAGCCCCGGCCTCGGCAAGAAGAAGCTCGCGCGGCTCACCGCACGCGACGTACGCGCCTTCCTCGATGGGCTCCGCACCACCTGCCAGTGCTGCATCCAGGAACGGGACACGTCCCGGCGGTCGTGCTGCGCCGTCGGTCAGTGCTGCGGCAAGACGCTGTCGCCGCTGACCGTGACGTACGTCCACTCCGTCCTCAAGTCAGCCCTGGAACACGCCGTCCGCGAGGACGAACTGCCGAGCAACGTCGCCCGGAACGTCAAGACCACCGCACCCCGCCCGAGACGCTTCCAGCCCCTTACGGCGGCCGAGGCCCGGCAGTCCCTCCAGGCAGCCAGCGGTGACCGGCTGCACGCGCTGTACGAACTCGCCCTGCGCACCGGCCTTCGCAAGGGCGAACTCCTCGGCCTGCGCTGGGAAGACCTCGACCTCGACGGCGGCACGGCCAGCATCCACCGGTCCCTCCAGCGCACCCGCACCAGCGGCCTGACCACCCTGCACACCAAGACCCGCGCTTCCGAACGCCGCATCGCCCTCCCCACCGAATGCGTCCACTCCCTCAAGACGCACCGGGAACACCAGCAGGAAGAGCGCCAGGCCGCAGGAACGGGCTGGACGGACAGCGGACTCGTCTTCACCACCTCGACGGGCAACCCCCTCGACCCCGCCAACCTGACCCGGCGCTTCGGCCGACTCCTCAGCCGGGCAGGGCTTCGCCGTATCCGCTTTCACGACCTCAGGCACTCGACCGCCACCCTGCTCCTGGAACAGGGTGTCGACCTCGTCGTCATCAAGGAACTCCTCGGCCACGCCCACATCGGCGTCACCGCCGGCGTCTACGCCCACGTCCGCCTCCGACTCCAACGCCAAGCCATCGACACCTTGGGCCACGCCCTCGACCAGACCGACGACGGCCCTGACACCCCACCCGCCACAGCCGCCGTCCGCTGACGTTGCCGTCACCGTTGCCGTCAAGAACCGCAGAAGCCTCGCCAGGAACACCTGGCGAGGCTTCTCGCTTTTCTCCCGATTTTCAGCTTCAGCCGGACTCTCGCCAGCGCGTCACAGCACGCTGGCACAGCGCGAACGCGAAGGACCCGAAATCATCCCCGAGCCTCTCCATGCTCTCGCGGTCCACAACTCCGGGGTCCCAAACGAGGACGGGATACTCGCCTTCCTGATTCACTTGAGAAGAATCAAGGACGACCAGCCCACCCATTCCGTCAAACATTGCAACAATCAGATCGGATGGTATTCCGTACTGGCTGCGAGCATCCAGGGTTTCCGTTACGGAACCCAACAGTTTCTGCCCCATGGCGGGCGTCTGATATACGCCAAGAAATTCTTCACCAGCGATATCCCAGGTTCCGAACTCTTCGACCAGACGGCGGTACGAGGGAGGGAAAGCCACACCCAGATCACTCTCGGCGGCGGCCATCGTCCCTGCATCACAGCCGTCGGCGTGGTTCGCGATGTCATCGTTCCCGCGAACCAGCTCGATCAGTCGCTCACTCGCCTCGACAGCGTTCATCATCCACCAAATCCTGCCGCTCGGTCCTTCCAGTACTGCGATTTCCAGGCGTTGAAGGCATCTCGATCGATTCCACTGGGGATCTTGGTGCCCGCCTTCCAGTGCAGCTGATTGTAGTTCCCGAAGTGCATAGAGTGTGTCACCTCGGCTATCGGCCCGTCCTGCGTCTGGAGCATGTGATGAAGGTTCAGCGGCTTGCCGTCCGGACCCATCGGGGCCAGCCCCTGCTGCATTCTCTTGAGATTACTTCGACCGTACTTGTCCGCAGGCGAAAAGTAGTCCGGATTCACGAGATCATCCCGCTGATAAATGCGCTGACCGTTGTAGTCGGTCGGCGACCAGAATTGGCAGTTTGAGTTGTGAACCAGGACCGGAGTGGCCCCCGCCAGCACATAGTACGTGTGCAGGTCGTCGACGGTGAGGTTGTATGCGGCTTGGAGCCGGTGGTAGCGCTTGACGTGGGTGACGGTGACGGTCTTGCCGTCGGCGGTGCGGAGGGTCAGACCTGGCTTGAGGTCACCGGCGTCGATCCAGGCGTGCGCGCTTGGGGACCAGAAGGGGTGGTGCCACGTAGCGGTTATTTCCGGGCTGGAGCCTCCGGTTTTGACGGCTATATCAGCGAATTTGGTATCGTTGGGGTTGTAGATGGTGCTTGTGACGGTTCGGGATTCGGTGCGTCCGGTGTCGGGGTCGGTGGCAATGACCTCGTCACCGATTTCGATCCGGTTGATGTCCTTGTGGCTTCCGTCGGCCATCAGGACGGCGGTGTCGGACGTAAAGCTGTTGCACTCCTTGCTGCCGATCTTTCCCAGCAGCATCCTAAGCCCTGTGGCCTCGGCAGCTGCACCTCCCCCGACAACGAAATCGACCCCTAGGAGGAGACTTCCTCCCGCGGCGGCATCGGCCGAACCGATCGTCAGGGCAGTTGCGATAGTGGCTGCGCACTCCACTACCCCGGGAATGCATGCCATGCCGACCACGGCACTGCCGACCCCTACGAGAGCAATCCCCGCAGCTTCGGCCTCGTGAGCATCATAAATATCCTTGTTGCCAGTGAACGGATTGCTCTTGCAGTCCTCCACTGAATTTCCTGCCAGTTGGCAGACCGAGTTCCAGCCGTTGTCATCCTGGGCCGCCCACTTCGCCGCGTCACCCCAGGTGAATTCCTGAGATCCGTGGTATCCCTGGGCTTGGTAGAGTTCGTACTGCTTGTCGCTGAGTGTGTGGCCCAGGAAGGGACTATCGGTGGGGTCCGATTTTCCCGGGGGGCCGCTGTTCATCGTGGGGTTTTGTCCGTACCCATCACAGAGGTCGCGAGGGCAGAGTCCGGTGGGGTCGCTGAGGGTGGTGGGACTGTTGTTGGCGTAGGCGTAGCCGTTGAGGGATTGGGGGTCGGCGGCCGTGAGGAGTGGGTCGACGCTGATGAAGCGGCCGGTGGTGGGGTCGTATTCGCGGGCGCCGAGGTGGGTGAGGCCGGTGGGGTCGAGGGTGCCGCCGACGAAGCCCTTGGTGCCGGCCCAGGTGGCGGGTGCGGTGCCTCGGGGGTTGCCGAAGGGGTCGGTGCGGCGGGTGGTGGCGGCACCGTTGGCGGTGTCGATGTTGAGGGTGCCGGTGTCGTGGTGGTCGCTGATCTGGAGGGCGACCTTGTTGTCGTCGGTGCGGACGGCGGTGGCGGCGCCCAGGTCGTAGTAGCGGGTGGCGGTGGGCTTGCTGATGCCCTTGGTGAGGGTGAGTTCGGTGCTGCCGAGGTAGAGGACGGTGTTCTCGGCTGAGGGGTTGGCGGTATCGAGGGTGTGGGCGGTGAGTCGGTTGCCGCCGGCGTCGTAGACGTAGTCGGTGGTCTGGACGGTGGTCGTGACCGTGGTACCGGCGGTGGTCTTGCGGGTGTCGACGATCTTGGCCAGGCGGCCTTCGGTGTCCCAGGTCAGGACCTGGTCGTCGGTCTGACCGGCGGCCGGCTTGAGGTGGCGTTCGGCGGTGTGACCGGCCTTGTCGTAGGCGTAGGTCTCTTCCACAGGGGCGCCGAGGGATCCGGTGACGGCGCGGGTGGCGGCGAGGCTGTGCGGACCGCCGGTGGCGGCCGGGTAGGTGTAGTCGCGGACGGTGTTCTGGGCGCCCGGAGTGGTGTCGTACCGGGTCTCGGTCTTGCGGGTGCCGTCGGGGTTGTAGGTATAGGCGATGCGGTAGGGAGCGACGGTGCCGGGTGCGGCGGGGTCCGGCTGCTGTCCGCAGACGGTGGTGTTGGTGGTCCATGCCTCGGTAAGGCGCGCGAGGCCGTCGTAGGTGAAGCACTGGGCGTCGGTACCGGTCCGGGAGGCGTCGACCAGCGCGGTGACGTTGCCGGCGTCGTCGTAGGTGTAGGCGGCGGCGCGGGCTGCCCCGGTGACGCCTTCCTGCTGGGTGACGCTGCTGGCCAGGCGCTGGGTGCCCCACTGGTAGCCGTTGGTGACCCAGGTGGTCTTGCTGGTGTTGGTCTTGAGCGTGGATTGCAGCGGCTTGCCGGTGAGGCTGTAGGACTGGTCGGCGAGGTAGGTGGAGAGGTTGCTGCCGATGCTGACGGGCCGGTGCTGGGCGTCGTAGGTATAGGCGACGGATTCGGCTGCCAGGTTGCCGACGGCGGGGTACGCAACGGACTTGATGCTGCCGTCGAGGTTGTAGGTGGTGCCGAAGACGTAGCTGCCTTGAAGGCCCTCTTGCCCCGGTACCGAGGGGATGGTGACGGTGGTGCGGCCCGGGCGGTAGAGCGCGTCGTAGTTGCCGGGTGTGGATTCGTACTTGTAGGTGGTGCTGCCGATGGTGACATGGCGGGTGGAGGTGCCCGGCATGCCCTTGTTGTCCTGGGGGTCCCACGCCTGAGAGGTCAGCAGGGGCCCGGTCGCGGAGCCGTCACGGGTCTCGGTCAGGCGGGAGAGGTTGTCGTAGAGGCTGGCGACGACTTTGCCCCGGCTGTCGGTGGTGGTGGCGAGTTCGCCGCGGTCGTTGTAGGTGTTGCGGGTGGTACCGGTGTCGGGGTCGTCGGCCCTGGTCTGGCGGCCGAGTTGGTCGTACAGCCAGCTCCAGGTGGTGCCGGCGTGCGTGAGGAGGGTGAGGTTGCCCGCAGGGTCGTATCCGTACCGAGTGATGTCGGTGGGACCGGTGGCGGTGCCGGAGCCGTCGGTGTACTCGATCAGCTGGGTCGTCCGGCCGATGGCGTCGAAGACTGTCGTGGTGGGCGTGGCACCCTTGGGCGGGATGACCGTGGTGCGGTCGCCGCCGTAGATCGTGGTGGAGCTGGACAGGGGGGTGCCGACGCCGTTTCCGGCGAGCAGGGTGGTCCTGGTGGGGCGGCCGAGTCCGTCGAAGACGGTGGCGGTCTGGGTTTCGACCCCGGTGGCGTCCTCGACCTTGAACAGGATGGTGGTCGGGGCGCCGGTGGCGTAGTAGGGGGCGTAGGTGAGGGCGGCCTGGCCGCGCTCGTCGTAGAAGGTGTCGGTGAGGATGCGTCCGCCGCCCCCGCCGGGAGCCTGGGTCTCGCGAACACGGCCGAAGCCGTCGTAGAGGGTGTAGGTGGTGTCCTGCGAACCGTCGTTGTTGAGCGTCTTGGCTGCGACTGAGGCGATGGCGTCGTCGGCGACGTTGTAGGCGAACTCGTAGTTGGGGCTCTGCCCGCTGGCTTTGGTCCGGTTGGGAAGCCAGACCTTCAGGGTGCGGCCGAGTGCGTCGTAGAGCAGGTCGGTGCGGAGGCTGTTGGCGTCGATGGTGTCGACGGGCATGCCGCGCAGCAGGTCGTAGTCGGTGGTGGTGGTCTGCGTGCTGCTGGGGACGCTGGTATTGGCGGGCGGGGTGGTGACGGTGGACTTGGTCGGGCGGCCGGTGGCGGGGGTGTAGACGGTCTTGGTGGTGCGAGGGCTGGCTCCCGGCGTGGTGGTCGGGACCTTGGCGTCGTTGGTGGGGTCGAAGACTGTGGTGGAGGCGAGTTCGGTGATGGTCAGGGTGCGGCCGTAGGAGTCGTAGGTGGCCGTACTGTCGAGATAGGTGGCATTGGTGCCGCTGCGAGTTTTGAGCGTCTCGGTGAGGGTGGCGTGGCCCTTGGTGGGGGCGACCCCCCACGCCTGGCCGTCGTAGCGGATACGGGTGTCGGTGAGAACGGCGGAGGTGCCGTCAGGCCGGGTGTCGCGGTTGACGTCGACACTGCACTTTGCGGCCACCGTCTCGGTGCGGATGACGCCGGTGAGGATCCAGTCGGCAGCGTTGTCCGCATAGGTCGTTCGGGTGCAGGTGTCGTCGTCCGTAACAGCTGCCGAGGCGTCGCCGAGGTTCTCGATCCGGGTGCTGCGGCCGAGGTCGTCGTGCGTGGTGTTGACACGGGTCTCACGCCAGGCGGCACCTGCGCCGTTGTCGAGCGAGGTGAAGGAGCGGGAGACCTGGGTGCTGGTGAGGTTGGCGGTGGCGGTGCCCCAGTCGCGGACCCGCTTGGCGGTCTCCTTCTTCCACGGGGTGCTCACGGACTTGGCCAGAATCGTGCCGCCCGGTCGGCTGTAGGTCTCGGTGCGGTACTCGTAGCCGGCCCATGCCTGGTCGTCGGTGAGCGTGGCACCTTCGCCGTCGGGGACGGTGACCGAACGGGTCTTGGTCTTGTTGGCGGGGTCGGTGCGGTCGCCGTCCATGCCACGCAGGTAGTAGTGGTCGGCCTGGGTGGACATGGCCAGAGCGCTGCCGGTCTGTACCCGGACGTGCTCGTAGCCGCGCCACTGGGACCAGCTCTTGAGCTTCTCCTTGGTCAGGCCGTCGTCATCGTCGAAGTGCCAGGCGGCGCCGCCGAGGTAGCTGTAACGGGTCTCGGAGTCAGGGGCCTTGCCGGTGCGGTCGGTGGCGGTGACCACGTTGACGACGTACTTGTTGAACCACTCCGTGGTGACCGGCGCCTCGTTGCTGGGCTGGTAGGGCTGCGGGTAGCAGCGGGTGGTGTTGGTCTGCGGGGTCGGCAGGGAAGCCCAGTTGCACGCCGGGGCGGAGTAGGTGACGTCGGTCTGGCCGCCGAGTTCGTCCGCGATGGTGCTGAGGCGTTCCTTGATGAAGGGGGCGCGGCCGTCCCCGGTCTTGTCCAAGCGGTTGGCCAGCTGGGTGTAGCCGAGAGTGGTCTTCGGCAGGGTGATCGGAGTGGCGCCCGCGTGGCCGGTGTGCTGGATGGACTCCAGCAGCAGCTGGTAGTCGGCGTCCGAGGTGCCCCAGCGGTAGGCCAGCGACCAGGAGTCGATGTCCTTGTAGGTGCCGTCCGCCTGGAGCGTCTGGGTCGTGATCTTGCTCAGGCGGGTGCGGGTGAAGAAGGCGGGCGAGTAGCGGCCGGCGTCGCAGTCGGTGCCGGCGTTGCAGTTCAGATCCCAAGGGGTGTCGTACCAGTAGCGCCGGTTGGCGTCGATGGTGGCAGGGTCGCAGGTGATGCCGGTAGCGGGCAGGCAGCGCTCGGCGGTGCCGAAGACGACCTTGGCTATCGGCTTGACGGTGGCCGAGTAGATGTCGCTCTTCTGCTGGCCGTACTCGATGTGGTCCAGGGTGCCGCCGCGCACATAGGGGGTGCGGTTGCTTGCCTTGAGGTTGCGGCCGTAGTAATTGGTCTCCTGCTTGTACCAGTAGGTGATGTCGTTGCCGTCGGTGTCGGTGACCAGGTCGAGGTTCCAGCGCCACCCCTGCTGGCACCAGGAGGTGTCGAAGGTGCTGCCATGGCACTCTTCGTCCGGGTCGTTGCCGAACACCGGCACGGTGAACACGGACTTGGTCTCCGGCTTGCCGGCTGCCCAGTTGGACAGGCGGTTGTAGCCGAAGTAGTACGTGGTCCCGTCGTCGGTGGTGGCGACGAAGTACTCGCCGTTGTTGTCGCCATTGCCACGGTTGGCGTCGCGCTTCCGGACGACCTTGGTGGCATCGTCGCCCTTGATCCGCCACTCGTCCTTGGAGACGGGGATCAGCTCGCCGGAGTGGCCGTTGAAGCTGATGGTGGCGTTGTCGTAGGCCCAGCAGAGGTCGCCCGGCTCGATGCCGCCGGTCTTGACGCCCTCGTCCCCGCACGGCTTGTATCTGCGCTCCACGAAGCCCGGCGCCAGGTCGAAGCCGTCACCGGCCCAGGATGCCTGGTTGTTGCTGTTGACGGTCCGGCCGTCGACGGACGCGGAGGAGTAGGACAGCGCCACGCGGGGGGCCAGGTCTCCAGGGACCGAAGGAGTCGGCATGTCGTAGGACCACGCGAATGAGCCGGTGTTGAGCGCGGTACTCCACGTGGAGGCAGCCGACAGCGGGGTCGCCTTATAGTCACCCGACAGACCGGATGCCTCTGAGGTGGCAGCCAGCACCACCACACCGGAGCTCTTGGAAAGGGATTGCTCACCTGCGGGCAGCGGGACCGCCGCCGCAGTCACGGTCTGCGCTTCGGTGTCGTTGCTGCCGGTCAGCGGCAGGGCGGTACGGCACTCCGGCTGGTTCGGCGTGGTCAGCACACAGGCCGGCAACTGGACCAATCGCAGACGCGATCCGTAGTCGGCGCCGGCTGCCTGGGCGAAGCCGCTGTAGTCCACGCCGACCTGAACGTGGCCACCGGCGCTGTCGCCAGGAGTACCCGAGACGGTCAGCAGGACTCCGTCGATGCCTGCCTTCTGCGCCGCGTCACGGTCCAGGACCTCCACCGTAGCCTGCCGCGGTCCCGGTGTGGCCGCCTGTGCCGTCCGGGTTCTGTCGCTGCTGCCGGGTCCGATGTCGCTGCTCGCTACGGACAGCGTGACAGGCAGGCCGCCGGGCTTGGCGGTGGCGCGTGAGGGCGCTGTACCCGCAGGAGTGCGGAGCGCCAAGGTGGCTCGCCCGGCGGCGGGCCAGGTGGCCTTTGGTGCAGGTGGCTGCTTCCCTGGACGGGTGCCACGGGGCTTGACGGTGTCCGGATGTCCCTTGACCGGCCGCTCCGATGCGGGGACAGGCGGCTTTGCGGGGGCCGCGTTCCCCGTGCTCATCGCGATCGGCAGCGTTTGAAGGAGCGAGGCGACCATGACGCCTGCCACAACGGTGGCCAGACGGGACGGAGTTCGACGTGGTCCAGGTGGAGTGGGCATGTATGGATTTCCTTCACAGCGCGTCCGGGGGGATGCGATGGCGGCGGGACGGGCCGCAGGCAGCGGACCGGAGATCAGGGGAACGGAGCAGCAGGCGAGTGGAGGGAACGGGCCGGCCCTGCAAGGGCCGGCCGCCTCCACGTGCTGGTGTTCTGTCTCAGGACGGTGTCGGGATCTCGACGTTGGGGTCGCTCAGGGCGATGACCTGGGCCGGGGTGAGTACCCCCTGGTAGGCCCAGAGGTCATCGATCTGGCCGGAGAAGTACTCCGTCCATGCACCGCCGGACCGGTTGCGGCCGAATTGAAGATTGCCGGTGGCTTTGAAAGGCTGTTCCGCGACTGCCCAGGACACGTGGTCGGTGCAGGTACCGGAGGTGTCCTCGTCGTCGCAGACCTGGTTCTCCAGTTGGCCGTTGACGTACAGCGACAGCTGATTGGAGAACGCGTCATAGGTCAGCGCGAGGTGGTTCCAGCCGATGCGCATACTGGCGTCGAAGGTGTGGGCCACGGTGGTGCGGGTCGCGCCTGCCTTGTCCTGGTCGGCAACCTCGACCCGCCACTCTCCCAAGTCGTAGCCGTCGAGGGTCTTGAGGTAGTGCCAGCGGACGGTTGCGGCGCTTCCGGTGGTCCCGGCGAGCGACAGCACCGTCATGTCCCGGGTTGCGGTGCCTGCGGTCTGGGCCCAGCCGACCAGGGTGAAGCTCTGTCCGGTGTCGACGGGGGTGGCCGTGGTGGCGGCGTAGTCGTCGATGCCGTCCAGCTGAAGGCTGCCGGCGGTCGGCAGGGGGGAGTCGGAGCCGATCGACGCCTGGTTTCCGAGCACGGCCGGGTGCTTGCCAGGGGATTCGTCCGGTGAGGAGAGCGGTGTTCCCGAAGCGGAGTTGAACTTCCACCGGCCCGCCAGTACGGGGTGCTGCTGAAATGTCTCACGGATATCGGTGGTGGAGAGCACTCGGTCGAACAGGCGCACGTCGTCGATGGTGCCGCCGAAGAACTCGTCCAGGGCTCCCGCTCGGGAGACGGCCCCGATCTGTACGCTGCCGGGGGCGGACCAGGGTGTCTTCTGGGCGTAGGAGGACTCACCTGTCAGGTTTCCGTTGACGTACAGGCGCAGCTTCCCGGCTGTGGCATCCGAGACGCCGACCAGGTAGGTCCACTCATTGCCGGTGGGGCCGGCGCAGTACATGCCTGAGGTGGTGGTGTGTGGTGCGCAGCCGTCGGACTCGGCGGCGCGGACGAGAGTGTCGGCGGCAGCGTCCTCCTTGTAACGACCGAAGATCCACTTCTTGGATGCGGCGGAGTAGTAGAGCGAGAACTCGTAGTTTTGGGTGCCGTTCTGAGTAACCGCCACTTTGGCCTTGGTGTCTCCGGAGGCCGGGGTCGGCAGCTTCACCCACGCGGCCACGGAGAAGCTTCCGGTGCCGTCGATCTGCGGGCGGGTGGTACGGGCGTACTGGTTGGTTCCGTTGAACTTCACGGCCTTGTCGACCATCCCGGGCTGGCCGGTGGCGGGGTTGTTGTAGAGGGTGAGTGAGTCGGCCTCGCCGGTACCGGTCGCGACGGTGGAGGAGCCCTCGTTGAACGTCCACGCTGCCTTGGCAGGCCGACCGCTGGTCAGTTCCTTGTCCTGGGCCACATTCGCGGCCTCGCTTGCGGACAGTGCGCGGTCCCATGCCCTGACTTCGTCCACCGAGCCGAACCAGGGATCGGCTTGGGTGCCACGCCACCAGTAACTGCCGATCTGGAAGGGACCGTGGCCGTCCCACATAGCCGGTACCGAGGTGGCGGGGGCTGCGGTGCCGTTGACGTAGAGAGTGATCGTTTTGCTGCTGGAGTTGTAGACGCCGGTCAGGTGGGTCCACTGCCCGACGGTTACCGGAGCGCTGGACTTGGAGCCGTAGTAGGAGTAACCGGCGCCATCGGTCGATGCGAAGGTGAAGGCCCAGACACCTTCGCGGATGCCGAGGTGGAAGGCTCCCATGTACGAGCCGTTCTGGCTCACGGCCGCACGGTAGTTGCTGACCGTCGCGGCTGGGTTGACCCAGGCGGAGACGGTGAAGCTGCGTGAGGTGTCGAGGATGGCTGCGTCGGTTGCGGCGTATCCGTCGGAAGTGCCGTCGAGGGCCAGGGCGGCGCCTCTGTGTCCGTCCGGCTTCGGTGTGGCGCCGGTGCCGAGGGTTGCGGGGAAGGCTCCGCCGGTGCCGGTCAGAACGGCCCCCGAGGTCTCGTCCATACCCCACCCTGCGCGCTGCGGGTGGCCGTTGAGGACGTTGAAGTAGTACGGCATCGGTTCGGAGGCGTTGTTCACCGCGTCGATGGCCTGGACGGTGATGTGGCGTGGCCCCTGTTTGTCCGGCATGACATTGATAGTGCGGGCGGCGCCTCCCGTGGTCGCAACGTCATGGAGCACCGTCGGGGAGGTGTCCAGGCTCCAGCGGTACTTCACCACGTCGGTGGAGGAGGTGGAGACGGTGAAGCTGCCATAGCGGCCCACCCCGTCCACCCATGCCAACGGGTCCAGGGGGTTCTGCGACCCCGGGTACGAGGCCGAAGCGACCTTGGGGCCGGCGGGGATGGTCGTATCGACCAGGAAATAGCAGTTGGTCGCTTTGTCGCCTGCCGCACTCCAGGGACCCCACTCTGCGCCGTCCCAGGCCCGGACTTCCCAGCCGACCTTCTTGTTCAGGGGTATGGCGGAGGGCAGGAGGACGCTGAACTGCGAACCGGAAGCCTTCAAGGTCGTGGGAACGGTGCTTTCGGCACCCGTGGACCACCAGCGGCGGTGCTGCCCGGTACCGTCTCCGGTGTCCCAACCCGCCGCGAACTGGATACCCACGGTGTCGCCGTCGGGGTCGGAGACTCGGGCGGTGACCGTCGGCCGCTTGCTGATCCCCACGGTGGTGCTGGAGCACACCGAGCCCGGCGACATCGAGAGATCGCTCATCGGCGCCTGGCGCGGCGGGAGATTGTAGTAGACGTGCAGGTCGGCGTCGTCCCTGAAGCGTTTCCAGCCGTTGGCATCGGACTCGCTTCCGGCCCGCAACCCGAACGTGATCGCGGTGGCGCCGCTGTCGGCGCCCTTCTGGATCAGATCCCTGACCGCGCCCGTCTTGCCGCCGAACTCCAGCCGGCTGGCGGGACACGACGAACTCCAGCCGTGGGCCACGTTCAGCGTTTGCAGATCCTGCCGCCAGAAGCCCGAGGCCTGCGACTTGTTCCAGTCCGTGTTCTTGTCGAAGTTGTTCGTCCACCACAGGTGGACCGGGGAGGCCGTGCAGCTGTAGGAGAAGGATTCGGTCACCCGGAACTCCGCTTCCAGGATGTGCTTGCCCGCCCACGCCGAGGTCGGGATCCGGTACAGGACCCGCTTGACGTCCTCCGGCGAGCAGTTCGCGGACACGCAGTAGCCCGTGCCGAAATCCGCCACATAGCTGCTGTTGTAGCTGAAGTGCCAGTAGGGCTGGGAGGGGTTCGCACGGGACACACCAGCCCAGTCGGCGGCCTTGGGTGTCTCCCACCTGGGGTCGATCAGGACGGGGAAGACCGTGTGCGGACCTCTGAGCAACTGCTGGTCCGGTGTCAGCGTCAGGGATCGCCCCGAGTCGGATACCTCCACCCCCAGCGAGGCCGCGTGTGCCTGGTCGGTGCCGTCAGCGGGCGACTGCGCGGACAGCGTCCGGGCGAGCGTCTGGACGAGGGCGGTGCCGGGGCCCTGCTCGGCTTCCTCCGACGAGTCGTACATCATCGGCTTCGGCGCTTCGAACACGGTGCCGCCGGCGGCGGTGTCCACTGCGGCGAGAGAGCCGTCGCCCTGTTGCTCAACCTTCAGACCGTCACCCGCCAACCCCATGGTCAGCCGGGCAAGCGCAGGATTGCGAGCGGCCTCTGCGGTCCTGACCACCAGGAGCTGGGAGAAACCCGAGTCCGTCGCCGTCAGTTGCAGGTCGACATCGGGGAGGACCGACCGGTACTCGGCCGTGCTGCCGTTCACCACGGGTGCCGGAAGCGGGTCCGGCCACGTGAGCCGCAGCTCCTTGCCCGCGCGGGACAGCCGCACTAGCGGCTGGGCGCCGCCGCCGGAGAACTCGAGGTCCGACAGCACCGCCTTCGGTGCCACCGCGCCGCTCGGCAGGGTGCGCAGCGTGGAGTCCAGCCCCACCCAGGCCCCACCCTTGCGGGTCCGGACGGGCTGTACATGCACCGTCGCTTCCAGCCGCCCGTCGGGATGTGCGACCACCTCGCTGGACTCCGTGCGCAGCGACGGCACATCCACCGCCTTGCCCGTGCGCCGTGCCTCCGCCACCGCGACCGACTCAGGGGTGTCAGCCTGCGAGCCGTCCTCAGCGATACTCGGATCGCTGACCGGTGCAACCTCAGCAGCAGCAGCCTGGGGCAAGCCTCCTGGCACCGGCAAACCTGCGAGTACGCCGCCGACTACCAACCCTGCCAGCACCGTGCGCACTGCTCTGTGCCGAACCCATGCAGCTTCCACGGCAAGCTCCCCCATCATGCACACGTCAGTCATGAACTGCGCAGAGTCAACACGTGGGTAAAGGGAGTGTCAATGATCTTTTCCGACGGTAGGGGTCGGCGGGTCTGGACTTTGCGGACAAGCTGCTCCTGGTATGGGATGAAAGTAACATGTCAAGCGCCCAAGTGTGACGTATGTCATGCCGAAAGGGGGCGGCCCTGGGGTGGAACCCCGGGGTGGGGAGTGCGGGCCGGGGTGGCGGCGGTGGCGGTGGGGGCGTGCTGGGGGTGATGGTGGGGCTCTGCGGTGGGTGGCTGGGGATCGGTACTGAACCGGAGGTCAGCCTGCTGGGGGGTTGATGCAGATTGCAGAGGAGTCTCTGCCGAGGACTCTATGCAGAGGGTCCTCTGCAATGTACGGTGCTGCCCATGGACGACGCATCAGCACGCACCCCTGGGCCGGGCAAGCCGGTCCGCCGGATCGACGCCCGCAGCCTGCGCGGACTGGCGCACCCGCTGCGCATGAGCATCCTGGAACTGCTGAGCCTGGACGGGCCGGCCACCGCCACCGGGCTTTCCGAGCGCCTGGACGAGAAGACCGGCACCGTCAGCTGGCATCTGCGCCACCTCGCCGAGCACGGCTTCATCGAGGAGGAGACCGGCCGAGGCACCAAGCGGGAGCGCTGGTGGCGGGTGGTGAAGAGCAAGCGGGTGCTGAACACTGACGAGTTCCGCGACGCGCCCGAGGCCCGGGGCGCGCTCTCCGTCTATATGCATGAACTGGTCCAGCAGTACTACAGCCGGGTGGTCGACTACCTCAACGACGACTGGGCCGAGGAGTGGCGAGGCGTGGGCACGCTCTCCGACTGGAGCGACCTGCGGCTGACGCCTGACCAGCTGGGCGCGCTGAACCAGGAGTTGATGGCGGTCATCGAGCGGCACACCCCGGCCCCCGACGCCGAGCCCGCGCCGGATGCGCTGCCGGTGATCGTGCAGCTCCAGTCGTTCCCCCGCAAGCCGCGCGGCGGCAGCGAGTGAACGCGGGGATACACGGCGGACTGCTCCGCCGCCACCGCGACTTCCGCCTGCTCTGGTGCGGGGAGACCACCGGAAAGTTCGGGACTGCCGTCACCGGTGTGGCGATGCCGCTGGTCGCCGTCTCCACCCTGCACGCGGGCACCTTCGAGGTCAGCCTGCTGAGCGCGGCCGCCTGGCTGCCCTGGCTGATCATCGGCCTTCCCGTCGGCGCCTGGGTGGACCGGATGCGCCGCCGGCCGATCATGCTCGCCGCCGACGTGGTCTCCCTCCTGCTGTTCGCCAGCGTGCCCGTCGCCTCCTGGTTAGGCTGGCTGAGCATCGGTCAGCTCCTCACCGTCGCGCTGCTGGCGGGGACGGCGGCGGTCTTCTTCCAGACCGCCTACACCGCCTACCTCCCCGGCCTCCTGGAACCCGCCGACCGGCCCGAGGGCAATGCCAAGCTGCACGGCAGCGCCTCCGCCGCGCAGATCGTCGGACTGGGAGCGGGCGGCCTTCTCGCTCAGCTCGCCGGTGCGGTGAGCGCCATCTTCGCCAACGCCGGGACGTTCCTGGTCTCGTTTCTCTGCCTGCTGGGGATGCGGCACCGCGAACCGCGTGCCACCGAGGCCGAGCGCCCGCCGAAGGCGCTGGTCAAGGAGGTCCGCGCGGGTCTGGGACTGGTCGCCCGGGACCCCTGGTTCCGGACGCTGACGCTCTTCGGCGCCTTCTCCAACCTCGCGCTGACCGGGTATCAGTCGATCCAGGTCGTCTTCCTGGTCCGGGAGGTCGGCCTCTCCTCCGGCGCGGTCGGCGGTCTGATCGCGGTCGCCAGCACCGGCGGCGTCGTGGGCGCCTTCGCCGCCCGCCGGGTGGCCGCCCGGATGGGCACCGCCCGCGCGATGCTCCTGTTCCAACTGGGCTTCCCCGTCTTCGCCCTGCTCATCCCGCTCACCACCGGCGGGGCGGGGCTGGCCTTCTATGTGCTCGGCGGGTTGGCGGTCTCCGGTGGGGTGGTGGCCGGCAATGTCATCAAGTCGGGCTTCCAGCAGGCGTACTGCCCGCCGGCGCTGTTCGGCCGACTCGCTGCCAGCAGTGCGTTCCTCAACTACGGCGCCATTCCGCTCGGCGCGATCCTCGGCGGTGTCCTGGGTACGGCGCTGGGGGTGCGCCCGGCGATGTGGATCACCACGGCGGGGGTTCCGTTGGCCGCGCTGATCCTCTACTTCTCGCCGATCCGCCGTTGCCGGGACCTGCCGACCGCCCCCCGGCCGGAGAACGCGTCCCCGGCCCGGGGGAGCGGGGTTGCCCTGAGCCGTTCCTGACTCGCGGCTCTGGCCCGGCGGGCGGCGGAGCACTTGGCTCCGCCGTCCGCCGCTCATTGTTCAGAGGGTTTCGAACTCCCCGCGCTTGACGGCCGTGAGGAAGGCCTTCCATCCGTCTGCGGCGAACAGGTGGGCGGGGCCGGTGGGATTCTTGCTGTCCCGGAGGTAGACCCCACCGTGCCCGGCGGAAGCCACCTCGACGCAGTTGTTGTCCGGTCCGGAGCGCGACGACTTCTTCCACTCCACGGCGAGGACAGAGGAGTCTTCAATGGTGTGCATGGCTTCCCTTCCTGCTTGAGCGCTTCGGCCGCGCGCACAATGCACGACATCACCTTCTGGAACGGGTTCCGGTACCTGCGCACCGTCAGGGCGGTGGTGTGCCGTCGAGGCGGAGTTGGAGCATGGCGAGTAGCCGTTGCTCGGGGTGGGCCAGGTCCAGGCCGGTCAGTTCTTCGGCGCGGCGGACGCGGTAGCGCAGGGTGTTGGGGTGGATGTGCAGGCGCTGGGCGGCGGCTCGGACGTCGCCGAAGGCGTCGAGGTAGGCCAGCAGCGAAGCGGCCAGGCCGGTGCCCTGCCGGGTGTCCCGCTCGGTGAGGGCGGACAGCCGGGGGTCGCGCATTCCCGGCCGGTCCGCCAGTAGGGCCAGCACCTCGCCCACCAGCACCTCGGCCTGCACCTCGTCCAGCGAGGCCACCTCGGCGGCGACCACGCCCCGGTCCATGGCCTCCAGCACCCGGTCGGCCTGCTGCCGTGAGCGGGGCGCCCCGGCCAGGACCGGTACCACCGGGCCGACCGCCGCCTGGAGCCGTACGCCCAGGTGGTTGCGGGCCGCGTCGGCGATCTCCTGCACCCAGCCGTGTACGGTCGCCGGGGCGAGCCCGGCCGGCAGCTCCGGCAGCAGTGCGTACACCCGGGACTCGGCGGGGGAGACCAGCGCGTTGTGGTGCCGGGCGGCGATGTGCACCGAGATCAGGGCGGTGAGTTCGGCCCGGGTGAACTCCACCGGGGAGGCGTCGGTGCCGGGTGCCGGGGCGCCGGGGGGCGCCGTACGCAGGGCGAAGCCGACCACCAGGGCGGGGCGGCGGGCGTCCAGCCCCAGGTGGGTGGCGACCGACTGCGGGCCGGTGGAGCCGTCCAGCAGCCCGGCCAGCAGCGACTGGGTGAGCCGCACGTCGGCGGAGATCTCGCGGCGCCGCCGTACCAGGTGCAGCGCCGCCACCCGGGCCGCCCCCAGCAGCACCTGCTCGGAGCGCGGGGCCAGCGGCTGCGAACCCTCCTGCACCCAGATGGTGCCCAGCGGCTGCGTACCGGCCCGGATGCCCACCGCCAGCCGGCGGCGGATGCCCAGCTCAGGGTGGTCGTCGATGGCGATCACCGAGCCGGAGGTGCGCAGATGCTGGAAGACGCCCCACTCGCGCAGCTTGGACAGGTACGGCTCCGGTCCCTGCCAGCCCAGGATGGAGAGCCGCCGCAGGTCATCCACCTCGTCGGAGGAGCGGGAGTAGGCCAGCACCCGGCTGGAGGTGTCCTCGATCGAGACGATGCCGCCGGTCAGCACCGCCGTGGTCTGCGCCAGCGAGAAGAGGTCGCCGCTGGCCTCCCCGCCGCCCGCGCCCGACTCCGGGCGACCGCTGCCCAGGACCGCCCTGGCCAGCGCGTCCAGATGCTCCCAGCGGGCCTCCCGGCGGACCGACAGCAGCGCCACCCCGGCCTCCGCCGCCGCCTCGCTGAGCATCGCCGCCTGCCCGGGGCGTCCAGCTTCACCGCGACCGCCGCCGCCCCGGCCGCGCCCGCCGCCCGCAGCGCGGGCAGCGCCGCCCGGCCGCGCGCGCCGATCGCCAGCACCAGTTCGCCGGGGAGCGCCTGCGCGGGGTCCTCCGGGTCGAGGATCGCCACGTCCCGCACCTCGACGTCCAGCCCGGCGGGCGCGGCCTGGAGCTCGACCAGCGGCTCGCCGAGGGCCATCAGCAGCTGGCGCAGGCTGATGCCCTCCTCCGGCGCCTGCGGCAGCGGCGCCGGATCGGGGACCTGCGGCTGCTCGGCCACCGCTCTCTCCGCTCTCGTGGGTTCGTACGGGCGGACAACTCCCGACCACCGATGTTAGCCGTGGTGACAACGGTGGAACGGATACCGGCTCCTACCGTGGGCGGTGACGCGAGAACCGCGGCCAGAGGCGAATCTAAGGAGAGCGTGCGCATGGACGCTGTGACCCAGGTCCCCGCACCGGTGAACGAGCCGGTCCACAGCTACGCCCCCGGCAGTCCGGAGCGGGCCCGGTTGGAGGCGGAGCTGAAGCGGCTCGCGGCGGAGCCGGTCGAGCTGACCATGGCCATCGGCGGGCAGCGGCGGCTGGGCGGCGGTGAGCCGATCGAGGTGGTGCAGCCGCATCGGCATGCGGCGCGGCTGGGCACGATGCGCAATGCGACCCGGGAGGATGCGCGGGCTGCGGTGGATGCGGCGCTGGCGGCGGCTCCGGCGTGGCGGGCGCTGTCGTTCGACGACCGGGCGGCGGTCTTCCTGCGGGCGGCGGACCTGCTGGCCGGTCCGTGGCGGGAGACGATCGCGGCGGCGACGATGCTGGGGCAGTCCAAGACCGCGCAGCAGGCGGAGATCGACAGTCCGTGCGAGCTGGTGGACTTCTGGCGTTTCAATGTGCACTTCGCGCGGCAGGTGATGGCGGAGCAGCCGGTGTCCTCGCCGGGGGTGTGGAACCGCAGTGACCATCGGCCGCTGGAGGGTTTCGTCTATGCGGTCACGCCGTTCAACTTCACGGCGATCGCGGGGAACCTGCCGACCGCTCCGGCGCTGATGGGCAATGTGGTGGTCTGGAAGCCGTCGCCGACGCAGCAGTTGGCTGCGCATCTGCTGATGGGGCTGCTGGAGGAGGCGGGGCTGCCGGCGGGTGTGGTCAATATGGTGACGGGTGACGGTCTGGCGGTCTCCGAGGTGGCCTTGGCCCATCCGGAGCTGGCCGGGATCCACTTCACCGGGTCCACGGCGACCTTCCAGCACCTGTGGCGGACGGTGGGGGAGAACATCGCCGGGTACCGGTCCTATCCGCGGCTGGTGGGGGAGACCGGGGGCAAGGACTTCATCGTGGCGCATCCTTCGGCCGATCCGGCGGTGCTGAGGACGGCGATGGTCCGGGGTGCGTTCGAGTTCCAGGGCCAGAAGTGCTCGGCCGCCTCCCGCGCCTATGTGCCCGCCTCGCTGTGGGAGCGGATCAGGGAGGAGCTGCGGCAGGAGGTGGAGGGGCTGACGATGGGCGATGTGACCGACCTGTCGCACTTCATGGGCGCGGTCATCGACGCCCGCTCCTTCGCCCGGAACAAGGCCGCCCTCGACCGCGCCCACGCCGACCCGACCGTGGAGGTCCTGGCGGGCGGCACCTGCGACGACAGCGTCGGGTACTTTGTGCGGCCGACGGTGCTGGTGGGCACCGACCCGGGCGCCGAGTACTTCCGCGAGGAGTACTTCGGCCCGATCCTGGCCGTGCACGTCTACGAGGACGAGCGCTACGAGGAGATGCTGGACCAGATGGAGTCCGCCTCCCCGTACGCGCTGACCGGCGCCGTGATCGCCCAGGACCGCGCCGCCGTCGCCCACACCATGGAGCGGCTGCGGTTCGCCGCGGGCAACTTCTACATCAACGACAAGCCCACCGGCGCCGTCGTCGGCCAGCAGCCCTTCGGCGGCGGCCGCGCCTCCGGCACCAACGACAAGGCCGGCGCAGCGCAGAACCTGCTCCGCTGGACCTCCACCCGCTCCATCAAGGAGACCTTCGTCCCGCCGACCGACTACCGCTACCCCCACATGGGCTGACAATCCGTCAGCAGCCTGCCGGGCCTCCTGGTTTGAGTCCGGCGGGCCCGGGCAGGGGCCGTATGGGTCACCCCGTCGGACCCTGTCCGGTCCGACCACCGAGCGTGCCGCGCCACCCCCCGCGCGGCACACCCGGCGCGTCCAGCGCCGCCGGCCTCCCCCCGGCCGGCCCCGCAGGACGCGCCCGGCGGACGCGCCGCGCCCCCCTCGACGGCGCGTCCGCCCATCTCTCACCACCCCTCCCTGACGCCGCCTCCCGGCCCCTCCGGCGCGGCCCGTGACACCTGGAGTGACCCCGTGCTCCGTTCCGCGATCCTCGCCGCCTCCCGCTCCCCGCAGATGCGCACCCTGGTGGAGAAGCTGCCGCCGACCCGCGCCATCGTGGAGCGCTTTGTGGCCGGTGAGCCCCTGGACGCCGCCCTGGCCGCCTGCGACGAGCTGACCGCCACCGGCCGCCGCGCCACCCTCGACCACCTGGGCGAGGACACCCGCGACGCGGCACAGGCCGCCGCCACCGCCGCCGCGTACGAGAAGCTGCTGGAGGCGCTGAAGGAGACCGGCCTGGCCCAGCACGCCGAGGTCTCCGTGAAGCTCTCCGCCGTCGGCCAGTTCCTGCCGCAGGACGGCGAGCAGGTCGCCCTGGAGAACGCCCGCCGGATCTGCACGGCCGCCGCCGACGCGGGCACCACGGTCACCCTCGACATGGAGGACCACACCACCACCGACTCCACCCTGGGCATCGCCCGCCAACTGCGCGCCGACTTCCCCTGGCTGGGTGTCGTCCTCCAGGCGTACCTGCGGCGTACCGAGGCCGACTGCCGCGACTTCTCCGGCCCCGGCTCCCGGGTGCGGCTCTGCAAGGGCGCCTACCAGGAGCCCGCCTCGGTCGCCTTCCAGAAGAAGGACGAGGTCGACCGCGCCTATGTCCGCTGCCTCAAGGTGCTGATGGCCGGGGAGGGCTACCCGATGGTGGCCTCCCACGACCCCCGCATGGTGAAGATCGCCGGGGAGCTGGCCGAGCGGAACGGCCGCAAGGCCGACTCCTTCGAATACCAGATGCTCTACGGCATCCGCCCCGAGGAGCAGCTGCGGCTGGCCCGGTCCGGTGCCACCATGCGCGTCTACCTCCCCTACGGCCAGGAGTGGTACGGCTACTTCATGCGCCGCCTGGCGGAGCGCCCGGCCAACCTGGCGTTCTTCCTCCGCGCCATGGCCACCCGGGGCTGACACGGCGCGGGCGGCTGCACGGTCAGAAGTCTGCGGTCTCCAGGGCGAAGGAGAACGGCGCGGGGAGGTCGAGCGGCTTGCCGAAGGGGGCGAGGTGCACCTCGGTGTAGTCGTCGTCCTCGGGGAGGCCGAAGAGCGAGACGCGGTCCTCGGTGCGGTCGATCAGCAGGTAGAGCGGGATGCCCGCGCGGGCGTAGCAGTGGCGCTTGGCGATGCGGTCCTGCTCGGGCCTGGTGGAGGTCACCTCGACGACCATGGCGATGCCGTCGGGGGGCATCCAGGGCGGGGCACCGCGGAAGACCTGGAGGTCCGCCGGGGCGAAGGTCGCGTCGGGGATCGCGTGGTCCCGGGGGCAGCGGCCGCCACTGGACAGCTTCAGTCCCTTGTTTCCTGCGAACCTCATGCGGGTGGCGGAGTGCAGGATGACCTGTTCGACCACTCGTCCGATGCAGTCCTCGTGGTCCCCGTCCGGTGGCGGTGTCACGACGATCTCCCCCTCGATCAGCTCGGCTCGGAAGCCCTCGGGGGTCTGTAGGCCCAGGAAGCTGTCCAGGAGGATGTCCTCCTGCGTTCGCGGCTCATGTGCCATGGCGCTCACCCCGCACCCCTTCCTCTTGTCGCGGTCAAACTACGGGAACGGTGAGGCCGCTCCGGCCGGTGCCGGGGCGGCCTCACTCGATCGTGTCATGGGGGGAGGGGATGCGCGGGGATCAGAGCAGGGCGGCGGCGGGTTCGACCATTTTGCGGGCGGTCTTGGCGTCCGCGTACTCGCCGAGGGCGGTCATCACCCACTCGCCGGAGAACTGCCGGACCAGCTTGCACATGAAGACGCCGGTGCGGGGCTCGGCGTGGGTGAGGTCGAAGCGGGCCAGTTCCTGGCCGGTGGTGGCGTCGACCAGGCGGCAGTAGGCCTTGGCGATCTCGGAGAACTTCTGGCCGGAGAAGGAGTTGACGGTGAAGACCAGGCCGCAGACCTGCGGGGGCAGGCCGTCGAGGTGGACGGTGATCTGCTCGTCGTCGCCGTCGCCCTTGCCGGTGAGGTTGTCGCCGGAGTGCTGGATGGCGCCGTTGAAGACGGACAGCTTCATGAACCAGGCCGTCTCGACCTTCTTGCGCTGGGCGTCGAAGGCGATGCAGGAGGCGTCGAGGTCGATGTTGCGGCCACGGTGGGCGGGCTCCCAGCCCAGGCCCATGCGGACGGCGGAGAGGAAGGGCTTGCCGTTCTTCTCCAGGGAGACGGAGCCGCCCTTGACCAGGTTGACCCGGCCCTTGTCCAGGGTGACCTTCGGCGGCGCGGGCGGTGCGGGCGGCGCGGCCGGGGGAGCGGGCGGTGCAGGCGGTGCGGCCGGGGAGCGGGCGGGGTGAGGGTCCAGTCGCTGTCGGCGGAGGCGGAGGCGGGGGCGGAGACGGGGGCGGGAACGGGCGCGGGAACGGGCGCGGGGATGCCCTGGACCGGCAGGCCGGTCGGCGGGGGCGGCGGTGCCGTGGCGGGCTGGGGTGCCGCCGGGGCTGCCGGCGCGCTCGGGCCCGGGTCGTCCACGGTGACGCCGAAGTCGGTGGCGATGCCCGCCAGGCCGTTGGCGTAGCCCTGGCCGACGGCGCGTACCTTCCAGGCGCCGGCCCGCCGGTAGACCTCCACCACGACCAGGGCGGTCTCCAGCGTCAGCCGGGGCGGGGTGAAGGTGATCAGCGCCTCGCCGGTGTCGGCGTTGCGCACGGTGGCGGTGGGCTCGGTGCCGGCGAAGGTGGCGCCGGCCTCGTCCAGGCTGGCGGTGACGACCACCTTGTGGATGTCGGTGGGCACGGCCGAGGTGTCCACGGTGATGGAGTCGGGGGCGCCGGCCGAGGCGGGGCGGTGGGTCACCCCGGGGCCCTGCGGGGCGTTGAAGAAGACGAAGTCGGCGTCCGAGCGGACCTTGCCGTTCTTGGCGAGCAGCAGTCCCGAGACATCCAGCTGCTTGGGCGCCGTCACCTCCACCGTCACACGGGGGGCGGGCAGCGGGGCGTTGCCGCCCTGCGTCAGGGCCGTGGTCACGGTCGTCCTCCTCGTGGTGTCCGGTGCGCCGCGCTCGGCGTGCCGCTCGGCGTAGGGGGGCGTGGTTCCGGCTGCTGCGCGCCCCCGCGACACCCTAACGAAGAAGGGGATCGATACGTTCTCGGGCCGACGATCACGCCTTGGACACCTCCTTGACCCGGCCGGGCGGGTGGCATACCGTCACATGGTTCACGGATGTAGATGCAAATCAGGAATGTGGTCGACAGTCTCAGGGAGAGCGATCGTCCATGACCGACAGCACCGCACTCGCCGACCGGCTCGACGGCCTGCTCTTCTTCCCCGTCACCGCCTTCCGCCCGGGCGACGGCGCACTCGACCCGGCGCTCTTCCGCCGCCACGTACGGGAGGGCATCGACGCCGGTGCCGCCGCCGTCTTCGCCGCCTGCGGCACGGGCGAGTACCACGCGCTCGACCTGGACGAGTACGAGGCCGTGGTGGCCGCCGCCGTCGCCGAGGCCGCCGGGCGGGTCCCGGTGGTGGCCGGAGCCGGCCACGGGACCGCGCTGGCCGCCCGGTTCGCCGAACGCGCCCACCGGGCCGGCGCCGACGGGCTGCTGGCCCTGCCGCCCTACCTGGTGCTGCCGGACCAGCAGGGCCTGCTGCGCCACTACACCGGACTCGCCGCCGCCACCCCGCTGGACCTGATCGTCTACCAGCGCGACAACGCGGTGCTCTCACCCGCCTCCGTGGTGCAGCTGGCCCGCAACCCCCGGATCATCGGCATCAAGGACGGCCTGGGCGACCTGGACCTGACGCAGCGCATCATCAGCGCCGTACGCACCGAACTGCCCGACCGCCGCCTGCTGTACTTCAACGGCCTGCCCACCGCCGAACTCACCGGCCTCGCCTACCGGGGACTCGGGGTCACCCGCTACTCCTCCGCGGTCTTCTGCTTCGCCCCGGACATCGCCCTCGCCTTCCACCGGGCGATCGGCAGCGGCGACCTCGCCACCGTGGAGCGCCTGCTGGACGGCTTCTACCGTCCGCTGGTGGAGCTGCGCGCCCGTGGCCGGGGCTATGCGGTCTCGCTGGTCAAGGCCGGGGTGCGGCTGGGCGGTCTGGACGTCGGCGGGGTCCGCCCGCCGCTCTCCGAGCCGCCCGCCGAGCACCTCGCGGAACTGGCCGCCATCATCGACCGGGGCCGCGCCCTGCTCGCCGACGGCTGAGCCCCTGAGCCCCTGAGCCCCTGAGCCCCTGAGCCCCTGAGCGGCTGAGCGGCTGAGCCCGCGCCGCCCGCCCGGCCCTCAGAGGTGGCGGGTGGCCAGCGCCAGCCGGTCGCGGGCCGTGAAGAGGGCGTCGCGGATCTCCTGCTCGCGCCCCGGGGTGAGCCGCGCCACCGGTACCGAGCAACTCACCGCGTCCCGCGCCGGGGTGCGGTACGGGACGGCGATGCCGAAGCAGCGCAGGCCGAGGGTGTTCTCCTCGTGGTCCACCGCGTAGCCGCGCTGCCGGATCAGCCGCAGCTCCTCGATCAGCGCCTCGCGGTCGGTCAGGGTGTGCTCGGTGAGCGCCTCCAGCCGCTCCGGGAGCAGGTGGCGCACCTGGTCGTCGCTATGGGTGGCCAGCAGCGCCTTGCCCAGCGAGGTGGAGTGCGCGGGCAGCCGTCGGCCGACCCGGGTAAAGGGGCGCAAGTAGTGCTGCGACTGGCGGGTGGCGAGGTAGACCACGTCGGTGCCGTCCAGCCGGGCCAGGTGGATGGTCTCGGTGGTCTCGTCGGCGAGCCGGTCCAGGGTGGGCCGGGCCGCCGCGACCACCTCGTCGCCGTCGATATAGGAGGTGCCGACCAGCAGCGCGCGTACGCCGATGCCGTACCGGGTGGCGGTGGCGTCCGTCTCCACCCAGCCCAGCTCCACCAGGGTGCGCAGCAGCATATAGAGGCTGCTCTTGGGATAGCCGAGCGCGGTCTGCACCTCGGCGAGGCTGTGCATCCCCGGGCGGCCGGCGAAGTACTCAAGCAGTTCGACCGTCCGTACGGCGGACTTGACCTGGGAGCCGCCCGCTTCTGCGGGGGTGGGCAGAGCCATGGCCGCTGGCCCCTTTCGACGTTGGGCAGCCCGGTGGAGTGCGCCATCTCTCCACGGCGCTGGGCTGCGTTCAGTGTAGGGAACGGCTCGGACAGGGGTCGGGTCAGCTGAAGCGGCCCCGCGCGGCCACGGCCCGGGGGTGGTCCACGCCGAAGGCGGAGGCCAGCCAGGTGTCACCGGCCGCGTTGTGCGGGCCGCCCCGGTGGTCGTACTGCACCGCGAAGGAGTAGCGGCCCGGCAGTGCCGTCTGCGCGGGCTCCAGGGCGAACCGGTACACCAGCGCGTCGCCCGCCGACTCGACGGTGACCGCGACGCCGGGCATGGTGGTCCACGCCCCGCCGTCGGCGACCCCGCCCGAGCGGTCGACCCTGAGCTCGACCTCCAGGGCGGTCAGCGGCTCGTCGACCGTCAACTCCAGGGAGGCGCGGGAGGAGTACGGGTTGGCGGTGTCGGCCGAGGCCAGGCCGTGCAGCGCCAAGTCGTCGGTGGGGGCCAGCTCGACGGTCGGCGAGGGCTCGGGCGCATCGCCGGACGGGGTGGGAGCGGTGCCGCCGCCCGGTACGGCGGGGGTGGTGGCCGTGCCGCCCGCCGGCCGGACACTGTGCGAGGCCGAGGGCGAGGGGGCGGGTGCGGGCTGAGTGGCCGGGTAGTGCGGGGCCGGGTACTGAGGGGTCGGGGACTGAGCGGCCGGCTGCTGGGCGGTCGGCTGCTGCGTGGAGGACGGCTGCCGGGTGGAGGGCGACGTCGTCGGCCGGGTGGCGTCGAAGGGGCCCAGGGGCGAGGCGGTCTGCGTCCCGGCGGACGACGGGGAGGGGGCCGTCCAGCCCGGGCTCCGGTCCCGCGAGGCGGCCGACTGAAGGGGGCTGCCACGCCCGGCCAGCACCGAAGGCGTCTCGGCGTCCCCGGTGGCCGACGGGGTGGTGCCCGGGGTGCCGGCGGGGGTGCCGTCGTCGCCCGGGGCGCCGTTGACGTCGGAGATCCGGATGGACGGCGGCAGCGACCCCTGCACGCTGACGATCCAGGTGGTGGCCACGCTGATCCCGACCACGGTGGACATGGCCACTGCCGCGCTGGACACCCGGAGTCCGGGCAGCCGCAGCGCAGCACCGCGCCGTCGGCGCAGCACATGCCGCCCCCGGGCGCCACTGCCGCCCGGGCGTGAGCCCCCCGTGTGTTCCGGCCCGGGCCGTCCGCCTCGGTGCCGTCCTGCCCCGGCGCGCAGACGCGCCTGAGTGGTGTCCTCCTGGGGAACCACCGATCTCCCTCCGTACCGGCCGACGGGGCCGCGCGGCGACTCCGCTCCCCCACGGGTCGGAACGCGCGCACGCATGCGTCGACAGAGGCAAAAGAATACCAGCGTGAACCGTGAGTGTGACTGGGCGGTCGCAGAACGAGATCGGCTCCGGCGCATCCCGTACGCCGCAGTCGACCTGACGTCCCGCCGGAACCAGGGAACCGCGCGACGGCCCGACAGGCAACCCCCTGCAACCGTTGCCGCCGCCCCCGTGGGGGACCGCAGCGGGCCGGGTCGGTGGGCGGGGGTGTCAGTGGGGTGGGGCTGGGTCTGGGCGGTTTCGACCGTTTCATGGAGGTCGTGGGTGGCGTCCAGCGCCGCGCCGGCCGAGGTGCAGAGGCAGGCGGTGAGCAGCAGGGCGACCGCGCTGCGGCGGCGGGTGGGGGCGGGGTGCGGGCCGGGGGAGAGCAGCGCCGCGACCCGGCGCGGGACCGGGCCGGTGTGGGCGGCCGGTGCCAGGCCGGGGCGGTGCGAGGGGTGCTGCGCGGCGGCCAGGGCGGCCCGGCCGACGGCGCGGGCGGTGAGCGTACGGCTGCCCACCGAGGCGGCGGCGGCCTCGTCGGCCCAGCGCTCCAGGTGGTACGAGAGCGGGGCGCGCAGCCGCCGCAGGGCGGGGTGGGCCACTGCGGCGTACTCGGCGGCGGCCAGGAAGAGGTGGTGCCGGGCGGCGAGGTGGGCCCGCTCATGGGCCAGTAGGGCCGACCGCTCGTCGGCGGTGAGCGCCCGCAGCATTCCGCTGGTGACCACCACCCGGCCGGGGCGGCCGGGGAGCGCGTAGGCGTCGGCCCGGTCGTCCGGGAGCACGGCGAGACCGCTCCCGGCAGCAGCGCCTGCTTCGGCGGCTGCCACCCGGGCGCGGGCCCGGGTGAGGTCCCGCCGGTGGCGGAGGGTCGTCCGCAGCAGCAGCCCGGCGACGAGGGTGAGTGCGGCGCCCGCCGCGAGGGCGACCGGTCCGGCGGACGGGGAGAGGCGTTCCAGCCAGGGCAGCGACAGATGGCCGAGCGCCGCGACGACGGGCAGCCGGAGCAGTCCGGCGGCGGTGAGCAGGGCGAGCGAGGCGGTGGCCCCGCCGGCCAGCAGCGCGGCGGTGCCGGTGAGCACCCAGGCCGCGATGCGCGGCGGCAGCCAGTCGGCCAGCCGCCGGGCGGCGGGTACGGCGAGCAGCGGCAGCAGCAGCGGAATCCAGACGGCGACCCTCATGCGCTGCCCTCCGGCCGGGGGCTGCCGGGGGCGTCGGGGGTGCCCGAGGCGGTGTCGCCGAGCAGGTCGCGCAGCAGGCGTTCGTCGTCTGCGGAGAGGTCGGAGACAAAGCGGGCCAGCACGCTGGAGCGGTCGGGCTCCCGGTCCAGCTCGGAGCGCATCCGGCGGGCGGCGAGCCCGGCGGTGTCCTGCACCGCCGGGGTGTAGGCGTAGGCGCGGCCGGTCCGGGTGCGCAGCACGGTGCCCTTCTCGTGCAGCCGCCCGAGGATGGTGGCGACCGTGGTGCGGGCGAGACCGCCGCCGAGCGCCTGCTGGACGTCCTGCGGGGTGAGCGGGCGCCCGGCGGCCCAGAGCGCGGCCAGCACCTCGGACTCCAGCTCGCCGGGTGGGCGGCGCGGGGCGGGCAGCTCGGGCATGTCGGCGTTTCCTCCTGGGAACGGCTACGATCGAAGGATCGTCTACAAGATTGTAGACAGTGGTGGCGGCCCGGTGTGCCGCCACGACCAGTATCGGAGGTCCGCCCACCTTGTCCGCACCGCCCGCCGCCTTGGCGGTCAATCTCCTCGACGCCTCCTCTCTGCTCTCCGCCTTCGGAGCGCTCGGCGTCGCCGTCGTGCTGTTCGCCGAGACCGGGCTGCTGGTGGGCTTCTTCCTGCCCGGCGACTCACTGCTCTTCACCGCCGGACTGCTCTGCGTACCCGGCCGCCACAGCGGCCCCCACCTGGACCTCGTCCAGGTGCTGGCCGCCGCGCTGGCCGGCGCGCTGGTCGGCGCCCAGTGCGGCTACGTGATCGGCCGCCGGGGCGGTCGCACCCTGCTGGAGCGGTCCCGCAACCGGCGGCTGCACCAGGGCGCCCAGCGGGCCGAGGAACTGCTCGCCCGCTATGGATACGCCCGCGCCGTGGTCCTGGCCCGCTTCGTCCCGGTGGTCCGTACGGTGCTCAACCCGCTCGCCGGTGCGCTCGGCGTGCCCGTCCGCAGCTTCACCCTGTGGCAGGTCGTCGGCGGTGCCGTCTGGACGGTGGGCCTGGTGCTGGCCGGATGGGGGCTCGGCTCCTCGGTGCCCGACATCGACCGCTATCTGCTGCCGCTGGTCGCCGTGGTGCTGGTGGTCTCGCTGCTCCCGATCGGCTTCGAGCTGCTGCGCTCCCGCCGTGCCCGCGCTGCCGCCGCCGCCGAGGGGGAGGCCCGATGACCGCCGCCCTGCTGGCCTTCGACGGCAGCCGCATCGACGGCGGCCTCTACACCGACGTCACCGACGCCGCCCACCGTGCCCCGCACTGGCTGGACCACGCCATCCTGCTCTGGTCCGACTACGGCCTTGCCCTCTTCGCGCTGCTGATGCTCGCCGCCTGGTGGCTGGGCCGCCGCCGGGGCCCGGCGGCGACCGCGCAGGCGCTCGCCGTCCCGCTGATCGTGGTGCTCGCCTACAGCGTCAACTCGGTGCTGAAGTCCCTGGTGGCGGAGGACCGGCCGTGCCGGTCCATCCCCCGCGCCTTCACCCTGGAGACCTGCCCCGGCGCGGGCGACTGGTCCTTCCCCAGCAACCACACGGTGATCTCCTTCGCCGCAGCGGCGGCCCTGCTGCTGGTGCACCGCAGGCTGGGCGCCGTCGCCGTGCTCGCCGCGCTGGCCATGGGCGCCTCCCGGGTCTGGATCGGCGTGCACTACCCCCATGACGTGCTGGCCGGCGCCCTGCTGGGCGTGGCGGTGGCGATCCCCCTCACACTGGCGGCCCGCCGGGCGGCGCCGCTGGTCGCCCGGGGGCGCCGCACCGCGCTGGCGCCGCTGCTCGGCACCGGCACCGGCTGACCGCCGGGGCGCCGCTGCCCGCTCCGCTCAGTGCGACGCCCGTAAGGCGGTCAGCGGGGGAGGCTCTCCAGCAGGTCGCGTGCGGCTGGCTCACTGCGGTGCTGTGGGGCGACGGCCCGGTACAAGTTCCGTGCCCTGGTGACGGTCAGGCCGGTCCGGTAGGCAGCCGGAAGCTCCCGCAGGACAGCAGCAGTCGCTCGACATGCTTGCTCAGTGTCACCTTGGTGGTGCAGGCAGGTGGCGGCGTCGATCCGCAGAAGAGCCCGGGTCATGGTGCTGGTCGGTGCGGACAGTTGCAGGGCGCGGTCCTGGCTTTCGCGGGCGAGGCTGGTCTCGCCCAGGACGGTGAGGGCATGCGACAGGTGCACATGGTGCTTCTGCTCGCAGTGGCCGAACCAGGTGTCGGCGCTGGAGGTGGCGTCCAGACAGCCCATGAGCCGGTCGGCATCTGCCAGGGCGTCGCGGGCCATACTGCGGTTTCCGGTGAGTGCGTAGGCGCGTCCAGCCACGCAAGCGGCGAGGGCCGCAGACGCGGTCGGTGCGCGTCCTGCGGCGTGCCGGGCCTGCTCGGCCAGGTCGGCGGCAGCCTGCGGGGCACCGAAGTTCAGCGGCGTCATGGCTTCGCGTGCCAGCACCCAGGCATACAACCCTCGGTCTCCGGACTCGGCAGCGGCTCTGGCCGCAGTGTGAAACCACGCGCGGGCTTCGCGGCGGCTGCCGAGGTCGTGGAGGACGACGGCGGCCATGCCGGCCAGCTGTCCGGCCGCCCGGGCGAGTCGGGCGCGGACGGCAACCGGTTGGGGCTGGGCGAACAGCGGCAGCAGGGTGTCGAAGTCCGTGACCAGATCGCCGAGGAGGGCGGCCGGATCCTGCCCCCGGTAGCCGTAGCTGTACTGCTCGGCAGCGGTCTCGACATAGTCGAGGTCGACAGCAGAACCGGTCAGTTGCTCGTCAAAGGCATGGCGGGTGTGGTCGAGCGTGGCCAGTGCTGCGCTGGTTAGGCCGGCGGCGAGAGCGCCCCGCAGCAGGTCTCGGCGCTTCATGGGATCGACTCCATCCTGGGCGTGAGGGTGGGCGGGGTGGTCGGTACCCTCCCAGGGTCGCGCGGCAAGGCCCATCAGGACACCGGGTATGCGCAGCCCGTCGGAGATCCGCTCGATCGCGTCCAGCGTCTTGACCTCCGAGGCCCCACGGGCCACTTGGCTGACCCGCTCGGCCTTCATAGAGCATGCCTCGGCAATGCGGTTGTAGCTCAGCCCCGCACGGTTGGCCGCTGCGAAAACCACGCCGAAATCCCGGGCACGCAGTGCGGCGAGGAGATGCGGATCTCCGAGTAACGGTCGAGGCAGAGCAGCTGGTGACGGCATGTACGGCACGGATCCCCCCGGGCACTCTGCTGACGAACCACCTGGGGCGAGCGTACCCACCGTGGGGGCCCCAGGAAGGGGTTACCGGGTCTACGAGCGAGCGGTTCACTCGACCCGTCAGCTGCCTGATGACCCTCGGGCAGCAGGCCGGCGCCAGGGCAGTACGGCCTCACCGGTCCGTGCATGCGCCCGGCTTGGTATCCGGCCCGGTCTTGTAGGGGCCGGTCGACCCTTGATGGAGGAGGCACCAGTGGAGCAGCCCGCTCGTGGACAGAGAATCTTGCCGGTACCACCGTTCTGGTCACCGGAGGAGGCGGCTTGATCGGCAGCCGCATCGTCGCCCTGCTGCGCCGTGTTGGTGCGCGGCCACTGATACTGTGCGCGCTCGATGCCTACCCCCGACATGTCTACACCGACCTGTTCGGGGTTCGCCTCGGTGATCTGGACCTCCACGCCGGTGATGTGGTGGACACAGCACTGCTGGCTCGGCTGGTCTCCGGGTGCGACTACGTCATCCACGCTGCGGCTCTGGCGGATGTCGCCGCCTGTACCCGCGATCCGCAGGCGGCCATCCACACCAACGTGACCGGTACCCAGGCGGTGTTGCAGGCGGTGGCGGCCACAGAGCGGGTGCGCCGACTGGTCTTCGTCTCCTCCGCCAGCGTCTACGGCGACGGTGACCTGCACGACACCGCGCCGCCGGACCCGGCTTTCATCGCCATCCGCCAGCTGTCGGAGTTCCAGTATGGCCGCATGGCACCGCAGTTCACCGAGTACACCAAACCCAGCCCGTTGTCGGTGTACGCCAACACCAAGCTGTGGGGCGAGATGCAGACCGCTCTGCTGCTCGGGTCGGTCGGCACCTCCTATACGGTCTTGAGGTACTTCTCGGTCTATGGGGAACCGCAGACGGTCAAGGAAGGCAGCCACTCCTGGGTGGTGGCTTGGTTCGCCGCTCGCGCCGCGCTCGGCCTGCCCCTGCATCTCAATGGCGGCGGCCACCAGGTCCGCGACCTGGTGCACGTCGATGACATTGCCGAGGCCACTGTGCGAGCTCTGGCAGCGCCCCGGGCACACAATGAGACGATCAACGTGGGCACCGGAGTGCCGACAAGCATCAGGGAGGTGGCTGCCCTGGTCCGCCAGCACTACCCCGACGCCCAACTCAGCGCGACGCCGATGCCGCTGGGTGACCCCCGCGGCGGATACGCGAATGTGACGCACATGCAACGCGTCCTGGACTGGAAGCCCACCATTGGTGTTGCCGACGGGGTGGCTCGGTATGCCGACTGGCTGCACCGAACCCCCGACGCGATACCGGCCTGGCTGCGCGAGGGTGCCGCAACGCTCTGACTCACACGACCGGCGGGCGGCCCAGCCTCGTCATGCGCCACACGGTGCGCCAGCGCATCGGCCGCCGCTGCCCGCACGGGGTACGCCACCCCTCGGCGAAGCCGCCCACCCAGGCCCGTAGGCCAGCTGTTGACCGGGTGCGGGCCAGAGTGAGCACGATCCACACGCCCAGATAGACCGGGATCAGTGTCGCCGGGAGGTGACGGCGAGCCAGCCACACTCGGTTGCGCGCGATCATTCGGAAGTAGACCGCATGGCGGGTAGGGGTGGTCCGGGGATGCCGCAGCACCAGCTCGGGGCAGTACATGATCTTCCAGCCCGCATCCAGTGCCCGCCAGGCGAGGTCGGTCTCTTCATGGGCGTAGAAGAAAGCGTCTGGCCAGCCGCCGATCTCCGCCAGCATCTTCGAGGACAGGGCGTGCCCACCACCGAGGAAGGTGGTTACCGGGCCCCCGCGCATCGGATCTCCGGACCGCAACCGGGGCACGTGGCGGCGTTGGGTATGCCCTGTCTCGTCCGCGATCCGAAAGCTCACGACGCCCAACTGGGGGTCGCTCTCGTACAGCTCCCGGAGCCGACCGAGCACACCGGTGTCAATCAGCCGCCCGTCGTCATCCAGGTCCACGACGACGTCCACGTCCCCGAAGTCGGCCAAGTGCTCCAGCGCGACGTTACGCCCACCGGAGACGCCAAGGTTCTCCGGCAGCTCCACCACCGTGATTCCAGTGGGCAACTGAGGCAGCGGAGTGCCGTTGCCCACCACCACGATCCGCGTCGGCTGGACCTCTTGCCCGGCCACCGATTCCAGCAGCTCGTTCAGTTCCTTGGGCCTGGTCCCCATGGTGAGGATGGCCACGCCCAGGCGCACATCAGGCACGGCAGAAGGCTCCACTCCTCTGGCGGCGGTGAGACGGCGAGCATAGCCGCCCCCGGCACCCCCGTTCCGCTTCCCGTTGTTCGAAGGGCCATACGATGACATCGATCTTGCTTGGCGACTACATCAGCAACCCGGTTCAGGATGATCCTCTGGCACTCACTCCGTACGGCCGACTGGAGCAGGCGGAGCTGGCCGACTTCCTGGCCCACTGGGACGAGCTACATCGTGAGGCACTAGCCCGAATTCCCGAACGCATCCATGCCACCGCCTATATCCACCCTCACTCCATCGTCGGCGACGATGTGATCATCGGCGCGCACGCAAAGGTCTGGGAGTTCTCCAGCGTCCGCAAGGGGGCGGTCCTGGGTGCTGGGGTTTCCGTGGGCTGGGGGTGCGAGGTGACGGGGACCTTCCTTGGCGAGGGGACGATCCTGGGACACCGCATCGGACTAGGACGGAGCATTGTCGGGGCCCGAGCCCATCTCTCGGCGAGTCTCATGGCTGCGGCGATCAGCATCTGGAGCGACCACATGAGCCGACCCGAGAGGGAGATCGTCATGCGAGCTCCAGCGGGGATCTACCGCTGCCGGACTTCGCAGTTCGGCGCCTTGATCGGAGACGGCGTTCAGACGGGCAACAACATCAGCCTGGGCCCCGGCGTCGCCATCGGACGCAACTGCCGGATCTCCAGCGGTGTCACTCTGGCCGGACGGGTCATCGAGGAGGGCAGCGTCATCAGCGCCCCTCACGTTGCCGATGTCCACGTCCGTCGCAGACGGCGCCGGTCCTGAGCCGCGACGCACACGCCTGACCACTGTCCGGCTGCGAGGCTGGGCGTGGCGGTGGCGATCCCTCTCACGCTCGCGGCCCGCCGGGTGGCGCTGCCTGCTCCGCTCAGTGCGAGCCCCGTACGTTGAGCACCACCACGCCCAGCACCACCAGTGCGATCCCCAGCCACTGCGGCCGTCCCAGCGGCTCACCGAAGGCCGCCGCCCCGATCGCCGCCACCGCCGCCGTGCCGACCCCGGACCAGACCGCGTACGCCACCGAGACCGGGATGTCCTTCAACGCCCGCCCCAGCAGCACAAAGGACAGCACATAGCCCGCCGCCACGGCGACGGTGGGCAGCAGCCGGCTGAAGCCGTCGGTGAGCTTGAGGCAGGTGTTCGCGCAGACCTCGGCGGCAATGGCCAGCGCCAACAGCAGATACGGCATCGGCTCTCCTCCGGAGCGGTGGTTCGAAACAGCCCCAGACTCCTCCCATCGGCCCGTCAGGCTCCGCCCGGGTGGCAGCTGTCTGCGGCGTGGCGCGGCATTAGGTTCTTCGGCATGGGCATCGGGGAGCTGGTGGGGGCGGGGCGGACGGCGGATGTGTTCGCGCTGGACGACGGGCGGGTGCTGCGCCGGTATCGGGGCGGCGGTGACGCCACAGGTGAGGTCGCGGTGATGGCGTACCTGGCGGAGCGCGGGTATCCGGTTCCCGCTGTCTGGCCGGGGGTGGCCGCGGGTGAGCTGGTGATGCAGCGGCTGTCCGGAGTGACGATGGTGGAGGCCCTGGCCAATGGCGTGATCACGGCCGAGCGGGCGGGGGAGATGCTGGCGGAGCTGCTGAGGCGTCTGCATGCCATCCCGCCGCGCCTCTCCGCAGACCCCGGGCATCGGGTCCTGCACCTGGACTTCCATCCGGAGAACGTCATGCTGACACCGCAGGGGCCGATGGTGATCGACTGGGCCACCGCGGCGGAGGGTCCGCCCGGCCTGGACTCGGCGATGGCCGCGCTGATCCTGGCGCAGGTCGCCGTCACCGTGCCCGCCGTCTCCGTGGCGGCCCGAGCGGTGCTCTGCTCGCTGCTGCGGCAGCTCGACGGCATCGACGGGGAACACCTCGCGGAGGCCAGGAGGCGGCGGGCCGGTAACCCGACGCTCAGCCCGGACGAGGTCGGCAAGCTCGACGAGGCGGTGGCCCTGATCACCGAGGCAGCCGGTTCCTGACGAGCGGTGGTCAGGCGGCCGTCAGACGGCGCGGCGGTCGACCAGGACCGGCCGGTCCGGCAGCGACACCGCCGCCGGGGAGCCGACCGGGAGGCCCGCCGCCGCCTCGGTGGGCAGGTCGGCCTTGACCTCGGTGGAGTCCGCCAGCCGTACGGTGACCCGGGTGACCGCGCCCAGGAAGGACGCCGCGACCACCCGGTCCGGGCCCGCCGGGTCGGCCGCGACCCGCACCGACTCCGGGCGGACCAGCGCCTCCAGCTCGCCGTCGGACGGCAGCGGGCCGTCCACCGGCAGGCGGCGGCCCAGCACCCGTACCTCGCCGCCGTCCGCCCGGACAGCCGGGATGCGGCTCATCGTCCCCACGAACTCGGCCACAAACGCGGTCGCCGGCCGGGCGTACAGCTCCGCCGGGGCCGCGCACTGCTCCAGCCGCCCGGCGCGCAGCACCGCCACCCGGTCCGCCGTGGAGAGCGCCTCCTCCTGGTCGTGCGTCACCAGCAGCGTGGTGATGCCCAACTCCTGCTGGAGCCGCCGGATCTCCTCCCGCAGGGTCAGCCGCACCTTGGCGTCCAGCGCCGACAGCGGCTCGTCCAGCAGCAGCACCCGGGGCCGCAGCGCCAGCGCGCGGGCCAGCGCGACCCGCTGCTGCTGGCCGCCGGACAGCTGGTGCGGATAGCGGTCGGCCAACTGCCCCAGGCCCACCAGCTCCAGCAGTTCGCCCGCCCGCGCCCGCCGCTCGGCCCGGCCGGTGCCGCGCATCCGCAGCCCGAAGGCGACATTGCCGGCGGCGGTCAGATGCGGGAAGAGGCTGTACGACTGGAAGACCATGCCCACGTCGCGGCGGTGCGCCGGTACGCCGGTCACATCCACCCCGTCGACCAGCACCTCGCCGCCGTCCGGCTGCTCGAACCCGGCGAGCATCCGCAGCGCGGTGGTCTTGCCGCAGCCCGACGGACCCAGCAGCGCCAGCAGCTCGCCCGGACGGACCGCCAGATCCAGGCCGTCCAGGGCCGTGGTGGCGCCGAAGACCCGGCGCAGCGCGCGGAACTCCACGGCGGCGCCGGCCGTCTCGCGGGCGGCGGCGGGGGGCTCGACGGCGGTGGCGGTCACGAGGTCTCCAGAGCGGTGGGGACGGCAGCCGCACCGGGGCGGCTGCGGCGGGAGGTACGGAAGGCGCGGCCGTGCCCGGCGGCGGCCAGGAGCAGCAGCAGCGCCCAGGTGAGCAGCAGGCTCAGCACCGAGACCGCCACCGACATCTGCGCCTGGCTGCCGCCGACGGCGACGATCCAGACGGCGAAGGGCCGGAAGCCGAGGATCGAGGCGACGGTGAACTCGCCGAGCACCAGCGCCAGGGTGAGGAAGGCGGTGTTCAGCAGCGCGCCGCGCAGATTGGGCAGCACCACCAGCAGCACCGCCCGCAGCCGTCCCGCCCCGCAGGAGCGGGCCGCCTCCACCAGGGTGGCGAGGTCCAGCGCGCGCAGCCCGGCGTCCAGCGTCCGGTACGCCAGCGGCAGCGCCATCAGCACATACGCCACCACCAGCACCACCGGGAAGGACGGGTCCTGGATCGCGGTGAAGGTGCGGAAGAACGGGGTGGCGGCCAGGTGGTCCGGCCCCCAGCGGAGCACCGAGACGATGCCCGCCGTCAGCGCCACCGAGGGCACCACCAGCGGCAGCGAGCAGACGATCTCCACCACCGCCCGCAGCCGGGGCGTGCCCAGCCGCACCGCGACCAGCGCCGGGACGAGCAGCAGCAGCACCACCGCGACGGTGGCGGCGGCCAGTTCCAGGGTGAGCCGCAGCGAGTCCAGGAAGCCGTCGGCGCCGACGATCCCCCGATAGGCGTCCACGGTGTAGCCCTGGCCGGGCACATCCACGGTGAAGAGGACCGAGAAGGCCAGCGGCCCCAGGAAGTACAGCGCCGCCACCAGGGCGACCACGCCCCGCCACACCCGCACCTTCGGCCGCCGACGGCGGGGGCGCCGGGCGGTGGACGTGGCGGTGGACGCGGCGGTGGGGGTGGACGTGGCGGTGGGGCCGGTCAGCGCAGCCATCGGGCGCTCCTCCGCTGCAAGGGGATGTACAGGGCCATCACCGCACCGGCGACCACGATCATGTCCAGGCTGAGCGCCAGCGCCACATTGCCCTGGCCCACCAGCACATTGCCGGAGAGCGCATCCGCGATCTGGAGGGTGATCAGCGGCACCGAGCTGCCCACCATGGCGGCGGCGGTGGCATAGGCGGCGAAGGCGCTGCCGAAGAGCAGCACGGCGCCGCCCAGCAGCGACGGGGCCAGGATCGGCAGCCCGACATGCAGCCAGTACTGCCAGGCCGTGGCGCCGCTGTTGCGCGCCGCCTCCCGCCACTGGGCCCGCAGGCCGTCCAGCGCCGGGGTGACGGTCAGCACCATCAGCGGGACCAGGAAGTACAGGTACACCAGCGTCAGGCCGGAGAAGGTGTAGAGGCTCCAGCCGTGGTCGGTCAGGGAGAGCCGGCGGGTCAGCTCGCCCGCGTTGCCCAGGGTCGCCACAAAGGCGAACGCCAGCGGTACGCCGCCGAAGTTGGCCAGCACACCCGAGGCGGACAGCACCGCCTCGCGCAGCGCCCGGAAGCGGGAGGTGGCCACGGCGTGCGCGAGCGGCAGCCCCAGGACCACGCCCAGCAGGGCGGTGAGCGCGGAGAGCTTGACGCTTCCCAGCAGCGCGGTGAGATAGGCGCCGTGCATCGACAGGGAGACGTTCTCCGTGGTCCACAGCGACCCGCCGGGCGCGTCACCGGAGGTGGTGAACGCGCCGGCGGCGATGGCGAAGGCGGGCAGCCCGAAGGCGACGGCGGTGAAGAGCAGCAGCGGCAGTACGGCGAGCCAGCCGGTGCTCCGCCGGCGCCGGGGAGCCGTGGGCATCGGCGTGGTCACCCGGCGACGGCCTTGGACCAGCCCTCGGTGACGACCTTCTTGGCCGCGTCCACCTGGGCCTGGGACGGGAAGGTGAAGCTCCCCGAGACCGCCGGCAGCTTGGCGGCGGCGGCCGGGTCCAGCGTGCCGTCCTGCTTCAGCGCGTCCATCAGGACCGGCCGGGCGTAGCCCTTGAGGAACAGGTTCTGGCCCTCGGCGCTGTACAGGTACTCCTCCCACAGCCGGGCGGCGGCCGGGTGCGGCGCCCACTTGTTGACGGCCTGGCTGTAGTACTGCGCGAACAGGCCGTCGGTGGGCACGCTCACCTGCCAGTCCACGCCCTTGGACCGGAACTCGTCCGCATAGCCCGCGTTGAGGTAGTCCCAGTCGATGCTGATCGGGGTCTCGCCCTTCTCGACCGTCGCCGGGGTGGACTCCACCGGGTTGTAGTTGCCGTTCCTCTTCAGCTTGGCGAAGAACTCCAGGCCCGGCTGGATGTCGTCCAGCGAACCGCCGTTGGCCAGCGCCGCCGCGAACACCCCGCCGAAGGCGGAGCCCGCCTTGGTCGGGTTGCCGTTCAGCGCCACCTGGCCCTTGTACTCGGGCTTCAGCAGATCGGCGAAGGTCGCCGGGCACTGCTTGATCCGCTTGGCGTCGCAGCCGATGGAGACATAGCCGCCGTAGTCGTTGAAGTGCAGGCCCCCGGCGTCCTTCTGGCCGTCCGGGATCCGGTCGAACGCGGCCACCTTGTACGGCGCCAGCAGGCCCTGCTGCGCGGCGGACAGCGCGAAGGCGCCGCCCAGGTCGACCACGTCGGGCGCGCGGTCCTGGCCCTTGCGGGAGGTGATGGCGTTGATCTCGTCCTGGCTGGAGCCGTCGGGGTTCTCCTCCTCGACGGTCAGGCCGTACTTCGCCTTGAAGCCGTCGATGACGGCGCCGTAGTTGGCCCAGTCCCGGGGGAGGGCGACGACATGCAGCTTGCCCTCCTTCTTGGCGGCGGCGACCAGCGCCTCCATGCCGCCGAGGTCGGCGGCGGAGACGGCCGAGGCTGCGGCCTTGCCGTCGGTGGCCGCGCCGGTGGCGGTGCTGGGGGCGGAACCGCAGGCGGAGAGGGCGAGCGCGGCGGCGGCGAGGCCGCCGGCCAGTGCGGCGGCGCGGGCGCGGGGGACTGTCACGGGTCTGCTCCTGGGAGGGCTGTACGCGGGGCTGCGCCGGGGGGTCGGCTGGACAGCTCGGCCCCAGTACGCCCCAGCCGTATGGCCGCAAGGTGAACGCCCCGACGCCCCCGGGAGACCGCAGCGGGAACGTCGCCGCCCCCGCCGCACCCGCCCGGTTGGACCCGCCACCCCCGAACGCCGCCCCGAGCCGGACAGGCCGGGCGGACGGGCCGAGCGGACGAGCGGCCCGGGTCAGGCGGACTGCCGGACGACCAGTTCGGTGGGCAGGATCACCATGGCCGGGTCCTCGCCCGCGATGCGGGAGAGCAGCAGGCGGACCATCTCGTCGCTGATGCGGTCCCAGGGCTGGCGGACGGTGGTGAGCGGGGGGCGGGTGGAGGCGGCGATGGGGGAGTCGTCGAAGCCGCCGACCGCGATGTCCTCGGGGACACGGCGGGCGGCCCGTTCCAGGGCGGTGAGGGCGCCGTCGGCCATCAGGTCGGAGGCGACGAAGACGGCGTCCAGGTCGGGGGCCCGGTCCAGCAGGCGGCCGGCGGCGGCCTCGCCGCCGGCCCGGGTGTAGTCGCCCTCGGCGACCAGCCGCTCGTCGTACGGCAGGCCGAGTTCGGCGAGGGTCTCGCGGTACCCGGCGAGCCGTTCGACGCCGCCGGGGGTGTCCTGCGGACCGGTGACGGTGGCGATCCGGCGGCGGCCGATCCGGTGGAGGTGGCGGACCATCTCGCGGGCGCCCTCCCGGTCGTCGGCGGCGACATAGGCGACATGGGTGCGCTGGCCCAGCGGTTTGCCGCAGGCGACCACCGGGACCTGGGCCTGGGTCAGCCGCTCCACCACCGGGTTGCCGGAGTGGGAGGAGACCAGCAGCACGCCGCCCACGTGCCCGGCGGCGATATAGCGGGTGATGCGGCGCCGTTCGGGCTCATTGCCCGCGATCATCAGCAGCAGCGGGATGTCGTGCTCGGCCAGCGCCCGGGTGCAGCCGCGCAGCAGCACATTGAAGTTGGGGTCCTCGAAGAACAGCTCCTGCGGCTCGGTCAGCAGGAAGGCCACCGAGTCGGAGCGCTGCATCACCAGGGAGCGGGCGTGCCGGTTGACCACGTACCCGGTGCGCCGGATGGCGGCGTTGACCGCCTCCAGCGCGGCCGGGGAGACATTGTGGCCGCCCTGGAGGACCCGGGAGACGGTGCCGCGCGAGACGCCGGCCTCGCGGGCGACGTCATGGATGGTCGGCGGCCGGTGGGCGCGGCCTGTGGACGGCCGGCCTCGGGGCGCGGGTTCCGTCATGGTGGATGGGCTCCTCTCTGCCGCTCAGGACTTTACGGCTCCGGAGAGCAGGTCGAGGCGCCAGTAGCGCTGGAGGCACAGGAAGAGCGCGATCAGCGGCACGATGGAGAGCAGTGCGCCGGTGATCACCAGGGTGTAGAGGGCGGGGGCGCTGGCGCCCTGCTGGAGCAGGGTGTACAGGCCGACGGTGACCGGGAACTTCCGGTCGTCGCCCAGCATGATGAAGGGCAGCAGGAAGTTGTTCCAGATGGCCACGAACTGGAACAGGAAGACCGTCACCAGGCCCGGCGCCATCATCGGCAGCGCCACCGAGCGGAAGGTGCGCCACTCACGGGCGCCGTCCACCCGGGCCGCCTCCAGCACGTCCTCGGGGATGGCCGCCGCAGCGTAGACGCGGGCGAGGTAGATGCCGTAGGGGCTGAGGATGCTCGGCAGCAGCACGGAGAGGTAGCTGTCGGCGAGCCCGACCTTGGCGAGCAGCAGGTACTGGGGCACGGCCAGGATGATCGGCGGCATCAGCACCCCGGCCAGCAGGATGTTGAAGAGCGCGGTGCGGCCGCGGAAGCGGTAGGTGGCCAGTGCGTACCCGGCGGTGCCGGAGACCGCGGCGGAGAGCAGCGCGCCCAGGCCCGCGTAGAGGGCGGAGTTGGCCATCCAGCGCCAGTAGACGCCGCCTCGGTAGGCGGTGAGGTCGCCGAGGTTGCCGGCCAGGCCGCTGCCGGGCAGCAGGGTGAAGGTGGAGAAGAGTTCCCGGCCGCTCTTGGTGGCGGCGATCAGTACCCAGAGCACGGGCAGCAGGCAGTATCCGGCGCCGAGCAGCAGCACGGCGGTGGGGAGCCGGCCGCCGCCGCGGCGCCGGCCGGGTCCGGCCGGACCGGCGAGGGCCGGGGTGCGCAGCGGCGGGCGGGCCGTGTCGAGGGTGCTCATCGCCTGCCTCCGGGGATACGGGAGTTGATCAGTTTCAGGAAGCCGAAGGAGAGCAGCAGGGTGGCGGCGGCGATCACCACGGAGGTGGCCGAGGCGGAGTGGATGTCGCCCTGGGTGAAGGCGTCGCGGTAGACCTTCATCAGCGGGCTCCAGGTGGAGCTGAGCGCATTGGTCAGCGGTTTGAGGGTGGTGGGTTCGCTGAAGACCTGGAGGGTGGCGATGATCGAGAAGAAGAAGGTGAGCACCAGCGACGGCGCCACCATCGGGATCTTGATCCGCAGCGCGATCTGCAGCTCCGAGCAGCCGTCCAGCCGGGCCGCCTCGTACAGCTCGCTGGGGATGGCGCGCAGCGAGGTGTAGATCACGATCATGTTGAAGCCGGTGCCGCCCCAGACAGCGATGTTGGCCAGCGCCACATAGAGCCCGCCGCCGGAGAGCAGGTCGGGCCCGGCCGTGCCGACCTGGTCGAGCAGGAAGTAGCCGGGGCTGACGGTGGGCAGGTAGAGGAAGCCCCAGAGCAGGGAGGCGATCACGCCGGGCACCGCGTACGGCAGGAAGATCGCCAGCCGGGAGAAGGAGCGGAGCCGGGCGCGGTCGGTGTCCAGCAGCAGGGCGAAGAGCAGGGCCAGGCCCAGCATGGTGGGGACGACCAGCAGGCCGTAGCCGAGCACCCGGCCGGCTCCGGCCAGCAGTTCGGGGTCGGAGAGGGCGGCGGTGTAGTTGGAGAAGCCGGTCCATGCCTCCTGGCGGGCGCCGCTGCCCAGGCCCAGGCCCCGGATGTGGACGGTGCGGAAGCTCAGATAGACGGCGTAGCCGATGGGCAGGGCGAAGAAGAGCGCGAAGAGGACGGTGGCGGGCCCCAGGAAGGCGTACGGCGCCAGCCGCGCGGCGGTGCTCTTCCTGCGGGGCCTCCGGGTCGGGGTCGCCGTGGCCATGGCGGTCCTCGATTCGTGGTGGCGGAGGGTGGCGGGGGTGGGGGAGGAACCTGGGGGAGGAACCTGGGGGAGGGGCCGGTCCGGGCGAGGGGCATCCGGACCGGCTCGGGTGCGGCGTGCGGCGTGCGGCGGGGCGGGGCGGGGCGGGACGGGTGGGGGTCAGCCCTCGGTGGAGAAGCCCTGCTTCTTCATATCGGCGAGGGTGGCCTGCTGGACGGCGGTCAGAGCCGGGGTGAAGGCGCTGCGGTCCTGGGCGGCCTTGCCGAAGGAGTCCTTGAAGGCGCTGTAGGCCACATTGACGTTGGGACCCCAGGCGGCGGGGGCGGTGTGCGCGGCGATCTCGGCGGCCCGGGTGTAGAAGTCGGGCTGGTTCGGGAAGAAGTCCGGGGCCTTGGCGAGGGCGCCGCCGCTCTGCGCGGAGGTGGCGGCGGGGTAGATGCCGGCCTGCTCGACCAGGGCCTGTACGGCGGCGGGGTCGGTGTTCAGCCAGGCGGCGAAGGTCGCGGCGGCGTCGGCGTGCTTGGAGTTCCTGGTGACGCCGGTGGCGGAGCCGCCCCAACTCCCGGTGGTGGACTGGCCGGCGCTCCACTGCGGCAGCGGGGCCATGGCCCACTTGCCCTTGGTGTCCGGGGCGGCGGTGGTGAAGACGCCGGGGGCCCAGACGGCGCTCACCCAGGCGAGCTGGGTGCCGTCGTTGAGCGCCTTGTTCCAGGCCGGGGTGTACATCGGCTGGTTGTCGACGGCGTGCTCCTGCACCAGACCGGCCCAGAAGTCGGCGACCTTCCTGGTGGCGTCGTCGTCCAGGGAGACCTTCCAGGTGTCGCCGGAGGTGGTCCACCACTGGGCGCCGGCCTGCTGGGCGAGTCCGGCGAAGAGCCCGGGGTCGTTGCTGGAGAAGGTGGTGAGGTACTTCTTGGGGTCCTTCTTGTGCAGGGTGCGCGCGGTCTCGGCGAACTGGTCCCAGGTGGCGGGCACCTTGAGGCCGTATCTGCTGAAGAGGTCCTGGCGGTAGTAGAACATCAGCGGGCCGGTGTCCTCGGGGATCGCGTACACCGCGTCGGTGCCCAGGGTGACCTGCTGCCAGACGCCGTCCGCGAACTGGGACTTGACCGAGCCCTGCTGCTTGCCGATGTCGGCCAGCACGTCATTGCTGACCAGGGTGGGCAGCGCCTGGTACTCGACCTGGACCAGGTCGGGGGCGCCGCCGGCCTTGGCGGCGGTGATGGTCTTGGTGACCAGGTCGTCTCCGGACGCCTGCTTCTTGACGGTGACTCTGATGTCGGGGTGGTCCTTGTTCCAGAGGGCCGCGACCTTGTCCATATTGGGGGCCCAGGACCAGAAGGTGAGGTCCACCGGGCCTGGCTCGGCCTTGGTGCTCGACCCGTCACCGCCACCGCTGCTGCAAGCGGACAGGGCGAGGGCGGCGACTGCCGCCGCAGCGACCGGGACGGTGAGGCGGCGGTGCAGGGTGAAGCGCATGGATCCTCCCGCAGGGTTAGGCGTGCTGTGCACGTTCACAGTAGAGAAACGCCGCCGATCCTTGTCAATGGTTGTTTCCGTGAGGTTATCTATGTGCACGTTCACAGTCGCTGACCACAGGAGTGTCCATGACCCACCCGCTGACCGGCGAAGACCTGCTGGCGTTCGGCGGCGACTACAACCCCGAGCAGTGGCCCGAGGAGGTGTGGCACGAGGACGTCCGCCTGATGCGCGAGGCCGGGGTCACCATGGTCAGCGTCGGGATCTTCTCCTGGGCGCTGCTGGAGACCGAGCGCGGCCAGTACGACTTCGGCTGGCTCGACCGGCTGCTCGACCTGCTGCACGACCACGGCATCCGGGTCGACCTCGGCACCCCCACCGTCGTCCCGCCCGCCTGGTTCTACCGCGACCACCCCGAGGCGCTGCCCGTCACCCGCGAGGGCGTCCGGTACGAGTTCGGCAGCCGTGGCGCCGTCTGCCACAGCTCACCCGCCTACCGCGAGGCCGCCGCCGCCATCACCGAGCAGCTCGGCCGCCGCTACGGCAGCCACCCCGCCGTCGCCCTGTGGCACGTCCACAACGAGTACGGCGTGCCCGTCGCCGCCTGCTACTGCGAGACCTCCGCCGCCCACTTCCGGCGCTGGCTCCGCGACCGCCACCAGGACCTCGACACCCTCAACCGGGCCTGGGGCACCGCCTTCTGGGGCCAGCACTACACCCGCTGGGACGACATCCGCCCACCCCGCGCCACCCCCACCGCGGGCAACCCCGCCCAGCAGCTCGACTGGGCCCGCTTCACCAGCGACGCCCTGCTGGAGAACTTCCGCGCCGAGCGCGACCTGCTGCACCGCCTCTCCCCCGGCATCCCGGTCACCACCAACTTCATGACCGCCCTCTCCCAGTGCCGCTCCCTCGACTACTGGGCCTGGGGCCGCGAGGTCGACCTGGTCACCAACGACCACTACCTGGTCGCCGAGGCCGACCGGAACCACATCAACCTCGCGATGTCCGCCGACCTCACCCGCTCGGTCGCCGGCGGCGCCCCCTGGCTGCTGCTGGAGCACTCCACCGGCGCCGTCAACTGGCAGCCCCGCAACCTCGCCAAGCAGCCCGGCGAACTGGCCCGCAACAGCCTCGCCCATGTCGCCCGAGGCTCCGAGGGCGCCATGTTCTTCCAGTGGCGTGCCGCCCGGTACGGCGCCGAGAAGTTCCACTCCGCGATGGTCCCGCACGCCGGTACCGAGAGCCGCATCTGGCGTGAGGTCACCGCCCTGGGCGCCGACCTCGCCCGGCTCGCCCCGATCCGGGGCACCCGGGTGGTCCCCGACGCCGCCATGGTCTGGGACTGGCAGTCCTGGTGGGCCCAGGGCCTGGAGTGGCGCCCCAGCCAGGACCACGACGCCCGGGAACGCGCCGACGCCTGGTACACCGCCGCCTACGACCGCCACCTCACCCTGGACTTCGCCCACCCCGAGGCCGACGACCTGGCCCGCTACCCGCTGCTGCTGGTCCCCGCCCTCTACCTGGCCACCGAGGCGGCCGGCCGCAATCTGCGCCGCTATGTCGAGGACGGCGGCACCCTCGCCGTCTCCTACTTCTCCGGCATCGTCGACGAGCACGACACCATCCACCCCGGCCCGCACCCCGGCGCGCTGCGGGATGTCCTCGGCCTGACCGTGGAGGAGTTCCTGCCGCTGCGCGCCGGGCAGCGGGTGCGGCTGAGCGACGGCGGCGGCCGGGAGCTGACCGGGGACGTCTGGTCCGAGACCGTCGTCCCGCGCGGCGCCGAGACCGTCTTCCGCTACCAGGACGGCCCCGCCGCCGGACTGCCCGCCGTCACCCGCCACTCGCTGGGCGCCGGCACCGCCTGGTACGTCTCCACCCGGCTGACCGGCGACCAACTCGCCCCCGTCCTCGACCTCGCCTGCGCCGACGCCGGACTGCCCCCGGGCTCCGGGCTGCCGCGTGATGTGGAGGTGGTGCGGCGTCAGGGCGCCCACGGCAGCTACCTCTTCGCCATCAACCACACCGCCGCCGACGCCAAGGTCCCGCTGGACCGGCCGGGCACCGAACTCCTCACCGGCGAGCCCGCCACCGGCCAACTCGCCGTCCCCGGCAACACCGTCCGCGTCGTCCACCTGCACGGCTGACCCCGCCGCCGCTCCCGTACGCGGCGCCCCGGCCCGCCCGGGGCGCCGCCGGGTTGCGCGGGCAGCGAACGCCGCCCCGGCGCTGCTGGGCGCGGCACTAGGTTCGGCCCATGACGAATCGCGTTGCCGTCCTGTCCGACATCCATGGAGTCCTGCCCGCGCTGGAGGCGGTACTCGCGGAGCCCGACGTCCGGACCGCCGACCGGATCGTCCTGACCGGCGACCTCGCCGCCGGTCCGCTCCCCGTCGAGACCCTGGACCTGCTCGACTCGCTCGGCGACCGGGCCCTGTGGATCAACGGCAACGCGGACCGCGAGCTGATCCAGGGGACGCCGTCCGGATTCCCGATCAGCGACTGGGCCGCCGGACAGCTCCGCCCCGAGCAGGCCGACCGCCTCGCTGCGCTCCCCGCCACCGCCGAACTCGACATCGACGGGCTCGGCCGGGTCCTGTTCTGCCACGCCACCCCGCGCGACGACGAGGAGATCGTCCTGGTCGACTCCCGCGCCGACCGCTGGGCCGAGGTCCTCTCCACGGTCGACCGGGGCATCGGCACGGTCGTGTGCGGGCACACGCACATGCCGTACGCCCGGCTTGTGCACGGCCGCCTGGTCGTCAACCCCGGCAGCGTCGGCATGCCCTACGGCCGCCCCGGAGCCCACTGGGCGCTGCTCGGCCCCGGCGTCGAACTGCGCCGCACCGCCTACGACTACACGGCGGCCTGCACCCGGATCGCCTCCACCTCCGGCTTCCCGGACGCCGCCGACTGGGCCGACCTGTACATCCACGCCCGCGCCTCCGCCGAGGACGCCATCGCCGCCTTCGGCCCAGGCGACGGCCGCGACGCCCCGGGGTCGGCCGGCTGACCCGGTCGGCGACGACCGCTTCGGATGTGGGCTGTCGCCGCCGCTTTGGGCCTGGACGACGGTCGCGGCGGCCTCGGGGCGGGTGGGAGGTCGGCGGGGTCGCGGCCGTGCGGGTGGGCGTGTGCGTGGGCGCCACGGTGGTGACCGCTGCCGGGGTCGGTTGCGGTCGGGTCCACCCGGCCGTCGCTGTTGGCCCATCCGTCGGCGGGGCCGCCTCGGCGATGACGCCCTCGGAGCCTGACCGCTGCCGGGGTCGGTTGCGGTCGGGTCCGCCTGGGCCGTCGCCAGCACTACTCCGTTCCCCGACACCGTCCCTGACGCAAAGTCATGGAAGTGCCGGGGCAGCCTGGGTCAGTCCGTTGCGGGCGACTGCCAGGCCGCTTCGGCGGCGGAGGTGGCGGCGGTCGGGTCTGTGGGGAGGTCGAGGGTGGTGAGGGCGGCGGTGAGGGCGGCGAGGGAGGCCAGGACGGTGGTGCGGGAGGCGGCCCGGCCGTAGTGGTTGACCCGCAGCATCTCCTTGGCCAGGGCGCCGCCCGCAGCCTGCACCGGCACCGCCGGGTCACTGCGCAGCGCGGCGGCCACCACCTCGCGGGCGTCCACCCCGGCCGGGGCCCGCAGCGTGGTGGCCACCGGCGCGGCATCCCGGTCGCGTACGACGTAGCAGGAGAGCGACCCCAGGGCGCCGACCCCGGCCCGGGTGGCCGCGGCGGCGGCCCGGTGACGGGCGATCACCGCATCCAGGCCGTCCGCGTCGATGCGGTCCAGGCATGCCTCCAGGGCGAGCATCTCCAACTGGGCCGGGGCGTGCGGCAGTACGCTCCGCCCGGCGTCCGTCCAGCGCTCCTTCCAGTCCAGCAGCGAGAGGTAGGAGCGGCGCGGCGCCTGCGGGTTGGCGGTGATCGCCTCCCACGCCCGGTCGCTGACCGCGACGGCGGAGACGCCCGCCGGACCGCCCATCGCCTTCTGCCCGCCGATCACGCAGAGGTCGACCCCCCACGCGTCGGTGAGCAGCGGTTCCGCCGCCACCGACGCGACCGCGTCCAGCATCAGCAGTGCGCCGTGCTCCCGCACCACCGCGCCGATCTCCGCCACCGGGTTGGTGTTGCCGGTGGCCGCCTCCGCGTGCACCAGGCTGACGAACCCGATCTCCGGGTGTTCCCGCAGCGCCTCCGCGACCTGGGCCGCCGAGACCGCCGTGTGGAACGGCGCGGTCAGGTCCACCACCCGGGCCCCACAGGAGCGCAGCCAGCCGCCGAAGGTCTCGCCGTATGGGCCGGTGACCACATTGAGCGCGGTGCTGCCGGGGGGTACGGCGCCACGGATGCACGCCTCCAGCGGCAGCAGCGCCTCGCCCTGGGTGATCACCACGTCGTTGCCGGTGCGCAGCAGCCCGGCCACCCGGTCCTCGATCGCCGCGAAGCGCTGCGCGGTGAGCGGCGGCAGGTCGAGCAGCGGGTGCGGGGAACGGGGGTCGGCCGAGGGCTGGTTCGCGGTCACGTGGGGGGCCTTCCGGGTGCAGGGGCGGTGCCGACGTGGGGAGCGATGCGCGCCCCGCGCCGCTGACAGTCTGCCGGACGGCTCCACGCGCTGCCGACGGGGCGGCCGGCGGAGGGCGGGGTACGGGTGTTCGTCCTTGATCCGTATCCTGTATCCGGCCGCGACCGCCGGGGGCACCGCCGCAGAGTGCCCGTGGCGCGCGGGGGAGGCCGCCGCCCGGGCCCGTCGTATGGTCGCCCGGTCCGTCCAGGGGGGAACCATGTCCGCAGCCGTGTCGCGCCGCCGTGTCCCGAAGGTGACCGGAGGTGCAGCCGTCCCGCCCGCCGCCCGGCGGGTCGCCGCCGCGCCGGGAGCGTCGGCCCGAGGCCGCCGGCGGCCCTGAGCAGCCGAGCAGTTGAGCGGCGTGCCGCCCGCGACCAGGGGCGGAGCGCCCGTACCGATCCGTATCCTGATCCCGGCCGCCACGCGGAGTCACCGAGGCGGGCCGCCCCCCGGTCTGAACAGAGGTGGACAGCATGCCCGCATCCCTGCCGCGGCGACACGCGCTGAAGCTGTTCGGCGGCGCCGCAGCGCTGGGGACGACCATGCTGCTCGGCCGCTGCGCGGCGACCCGGGCGGACGCCGGTGACGGCGACGCCGACGGTGCCTCCGAGCCCGTCGGCATGCGCAGCACCGTCCAGGACGTGGTCACCGGGCCGCTGCGGGTCGGCGCCTGGGCGGCGGCGCCGGTGGCGGGTGACACCGGGCGGGCCTCGCTGGGCTTCACCGAGTGCACCCTGCGGCTGGTGGTGCGTGCCTCGGTGGGCGGCATCCGGCCCCGCATCCGGCTCTCCAATCTGCACGGCAAGGCCCCGCTGCTGGTCGAGTCGGCGTCGATCGGCGTACGGCTGCGGGGCGCCCAGGCGGCGGAGGGCACCCTGACCCAGGTGCTCTTCGACGGCGAGCGGCGGGCGGTGGTCCCGGCCGGGCAGGAGCTGTTCAGCGACCCGGTGTCGCCGGCCCGTCCGATCGCCGCCCGGGACGTCCTGCTGGTCAGCCTCTATCTGCCGGGCCCCACCGGGCCCGCCACCTGGCACCCCCGGTCGCAGGACGCGACCTGGATCGCCTCCGGCGACCGCACCTGGGACGGCGGCACCCTGCGCTTCACCAAGCGGGAGATCGGCTGGTACTACCTGACCGGCCTCGACCTGGTCTCGACCACGGCCGGTGGCACGGTGGTCTGCTTCGGCGACTCCATCACCGACGGCTCCTCCCCGGCGCTCACCCGCCCCGGCGGGCGCTGGCCGGACGCGCTGGCCGCCCGGATCGCCAAGGCCCGGCCGGACCGTCCGCTGGGCGTCGTCGACCTCGGCATCGCCAGCAACAGGCTGCTCACCGACAGGCAGGGCGAGGCCGGCCGCTCCGCCCTCACCCGCTTCCGGGGCGACGCCCTGACGCAGCCGGGGCTGACGGATGTGATCCTGCTGGAGGGGATCAACGACATCGGCTCACGCCGGGACGCCGACGGCCGGCCGCTGACCGCCGACGAGCTGATCTCCGGGTACCGCACACTGATCGGGCAGGCGCGGGCGGTGGGCGCGGCAGTGCACGGCGGCACCCTGACGCCGTTTCAGGGAGCCACCTACTACAGCGACTTCGGCGAGCAGATCCGGCAGCGGGTCAACCAGTGGATCCGGACCGGCGGCGCCTTCGACAGCGTGGTGGACTTCGAGCGGGCGGTCCGCGACCCGCGATACCCCGGCCGCTACCGGCCCGGCTACGACATCGGCGACCGCCTCCACCCCAGCGACACCGGCTACCGCGCCATGGCCGCCGCCGTCGACCTCGCCGCCCTCCGCGGCTGACCGGCCCCGTCCGCCGTCGGGCGGGTGGTGAGGTGGGGGTGGGGGCCGGGGTGCTCGGGGTGGTGAGGTGGGGGTGGGGGCCGGGGTGCTCGGGGTGGTGAGGTGGGGGTGGGGGCCGGGGTGCTCGGGGGTGGTGAGGTGGGGGTGGGGGCCGGGGTGCTCGGGGCTGGTGAAGTGGCGGTGGGGACCGGGCTGCCCGGGGGTGGCGGGGCGGCCGTAGGGTGCCTGGTATGGGAGAGCGCGCGGTGCTGCACATCAAGGGACGGGTGCTGGTCGGGCCGGAGGAGGTCCGGGACGAGCTGTGGGTGGTGGACGGCCGGGTCACCTTCGACCGTCCGGCGCTGGCCCGCGACATCAGGACGGTGGCGGGCTGGGCGCTCCCCGGCCTGGTGGACGCCCACTGCCATGTCGGCCTGGACGCGCACGGCGCGGTGGACGACGCCACCAGCGAGAAGCAGGCGCTGGCCGACCGCGACGCGGGCACCCTGCTGATCCGGGACGCGGGTTCGCCCGCCGACACCCGCTGGATCGACGACCGCGAGGACCTGCCGAAGATCGTGCGGGCCGGTCGGCACATCGCTCGCACCCGCCGCTACATCCGCAACTACGCCCATGAGATCGAGCCGGAGCAGCTGGCCGAGTACACCGCCCGGGAGGCCCGGCGCGGCGACGGCTGGGTGAAGCTGGTCGGCGACTGGATCGACCGCGACCGGGGCGACCTGGCGCCCTGCTGGCCGCGCGAGGCGCTGGAGGCGGCCATCGCAGCGGCGCACGCGGCGGGCGCCCGGGTCACCGCGCACTGCTTCGCCGAGGATTCGCTGCCGGACCTGGTGGCAGCCGGGATCGACTGCATCGAGCACGCCACCGGGCTCGCCGAGGAGCTGCTGCCGCTCTTCGCCGAGCGCGGCGTCGCCATCGTGCCCACGCTGGTGAACATCGCCACCTTCCCCGACCTGGCGGCGGGCGGCGAGGCGAAGTTCCCCGCCTGGGCCGCGCATCTGCGGCGGCTGCACGAGCGGCGGTACGCGACCGTGGCGGCTGCCTACGAGGCGGGCGTGCCGGTCTTCGTGGGCACCGATGCGGGCGGTTCGCTGCCGCATGGGCTGGTCGCCCAGGAGGTCGCCGAGCTGGTGCGGGCCGGGCTGCCCCCGGCGGCGGCGCTGTCGGCGGCCAGCTGGGGAGCGCGCGCCTGGCTGGGCCGCGACGGCCTGGAGGAGGGCGCTCCGGCGGACCTGGTGGTGTACGCGGAGGACCCGCGCGCCGACGTACGGGTGCTGGCCGATCCGCAGGTCGTGGTACTCCGCGGCCGGGTGATGTGAGGGCGGGGCCGCGGCTTTTTCCCCGGGGGCCTGGGCCGTTAGGGTGAGGGCCATGGCTCCACGTCCGCTGAGTGAGATTGTCGAGTCCGGCTGGGCGAAGGCCCTGGACCCGGTGGCCGGGCGGATCGCCGCCATGGGGGACTTCCTGCGGGCGGAGATCGCCGCCGGCCGGACCTACCTGCCGGCCGGCCCCGATGTGCTGCGCGCCTTCAAACAACCCTTCGACGAGGTCCGGGTGCTGATCGTCGGTCAGGACCCCTACCCGACGCCCGGTCATGCGGTGGGGCTGAGCTTCTCGGTGGCGCCGGAGGTCCGGCCGCTGCCGGGCAGCCTGCTGAACATCTACCAGGAGTACGGGCGCGACCTGGGCTTCCCGCCGCCGTCCAACGGTGACCTCACCCCGTGGACCCGGCAGGGCGTGCTGCTGCTCAACAGGGCGCTGACCACCGCCCCGCGCAAGCCGGCCGCGCACCGTGGCAAGGGCTGGGAGGAGGTCACCGACCAGGCCATCCGGGCGCTCGCGGCGCGCGGGGGGCCGCTGGTGGCGATCCTCTGGGGCCGGGACGCCCGCAATCTGCGGCCGCTGCTGGGGCCGGTACCGGCGATCGAGTCCGCCCACCCGAGCCCGATGTCGGCGGACCGGGGGTTCTTCGGTTCGCGGCCGTTCAGCCGGGCCAATGAGCTGCTGGTCCAGCAGGGCGCGGAGCCGGTGGACTGGCGGCTCCCGTGACGGGGTCGCACTCCTGGTAAACGTGGGGCTCTCTCACTCTTACGGGTGAACTGACGCTGTGTGTTAACGCGGTGACGGCCTGTTCGAGAGGATGGGGGCACCCCCGGCCGAGGAGTGATGCCTTCCGCCCGGCGGGGGATTCCATCCGCCATGTGGGGGTTCCTCTTGTCTTCCGTCTTCTCCGTCATACCTCGGTTCCGCCCCGGCGCGGTCGCCGTACTGGCTGCCGGGATGGCCGTCGCGGGCCTGCCCGCCACCGCCCACGCCACCGGGGACAGCGCCGCTGCGGGGCGGGCCTCCGCCGTCACCGCCGAGGTCCAGCTGCACGTCAGCCTGCTGAACAAGACCCTGGACGTCCCGGTGGACCTCTCGCTGGGCAGGGTCACCGCCCCCGGGCAGAGCGGCGGCACCATGCTCAGCGCCCGGGTCGACGGTGTCGACCGGGGCGCCCCGGTCACCCTGGTCAAGGCCGACGTCGGCAACTCCGACGCCACCGTGGACGCGCACGGCGCGCGGGCCTCGGTGAAGCTGGTCGGCGCCCGTGTCCATCTGCCCGGGCTGCCGTTCACCACCCTGCTCGCGCTGGACACGGTCAACGCCGAGGTCGGCTGCCCGGTGCACGGGCAGCCCACGGCCAAGGCCGAGGTGCTGGGCACCGTCAAGGTGCTCGGCCGTACGGTCAGCCTGTCGGCCGGCGGCCCCACCCGGGTGAAGGTGCCCGGGGTCGGCGAGGTGTCGGCCGAACTGTCCAAGCGGGCCGTCACCACCAGTACGGCGGCGGCCACCGCGCTGGAGCTCGATGTCACGGTCGATCCGCTGGCGCTGAATGTCGCCAAGGTCACCGGGCGGGTCGCGGTGGCCTCGGTGGACTGCGAGAAGCCCAGGTCGCACGGCGGCGGCGGTGACCCGACGCCGGGCGTCTCCGACTCGCCGGACCCGTCGCCGTCCGAGCCGCCGTCGGGGTCGACGGCGGGTACCTCGGCGGGTACCTCCTCGGGCACGTCGGCGGGTACCTCGGCGGGCACCTCCTCGGGGTCGTCGGCGGGTTCGTCCTCGGGCGCCTCGGCAGGGTCGTCGGGTGCGTCGGCGGGTACGTCCGGCTCGTCCGGTGGGTCGTCGCAGTCGCCCGCCCCGACCGGTAGCGCGTCCACGGCCGGGGCTACGGCCGGGGCTACAGCCGGGGGCTCCGCCGGAGGCGAGGTGACCGTTCCGCAGGCCACCGGGGCGGACCTGGCCGAGACCGGCAGCAGCGGCACCCCGCTGATGCTCGGCGGCGCCGCCGTGCTGGTCGGTGCGGGCGTCGCCGCGATGATCGCGGTGCGCCGCCGCAGGACCTCCCACTCCCGGTCCTGAGCACCGCCCGGCCCGCCGCCGTGGAGGGGACGGTGGCGGGCCGGGGCCCGTACGGGCACGGGCCGGTGGGCCCGTCAGGAGGAGGCCGGGGCGGACTCCGGGCTCACCGCAGGGAGCCCGGAGTCCGACGGCATCGGCGGGGTCGGTGCGGTCGGTGCGGTCGGCGCCCTGCGCAGCAGTACTGCGGCGAAGACCCCGGCCACCACCAGCAGCACGGCGGCGCCCAGCGCGGCGGCGTGCAGACCGGAGCAGAACGCCTCCCGGGCTCCATGCAGCACCGCAGCCCCGGTCCGCGCCGGAAGCCGATCGGCCGTCGCCGCAGCGCCGCCCAGGGTCTCCCGGACGGTGTGCAGCGTCCCCGGCGGAAGCCCCGCCGGCATCCGGTCCACCACATCCCGGCGGTAGACGGCGGCGCCGATGCTCCCCAGGACGGCCATGCCGAGCGCACCGCCGAACTCCTGACCCGTCTCCAGCAGTGCCGAGGCGGACCCGGCCCGCTCCGGCGGCACCGTACCCAGGAAGAGATCGCTGACCAGGGTCACCGCCGTGACGACGCCCACCGCTGCCACCCCGGCGCCGGTGAGCGCCACCCAGAGCGGGGTGTCCGGCCGGAGTACCGCCATCGTCATGTAGCCGGCGGCGGCCAGCAGAAACGCCGCGCAGATCAGCCTGGACCGGCTCGCCCGCCGGACCAGCACGGTGGCGGTCGGTGCGGCGACGCCCACCGCCGCCGAGGGGATCAGGCACCAGAGCGCACCCTCCAGCGGGTCCAGGCCGAGCACCGACTGGAGGTACTGCATCGAGAAGAGGGTGAAGCCGATCAAGGCGAACATGGCCACCGTGTTGACCGTGATCGCCCCGCTGAAGCCCCGGTTCCGGAAGAGCGACAGGTCGATCATCGGCTCCGGCCGGGTGCGCTGGCGGTGCAGGAAGACCGCGCCCACGGCCAGCCCGGCGGCGACCGCGACGGCGGGCAGCAGGCCGGGCCCGTCGGCGGCGAGCTGCTTGAGCCCCCAGACGGTGGGCAGTACCGCGCCCAGCGAGAGCGCCGAGCCCAGCAGGTCGAAGCGGCCCGCCGCCGGGTTGCGCGACTCCGGCAGCAGCAGCGGTCCCAGCACCAGCAGCATCACCATGAACGGGGTGTTGATCAGGAAGGCCGACCCCCACCAGAAGTGGTTCAGCAGGAACCCGCCGAGGACCGGCCCGAGCGAGATCCCCGCCGTCGTCCCCGCCGTCCAGATGCCCACGGCGGTGGAGCGCTGCTTCTCGTCGTGGAACATATTGCGGATCAGCGCCAGCGTGGACGGCATCAGCGTCGCCCCGCCGATGCCGAGCAGCGCACGGGCGGCGATCAGCGTCTCCGCGCCGGAGGAGTACGCGGCGACGACCGAGGCGCCGCCGAAGGCCGCGGCGCCGATGATCAGCAGCCGGCGGCGGCCGATCCGGTCGCCGAGCCACCCCATGGTGATCAGCAGACCGGCCAGCACAAAGCCGTAGATGTCGAGCATCCAGAGCTGCTCGGTGGAGCTCGGCCGCAGGTCCCGGCTGATGAACGGCACCGCGAAGTACAGCACCGACACATCCATCGAGACCAGCAGCAGCGGCAGCATCAGCACCCCCAGCCCGATCCACTCCCGGCGGCCCGCCCGGGGCGGGATGACTGTGTCGGCGTCCATGGGGAAGCCCCCTCCTGTGGTGTACGACGTACGGTTCGCTTGCTGTTGGACACCGTACGAACGGGCTCGCCAGTACGCCACTGAGCTGCTGTTTTCTGATTCCCTCCACTAGTGCACCCATGGAATGAAGGCCGAGGACGGGTGCATAATGAGGGCCCGGAGCCCGCTGGTGCACTAGTACGCATGGAGGTGAATGGAGGTGGCGGTGGCGCACTCCACTGCACAGCCCGACCCGCCCTACGCCCGGATCGTCGCGGAGATCCGGCGACGCATCGCCGACGGCGAGCTGCGGCAGGGCGAGCGGGTGCCGTCGACCCGGCAGATCACCCAGGAGTGGGGCGTGGCGATGGCCACCGCCAGCAAGGTGCTGGCCGCGCTGCGGCAGCAGGGCCTGGTGCGGGCCGTACCCGGGGTGGGCACCGTGGTGGTCGCCGCACCCGCGCCGCCGGCCTCGTGCAGGGAGCGGCCGGGCGGACCGGACCTCACCCGTGAGCGCATCGTGCGGGCGGCGGTCGAGTGCGCGGACGCGGAGGGACTGGCCGCGCTCTCCATGCGGCGGGTGGCGGCCGAGTTCGGGGTCGCCACCATGACGCTGTATCACTATGTGCCCGGCAAGGACGAGTTGGTGCTGCTGATGGCCGACGCCGCGCTGGGCGAGCAGCGCCTGCCGGACGTCCCGCCGCCGGGCTGGCGGGCCCGGCTGGAGCTGCTGGCCCGGTTGCAGTGGGCGGTCTACCGGAGCCACCCCTGGCTGGCCTCGGTGATCTCGATGACCCGGCCGCAGCCGCTGCTCAACGGCATCCCGCACACCGAATGGGCGCTGGCCGCGCTGGACGCGACCGGACTGCCCCCCGAGGACGTGCTGCATGCGGCGGTCAGCCTGATCGGCTATGTGCGGGGCACTGCGGTCAGCCTGGAGACCGAGGCGGAGGCCCGGCGGGACACCGGTCTGACCGACCAGGAGTGGCTGGAGCACGAGGAGCAGTCCTGGAACGAGACCATGGTCGCCGCCTTCCCCCGGCTGGCCCGGTTCACCACGGGCTCCGAGGTGGACCTGACCCTGGACTCGGTCTTCGAGTTCGGCCTGCGGCGGCAGCTGGACGGCCTGGCGGTCCTCATCGGGCAGCGGCGCGCGGGCAGGCAGCAGCCCCCGGCCTGACGGGTTCGTACGGGTTTCAGACAGGTTCACACGGTGTTCACAGAGGGGGAACAACCGGGAAACGGCGCCTTGCGAGGGTTCCCCTGCACCCCGCCCCACCTGGCACACCCCCGCCACCGCACCCGCGAGGAATCCGACAGTGAGTTACAAGGCCGAGTACATCTGGATCGACGGCACCGCGCCGACCGCCAAGCTGCGCTCCAAGACCAGGATCCTCGCCGACGGTGCGCCGCTGCCCGACTGGGGCTTCGACGGCTCCAGCACCAACCAGGCCCAGGGCCATGCCTCGGACCGGGTGCTCAAGCCGGTCTTCCGCTGCCCCGACCCGATCCGGGGCGGCGACCATCTGCTGGTGCTCTGCGAGGTGTACAATACCGACGGCACCCCGCATGAGTCCAACACCCGTGCCCTGCTCCGCCAGGTCGCCGAGCGGTTCGCCCCCCAGGAGCCGATCTTCGGCATCGAGCAGGAGTACACCTTCTTCGAGGGCAACCGCCCGCTCGGCTTCCCCGAGAACGGCTACCCCGCCCCGCAGGGCGGCTACTACTGCGGCGTCGGCGCCGACGAGATCTTCGGGCGCGAGATCGTCGAGAAGCACCTCGACAACTGCCTCGCCGCCGGCCTCGGCATCTCCGGGATCAACGCCGAGGTGATGCCCGGCCAGTGGGAGTTCCAGGTCGGCCCGCTCGCCCCGCTCGACGTCGCCGACCAGCTCTGGGTGGCCCGCTGGCTGCTCTACCGCACCGCCGAGGATTTCGGCGTCTCCGCCACCCTGGAGGCCAAGCCGGTCAAGGGCGACTGGAACGGCGCCGGCGCCCACACCAACTTCTCCACCCGGGCGATGCGCGAGGGCTACGACCCGATCATCACCGCCTGCGAGGCGCTCGGCGCCGACGGCAAGCCGCTGGAGCACGTCAAGCAGTACGGCTCCGGCATCGAGAGCCGCCTCACCGGTCTGCATGAGACCGCCCCCTGGGACGAGTACCGCTACGGCGTCTCCGACCGGGGCGCCTCGGTCCGCATCCCGTGGCAGGTCGAGGTCGAGAAGAAGGGCTACATCGAGGACCGGCGCCCCAACGCCAACGTCGACCCCTATGTGGTCACCCGCCTGATCGTCGACACCTGCTGCACCGCCCTGGAGCGGGCCGAGCAGATCTGACGCCCTCCGCGCCGACGCGGCCCGCGCGCCATCCCGATCCGGCCGACCGTCAGGCACCCTCCGCCAGCGCGGCGGTGAGGGCGGCGAGGAAGGCGTCGCTGGTGGCCGGGTCGCGGACGGCGATGCGCAGCCAGTCCGGGCCCAGGCCGGGGAAGGTGTCGCCGCGCCGGACCGCGAACCCGGCGGCGCGCAGCCGCTCCCGTACGGCGGCGGCGCCGGGCAGCCGGACCAGGACGAAGGAGGCGGCGGGTTCGCCGTGGACGGTGACGCCCGGGACGGCGGCGAGACCGGCCAGCAGATGGGCGCGGTGCTCGGCGGTGGTGCGGGCCGCCCGGTCGGCCTCGGCCAGGGCACCGGGCGTGCAGCACGCCTCAGCGGCGGCCAGGGCCGGGGTGGAGACCGGCCAGAGCGGCTGGCTGCGGGCGAGTTCGGCGGTCAGCGGCTCGGCGGCGAGCAGATAGCCGATCCGCAGCCCGGCCAGCCCCCAGGTCTTGGTGAGGCTGCGCAGTACCACCAGGCCCGGCAGGTCGCCCCGGGCGGCGAGGCTCCCGGCCTCGCCGGGGACGGTGTCGGCGAACGCCTCGTCCACCACCAGGGTGCGGCCCGGCCGGGCCAGGGCGGCGAGCGCGGCGGCCGGGTGCAGGACCGAGGTGGGGTTGGTCGGGTTGCCCACCACCACCAGGTCGGCGTCGTCCGGGACGGCGGCCGGGTCCAGCCGGAAGCCGTCCTCCGGCCGCAGCAGCACCCGCTCCACGGGGTGGCCCGCGTCCCGCAGCGCCGCCTCGGGCTCGGTGAACTGGGGGTGCACCACGACCGCGCGGCGCGGCCGCAGCGTACGGGCCAGCAGCACAAACGCCTCGGCGGCCCCCGAGGTCAGCAGCACCTCGCCGGGCGGCCTGCCGTGTCGGGCGGCGACCGCCGCGCAGGCGGCGCCGGAGTCCGGGTAGGCGGCCAGGTCGGCGAGGGTGGCGGCGAGCCGGTCGCGCAGCCAGCCGGGCGGCGTACCGGTGCGGACATTGACGGCCAGGTCGACCAGGCCGCCGTCCCGGACCTCGGCGTCGCCGTGGTGGCGCAGGTCCGGGTCGGTGGCTGACGCAGCGTCAGTGCGCATGGCTGTGGCCGTGGTTGTGGCCGTCGTGGTGATGGTGGTGGTGGCCCGGGTCGTCCGGGTGGTGGTGGGGGCGCTGCGGGGCGCCGACCTTGTCCTCGAAGCCGGGCATGGCGACCCGGTACATACAGGTGTCGCAGTTCATCCGCACGTCGCCCCGCAGTGCCTCCCGGTAGCGCTCCAGCACCAGGTCGGCCAGCTCCTCGGTGGCGCCCATCACCCCGGCCCGGCGCACCTCGACGTCCGGGTGGTCGGCGGCCCAGTCGGCGGCCTGCCGGTCGACGCGGTCCGGCAGGATGCCGGTGAAGAGGAAGTACGGCAGCACCACGATCCGGCGGGCGCCGAGCAGCCGGCAGCGCTCCAGCCCGGCCGGTACGTCGGGGTCGGCCAGCGAGACGAACGCGGTCTCCACCCCGGCCAGGCCACGGCCCTCCCAGAGCAGCCGGGCGGCCTTGTGGACCTCGGAGTTGGCGTCCGGGTCGGTGGAGCCGCGGCCCACCAGCAGCACGGTGGTCTCGGCGCGGTCGGCCGGGTCCAGCACCTCGTCCAGCCGCCGCTCCAGCACGGTCAGCAGCGCGGGGTGCGGGCCGAGCGGGCGGCCGTAGGCGTAGGAGGTGCCGGGGTGCCGCTCCTTCTCCCGGACCAGCGCCGCCGGTATGTCGCCCTTGGCGTGTCCGGCGGAGACCAGCACCAGCGGCACCGCCGCGAACCGGGTGGCTCCGGCCGCCACCAGCTCCGCCACGGCGTCCGCCAGCGGCGGCGGGGAGAGCTCGATGAAGCCGCCGCCGACCTGCACCCCGGGGAGCCGGTCGCGCAGACCGTCGACAAAGCTGCGGAACGCCTCGGCGCCGCCGTCGTCACGGGTGCCGTGTCCGACGAGGAGCAGCGCGGGCGGCTGGGGCGAGGTCACGTGGGGTCTCCGGGATGAGGGTGAGGGTGAGGGTGAGGGTGAGGGTGAGGGTGGGGGCGAGGGTGAGGGTGGGGGCGGGGACGCGGCGGGGGTCACTGCTGCCACCGGTAGCCGCGCGGGGTGACCATGCGGCCGGCGACCAGCCGGGTCGCGGTGTTGCCGACGGTGACCACGGTGGTCATGTCGACGGTGGTGGGGTCCAGTTCGGCGAGGGTGGTGACGGTGTGCCACTCGTCGGCGCGGGAGACGCCATGGGCGACCCCGACCGGGGTGCCCGGGGTGCGATGGGTGGCGAGGATGTCCAGCGCCTTGGGCAGTTGCCAGTCGCGGCCGCGGCTGCGCGGGTTGTAGAAGGTGACCACCAGGTCGGCCTCGGCGGCTGCCCGTACCCGGCGCTCGATCACCTCCCAGGGGGTGTGCAGGTCGGAGAGGGAGAGGGAGACATGGTCGTGGCCCAGCGGTGCGCCCAGCAGCGCGGCGGCGGCCAGCGCGGCGGTCACGCCGGGCACCCCCACCACGTCGATGTCGTCGCCGGCTTCGGCCAGCGCGGGCGACGCCATGGCGTACACCCCCGCGTCGCCGCTGCCGATCAGCGCCACCGCCAGGCCCTCCCGGGCGAGCCGCACGGCGCTGTGGGCCCGCTCCTCCTCCGCGCCCAGGCCGGACTCCTCGACCCGGGTGCCGGGGCGCAGCAGGTCGCGGATCTGGTCGACGTACTGGTCCAGGCCCACCACCACGGAGGCGCGGCGCAGTTCGGCGCGGGCGCGCGGGGTGAGCAGGTCCCGGGCGCCGGGTCCCAGGCCGACCAGGGCCAGTCGCCCGCGTACGGCGCGGCGGGCGACGGCGACGGTGCACATCGCGGCGCGGCCCTCGGGGGCCGACTTGCGCTTGGGGACGAGGAGTTCACCGCCGGGTGCGTCGGCCAGGGCGGCGGCCTCGGCGACGCTCGGGGTGCCGACGGCGGCCAGCGGCGCGGCGGACGGGTTGGGGACGGCGACGGTGGCCAACTCGTCGGCGGGGTGGGTCACCACGGGGACCCCGAGGCGGCGGGCGGCCTCCAGGATGCCGGGCTCGTCGGCCTTGGCGTCCACGGTGGAGAGCTGCGCCACGGAGGCGGCCGACAGCCCGGCGTCGGCCAGCGCCGCCTCGACCAGGCCCAGCACCTCGTCGGCGGGCACGTCGCGGCTGGCGCCGACGCCGACCACCAGCGAGGCGGGCCGCAGCGTGGCGGCGGGGGAACCGGACGGGGCTGCCGTACGGTCGCTGACCCGCAGCACCGGCGCGTCGGCGGGCGCGTCGGCGCGTACGCAGGGCGGCAGCGCGGGCAGCGGGTACGGCCGGTCGGCGTCCAGCCGTACCGGGGAGCCGTCCAGCACCGCCCGGGCGACGGCGGCGACCTCGCCCTCCACCGGCAGGCCCAGGGTGTCCAGGCCGGGGATGCCGGTCGCGTCGGTGGCGGTGGTGACCACCGGCTGCGCGCCCAGTACCTCGGCGACGTCGGCGGCCAGCGCATTGGCGCCGCCGCCGTGCCCGCCCAGCAGGGCGACCGCGAAGCGGCGTCCCTCGTCCACGCAGACCACGCCGGGGTCGGCGGCCTTGTCCACGAGCAGCGGGGCGACCAGGCGCACGGTGGCGCCGGTGGCGAGGAAGCACACCAGTTGCCCGCACTCGGCGAACGCCCGGCGCACCGCCTCCGCCACCGGGCCGTCGTACACGGCGGTGCGGCCGGGCCAGGCGGCGGCGAGCTCGGCTGCGGCACGGCGGCCGGCGGCGGTGGCGGCGATCAGGCCGATCACGGCTGGGTCCTCCTCGGGTGGGGGCGGTGCCCCGGTGGCTGCTGTCTCGGGGGCGGGGGCGGTCGGTGGGCGGGGTGCTCGGGTCCGGCCTGGGTGCGGGTGCGGGGTGGCAGTGGCCTGGGCCGGGGTGGGTGTGCGGGGGTGTGGTGGTGGGGCTGGTCCGGGTGCGCTGGCGTTGTGCGTTGGCGGGCGGGGTGTGGCGCGTGGGTGCCGGCGGCCGGGGTTGGGATGTGCGGTCGGTGGGCGGGGTGCTCCGGTCCGGCCTGGGTGCGGGTGTGGGTGCGGGTGCGGGGTGGCAGTGGCCTGGGCCGGGGTGGGTGTGCGGGGGTGTGGGGGTGGGGCTGGTCCGGGTGCGCTGGCGTTGTGCGTTGGCGGGCGGGGTGTGGGGCGCGGGCGCCGGCGGCCGGGGTTGGGATGTGCGGTGTGGGCACCCGTGGGCGGGATGTCCGTGCGCTGTCGGCCGCTGACGGGGCCTGAACGCGGAGCCGGCCGGTGGCGGTGCGTGTGCGGCGGCAGGTCATGGCTGCGCCTCCCCGTCCCGGGCCGGGCGGTGGCCCCACAGCACAAAGACCGGGTTGACCGCCGCGAGGCGGCTCACCCCGCCGGGCAGCGGGGCGAGCCGGGAGGACTGGAGCAGTACGCCGTCGCTCGCCATCCCGGCGGCGTGCAGCGCTTCCCGTACGGCGGGCACCCGGTCCAGCGCGGCCAGGGTGACGACGACGGTACGCCGGGCGCGGGCGGCGCAGGCGGTGACCACGGCGGGCAGGTCGCTGCCGCCGCCGCCGACGAAGACCGCGTCGGGGTCGGGCAGCGGGGCCAGGGCCTGCGGCGCGCGGCCGTGCACCACCGAGACGTCCACCCCGTGCGCACGGGCGTTGGCCCGGACGCGGGCGGCGCCGTCGGCGGCCTGCTCCACGGCGATCACGGCCGCCCCGAACCGGGCGCACTCCACGGCCACCGAGCCGCTGCCCGCGCCGACGTCCCAGACCAGTTCGCCCAGCCGGGGCCCCAGCCGGGCCAGCACCAGGGCGCGGACCTCGGCCTTGGTCACCATGGAGTCGCGGTGCTCGAACGCGGTCTCCGGCAGCGCCCAACCGGCCGGTGCGCCCCCCGCCCCCGCCAGCGTCCGCATCGGGCCGGGCCGGTCGGACGGCCCCAGGCAGAGGACCAGGTTGACGGCCGGCCAGCGGCGGGCGGCGGCCTCGGCCGGGTCGACCTCCTCGACCCGCTCGCCGGGACCGCCCAGGTCGGAGGCGACGACCAGGCGGCGTTCGAGGTCCGGGGTGCGGAGCAGTTCGGCGGCGAGTTCGGCCGGGCCGGCGCCGGGCGCGGTGAGTACGGCGGTCTTGCGGTGCGCCCGGCAGACGTTGAAGGCGGCCTGCGGTGCCCGGCCGTGCGCGCTGACCACCACGGCGTCATCCCAGGGCAGCCCCAGCCGGGCGAACGCCTCCGCCACCGACGAGGTGTCGGGGCGGACCTCCAGCCGGTCCGCCCCGAACCGCTCCGCCAGCGCCCGGACGATCCCGAAGAAGCCCGGGTCGCCGGAGGCCAGCACCACGGTCCGGCCGCCGTCCCGGGCCGCTTCCTCGGCGATGGCGTCCAGCGCGGGGGCCAGCGGCCCCAGGACGATCCGGCGGGCCGCCGCCGCTACCGGCGCGGACTCCAGATGGCGGCGGGCGCCGACCACCAGCGTGGCGGTCGAGAGCAGGTCGGCGTCCCCGGGCGGCAGGGGGTGGCGCCCCCGCCCGAGGACGGTGATCGGGTCCGGACGGCGGTCATGGTGGTGCTGTGTGGCCATGCGGGGGCGGCCCTCCTCTCGGGGGTGCGGCCGGGGGTCGGGGTTCGGTACGGCGGTGGGGGTGGGCGGGCGCGGCTCAGCCGTCGGCGGGCAGCGGCGCGGCACTGGCCCCGTCGGTGCGCAGCGTGCGCCGCGCCCGCCGGTCGGCCTTGCGGAAGGTATGGAAGTGCCCGGGGTGGTACAGGTGCGAGCGGGTGCCCTCGGCGCCCAGCGCCGGGCCCACCAGGAAGAGCGTGTGCTTCCAGAGCCGGTGCGCTTTGACGGTGGCCTCCAGGGTGCCCACCGTGCAGTGCAGTACCAGCTCCTCCGGCCAGGTCGCCTGGTGGGCGACGACCACCGGGGTCTCCTCGGCGTAGCCGCCCGCCAGCAGTTCGGCGGCCAGCTGGCCGCTGCGCGCCGCCGACAGGAAGACCGCCATGGTGGTGCCGTGGCGGGCGAACTCGCGGACCTCCTCGCCGGGCGGCATCGGCGTCTTGCCGCCGCCGAGCCGGGTGAGGATCACCGACTGGGCGACCTCGGGGACGGTCAGCTCCCGCTGGACGATGGCCGCCACCGCGGAGAAGGACGACACCCCGGGCACGATCTCGGTCTCCAGGCCCAGTGCCCGGCACCGCTCCAACTGCTCCTGGACGGCGCCCCACAGCGACGGGTCGCCGGAGTGGATGCGGGCCACCCTGAGGCCGTCCCGCGCCGCCTGCTCGTACACGGCCAGCACGTCCTCCATGGGGACCAGCGAGGAGTCCAGCACCCTGGCCCCCTCGCGGGCGTGCGCCAGCACCTCCTCCTGCACCAGGCTGGCCGCCCAGACCACCACATCGGCCTCGGCTATCGCCCGGGCGGCCCGGAAGGTGAGCAGGTCGGCGGCGCCGGGACCGGCCCCGACAAAGGTGACCTTGCCGCTGGTCGTACCGGTCACAGCTTTCCCCCTCGGGAGTCCCGCCGGGCGGGGCAGATCAGGGTGGACAGATACGGCTGCGGGGTGCCGTCGAGTTCGGCGGCCGGGCGGATGGACTCCTCCGGCAGGCCCAGTGCGGAGCCCCAGACGGCGCCGTCGGTCCGGCCGGTCTCCCGCAGCGCGGCGGCGACCTCGGCGGCGATCCGGCCGAACTTGTACGCCACCACCGTGCCGGGCCCCTCCAGGGCCTGCCGCAGCACGGCGGAACCGGCGGTCACCGGCACCAGGGTGAGCGGTTCGACACCCTCGGCCAGCACCGTGCCGGAGCGCGCCGCCAGGTCCTGCATCGCGGTGATGCCGGGGACGGTCTCCACGACCGTGCCGGGCATCACCCGGCGGACCGTCTGGGCGAGGTAGGTGAAGGTGGAGTAGACATTGGGGTCGCCGATGGTGGCGAAGGCGACGATGCCGTCCTCGCCCGCCTCGCGCAGCAGCGCCACGACCTGCTCCCCGGCCGCGTCCCAGGCCGCCTCGCGGCGGGCCCGGTCCTCGCGCTCATTGAGGGCGAACACCACCCGGACGACCTTCTCCGCGCCCGTGTGGTGCAGCACGGTCGCCTCGGCGCGGCCGGTCTCGCCGCTGTCCATGACGGGCACCACCACCTGGTGTGCCTCGCGCAGCACCCGGACGCCCTTGACCGTGACCAGCTCGGGGTCGCCGGGGCCCATGCCGACCCCTACCAGGCGGCGGCTCACGCGGCCCACGCGGACGGGCCGGGGCGGTGGCCGGGGCTTCTGCGGTCACCCTGGCTTCTGCGGCCTCTGCGGCCGGGGTCGGCGGGCCGCGGCGCGGCAGCATGCGGAGCGCGCATGGCGAAGTCCTCACTCGGGGTCCTCGCCCCGGTCGACGTGACGGCGGCCAGAGTCTCCTGGCTCCCGGATCGGCACGCCCCCGGGCCTTCCAACCGCATGTTTCGCGGCCGTGGCCGGCTCCCGCAGACGGCCTGCGAGGGTCGGGGGCGCTCCCCGGTGACAGTGGCGGGACCGCGCCGGATTCGCACCGGACTTCCTCGTCAATGCCGCCGTGTATGGCCCGGAAATCCCATCACGCGCCCGGCGGGCAGTCAACCGGACCCCGTGTGGCGTGCACCGCACCGCACCTGCGCCGATGCCCGCCGGAGCAAACCCCTTTGCCGCCGACCGCCGCCGACTGCCGCCGACTGGCCCAGGCCGCCCGATCGGCGGCCCCGCACCCCGCGCGGATGCCCCGTACGAGGGAACCTTGTGGTCCTTTCGGGTGTCTGATCCACCCCGATAGGAACCTGATTGCGGTTCCACGCGTCTCCTCCTCAGGTGCGGCACGAGACCGGTACGACGGACCGGGCAGGCAGAGCCGCAGACGGAAGGCTTGAGGGGATGGACTTGACGAGCGGCGCGTTCTTCGCGCTCATCGTGGCCGTGCTGGTGGTGCTCACCGTGCTGGTGCTGGCCCTGTGGAACCGGATACCCGGCCCGAAAGCCGTCCGCCACGGTGGGAGACTCGGCCTGCTGCTGCTCAACCAGGCCGTGGCCGTGCTGGTCGCCCTCGTCTGGCTGAACAACACCTACGCCTTCTACGAGAGCTGGGACGACCTGCTCGGCAACAACGGGAACCAGGTCGCCCTCGGCCCGGACGGCGCCACCCCCAAGGTGGGCGCGGCCGCCCTCGGCGGGCTCCAGCCCAAGGGCACCCGCTCGGCGCTGTCGTTCGACCCGTACAAGCGCGATGTGCTCATCTCGACGGCGGTCGGGCCGAGCTCCCGGCTGCGCGGCGAGTTGTACGTCTGGCTGCCGCCGCAGTACCACGAGGCGGCCTACCAGGACAAGGCGTTCCCGGTGATCGAGCTGCTGCCCGGCCAGCCCGGCTCGCCGCGCACCTGGTTCGGTGCCTTGGACGTCGACCGCAAGCTGAGCGGGCTGATCGCCTCGCAGCAGACCCACCCGTTCATCCTGGTCGCGGTCACCATGAACTACACCGGCATCAAGGACACCGGCTGCACCAACATCCCCAACGGCCCCCAGGCCGACACCTGGCTGGCCAAGGACGTGCCCTGGCTGATCAAACACAGCCTGCGGGCCGCCCCCGACGCCCGCCACTGGGCGGTCATGGGCTACTCCGCCGGCGGATACTGCGCCGTCAACCTCATCGTCAAGCACCCCTCCGTCTTCCACTCCGCCGTCAGCCTCTCCGGCTACAACACCCCCGACTCCCCGTTCGTCGTGCACAACCCGGCGCTGCGTGCCGCCAACAGCCCCGTGCTGCGGCTGCGCCGGATGGCCGCGCAGCCGGATATCGCGCTGCTGCTGGCCGGCAGCCTCCAGGACGGCCGCACGGTGGCCGACGCCCGCTCGCTGCTGGCCGAGCTGTCCCGCCCCGCCCACGGCACCACGCTCACCGTCGCCCACGGCGGGCACAACACCGCCGTCTGGGCGGCGATGCTGCCCACCGCCCTGGAGTGGCTGACCAAGAACACGGCAGGTCCGGTCCACACCGCCCGGGGCATCCGGGCGGTACCGCCCCCGCACCGGCATCCCTCCCGCAAGGAGGAGGTCCACGCCGCCACGGCCGCACCCTCCACCGCCGCCCGCCGCTGACCGAGCCCGGCGGGCGGGCGGTGGGGCGGCGGGGCGGCGGGCAGCGGTGGGTCAGCCGCCGGCCGTGCCCCGGACGACCGGGTCGGCGGCGAGGCTCTTGGTCCGGGCGGTGATTGTGGACCGCAGCTTCTCGGCGGCGGTGGCGATCCCGGACCTCTCGGCGCCCGCCGCCACGGCCTGGTCCACAGCCGTATCCAGGGCCTTGAGTGCGCTGCCGGAGCCGTAGAACTGCTGGTACAGCTCGCGGTAGGCGTCGTGGTAGACGTCGTCGAACGCGGACAGCTCCAGGAAGCGCTCCTTGAGGGTGTGGCCGGACATCATGCCCCCGCCGGGTGGCCCGCCGCCTTCAGGCCCGCCGCCTTCAGGGAAGCCCTCGGGGAGGCCTTCCGGTAGTCCTTCGGGGAGTCCCTGGGGAAAGCCACCGGTGCCGCCAGGTGGTCGGCCGCCGCCCAGGCCGATCGTGTCGTCCGGTCCGGCGTCGCTGCTCCCGTTGAAGGTGAGGTTGTAGTCCCACCCCAGCACGGTGAACTTCCTGCTGCCCAGGTCGTACCAGAGGTAGTAGTTCTTGCCGGGGCCGCTCATGTCGTCGGAGTTCAGCAGCAGATTCTGCGTGGCGACATAGCGGGCGAAGGACTCGACGTCGACCCGCTTGCCCAACCCCTCGGCGAACTCCTTGTCCGACGAGGTGTCGACCCACTTCATCAGGTCGATGACGGGCTGGAGATCCTGGCTTCCCTTCTTGGTGAGCTGCTTGAAGTCGTCCTTGTACGCGGTCGGGTCGTCACCCTGGTAGGAGAACCGGCCGGTGCTCAGGGCCTTGTAGAGCACGCCGTCCGTGCCGACGGCGGTCTCCGCGAAGTCGCGGGAGGGGTTCTCCACGATCAGCCGGGCCACCGCCGGGCGGTTGTTGACGGTGAAGGAGGAGAGCGCAGAACGCTCCGCCGCCTGCCCGGAGGTCTTCACCGAGGCCAGCGAGACGGCTTCGTTGAGCGGTATGGACGCATTGGACCCGGGACGCACCGAGATCTGCTGGTGCCCCTGGTACGCCCGGCCCGCGATGTACTGGTCGACCTTGATGAGCCAGGGCAGCTCCTCCGGCTTGTCGGCGGAGAGCGGGACGGCCGTCATCCCGCCGCCGCCGCCGAATTCGCCGCCGAATCCCCCGCCGAATTCGCCGCCCTGCCGCCCGAATCCAGAGTCCGAGCCGGAGCGGCGCAGGGACTGGAGGGTGGAGTTGCCCTTCAGCCGGATGCCGACCCTGGACACCAGGGTGCCGTCGATGGTCGCGTCCGCCTCGATGTACTCCTTGGAGCCGTCCTTCCGGAACTCGGCCATCATCGCCGTGAAGTCGTCCTCGTCGTACTCCAGCCGAATCGAGTGCGCGACCGTGGCGTCATACAGCTCGGCCGTGCCCGGGATGTTCTCCGTGACCTTGCTGCCCTCCGCCGCCGAGGCGCTGGTGACATAGGGCGAGATCCGCGCATCGCCGAAGAAGGCCAGCAGCAGGGCGAGCCCCGCGCAGAGCAGCGCGGCGGGCTTCCAGTGGTGGCGCAGCCGGAGCGGGATGCGGTGGCGCAGCCGCCGCCCGGGCGCCTTGGCCGGGGTACCCATCACAGGTCGGTCTGGTCGTACCCGGTCAGCACGGTGACCCGCTGTCCGGAGGCGCGCTCCTGGAGGGCCATGACCAGTTCGCCCGGCTCGGTGCCCTTCTTCAGCCGCACCGTGTAGAAGACCTCGGTCAGCGTGCCGCCGCGGATGGACTCGGTGCTCACCAGCTCGAACTCGGTGGTGAAGCGGAGCAGTACGTCCTGGATGGCCGCCGTGCGGTCCTCGCCGGCAGGCAGTTGGACCTTGACGACCTGCCGCTGCACATCGAGGTGGAACCAGTTGAAGCGGTGCATCACGACCATGATCAGGCAGATGGCCACGGCGGCGATGGCCGCCAGGGTGTAGAAGCGGGCGCCGCAGGCCATGCCCAGGCCCATCACCAGGAAGATGAAGCCGACATCCCGGGTCTCCTTGACCGCGTTGCGGAAGCGGACCACCGACAGCGCGCCGACCAGGGAGAAGGCCCGGGCCAGGTTGGAGCCGACCACCAGCATGATCAGTGCCACGACCATGCCGACGATGACCAGGGTCTGCACATAGGACTGGCTGTAGGAGACATTGCGGTGCGTCGCCCGGTAGACGAAGCCGATCATGGTGCTCAGGGCGAACGACAGCGCCATCGCGAGCACGATGTCGGCCACGCTGAAGGTGCCGCTGAGATCCTGGAGGTTGAAGTTCACTGGTCATGCCTCCACAGGCAGCTGGGCCGGCGCCGGGTGCCGGGGAGTGTGCGGGGTGGGCGGAGTGAGGTCCTCGTCGCGGACGTGGAAGACGGACCGGGGAGCCAGGCCGAATGCCTCGATGCTCTGCACGTACTTGGAGACCCGCACCAGGTTGAGGTCGCGGCGGGCCGCCAGGTCGGTGATCCAGTACGGCGCCCGCTCATTGACCTTGACCTCCATCACGGCCAGGTGCGGCGGGACGGTGTAGCGGTTCTCGGCCTCGGCGCCGAGGTGGAAGTCACGGTCGCGACCCCGGATGCGCCGGTCGAAGGTGACCCGCAGCCCGGTGTCCTGGGCGCGGCCGACCAGGGCCTCGCGCTGGTAGCCGGTGATGGCGGTGGGTCGCAGATCGAGCCGGACGACCAGGTCCAGCACCTCCTCCACGAAGGCGCGCTCCCGCTCGGCATGCTCGATCAGCTCCCGCCGGTCGCAGAGCCGCCGGGCGGTCGCGTACGGAAGCCTGATCCGCCGCTTCTGGGTGACCCGGTTGACCCGCTGCTTGACCTCCACGAAGACCGGTGAGTCGTCCGTGACGGCCGCCAGATCGCCGTAGTGGCGCAGCCGCAGCTTGCGGCGGAACTTCAGCCCCTCGATCTTCTCCCAGTAGAACCGCAGTTGAGGTGTGTCGTAGTACAGACTCCACACCCCGTAGCCGCCGACCGGGCTATGCGGGTCGCGGTCCATGCGCTCGACCAACTCGTCGCGGATCGCGGTCGCCTGCTCCGCCGGGACCAGGTACTTCAACTCATAGCGATTGAAGGCGTGCAGACGGTCGGCCACCCGCAGCACCTGCTCGCCGTCGTCCTTCCCCGCACTCGGATCGTCGGCCGCGTCCCTGCGGGAGGCGGTTCGCCACCAGGCCATGTGAGCCCTTCTTCGGATCGGCGTGAATCCCATCTCCAGGCAAGGAACCGTGCGGGCATGAGAGTTCGATGAGAGCCGGATAGGACTGATGTGAGATCAGAAGACGAACTCCGGATGGACGGCCGGTGGCGGGTCAGCGGTCCGGGGTGCTCCCGGCGGGCGGTCTGGTGCCGATGACGACGGTGGCGTAGAGCTCGTCGGAGGTGGCGATCCGGGTGGTCAGTCCGCTGCGGGCGAAGGCTTCGACGGCTTGGGGGGCCTGGCGCTCGCTGGTCTCGACCAGCAGATGGCCGCCGGGGGCCAGCCACTGCGGGGCGTCGGCGGTCACTCGGCGCAGGACGTCCAGCCCGTCGGCGCCGCCGTCGAGAGCCACCCGGGCCTCGTGGATGCGGGCCTCGGCGGGCAGCAGTCCGACTTCCTCGGTGGGGACGTAAGGGACATTGGCGAGCAGGAGGTCGACGCGGCCCCGCAGGGCGGCGGGCAGCGGTGCGTAGAGGTCGCCCTGATACACCCGGCCACCGGCGGCGGCGACATTGCGGCGGGCGCACCGGACGGCGGCCGGGTCGAGGTCGGCCGCATGCAGCTCGACGCCGCCCAGGCCCGCCGCCAGCGCCGCGCCCAGCGCGCCCGAGCCGCAGCACAGGTCGACCACGACCGCGCCCGGCCCGGCCAGCGCGGCGGCCCGCTCGACCAGGAACTCGGTGCGGCGGCGGGGGACGAAGACCCCGGGGTCCACGGCGATCCGCAGACCGCAGAAGTCCGCCCAGCCGAGCACGTGTTCAAGGGGCAGCCCGGCGGCCCGCCGCTCGACCATGGCGGCGAGTTCGTCAGGGGTCCGGGCGGTGGAGATGAGCAACTGCGCCTCGTCCTCGGCGAAGACACAGCCGGCGGCGCGCAGCCTGGTGACGATGGCGGAGAGGGAGAGGAGTGGCGGTGAGACCGGCATGGAAGCCTTTCGGGATGCCATGGGGGCTCCCTCGGTCACCTATGCCGGACGGGCCGCGCGATCGTGAGAGGAGAGCACCCAAGCTGACAGAGCGGTAATGGGTCTCACCTCCTTGGTACGTCCACTGCGGTACGTCCGCTACTGGGGACGGCAACACTACCCGAAGCGGCGGCGGTCAGGCGTGCCGGACCAGCCGCAGCGGAATCCCGGGGCTGCCCGCCCAGTGCAGATGCAGATAGGAGGCATGCACCGGCCCGTGGGCGAACCCCTCGGTGGCGGGCCCGGTCGGGCCGCGCCAGGCCCAGGCGGGGGCGGGGCCGGAGCCCGGTTCGCAGCGGGTGCGGTGGAACTCATGGCCGTGGACGCGGGTGCCGGCCGGCGCCAGGGGGCTGTCATGCAGGGCGACGGCCTCGCGGTAGCCGAGGGTGAGGCGGTCGGTCATCCGGGCGTCGGCGTCCAGCAGGCCGCACATCGGGTGGCCGTCGAGCGAGCGGGTGAGGTAGAGCAGCCCGGCGCACTCGGCGGCGATGGGCACGCCGGAGGCGGCGAGGGCGGCGACCGCCGAACGCAGCGGGGCGTTGGCGGACAGCTCGGCCGCGTACACCTCGGGGAAGCCGCCGCCGATCACCAGCCCCGACGTGCCTCCGGGCAGCTTCTCGTCGTGCAGCGGGTCGAACGGGACGACCTCGGCCCCGGCGGCGGTCAGCAGTTCGGCGTGCTCGGCGTACGAGAAGGAGAACGCCGCCCCGCCGGCCAGCGCGAGCCGGGGTCGGCCGGTCACCGGGCCGCCCAGCGCGGCGATCTCGGCCGCCGGGTCCCAGGGCCGGTCCGGGAGCGGGGGAGCGGAGCGGGCCAGGGCCAGTACGGCATCCAGGTCCACGCTGCGGTCCACCAGGGCGCCCATGTCCCGGACCGCCCGCAGCGCCGCCGCGTTCCGCTCCACCGCCGGGATCAGGCCCAGGTGGCGGGAGGGCGTCGCCACCGCCTCGCTGCGGCGTACGGCGCCCAGCACCGGTACCCCGGAGCCCTCCTCCAGGGCCTCGCGCAGCAACTGCTCATGCCGGTCGGAGGCCACCCGGTTGAGGATCACCCCGCCCAGCCGCACCTCCGGGTCCCAGGAGGCGAAGCCGTGCACCAGCGCCGCCACCGACCGGCTCTGCGAGGAGGCGTCCACCACCAGCACCACCGGAGCCCGCAGCAGCTTGGCGACATGCGCGGTGGAGGCCAGCTCGCCGCGCCCCGCCGTGCCGTCGAAGAGGCCCATCACGCCCTCGACCACCGCCAGGTCCGCCCCGGCCGCGCCGTGCAGCAGCAGCCGTGCGATCCGCTCCGGCCCGCAGAGGAAGGCGTCCAGGTTCCGCCCCGGACGCCCGGTGGCCAGGGCGTGGTAGCCGGGGTCGATGTAGTCCGGGCCGACCTTGTGCGGCGAGACCGCCAGGCCCCGGGCGGCGAGCGCGGCCATCAGCCCGGTGGCCACGGTGGTCTTGCCGGAACCGGAGGACGGGGCCGCGACGACCAGCCGGGGTACGGTCACCACTCGATGCCGCGCTGGCCCTTGCGGCCCGCGTCCATCGGGTGCTTGACCTTGGTCATCTCGGTGACCAGGTCGGCGGCGTCCAGCAGCGCCTGCGGTGCGTACCGGCCGGTGATCACCACATGCTGCGCGCCGGGCCGGTCGCGGAGGACGGAGACCACCTCCTCGGTGTCCACCCAGCCCCAGTGCATCGGGTAGGTGAACTCGTCCAGGACGTACAGCCGGTAGGTCTCGGCGGCCAGGTCCCGCTTGACCTGCTCCCAGCCCTCCCGGGCGGCCTCCTCGCTGCTCTCCAGGTCGCGCTGGACCCAGGACCAGCCCTCGCCCATCTTGTGCCAGGTCACCGGGCCGCCCTCGCCGGAGGCGCCGAGCACCCGCAGCGCGCGCTCCTCGCCGACCTTCCACTTGGCGGACTTGACGAACTGGAACACTCCGATCGGCCAGCCCTGGTTCCAGCCGCGCAGCGCCAGGCCGAAGGCGGCGGTGGACTTGCCCTTGCCCGGCCCGGTGTGCACGGCCAGCACGGGCTGGTTGCGACGCTGACGGGTCGTCAGTCCGTCGTCGGGGACGGTGGACGGCTGTCCCTGCGGCATGGTGGTCAGGCCGCCTTCCTGCTCGGGGGGATGGTGGCGTACGCGGCCCGGGTGTCGCGGACCAGGGCGGCCATGCCGTCGGCCCGCAGCTCCTCCAGGGTGACGGCGGAGGCGCCCAGGTCGGCGGCGAGCGAGGCCGCCAGGCCGAGCCGCACCGGGCCGGACTCGCAGTCCAGCACGATGGCGGCGGTGCCCTGCGCCGCCAGCAGCCCGGCGGCGCGGCGGGCGTCGCCCAGGGCGTCCCGGCCGCCGGTGGCGCGGCCGTCGGTGACCACGACCAGCAGCGGGCGGCGGTGCGGGTCGCGCAGCCGCTCCAGCCGCAGCACCTCATGGGCGCGCAGCAGCCCCGCCGCCAGCGGGGTACGGCCGCCGGTGGGCAGCTGCTCCAGCCGGGCCGCGCCCACCTCCACCGAGGAGGTCGGGGGGAGAGCGAGTTCGGCGCTGGAGCCCCGGAAGGTGACCAGGCCGACCTTGTCGCGGCGCTGGTAGGCGTCCATCAGCAGCGACAGCACGGCGCCCTTGACGGCGGTCATCCGCTGCCGGGCCGCCATCGAACCGGAGGCGTCCACCACGAAGAGCACCAGGTTGGACTCATGGCCCTCCAGGACCTTCTCCCGCAGGTCGTCGCGGCGCAGCAGCAGCGCCCGGCCGTCGCGGCCCCGGGCGTGCTGGTGCGGGGCGGCGGCCTGCACGGTCGCGGCCAGGTGCAGCCTGCCCAGCACCCCGGCGGGCCGCCGGGCCCGGACGGTGTGCCCGCTGTCGGTCTCGGCGCGGGAGCGGCGGCCCTGGGTGCCCCGGCCCACCCCGGGCACCTTCAGCACCCGGGTCCGGTACGGTTCCCCGGCCGCCACCGGTGCCGACTCCTGCGGCGCCCGGCCGGGGCGCTGCGTGCCTTCGCCGCCGTCGGAGCTCTCAGCGGGCGCGGGGGCTTCGCCGTCGGCGGGGGAGCCGTCGGGAGCGCCGTCCTGCGGCCCACCGTCCTGCCCGCCGCCGCCCCCGCCCCCGCCGGGCCCGCCGTCAGGCCCGTCCGGGTCCGGGTCGTCGTCGTCCTGCTGCTGCCCGGCGTGCTGCTGAAGCGTCTCGTCCAGCTTGTCGTCGTCCAACCCGGGCGCGTCAAAGGGGTTGCGGCGGCGGCGGTGCGGCAGCGCCAGCTGCGCGGCGGTGCGGACGTCCTCCGCGAGCACCTGGGTCCGGCCCGCCCAGGCGGCCAGCGCGACCGCCGTACGGGCCATCACGATGTCGGCGCGCAGCCCGTCCACCTCGAACGCGGCGCAGACGGCGGTGATCTGACGCAGCGCCGCATCGCCCAGCACCACCTCGGGCAGCAGCGCCCGGGCGGCGCTGATCCGCTCGGCCAGCGCCCGCTCGTCCTCCGCCCAGCGGGCGGCGAAGCCGCTCGGATCGGCGTCGTACGCCAGCCGCCGCCGCACCACCTCGGCCCGCTGCTCCGGCTCCCGGGTGGCGGCGATCTCCACCGTCAGGCCGAACCGGTCGAGCAGCTGCGGACGCAGCTCGCCCTCCTCCGGGTTCATGGTGCCGACCAGCAGGAAGCGGGCGGCGTGCCGGACCGAGACGCCCTCCCGCTCCACATAGGAGCGGCCCATGGCGGCGGCGTCCAGCAGCAGATCGACGACATGGTCGTGCAGCAGATTGACCTCGTCGATGTAGAGCACCCCCCGGTGGGCGGCGGCCAGCAGGCCCGGCTCATACGCCTTGACGCCCTCGGCCAGTGCCCGCTCCAGGTCCAGCGAGCCGACGATGCGGTCCTCGGAGACGCCCACCGGAAGCTCCACCAGCCCGGCCGGCCGGGTGGCGGCGGCCGTGCCGGGCTCATGCGGACCGTCCGGGCACTGGCCGTCGGGCGCCGCCGGGTCGCAGGCGAACCGGCAGCCCTCCACCACCGCGATGGACGGCAGCAGCGAGGCCAGCGCCCTGACCGCCGTCGACTTGGCGGTGCCCTTCTCGCCGCGCACCAGCACCCCGCCGACGGCCGGTGAGACCGCGTTGAGCAGCAGCGCCAGCCGCAGGTCGGCCATCCCGACGATCGCGGTGAACGGATACCTCGCGTCGCTCATCGGTCCTCACCCTCCAGGTCGCCTTCGAGTTCGAGGTAGGTCTCGCGCAGCCGGTCCAGGGTCTGCTGGTCCGGCTCGGCCCACAGCTGCCGGTCGGCGGCCTCCAGCAGGCGCTCGGTGATGCCGCGCAGCGCCCAGGGGTTGGACTTCTTCATGAAGTCCTGGTTGGTGGGGTCGAAGACGTACTCCGCCGCCAGCTTCTCGTACATCCAGTCGTCGACCACGCCCGCCGTGGCGTCGTAGCCGAAGAGGTAGTCCACGGTGGCGGCCATCTCGAAGGCGCCCTTGTAGCCGTGCCGGCGCATCGCCGCCATCCAGCGCGGGTTGACCACCCGGGCCCGGAAGACCCGGTGGGTCTCCTCGCCCAGGGTGCGGGTCCTCACCTGGTCGGGCAGCGCGCTGTCGCCGACATACGCCTCCGGGGAGGTGCCGGTCAGATGGCGGACCATGGCCACCATGCCGCCGTGGTACTGGAAGTAGTCGTCCGCGTCGACCAGGTCGTGCTCACGGGTGTCGACGTTCTTCGCCGCGACCGAGATCCGCCGGAACGCCTGCTCCATGTCCCCGCGCGCGGCCCGGCCCTCAAGACCGCGCCCATAGGCGTAGCCGCCCCAGACGGCGTAGACCTCGGCCAGGTCGGCGTCGGAGCGCCAGTTGCGGGCGTCGATCAGCGGCAGCAGGCCCGCGCCGTAGGCGCCCGGCTTGGAGCCGAAGATCCGGGCGGTGGCGCGGCGCCGGTCGCCGTGCTCGGCGGTGTCCTGGTCGGCGTGCGCGCGGACGTAGTTGCGGTCGGCGGGCTCGTCCAGCTCCGCCACGGCCCGTACGGCGTCGTCCACCAGCGCCACCACATGCGGGAAGGCGTCGCGGAAGAACCCGGAGATCCGCACCGTGACATCGATCCGGGGCCGGTTCAGCTCCGCCAGCGGGATCACCTCGAAGCCGGTGACCCGGCGGGAGGCGTCGTCCCAGACCGGGCGGCAGCCCAGCAGGGCGAGGATCTCGGCGATGTCGTCGCCCTGGGTGCGCATGCAGGAGGTGCCCCAGACGGTCAGCCCGACCGACCGGGGGTGCTCGCCGGTGTCCTGGAGGTAGCGGGCCACCAGGGAGTCGGCCAGCGCCTGGCCGACCTCCCAGGCCAGCCGGGACGGGATGGCCTTGGGGTCCACCGAGTAGAAGTTGCGGCCGGTCGGCAGCACATTGACCAGCCCTCGGGTGGGCGAACCCGACGGCCCGGCCGGGACATAGCCGCCCCGCAGCGCCCGCAGCACATGGGTGATCTCATCCGTCGTACGCGCCAGCCGGGGCACCACCTCGGCGGCGGCGAACTCCAGCACCCGTACGGCGTCAGCCACCTCGCGGCCCGACACCCCACGGCCCGACACCCCACGGCCCAGCACCTCGGCCACCAGCCCGGCCGCCGCGTCCACCGCCCAGCCGCGCTGCTCCATGGACTCGGCCAGCCGGCGGCAGAGCTGCTCCAGCAGGTCCACGGCGTCGGAGGCGGTCCGCGCCGGGCCGTCCACCAGCGCCGTCAGCTCGGCCGGGACCTTCACCGCCGCGCCGGGCTCGGCCAGCAGCTCCTTCTCGACCAGGCCGAACTCGGCCGCCAGCGACGCCCGCAGGCCCGGCAGCGCATCGGCCTTGCCGCCCCACACCTGGGAGGAGCGCAGCACGGCCAGCACCAGGTTGACCCGGGCCTCGCCGACCGGGCCGCCGCCCAGGATGTGCAGCCCGTCGCGGATCTGGACGTCCTTGATCTCGCAGAGGTAGCCGTCGATGTGCATCACAAACGAGTCGAACGCGTCGTCGTCCGGCTGCTCGTCCACATGCAGGTCGTGGTGGAGCTCGGCGGCCTTCACCAGCGTCCAGATCTGCGCCCGCACGGCCGGGGCCTTGACCGGGTCCAGATCGCTGACCAGGGCGTACTCATCAAGCAGCTGTTCCAGCTTGGCCAGGTCGCCATAGGTGTCGGCACGGGCCATCGGCGGCACCAGGTGGTCCACCACGGTCGCGTGGCCGCGCCGCTTGGCCTGGGTGCCCTCGCCCGGGTCGTTGACGATGAACGGGTAGATCAGCGGCAGGTCGCCCAGCACCGCGTCCGGGGCGCACTCGGCGGAGAGGCCGAGGCCCTTGCCGGGCAGCCACTCCATGGTGCCGTGCTTGCCCAGGTGGACGATGGCGTCGGCGCCGAAGCCGCCCTCCGACTGCGCGGCCTCCAGCCAGCGGTAGGCCGCCATGTAGTGGTGCGAGGGCGGCAGGTCGGGGTCGTGGTAGATGGCGATCGGGTTCTCGCCGAAGCCGCGCGGCGGCTGGATCATGATGACCACGCTGCCGAACCGGAGCGAGGCCAGCACGATCTCGTCGCCGTCCACATAGAGGCCGCCGGGCGGCTCACCCCAGTGCTCGCGCATCGACTCCCGCAGTCCGGGCTCCAGCGCCTCGAACCACCGCCGGTAGTCGGCCAGCGGCACCCGCGCCGGGGCGGCCCGCAGCTGGTCCTCGGTCAGCCACTCCACATCGTGGCCGCCGGCCGCGATCAGCCGGTGGATCAGCTCGTCGCCGTTGTCCGGGTAGCCGTCCACGGCGTAGCCCGCCGCACGCAGCGCGTCCAGCAGCCGCACCGCCGAGGCGGGCGTGTCCAGGCCGACCGCGTTGCCGACCCGGGAGTGCTTGGTGGGATAGGCCGTGAACATCAGGCAGACCCGCTTGTCCGCGTTGGCCTTGTGCTTCAGCGCCGCGTACCGCACCGCGATCCCGGCCACCCGCGCCGCCCGCTCCGGGTCGGCGACATAGACCGGCACATCGTCCGCACCGGTCTCCTTGAAGGAGAACGGCACCGAGACGATCCGGCCGTCGAACTCCGGGATCGCCACCTGCATCGCCGCGTCCATCGGCGACAGCGCCGCGTCCGACTCCAGCCAGGCGGCCCGGCTGCCGGTCAGGCAGAGGCCCTGGATCACCGGCACATCCAGCTCGGCCAGCGCGCCCACGTCCCAGGTCTCGTCCTCGCCGCCCGCCGACGCCTCGGCCGCCACCGTGCCGCCCGCCGCCAGCACGGTGGCCACAACCGCGTCGCAGTTCCCCAGCAGCTCGTACAGCCCGGCGTCGGCTCCCCGCAGCGAACCGCAGTAGACCGGCAGCGCATTGCCGCCCTTGGCCTCCACCGCATCGCAGAGCACATCCACAAAGGCGGTGTTGCCGGACAGCTCATGCGCCCGGTAGAAGAGCACGCCCACCGTGGGCCGCCCCTCCCGCTGCTCGCGCCCGCCGTGCACGCCGAACTGCGGCATCGGCTGCGGCGGCGCGAATCCCTCACCGGTCAGCAGCACGGTGTCGGAGAGGAACCGGGTCAGCTCGGCGAGGTTCTCCGGGCCGCCCTCGACCAGGTACGCCAGCGACTCGGCGACCACACCGGCGGGCAGCGAGGAGAGCGCCATCAACTCGGCGTCGGGTACGGCCTCGCCGCCCAGCAGCACGGTCGGCACCCCGGAGGCGGCGATGACGGCCAGCCCGTCCTCCCACGCCCGCTTGCCGCCGAGCAGCCGCACCACGGCCACATCGGCGCCGTCCAGCAGCGACGGCAGCTCCTCGGCGGCATCGACCCGGGTCGGGTTGCCGATCCGGTAGGGGGCGCCGGAGGCGCGGGCCGCCAGCAGGTCGGTGTCCGCAGTGGACAGCAGCAGCACGGTGGCGCCGGGCATGGGGGTCTCTCCTGGTTCTCGGTTCACGGCGGGGGCGGTCTCGCGGCGGGGACGGGGGCTCGGGCTCACGGCGGGGCCGGGGCTCACGGCGCACCCGGGGGGAGGAACGGCGGCCCGTCGGCGGGCACGCCGTCCTCGATCAGCCGCCAGAGCGCGGCCGTGTCGGCGTGCTGCTCGATCAGGTCGCCGAGCCGGTCGAGCCGCTGCTCGCGGGCGTCGGCGAAGCAGCTGTCGGGGGCGGGGGCGAAGGCCCGCCCGGCGAGCCGGGCGACCTCGGCCAGGAAGGCACGGCGGAAGGCGTCGTTCTCCAGCGCGCCATGCCAGGTGGTGCCCCAGACGGCGCCGCTCCGGCAGCCGTCCAGGAACGGTTCGCCGCCTTCCAGCGCCACCACGCCGTGGTGGATCTCGTATGCCTCCACCCGCTCCCCGTACGCCTCGCCGACCGGTCGGCCAAGGGTCTTCTCCCGGGCGAACTCCACCCGGACCGGCAGCAGGCCCAGCCCCGGCACCCGCCCGGCGCCGGACTCGACCTCGTCCACGATCAGCCGCGACAGCATCTGGAAGCCGCCGCAGACGCCCAGCACCGGCCGTCCCGCCGCCGCCCGTCCGCTGATCGCGTCGGCCAGCCCGCGCTCCCGCAGCCAGGCCAGGTCGGCCACGGTGGCCCGGGTGCCGGGCAGCACCACCAGGTCGGCGTCGGCGACCTCCTCGGGCCGGGAGGCCCAGCGCACCAGTACGCCCGGTTCCTGCGCCAGGGCGTCCAGGTCGGTGAAGTTGGAGAGCCGGGGCAGCCGCACCACCGCGACCCGCAGCACCTCGGCGCCGTACGGGGCGGCAGTGCCCGCGCCGCCCCGGTCCACGGCGGTGTCCAGGTCGAGCGAGTCCTCGGCGTCCAGCCAGAGCCCGGAGAGCATCGGCAGCACCCCGAGGACCTGGCGTGACGTCAGCTTCTCCAGCATCTCCAGCCCCGGCTGGAGCAGCCGGGCGTCGCCGCGGAACTTGTTGACCAGCCAGCCCGCCACATGCCGCTGGTCCTCGGCGGAGAGCAGCGCCAGCGTCCCGTACATCGAGGCGAAGACCCCGCCCCGGTCGATGTCGCCGACCACCACCACGGGCAGCCCGGCGGCGGTGGCCAGGCCCATGTTGGCGATGTCGCGGTCCCGCAGATTGATCTCGGTGGGGGAGCCGGCGCCCTCGCAGACCACCACATCGAAGCGGCGCCGCAGGTCGGCCAGGCACTCCAGGGACCGCTCCAGCAGCACCGGCTTGCGCTCCCGGTAGTCCAGCGCGCCCACCTCGGCCACCGGGCGGCCCAGCAGCACCACCTGGCTGCGGCCGTCGCCGCCCGGCTTGAGCAGCACCGGGTTCATCGCCGCCTCCGGCTCCACCCGGGCGGCGGCGGCCTGCATCGCCTGGGCGCGGCCGATCTCGGCGCCGTCGGCGGTGACCATGGAGTTGAGCGACATGTTCTGCGCCTTGAACGGCGCCACCTTCACGCCCTGCCGGGCCAGCCAGCGGCAGATCCCCGCCGTGACCACGCTCTTGCCCGCGTCCGAGGTCGTCCCCGCGACCAGCAGCGCCCCGCTCACGCCCCCGCCCCCTTCCGGGTGCCCGTGCTCCGCAGTGTCCCCGTACTCCGCAGTCGGCCGACCGCCCACCGGGCGGCCACCGTCGTCCCCAGCGCCAGCAGGCCGACCCGGCGGGAGAGCCGGCAGGCCCGCTCGATGTCCCCGACCGCCACCGGCCGCAGCTCGGCGCCCAGCACCGGGCGGTGCTCCACCCGGCTGCCGTACGCCAGCGTCCCGCCCAGCCGCACGCCCAGCGCACCCGCGAAGGCGGACTCGGCCTGCCCGGCGTTGGGGCTGGGGTGCGCCGAGCCGTCGCGCCGCCACACCCGCCAGGCCCGGCCCGGCTCGGGCGCGGCGGCGACGGTCAGCAGCGCGGTCAGCCGGGCGCCGGGCCAGCCCGCCGCGTCGTCCAGCCGGGCGGAGGCCCAGCCGAAGCGCAGCTGGCGCGGGGAGCGGTGGCCCACCATGGCGTCCAGGGTGTTCACCGCGCGGAAGGCCAGCAGACCGGGCGTGCCCGCGAGCGCGCCCCAGGTGAGGGCGTTGACCACGGCATCGGCGGTGTTCTCGGCGACCGACTCCACCACCGCCCGGGCCAGCCCGTCGCGGTCCAGATGGCGCGGGTCACGCCCGCACAGGTGCGGCAGCCGGGCCCGCGCGGCGTCCAGGTCATCGGCCTGGAGGGCGGCGGCGACGGTGCGGGCCTCCCGGGTCAGCGAGGTGCCGCCGAGTACGGTCCAGACAGCCCCGGCGGCCAGCAGCGCCCGCGCGGACGCCGAACGGCCCACCGTGCGCTCGGCCGCCACCGCCCCGGCGGCGACCCCGCCCACGCAGAGCGCGGTGAAGGCGGCCCCGGCTCCCCGGTGGTCACGCCAGAGCCGCCGCTCCAGCGCGGCGGCGGCCGAACCGAAGGCGGCGACCGGATGACCCCGGCGGGGGTCGGCGAGCAGGGCGTCCACGGCATACCCGGCGACGGCACCCACCGCGAAGGCGGTGTGCGTGCGCACGCCGGTCAGCCGCTGCGACGAGCGGTCGTGGACCCCGAAGGTCGGCCTGCGAACCGGGCAGCCTGCATGGCGTGCGTGTCCTCACTCAGGGTCCGCGCCCTGGATCGACGAGCGGAGGCGAGAGTCTCCTGGCTCCCGGATCGGCACACCCCCGGGCCTTCCAGCGGCCGTGCTTCCGGCTGCCGTGACCATCGGTCGAGGGTGCTCCCCGGTGACAGTGGCGGGACCGCGCCGGATTCGCACCGGCTTCCTCTCCATGCCTCCGTATTGGCGCAAAGATCCCACCACGCCCCAGGTCGCAGCGTCAATACAGCCCTGGGAGCGATGCGTCACAGGACGCTCGCAGGGTGCTCGGGGGGCGCTCAGGCGGCCGACCGTGCCCGGTGCCGGGCCCGGCCGCGCGCCGCCGTGACCCGGGCGAGCCGGCGCACCGCGAGATCCTGCGGCTGCTCCACCGGCTCCACTTCCACTGCCTCCGCCACCACTGCCTCCGCCACCTCGCCCGCCTGCGGGCCGAACACCCGGTCCTCCAGCCAGGACATGCCCAGGATGAGCAGCAGCAGCACGGGCGGGACCAGCAGGCCGACGAGCATGATCATGGAAACCGCCTGGGCTCGGGCACGGACGCGGCGGCTGGTCCTGCGCCGCCATGGGGCATCGGCCGTCCGGATGGGGAATACGCGCCTCAGCAGCACGGCCTTCTCTGCGGCTTGCCGCCCTCGCCCGGTCCAAACCCGCCCCACCCCGGGTGCCGTCGACTTGCCGCACCACCACGACGACCTACACCGCGGCCACGACCTCGGCCGCGGACACCGGCTATGCGCCCGCGTACCTGCTCGCATCGACGGTCACCCCCAGCGGGGCACGGCAGTCGTACACCTACAACCACAACGGCGATGTGGCGCGGATCGTCGACCCCAACGGCGGCACCGTCACCTTCAGCTATGACAACCTCGGCCGGCTGCTGACCAAACGACGCAGACCACCAGCTACGGCTACGACATCTACGGGAACATGATCCGGGAGGTCGACCCGGCCGGTGGGGAGACCGACTACACCTTCGACCTCGACGGCCGCCAGCTGACCACCACCCAGCCGAAGTACACCTACGACGCCGCCGGGAACATGGTCCGCCAGGTCACCAACAACGGTGCGACCACCACCACCTACACGGTGGACGCCGCCTCGCGGACCACTGCCACCACGCTGGACCCGGCCAACCTGGCCCGGACCACCAAGGTCTCCTACGACCCGGACGACCACGTGGTGATGAGCGTCCACACCGGAGCCTCGGGCACGCCGGAGACCACCACCGCCACCTATGACGCGCTGGGCAACCCCGGCTCCACCACCGTCCACGACGGCTCCACCGCCCCGGTGGGCCGCTGGAAGCTCGGCGAGACCGGCGGCGCCGAAGCGGCCGACTCCTCCGGCTCCCACCGCACCGCGACCGTGAACGGCGGCGTGACCTGGTCCACCGACCACGGCGGCAGCGCCGCGTTCAACGGGACCGACGCCGCGATCAGCACGGACGGCCCGGTGGTCGACACCACCGGAAGCTTCACCGTGTCGGCGTGGGTGAAGGTGAACGGGACCGCACACAACTACACCGCCGTAGCGCAGGACGCCTCCTGGCACTCGGGCTTCTACCTCGGCTATGCGTCGAGCCAGAACAGCTACGGCACCGGAAAGGCCACCCGCAGCCTCGGGTACGACGCCCTGCACCGGCTGACCAGCGACGTACTGACCAACCCCGGCGGGTCGACCGAGGCGTCCATCAGCTACGGCTACGACCTCAACGACAACGAGACCTCGAAGACCACCACCGGCGTCGTCGGCGCCGCCGCCCACACCTACACCTACGACTGGGCCGACCGGCTCACCTCCTGGAACAACGGCACCGCCACCACCGGCTACAGCTACGACGCCTCCGGCAACCGCACCCGCGTCGGCTGCGACACCTACACCTATGACGCCCGCAACGAGCTGACCTCGGACGGGCACAACAGCTACGCCTACACCCCGCGCGGCACCCTGCGCACCACCACCAGTGAACTCGGCAGCGCCACCACGACCGCAGCCGACGCCTTCAACCGCGTGATCAGCCAGGGCGGCCAGAGCTACGCCTACGACGGTCTGGACCGGGTGGTCACCGCAGGCACCGGACTCGACCAGCAGACGTTCTCCTACACCGGCGTCGGCAACGACCTCGCCTCCGACGGCGGGGCCAGCTACGGCCGCGACCCCGAGGGCGGGCTGGTCGGGGTGCGGACCGGAGGCGTCGCGGTACTGGCGATGACCGATCTGCATGACGACGTGGTCGCGCAGTTCACCGACTCCGGCGCCGCACTGACCGGCTCGACCACCTACGACCCGTTCGGCAAGGTCACCGCGACCAGCGGAATGCTCGGCCACCTGGGATACCAGTCCGAGTGGACCGACCCGGACACCAACCAGGTCGACATGGCCGCCCGCTGGTACAACCCCAGCATCGGCCAGTTCACCAGCCGCGACACCGTCGGCCTCAACCCGGTCCCCGCCTCCGTCCATGCCGACCGGTTCGCCTACGCCGACGACAACCCGCTCACCGGCACCGACCCGACCGGCCACTGGAGCCTGATGGGCTCCCTCAAGTCGGCGGCCCATACGGTCACCCACGCAGCCAGCTCGGCCTACCACGCCACCGTCAGCTATGCGACCAGCTATGCCACCGCGACCTACTACGACGCGGTCAACTTCGCCCGGCAGGAGTACCACGCTGCCAAGCAGGTGGCCAAGAAGGTCGTCAAGAAGGCCGTCCACACCGCCAAGCACGTCGCGAAGAAGGCCGTCCGCAGGATCAATGACGCGCGGGTCTATGTCGTCCACCATGTGCAGCACGTCTACCACCGCGCACGACAGGTCGCGCATCACGCCGTCGCCCGTGTCAAACACATAGCCCACGCCGCCGTTCGCACCGTCAAACACGGCGCCAAGGCCGTCGCCCGCACGGTGAAGAAGGCCGGCAAGGCGGTCGTGAAGTTCGCCAAGAAGCACCCGGTGCTGGCGAGCACCGTGGTGGGCCTGGCGACCTACGCCGCATGTGCCGCAGCCACCGGGGGAGCCGGAGTCGTCGCCTGCGGAGCGGTCGCCGGCGCGGCCAGCAGCGCGATCTCCTACGCCCTCGCCCCGGGCAAGCACACGCTAGGCGGGCTCGCCACCGCGGCAGTCGAAGGCGCGGCCATCGGCCTGGCCGGCGGCGCGGTGGGCGGCGCGGTGGACGGCGCGATCAGCGCCGGCGTACAGACGGCGGTCAAGAGCGCGCTCGGCCAGGGGGTGGTCAGCAGCGTCGTCAGCGGAGCGGTCCGCGGCGCCGTGGGCGGCGCCGCCGGTGGCGCCGCAGCCAATGCGACCGACTACTCGCTCAACTGCGCCGGGGGCGCGGAGTGCAGCGCGGGAGGCGCGGTCAAGGCCATCGCCTCCGGTGCCGCGACCGGAGCGGCCATGGGAGGCGTCCTCGGCGCCGCCGGTGGGCTCGGCAAGCGCGCAGGCTGCGGGGGTCCCCACAGCTTCAGCGCCGCCACCCCCGTCCTGCTCGCCGCCGGCCACACCAAGCCGATCAGCCAGATCCAGGTCGGCGACCTCATCCTCAACGCCGCACCGGGCAACAAGAAGAACGAAACCCACCACGTCGACGCCGTGATCGTCACCAAGACCGACCACGACTTCGTCGACGTCACCATCGCCACCGAGTCCGGCCCCAAGACCATCCAGACCACCCGGCACCACCAGTTCTACGACGCCACCACCGACACCTGGACCCAGGCCGCCGACCTCAAGCCCCACCACAAACTCCAGAACGCCTCCTCCACCACCACCGAGATCCTCAACGTCCACTCCTACACCGCCACCCGCACCACCTACGACCTCACCATCGACGGCCTCCACACGTACTATGTCCTGGCTGGTTCGACACCGATCTTGGTGCACAATACGGACGGCCCGTCTAATTTGTGCACGATTTCCGGCCATGGCCATGTTCAGTCCCGAGTGGATGATCTGACGGATTCGGCTGGAGCGGGTGCTGGGTTCAGGACAATGGGCGGACTTCATGCCGATGTCCCTGGAGTGAATGGCGGGCTCGACTTCTACGCCGTTGGTGCACGGGCTGATATGACGCCAGCACAATTTGGAGAGCTTCCCGACCTTGGACATACGGAATTTGGATTCCGCGTTCCGCAGCCAGCTAAGTTGGTGACACGGGATAACCTCTGGCATGCCGAAGTGAAGCTATTCAATGAGGTGGCGGGAGGGTTGCAATTGCAGCCAAGATTCATGGTGGTCAGCCGACCAATCTGTCCTGCCTGTGAGGACTTCCTCACTCGGAGAGGTGCTACCTTGACATCTGCCACCACAGCGGAGTGGTAGTACGCGAGCCGTGAGTCACCTGGAAGGAGGCTTCGATGCCTGAGTCATCACTCGGCACTGTGCTGGACGGTGCGGATTCTAGAGCGCTGAGCTGCGTTGCAGCGTTGAGAATCGGTGGTGGGCTATACATCCTTGCTGACGCTGACGGGAGAGGGGACCTCTACTATCAGGCGGATGCTGGTGTGCGCGCTGGACTGAGGTCGTGCGAAGGTCGACACCTGAACGCTGATGTGGTCCGTATCGCTAAGAAGGCATGCCAGCGGCTGACTGCTACATTCTCCGGCGTCGAGCAGACGCGCCAGTTTGCTCTTTCTGGATTCAATCTCTTGGCGGATGTTCTTGCCTTGTTGGATGCTGAAATCGGCGAACCGTCAGAGGCTCATGTGGCCATTTTCCAGAAGGCGGTTGAGACGGCTTCGGCTTGGCCCGAAGCAGTTCTTATTGATGGCCGTACCAGCCTTCGAGAATTCGAGCTTTCCTGTCAACGGGAATCGGTAGATCTCCTGCGGGAGAGAGGGCTTCCTGGCCTCCGAAATGCCCTCGGAGCCATGGAGTTGAGTTATCGCGGGTTGGCGAAAGGCGTGGCCTAGGAACGCGTATTTTCCCTATGGAGCATAGCCGTAGGGGCCCCACCGGATGCACCCCCAGTGGGGCCCCTGGGGTGTCTGACGGCACTAGTTGACGGCAACGTCAGCGGACGGGTGCTGCACAAACTGATGAGTCGTCGCCGCCGCCGGGCTCGGTGGTCGGCTCCGCGAGGTCGCGTGGGGCGTGGCCGAGCAGGTCGATAGCCTGGCGCTGGAGCCGTAGGCGGACGTGGGCGTACACCGTCGCGGTAACGCCGATGTGGGCGTGACCCAACAGCTCCTTGATGACGACGAGTTCGACGCCCTGTTCCAGGAGCAGGGTCGCAGTCGAGTGCCTCAGATCGTGGAACCGGATCGCCCGCAGGCGGGGGGCGGAGTAGCGCGTTGAAGTGGCGTGTGAGGGTGGCGGGTTCGATGGGGTGGCCGTCCGGGCGGGTGAAGACGAGGTCGTTGTCCACCCACTCTGCGTCGGCCTGCTGCTTCTCGCGGGCCTACCGGTCACGGTGGGGTGCGGGTGGAGCGAGGCGACGCACGCGGGCCGGGAGAGCAATGCGGCGTTCCGAGCTGATGGTCTTGGTCGGCAGGGTACTGGTTGACGCAGGCGGTGTAGCGGGTGTGGGTGGTCTCGCGGAGCGTGGCACTGAGATCACGCGCGCAGCCGACAGCAAGAGACAGCTGGTCTACGCCTCTGGCGGCAGCGGCGACGGCAACAGCCACGGGCTTCAGCGCACATCCACGTACGCCGACGGATCGTCAAACCTCCATTGACCTGCGAAAAGGCAGGTGGCGAGGGGCTGCTTAGCGCGCGCACTATGTGCAAGCGGGTGGCTGCGGGTCAGTGGCGGCCGGAGATGAGGTCGGCGATGCGGGCGAGGGGGGAGGTGGTGGGGCGGCCGGTGGATTCCTGGCGGTCGGCGGCGTGGTAGGCGGCGTAGAGGCTGTGGACGCCCAGCCAGCGCAGCGGCTCGACCTCCCAGCGGCGGACCGTGTGGCCGACCCAGGGGAGCCGGGTGAGTGCGGTCTCCCGGCCCAGGACCAGGTCGCGCAGGGTGCGCCCGGCCAGGTTGGTGGTGGTGACCCCGCTGCCGACGTAGCCGCCGGCCCAGCCGAGCCCCGACGCCCGGTCCAGCTCGACCGTGGAGCACCAGTCGCGCGGTACGCCCAGCACGCCCGCCCATGCCTGCTCGATCCGCGCGTCCGCCGCGCCGGGGAAGAACCGCACCAGGATGTCCCGCAGTTGACGGACCGTCCGCTGCTGGGTGCCGCCGTCCGCGTCGGTGCCCGAGCCGAACCGGTACGGCACGCCGCGCCCGCCCAGCGCGATCCGGTCGTCGGCGGTGCGCTGCGCGTACATATAGGCGTGCGCGAAGTCGCCCAGCATCTCCCGGCCCACCCAGCCGGTCTCCGCCCAGAAGGCGTCCGGCAGCGGCTCGGTGACCACCATCGCCGAGTTCATCGGCAGCCAGGTGCGCTTCTCGCCGCGCAGCTGCGCGGTGAACCCCTCGGTGGCCCGCAGTACGAAGTCCGCCGACACCTCCCCGTACGGGGTGGCTGCCACAGCGCGCGCGGTGGCCGACGCCGGGCGGATCGCGGTCACCGGGGTCGCCTCGTGGATGCGTACGCCCAGCGCCTCCACCGCCCGCGCCAGGCCCTGCACCAGCTTGGCGGGCTGGATACCGGCGCCGTGCGGGCTCCAGGTGGCGCCGAGCGTCCCGGCCACCCGTATCCGGTCTGCGGTCTCCGCCGCCGTCAGCAGGGTCCGGTCGGTCTCGCCGAAGGCGTGCTCCTCCTCGACGAAGGCTCCCAGCCGGGCCAGTTGCGCGGGTGTCCGGGCGACCTCCAGCACGCCGCCCTCGGCCACGTCCGCGTCGATCCCCTCCGCCGCCGCGACCCGCAGCACTTCCTGTACCGCGCCGTTCATCGCCCGCTGCATGGCCTGGGCGGCCTCCCGCCCGTACCGCCGCGCGAAGGCGCCGCGCCCGGCGAAGCCGTTGTAGAGCCACCCGCCGTTGCGGCCGGAGGCGCCGTAGCCGCAGAAGCGGCGCTCCAGCACCACCACCCGCAGCCCCGGGTCGGCCTTCTTGAGGTAGTACGCCGTCCAGAGCCCGGTGAAGCCGCCGCCGACGATGCAGACATCGGCCTCGGTCGGGCCGGGCAGTGCCGGGCGGGGTTCCGGCAGCCCGATCGAGGAGTACCAGAAGGAGACCCCGCCGTTGCGGAGCGCGTCGGGACCGGAGGGAACCACGGGTGACCTGCCTTGTTGCTTGTGCCGTGTCCGGAGGCTATGTCCGGCAGGCCGCCCCGGCAACGGACAGGGTGGCAGGTACCGGGCCCGCCGCCCTGCACATCGTCGGACCGGCCGGACCTCGCTCACCCGTACGAACCCGCACCGATGGCCGGGCCCCGGCGCGGGTAGTGGACTGGGCAGAGGACGAGACCGGGGAGCGATATGCGATGGGGAACCGTGGCGGCCGTTGCGGCCGCCACCGCGGTGGGCGCCGGAGCGGTCGCGGTGCTCGTGGGACGTGCGGTGTCCGACCGGGCGGTGCGGCCGCGGATGCAGGCGGCGGCGGCCGGGGGGCTGCGGGTGCACTCCACGGCGGCGGGCCGGGTCGCGCTGACCCGGGCGCCGCAGACCTCCCGGCGCGGCACGTACGCCCTGGAGTGGCCGGGCGGCCACGCGGTGGTCGGCGAGGTGCTGGAGACCGACGCCCAGACCGTCGTCCGCCGCCTGGAGCGGGTCGACGGCACACCGCCGACCCCGGGCGCCAGGGTCTCCCTGACCCCCCGGGTGCTGGTCGGCGACCCGGGCAGCGCGCTCGGCCTGGACTTCGACCAGACCTGGGTGCGCGGCGAACTGGGCCCGATGCCCGCCTGGTACGTGCCCGGCATCCGCGACCTCTGGGTGGTCGCCGTGCACGGCCCGGGCGCCGACCGCAGCCAGGTGCTGCCGATCCTGCCGCTGCTGTACTCCTTCCGGCTGCCGGTGCTGGCCATCACCTACCGCAACGACGAGGGCGCCCCGCGCTCCCCGGACGGCCTGGGGCACTTCGGCGAGACCGAGTGGCGCGACGTCGAGGCCGCCGTCCGCCTGGCGTTGCAGGACGGCGCCCGGCACGTCCTGCTGTACGGCTGGTCGCTGGGCGCCACCATGGCCCTCCAGACGGCCGCCCACTCCTCCTGGCGTGACGCGGTGGGCGGGCTGGTCCTGGACTCGCCGGTCCTCGACTGGCCCGCCGCCGTCCGCCGCCAGGCCACCCGCCGGGGCGTGCCCCCGGCCCTCGCCGAGCTGGGCGTACGGGCCGCCCAGGGCCGCTCCGGCGTGGACCTGGGGGAGTTCGCCCGGCTCGGCCGGGGCGAGGGGCTGGACGTTCCCACCCTGATCCTCCAGAGCCCCGACGACACCGTCGCCCCACTGCCCGTCGCCCGGCGCCTCGCCGACGCCCGCGAGGACCTGGTCACCCTGCACACCGTCCCCGGCGCCGAGCACGCCGCCCTCTGGAACGCCGACCCGCCGGGCTACGAGGAGGCCCTGCGCCGCTTTCTGACCCCCCTGGTCTGAGAGGACCGGCGCCGGGGGTGCGACCACACCTCCAAGGAGGCCGCCCATGGGCGTTCCGCTGCCGGACACCTTCCGCTACCGGCGCATCGAAGCGGACGGGGTCCGGATCAACTGCGCGGTCGGCGGCGACGGGCCGCCGGTCCTGCTGCTGCACGGCTACCCGCAGACCCATCTGACCTGGCACCTGGTCGCGCCGAGGCTGGCGGCGGACCACACCGTCGTCCTCACCGACCTGCGCGGCTACGGCGACAGCGACAAGCCCGCCCCGGGCCCGGCCGCCGAGCCCTACGCCAAGCGGGCCATGGCCCGGGACCAACTGCTGGTGATGCGGGCCCTGGGACATGAGCGGTTCGCCCTGGTGGGCCACGACCGGGGCGCCCGGGTGGGCCACCGGCTGGCGCTGGACGCGCCGGAGGCGGTCGGCGCGCTGGCCCTGCTCGACATCGTGCCGACCCGGTACGCCTTCGGGCACGTGGACCGGGCGCTGGCCACGGCGTACTTCCACTGGTTCTTCCTGGCACTCGGCAACGGGGTGCCCGAACGGCTGATCGGCGCCGATCCCGAGTTCTGGCTGCGCGCCCTGATGTCGGCGCAGCACCGGCCGGGCGCGGAGTCGGACCCTGCGGCCATGCGGGAGTACGTCCGCTGCTTCTCCACCCCGGAGGCGGTCGCGGCGTCCTGCGCCGACTACCGGGCCGCCGCCACGATCGACCTGGAGCACGACGCGGCGAGCGCCGCGCAGTCGGTGCAGTGCCCGACGCTGGTGCTCTGGGGCGCGCACGGCTTTGTCGGCCGTACCTACGACGTGCCGGCCGTCTGGCGGGGGTACGCGTCGGACCTGCGCGGGCAGGCCGTGGCAGCCGGGCACTTCCTACCGGAGGAGGCGCCTCGGGAGACCGCCGACGCGCTGCTCGGCTTCCTCCGGGAGAGCCGACGGGAGAGCCGAGGGTGAGCCGAGGGTGAGCGCGTTCCGGGCACGTTCCGGTCACGTTCCGGGCAGGCGGTGCGCCCGGATTCGTCCTCCTTGCCCGGTCCCCTCCGAGCCCGGGGAGGCAGCCCGTGCCGTGCGATGTGACAGAAGGCCGGTACACGGGGAAGACTGCACGGCGTGACGTCTCGGAACCCGCGCGACCGTGATGCCCAGCTCCCCTCAGCATGCCGACCCGAACGCCCCGCCCCCGATCCGGAGGCGGGCCCCAAGGCCGGCGACCGGAACACCGCCCGCTCCGGCCCGGGGGGCGACGGCCCTGCCGGTCCGGCCACGCCCGCCGCTACCGCCGGGCGGAGCACCGCCGCGCCCGGCCGCAGGGCCGGTGCCACCGTCACGCGGCTCCCGGGCGCCTCGACGCCCCGCCGCCGGACCGTCGGCGACGCACCCCAGCCCGGTCGGCAGGCCCCGCCGCGCCGCCCCGGGGGGCGTGGCCGCGCGCCCGCACCCGAGGGCTTCCCGGTGCCCGCCGAACTCGCCCCGCTCGCCCGCCGGATGCTGGCCGACGCCGTCCGCATCGCCCACTGGGCCGGTGAACTGGACCGCGTCGACAAGCGCGGCGAACTCCTGCCCGAGGACGCCCGCGCGGCGGGCCGCGCCCTGGCGATGACCGTCGGCGCCGCCGCCAAGGCATGGGGGCAGGCCCTGCTCACCGGCCTGGTGGAGCTGCGCGACGGCGGCGCCGGACCGGGCTGGCGGCTGCACGCCTGGGAGCACGACGACGAGGCCGTGGTCCGCGGCTGGTCCGCGCTCTTCGACGCCTGGACCCTGCTCGCCCCGGTACCGCCGGCCGCCCTGCGCGGAGTCTTCGCCGTCCTCGCCGGACAGGCCGTGGACCAGGCACCGCAACTGCTCTCCTTCCTCCACCTGGTGGACGGCCCGGTCCCCGACGGCGAGCTGATGGAACTGCTCCGCCGTGGCCTGGACGAGCGCCACCACGGCGGGGGCGTCGGGCCGACCGCGCTCTCCCCGGTGCCGCACGCCGCCTCCGCCGTCTCGGCGGTGCGCGGCAGCGAGCCCCGCGACGCGGACGCGCCGGAGGAGGAGAGCGCACCGCCAGCCCCCTCCGACGTGGCCGCCGTACTGGAGTGGATGCTCGACGGGCTGATCGCGGTCGGCGCGGTCGTCCGGGAGCCGCAGGGCGAGCCGGGCGTCGAGCCGTCCGTGCGGCTCTCCCCGCTCGGCCACTGGGCTGTACGGGCGAAGCTGGAGGAGATCTGCACGGTCGCGCAGACCGCCGCCGGCCACATCGAGCAGAGCGCCCTGGAACTGCTCACCGCCTGCGCCCGCTACTCGCCCGGCCCGGCCCGCGCCGAGTACCGGGCCTGGGTGGCGGCCCGACCCGTGGACCGCGCCGTCTCCGAACTGCTGGAGGCCGCCCGGGGCGACGACGCGCTGGTCCGCGGCCTCGCCTTCGAGGCGCTGCGGGTGGCCGGCGGCACGGCCGAGCAGGCGGTGCGGGCGGCTGCGGAGGAGCCTGTGCTGCGGCCGTATGCGCTGCTCTGGCTGGCCGAGCAGTCGGACGAGGAGGGTGTGGTCCCCGCCGACGTGCTCACCCGCGAGGACGCGGCCTGGCTCTGGGTGGACACCGGCGCCGCCGTGCTGGACCACGGGGACACGGTGCTGCTGGTCGGGCACGTGGAGGCCGCCGCCGTGGGCGACCCCAACCGCCTCTTCACCCGGGCCCGCCAGTCCGGCCACCCGCGCGCCGCCTCGGTGCTCACCGCCGTCGCCCAGACCCACCCCGACCCGGCAGTCGCCCGCGCGGCCCGCCGCAGCGCCTTCAGCGTCCACCACGGGGGGGCTTGACCCCTCCGGGGAGGGCGAGGGGGTCGGTGTTCACCACGGTGGGGGTTGACCCCTCCGGGGGTGGGGGTCGGCGGTTGGGGATGCCGATGCGTCTCGGCGCGGCCCGCCGCTGTGCCTTCGGCGTTCACCACGGGGGGCTTGACCCCTCCGGGGAGGGTGCGGGGGGTCGGGGCCAGGGGCCACCACGGCGGCTTGTCCCCGTCCCGGGAGGCTGAGAGGGGTCGGGGTCGGTGTCCACCACGGGGGGGCTTGACCCCTCCGGGGGTGGGGGCCGGCGGTTGAGGGTGCCGATGTGCCTGGGCGCTGCCTGCCGCTGTGTCTTCGGCGTTCACCATGGCGGGGCCTGACCCCTCCCGGGTGAGGGGGCGGCGGGCGGGGGCGGCCTGCTGCTGATCACCCTCTGGGGGGCTATCGCGGCGCCCACCTGCCGCGACACCATGGCGGGGACCGTGGAGCCGACGAAGGGACACCGGCCGCGATGGACGACGAGCAGTGGTCGCGGGACCGGACCGCCAGGGCCGAGGAGGCCCGGCTGGTCGCCGCGCGGCTGCACGCCGAGGGCGCCGCCGGAGTCCTGCTGACGTGGGTGGACAACGCGGGCCTCACCCGGGTCAAGGGAGTGCCGGTACGCAGGCTGGAGCACGCCGCCGCCTGGGGCGTCGGCATGTCGCCGATCTTCGACGTCTTCCTGGTCGACGACTCGATCACCGAGAGCCGCTTCATCGGCGGCCCCGGCGGCGACCTGCGGCTCTTCCCCGACCTCGACCGGGCGGTGCCGCTGGCCGCCCAGCCCGGCTGGGCGTGGGCGCCCGTGGACCGCTACACCCAGGACGGCACCCCGCACCCCGGCTGCCAGCGCCGCTTCGCCCGCCGGATGGTCGACCGGGCGCTGGCGCTCGGCCTGGAGTTCCGCTGCGCCTTCGAGGTGGAGTGGGTGGCCGCCCGCGCCGACGGGCCGCCCGAGGAGATCGCGTACCCGACCCGGGGCCCCGCCTATGGCATGGGGCGGGTGATCGACCTCTCCGACTGCCTGCGCGATCTGCTGCGGGCCCTGGATGAGCAGGGCATCGCCGTCCACCAGGTGCATCCCGAGTACGCGCCCGGCCAGTACGAGCTGTCGGTCGCGCCGGAGGACCCGGTGGCCGCCGCCGACACCTGCGTACTGGTGCGGCAGACCGTGCGGGCGGTCTCGGCCCGGCACGGCCTGCGGGTCTCCTTCGCCCCGGCCGTGGAGGCGGGCGGCGTCGGCAATGGCGGCCACCTGCATCTGAGCCTCTGGCGCGGCGGGTCCAACCTCTGCCACGGCGGCACCGGGCCGCATGGGCTGACCGGGGAGGCGGAGGCGTTCCTGGCCGGGGTGCTGGCCGAGCTGCCCGCCCTGGTGGCGGTGGGCGCCCCCGGGCCGGGCAGCCCGCTGCGGCTGGTCCCGTCGCACTGGGCGGGGGCCTACCGGTGCTGGGGCCGGGAGAACCGGGAGGCGGCCCTGCGGCTGGTCACCGGCTCGTCCGGGGAGGAGGGCAGCGCGGCCAATGTCGAGGTCAAGTGCTTCGACGGCGCCGCCAACCCGTATCTCGCCGTCGGCGCGGTGATCGCCGCCGGGCTGGCCGGACTGGAGGCCGGGCGCACCCTGCCGCCGGAGGCGCACGGCGACCCGGCGACCTGGCCGCCCGAGCAGGCGGCGCGGCTGGGCGTGGAGCGGCTGCCGCAGTCGCTGCCGGAGGCGATCGGCCACTTCGAGCGGTCCGAGCTGCTGCGCGAGGCGATGGGCGAGGTGCTGCACGAGGCGTTCCGCGCCGTCCGGCAGGGTGAGGCCGAGCTGTACGCCGACGCCACCCCCGAAGAGGTGGCCGCCGCGACCCGGTGGCGCTACTGACCGCGCTGCGGCTCCAGGGCGGCTGCCGGACCTTGTCGGTGATCGCGCCGCCGGTGGTCTGCCCGGCAGGGGCCGGAGACGGCGGAGGGGCCCGAGTCCATCCGGACTCGGGCCCCTCCGGGGGCGGTGGCGGTCAGCCCAGCCGGGACTCCGCGCGGCGGGCGCGGACGTCGCAGACCTTCTGGTTGACCTTGCGCCGGATGACCAGCAGCGGCGCCATCGCCGCCAGCGCGATCTGCGCGGTGGCACCCACGTGCAGCAGCACATCGCCGCCGGGCAGCCCCGCCGCCCAGGCGGCCAGGCAGCCGATGGAGACCACGATCCAGCAGAGCGTCGCGGTGGCGAGCAGGCCCTGCGGCTTGGGGTACTCGATGCGGCTCACCATCAGGTAGGCGACACCGAAGATGGCGATCATGGCGGGGATGAACGGCGGGTCCAGCAGCACGATGGCGATCACCGTCATGGCGCCCATCGGGCAGGGCATGCCCTGGAAGACCCCCGGCTGCATCTTCACGGCCGAGAAGCGGGCCAGCCGCAGCACCACCGCCAGCAGCACGGTGAGCGCGATGAACGCCGAGAGCCGCTGGTCGCCGTCGGGCGACACCATGCCCCACACCGCGACGAAGTACGCCGGCGCGATGCCGAAGCTGGTGAGGTCCGCCAGGTTGTCCAGTTCGGCACCCAGCGCCGAGCTGCGCAGCTTGCGCGCGACCAGCCCGTCGAAGAGGTCGCACATCGAACCGAGCAGCAGCAGGGTGACCGCCATGGCGGCGCTGTGCCGGTTGGTGGGCGCCGAGCCGTCGCCGGTGATGTGCGGGATCAGCACACCGGTGGTCATGGAGTAGATCGCCAGGAAGCCGCAGACGGCGTTGCCCAGCGTGAGGAAGTCGGCGGTGGAGAGCGCCTGCGGCGAGCGCGGGGCGCGCAGCTCGCGGTCGCGGGCCCACCGGCGGCGGCGGATCGCCGTCTCCTCGTCCTGTTCGAGACCCAGTGTCTCGGGATCAGTCACGGTCAAGGCGTGTCACCCCGGCAGTCGTCTTCTGGCCGACCCGGACGCCGACCTCGACGCCGGACGGCAGGTAGGTGTCGACGCGCGAGCCGAAGCGGATCAGGCCGACCCGCTCACCCTGCTCGACCTTGGCACCCGGCTTCAGGTACGGGACGATGCGGCGGGCCACGGCGCCCGCGATCTGCACCATCTCGATGTCGCCGAGCTCGGTGTCGAAGTGCCACACCACGCGCTCGTTCCGGTCGCTGTCCTTGTTGAACGCCGGAACGAAGCCGCCGGGGACATGCTCCACCGAGGTGACCGTACCCGGCAGCGGGGCGCGGTTCACATGCACATTGAGCGGGCTCATGAAGATGGCCACCCGGGTGCGGCCGTCCGGCCAGGCCTCGATGGACTGCACCACACCGTCGGCCGGTGAGATGACCCGGCCGGTGCCGATCTCGCGCTCGGGGTCGCGGAAGAACCACAGCATGCCCGCGCTCAGCGCGGACACGGGTACCGCCGCCAGGGCCCACTTGCCGTTGCGCCGGGTGAGGGCGGTACAGACGGCCGCGGTGGCGACGGTGGGGACGAGCCAGGGCGAGGCGCCGCGTGCGAGGGTCACACGGGGACGTCGGCCGGCCTCCGGGGACACGAGGGCATCGCGGTCCACGGCGGAGGAGTGAGGGGACGGGCTGTAGGGCATCGAAGACCTTTGTCGCGGGGGGCACCGCGGGGACGAGTGGTACTGGGGACGGCAGCTGTCCCGGTGGATGCTATCGGCAGCAGGTGGTGAGTGGGCAAGCGCCCGGATCGGGAACCCGCCTGCTACTCGCTGCCCTACCCCTGCTCCGTGTACGACCGTAGCGGGTGCCCGACCGGTTCCCCAAGTGGAAGGTGAAAGGGCGTGAGACGCGTCTCAGGGCCAGGACCCGGCGGCGCCCGCAGGGTTCCGCACGCCCCTGCGGGCGCCCCGGTGGCCGGAATTCGACCAGTCGGCGGTCAGCCGACTGCCCGGGTCCGCTCCTCCACTCCTCCGGTCACTCGGCGATCCGGAACTCCTCCAGCAGCCGGCGGCCCACGATCATCTTCTGGATCTCCGCCGTACCTTCACCGATCAGCAGCATCGGTGCCTCCCGGTAGAGCCGCTCGATCTCGTACTCCTTGGAGAAGCCATAGCCGCCGTGGATGCGGAAGGAGTCCTCCACGACCTCCTTGCAGTACTCGGAGGCGAGGTACTTGGCCATGCCGGCCTCCAGGTCGTTGCGCTCCCCGGAGTCCTTCTTACGGGCCGCCATCACCATCATCTGGTGGGCCGCCTCGACCTTGGTGGCCATCTCGGCCAGCTTGAACTGGATCGCCTGGTGCTCGGCGATCGGCTTGCCGAAGGTGTGGCGCTGCTGCGCGTACCGGATGCCCAGTTCGAAGGCGCGGCGGGCGACGCCGCAGCCGCGCGCGGCGACATTGACCCGGCCGACCTCGACGCCGTCCATCATCTGGTAGAAGCCCCGGCCGCTGGTGCCGCCCAGCACCCGGTCGGCGGGCACCCGGACGTCCTGGAGCACCAGTTCGGTGGTGTCCACGCCCTTGTAGCCCATCTTCTCGATCTTCCCGGGCACGGTGAGGCCGGGGACCGTGGGGTTGGGGCCGAAGCCCGGCTCCTTCTCGATCAGGAAGGTGGTCATATTGCGGTGCGGCGCGTCATGGCCCTCCTCGGTGCGGCAGAGCACCGCGACCAGGGTGGAGGTGCCGCCGTTGGTCAGCCACATCTTCTGGCCGTTGATGAGGTAGTCGTCGCCGTCGCGCACCGCCTTGGTACGGATCGCCGAGACGTCCGAGCCCAGGCCCGGCTCCGACATGGAGAAGGCGCCGCGCACCTCGCCGGTGGCCATCCGGGGCAGGAAGTAGTCCTTCTGCTCCTGGGTGCCGTGGGCGCCGATCATATGGGCGACGATGAAGTGGGTGTTGACGATGCCGGACACCGACATCCAGCCCCGGGCGATCTCCTCCACCACCAGGGCGTAGGTGAGCAGCGACTCGCCGAGCCCGCCGTACTCCTCGGGGATGGTCAGGCCGAAGAGGCCGAGCTGCTTCATGCCCTCGACGATCTGCTCCGGGTACTCGTCCCGGTGCTCCAGCTCGGTGGCGACCGGAATGATCTCCTTGTCGACAAAGTCCCGCACCGTGGCGAGGATGTCCCGCTGGATCTCGGTGAGGCCGTCGGTCTGTGCCAGGCGTCCCATGGCGCGGCTCCGTATCAGGTGAGGTCGTCAGGTGAGGTCATCAGGACGGTCGTGAGAGGCGGGGGCTCCGCAGGGCGTGCGTGGCTGCTGCGGAGCCCCCGGGGCCGGAGGGCGGCCGATGACGGCGGTCGCCCGGTCCGGGGCTTCTAGTCCGAGGACGAGCGGAGTTCCGGGCGGCCGGGCTGCTCGCCGCCGCGCGCCTTGATGTACGTCCCGGTCGGCACCATCACCTTGCGGCGGAAGACGCAGACCAGGGTGCCGTCCTGCTTGTACCCCCGGGTCTCCACCTGGACGATGCCCCGGTCGTCCTTGGACCGGGACGGCCACTTGTCCAGCACCGTGGTCTCGCCGTACACCGTGTCGCCGTGGAAGGTCGGCGCCACATGCTTCAGCGACTCGACCTCCAGATTGGCGATGGCCTTGCCGGAGACGTCCGGCACCGACATGCCGAGCAGCAGCGAGTAGATGTAGTTGCCCACCACCACGTTCCGGCCGAAGTCGGTGGTCTCCTCGGCGTAGTGGGCGTCCATATGGAGCGGATGGTGGTTCATGGTGAGGAGGCAGAAGAGGTGGTCGTCGTACTCGGTGACCGTCTTCCCGGGCCAGTGCTTGTAGACCGCCCCGACCTCGAACTCCTCAAAGGTCCGTCCGAACTGCATCTCAGTGGTCTCCTCAGTCCTGCGGGGGCTCGAACTTGGAGGTGCGCTGCATGCCCGCGGCGCGGCCCTTGCCCGCGATGACCAGCGCCATCTTGCGGGACGCCTCATCGATCATCTCGTCGCCGAGCATCGCCGACCCCTTGGCGCCGCCTGCCTCCGAGGTGCACCACTCGTAGGCGTCCAGGATCAGCTCCGCATGGTCGTAGTCATCCTGCGTCGGCGAGAAGATCTCGTTCGCCGCGGCGATCTGGTCCGGGTGCAGCACCCACTTGCCGTCGAAGCCCAGCGCGGCGGCCCGCCGTGCGACCTCCCGATAGCCCTCCTGGTTGCGGATCTGGAGGTACGGGCCGTCGATCACCTGGAGGTCATGGCTGCGGGCGGCCATCAGCAGGCGCATCAGGATGTAGTGGTAGGCGTCCGCCGGGTAGCCGGGCGGCTGCTCGCCCACCACCAGCGACTTCATATTGATCGAGGCCATGAAGTCGGCGGGGCCGAAGATGATGGTCTCGACGCGCGGCGAGGAGGCCGCGATGGCGTCCACGTTCACCAGGCCCTTGGCGTTCTCGATCTGCGCCTCGATGCCGATCCGGCCCACCTCGAAGCCCATGGTCTTCTCGATCTGGGTGAGCAGCAGGTCCAGCGCCTGCACCTGGGTGGCGTCCTGCACCTTGGGCAGCATGATGCAGTCCAGGTTGGGTCCGGCGCCCTCGACCACGGTGACCACATCGCGGTACGTCCAGTGGGTGGTCCAGTCGTTGACCCGCACCACGCGGGTCCGACTGCCCCAGTCACCGTTGTTCAGGGCGTCGACGATGGTGTGCCGGGCGCTCTCCTTGACCAGCGGCGCGCACGCGTCCTCCAGGTCCAGGAAGACCTGGTCGGCGGGCAGGGCCTGCGCCTTCTCCAGAAAGCGCGGGTTGCTGCCGGGCACGGCCAGGCAGGAGCGGCGGGGACGCAGGCGGTTCACGGTCGTCATGAGGGTGGGTTCGTCCTTCCGGTGCGTGGAGTGGGGGTCAGCGGGCGGAGAGGGTGTCCGCCGCGCTGCGCCACGGCTGGAGTCTGTTGGCGAGACGGATCTCGTCGACGATGCGGCCGATGATGGTGGTGATGGAGAAGTCCTTGGGGGTGAACACTGCCGCCACCCCGGCGGCCTTCAGCGCCTCGCCGTCCGCTGCCGGGATGATCCCACCGGCGATCACCGGTACGTCCTCCACCCCTGCGCGGCGCAGCCGCTTGAGCACATCGGGGACGAGCTCGGCGTGCGCGCCCGACAGGATCGACAGTCCCACGCAGTGCACGTCCTCCGCGACCGCGGCGGCCACGATCTGCTCGGGCGTCAGCCGGATGCCCTGGTACACCACCTCGAAGCCGGCATCGCGGGCACGCACCGCGATCTGCTCGGCCCCGTTGGAGTGCCCGTCCAGGCCGGGCTTGCCGACCAGCATCCGCAGCTTGCCGGTGCCCAGCTCCTCGGCGGTGGCCGCCACCGCCTCCCGTACGGCGGCCAGCTCGCCGCCCGGCTCGGCGGCCACCGCCACCGGGGCGCCGCCGACGCCCGTGGGGGCGCGGTACTCGCCGAAGACCTCGCGCAGCGCGAAGGACCACTCGCCGGTGGTCACCCCGGCGCGGGCACAGGCCAGCGTGGCCTCCACCAGGTTCACCCGCTCCTCGGCGGCGTCGGCCTTCAACCGCTCCAGCGCGGACTTCACGGCGGCGTCGTCACGCTGCCCGCGCCAGGCGTCCAGACCGGCCAGCACCGCCTGCTCGGAGGCGGGGTCGACTCGCTGGATCGCCGCGTCCAGGTCCACGGTGAGCGGATTGGGCTCGGTGGTCTCGAAGCAGTTGACGCCCACCACCTTGTCCTCGCCCGCCTCGATCCGGGCCCGGCGGGCCGCGTGCGAGGCCACCAGCTGCGCCTTGAGGTAGCCCGACTCCACAGCCGGGATGACGCCGCCCATCTCCAGCACCTTGGCGATCTCCGCCTCGGCACCGGTCAGCAGCTCCTCGGTCTTGGCCGCCACCACATGCGAGCCGTCGAAGAGGTCGCCGTACTCCAGCAGGTCCGACTCATACGCCAGCACCTGCTGGATCCGGAGCGACCACTGCTGGTCCCACGGCCGGGGCAGGCCCAGCGCCTCGTTCCAGGCGGGCAACTGCACGGCCCGGGCGCGGGCGTCCCTGGAGAGGGTGACCGCCAGCATCTCCATCACGATCCGCTGGACGTTGTTCTCCGGCTGCGCCTCGGTGAGGCCCAGCGAGTTGACCTGCACGCCGTAGCGGAAGCGGCGCTGCCGGGCGTCGGCGATTCCGTACCGCTCCTGCGTCACCTTGTCCCAGAGGCGGCCGAAGGCCCGCATCTTGCACATCTCCTCGACAAAGCGGACGCCCGCGTTGACGAAGAAGGAGATCCGGGCCACCACATCGCCCATCCGCTCCTGCGCCACCTGGCCGGAGTCGCGGACGGCGTCCAGGATCGAGATCGCGGTGCACATCGCATAGGCGATCTCCTGCACCGGCGTGGCCCCGGCCTCCTGGAGGTGGTAGCTGCAGATGTTGATCGGGTTCCACTTGGGGAGGTGCGCGACCGTGTAGGCGATCACGTCGGTGGTGAGGCGCACCGACGGGCCGGGCGGGAAGACATGCGTTCCGCGCGACAGGTACTCCTTGACGATGTCGTTCTGGGTGGTGCCGGTGAGGGCGGCGATGTCCGCGCCCTGCTCCTCGGCGACGACCTGGTAGAGGGCCAGCAGCCACATGGCGGTGGCGTTGATCGTCATGGAGGTGTTGGTCTTCTCCAGCGGGATGCCGTCGAAGAGGGTGCGCATGTCGCCCAGATGGCCGACCGGGACGCCGACCCGGCCGACCTCGCCGCGGGCCAGGATGTGGTCGGAGTCGTACCCGGTCTGGGTCGGCAGGTCGAAGGCCACCGAGAGCCCGGTCTGACCCTTGGCGAGGTTGCGGCGGTAGAGCTCATTGGACTCCCGGGCGGAGGAGTGCCCCGCATAGGTCCGCATCAGCCAAGGCCGATCGCGGGCCTCTTTTTTGGGCTCGCTCGCCTGCGGGCGCTGGGTGTCGGCGCCGACGTTCCTCGCTCCGGCGCTCCTTCGTCGCTTGTCGCTCGTCGCTTTCGGCACCGACGCGCCCTTCGGCTCGCTCGCCTCTTTTTTGGGCTCGCTCGCCTGCGGGCGCTGGGTGTCGGCGCCGACGTTCCTCGCTCCGGCGCTCCTTCGTCGCTTGTCGCTCGTCGCTTTCGGCACCGACGCGCCCTTCGGCTCGCTCGCCGGGGCTTTCGGCGCCGACGCGCTCTTCGGCTCGCTCGCGGTGTCTGTGTGGTGCTCGGTCATGGCGGCGTACCCGCTCTCAGACGTTGCGGAAGCGGTTGATGGCCGGCAGGTGCTTCTCCCGCAGTGCGGTGTCCCGGACGCCCAGGCCCTCCTGGGGGGCCAGGCAGAGCACGCCGACCTTGCCCTGGTGGAGGTTGCGGTGCACGTCGAGGGTGGCCTGTCCGGTCTCCTCAAGCCGGTAGACCCGGGAGAGCGTCGGGTGGATCCGGCCCTTGGCCACCAGCCGGTTGGCCTCCCATGCCTCGCGGTAGTTGGCGAAGTGCGAGCCGACGATCCGCTTGAGGCTCATCCACAGGTAGCGGTTGTCGTACTGGTGCATATACCCCGAGGTGGAGGCGCAGGTGACGATGGTGCCGCCCTTGCGCGTGACATAGACCGAGGCACCGAAGGTCTCGCGGCCGGGGTGCTCGAAGACGATGTCCACGTCCTCGCCGCCGGTCAACTCGCGGATTCTCGCGCCGAGCCGCTTCCACTCCCTGGGGTCCTGGTGGTGCTCGTCCTTCCAGAACCGGAAGTCCTCGGCGCTGCGGTCGATGATCGCCTCGGCCCCCATCGCCCGGCAGATGGCGGCCTTCTGGTCGCTGGAGACCACGCAGACCGGGGTGGCTCCGCCGGCCAGCGCGTACTGGGTGGCGTAGGAGCCCAGGCCGCCGCTGGCGCCCCAGATCAGGACGTTGTCGCCCTGCTTCATCCCGGCGCCGTTGCGTGAGACCAGCTGCCGGTAGGCGGTGGAGTTGACCAGTCCCGGGGAGGCGGCCTCCTCCCAGCTGAGGTGGGCCGGCTTGGGCATCAGCTGGTTGGACTTGACCAGGGCCACCTCGGCGAGGCCGCCGAAGTTGGTCTCGAAGCCCCAGATCCGCTGCTCGGGGTCGAGCATGGTGTCGTTGTGGCCGTCGGCGCTCTCCAGCTCCACCGAGAGGCAGTGGGCGACGACCTCGTCGCCCGGCTTCCAGGCGTTGACGCCGGGCCCGGTGCGCAGCACCACTCCGGCCAGGTCGGAGCCGACGACGTGGTACGGCAGGTCATGGCGGGCGGCGAGCGGGGAGAGCTGCCCGTACCGCCGCAGGAAGGCGAAGGTGGAGACCGGCTCGAAGAGCGAGCTCCACACCGTGTTGTAGTTGACGGCGCTGGCCATCACGGCGACCAGGGCTTCGCCCGGCCCGAGCTCGGGGACGGCGACCTCGTCCACATGGAGGGACTTGCGGGGGTCCTTCTCACGGCTGTCGAGTCCGTCGAACATCTCCTCCTCGTCACGGTGGAGCGTCACCGCCCGGTAGGACTCCGGCAGCGGCAGCGCGGCGAAGTCCGCCGCCGTGGTGTCGGAGCTGAGGATCGCGTCGAGGATTTCCTTCAAGGCTGCCTCCGAAGGCGTACCTGCGTGAGGGCGCAGGGCGTCTGGGGGAGCCGGGAGCGGACACCGGCTTTTGAGGGTTCGGGTGGAGGGGGGTGGGCCGTCCCGGGTTGCGGGAGCGGTGGGTGGTGCACGGCGCTCCGAGGTGGGGAGCCGCGGCGCCGTGACCGGTGGGGAACAACGTACTGGCACCCTGTGCCACTCGTAAAGACACCGCGTGCCATTAGTTTCGTCCAGGGTCGCCCCAGGGGCCCGCCACCGCAACAGGAGCGGTCGGCGGGCATGCGAAGGGGCCCGTCCCGCAGCTGCGGAACGGGCCCCCAAAGGGCAGGTGACCAGGGGTGATCAGGAGGCGGGCGGGTCCTCGCGGTCGGCTGCGGCGCCGCTGAGCGCGGTACGGATGGAGTCCAGCACCTGGTCCAGCGGCGCATCCGTACGGGCCACTGTGATGAGCACCTCACCGCCCGGTGCGGCGCTGACCGCGCTGCCCACGGCGCTCTCCAGGGCCGCCTGGGACTCCCGCATGGCACTCGGTGCCAGGTCGGCACCCCGGCGGCGGGCGGATGCCGGGGCCTGCGCCCAGAAGGTCTCCCGGATCACCTCGAAGGAGTGGTCCAGCTGGGCCTCCACATCGCCCCGGCCACCGGCCCGCAGCCACCGCCGCAGGACGTGGTTGTGGGCCGCGACCACCGCCGCCGCCGACACCTCGGCCAGCATCGGGTCGTCGTCCCCGCCCCGCCGCCAGGTGGGCGACAGCGCCGCCGCCGCGTCGAAGCGGCCCAGCAGATAGCGGGTGAAGAGCCGCTCGTACCGGGCCACCACGGTGATCTCCCGCTCGCGCAGCGTCGGTACCTGCCGGATCAGCCGGTAGCGGGCCACCGACACGGCCGGGGTGGAGGCGTACATCCGCAGCACCTCCTTGATCCCCCGGCAGACCACGTCCAGCGGGTGCTCCTCGGCGTCGGCGCTGGCCAGCAGGTCGGCCACCCGGATCAGGGTGTCGTCGTGGTCCGGGAAGATCGCCTCCTCCTTGGACCGGAAGTAGCGGAAGAAGGTCCTCCGGGCCACCCCGGCCGCAGCGGCGATCTGGTCGACCGTCGTCTCCTCGTAGCCCTGTCCGGCGAACAGCTCCATGGCGGCGGCTGCCAGGTCCTGCCGCATCTGCTGGCGCTGCGCGGTGGCCCGACGGCCGTTGGCGCCGTGCCCGAGCCGCTGGCCGCCGGCGGCAACGCCGCCGCTGGTCGCCTCGTGTCGCACCGTGGCACGCTCCCGATCCATGCGTGGCACGCTACACGCCCCGGCCTGCCCGGCGTCCGTCCCCGTCGCCGATTCCCGCTGGTCGGGACGGCCGGGCGGGCGCGGCCACCGGGACGCCACCGCCCCGGGGCCCACGCCGAGCCGTCCGCCGCGCACGGTCATCGCCGCGCGTGGTCGCGAAACCCACGGCCGGTCTTGCGCCCCAGGCAGCCCGCCGCCACCAGGTGCTCCAGCAGCGGCGCGGGCGCCAGCCCCGGCTCGCGGAACTCCTGGTGCAGCACCCGCTCGATGGTCAGCGACACATCCAGGCCCACCACGTCCAGCAGTTCGAACGGCCCCATCGGGTAGCCGCAGCCCAGCCGCATCGCGGTGTCGATGTCGTCCACCGTGGCGTAGTGCTCCTCCAGCATCCGCACCGCGTCATTGAGGTACGGGAAGAGCAGCGCATTGACGATGAACCCCGCCCGGTCGCCGCACTCCACCGGGTGCTTGCGCACCCTGGCGCAGACCTCCAGCGCGGTCGCGGCGACATCCGCGCCGGTCAGCACCGTGGAGACCACCTCCACCAGCTTCATCGCCGGGGCCGGGTTGAAGAAGTGCAGGCCGACCACGTCCTGCGGGCGGGTGGTCGCGGTGGCGCACTCGATCACCGGCAGGCTGGAGGTGGTGGTGGCCAGCACCGCGCCCGGTCGGCAGACCTTGTCCAGCGAGGCGAACAGGTCCCGCTTGACCGCCAGGTCCTCCGCCACCGCCTCCACCGCCAGGTCCACCCGGTCCAGGTCACCCAGGTGGCCGCTCGGGACCACCCGGGCCAGCGCCGTGTCGCGGGCCTCCTCGCTCAGTCGGCCCTTGGCCACCGACCGGTCCAGCGAGGCCGCCAGCGCGGCCTTCGCCCGGTCCGCCTTCTGCTGGCTGCGGGCCACCAGCAGCACGTCGTACCCGGCCTTGGCGAACACCTCGGCGATGCCCGTCGCCATCGTCCCCGAGCCGCAGACGCCGACCGAGCGCACCTCCCGCCCGGCCACCCGGCCCGCCGCCGCACCGACCGGCTCCGGCTCCGCGACCTCATGCGACGACCCGGGCGCCTGGTAGCGGTAGAAGCCACGCCCGGTCTTGCGGCCCAGCAGGCCCGCCGCCACCAGCTGCCCCAGGATCGGGGCGGGCGCGTGCAGCCGGTCGTGCGACTGCGCGTACATCGCCTCCAGCACGGTGCGCGCGGTGTCGACGCCGATCAGGTCCAGCAGCGCCAGCGGGCCCATCGGCAGGCCGCAGCCCAGCCGCATCGCCGCGTCGATGTCCTCCCGGGTCGCGTACCGGGACTCGTACATCGCCGCCGCCTGGTTGAGGTACGCGAACAGCAGGCCGTTGACGATGAACCCGGCCCGGTCGCCCGCCGCCACCGGCGACTTGCCCAGGTCACGGGCGAACTCCGCGGCGTCCGCCGAGACCTGCGGCGAGGTCAGCACCGTGCGGACCACCTCGACCAGCTTCATCCGGTGCACCGGGTTGAAGAAGTGCAGGCCCAGCACCCGCTCCGGGCGGGAGGTCGCCGAGGCGATCCGGGTCACCGACAGCGCGGTGGTGCCGGTGGCCAGCACGGTCTCCGGCGGGCAGAGCCGGTCCAGCTCGGCGAAGACCTCCCGCTTCAGCTCCAGCTGCTCCGGCACCTCCTCGACCACCAGGTCGGCGAGGGCGGCGTCCGCCAGCCGGTCGCTGTAGGAGATCCGGTCCAACAGCTCGGCGCGCTCCTCGGCGGTGAGCCGCTCGCGGGCCACCGCGTGGGCCGTGGACTCCTCGATACGGGCCTGGGCGGCCTGTGCGGCGGCCCCGTCCAGCTCGATGCCGACGACCCGGCGGCCACTGCGGGCGGTCGCCACGGCGATACCGGCACCCATGGTGCCCAGGCCGACGACGGCGACGGTGGGGAAGGGACGGTCCATTGTCCTGACTCCTCATGGTGGCCCCGCGTCGCGCACTCCCGCCGCCGGTGCCGTCGGTGCCGACGGTGCCGTCACGGGGGAGGAGGGTTGCGTACACAGGGAGGGAAGGCGGCTGCGGCACGGCACCGGGTGGCCGTTCCGCTCCGGCCGGAGCCCGGTGGTGACAAGGTGCTGACCTGCTGGAATGCGGCTGTGCCGTCGCCCTGCCGCAGCGTGCGGACCGGGGGCGACGCCTCCCGATGGACCACGGGGGCGGCAACGGGAGCAGACACTGTCCCGTACGGAGAGACCGCGCGGTGGCGCGTCGTACGGGGCCCCGCCGGTGCGGCTCCCGAGGCCCGGCGGTGGTGATTCCCAGCCAGTCTAACCCGGGTTACCGTCTGGTAGGAAGAGGGCGGGGCGCATCCCGGCACCGGCGCCGCCGAGGACCGGCCGTGAGCCCCGCCGACCACCAGCGGAGAGGCGCCACCCGTGAACGACCGCAGCTGCCTTCCCCGGCCCGCGCCGTCCGGCGCGCACGACCCCTTCGTCCGGGTGCGCGGCGCCCGCCTGCACAATCTGCGCCGCATCGACGTGGACCTCCCCCGCGACGCCTTTGTGGCCTTCACCGGAGTCTCCGGGTCGGGCAAGTCGTCGCTGGCCTTCGGCACCCTCTACGCCGAGGCCCAGCGCCGCTACTTCGAGTCCGTGGCGCCGTACGCCCGCCGGCTCCTCCAGCAGACCGGCGCACCCGAGGTGGACGAGATCACCGAACTGCCGCCCGCCGTGGCGCTCCAGCAGCGGCGCGGCACCCCCGGCTCCCGCTCCTCCGTCGGCACCGTCACCACGCTCTCCAACCTGCTGCGGATGCTCTTCTCCCGGGCCGGGCACTACCCCGAGGGCACCACCGAACGGCTGGACTCCGACGCCTTCTCGCCCAACACCCCGGCCGGCGCCTGCCCCGAGTGCCACGGCCTGGGCACCGTGCACCGGGTCACCGAAGCCTCCCTGGTGCCCGACCCGTCGCTCTCCATCCGCGACCATGCGATTGCCGCCTGGCCCGGCGCCTGGCAGGGCAAGAACCTGCGCGACGTGGTCGCGGCGCTCGGCCATGACATCGACCGGCCCTGGCGGGAGCTGCCGCAGGCCGAACGCGACTGGATCCTCTTCAGCGACGAGCAGCCCGTCGTCACCGTCCACCCGGTGCGCGAGGCCGGCCGCATCCAGCGCCCCTACCAGGGGCAGTTCATGAGCGCCGAACGCTATGTGATGCGCGCCTTCTCCGAGTCCAGGAGCGCGGCGACCCGCAGACGGGTGCTCCGGCACCTGGAGAGCGCCCCATGCCCGGTCTGCGACGGCCGCCGACTGCGGCCCGAGGCCCTGGCCGTGACCTTCGCCGGCCGCGACATCGCCGCCCTGGCCGCCCTGCCGCTCACCGCCCTCGCCGACGCCCTGCGCGACGCCCTGCGCGACACCCTGCGCGACACCACCTGCGACACCGCAGGGTCGGACGCCGCCGCCGTCCTCACCCAGGACCTGGTCGCCCGCATCGCCGTCCTGGCGGAACTGGGCCTCGGCTACCTCAGCATGGACCGCCCCACCCCCACCCTCTCGCCCGGCGAACTCCAGCGGCTCCGGCTGGCCACCCAGCTGCGCTCCGGCCTCTTCGGCGTCGTCTACGTGCTGGACGAACCCTCGGCCGGCCTCCACCCGGCCGATGTGGAACCCCTGCTGGCCGTACTCGCCAGGCTCAGGGCCGCAGGCAACTCGCTCTTCGTGGTCGAACACGACATGGACGTGGTGCGCCGCGCCGACTGGGTGGTCGACGTCGGCCCAGGGGCGGGCGGGCAGGGCGGCCGGGTGCTGCACAGCGGCCCGGTGGCCGGACTGCGGGACGTCGAGGAGTCGGCCACCCGGCGGTACCTGTACGGGCCGGACGGCGGGCAGGCCGCACCGGCCCGCCCGCCGCGCCGCCCCGACGGGTGGCTGCGCCTGCGCGGCGTCACCCTGCACAACCTGCGGAACCTGGACGTGGACCTGCCGCTGGGGGTCTTCACCGCCGTCACCGGGGTCTCCGGCTCCGGCAAGTCCACCCTGGTCAGCCTGGTCCTCGCCGACCTGGTCGCCGAGGCGCTGCGGGCCCGGGGCGGACCGGCCGCCGCTGCGCCCCGGGACGGCCAGGACGACGAGGACGACCCGCACGGCACCCCGCGCGCCGAGGTCGCCTCCGCCGAGGGGCTGGACTCCCTCGACCGGCTGGTCCGGGTCGACCAGAAGCCCATCGGCCGCACCCCCCGGTCCAACCTGGCCACCTACACCGGGCTCTTCGACGCCGTACGCAGGGTCTTCGCCGCCACCGACCAGGCCCGCGCCCACGGCTACGGCCCCGGGCGGTTCTCCTTCAACACGCCCTCCGGCCGCTGCGAGACCTGCCAGGGCGAGGGGTTCGTCGCGGTGGAACTGCTCTTCCTCCCCGGTACCTACGCCCCCTGCCCCACCTGCCACGGCGCCCGCTACAACCCCGAGACCCTGCGGATCACCTACCGGGGCCGGACCATCGCCGATGTGCTGGACCTGGCCGTGGACGAGGCCGCCGACTTCCTCGCCGACGTACCCGCCGCCGCCCGCTCGCTGCGCACCCTGCGTGACGTTGGGCTCGGCTATCTGCGGCTGGGCCAGCCCGCCACCGAACTCTCCGGCGGCGAGGCACAGCGGATCAAGCTGGCCACCGAACTCCAGCGGGCCCACCGTGGACGGACCCTCTATCTGCTGGACGAGCCCACCACCGGCCTCCACCCGGCCGACACCGCCGTGCTGATGCGCCAGTTGCACGGCCTGGTCGACGCCGGGAACACCGTGCTGGTCGTCGAGCACGACATGGCCGTGGTGGCGGACGCTGACCGGGTCCTGGACCTGGGCCCCGGAGCGGGCGACGACGGTGGCCGGGTGGTCGCCGCCGGTACCCCCGCCCAGGTGGCCCGCGCCCCGCACAGCCGCACCGCCCGCTACCTCGCCCGCCACCTCGGCGTCCCGGGCGCCAGCTGACGCGCTGGAGGGCTGCCCCGGGTGGTTGCCGTCGGTACCCCCGCCGAGCCTGCTGAAGCTCCGTCAGTTCCCCGTGCTGGGGCTACCCCCCGAGCCGATGGGGTGGATGCCCGGTGCGGATCACCCCCTACGGGCCGTCGAATGTGCTGCTGCTCCAGAACCTGCGCGACCCGGCCACCCCCTACAGCGGTGCCCTGAAGCTGCGCCGCGCCTTCGGCGACCGGGCCCGGATGGTCACCGTGGGCTCCGGCGGCCATGGCGTCTACCTGGCGAACGGCAACGCCTGCGGCGACCGGCTGACCACCGGCTTCCTGGTCGGCGGACGGCGCCCCGCAGGCGACGTCCGCTGCCCGGCAGAGCCCTGAGTCGCCCGGTCAGTGGTGGAGGCGGAGTACGGCCTGCCGGAGCCGGACGGCCGGGCGGCCCGGGTGGACTCCGCTCAGCGGCGTCGCGCCCAGCAGCCGGCTCGGCACGGCCTCGTGCACCACGGCGAGCAGGGCGACGTCATCGGTGAGCCGCCGCCCGGTGTGGCGGGTGAGGTCGGCGAGGAGGGCGTCCAGCAGACCGTCGGGGCCGGGCGGGACGGGCCGGGACATCCGGGGCAGCGGGTCGTAGAAGACCCCGTCGCGGTCGCGGGCCTCGGTGACCCCGTCGGTGAAGAGCAGCAGGGCGGTGCCCTGGGCCAGGTCGAACCGGTCGATCGGGGTGGCGGGGGCGGCCAGGTCGCCGAGACCCAGTGGCAGGGCGGGGATTCTCGGCTCCAGGACGCGGGTGCGCTCGCCGTCGACCAGCAGCGGTGCCGGATGCCCCCGGTTGGCCATCCGCAGGGTGCGGAAGTCGGTGCCGATCTCGGCGACGACGGCCGTGGCGAAGGTCTCGGCGTCCTCCCGCAGCTCGTTCAGCCGCCGTACCGCCCGCTCCAGCACCCGCAGCATGTCGGGCAGGTCCGGGGTGCGGTCGGCGGCCTCGCGGAAGGCACCCAGCAGCACGGTGACCGCCTCCACCGCGCCCGGCCCCTTCCCCCGGACGTCGCCGATCAGCAGCCGCACACCGTGCCGGGTGCGCTGGACGGCGTAGAGGTCCCCGCCGATGGCGGCCTCCTCCTCGGCGGCGGTGTACCGGGCGGCGATGGCCAGCGGACCGATGCGGGCGGGCGGCGGCGGCAGTACCGCCCGCTGGACGGCCTCGGCCATGTCCCGGGCCGAGCGCAGCATCCGCTGGTCGCGGCTCATCAGCTGGTTGACGCCCGCCGCGAAGATGGTCAGCACGACGATGCTGACCAGCTCGCTGACGGCGGCGAAGTCCAGCCGGCCGCCGTGCCGGTAGACCAGGTAGAGCCCCGCCAGGTCGGCGGTGCAGCCCGCCGCGACCGTCCCCGCCAGGGACAGCAGCGGCGCGGCGGCCACCGGCGCGGCCGCCAGCAGCGGGAAGGTGCTGAGCTGCGGCGGGGTGGGGATGTCGAGCACCACCGCGGCGGCGATCAGCAGGAAGGGCAGCAGCTGGGTCCACCTGGGCAGCCCGCGCAGGGATTGGCGGTTGTACTCCATCCAGGCGGCCCCTCCGGCAGTGGTGATCCCCTCAAGCATCCGCCGCCCACCCGGCGGTGGCGACCGCAGGCCGCGCGGCGGGTGACGCGGGCCCTCGGGGCCGCCTCCCGGTCCGCGCCGGGGCCGCGCGGTCAGCCGACCGTGTCGCGGGGCGGCCTGCCCTCCAGATAGGCGGCGGTGTTGTCGATCGCGGCCAGCGCGATCCGGACCAGCGTCTCCCGGGTGACCCCGGCGATGTGCGGGGTGAGGACGGTGTTGGGCGTCCGCAGCAGCCGCAGCGCGGCGGTGGGCGGCTCCGGGTCGAAGACGTCCAGCCCGGCCCCGGCGAGGCGGGCCGCCTCCAGGGCGTCCGCCAGCGCCTCCTGGTCGACGATCGCCCCGCGCGAGGTGTTGACCAGGAAGGCGGTGGGCTTGAGCAGCGCCAGCCGGTCCCGGTCCAGCAGCCGGCGGGTCTCCGGGGTGAGCGGCAGGTGCAGTGAGACATAGTCGGCGGTGCGCAGCAGTTCCTCCAGCTCCACCCGCCGGGCGCCGTACCGCTGCTCGGCCTCCGGGTAGCCGTGGCGGGCCGTGTACCGCACCGCCATGTCGAAGGCGACGGCCCGCCGGGCGACCTGCTGCCCGATGGCTCCGAAGCCGACCAGGCCCAGCGTCTTGCCGGAGAGTTCGGTGAGGGCGGGCTGAAGCCGGGGCGTGGCCCAGTCGGCGGCGGCCAGCGCGGTGTGCGCCGGGATGATCTGCTTGGCCAGGGCGAGCATCAGGGCGAAGGTGTGCTCGGCCACGTCCTGCTGCTCGGCGCCGGTGGAGCTGATGTTGGCGACGGTGACGCCGTGGCGGCGGGCGGCGTCCAGGTCGATGTAGTCGAAGCCGTGGCTGGTGCACTGGACGAACTCCAGCCGGGGCGCCGCCGCGATCTGCCCGGCGGTCACCGGGGCCAGCGCGGTGACCACCGCCTGGGCGCGGGCCAGCGCCGCCGGGTCCTCGTCGGTGGACTCCACCACGGTGACTTCGGCCCGGTCGGCGAGCCCGGCGGACAGCGCGGTGCCGGTCTCCCGCCCACCGAGATGGACCGGGACGACGACCAGCACACTCTTGCGGTCGGTCATGGTGACTCCCTTCAGGCGCCCCCGGGACGGGTCAGCGCTTCGCGGGTCAGCTCGCCGGGCCGGGTGTACCCGGAGAGCGCCATGGTGAGGTCGAACTCGGCGAGCAGGCAGCGCAGCACATGGGTGACCCCGGCCTCGCCGTCCAGCCCCAGCCCATAGACGTACGGGCGGCCCAGCAGCACGCCCCGGGCGCCCAGCGCCAGCGCCTTGAGCACGTCGTCGCCGCTCCGTACGCCGCTGTCGAAGAGCACGGTCAGCCGGTCGCCCACCGCCTCGGCGATCCCCGGCAGGGCGTCGGCGGCGCCGATCGCGCCATTGACCTGCCGGCCGCCGTGGTTGGAGACCACCACGCCGTCCATCCCCGCGTCGGCGGCCCGCCGGGCGTCGTCGGGGTGCAGCACGCCCTTGAGGACGATCGGCCCGTCCCAGTGGTCCCGCAGGAACGCCAGGTCCTCCCAGGTCTTGCCGGGGTCGGCGAACATCTGCGCCCAGTGCAGCACCGCAGCCGTCGGGTCCTCCTCCACCGGCTTGGCGAGGCCGGCCCGGAAGGCCGGGTCGGAGAAGTAGTTGGCGGTGCCGATGCCATGCAGAAACGGCAGATACGCCTGGTCCAGGTCGCGTGGCCGCCAGGCCAGCAGCCAGGTGTCCAGGGTGACCACCAGCACCGAGTACCCGGCGGCCTTGGCCCGGCCGAGGAAGCTGACGCAGACCTCCCGGTCCTTGGGCCAGTACAGCTGGAACCAGCGCTCCGCCTGCTCGCCCATCGCCTCCGCGATCTGCTCCATGGTGGTGTCGGCGGCCGACGACGCGGTGAACGGCAGGCCCAGCGCGGCGGCAGCCCTGGCCGCCGCCGGCTCGGCGTCCGGGTGCATGATCGACAGCACTCCCACCGGGGCCAGCGCCACCGGCGCCGGCAGCCGTCGGCCGAACAGCTCCACGCCCAGATCCCGCTCGCGTACGTCGCGCAGCATCCGTGGCACGATCGCCCACCGGTCCAGCGCCTCCCGGTTGGCCCGCTCGGTACGGCCGCTGCCCGCGCTCCCGGCGACATAGCCGACCGGGCCGGGCCCGAGCCGCTGCGCCGCCATCTCCTCCAGGCGGCTGAGGTCGGTGGGCAGTCGGGGGACGGTGCCGTTCATACCGTTGAGGTAGATCTCGAACTGGAACGCCGACCAGTCCTGTCCCTGCATGGTGCCCGCCTCCCGCTCGGTCCCACTGCCCGCCCCATGATCCTGGTACGGCGGGCCCGCGCGGTCCAGTCGGCGGCTCAGCTCGGGGCAGGCCGTTTGTCAGCCGATGACAGACGGGAGCCCCGCAGGGCGAGGCCGTGGGCGGGACGGCGGGCCCGGGGCGGGGCCCGGTGGCGGTCAGCTCGGGATGTGCTGGAGCCAGGCGGGGCGCCCGGCCTGCTTGGCCGCCGTCCGCTCGGCCTCGGTGGCGCGCAACTGCTCGGGGGTGGCGAAGCCGTCCGGCAGCCAGAGCTCGGAGGCCGCCGCCCGTGCGGCCAGATGGGCCACATACGCCTCGCGGAGCTGTCCGACCGAGTCGAACCCCGGCTCGTCCGCCAGCCACTCCTCCGGCACCAGGTCCACCACCTCGCGCAGCAGCTCCTCGGTGACCAGCGGCGCCAGCGCCCGGTCGGCCGCCGCCACATCGGGCCCGAAGACCCCCAGGGCGTGGTCGGCCATGCCATAGCGGCGGGTCACCGCGGCACCGGCGTCCGACCAGCGGTGGTGGAAGATCAGCGCGGCGCCGTGGTCGATCAGCCAGAGCCTGCCGTGCCAGACCATCAGGTTGGGGTTGCGCCAGGTGCGGTCCACATTGGCGGTCAGCGCGTCCAGCCAGACGACCCGGCCGGCCTCCAGCGGGTCCACCGCCGGGCCCTGCCGGGTGAAGTCGCGGGCCCCCGGCAGGAAGTCCATGCCCAGGTTGAGCCCCGCGCTGGCCCGCAGGATGTCCTGGACCTCCTGGTCGGGCTCCCCGGCCGCCACCGCCGGGTCGAACCGCACCCGCACCAGGTCCGGCACCCGCAGCCCCAGCCGCCGCGCCAGCTCCCCGACCACCACCTCGGCCACCAGCGCCTTGCGGCCCTGCGCGGCCCCGGTGTACTTCACCACATAGGTGCCCAGGTCGTCCGTCTCGGTCACCCCGGGGACGGAGCCCCCCGCCCGCAGCGACACCACATGGCGCAGGGCGGTTACCTCGTTCAACACCCCGCAAGCCTAACCGCCCGCCGAACCGGGGGTGGGGCGGCGGTCAGAGCAGGGTGAGCTGGGCCGGGGCGGGGGGCTCCGGGTGGGCCGGGGCCGGGGGATGCGGCGGGAGGCGGTCGGGCCGGTGGCGCCGCAGCCGTACTCGGCGGCGAGCCGGTGCACGGCCTCGGTGATCTGCCGCTGGTACCAGCGCGGGGCGTAGGCGGCTTCGCCGTACAGCGCCTCGTAGCGGGGCAGCAGGTCCGGGCGGTGGCGCCGCAGCCAGGCCGTGTACCACTCGCGGGCGCCCGGCCGCAGATGCAGCACGATCGGGGTGACCGAGACCGCGCCCGCCTCGGCGATGGCCCGCACGGTGGCCCGCAACTGCTCGGGGGAGTCGCTGAGGTACGGCAGCACGGGGGCCATCAGCACCCCGCAGGGGATACCGGCCTCGGTGAGGGTGCGGCAGACCTCCAGCCGCTTCTGCGGGGAGGGGGTGCCGGGCTCGACGGTGCGCCACAACTCGCGGTCGGTGAAGCCGACGGAGAGGTTGACGGCGACATCGGTGACGGCGGCTGCCTGCCTCAGCAGCTCCAGGTCGCGCAGGATCAGCGACCCCTTGGTGAGGATGGAGAACGGGTTGGCGTAGTCCCGCAGCGCCTCGATGATGCCGGGCATCAGCCGGTAGCGGCCCTCGGCCCGCTGGTAGCAGTCCACATTGGTGCCCATGGCGATGTGGTCGCCGTGCCACCGCCGGGAGCCCAGCTCGCGGCGGAGCAGCTCGGCGGCGTTGACCTTGACCACGATCTGCGAGTCGAAGTCATGGCCGGTGTCGAGGTCCAGATAGCTGTGGGTGCGCCGGGCGAAGCAGTAGACGCAGGCATGGGTGCACCCCCGGTAGGGGTTGACCGTCCAGCTGAACGGCATCCGGGAGGCGCCGGGCACCCGGTTGACGATCGACCGGGCGCGCACCTCGTGGAAGGTGATGCCGCGGAACTCGGGTGTGTCGAACCGGCGGGTGACGGTGTCCGCGCCGAAGAGGGCGGCCGGGCCGGTGGCGGGCTCGTCGGCGGTGGCGGTGTCCAGTTGCAGGTTGTCCCAGCGCATGGGGTCCTCCTCGCCGCTGGTGGTGCTCGAATCCAGAGTAGAACATATATTCGAAGATCGGTTCGGGTTGTGCCGGTTTGGAGCCGCCGCACGCCGATGGTTGGCTGGTCCGGGCGACCGCGAAGGCCGCCGGACAGCGTCGCGGAAGCGTGAGGAGCAGGACATGTCGCAGGTGTACGCCGCCACGGAGCGGGTGCTGGAGGCATCCCCGGAGCGGGTCTACGAGGCGCTCGCCGACTATGAGCGGACCCGTCCCCGGCTGCTGCCCATCCAGTACAGCGAGTACGAGGTGCGCGAAGGCGGCAAGGGCGCCGGCACGCAGGTCCACTGGAAGCTCCAGGCCACCGAGAAGCGGGTGCGGGACTGCCTCTTCACCGTCTCCGAGCCCACCCCGGGGCGGCTGGTGGAGACCGACGCCAACTCCAGCATGGTGATCACCTGGACGGTCACCCCGGCGGGCGAGGGCCGGTCCAAGGTGGTCGTCGAGACGACCTGGCAGGGCGCCGGCGGCATCGGCGGCTTCTTTGAGCGCACCTTTGCGCCCAAGGGCATCAACCGCATCCACGGCGAGGTGCTGGACCGGCTCGCCGCCGAGGTGCACTGAGCCGAGGTGTGCTGAGCCGGGGTGCGCTGGCCCGGGGTCGCGTCACCCGTCCGGGTGGGGGAACGGGTGTCCGGGGTATTCCCCGGGTGGGTGAACCGGCGCCCGCCGGTCGCGGCGGCGGGCGCCATCTCCGCTGGTCGACGCAGACCCAGCGGATATGACGACAAAATGACCGGTTCGAGCAAAGTGTCGGCAACTGCCATCATCCTCCGCATGTCTGTGATGGAGGCGGCCCGACCGGCCCCGGCCAAACCCGAACCCCGGCTGCCAGCAACGGAGTTGACGGCACGCCAGGTTCGACTGGTGTTCGCCGGGCTGATGCTCGCGCTCTTCCTGGCCGCCCTCGACCAGACCATCGTGGCCACCGCGCTGCCCCGGATCGTCGGCGAACTGCACGGCCTCGACCGGATGTCCTGGGTGGTCACCGCCTACCTGCTGGCCTCCACCGTGGTGCTGCCGCTCTACGGCAAGCTCGGCGACATCTTCGGCCGGGCCAGGGTCTTCCGGTTCGCCATCGCCATCTTCATCGTCGGCTCCGCGCTCTCCGGCTGGTGCCACTCCATCGACCAGCTGATCGCGTTCCGGGCGGTGCAGGGCATCGGCGGCGGCGGGCTGATGATCGGCGTCCAGTCGATCATCGCGGACATCGTCTCGCCCCGGGACCGAGGCCGCTACATGGGCCTGATCGGCGCGGTCTTCGGCATCTCCTCGGTCGCCGGTCCGCTGCTCGGCGGCTGGTTCACCGACGGGCCCGGCTGGCGCTGGTGCTTCTGGGTCAACATCCCGATCGGCGCCCTCGCCCTGCTGGTCACCCTGCTGGTGCTGCGGCTGCCCCGGCCGACCGCGCGGCCCCGGCTCGACCTCGGCGGCGCGCTGCTGCTGGCCGTCGCCTCCACCTGCCTGGTCCTCGCCACCAGCTGGGGAGGCACCACGTACGCCTGGACCGACCCGGTGATCGCCGCGCTGGGCGCCGCCACCGTCGGCTGCCTGGTCCTCTTCGCGCTGGTCGAACGGTTCGCGGCGGAGCCGGTGATCCCGCTGCGGCTCTTCCGCGACGGCGTCTTCAATGTCTCCGGTGGCATCGGCGTGGTGGTCGGCGTGGCGCTCTTCGGCGCCGCCAGCTACCTGCCCAGCTTCCTCCAGATGGTGAACGGGGCCAGCGCCACCGGCTCCGGCCTGCTGATGCTGCCCATGATGGGCGGCATCGTGCTGGCCTCCATCGGCTCCGGTCAGCTGATCAGCCGTACCGGACGCTACAAGGCGTACCCGGTCCTCGGCGGCGCCCTGTCCACCGCCGGCATGGCGCTGCTCGGACTGCTGCTGCACGCCGACACCCCGTACGTGGTCTCCGCCGCGGCCATGGCCGTACTCGGCCTCGGCGTGGGCCTCTCGCTGCCCGTGCTGGTGCTGGCGGTGCAGAACTCGGTGCCGCCGCGCGACATCGGCACCGCCACCTCCGCCAACAACTACCTGCGCCAGATCGGAGGCTCGGTGGGCGCCGCCGTCTTCGGCGCCCTCTTCCACGCCCGGCTCACCGACCGGCTCGCCGCCACCCTGCCGCCCGCCCGGCCCGGCGGTCCCGCCCTGCCGGACACCGACTCCATCACCCCGGAGCTGGTCCGGGCACTGCCGACGCCGCTGCGGGACGCCTATGTCACCGCGTACGCCGACGCCATGCCGCGGATCTTCCTCTACCTGGTGCCCGTGCTGGCGCTGGGCTTCGTCCTCGCCTTCCTGCTCAAGGAGAAACCCTTGGCCACCCAACCGGCCTCCGGACCCGCAGCGACCCCGGGCGACCTCGGGCTGCCGCCCCAGGCCCCCGGCCCGGTCCCGGTGTCGACACCGGCATCGGCATCGGCGTCAACGTCGGCATCGGTATCTGGGGCCGCGCCCACATATGGGACCCCCGCCGCGCCGACCGGGCCCGCCCCCGGCATCCCGCTGCGCGGCACCGTCCGGGAACCCGACCGGGGCGCCGTACCCAACGCCGTGCTGACCCTGATCGACATGGACGGCCGACAGGTCGCCAGGGCCGCCAGCGGCGCCTCCGGCAGCTGGGCGCTGGCCGCTCCCCGGTCCGGCAACTATGTGCTGATCGCCGCCGCCGGCGGCCACCAGCCGCAGGCCGTCACCGTCGCCGTGGGCAGCCGCCCGGTCGACCTCGACGTGGTGCTCGGCGGCACCGGACGGCTCAGCGGAGCGGTCCGCAGCACCGAGGGCGCCCCGGTGCTCGGCGCCGCCGTGGTGCTCACCGACCCGCGCGGCGAGGTGGTGGCCACCGGCCACACCGACGACGACGGCGCCTACCACTTCCGGGACCTGGTGGCGGGCGACTACACCCTCGCCGTCAGCGCCCGCGCCTACCGCCCCGCCGCACTGGCCGTGGCCGTCGCCCCCAGCGGCGAGACCCGGCAGGACGTGGCGCTGGCCGGCAGCGGCACCCTGCGCGGCACCGTACGGACCAGCGGCGGCCATCCGGTCGCCGACGCCCGGGTGACGCTGCTGGACTCCACGGGCACGGTCGTCGCCGCCGTCACCACCGGCGCGGACGGCACCTTCCGCTTCAGCGACCTCCAGCCGGGGGAGTACACGGTGATCGCCAGCGGCTACCCGCCGGTGGCCACGGCACTGCGCCTGGAGGACGGCCACACCGAGCGCGACCTGCATCTCTCCCACCGGCTCGACTGACCCCGGCGGGCCGGTGCTCCGCCGCAGGGCCGGCGTCGGCCTCCTGTACCGGCCCTGGCGGGAGCTGGGGGAGTTCGACGGGGATGGGCCGGTGCTCCGTTGCGCGGCTGGCGTCGACCTCCTGGCCGGGTCGACCCCGTACCGGGCGTTCCGCACCGTACCGACGCGAATCGTCGGAAACCGCCTAGGGTGGCCCCCATGGGCGTGACGGTTCTGCATGTGGCCCAGCCCGTCGACGGCGGGGTCGCCCGGGTGGTGGCCGACCTGGTGCGCGGTCAGCTGGCGGGCGGTCACCGGGTGGCGGTGGCCTGTCCGCCGGGCGGGCGGCTGGCCGGAGAGGCGGCAGCCTCGGGGGCGGAGGTGCTGCCCTGGGCGGCGGTCCGCTCGCCGGGCCCGTCGGCCGCCGCCGAGGCGCGGCGGCTGCACGGGATCGCCGCCCGGCTCCGCCCCGACCTGCTGCATCTGCACAGCGCCAAGGCCGGTCTGGCCGGACGCCTGGCGGTACGCGGGCGCGTCCCCACGGTCTTCCAGCCGCACGCCTGGTCGTTCGCCGCCGTCACCGGACCGGCCGCCGCAGGGGCACTGCGCTGGGAGCGCTTCGGCGTGCGGTGGGCGCATGCGGTGCTCTGCGTCAGCGAACAGGAGCGCCGCGACGGCATGGCCGCCGGAGTCCGCGCCCGCCGCTGGGAGGTGGTGCCCAACGGGGTGGACCTGGCCCGCCACACCGCCGCTGACGAGGACGCCCGCCGCCGTGCGCGGCACGCCCTCGGCCTGGACCCGCACGCCCCGCTGGCCGTCTGTGTCGGACGGCTGTGTCGGCAGAAGGGCCAGGATGTACTGCTGGATGCCTGGCCGCAGGTGCTGCGCCGGGTACCGGACGCCCGGCTGGCGCTGGTCGGCGACGGTCCGCAGCGGGTGGCCCTAGAGCAGCGGGCGGCCCGGCTTTCGGCGGGCGCCGGGGCGGGGGCGGCGGCGCTGCTGGTCGGCGATGTGTCCGACCCCCGGCCCTGGTACGCCGCCGCCGATCTGGTGGTGCTGCCCTCGCGCTGGGAGGGCATGGCGCTGGTGCCGCTGGAGGCCATGGCGGCTGCCCGGCCGGTGGTGCTGGCCGAGGTGTCCGGTGCTGCGGAGTGCCTGCCGCCCGGGGAGCGGGCCACCGCCCTGGTGCCGCCGGAGGACCCTCGGGCGCTGGCCGCCGCCGTCGCGGCGGCGCTCGCCGACCGGGCAGGGTGCGCCCGGCGCGGCGTTCTGGCCCGGGAGCAGATGGCGGCGTGCCACGAGGTGGGCCGGTCGGTGGCGCGCGTCTCCCGCCTCTACCGCGAGTTGCTGGCCGGAACGGCTGTTCCCCGACGGTAAATCAGACGAATAGGCGGCCGGTATGAAACCACCGGTCGGACCGGGCGATTGATGGTGAATCGTCGGTACTGTCTGGTTTCGCCGGACCGGAGTCACCCGGGCCGGCGCACCCAACAGGGGAGTACATGCGCGGATGAGGACCGAGAACGAGAGCGTGCCGCGCCCCGGACGGACCGCACCGCCCGTCCCCGCCCCCCGGCAGAACCCCGGCCCTCCCCAAGTCCTCTACACCGAAGCCACGTTCCCCCTCACCCTGCTAGCCGCCGACGCGGCAGCCGCCTGCGCCGCCGCCGCACTCGCCACCCCGGGCCGCCTGCTCCCCACCGCCGACCTGCTGATCGAGACCGGCGCCCTGCTGCCCGCCCTGCTGCTGCTCAACGGCGTCGGCGGCCTCTACCGCAGACGGCTGTCGCCCTCCGTACTCGACGAACTGCCCGCCCTCGCCGGCCGCGCCGCCGTCGCGGTGGCCTTCGCGGTCACCCTCTGCGGCTGCCTCCCCGAGCGGTGGCCGTCCTTCGCCACCGCCGCCGGACTGCTGCGGCTGCTCACCGGCTACCTGGCCCTCGCCGTCACCGGCCGCGCCGCCGCGTACGCCGCCCTGCTGCGCCGCCGCCGCCGGGCCCCCCGGCCGGTGCTGCTGCTGGGCGCGGGCGACCGGGGCCGCCGGGTCGCCGCCGCCCTGCTGGCACACCCCCGGTACGGCATGCGCCCGGTCGGCTGTCTGGACACCGCCCGGGCGCCGCACCCCGACGGCCCGCCGGCCCCGGTGCCGGTGCCGGTCCTGGGCGGCTGCGAGGTGCTGGAACGGGAGATCCGCCGCCGTGGCGTCCGCGACCTGCTGATCACCACCGACACCGCCGAGACCGCCGATCCGGAGACCGCCGCCGCGATGCGCACCGCCGCCCGGCTCGGCTGCGACCTGTGGCTGGTGCCCGGACTGCGCGAGTACGGCGCCCTGCCGTACGGCTTCCGCCGCCCGGCCCATGGCGACCACCTGTGGGGCTTCCCCTGCCTGCGGATCGGCCGACCCGCCCGCCACCGGCCCGGCTGGGCCGCCAAACGCGCCCTGGACCGCACCGCCGCCGCCGTCCTGCTGATGCTGGCCGCACCGCTGCTGGCCGCCTGCGCCCTGGCCGTACGGCTGGACGACGGACCCGGGGTGATCTTCCGTCAGCAGCGGGTCGGTCTCGACGGCCGAGTCTTCACCCTGCTGAAGTTCCGCACCCTGCGCCCGGCCTCCGCCCATGAGTCCGCCACCCGCTGGACCATCGCGCAGGACCGGCGGATGGGCCGGGTCGGCCGCCTGCTGCGCCGTACCTCCCTGGACGAGCTGCCCCAGCTGTGGAATGTGCTGCGCGGCGAGATGAGCCTGGTCGGACCGCGCCCCGAACGGCCCTACTTCGCGCTGCGCTTCACCCAGGCCCACCCCGGCTACGCCGACCGCCACCGCGTCCCGGCCGGCATCACCGGACTCGCCCAGACCCACGGGCTGCGCGGCGACACCTCCATCGAGGACCGCGCCCGCTTCGACAACCACTACATCGAGAGCTGGAGCCTCTGGCAGGACATCACCATCCTGCTGCGCACCGCCGCCACGCTGATCCGCCCGGACGGGAGCTGACCACCGTGGTGACCGCCACCACCCCCGCCCTCCGCGACCTGCTGCGGCGGCCCAGCCTGGCGGCGGCCGCGACCGTGCTGCTGGTCTGCCTCCCCGGCGGCGAGAAGGACCTCGCCGCCACCGCCGCCGTCCACATCACCCCGGCCGACCTCGCCTCGCTGGCCCTGGTGGCGGTCATCGCCGTACCGCTGCTCCGGGGCCGGCTCCCGGTGGCGCTCCACCCGCTGGGCTGCCTGCTCTACGGCGCCGTCGCACTGGCCGCCTCGGTCGCCACTGCCACCGCCACCGCCCCGGACCCGGCCGCCGCCCTCAGCGGCTATGCACGGCTCGTCCAGGTCTTCGTCCTGGTCCCGGTCGCCGTGCTGCTGTCGCTGCGCGACCGGTTCGACCTCCACCTGCTGCTCGGCGCCCTGATCACCGCCGCCCTGATCGAGGGAGGCATCGGCGTCCACCAGTACCTGACCGGCACCGGGGCCTCCTACACCGGCCTGCCGATCCGCGCCGTCGGCACCTTCGGCGCGCTGGACGTCATGGCGATGTCCGGCATGGTCTCCTTCGGCCTGCTGGCCGCCCTCGCCCTGGCCCTCGGGCTGCGCGGCTCACCCGCCCACCGGCTGCCGCGCCGCGCCCTGTACACGGCGGCGGCCCTGCTGACCCTGCCGCTGGCCTTCTCCTTCAGCCGTGGCAGCTGGATCGCCTGCGCCGTCGCCACCGCCGTACTGCTGCTGCGCACCGACCCCCGGCTGGCGCTGCGCTGGGCGGCGGTGGGCGTGGCGGGCGCGGTGGTGCTGATCGGCGGCTTCGGCGTCGCGGCCGACTCCCTCACCGAACGGCTGGCCAGCATCGCCACCGTCTCCCACACCCCCGACCAGTCCGTCACCGACCGCTATGACCTCTGGACCACCGCCGGCCGCATCTGGCTGGACCACCCGGCCACCGGCGCCGGGCCCCGGGGGTTCGCGCAGCAGCGCGACAGCCACGCCCCGCTGCGGCTCTCCTCCGCAGGCGACGCCGAGGACGGCACCATCGGCTTCCGACGCGAACCGCTGCTCTCCCCGCACAACATGTACCTGCTGGTCCTCAGCGAGCAGGGGCTGCTCGGCATCCTCGCCCACACCGCGCTCTGCCTGGTCCTGCTCACCCGCAGCCTCCGCCGGGTCGGCCGCCGCTGCCGGAACGGCGCGGGCCTGGCCGCCACCGCCCTCCTGGTCTGGCTCCTGGCCGACTTCCTCTACGCCGACATCGGCGGCCCCACCACCGTCCTCACCTCCACCATCCTCGCCCTCGCCACCCACTGGTCCCTGCCCCCAACACCCCGGCCAGCGGCGCCCCCGCCCTCGGCACCTCGGCCGGTGGCGTCCCTGCCTGTGGCGTCCCCGCCGGTGGCGTCCTCGCTGGTGGCTCCCTTGCCCGTGGCGTTTCGGCCGGTGGCGTCCCCGCCGGTGGCGCCTTTGCCTATGGCATCTCGGCCCGTGGCGTCCTCGCCGGGGACGTCCCTGCCCGGAGTGTGCCCGTCCGCTGTGCCTCTGCCCGCAGTGTCCCCGCCGGGGGTCTCCGCGTCCGGTGTGTGCTCGCGTGAAGCGTCTCCGTCCGTAGCGTTCTGGCCCGTAGTGCCTCCGCCGGAGGCGCCCCCGGCCGCAGCGCCTCGGCCGGTGGCACCCCCGCCTGTGGCCTCTCGGCCCGTGGCGTCCTCGCCGGGGACGTCCCTGCCCGGAGTGTGCCCGTCCGTTGTGCCTCTGCCCGCAGTGTCCCCGCCGGGGGTCTCCGCGTCCGGTGTGTGCTCGCGTGAAGCGTCTCCGTCCGTAGCGTTCTGGCCCGTAGTGCCCCCGCCGGAGGCGCCCCGGCCCGCAGCGCCCCCGTCCGCATCGCCTCTGCCGGTAGCGCCCCCGGCCGCCGCCGAGGGGGCCGCTGACCGGTGACGATCCGTCAGGCCATGCCCGCCGCCCCGTCGGCCGCCACGGCCGGGTCCTCCTTCATTGCCCGGGCCTTCGGCGTCACCGCGCTGCTGGCCGCCGCCGGATCACTGCTCGGGCTGCTGCGTGACCTGCTGCTCGCCCGGTACTTCGGCGCCGGCGAGGACACCGACGCCTTCCTGGTCTCCTGGACCGTGCCGGAGACCGCCTCCCCGCTGCTCATCGAGGACGCCATGGCCTTCCTCATGGTGCCCGCCTTCAGCCTGGCGCTGGCCGCCCGCCAACACGACCGCACCGGCCACCCGCAGCACGTCCCCACCGCCGACCCGGTCCGCGCCCTGGTCGCCGCCACCCTGCCCCCGCTCTGCCTGGCCCTGGCCGCCCTCTCCGCCGCTACCGCCGCCTTCGCCCCGTCCCTGGTCGAGGCGCTCGCCCCGGGCCTGCCCCACCCCGGACCGGCCGTCCGGTGCACCCGGATCACCGCCCTCACCGTGCTGTCCTTCGGCGTCACCGGCTACCTCAGCGCCGCCCTCCGGGCCCACCACCACTTCACCGCACCGGCCGCCGTCTGCGTCGTCCAGAACGCGGGCATCCTGGGCGTCCTGACCACCTGCCACCAGTGGCTGGGCGTCACGGCCGCCGCCGTCGGAGTCGCCGTCGGCAGCGCCCTGACGACCGCGCTGCTGCTGCCGCCGTTCCTCCGCCGACTGCGCTCCACCCCCCGCACCCCGGCCGCCCGCCGCGCCACCCGGCTACCGGTGATCAGCCCGCTGGCGCTGCTGCCCGTGGTCGGGTTCTCGCTGACCCGGCAGGCCCAGGTCTTCATCGAGCGGTACCTCGGCTCGGAACTGCCGCCCGGCACCATCTCGCACCTCAACTACGCGTCCAAGGTCGCCCAACTCGCCATGACCGCCTCCCTGCTGATCTGCACCGTCACCTTCCCCCTGGTCGCCCGCGCCATCGCCGACGGCGACCTGCGGGCGGCCCGCGACCGGGTCGAGAAGGACCTCGGCCTGGTCGGCGCCGTGGTCCTCTGCGGCACCGCCTTCCTGCTGGCCTGCGCACCCGCCGTCGTCCGAATCCTCTTCCAGCGCGGCGCGTTCGGCCCGCAGGACAGCGCGGCGACCGCCGCCGTGATGCGCGTCTACAGCGTCGGACTGCTCTTCCAGTCCCTCACCGGGGCCCTGATCAGGCCGTACTTCTCCACCCGCCCGGCGGTGCGGATCGCCGACGCCGCCGAACCCCCCGGCGCCGCCCGGCCCTGGCTCGACTGGTACCCGGTCGCCGCGATGCTCCTCGGCCTGGCCGTCACCTTCGCCGTCGGCGCCGCCGCAGCCCCCCACGCCGGGGCGCTGGGCATCGCCGCCGCCAACGCCGCCGGCATCACCGTCACCGCCTCCCTGCTCCTGTACGGCCTGCGGCAGCGCGGCATCGCCCTGCGCCTCCGCACGGTGCTGGGCGGACAGGCCCGGCTCGCCGCCGCCGCAGCTGCCGCCGCAGCCGCCGGAACCGCCGCCGCGTCCCTCGCCGGGCCCCGGCCACTCACCGCCGTACTCCTCGGCGGCACCGCCGTCACCGCCGTCTTCACCGCCACCGCCGCCGCACTCGGCGCCCCCGAACTGCGCACTCCGCTGCGCGCCCTCGGGTGCGCCCTCCGCCCCACCGCCGAGGGAGACCGCCGCCATGGCCGCTGAACCCGCCACCACGATCGCCGCCGCCCCGTCCCTCCGACTGCACCGGGCGCCCTGGACGCTGATGTACCACTCCGTCGACCACTACCGGGAGGACCCCCACCTGCTCACCGTCCGCCCCGACCGGTTCGCCGCCCAGATGCGCTGGCTGCACCGGCGCGGCCTCTGCGCGGTGGGCGTCGCGGAGCTGCTGCGCGCCGCGCAGACCGGCCGCGACGCCGGACTGGTCGGCCTCACCTTCGACGACGGCTATGCGGACTTCCTCGGCCGGGCCCTGCCCGTGCTGCGCGCCTACGGCTTCGGCGCCGCCCTGTATGTCGTCGCCGACCGCCTCGGCCGCGACAACGCCTGGGACCGGGACGGCCCCCGCAAGCCGCTGCTGACCGCCGACCAGGTCAGGGAGGCCGCCGCAGCCGGTATCGAGATCGGCTCGCACGGCCTGACCCACACCGCCCTGGCCGGACTTCCCGCCGCCACCCTGACCGCCGAGACCACCCGCAGCAGGGAGATCCTGGAGCGGATCACCGGCGGACCCGTCACCGGCTTCTGCTACCCCTATGGCTCGGTGGACTCCCGCGCGGTGGCCGCCGTACGGGACGCGGGCTACGACTACGCCTGCGCCGTGGAACGCTCGCCGCTCACCGGCCGCCACGCCATGCCCCGCTGCTATGTGGGCGACCGCGACACCGGGTGGCGGCTGCACGCCAAGCGGGTCCGGGACCGCGCCCGGAGCCTCCGGTCGCGCGGCCCGCAGCCGCAGCCGCAGCCGCAGCCAGAGCCGGGGAGCGGGCGGCGGTGAAGGTCCTCCAGGTGATCACCGGGCTGGCGGCCGGCGGCGCCGAGCAGCAGTTGCGGCTGCTGCTGCGCCACCTGCCCGACCACCACCGCTGCGAGGTCGCCGTCCTCACCGAGCCCGGCACCGTGGCGGCCGGCATCCGCGCCGACGGCACACCCGTCCACCACCTCGCCATGCGCGGCAACCGCGACCCCGGCGCCGTGCCGCGCCTCACCGGGCTGATCCGCCGTGGCGGCTACGACCTGGTGCACACCCACCTCTACCGGGCCTGCCTGTACGGGCGGCTCGCCGCCCGGTTCGCCGGGGTACGGGCGATCGTGGCCACCGAGCACTCGCTGCTGGACGGCCGGATCGAGGGCCGCCCCACCACCCCGGCGGTCCGCGCCCTCTACCTGGCAGCCGAACGGCTCGGCAGCACCACCGTCACCGTCTCCGCCGAGGTCGAGGGGAGGCTGGCCGCCTGGGGCGTACCGCCGCACCGCCTCCACCTGCTGCCCAACGGTATCGACGCCGCCCGCCACACCCGGCCGACCGCCTCCCGGGCGGCGCTGCGGCAGACGCTCCGCGCCGAACTGGGGCTGCCCCAGCAGGCCCATGTCGTGGGCGGCGTCGGCCGGTTGGTCCCCGGCAAGCGGTTCCAGGTGCTGGTGGACGCCCTGGCGCTGCTCACCGCCCGCCGCGCCGCCCGTGAGCCCTGGCTGCTGCTGGTCGGCGACGGCCCCGAACGCGCCGCCCTGCAACGCCGCGCCCGGCTGGCCGGGGTCGGCCACCGCACCGTGCTCACCGGCGAGCGGGACGACGTACCCGACCTGCTCACCGCCATGGACGTGCTGGCCGCACCCTCCACCGGGGAGACCTTCGGCCTGGCCGTGCTGGAGGGCCTGGCGGCCGGGCTGCCCGTCCGCTACACCTGCTGCCCCGCGCTCGCCGCACTGCCCCCCGAGGCCGCGCCCGGCGCTCTGCGGCTTCCGTCGGACGCCGCCGCCTACGCGGACGCCCTCGGCCCCCACCCGGCCGCCGCCCAGCCACCCCGCCCCAACCGCCCGCCGTACACCACTACGCCATCGCCCGCGTGGCCGCCGAACTCGGCGCCCTCTACGACCGCCTCGCCACCACCTGACCGGCTACCCGCGCCCCGCCGCCCGTCGCCGCACCCGGCGACCCCCGCCTGACCGGCGTGCCGTGCCCCGCGTCACCTGCCTGCCGGTACCCGTCGGAGCCCCGAGCCCGACGCCGACGCACAGGGACGCCCGGCGTACTCCCCCTCCACCACCCCCACCGAGAGCAGGACCCGAGATGACCACCGCACCCCGCCGACCCCGCCACCCCATCCACCCCGCCGTCCGCCGCTGGTGGCCCCTGCTGCTGGGCGTACCGCTGGGCGCCGCCGCAGGTGGCGGCTATGCCATGGCCGCCGGCCCCGCCTACACCGCGCACGCCTATCTGGTGGCCGTGCCGCAGGAGAACGCGGACTCCGGCGCGGCGGTCGGCTTCGCCCAGGCGTACGGGCGGCTGGTGACCCAGCCCCAGGTGCTGCACCTCGCCGCCGCCGCAGCCGGGACCTCGGCCGAGGCGCTGGCCGACCGGGTGAGCGGCACCACCTCGCCGGACGCCCCGATGATCGAGGTCAGCGGCACCGCCGCCACCCCGCAGAGGGCGGCCGGAGCGGCCGACGCGGTGGCCCGCGCCCTGGTCACCCTCGCCGATGCGAGCACCGAGGCCACCCGGATGAAGCTGGTCACCTTGGCCTCCGCCGTCGCCCCGGACAGGCCCGCCACGCCCGTGCCGGGGCTGGACATCGCCGTGGGCGCAGCGTCCGGCCTGCTGCTCGGGGGCCTGCTGATGGCGACCCGGCAGGGGACGACGGCCCAAGCCGATGCAGCAGCAGCGGCTGCCCTGCCCCTCCCCGAGCAGCCCACCGAGCCCACCGAGCCCACCAAGCCCACCAAGCCCACCAAGCCCACCAGGCCCACCACCCCGGCACGGAGCCGAGCGTGACGGAGGAGCACTGGTCGGCCGAAGTGCGCCGCGACGACGGCGCCTTGCGGCAGCTCGCCGCCGAGTGGGACGACCTGGCGGCCCGCTGCCGTACGGCCACCTCCTTCCAGTCCGCAGCCTGGCTGACCTCCTGGTGGCACGCCTACGGCAGCCCCGGCCGACTCCGGCTGCTGCTGGTCCGCCGCGACGGACGGCTGGTCGCCGGGGCCGCCCTGACGGTCCGCTACCGCCCGTACCCGGTGCTGGTACCGGTCGGTGCCGGGCTGAGCGACTACGCCGACGTCCTGCTGGACGACGCCTGCGCCGACCGCGCCGCCGCCGAGCTGGCCGCGATCCTCCCGGCGCACCGCGCCTGGGCGGTAGCGGATCTGCGCGAGGTGCGCCCCGACGGCGCCGCGCAGCGGCTGCTCGCCCACTGGCCCGGCCGCCGCGGCCGACTGCCCGACTCGGTCTGCCAGCACCTCCCCGCGCTGCCCATGGAGGAGCTGCTGCGCCGCCTCCCGGGCCGCACCGCGCAGCGCAGCCGGGTCAAGCAGCGCAAGCTGGCGGAGGCGGGGGTGGCGGTCCGGGAGACCCCGGTCGGGGAGGTGCCCGAGGCGGTGGGGGCGCTGCTGCGCCTGCACGCGTTGCAGTGGCGCGGGCGCGGCGCCACCCCCGAGCACCTGGGTGAGCGTTTCGCGCTCCATCTGCGGGAGGCGGTGCACGGCATGGTCGCGGCGGGTCGGGCCTCCGTCCAGGAGTACCGCCTGGACGGCGAGTTGGTCGCGGTGAACGTACTGCTGCTCTCGCCCCGCCTGGCCGGTCTCTACCTGTACGGCGCCCATCCGAGCCTGCGGCGGCGGCTGGACATCGCGGGCCTGCTCTTCGGCGAGTCCCTGGCCCGTACGCTGCGCGACGGAGTGCCGGTGCTGAGCCTGCTGCGCGGCTCCGAGCCGTACAAGCAGCGGTGGCGCCCGGACCAGGACCGCAATCAGCGCCTGGTGTTCGGCGGCGGGCGGTTCGCCCCGGCGGCGGTGCTGCACCTCGGCGCGGTGCGGCTGCGCGCCGCAGCGGTGCGGACGGCCCGGGTCCGGCTGCCCTGGCTGGCCCGGGTCCGCACCCGGCTGCGCGAGCTGCGCTCCGCCGCCGCGGGGGACTAGCCCCGGCGCCCCGACATCAGCTCCCGGTACACCCGGCTGGAGCGCGGGTTCTCGGCGCACTGCCAGAAGCCGTGCGGGCAGTAGTCGGTGGCGGTCTGGTAGAGGGTGTCGTGGGTGCGGATCCAGCGCACCATGCGGCGGACGAACTCCGGGTCGTCCCCGTACTGGAAGAGCCCCCACTCCGGGTACGACACCGGCTTGCCGTGCGCGGCGGCGAACTCCACCTGGTGGCGCAGCCCATAGGGCTGGTCCACATAGTCGTCGAAGGTGCGGCCGGGCGGCTGGTCGTAGCTGTCCATGCCGATGATGTCGACCACGTCGTCGCCCGGGTAGCAGCGGGTCCAGGGGACGGCGTCCAGGCCCCGGCTGGGCGCGAAGTCGAAGCGGAACCGCTGGCCGGGCACCGAGCGCATCACCTCCACGATCCGCCGCCAGTACGCCCGCCAGGCGTCCGGGTCGGGGGCGCAGCGGTGGGTGTAGGTGGTGCCGTTCATCTCCCAGCCGAGCACCAGCACGGTGTCGGTGGCGCCGAGGGTGACCAGGTTCCGGGCCAGCCGCAGGAAGTGCCGGTCGAACTCGCCGTCCGCGCCTTGGTGGATCAGCTCCCGTACCTGGTCGTCATCGAGCCGGTCCTCGTTGCGGGCCTGCATCGGCACGCCCAGGACCAGCATCCGGTCGGGCCGGGCGAGCCGCCAGCGGCTCCACAGCGGCAGCGCGGGGGTGCTGCCCTCGATGTCGGTCCAGTGGTTGCCCGGGAGGTAGGTGTGGCCCACCCGGATGTCGGCCCCGCGCAGCCAGGCGGCCAGCGGCGCGATGGCGTTGACGCCGTCCGACCCGGAGCCGAGGAAGGCCCCGAAGGGCACCTTGTGCTCGGGGACGACGGTGGGGTGGGGGCCGTCGCCGAGGGGCAGTTCGTCGGACGAGGAGGCGTGCGGCGCGGCGTACGGCCGGTCGGTCCGCTCGGCGGCGAGGGGCGCGCTGGCGGCGGCGAACAGCAGCAGGCTGGCGGCGGCCAGCGCCAGGCGGCCGAGCGGCATCGTCACTCCTGAGGGGGTCTGCGGACGGTGCCGACGACAGTAATCCGCCTTCCACGCAAAGGTGGTGATTTACCCTCATGGCGGATAGCAGCCGACACTTTCGAATGAACGGCCCGCCGCCCCCGCCCCGGTGCGCCCCCGACACCGGGCGCGCGGCCCGCGACGTCCTGACCGAAAGCCCGTGCGGCGGTTACCGTGGCCGGAAGCGAAGACCCACGACCCGAGGGGGCCGCGCGGCCATGACGGAGACCGCCCGGGAGGCACAGCCCGGCGCCGGAGATGCGCTGCTCTGCGAGGAGGCCGTCCGGTTCACCTCGGAGCTGATCCGCATCGACACCAGCAACCGGGGCGGCGGCGACTGCCGGGAGCGCCCCGCCGCCGAGTATGTCGCCGGGCTGCTCGCCGAGGCCGGACTGGAGCCGCTGCTGCTGGAGTCCGCCCCGGGCCGGGCCAATGTCGTCGCCCGGATCGAGGGCACCGAACCCGCGCTGCCCGCCCTGCTCGTCCACGGCCATCTGGACGTGGTCCCCGCCGAGGCCGCCGACTGGGCCGTGCCGCCGTTCTCCGGAGACATCCGCGACGGCGAGGTCTGGGGGCGCGGCGCCATCGACATGAAGAGCATGGACGCGATGGTGGTCGCCGTCGCCCGCGCCTGGGCCCGCACCGGCCGCCGCCCCCGCCGGGACCTGGTGCTGGCCTTCACCGCCGACGAGGAGGACAGCGCCGAGGCCGGTTCCGCCTGGCTGGCCGAGCACCATGCCGGCCTCTTCGCCGGGTGCACCGAGGCCGTCGGCGAGTCCGGCGGCTACACCGTGCACACCGCCGCCGGGCAGCGCCTCTACCCGGTCGCCGCCGGGGAGCGCGGCACCGCCTGGCTGCGGCTCACCGCCAACGGCCGCGCCGGGCACGGCTCCAAGCCCAACGGGGCCAACGCGGTCACCCGGCTCTCCGCCGCCATGGCCAGGATCGGCGCCCACCGCTGGCCGGTGCGGATCACCCCGACCGTACGGGCCGCCCTGCTCGCCCTCGCCGAGGCCACCGCCACCCCGCTGGACCCGGCCTGTCTGGACGACCCCACGGGCGCCGGGGTGGACGCCTTTGTGTCCCGGCTGGACCCGGCCGCCGCCGAACTGGTCGACGGCACCCTGCGCCACAGCGCCAACCCGACCATCCTCCAGGCCGGTTACAAGGTGAACGTCATCCCCGGCTCGGCCACCGGCGCCGTCGACGGGCGGGTGCTGCCCGGCGGCGAGGAGGAGTTCCGCGCCACCCTGGACCGGCTCACCGGGCCCGACGTGGACTGGGCCTACCAGCACCGGGAGATCCCCCTCCAGGCGCCGGTCGACAGCCCCGCCTTCGCCGCGATGCGCGATGCGCTGCTGGCCCACGACCCGGGCGCCCATGTGGTGCCGTACGCCATGTCCGGCGGCACCGACGCCAAGCAGTTCTCCCGCCTGGGCATCGCCGGGTACGGCTTCTCCCCGCTGCGGCTGCCGCCCGGCTTCGACTTCCACGGCCTCTACCACGGCGTGGACGAGCGGGTGCCCGTGGACGCCCTGCACTTCGGCGTCCGCGTCCTGGACCGCTTCCTCTCCACTGTCGGCTGACCCGGAAGGCGGACCCGACCCCCATGACCACCACTGCCCCCTACGGCACCTGGACCTCCCCGATCACCGCCCAGCACGCCGCCGCCCACGGCGGGCGGCCCGACTGGGTGCGCACCGTCGGCGACGAGGTCTGGTGGACCGAGCCGCGCCCCGCCGAGGACGGCCGGGCCACCCTGGTCCGCCGCCGCGCCGACGGCACCACCGAGACGCTGCTGCCCGCGCCGTGGAACCTCCGCAGCCGGGTCATCGAGTACGGCGGCATGCCGTGGACCGCGCTCCCCGCCACCGCCGGGCGCGGCCCCGTCGCCGTCTTCAGCCACTTCGCCGACCAGCGGCTGTACCGCCATGAGCCGGACACCCCCGGCGCCGCCCCGCAGCCCCTCACCCCCGCCCCCGACCGGCCCGCCGGACTGCGCTACGCCGACCCGGTGATCGCCCCCGGCGGCGCCGAGGTCTGGTGCGTACGGGAGTCCTTCCACGGCCCCGGCCCCACCGATCTGCGGCGCAGCCTGGTCGCCGTACCGCTGGACGGCTCCGCCGCCGACGACCCGTCAGCGGTACGGGAACTCCTGGCCGACCGGCACTTCGTCACCGGCCCCCGGATCTCCCCGGACGGCCGCCGCGCCGCCTGGATCGGCTGGGAGCACCCCGCGATGCCCTGGGACGGCACCGAACTGCGGATCGCCGACCTCGCCCCCGACGGCACCCTCACCCGCCCCCGCACGGTGGCCGGCGGCCCCGACGAGGCCGTCTGCCAGGCCGAATGGCTGGACGACCGCACCCTGGTCGCCGCCACCGACCCCGGCGGCTGGTGGAACCTGTACCGCATCGACACCGAGACCGGCGAGGCGGTGGCACTGCTCCCCGCCGAGGAGGAGTACGGCGGCCCGCTCTGGCGGATCGGCCAGCGCTGGTTCGCCGTGCTGCCGGACGGCCGGATCGCGGTCACCCACGGCCGCTCCAGCTGGCGGCTCGGCGTACTGGACCCCGCCGACGGCACCCTCACCGACGTGCCCGGGCCCTGGACCGAGTGGGCCGCCACGCTGGACGCCCACGACGGCCGGATCACCGCCGTCGCCGCCGGACCGGACCGGGGCTGGGAGGTCGTCGGGATCGACCCGGACGACCTCACCGCCACCGTCATCGGCCACCCGCACACCGAGACCGTCGACCCCCGCCACCTGCCCGCACCGCAGGCCCGTACCTTCACCGGCCCCGGTGGCCGCGAGGTGCACGCCCACCTCTACCCGCCGCGCAACCCCGACCACACCGCCCCGCCCGGCGAACTGCCGCCGTATGTCGTCTTCGCCCACGGCGGACCGACCAGCCGCACCCCCATGGTGCTCGACCTGGAGATCGGCTACTTCACCAGCCGGGGCATCGGCGTGGTCGCGGTCGACTACGGCGGCTCCACCGGCCACGGCCGCGACTACCGCAACCGGCTGCGCGGGCAGTGGGGCGTGGTGGACGTCGAGGACTGCGCCGCCGCCGCCCGCGCCCTGGTCGCCGAAGGGCTCGCCGACCCGCGCCGACTGGCCATCCGGGGCGGCAGTGCGGGCGGCTGGACCACCGCCGCCTCGCTCACCGCCATCCCCGGCCTCTACCGCTGCGGCGCCATCTACTACCCGGTGCTCGACCTCACCGGCTGGAGCAACGCCGGCGAGACCCATGACTTCGAGTCCCGCTACCTGGACACCCTGGTCGGCCCGCTGCCCGAGGCCGCCGACCGCTACCGCGACCGCTCCCCGCTCACCCATGCCGACCGGCTCACCGCGCCCTTCCTGCTGCTCCAGGGGCTGGACGACGTCATCTGCCCGCCCAGCCAGGCCGAACGCCTGCTGGACCGGATCGCCGGGCGCGGCGTCCCGCACAGCTACCTCACCTTCCCCGGCGAAGGCCACGGCTTCCGCCGCGCCGACAGCGTCACCACCGCCCTCGAAGCCGAACTCGCCCTCTACGCCCACGCCTTCGCCCTCCGCCGCGACGACCTCACCCCCCTCGACCTCCACAGCTGACCCCACCCACCCCCGCCCCGGCTGCCACCTCCGGCCCCGGCCCCGGCCCTCGCCCTCGGCCCCTGACCTCGGCCTCCGCCCGCGCCCCCGACCTCCGACCCCCGGCCTCCGACCCCCGGCCGCTACCTCCGGCCTCCGCTTCCGCCCCTGACCCCGCCCACCCCCGACCCCCGACCCCGGCCTCCGCCTCCCGCCTCCCGTCTCCGACCTCCGCCTCCGCCTCCCGTCTCCGACCTCCGCCTCCGCCTCCCGCCTCCGACCTCCGCCTCCGCCTCCCGTCTCGCCTCCGCCTCCGCCTCCGCCTCCCGTCTCGCCTCCGCCTCCGATCCCCGCCCCCGACAGGAGCCCCGCCGTATGAACCGCCCCGTCCGCCCGCTCGTCCGGCCCCGGCGGCTGGTGCCCGGAGACCGGGTGGCCGTCGTCGCCCCCAGCGGCACGGTCCCCGCCGACCGGCTGGAGCTGGGGTGCGGCATCCTGCGCTCCTGGGGCCTGGAGGTGGAGGTGGCCCCGCAGGTGCCGGCGAGCGAACCGACCCTGCGCTACCTCGCCGGAGCCGACGCCGACCGGGCCCGCGACCTGGAACGGGCCTGGCTCGACCCCGGCATCGCGGCGGTCGTCTGCGCACGCGGCGGCTACGGTGTCCAGCGCATGGTCGACCTGCTGGACTGGGAGGCCATGCGGGCCGTACCGCCCAAGGCGTTCATCGGCTACAGCGACATCACCGTGCTGCACGAGGCGTTCGCCGTCCGCCTCGGCCTGGCCACCCTGCACGGCCCGATGGCGGCCTCCCTCACCTTCGTCAAGGACGTCCCCACCGCCGAGCACCTGCGCCGCACCCTGCTGGAGCCGGACACCGTACGGACCCTCACCTCGGCGACCGCCGGGACGCTGCTTCCCGGCCGGGCCCACGGCATCACCGCCGGCGGCTGCCTCAGCCTGCTCGCCGCCGAACGCGGCACCCCCCACGCCCGGCCCTCCTTCGCCGGGGCGATCCTGCTGCTGGAGGACGTCGGCGAGGACCTCTACCGGCTGGACCGGCTGCTCACCCAGCTGCTCCGCTCCGGCGCCCTGGACGGGGTCGCCGGGATCGCGCTGGGCTCCTGGGCGGAGTGCCGCCCGGCCGACCGCATCCGCGACCTGATGCTGGACCGCCTGGGGCCGCTCGGCGTCCCCGTCGTCTGGGAGCTGGGCTTCGGCCACGGCCCGACCACCCTCACCGTGCCGCTGGGCGTCCCCGCCGTACTGGACGCCGACGCCGCCACCCTCACCCTGGACGTCCCCGCGCTGGCCGGGTAGCGGCGGGCGTCAGCGGCCGACGAAGGTGTCGCAGCGGGCCATGTCACCGGTGGTGTACCCGGTGGTGAACCACTGCTGCCGCTGCGCCGACGAGCCATGCGTCCAGGTGTCGGGGGTGACCCGGCCCTGGAAGCGCTGCTGGATGCGGTCGTCGCCGACCGCCGCCGCCGCGTCCAGGCCGTCCGCGATGTCCTCCCGGGTCAGCCTCTTGATCAGCGGCCGGCCGGTGGACGCCTGCGGGGTGGTCGCCGCGTGGTGGGCCCACACCCCGGCGTAGCAGTCGGCCTGGAGCTCCAGCCGCACCGAGGCGCTGTCCGCGCCCTCGCGGTCGTTCCCCACCCGGTCCATGGTGCCCAGCAGGGTCTGGATGTGGTGCCCGTACTCATGGGCCACCACATACGCCTGCGCGAACGGGCCGCCCTTGGCTCCGAAGGTGCTGCGCAGCTCGCCGAAGAAGTCCAGGTCCAGGTAGGCCTTGCGGTCGCCGGGGCAGTAGAAGGGGCCGACGGCGGAGGTGGCGGAGCCGCAGGCGGTGGAGACCTGCTTGGTGAAGAACACCGTCGGGGCGCTCTGATACCGGCTGCCCCGGCTGCGGAACTCGTCCGCCCAGAACCCCTGCACGCTGTTGACCACCGCGAGGATGCGGCAGTCGTCCTTGGTGTTGGCGTCCGCGCCGCTACGGCAGGTGCGGCGCAGCTCGTCGTTGGTGGCGGGCCGCCCGGAGAGCCCGGCGGAGGTGCCCCCGGAGCTGCCGGTCAGCCCCAGCTTGTCGGGGCTGACGCCGAGGAAGAGGGCGAGCAGCAGCCCGATGATGCCCAGGGCCCCGCCGCCCAGCGCGATCTGCCCGCCGGACACGCCGCGCCGGTCCTCCACCTGGGAGGCGTCCAGCTCGGCCTCGTCGTCGAACTGCATTCTGTTCCACCTCGGTAACAGCCCGTGCCCGTGCCCGGGCGCATCGCGTCCGCCGTCCGGACCCGCCTGTGGGGCGGATTCCCGGCTGCCGTACGGGCCTCGCCGCAGCTTCGCTCCGGGCGTGACCGCACGTCGCTGCGCATCCTATCGTCGCGAACGGCCCTGCTCACGGCTGCCGTTGCGGCCGGTTCGGCGGCCCGGCGGGGTGGCTGGCGGGGCGGGCGGTGGGCGGGCGGTGAGGCGGGCGGTGGGCGGGCGGCGGGTAAATCCTCCGGGGCCGCTTCCGCCGGGCGGTAGACTGACCCGCATGGCTGTTCTCTCCGGGCATTAGCGGCGCGCGGCCCCGCTCCCGCACCACCTGGCCCCCGCCCTCCCCGGTCCCCGCCGAGCCGCGCCCTCCCGCGCGCCCGGGGCCGACCAGCTCCCAGGAGTCCTCCCCGCCATGATCGCCGCCAACGCCGTGGAACTGCGCGCCGGCGCCCGCGTCCTCATCGAGTCCGCCAGCTTCCGGGTCGGCCCCGGCGACCGGATCGGCCTGGTCGGCCGCAACGGAGCCGGCAAGACCACCCTCACCAAGATCCTCGCCGGTGACGGCATCCCCGCCGCCGGCACGGTCACCCGCTCCGGCCAGGTCGGCTACCTGCCGCAGGACCCCCGCACCGGCGACCTCGACGTACTCGCCCGCGACCGGGTGCTCTCCGCCCGGGGCCTGGACGCGGTGCTGCGCAATATGCGCATCGCCGAGGAGAAGATCGCCACCGGCAAGGGCGCCACCCGCGACAACGCCATGAAGAAGTACTCGCGGCTGGAGACCGAGTTCCTCACCAAGGGCGGCTATGCCGCCGAGGCGGAGGCCGCCACCATCGCCGCCAGCCTCGGCCTGCCCGACCGGGTGCTGGGCCAGCCGCTGCACACCCTCTCCGGTGGTCAGCGCCGCCGGGTGGAGCTCGCCCGGATCCTCTTCTCCGACTCCGACGTGCTGCTGCTGGACGAGCCCACCAACCACCTCGACGCCGACTCGATCATGTGGCTGCGGGACTTCCTGAAGACCTACCGCGGCGGCTTCATCGTGATCTCCCACGACATCAACCTGGTGGAGACCGTGGTCAACAAGGTCTTCTACCTGGACGCCAACCGCTCCTGCATCGACGTCTACAACATGGGCTGGAAGCAGTACCAGCAGCAGCGCGAGGCCGACGAGAAGCGCCGCAAGCGCGAGCGCGCCAACGCCGAGAAGAAGGCCGCCGCGCTCAACTCCCAGGCCGACAAGATGCGCGCCAAGGCCACCAAGACCGTCGCCGCGCAGAACATGGCCCGCCGCGCCGAGAAGCTGCTCTCCGGGCTGGAGCAGGTGCGCCGCAGCGACCGGGTCGCCAAGCTGCGCTTCCCCGACCCGGCGCCCTGCGGGAAGACCCCGCTGACCGCCGAGGACCTCTCCAAGTCCTATGGCTCGCTGGAGATCTTCACCGGCGTGGACCTGGCCATCGACCGGGGCTCCCGGGTCGTCGTCCTCGGCCTCAACGGCGCCGGCAAGACCACCCTGCTGCGGATGCTCGCCGGGGTGGAGCAGCCCGACACCGGCGAGGTGCTGCCCGGCCACGGCCTCAAGCTCGGCTACTACGCCCAGGAGCACGAGACCCTGGACCCGGACCGCACCGTGCTGGAGAACATGCGCACCGCCGCCCCCGACATGGACCTGGTCGAGATCCGCAAGATCCTCGGCTCGTTCCTCTTCTCCGGCGACGACGTGGACAAGCCGGCCAGGGTGCTCTCCGGCGGTGAGAAGACCCGGCTGGCGCTGGCCACCCTGGTGGTCTCCAGCGCCAATGTGCTGCTGCTGGACGAGCCCACCAACAACCTCGACCCGGCCAGCCGCGAGGAGATCCTGGGCGCGCTGCGCTCCTTCACCGGCGCCGTGGTGCTGGTCACCCATGACGAGGGCGCGGTGGACGCCCTCCAGCCGGAGCGGATCATCCTGCTGCCGGACGGCGTCGAGGACCTGTGGAGCGCGGACTACGCGGATCTGGTCTCGCTCGCCTGAGACCGGCCCGGATCGTTCATCCGGCGCAGAAGAGCACTTATCCGGTGGCAACGGTTCCGCTCATTCGGGGGGAACCGTTGCCATCTGCCGTTATTTGCCTTCTGTTTTACTCGTAAAACCGCCTTGATCAGGTATTTCTTGGATGTGACCGGCGCTCTTCGGGGGCGTGCGGGTGAAGGCCGGGCGCCCTTGCGGCAGGCGGGTGCCACCGGGAGTGCGCACTTTCCCGGTATCGACCTTGCGGAATGGGTGGCCAGGATGCCCCCCATGGGTGATCATGGGAATCCGATCGAGCACTGCAACGAGGAGGCACGGGTGGCCGAGACTCTGAAAAAGGGCAGCCGGGTGACCGGTGTCGCACGTGAGAAGCTCGCGGCCGAGCTGAAGAAGAAGTATGACTCCGGGGCGAGCATTCGCGCCCTCGCGGAGGAGACCGGTCGCTCCTACGGCTTCGTGCACCGCATGCTCAGTGAGTCCGGAGTGACCCTTCGGGGCCGGGGCGGTGCCACGCGCGGCAAGGCCAAGACTGCGGCGGTCGCCGGTTCCTGACCGGTCGCCGCACCGGCGGGTGGGCCCGGACCGACCGGGTGTGCCGCGCCGGGCCGTACCGAACCACAACGTATGTACCCGGAACCAGGCGACTCGGCGGCGGGGTAGCCGCCGGGTCCGGCCGCTGTGCGCGCCGGACCCGGGATGTGCCCCGGCCGCCGATTGTCGCGCCCCCGTGGTTACTCTTCGGTAGCATCCCCGTACGGGGACCGCACGCGACCACGGAGGCTGCTGTGACCATGCCCGCCGACCGATCCGCCCCGACCGCCGCCTCGCAGCCGCCGGGTGGCCACGGCGCCGAGCCGGGGGAGTGGGAGCAGGCGGGCGTCCGCCTCGGCCTGGAGGGCGAGCTCGCCACCGTCACCCTCTGCCACCCGCAGCGGCGCAACGCCCAGACCCCGGCCATGTGGCGGGCGCTGGCCGCCGTCGGGCGCTCGCTGCCGGGCACGGTACGGGTCGTGGTGCTGCGCGCCGAGGGCGTCTCCTTCTCCGCCGGGCTGGACCGTGCCATGTTCACCCCGGACGGCATCCCCGGGGAGCCCGGCTTCACCGCGCTGGCCCGGGCCGACGACGCCGCGCTGGACGCCGCCATCGCCGCCTACCAGGACGCCTTCACCTGGTGGCGCCGCCCCGACCTGGTGACCGTCGCCGCCGTACAGGGCCACGCGGTGGGGGCCGGCTTCCAGCTCGCCCTCGCCTGCGACCTCCGGGTGGTCGCCGAGGACGCGCAGTTCGCCATGAAGGAGACCTCCCTGGGCCTGGTCCCCGACCTGGCCGGGACCAAGCCGCTCACCGCGCTGGTCGGCTACGCCCGGGCGCTGGAGATCTGCGCCACCGGCCGCTGGGTCCACGCCGACGAGGCCGTCCGCACCGGGCTGGCCAACCTCGCGGTGCCCGCCGCCGAGCTGGACGCCGCCGCCCGTGACCTGGCCGCCGCCCTGCTCGCCGCCCCCCGCGCCGCCGTCAATGAGACCAAGGCCCTCCTCCAGGGCGCCGCCGCCCGCACCTACGACGACCAACGCGCCGCCGAACGCGCCGCCCAAGCCCGCCGCCTCCGCGACCTCTCCGGCCTCGGCGACTGACCACAGACGGCGGCCCGGCGGGTGCCGACTGTCAGAGGCCGCGCAGGGCGCCGCCGTCCACCGGGACCATGGCCCCGGTCACGTAGGAGGCGGCCGGGGAGAGCAGGAAGGCGGCGACCCGGCCGAACTCCTCGGGGGTGCCGTAGCGCCGCAGGGGGATGGCGGCGGCGGCGCGTTCCCGGGTGGTGTGCGGGTCGCCGCTGAGCGCGTCCAGCGCCCGTACCCGGTCGGTGTCGATCCGGCCCGGGAGCAGCCCGACCACCCGGATGCCGCGCGGGCCCAGTTCGTCCGCCAGGCTCTTGGCGGCCATGGCCAGGCCGGGCCGCAGCCCGTTGGAGATGCCCAGGCCGCCGATCGGCTCCCGTACGGACGAGGAGAGCACAAAGCCGATCACCCCGCCCTCGCCCAGCGCTGCCGCCGCCGCCCGGGCCAGCCGCACCGCACCCAGGAAGACCGACTCGAAGGCGTCCCGCCAGTGGTCGTCCTCCATCGCCGTGACGGCACCCGCCGGCGGGCCGCCGACGCTGATCAGCACCCCGTCCAGCCGCCCGAACCGGGCCTGGGCGGCGGCGATCAGCCGCTCGGGAGTGCTGCTGTCGGCATTGTCGGCCGCCACCCCGAGGGCCCTGGGCAGACCGCCCAGTTCGGCGACGGCCTTGTCCACCGGCTCCTGCTCGCGCCCGGTCACCACGACCCGCGCGCCCTCCTCCACCAACCGGTGGGCGGTGGCCAGCCCCAGCCCTCGGGTGGAGCCGGTCACGATGAAGACTCTGTCCCGCAGTCCAAGATCCATGGCCCCATAGTGCCTTCCGCACCCCGCCCAGCCCGCCCCGACCCGGCCCCGGCGCGAACCCGATCCCCCGACCCGACCAGTGCCGCCGCCGACGGGGGCGGCCACCTGGGCAGATGTGTGAGGCCGTGCGGGAGGTCAGGTGCCCGCACGGCCCCACACCGGTCTTTACCCCTCCACGCCGCCGCTACCCCCGCCATCGGAAGTCGGCCCCGCCGCTCCTCCCGGGCAGCGCCGGTCCGGCCCCCGGGCTACTGCCCGGCCACCGCCGCCGGGGCGGGGGAGGGCTCCGGCTCGCCGCCTGCCGCCTCGGCCTGCTCGGCCGTACGCTGCGCCCTCAGGTCCTTGGCCTCGCGCCGTACCAGCACCACCCAGCCGACCGGCACCATCGCGGTGAAGAGCCACCACTGCACGGCGTAGGCCATATGGGGGCCGATGTCCGAGTGGTCGGGCTGCGGCAGCTGCTGGGCGTGGACCCGGGGCTCGGGTGCGGTGGAGGCCAGCTCGATATAGCCGCCGAGCACCGGCCCGCTCAGCCGGTCGGCCTGCTGCCCGCTGTTGATCAGCATGTACTGCCGGTCCGGCAGCCCGCCCCGCTCGCGGATTCCGCTGCTGCGCGAGGTCTCGTCGGCGCGCAGCCGTCCGGTCACGGTGACCTCGCCGCTCGGCGCCGCCGGTACCTTCGGGTAGGCGGTGGCGTCGTCGCCGGAGTCCACCCAGCCCCGGTTGACCAGCACCGTGTCCCCGTCGTCGGTGACCAGCGGGGTGATCACGAAGTAGCCGATCCGGTCGCCCCCGGAGTCGGTGCGCTGCCGCACCACGAACTCATGCGCCGGGTCGTAGTGCCCGGAGGCGCTGACGGTCCGCCAGGTGAGGTCGCCGGGGACCTGGAACCCGGGGCTGGTCAGCGACCCGATCGGTACCGGCTTCGCCGCCAGGTTGTCGGCGATCAGGGTGTTGCGGGCCACCCTGGCCTCATGGCGGTGCAACTGCCAGAAGCCCAGCCGGATCATCACGGGCACCAGCAGCAGCGCCAGCAGCGTCGTGATCACCCAGCGCCGGGAGAGCAGAAATCGGTACACACCGGAACGGTACCGCTGCGATCGGGGATCACCCGCGCCGGGGGGCGCCCCGGCCGCTCGGGCCGCTCAGGCGGCTCAAGCCGCCGGCGGGGTCAGCGCGGCGGCCCGCCCGGGTGCGGCACGGAGGTGTGCGGCGCCACGTCGCGCAGCAGCTGCAGAAACGCCTGCTCGTCCATGGTCGGGGTGCCCACCTCCCGGGCCCGCCGCGCCTTGCCGGACCAGCTGCCGGGCTCATTGGTGACCAGCAGGCTGGTGAGCCGGCTCACCGACGAGGCGATATGCAGCCCGGCCTCGATCGCGCGATCCTCCAGCAGCTCCCGGTCGGTCGCGGTGTCGCCGGTGAACGCCACCCGCATGCCCTGGACCAGCGGGCCGCCCTGCTGCCACCGCCCCGGGTTGGGGTAGGGGCAGGTCGGCCGCCTGCGCGAGGGACGGTACGACCCCCAGGAGGAGGAGCCGCTCCGGGCGCCGGGCAGCGACGGCCGGGGGTCGGCCGACTCGACCGGCGGTACACAGGCGGTCAGCGGCAGTGCCAGACCGGCCGCCGCCGCCAGGCGCAGGCTGGGCCGGAATGCCTCGGCCAGCACCCGGGCGTCGTCCAGCGCATGGTGGGCCCGCTGCTGCTCCACCCCGAAGTGCGCGGCCAGCGACTCCAGCTTGTGGTTGGGCAGCGGGAGGCGCAGGTCCCGGGAGAGCACGATGGTGCAGAGCCGCTGCTCGACGGGGGCGGCGCCGCCCATCCGCAGGAACTCATGGGCGATCATGTTCCAGTCGAAGAGCGCATTGTGGGCGACCAGCACCCGCCCGGCCAGCCGCGCCGCCAGCTCCTCCGCCACCTCGGGGAAGGTGGGGGCGCCGTCGAGCATCTCGCTGGTGAGGCCGTGGATCCACACCGGGCCCGGGTCCCGCTGGGGGTTGACGGGGCTGTACCAGTGGTCGACCACCTCGCCGCGCCCGTCCAGCCGGTACACGGCGGCTGACACGATGCGGTCGCTGCGGCCCAGTCCGGTGGTCTCCACGTCGACCACCGCATACCCCTCGGGGTATGCGGTGGGCCAGGTGGGCGGCGGCGGGCAGGCGAAGGGGGCGGACCACTGGGCCTCCCCCTCCGGAGGCTGGAGCGCGTGCATGATGGATCACCATAAGGGCAACCGCCGACAGTGACGGATCGATCACCGTCATCCGGCCCCCGGAGTCCGGCCCGCGCCCCGCCCTGCGGTCAACGTCCGGCCTCGGCCATCACCCGTCCGGTCCGCATGCGTCTCCGCAGGTCACCTTGGACTCTGTCGGGGCCCTGTCACGTTCTGGTTTGCGGCCCTATCATGCGGCGGATGTACAAAGAAGCGTAAAGAAGTGGCGCACGTCACGTCATGTGACGCCACGTCACTTCGCTGCTTCGCCATGCCCTCTCATGAACGGTCAGCACGCCGCGCGCATCCCGACGACGCAGGAGAGACCGAGTGGACACCACACCGCAGCCCGACGCTCCACCCGCACCGGCAGGACCCGACCCTCAGCAGCTCCAACGCATCGCTGACGGCGAGGAGTTCCACGGACTGCGTCGCGCCTTCCGGGGCTTCGCCTTCCCGCTCACGGTGGGCTTCATCGCCTGGTACCTGCTCTATGTGCTGCTCTCCAACTACGCCGGCGGCTTCATGGGCACCACCGTGGTCGGCCACATCAATGTCGCCCTGGTGATGGGCCTGCTCCAGTTCGCCACCACCTTTGCCATCGCCTGGCTCTACTCCCGCCACGCGGCCCGCCGACTGGACCCGCCCGCCGCCGCGATCCGCGAGCGCTTCTCCGCCTCCCAGGAGGGTGTCGAATGACCGCCTCGGTCCTGCTCTCCGCCGGCGCCACCGAGCACCGCACCCTGACCATTACCCTTTTCACCATCTTTGTACTGATTACCCTGGGCATCACCATCTGGGCCGGCCGCCAGACCAAGGACGCCACCGACTTCTACGCCGGCGGACGCTCCTTCACCGGCTTCCAGAACGGCCTCGCCATCTCCGGCGACTACATGTCCGCCGCGTCCTTCCTCGGTATCGCCGGCGCCATCGCCCTCTTCGGCTACGACGGCTTCCTCTACTCCATCGGCTTCCTGGTCGCCTGGCTGGTCGCCCTGCTGCTGGTCGCCGAACCCCTGCGCAACTCCGGCCGCTACACCATGGCCGACGTCCTGGCCTTCCGGATGCGCCAGCGCCCGGTCCGCACCGCGGCGGGCATCTCCACCATTGTGGTGTCGATCTTCTACCTGCTGGCCCAGATGGTCGGCGCCGGCTCCCTGGTGGCCCTGCTGCTCGGCGTCACCGGCGACGCCCCCAAGCAGTGGACCATCGTCGGGGTCGGCGCGCTGATGGTGCTCTATGTCGCCATCGGCGGGATGAAGGGCACCACCTGGGTGCAGATCGTCAAGGCGGTGCTGCTGATCGCCGGCACCCTGCTGATCACGATCCTGGTGCTGGCCAAGTACCACTTCAACCCGTCGTCGCTGCTCGGCGCCGCCTCCGAGGCCAGCGGCAAGGGCGCGGCCTTCCTGGAACCAGGGCTCAAGTACGGACTGACCGGGACCACCAAACTCGACTTCCTCAGCCTGGCCGTCGCCCTGGTGCTGGGCACCGCCGGACTGCCGCACATCCTGGTCCGCTTCTACACCGTCCCCACCGCGCACGCCGCCCGCAAGTCGGTGATCTGGGCCATCGGCATCATCGGCGCCTTCTATCTGATGACCCTCGCCCTGGGCTTCGGCGCCGCCGCCCTGGTCGGCCCGGACGCCATCAAGGCGTCCAACGCGGCGGGCAACACCGCCGCCCCGCAGCTCGCCGAGGCGGTCGGCGGCGGAGCCGGGTCCACCGGGGGCGCGATCCTGCTCGCGGTGATCTCGGCGGTGGCCTTCGCCACCATCCTGGCCGTGGTCGCCGGACTCACCCTGGCCTCCTCCGCCTCCTTCGCCCATGACCTGTGGGCCAATGTGATCCGGCGCGGCAAGGCGGGGGAGCGGGAGGAGGTCTCCACGGCCAAGATCGCCGCCGTGGTGATCGGCGCCATCGCCATCCTGCTCTCCCTCTTCGCGGACAAGCTCAACGCAGCGGCCCTGGTCGCCCTGGCCTTCGCGGTGGCAGCCTCCGCCAACCTGCCGACGCTGCTCTACAGCCTCTTCTGGAAGCGGTTCACCACCACCGGAGCCGTCTGCTCCATCTACGGCGGCCTGGCCACCTCGGTGCTGCTGGTGGTCTTCTCCCCGGTGGTCTCCGGCAAGCCCACCTCGCTGGTCCCGGGCTCCGACTTCGCCTGGTTCCCGCTGGAGAACCCCGGACTGGTCTCCATCCCCATCGGCTTCCTGCTCGGCTGGATCGGCACCCTGCTCTCCAAGGAGACCGCCGACCCCGCCAAGTACGCCGAACTGGAGGTGCGCTCGCTGACCGGCCTCGGGGCCCACTGAGCCGGGTCCACCGCACCGGGCAGGTCATACGGCGGCCACCTCCGCTGTTCGACCCAGCGATTAAGCTGGGCCGAGGAATGAGGAGGTGGCCGCCGTACTCATCGACTCCTTCGGCCGCACAGCCGTCGATCTGCGCGTGTCGCTGACCGACCGCTGCAATCTGCGGTGCACCTACTGCATGCCCGAGGAGGGGATGCAGTGGCTCGCCAAGCCGCAGCTGCTGACCGACGAGGAGATCGTCCGGCTGGTCCGCATCGCCACCACCGACCTGGGCGTCACCGAGGTCCGCTTCACCGGCGGGGAACCGCTGCTCCGCCCCGGCCTGGTGGGGATCGTCGCCGACTGCGCCGCCCTGGAGCAGCGCCCCCGGCTCTCCCTCACCACCAACGCCATCGGCCTCGCCCGCACCGCCGCCGCGCTGCGCGACGCCGGGCTGGACCGGGTCAATGTCTCGCTGGACACCCTCGACCCGGACACCTTCCACACCCTCAGCCGGCGCCACCGCCACCAGGACGTACTGGACGGGCTGGCCGCCGCCGAGAAGGCCGGACTGGCCCCGGTCAAGGTCAACACCGTGCTGCTGCGCGGCGTCAACGACCACGAGGCCCCCGACCTGCTCGCCTGGTGCCTGGAGCACGGCTATGAGCTCCGCTTCATCGAGCAGATGCCGCTGGACGCGCAGCACGGCTGGCAGCGCGCCTCGATGGTCACCGCCGAGGAGATCCTGGAGCGCCTCGCCGCCCGCTTCACCCTCACCCCCGAGCCCGCCGCCCGGCGCGGCGCGGCCCCCGCCGAACGCTGGCTGGTGGACGGCGGCCCGGCCCGGGTGGGCGTGATCGCCTCCGTCACCCGCCCGTTCTGCCGCGCCTGCGACCGTACCCGCCTCACCGCCGACGGCCAGGTCCGCAACTGCCTCTTCGCCCGCGAGGAGACCGACCTGCGCACGGCCCTGCGCAGCGGTGGCTCGGACGCGGAGATAGCGGACCTGTGGCGGGCCGCGATGTGGGGCAAGAAGGCGGGTGCGGGCATCGACGACCCGGACTTCCTGCAACCTGCCCGCCCGATGTCCGCCATCGGCGGCTGACCCCGCCGCCTGCCTGCCTGCATGCCCTGACTGGCTGCCTGCCCCGCCCGGCTGCCCGCCCGGCTACTCCGGCGGCTGCTCCGACCACTCGGCCAGCGGGACCACATCCTTGAGGAACCCCCGCACGCCCAGGAACTGCGACAGCTGCTCGCGGTGCTCCTCGCACGCCAGCCAGGTTTTGCGCCGGTCGGGGGTGTGCAGCTTGGGGTTGTTCCAGGCCAGCACCCACACCGCCGCCGCCCGGCAGCCCTTGGCCGAGCAGACCGGGGCGCCCCCGGGGCCGTCCGCCGCGAGGCCGGGCCCGCCACCGCCCAGCGGGAGGCCGAAGGCGGGCTGGGGCTGCTGAGGGGTGCTCATCGTGTGTTTCCTGACGGTGCCGGGACGGTCTCCCGGCCAGTCTTCCACCCGCCGCCCGCGCCTCGCGCCGGGCCGGTACAGATGGCGACGCCGGGCAGCCACGGGGGGAGCCGCCCGGCGTCGGTCCATCGCTCCGACGGGGGATGCGGAGCGCGTAGGCAGTATGACACGGGCAAGGTCCGCTGAGACCAGGGAACCCCTCGATTGGTTCGAGCTTGCTCCGAGGGTGCCGCAGGGCAGCTGTGAACTCCCAGGTCAGCTGCGTTCCCGAGCCCGTTCCTCCGCTTCGCCGACCACCGTCACCGGCTCCTCCGGCTCCTCCGACGCCTGCTCGGCGTCCCGGTCCGGCCCGGCCAGCGGCGGGGGCTCGCTATGGACGAAGCTGCTGGGCAGCCCCGGCGCGTTCTCCCGGCCGGCGTTGGCCACCACCACGGCGATATAGGGCAGGATCGCGCCACCCACCAGCGCCACGATGGCCAGTGGCCGCTCCACGTTCCACAGCACCACCGCGAGGATCACACAGAGGGTGCGGATCGACATCGAGATGATGTAGCGCCGCTGACGGCCCCGCACATCATCCGTGAGGCTGGCCCGCGCTCCGGTGATCCGGAACACCTCTCCACGCCCGATGCTCTTGCCCATCGCCCACTCGCCGCCCTTGTCCCCGCCCCGATTCCGATCCCCGGGTCCTCTTCCACCGTACGCCGCGCCCTCCGGCCCGACGAGGGCGCCCCGGCGGTACCCGGGTGAGCGGGCCCGAAGACAGCAGGGAGTAACGGCCGCACACCGAGGGCAGATGCCCCATGCACCCCGGCGCCGGTCCGGGTGCGACAGGGAGAGAACATGTCGTTCATATGGGCCATCATCGCGGGCCTCATCATCGGCCTGCTGGCCAAGCTGGTGCTGCCCGGTCGGCAGCCGATCCCGCTCTGGCTGACCATCATCCTCGGCATCGTCGGCGGCCTGGTCGGCAATGCGCTCGCCTCGGCGTTCGGCGTACGGCACACCAGTGGCATCGACTGGATCCGGCACATCTTCCAGATCGGCGCGGCGGCCGTGCTGATCGCCGTGTTCAGCCCCATGTGGGGCCGGCGGAACGTGTAGTGCCCCGCCGGTGTGCGGCGGCGGCCGGGCGGAACACCCGCCCGGCCGGCCGCCGCTTCCGCCGCTACGACGCCTGGCTGACCGAGCTCATATTGAAGTCCGGCACCCGTACGGGTGGCATCGCGGCCCGGGTGAACCAGTCGCCCCACTCGCGGGGCAGGCAGCGCTCGGTGCGGCCCGCCTCGGTGATCCGGCCGAGCAGGTCCACCGGCGACTCATTGAACCGGAAGTTGTTGACCGCGCCGACCACCTCGCCGCCCTCCACCAGGTAGACGCCGTCCCGGGTGAGACCGGTGAGCAGCAGCGTCGCCGGGTCCACCTCCCGGATGTACCAGAGGCAGGTGAGCAGCAGCCCTCGCTCGGTGCGGGCCACCATCTCCTCCAGGGTCGGCGCACCGGCCCGGTCGGCGGTCTCCAGCACCAGGTTGTCCACCGACGGCCTGACCGGCAGCCCGGTCAGCCCGGCCGAGTGGCGGCTGGTGAGCAGATTGGCCAGCTCGCCGTCCCGCACCCAGTCGGTCGCCGCCAGCGGCAGCCCGTTGTCGAACGCCGACTGGTCGCCCCCGGAGGAGTGCGCGACCACGAACGGGGCGGACTCCAGCCCCGGCTCCGCCGGGTCCGAGCGCAGCGTCAGCGGCAGCGGGGACAGCCGCTCGCCCAGCCGGGTGGCGCCGCCGGTCCGGCTGAAGACCGTACGGCCCTCGGCGGCGTCCCGGCCGCCGAGCGACCAGCCGAGGTAGACCATCAGGTCGGCGACGGCGGACGGCGGCAGCAGCGTCTCGTACCGCCCGGCCGGCAGGTCGATCCGCCGCTTGCCCCAGGCCAGCCGCTGCGCCAGCTGCTCCTCCAGGGCACCCGGGTCCACATCGCGGAAGTCGCGGGTGGCGGCCCCGGCCCAGGCCGAGCCCGCCAGGTCGGCCGTCTTGGCGTTGAGCTCCACGGTGCCGGTGGGCTGGTCGTGGCGCAGCCGCAGGCCGGTGGAGGTGCCCAGGTAGGTGGAGGTCATCTCGTGCCGGGCGAACCCGTACAGCAGCCTGCCGCCGTCCCTGGAGCGGGCGAACGCCTCGCCCAGCGCGGGGGCGAAGTCGCCGAAGACGCCGATGTCGGTCTCGGCCGGGGCTGCGGTGAAGCCGGCGTCGGCGGCGGCGCCGCCGACCAGTGGCTGGGCGTCCTCGGCCGGACCCGCGTCGCGGGCGGCCTGCTCGGCGGCCCGGACCAGCGACTCCAGTTCGTCGGCGGTGACCGCCTCGCGGGAGACCACCCCGGAGGCGGTGCCCTCGGCGCCGTCCACGGTGGCGATCACGGTGAGGGTGCGGCTGCGGGTGACGCCGTTGGTGGTGAGCGCGTTGGCCGCCCAGCGGAGGTTGGCGGAGGACTCCTCGTCGGCGATCACGATGCAGCCGTCGGCGCGGGAGAGCTCCAGCGCCCGCTCGACGATCTCGTGCGGCGCCGGCTGCGTCGCCCGGCCGTGGGTGGACTCCATCAGCGACCCGCCTCCTGCTGGGTGTTGAGCACATTGACGTCGCGGAAGAGCGCCGACGGGCAGCCGTGGCTGACGGCGGCGGTCTGGCCCGGCTGGGCCTTGCCGCAGTTGAAGGCGCCGCCGAGGACATAGGTCTGCGGCCCGCCGACGGCCTCCATGGAGCCCCAGAAGTCGGTGGTGGTCGCCTGGTACGCCACGTCCTTGAGCTGCCCGGCCAGCCGGCCGTTGGCGATCCGGTAGAACCGCTGCCCGGTGAACTGGAAGTTGTAGCGCTGCATGTCGATGGACCAGGAGCGGTCGCCGACGATGTAGATGCCGTCCTCCACGCCCGCGATCAGCCCCTCGGTGTCCGGCCCGCCGTCGGCCGGTCGGAGCGACACATTGGCCATCCGCTGCACCGGGACATGCGACGGCGAGTCGGCGAAGGCGCAGCCGTTGGACCGGCCCAGGCCCTTGAGGCGGGCGATCCGCCGGTCCAGCTGGTAGCCGACCAGTACGCCGTCCCGGATCAGGTCCCACGACCGGGTCTGCACGCCCTCGTCGTCCCAGCCGACGGTGGCCAGCCCGTGCTCGGCGGTGCGGTCACCGGTCACCTGCATGATGTCGGAGCCGTACCGCAGGGTGTCCAGCTTGTCGAAGGTGGCGAAGGAGGTGCCCGCGTACGCCGCCTCGTAGCCCAGCGCCCGGTCCAGCTCGGTGGCGTGGCCGATCGACTCATGGATGGTGAGCCAGAGGTTGGACGGGTCGACCACCAGGTCGTAGCGGCCGGGCCGCACGCTCGGCGCCTTCATCTTCTCGGCCAGCAGCTCGGGGATCTCGGCCAGCTCCCGGTCCCAGTCCCAGCCGGTGCCGCGCAGATACTCCCAGCCGCGCCCGGCGGGCGGGGCGATGGAGCGCATCGAGTCGAAGGCACCGGTGCGCTCGTCCACCGCGACGGCCTCGATCACCGGGTGCAGCCGGATGCGCTGCTGGGTGGTGACCGTACCGGCGGTGTCGGCGTAGAACTTGTTCTCCTGCACGGTCAGCAGCGACGCGTCCACATGGGAGACCCCGTCGGCGTCCAGCAGCCGGCGGCTCCAGTCCGTCAGCAGCGCGGTCTTCTCCGCGTCCGGCACCTCGAAGGGGTTGACGTCGTACGCGGAGACCCACACCGCGTCCGGATAGACCGGCTCGTCGGCCAGCTCCACCGGGTCGCCGCTGCCCGCCGCCGCACCCACCCGGGCCGACAGCCGGGCCACCGCCACCGCCTGCTCCGCCACCCGGGCGGCGGCCTCCGGCGTCAGATCCACCCCGGCTGCGAACCCCCAGCTGCCCTCCAGCACCACCCGTACGGCGAAGCCCAGTTGCACACTGTCGGACGACCCCGCGGGCCGGGCGTCGCGCAGCCGCCAGGAGGCGTTGCGGATCCGCTCCAGCCGGAAGTCCGCATGTGCCGCGCCCAAGGCGCGGGCTCTGCTCAGGGCGGCGTCCGCGAGGCCGCGCAGCGGCAGGGCGAGGAAGAGCGGGTCGACGGCCCGGGCGCGGGCCGTGGTGGGTGTCTCCGGCATTGGACTCCCTGTCCGGGTCTGAGGTGCCGCCGCCGCAGAGCCGGGGATCTCCCGTACGGCGGCGCACGGGCGCCCCCGCACAGGGATGCCCGCAGGGCATCATGACCTGTTCAACCGATTGCTGCCAGCCGGTTTTCTGCTGTCAGCCGGTTTTCGCGGGGAGCCGTCCACGGAGAGCCGCCGGCCGTCAGCCGGCGCGGCGTCTGCGCCAGGTCACCACCAGCACCGCCACCACGAGCAGCCCGGAGCCGATCAGCGCCGAGCCCCCGCACACGGTCAGCACCCGGTCACGGGAGGCGGACCCGGTGGAGAGCAGCACCATACCCAGCAGGAACGCCAATCCGGCCACGACCACCACCGTGCCCAGCCACGCATGCCGGACCGCTGCCCGCAGCCGGCTGCGGCGGTCGCCGAAGCTGCCGAGCAGCCGCGCCAGAGCCGGATCCCGCTCGGTGAGGTGCTGCTCGATATCGGCGAGGACCTGCCGGTCGTGCATCGAGAGACCCATGGGCACCTCCCGTGTTCGGCGGAGCGTGCGGTCCCACCACCGGTGTCCTGTGGACAGGGGGCAGAGCCGCGCCGTGTCACCCCTCCATCATCCCACTCCCGCCCCCGACCGCCACCGACCGCCGCCGCCGACCGCGAGCGGCCTTCCCCTGGCACCATCGCGGTCATGGCAGACGACATCGAGTTCCTACGCGCCGGGCCGGAGCAGACCACGGAGGTCCTGGCCGTGCTGGACGAGGCGGCGGCCTGGCTCCGGAGCCGGGGCGTCGACCAGTGGCCCGCCCGGTTCGAGGCGGCCTGGATCGAGCCGGGCATCGCCCAGGGCGACACCTGGATCGTCCGGACCGGCGGCCGGACCGCCGCCACCGTCACCCTCGACTGGTTCGACCCCGTCTGGTCCGACCACCCCGGCCCGGCCGGCTACCTCCACCGTCTCGCCGTACGCCGCCACGCGGCGGGCCTCGGCGCCCGCATCCTCGACTGGGCCGCCGCCACCCTCGCCCACACCGGCCGCCACCTCCGGCTCGACTGCCTCGCCGCCAACACCGCCCTGCGCGCCTACTACGAGTCCGCTGGCTTCACCCACCGCGGCGACACCCGGGTCGGCGGCGCCCCGGGCCAACGCCGCCACGACGGCCCCGCCACCCTCGTCAGCCGCTACGAGAAACCCCTCGCATAAGGATCACGCCGTGGTGGTGGGGACCGGTGCTGTCCTGCCGCAGTGAGACATGCGTGCGCCGGGGGCGTGGGCGGGGGGTGTGCGCCGGTGGGTGCTGCGGTGAGTCGACGCGGTGCGGCCTGTCGCCGGGTGATCCGGGGGCGGGGTGTCCAGGATGCGGCCATGACCTTCGTACCCCGAGTGGCCGCACGGCGCCGTACTGTCCTGTTCCCGCTGGCAGTGAGCGCCGCGCTGGCGCTCTCGCTGCTGCCCGCGCAGTCGGCGTCCGCCACGGACGGCGCGGGCGGTGTCACCGCCGCCGAGCGCGGTGCCTCGGCCTATCTCCAGAGCATCCGCGACCGGCCCACCGCGCTGGCCGCGTTCTTCCGCGACCTCCCCAAGGGCGGGGACCTGCACAACCACCTGTCCGGCGCCGCCTCCACCGAACTGCTGCTGCGGCTGGCGGCTGAGGACGGCCTCTGCATCGACCGGACCAGTTCCACCGCGAGCCCGCCCCCGTGCACCGGGAACACCCGGCCGGCGGCCGACGCCGAGACCGACGCGGCCTTCCGGCGCCAGGTGATCCGGGCCTGGTCGATGCAGGACTTCAAGCCCGGCGAGGAGTCGGGCCACGACCACTTCTTCGCCACCTTCGGCAAGTTCGGCGAGGCCAGCTGGCGCCACCCCGGACGGCTGCTGGCCGAGGTCGCGGACACGGCCGCCGAGCAGAACCAGTTCTATCTGGAGACCATGCTCACCCCCGCCTCCTCCGGGGCCGCCGCGCTCGCCTCCAAGGTCGGCTATGACAGCGACCTGGCCCGGATGCGCGGCAAGCTGCTGGCCGACGGCGGGATCGACACGCTGGTACGGCAGGCGAAGAGCGACGCGGACGCGACCATGGCGGAGTTCCGCACCGCCGCGCACTGCGGCACCGCCCGACCGCGCCCCGGCTGCGCGCTGCCCGTCCGGTTCATCTCCCAGGTGTCCCGTTCCGGCCCGCCCGAGCGGGTCTTCACCCAGATGCTGCTGGGCATGGAACTCGCCCGGCACGACCCGCGCTATGTCGCGATCAACCTGGTGCAGCCCGAGGACGCCCCGGTCTCGCTGCGCGACTACAGCCTCCAGATGCGGATGCTGGACTACCTGCACGGGCAGTACCCCGCCGCCCACATCACCCTGCACGCGGGCGAACTGGTCCCCGGCCTGGTCAAGCCCGAGGACCTGCGCTTCCACATCCGCGAGGCCGTGCTCGTCGGCCACGCCGAGCGGATCGGCCACGGTGTCGACCTGCGCCACGAGGACGACCCGCAGGGGCTGCTGCGGCTGATGGCCAGGCGGCATGTGCTGGTCGAGGTCCCGCTGACCAGCAATGCGCAGATCCTCAATGTCTCCGGCCCCGAGCACCCCTTCCAGCTGTACCGGCAGTACGGCGTCCCGGTCGCCCTGGCCACCGATGACCCCGGCGTGGAGCGGATCGACATCAGCCACGAGTACCAGCGGGCGGCGCTGACCTACCGGTTGGACTACCACGCGCTGAAGGACCTGGCCCGGGCCTCCCTGGAGTACGCCTTCCTGCCCGGCCGCAGCCTGTGGCGCGACCGGGACGGCTACCGGGTGGTGCCGGAGTGCTCGGCGGACCGCCCCGGCCACGCCCGCCCGGGCTCCCGCTGCGCCGCCTTCCTGGCGTCCAGCGCCAAGGCCGCAGTGGAGTGGAGGCAGGAGGCCGCCTTCGGGGCGTTCGAGCAGCGGGCCGTCAGGCAGGCGTTCTGACGGACCGGCGGCCGGAACCGAGGTGACGGTCCGGGGCCACCCGGTGCAGACTGAGCGGCACATTCCGTACTGAGCACGGCAGAAGGCGGGCCCCGGACGTGGATCACCCCCGTCCGGGGCCCGCTCCGCCAGGGAAGGGGCCACCCCTGATGAGCCGACCGTCCGGACCCGTCCCCGGACAGCGCCCGGAGCCCTCCGGAGCCATGCCGCCGCCGCCCACCGCCGCCCCGCCGGGCCCGCTCCGGCAGCTCATCCAGGCTCAGGCCGGAAACGCACAGGGGGACGCCACCGCCTATCTGCGCGGAGCCGCGCACCTCGACCCGGCCTTCCGGGACGCGGTGATCGAGGAACTGGTCGAGAATCCGCACCGCATCCCGCCCCCGTCCTTCGGGGTGGACCTGGTCGCGATCCTCAAGGAGTGCTTTGCGGCGCGGCGGTGGGCCGTGCAGCGGGGCCTGCTGATGCTCGGCCTGCCCCTGCTGCTCCTGCCGGTCGACGTGTGGGGCGCCCTGGCCCTGCCGCTAACGGTGCTGTCGGTCCGCTGGTCGCTCTTCCTGGCCCGGGTGCTGGTCCGGCTTCTGGAGCGGGCGGCGGCCCGGATCGGCGTCTCCGGGTCGGCCCGGGCCGTCCGCCTGCTCGGCGCACTGGTCTGGCTCTGGACCATGCTGGCCGTGGCCTGGACGGTCGGCGGTACGGCGCTGGCGCTGGTCGCGGCCGGGTTCTCCGGCGACTCCTCGCACTCCTCGCAGCGGTGTGCGTATGACTACGGCGCGGAGCGGTACTCCTGCACCGGGGCGGACGGCCCCGGGCACGCCACCCTCTGGGTCGCGCTGCTGGTGTTCGCGGCCTGGACCGCAGTGGCGGCGGTCGACCGGTACCGGAGGCTGGTCACCCTGCATCGACTCGGCACCGGGCGGGCCCCGATGCCGGCGGACGAGGGCGCCCGCGCCGCCCGCTACCGCAGGCTCCGGCAGCAGCAGGCCGACCCGGACGTGGTCTACAGCGACTATGCGCCGTTCGTCGGGGCGGGCGTCGAAGTGGACCACTGGTCCTTCGCCATCGAGCTGGTGCCGGACGCCCCGGCGGCGACCGACCTCCTGGCCAAGCAGCCGACCCCGCCCGCTGCCCCCGCCGTGCTCACCGCCCCGGCGGTGCACGCCCGCCTCCGTACCGACCTGCTCCGCCTGGGCGAGACCGGTACTCCGCCGCACCCCGGCGACCGGCTGCACGGCATCAGGGTGATCGACTACGTCTTCAAGCGCGGGCTGCGGCTCGGCCCCGCCGGGGACTGGAGCGGTACCGGCCCGGACTCGGCCTTCGCCCGGGTGGCCCCGCACGCCATGCGGGACGCGGCCTGGCAGCTCCAGCCCGGCCGGCCCGGCGATTCCGGCGATTCCGGCGGGCAGCCGCCGGTGCCGCCGCAGACCTGGTGGGTGGACAGCCTGGACCTGGCCGCCGAGGAGCGGCTGCGGCACTACCTGGCGGTGCGGGTGGACAGTTGGGGCGGTGAGCTGGTGCTGACCGTCTTCACCCGGGTGCAGTTGCAGGGCGGCCTGCTCTTCCTGGAGAACCGCGCCTTTCTGCTGCCGCCGATCGCCCGCGCCCACCACGCGATCGACACCGCGATGCCGCCGGCCGACGCGGGGGACTGGATCGGGTTGGTGTGGCGGTCCCTGGGTTCGGCCCTGGTGCTGCCGGGCCGGGCGGTGCCGGACCTCTTCCGCACGGTGCGCACCGCCGTCCGGACCGCCCGCCGAGAGGCTTGGTACGAGCGGATGTGCCGGGCCGACCGGCCGGTGGACCACGGCCCCGCGTACTCGGTGCGGGAGCTGGGCGCGGAGCCCGAGTTCCAGCAGCTCTTCCAGGAGATGGACGTGCTCCGGTTCCTGAAGAGCATCGAGACCCGCACCCTGACGTCGGTGCGCAACTGCCTGCGCGAGCACGGCTACCGCACCGATGAGTACGACGCCCGGCAGAGCGTGGTGATCAACAACGGGGTGCAGGTCGGCGGCAATGTCACCGGGAACGTCCAGAGTGGTGCCCACGCCCGCGCGACCTACCAGCAGGTGCAGGCGCCCCAGCCGCGCATCGGGACCTCGAAGGGGTGACGGGCGATCCCCAAAGGTCCAGGAGAGTCGAGGAGTTGACGGTATGACGACAACACCGGACGAGCACGCCGGGGGCGCGGGCGGCGCCATCCACATCGCCGGCTCGGTCACCGGCAATGTGCAGACCGGCAGCCATGCCCGCGCCGAGTACACCCGGTACGGCGGCGGGGGCGCCGGGGCGGCGGAGACGGCGGCGGTGCGGCAACTGCTGGCGGCCGTGGAGGCGTTGCGCGAGCAGCTGCGGGCCGCCGACCCCGCAGCGCTGCCCGGCGGGGCCGCCCAGGCAGCCGAGGCGGCGCTGGAGGAGGTGGCCGAGGCGGCGCCCGGTACCGGCGAACCGGAGCGGGGCCGTATCCAGCGGGCGGTCTTCACCCTGACCGGGGCGCTGGCCTCGGCGGCCGGGCTGGCCGAGGCGGTGCGGGCGCTGCGCGATGCGGCGGCGCCCTGGTTCTGACCCCGGGGGCAGAGCGGGCGGCCCAAGCTGTGCCGCATGGATCCGGAGCTGCGGCAGCTGAAGACGGTCCGGGCGACCGCCGAGGCGGGGAGCCTCACCAGGGCGGCGACGGCGCTGGGGCCGACGCAGCCGGCGCTCAGCGGGCAGCCGAAGCGGATCGAGCGGACGCCGGGCGGCGCGCTCTCTGTGCGGGTGCGGCACGGGGTGCGGGCGACCAGGTCACCCATGGCTCGGCGGCCTGCCGGTGCCTCCAGGGGCACCAGGCCCAGACGGGTCGGGAGCCGCCGAACGTACCGGCGCTCTGGCAGCGACTCTGACCGGTCAGGCACACTGCGGACGGCGGCCGGAGCGCGCCCCTCACGGGCTCCGGCCGCTCAGCAGGCCGGTTCCAGCGGGTCCGCCTGGAGCGCCCGCAGCAGTTGCGGCCGGTGCAGCTCGGCCACCGGGGCGAGCAGGTCCGGGTGGCGCAGCAGTGCGGCGGCCCGGTGGTCGTGGTCGCCAGGGGCGGTCAGCCGGCGGAAGTCGGCGGCGGTGCCGCCGTCCCCGGAGACGGCGAGGGCCGCCACGGCGGTCGCGGCCAGCGCGGGGTCGGCCAGCAGGCAGGCGGCCCAGCTGGCGACGACCTCGTCCACCCAGGTCCGCCAGGCGTCAGCGGGATCCCCGTACTCGCCGTACTCCCCGTATTCGCCGTACTCGGCGGTGTCGGCGCCGCTGAGCCGGTCCAGCCGGTCGGAGCCGCCGGGCCCGACCATCACCAGCAGCTCCGCGTCGAGCGCGCCCGGGTAGCGCAGCCGGGCCGCCACGGTGGCCGCCTGCCGGGCCTGTGCCTCGGCCAGGGCGCGGCCCAGCGGGCCGCCGGGCGGCGGTGGATAGGCCCGGATCAGCCACTGCGCCGTGGCGGCGATGACGGGGGTCAGGTCGACGGACACCGGTGCCGGCCTCCTTCGCTGCGGTGTGCGGTCGGGACGCTGCGACCGTACCGGGCGAAAGGGGTGGAACGGGTCGGATCATGACGAAAGTCACGGCCGCCGCCGGGCCTCCCGCCCCCGCGGCGGGCTGATCAGGGCGCCAGCCGCAGCGCCAGCAGGGCCACGTCGTCGTGGAAGACGCCGCCCCGGTGGCCCAGCAGGGCGTCGCAGAGGTCCGGCAGCGGCCGCCCGGTCATCGCCTCCGCGACCCGGGCGAGGTCGCCCATGCCCCGGTCCAGGGAGTGCCGGGGATGCTCGATCAGCCCGTCCGTGAAGAGCAGCAGGGTGCTGCCCGAGGTCACCGTCTCGTGGTGGTCGGGGCGGGGCAGGTCGGGGTCGACGCCCAGCGGGATGCCCGACTCCCCGCCGTACAGGTAGCGCGCCCGCCCGTCCGGCGTGATCAGCAGCGGCGGCAGATGCCCGGCGCTGGCCCACCAGAGCCGCCAGTGGTCGGGTCCCTGCTCGTCCAGCCGGGCGACCAGCACGGTCGCCATCGGGCCGCCGTGCAGGCGGTGCAGCACCTCGTCCAGCCGGTGCAGGATCCGGCTCGGCGGCTCCTGCTCGTCGAAGGCGATCACCCGCAGCATGTTGCTGATCTGGCTCATCACGGTGGCGGCGTGCAGGTCGTGGCCCATGACATCGCCGATCATCAGGCAGGGCGCACCGTCGGGCAGCCGGATCAGGTCGTACCAGTCGCCGCCCACCCGGGGGATCTCGGACGAGGGCTGGTAGCGGGCCTCCAGGTGGAGCGCGCCGAGGTCCGGGAGGTCCGGCAGCAGCCGGCGCTGGAACTCCTCGGTGGCCTCCCGCAGCCGCCGGTACAGGCGGGCGTTCTCGATGGCCACCCCGGCCGCGCCGGCCAGCGCGCTCACCACCGACTCGTCGGCCTCGGTGAAGGGGCTGCCGTCGTTCTTGTCCGCGAGGTAGAGGTTTCCGTACACGACGCCACGGACCAGGATCGGGACGCCCAGCAGGGTCTCCAGCACCGGATGCCCGGCCGGGAGCCCGGCGGCATGGGGATGGCTCGCCAGGCTGTCCACCCGCAGCGGTCGCGGATTGCGCACCAGCTCGCCGAGGATGCCCTCCCCGTGCGGCGTCAGCCCCAGCGCGGCGAAGCCCTCGGCGCCCTCGCCGGACGGGATCAGCTCGGCGAAGTCGCCCTCCTCGTTGAGCACCCCCAGGGCGCCGTGGCGGGCGTCCACCAGGGCGCGGGCGGCGTCCGCGATGGTGTGCAGCACCGAGGAGAGCTCCAGTTCGCCGCTGATCGACAGCACCGCGTCGAGCAGTCGGTGCATCCGCTGGTGGAGGTCGGCGGCCTGCCGCAGTCCGGTCCGGATCCGGTCCAGGTCGTCGTCGTCCAGCCCGCCGGCCCGATGGGCACCCAGGCCCGGCCGGGCGTCGTCCGGCCCGGTTCCGGGTGCTTCGGCTGACGTACCCATGGTTCTCCGTCCCGCCGGTCGGCAGCGGTCACGTGCGTCAGGGCCGCGCCGAGGCCGGATCCTGTGAGTACGAGTGCCCCGGGCGGCCCGGCTCATTCGCCACCCCCGCAGCCCGGCGGCGGGGCGGCTGCCCGGACAGGGGGAGGACACTGGCCCCGGGGGTATCCGCCGTCCGGGGAAGGCCGACTGTGGGGAACCCACAGTTCAGCGCCGGTCGCACTGTGGGAGGCGGATGCGCCCGCCGCCGCCCCGGCCCGATAGCGTCACAATGCGTGCCCAGACCGCGCCGGCCGGACCGGCCCCGCAGGACCCCGAACGACCAGGAAAGAGGTGGACCGTGAGCCGCTCGGTTCTCGTCACCGGAGGCAACCGGGGCATCGGCCTCGCGATTGCCCAGGCATTTGCCGAGGCCGGCGACAAGGTCGCCATCACCAGCCGCTCCGGCGAGGTCCCGGAGGCCCTGGCGAAGTACGACGTGCTCGCGGTCCGGTGCGACATCACCGACGCGCAGCAGGTCGAGGACGCCTTCAAGGAGATCGACGAGGCGCACGGCCGGGTCGAGGTGCTGGTGGCGAACGCCGGCATCACCAAGGACACCCTGCTGCTGCGCATGTCCGAGGAGGACTTCAGCTCCGTCCTGGACACCAACCTCACCGGCACCTTCCGCGTCGTCAAGCACGCCGCCAAGGGCATGCTGCGGCTGCGCAAGGGCCGCGTCGTCCTGATCTCCTCCGTCGTCGGCCTGTCGGGCTCGGCGGGCCAGGCCAACTACGCCGCCTCCAAGGCCGGACTGGTGGGCTTCGCCCGCTCCCTGGCCCGCGAACTGGGCTCGCGCAACATCACCGTCAACGTCGTCGCCCCGGGCTTCGTCGAGACCGACATGACCGCGGTGCTCGGCGACGAGCGCCGCGCGGAGATCCTCGCGGGCGTGCCGCTCGGCCGCTACGCCGCGCCCGCCGAGATCGCCTCCGCGGTGCGCTTCCTCTCCTCGGACGACGCCGCGTACATCACCGGAGCCGTCGTTCCCGTCGACGGCGGATTGGGCATGGGTCACTGATCACCATGAGTGGACTTCTCACCGGCAAGCGAATCCTGGTCACCGGCGTCCTGCTGGAGTCCTCGATCGCCTTCCACACCGCCAAGCTGGCGCAGGAGCAGGGTGCCGAGATCATCCTCACCGGCTTCGGCCGCCTCAGCCTGGTCGAGCGGATCGCCAACCGGCTGCCCAAGCCGGCCCCGGTGATCGAGCTCGATGTGCAGAACACCGAGCAGCTGGACAGCCTCGCGGACCGGGTCCGCGAGCACCTGCCGTCGCTGGACGGCGTGGTGCACTCCATCGGCTTCGCGCCGCAGGACGCCCTCGGCGGCAACTTCCTCAACACCCCGTGGGAGTCGGTCGGCACCGCCGTCCAGGTGTCGGCGTACTCGCTGAAGTCGCTCACCATGGCCTGCCTGCCGCTGCTGCGCGACGCCGACGGCGAGCCCGGCGGCTCGGTGGTCGGCATGGACTTCGACGCCTCCGTCGCCTGGCCGCAGTACGACTGGATGGGTGTCGCCAAGGCCGCCCTGGAGTCGACCTCCCGCTATCTGGCCCGCGACCTGGGCAAGCAGAACATCCGGGTGAACCTGGTCTCGGCCGGCCCCATCAAGTCGATGGCCGCCAAGTCCATCCCGGGCTTCGCGGACCTGGCCGGTGTCTGGGAGACCCGGGCCCCGCTCAGCTGGGACCTCACCGACCCGGAGCCCGCCGCCCGGGGCGTTGTGGCGCTGCTCTCCGACTGGTTCCCCAAGACCACCGGCGAGATCGTCCACGTGGACGGCGGTCTGCACGCCGTCGGCGCCTGACCGACCGACCCGCGCCTGACCCGCTTCTGACCACGGCCCGGCGGCCGGACCCCACGGGGTTCGGCCGCCGGGCCGCGCCGCGTGGCCCCCGGCCCACCCGTACGGCGGTATGCCGAGGGGCGGCACCGGGGTACCCGTGCACAGGATGGTCAGGCACCGGGCCACCGAGCCGGCTGTTCCACCGGCGGGAAGCGGGCACTGATGGCTGAGCGAACGCGCGGGTCGGGACTGACCGGCGAGCTGGCGGCCGAGTTCGCCGGCACCATGGTGCTGCTCCTGCTCGGTGCCGGGGTGGTGGCCCAGGTGGTCGCGGGCGGCGGGCTGACCGACCCCAAGGGCGGGCTGGGCAACCACGACAGCATCTCCTGGGCCTGGGGCCTGGCCGTCACCCTGGGTGTCTATGTCGCGGCGCGGCTGAGCGGCGGCCACCTCAACCCGGCGGTCACCGTGTCGCTGGCCGCCTTCCGGGGCTTCCCCTGGCGCAAGGTCGTCCCGTACAGCCTGGCCCAGACCGCCGGCGCCTTTGTGGCGGCGCTGATCGTGCGCTGGAACTACACCGAGGTGCTGGCCAGGTACGACCCCGGGCACACCTTCAAGACCCAGTTCGTCTTCTCCACCCTGCCCGGCAACGGCAACCCGGCGGCGGGCGTGCACGAGTGGGGGGCCTTCCGGGACCAGGTGATCGGCACCGCGATCCTGCTGCTGCTGATCCTCGCGGTGACCGACATGCTGAACACCCCGCCCGGCGCCAATCTGGGCCCCTTCATCATCGGCCTGATCGTGGTGGCGCTCGGCATGGCCTTCGGCACCAACGCCGGGTACGCCATCAACCCGGCGCGTGACTTCGGCCCCAGACTGGCCAGCTACCTCACCGGCTATGGCACCGCCTGGCGCGACCAGTGGGGGAACCTCTACTTCTGGGTGCCCATCGTCGGGCCGCTGGTCGGCGGGCTGGTCGGCGCCGCCTTCTACCAGTACGTCGTCGGCCGCTGGATGGCGGCGGCCGAACCCGAGCCGGCCGGCAGCGTCCCCCCGTCCGAGCAGCCGGGCTGACCGGGACGGCCCCGAGATCCAGGGGCCGGACACCCAGGGGCCGGGCAGCGAGGGGAGCGAGGGGAGCAGCCGAGGAGAGGGAGCAGCCATGGCGGACTTCGTCGGCGCGGTGGACCAGGGGACCACCAGCAGCCGCTTCATGATCTTCGACCACGACGGCAACGAGGTGGCCAAGCACCAGCTGGAGCACACCCAGATCCTGCCGCGCCCCGGCTGGGTCGAACACGACCCGGTGGAGATCTGGGAACGCACCAATGTCGCCATCCAGAACGCGGTCCGCTCCGCCGGGATCTCCCCCGCCGACCTCGACGCCATCGGCATCACCAACCAGCGCGAGACCACCGTGGTCTGGGACCCGCGCACCGGCCAGCCCTACTGCAACGCCATCGTCTGGCAGGACACCCGCACCGACCGGATCGCCGCCACCCTGGAACGCGACGGCCATGGCGACCTGATCCGCCGCCGGGCTGGTCTGCCGCCCGCCACCTACTTCTCCGGCGGCAAGCTCACATGGATCCTGGAGAACGTCGACGGGGTCCGCGCCGCAGCCGAGCAGGGCCACGCCGTCTTCGGCACCACCGACAGCTGGGTGCTCTGGAACCTCACCGGCGGCCCCAACGGCGGCATCCACGCCACCGATGTCACCAACGCCAGCCGCACCATGCTGATGGACCTGGAGACGCTCGACTGGGACGACGAACTGCTGGACCTCTTCGGCATCCCGCGCGCCATGCTGCCGGTGATCAACCCCTCCTCCCACCCCGAGGCATACGGCCGCACCCGCACCACCCGGCCGCTGCGCCGGGCGGTGCCCATCACCGGCGTGCTCGGCGACCAGCAGGCCGCCACCGTCGGCCAGGTCTGCTTCGCCGTCGGCGAGGCCAAGAACACCTATGGCACCGGCAACTTCCTGCTGCTCAACACCGGCACCGAACCGGTCCGCTCGCGGCACGGCCTGATCACCACCGTCGCCTACCGCTTCGGTGACGCCCCCGCCGTGTACGCCCTGGAGGGGTCCATCGCCGTGACCGGCTCGGCCGTGCAGTGGCTCCGCGACCAGCTGCACGCCATCACCGACGCCGCCGAGAGCGAACGGCTCGCCGCCACCGTGCCGGACAGCGGCGGCGCCTACTTCGTCCCCGCCTTCTCCGGCCTCTTCGCCCCGTACTGGCGGTCCGACGCCCGGGGCGCCATCGTCGGCCTCGCCCGCTACCACACCAACGGCCATCTGGCCCGGGCCACCCTGGAGGCGATCTGCTACCAGAGCCGCGACGTCGTCGAGGCGATGGAACAGGACTCCGGCGTCCACCTGGACGTCCTCCGGGTCGACGGCGGCGTCACCGCCAACGACCTCTGCATGCAGACCCAGGCCGACATCCTCGGCGTCCCGGTCAGCCGCCCCGTGGTCGCCGAGACCACCGCGCTGGGCGCCGCCTACGCGGCCGGCCTGGCCACCGGCTTCTGGCGGGACACCGACGAGCTGCGCGAGCACTGGCACGAGTCCAAACGCTGGGAGCCCCGGTGGAGCGAGCAGCGCCGGGCCGAGGGGTACGCGGGGTGGAAGAAGGCCGTGCAGCGCACCCTCGACTGGGTCGAGGTGGAGTGAGCCAGGCGGACCGCACGCCGTCCGCGCACAACCGCACGACGAGGAGCTGACCCATGGTGAAGCCGGTGGCACTCTCGCCCCAGTCCCGCGCCGAAGCGCTCTACCGCCTCGGCGATCAGGAACTCGACATCCTCGTGGTGGGCGGCGGCGTGGTCGGCGCCGGAGCCGCCCTCGACGCCGCCACCCGGGGCCTCTCCGTCGGCCTGGTCGAGGCCCGCGACTGGGCCTCCGGCACCTCCAGCCGCTCCAGCAAGCTGATCCACGGCGGGCTGCGCTACCTGGAGATGCTGGACTTCCGGCTGGTCGCCGAGGCCCTGCGGGAGCGCGGCCTGCTGCTCCAGCGGATCGCCCCCCACCTGGTCCGCCCCGTGCCGTTCCTCTACCCGCTCCAGCACCGCGTCTGGGAACGCCCCTACGTCGGCTCCGGCGTGCTGCTGTACGACACCATGGGCATCACCTCCGGCAATGCCCGGGGCCTGCCCCGCCACCGCCACCTCACCCGCCGGGGCGCCCTGCGGGAGGCCCCCGCGCTCCGTACCGACGCGCTGGTCGGCGCCGTCCAGTACTGGGACGCCCAGGTCGACGACGCCCGGCACACCATGACCACCGCCCGCACCGCCGCCGCGTACGGCGCGCTGGTCGCCAACCGCACCCGGGTCACCCGCTTCCTGCGCCAGGGCGAACGCGTCGTCGGCGCCGCCGTCACCGACCTGGAGACCGGGACCGAGACGGAGGTGCGCGCCCGGCAGGTGATCAACGCCACCGGCGTCTGGACCGACGACACCCAGGCGATGGCCGGCACCCGGGGCCAGTTCCATGTACGGGCCTCCAAGGGCGTCCACCTGCTGGTGCCCCGCGACCGCATCAACTCCCGCACCGGGCTGATCCTGCGGACCGAGAAATCCGTGCTCTTCGTCATCCCCTGGGGCCGCCACTGGATCGTCGGCACCACCGACACCGACTGGGACCTCGACAAGTTCCACCCCGCCGCCAGCGCCCGGGACATCGAGTACCTGCTGGACCACGTCAACCAGGTCCTGGTCACCCCGCTCCTCCCGGAGGACGTCGAAGGCGTCTACGCCGGCCTGCGCCCGCTGCTCTCCGGCGAGGCCGCCGACACCAGCAAGCTCTCCCGGGAACACCTGGTCGCCCACCCCGTGCCCGGCCTGGTCGTGGTCGCCGGCGGCAAATACACCACCTACCGGGTGATGGCCAAGGACGCTGTGGACGAGGCCGTACGCGCCCTCGACGAGAAGGTGCCCGGGTGCACCACCGACACCGTGCCGCTGCTCGGCGCCGACGGCTTCCAGGCCATCTGGAACGCCCGCCACACCCTCGCCCGCCGCTCCGGTCTGCATGTCGCCCGGGTGGAGCACCTGCTGCGCCGCTACGGCTCCCTGGTCAACGAGGTGCTCGACCTGGTCGCCGCCGACCCCTCCCTCGGCGAACCGCTGCCCAGCTCCGACGACTACCTGCGCGCCGAGGCCGTCTACGCGGTCACCCATGAGGGCGCCCGGCACCTGGACGACGTGCTCGCCCGCCGCACCCGGATCTCCATCGAGTCCTGGGACCGGGGCGTGGACGCCGCCCGCACCGTCGCCGGGCTGATGGCCGAACCCCTCGGCTGGGGCGAGGACCAGGTGGAGCGGGAGATCGACCACTACCTCAAGCGGGTGGAGGCCGAACGGCAGGCCCAGGAGCAGCCCGACGACCACACGGCGGACGCCGTACGCCTCGGCGCACCCGAGATCGTCCCACCGGCCTGACCCGGCCCATCGCCCGCCTACTGCCCGCCCCCACGCCCATTGCCCGCCCGCCCTCGCCCGCCCCCGCCCTACTGCCCGCCTACTGCCCGTCCGCCCCCGCTCAACTGCCCGCCTACTGCCCGTCCGCCCCCGCTCAACTGCCCGCCTACTGCCCGCCCGCCCCCGCCCGGCATAGGGTGCGGGCGGGCCGCGAGATCCGCGCCCCTCCCCGCACCCATGGAGGCGAACCCGGTGACCACAGCCGCCGACGCCCTCACCGCCCTGGCGGCCCGCGCCGCCGCACTGGACGCCGCCGACCCACTGGCCGGCGTACGCGAGCGGTTCCTGCTGCCCGAAGGCGTCATCTACCTCGACGGCAACTCCCTCGGCGCACTCCCCGCCGCCGTGCCCCCCGTGCTCCAGGACGCCGTACAGCGCCAATGGGGCACCGACCTCGTCCGCTCCTGGAACGACAACGGCTGGTGGCAGGCCCCGCAGCGGGTCGGCGATGCGATCGGCCGGCTGATCGGCGCCGCCGCCGGGCAGACCGTGGTGGGGGAGTCCACCAGCGTCCAGCTCTTCAACGCCCTCACCGCCGCCTCCCGGCTGCGCCCCGGCCGCCCGCTGCTGCTCACCGACCCGGACCACTTCCCCACCGACCAGTACATCGCCGACTCGGTCGGCCGGCTGCTGGGCCTGGAGGTCCGCCGCGTCCCCGCCCGGGAGCTGGCCGCCGCGCTGGCCGCCGACGGTGAACGGGTGGCCGTGGCGGCGTACGCCCCGGTCGACTACCGCACCGGCGAGCGGTACGACATGGCCGCCCTCACCGAGGCCGCCCACCGGGCCGGGGCGCTGATCCTCTGGGACCTCTGCCACGCCGCCGGCGCACTGCCCGTGGAACTGGACGGCATCGGCGCCGACTTCGCCGTGGGCTGCGGCTACAAGTACCTCTCCGGCGGCCCCGGCGCCCCCGCCTTCCTCTACCTCGCCCACCGCCACCAGGGCTCCTTCGACCAGCCGCTCACCGGCTGGCACGGCCATGCGGACCCGTTTGCGATGGAGGGCCGCTACCGCCCGGCCCCGGACATCGCCCGCGCCCGCATCGGTACCCCGCCGCTGCTGTCACTGCTGGCCCTGGAGGCGGCGCTGACCGCCTTCGACGGGGTGGAGATGGCCCAGGTGCGGGCCAAGAACGTGTCGCTGACCGGCTTCTTCCTGGACTGCGCCGACCTGCTGCTGGACGGGCTGGGCTTCACCGCCGCCACCCCGCGTAGCCCCGAGCTGCGCGGCAGCCAGGTCTCCCTGCGCCACCCCGAGGCATACCCGCTGGTCCAGGCGCTGGTGGCGCGCGGCGTCATCGGCGACATGCGCGCGCCCGACCTGCTGCGCTTCGGGGTCAACGGGCTCTATGTGTCGCACACCGAGGTACTGGAGGCGGTACGGCAGCTCCGCGAGGTGGCGGTGTCCGGCGAGCACCGGGGGGAGCGCTTCCAACAGCGCGCCACCGTGACCTGAGGGCCCGGCGCGACCCGAGGTCCGGCGACCTGAGCGCCCGCCCCCGGACTCAGCGGGCCTTGGCGGGGCACTTCCCGATGGCGGCGGCGGCCTCCGCCGACGCCGTCTCGGGGTCGCGGCGCCGGATGGCCTCCACGATCCGCTCATGGCTCACATACCGGTCGTCGGAGAGCACCGGCCCGATGTCCTGGCGCAGATGCGCGCGCAGCACCTCGCCGAGGTCGGCGTAGAGCGCGGCCAGCACCTCGTTGTGGGCGGCGGCCACCACCGCCTGGTGGAAGGCGGCGTCGGCCTGGACGAACGCCTCCAGCCCACCGGACCGCCAGCTCTCCTCCCGCCGCCGCAGCGCCACATCCAGCAGCTCCAGGTCGCGACCGGTGCTGCGCCGGGCCGCCAGCCCGGCGGCCGAAGCCTCCAGCGCCTCCCGCAGCTCGGCCACCCGGGCGGGCTCGGCGTCGGCGAACCGCCGGTGCATCACCCCGGCGAGTTCGCTGGTGGCCGCCACATAGGTGCCCGAGCCCTGCCGGATGTCCAGCAGCCCGTTGTGCGCCAGGGCCCGTACGGCCTCGCGGATGGTGTTCCTCGCCACACCCAGCTGCTCGACCAGCTCGGCCTCGGTGGGGATACGTGAGCCGACGGGCCACTCGCCGGAGGTGATCTGGGCGCGCAACTGCCCGATGACCTGGTCGGACAGGGGCGTGCGCCGGGCGGACGACAGCGCCATGGGACTCCTTCCGGGTCGGGACTGCTCCTCCCATCATCCAACAGGGGAATGGCGGAGAAGTCATCCCATGATTCTATGATGGTTGCCATGTCGACCTCCGCAGACCTCACAGCAGAGGCCCGGGCCGACCGGCCCGCCTCCGACCGCGCCCCGGAGCGCCACCGAGACCACCAGCGCACCGCCCGCCGACTGCGGCTGCTGCTCGCCGCCGCCGTCGTCGCGGCCGCCTTCAACCTCCGCCCCGCCGTCACCAGCCTCGGCCCGCTGCTGGAGCGGGTCCGCGACGGGCTGGGCATGAGCGCCACCGTCGCCGGACTGCTCACCGCCGTCCCCTCGCTCTGCTTCGCCGTCTTCGGCCTGGCCGCCCCCGGCCTGGCCCGCCGGATCGGTCCGGCGGCCGTCGTCACGGCCGGCATGGGAGCGATCACGGCCGGCCTGGCAGCCCGCGCCTTCGCCGGCAACACTGCCGTCTTCCTGCTGCTCAGCGCCCTCGCCCTGGCCGGTATAGCCGTCTCCAATGTGCTGATGCCGGTGATCGTCAAGCGGTACTTCCCCGACCGGGTCGGCCCGATGATCGGCCTCTACTCCATGGCGCTCTCCGCCGGTACCGCCGTGGCCGCCGCCGTCACCGTCCCCCTCACCTCGGCCGTCGGCGGCAGCTGGCGGGCCGGTCTCGGCATCTGGGCGGCCGCCGCCGCCATCGCCCTGGTGCTCTGGCTGGCCGCGCTCGCCGCCGACCGGGGCGGCAACTCCGCCGCCTCCCGGGAGACGGCCGGCGGCGCCCCCGCCCTGCGCATCCTGCGCAGCCGCACCGCCTGGGCGCTCGCCATCTTCTTCGGCCTCCAGGCCACCGGTGCCTACGCCACCATGGGCTGGCTGCCGCAGATCTACCAGGACGCCGGCATCTCCGCCGGGGAGTCCGGGGTGCTGCTCGCCGTCACCATGGTGATCAGCGTGCCGGTCTCCTTCGCGCTGCCCTCGCTCGCCGCCGCCCGGGGCGACCAGCGGCTCTTCGTCGTGGTCCTGGGCTGCTTCGGCCTGGCCGGGTACGCCGGGCTGGCGCTGGCCCCGGCGGGCGCGCCCTGGCTCTGGGCCGTACTGGCCGGACTGGCCAACTGCTGCTTCCCGCTGGCCATCACCATGATCGGCCTGCGGGCCCGCAGCGCCGTCGGGGTGGCCAAGCTGTCCGCGTTCTCGCAGAGCCTCGGCTATCTGATCTCCATCCCCGGACCGGTCCTGGTCGGCGCCCTCTACCAGGGCACCGGCTCCTGGTACGTGCCGATCGGCCTGCTCGCCGCGCTGCTGGTGCCGCAGATGGCCGCCGGGGTGCTGGCCGGACGCGCCCGCCACATCGAGGACGAGGTCTGAGACACGCGGCGCCCCCGGTGCCCCGCCACCGCCGCCGGGGTGCGAGACTCGGACCATGCCCGTGCTCGAACCGAACCCCACCGACGGCCACAAGAAGCTGCTGCTGATGTTCGCCGCCATCGCCGGCATCCTGGTCGCCGTCGGCATCATCGCGACCATCGCCCAGAACATGGGCTGATCCCCACGCCGGTCCCCACCAGGAGTGGCTGCCGTCGGAGCACCGCGCCGACGGCGGCGATTTCTGGAAAGCTGGCTGCATGAGCGTCGACACGCCCCGCAGGATCATCGTCCTCCGGCACGCGAAGGCCGACTGGCCGTCGGTGCCCGACCACGAGCGGCCACTGGCCGATCGCGGCCGGAGGGACGCCCCCGACGCCGGCCGCTGGCTGGCCGGCGCCGGGATCAACCCCGGACTCGTCCTCTGCTCCACCGCCCTGCGCACCCGCGAGACCTGGAAGCTGGTCGGTCACGAGCTGCCCAAACGCCCCCGGAAGACCGTCTACGAGGACCGCCTCTACGAGGCCAGCCCCGGCGAGATCATCGCCGTCGTCCAGGAGACCACCGACGACATCGGCGACCTGCTCCTGGTCGGCCACAACCCCGGCGTCCAGGGCCTCACCGAGGTACTGACCGCCGAGTCCGAGGGCGACACCCTGATCAGGCTGCGCCGCAGCGGCTTCCCCACCTCGGCGGTGGCGGTGCTCACCTTCACCGGCTCCTGGAAGAGCGTCGAACCCGGTGTGGCCAAGCTGGTCGCCTTCCACTCGCCCCAGGACTGACGCCGCGACCGACCCTCCGCTCCGCTACGACGGCGGCCCCGGCCCGGCGGATCGAACCGCTGCGGGCCGGGGCCGCCGGGTGTGCCCAGTGGAGGAGCGCCCAGTGGAGGAGTGTCCGGTCAGGCGTCCAGGGCGTCGGCCGCCTCGACCTCCTCGCGGGTGATGCCCAGCAGATAGAGCACGGTGTCCAGGAACGGCACATTCACCGCGGTGTCGGCGGCCCTGCGCACCACCGGCTTGGCGTTGAAGGCCACCCCCAGCCCGGCGGCGTTCAGCATGTCCAGGTCGTTGGCGCCGTCCCCGATGGCCACCGTCTGCTCCAGCGGCACCTGCGCCTGCTCCGCGAACCGGGCCAGCATCCGGGCCTTGCCCGCACGGTCCACGATCTCGCCCACCACCCGGCCGGTGAACCGGCCGTCCTCGACCTCCAGGGTGTTGGCGGCGGCGAAGTCCAGCCCCAGGCGCTCCACCAGGTCATCGGTGACCTGGGTGAAGCCGCCGGAGACGATCCCGACCTGGTAGCCCAGCCGCTTGAGGGTCCGGATCAGCGTACGGGCGCCCGGGGTCAGCCGGACCGCGGAGCGGACCTTGTCCACCACTCCGGCGTCCAGGCCCGCCAGCAGCGCCACCCGGGCCCGCAGCGACTCGGCGAAGTCCAGCTCGCCGCGCATCGCCGCCGCCGTCACCTCGGCGACCTGCTCCTCGCAGCCCGCGTGCGCCGCGAAGAGCTCGATCACCTCGTCCTGGATCAGCGTGGAGTCCACGTCCATCACCACCAGCCGCTTGGCGCGGCGGTGCAGCCCGGCGCGGACCACGGCCACGTCCACCTGCTGGGCGGCGGCCTCCGTCGCCAGCTCCCCGCGCAGCGCCTCGGTGGCGACCCCTGACACGGCCAGCTCCACGGCGGTCACCGGGTACTTGGCGAGCCGGAACACCCGGTCGATGTTGCCGCCGGACTCGGTGATCCGGGCGGTGAGCGCGGCGACGGCTCCGGCGGTCAGCGGATGGCCGAGGACGGTGACATGCGACCGGCCCTCGCGGCGCGGCCGGTTGTCGCCGGTCCCGGAGATGATCTCCGCCTGGAGCTTGTGGTCCTCGGCCCAGCGGTGCACGGTCGAGCGCAGCTCGCCCTCGGGGCCAGGGGCGCCGCCGGACGGCGGGGTGACCAGGGCGCAGAGCGTTATCCGCCCCCGGGTCACGAGCTGCTCGATGTCTATGACGTCCACGCCGAAGTCGGCGAGCGTGGAGAAGAGACCCGTGGTGATGCCGGGCCGGTCCTTGCCGAAGACCTTGACCAGCAGGGTCCTGGGCTGCGGCGTGGGTTCGGGGAGGGGATCGGCTGACGGGAGCGATGCGTTCATGGTGTCAACCACGCTACCCGGCGTGCGTGGGACGCTTCGCCCCCCGTCCGCTTCGTGGACGCCCGCGCGTGCGCTCCCCGGCGGAGGTTGCGCAGGTGCCGCCGGGCGCGGGCGGATTGCGCACGCGCGGTGGGCTCTACGGGTGGCCCCGGTGTGCGGGCCGGGGCGGGGGTGGTCAGCCGGAGGTGTCGTGCCCCGGCGGGTGCGGCGGGGGCGGGGGCGTGTGGTGCGGTCCGTCGGCGTACGGGTTGAAGCCGCTGCCCCCGGAGCGGTACGGGTTCTCCGGAGCCGCGCCGCCCGGGCTGCGGTGCTCGGGCAGCGTTCCATACGGTGCCGGGCGGTCGATCGGCGGCGGTCCGGCGGACGGCCCAGGTCCAGGCCCAGGCCCAGGCCCGGCCCCGAGCCCGGCCCCCACGGCAGGCGGTCGCTTCGCCGAGGCGAACCGCGCGACCAGCAGCCACCCGGCGAACCCGGCGACCGCCCCCCACAGCAGCCCGTACAGCGCGGCCTGCGGCAGGCTGCCGTCGAGCGTCGCCCGGGCGCCGATCGCGTCGAAGCCGAAGACCGACAGGTTGGCGTTGACCGCCACCCGGGAGAGCGCCAGCCCGGCGGGCAGCAGCACCGCCAGACCGACGCCGAGCCGGACCGCCGCGCCCAGCGCCTCCCGCACCACGCCGGACCCGGACCCGGACCCGGACCCGGGCTTCCCGCCGGGAGCCGGCAGCGGCGTCCGTACGGCAGCCAGCACCCCGGCGAGCAGCACCAGCAGGCCGACCCCCACCGGCAGCACCCAGAGCGACCCGTCCAGCTCCATCAGCCGGGAGACCGTGATGTGCTGCACCGTGCCGCCCTTGACCAGCTGGTCCAGCGGCGCCGGGATGACGTTCACCAGCGCGCCGGTGGCCTGGGCGGTGACCGGCACCCCCAGGCCGATGGGCATCGCCAGGCCGACCCCGTTGGGCGTACCCAGCAGGGCACCGCCGGCCGCCGTGGCCGGGTCGGAGCCCTCGGTCAGCGGCAGCACCACGGCGGTGACGGCGCCGACCAGCACCGTGCCCAGCAGTACCGTCCACAGCGCCGAGGCCACCGGCCGGACCGTGCGGCGCAGCGACTCCCAGCCGCGCGGCAGCGGGGCGCCCCGGGAGACGGTGAGGGCCAGCAGCAGCACCAGCAGCACCCAGCCCAGCCCGGCCAGCAGGGTCGGCCCGGTCTGCACCGAGTAGCCGAGGGTGGCCGTGGGCTTGGCGATGCCGCCGAGCCAGCCGCCGAGCTTGCCCGGGTCCAGCAGACCGCCGAGCCCGCCGCCACCGCCCCCGCCGCCCTCACCGCCCTCACCGCCGAGTCCACCGCCGACCAGACCGGCGAGGTCGAGCGTGGTGGTGTCCTCGCCCGCCCAGCAGAGCAGCCCCAGCACGGCCAGGAAGCAGACCACCGCCGTGGCCGCGCGCACCCCCAGCTCTCGCGGTCCCACCGCCCGGCCGCGCAGCGGTCGCACGAAGAGCCAGCCGAGCACGGCCGCGCCGGTGAAGGCGACCCCCAGCGGCATCAGGTCCAGCGTGGTGTCCGCCCCCGCGATGCCGCCCGCGCCGAGCACCTCGGCCGAGCCGGTGGGGGTGAGCGAGCCACCCGCGCCCAGCGCGACCACGGCCGCCGTCATCGGGCCCAGCCGCGCATACCCGTCGGCGCCCAGCAGATGCAGCCCGAGCGCGGCGACCCCGGCCATGGCCACAAAGGCCCAGCTCACCGCAGCCGCCGCCTGGACCGCCCAGCGCAGCCCCGCACCCTTGCCCATAGCGCCCCCGCTCTTCCGTCCCGGCGCCCGTCCGACCCCGGCGGATGCCGCCGCAGGCCCGGACCCATCGCACCGCCGCCGCGCGGCTGCGTCAACGTTGCCACACGGTCACAGTGTCCGTGCCGAGTTCACCCCGTAGTGATCGAGCTGGAATGATTCCCCCCGTCATACGCCATCCCTAGACTCCCCACAGAGGGAAAACTCGGGGGACTACGTGAGTGGGGCAGGCTGAAAGTGCCGCAACTCGTTCTTGAAATCAACGGGCAGAACCGGACGCTGGAATCCGGTAGGACGTACTCGCTGGGACGCGACCCGCAGTCGGACGTGGCGTTCGACGATGCCCGGGTCTCCTGGCGGCACGCCACCATCGCCTTCGACGGCGGCAGTTGGCTGCTGGACGACCAGGGCAGCACCAACGGCACCTTCGTCGGCGGCCAGCGGACGACCCGCGCGGTGCTGGTGCCCGGCACGGTGGTGGCCCTGGGCAACGTCGAGAACGGGCCCCGGCTGACCTGCGCGGCCATACCCGGGGCGGTCGGCGTCGGGGCGGGGGAGTGGCACGACGTCAGCGGCGGCGGCCAGGGCGCCCAGCCGCCCGAGCCCTGGGGCCGGCAGCCGGGCGGCATCGGCGCCGGCCCCACCGCACAGCCGGGCTGGGGCACGCCGCCCCGGCAGGGCGCACAGGGGGCCGCGGCCTTCCAGGGCGGCGCCCCGGTGCACGGCGGCGTACCCCCGCAGGGTGGCGTACCCCCGCAGGGTGGCGTACCCGCCGGCTGGGAGCAGCAGGGCGGCTCCGGCAGCGGGCTCACCCCGGTCTACGGCGACCGCAACCCCACCATGATCCGCAATCTGGCGCAGGGCATGCGCACCGTGCGGATCGGCCGCGCGCTCGACAACGACCTGGTCGTCTCCGACCTGTCGGTCTCCCGCCACCACGCCGAGCTGCGGCAGCTCGCGGACGGCCGGTACGAGATCGTCGACCTGGAGAGCCACAACGGCATCTATGTCAACGGCCAGCCCGTCCAGCGGCATGTGATGGGCCCCGAGGACCTCCTCGGCGTCGGCCACTCGATCTTCCGGCTGGTCGGCGACCGGCTGGAGGAGTTCGTCGACACCGGCGCGGTCTCCTTCTCCGCCCGCCACCTCACCGTCGAGGTCCAGCACAAGGGCGCCAAGAAGATCCTGCTGGACGATGTCTCCTTCGGCGTCCCGGAGCGGGCGCTGGTCGCCGTGATCGGCCCGTCCGGCTCCGGCAAGTCGACGCTGCTGCGTGCCCTCACCGGCTACCGCCCCGCCGACCGGGGCGATGTGCTCTACGACGGCCGCAACCTCTACAAGCAGTTCGCCGAGCTGCGCCAGCGCATAGGGCTGGTCCCGCAGGACGACATCCTGCACAAGGAGCTCACCGTCCGCACCGCGCTCAAGTACGCGGCCCGGCTGCGCTTCCCCGGTGACACCCAGGAGGCCGAGCGCGCCGCCCGGATCGACGAGGTGCTGTACGAGCTGCGCCTGGACAAGCGGGCCGACAACCGGATAACCGCCCTCTCCGGCGGCCAGCGCAAGCGCGTCTCGGTGGCCCTGGAACTGCTCACCAAGCCCTCGCTGATCTTCCTGGACGAGCCCACCTCCGGCCTGGACCCGGGCATGGACCGCGAGGTCATGCAGATGCTGCGCGGCCTGGCCGACGACGGCCGCACCGTGCTGGTGGTCACCCACTCGGTGGCGGAGCTGGCCATCTGCGACCGGCTGCTGGTGATGGCACCCGGCGGCGCGGTGGCGTACTTCGGGCCGCCGGACGAGGCACTGCACTTCTTCGGGTACGAAACCTGGGCCGATGTCTTCCAGGCGTTCGAGAACTACCCGGACCACGACTGGGCCGGCCGCTACCGGGGGTCGGTGCACTACCAGATGTACTCGGCCGACGTGGAGGCCGTGGCCCCGCAGTCCGCGCCGATCGTGCATGAGCAGTCCCGGCCGCAGAAGCCGCAGAGCTGGGGTTCCCAGCTGGCCACCCTCACCCGCCGCTACCTCTCGGTGATCGCCGCCGACCGGGGCTTCCTGGTGCTCTGCGGCATCCTGCCGGTGGTGATGGGCGCGGTGAGCCTCGCCATCCCGGCCAAGTTCGGCCTGCTGCCCGCCAATCCACCGATGAAGGACGGGCAGCCGCAGTTCAATATCGACGCCGCCACCGTGCTGCTGATCGTCGCGGTCGGCACCGTCTTCACCGGCGCCGCCAACTCGGTCCGCGAGCTGGTCAAGGAGCGGGTCATCTATGAGCGCGAACGGGCCACCGGCCTCTCCCGGTCCGCGTATGTGATGTCGAAGGTCCTCACCTTGGGCGCGCTCACCGCCGTGCAGTCGATCGTGGTCGCCGGGATCGGCCTGGGCACCCGCGACCTGCCCTCCGACGGTGTGGTGATCGGCGGCAACCCGCTGCTGGAGATGACCGTCGCGGTGGTGCTGCTCGGCCTCACCAGCATGATGCTCGGCCTGGTGATCTCCTCCCTGGTGAAGACCTCGGAGAAGACCATGCCGCTGCTGGTCCTGGTGGCCATCGTCAATGTGGTCTTCTGCGGCGCGCTCTTCCCGCTCTTCGGCTCACCCGGCCTGGAGCAGCTGGCCTGGCTCGCCCCCGCCCGCTGGGCGGTCGCCGCGCTCGGCTCCTCCGTCAGCCTGGGCGCCATCTCGCCGCCGCCGGACGGCCGGGACGGCCGCACCGACCCGCTGTGGGACCACGACGTCTCCGCCTGGGCCACCTCCGCCGGCGTGCTGGTCGTGCTCGGCCTGATCTGCGCCTTCCTGGTGGTCCGGCTGCTGCGTCGGCACGAGCCCGAGGTCATGCGCAAGCGCTGACCGGCTGCTCAGTACCTGCTGCTCAGTACCAGTGGTGGGACTGCCAGAAGCTCCAGGCGCCGCAGGGGCTGCCATAGCGCTCGTTCATATAGCTGAGGCCCCACTTGATCTGGGTGGCCGGGTTGGTACGCCAGTCGGCGCCGGCCGAGGCCATCTTGGAGCCGGGCAGCGCCTGGACCAGGCCGTAGGCGCCGGAGGAGGGGTTGGTGGCGGTCGGGTTCCAACTGCTCTCGTGCTGCACGATCTGGGCGAAGCACTGGTACTGGCCGGAGTTGCCGACGATCTGCCGGGCGATCTCCTGCGGGCTGCCGGAGAGCGTCTTCGGCGCGGCCTTCTTCACGGCGGCGGCCTTCTTGGCGGCTGCTTCGGCGCGGGCCTTGGCATTGGCCTGGGCGATCAGGTGGGCCTGGTGGTCGGCGGCAGCCTTCGCCGCGGCGGCGGCCTTCTTGGCGGCCGCTTGGGCGCGGGCCTTGGCGTTGGCCTGGGCGATGACATGGGCCCGGTGGTCGGCGGCGGCCTTCTTGGCGGCTGCTTCGGCGCGGGCCTTGGCATTGGCCTGGGCGATGAGGTGCGCCCGGTGGTCGGCGGCGGCCTTCGCGGCTGCGGCGGCCTTCTCCTCGGCGGCAGCGCCGGGGGCAGTGGTTGCGGCGCCGGGCTGGAGCTGGGCCCTGGTCTCGCTGCGGGAGGACATCTTCCCGGTCTCCGCCACCCGGCTGTCGCCGGATGCAGCGGCGTCGGCGGTCTGCGGCGCCCCGGCGGAGCCGAGTTCGGCCACCGGCGCCGTGGACGCGGAGACCTCGGCGGTGGCGACGCTGTCCGGTCCGAGCTGCGGGACGATCAGCGCCACGGTGGCGGCGGCTGCGACGGCCGTGGTGGAGGCTCCGGCGATCAGGATGCTGCGGCGGGGATGCGTGCGGAACATCGGGCAGGGTCCTCTTCGGTAGGGTCCGGCGGCCCGGAGAAGGCATGCGGGTACCTCGGCGTGGCGTCATGGGACGTGCCGGGGTTCCGCCTCTCGGTCGGCAGCCGGTGCACCAGGAGGGGATCCGTCGGTGCGGGCGGAAGCGCTGGGCGGGGGCCGCAGCGCCGTGCGACGCGGCAATTCTTGGCAGGCGGCCGAACGCCCGGCAAGCCCCGCTGATACGACGGCGGATCGTAGTCCGCAGGCCCGGCACAGCCGGGGGACGGCTGCGGCGACGGACGCCCACGCACCACCAAACCAGGGCAAACCGGACCGGCCGGGCCTGGTCGTGGAAGTGACGGACACCCGCCCGTACTCCGCTTCCCGGCTGCGGCCCGCCCGCCCGGCCGCCGGGCGGCGGAGCCACCCGCAAACCCGACCGAGGCGGCTACTATCCACCGTCGTACCGCCATCCCCGGGTGTGGGAGGCGTCACAGCCCACCCGCCGGAGCTACCGGGCCCCCAGCGCCCACCGCCTTCGGCATCGGCAGGTGCGAGGCGGCCGGCTCATCCAGGCCACCCCGCACGGCGATGCCCTTCCTCCCAGGCCCCCGGCCTCGCGGGCACCGCGACCGCCACCGCAACCGCCACCGCAACCAGGCCCGCCGACCTAGGTCCCCGGTCCTGCGCCGCCCCTACCGCCGGGCCGATGCCCCGCCCATCCCCCGGCGGTACGGTGGCGGCATGCCGACACCCCCGCCCGCCGACCCGCAGCCGCCGAGGCTCCCGCGCGGCTGCGGCTGCCGTCCGGCGGACCCCTGCCTGGCCGGTATCGAGGCGGTCAGCGGTGCCGTGCTGGCGATGAGCCGCCACCTGGAGGTCCGCGAGGTGCTGCGGCGCATCACCGCCTCCGCCCGCTCCCTGCTGGACGCCGAGTACGCCGCCCTGGGTGTGCCCGACGACCACGGCGGCTTCGCCCAGTTCGTGGTGGACGGCGTCAGCGACGCGCAGTGGCGGACGATCGGCCCGCTGCCCCGCCAGCACGGCGTGCTCGCCGCGATGCTGCGCGAGGCCGCCCCCCAGCGGCTCGCCGACGTACGCCGTGACCCCCGCTTCGAGGGCTGGCCCGCCGCGCACCCGGAGATGACCGACTTCCTCGGCGTGCCCATCGTGGACGGCGACGAGACCATCGGCGCGATCTTCCTCGCCAACAAGCGCGGCCCGGCCGGGTTCACCGACCACGACGAGGAACTGGCCCGCATCCTGGCCGCGCACGCCGCCCTCGCCCTCACCAACGCCCGGCTGTACGAGCGCAGCCGCGAACTGACCCTCTCCGGCGAGCGGGCCCGTATCGCCCACGAACTGCACGACGCCGTCTCGCAGAAGCTCTTCTCGCTGCGGCTGACCGCCCAGGCCGCCACCGCGCTCCTGGACCGCGACCCGGCCCGCGCCCGCAGCGAACTCGCCGAGGTCTCCCGGCTGGCCGCCGAGGCCGCCGACGAACTGCGGGCCGTGGTGGTGGAGCTGCGCCCCGCCGCGCTGGACGAGGACGGGCTGCTCCCCACCCTCGCCTCCCAGGTCGAGGTGCTGAACCGGGCCCACTCCGCGCGGGTCAGCTTCACCGCCGACGGCGTACGCGCGCTGCCCGCCGCCCACGAGGAGGCGGTGCTGCGGGTCGCCCAGGAGGCGCTGCACAACGCGCTGCGCCATGCCCAGGCGGCCTCCGTCGCCGTGGAGCTGCGCGGCACCGCCGCCCGGGGCGCCGTGCTGCGGGTGGTGGACGACGGCTGCGGCTTCGACCCGGCCGCCGTCCGCCGGGCGGGCCGCCACCTCGGCCTGGTCTCGATGCGCGACCGCGCCGCCGGGGTGAGCGGTGCGCTGACCGTGGAGTCGGCCCCCGGCAAGGGGACCGTGGTGGAGATGGAGGTCCCCGGTGGCTGAGACAGGCGCGGCCCGGCCGCGCATCCGGGTGCTGCTGGTCGACGACCACCAGGTGGTCCGCCGGGGCCTGCGCACCTTTCTGGAGGTGCAGGACGACATCGAGGTGGTGGGCGAGGCCGCCGACGGCGCGGAGGGGGTCGCCCGTACCGAGGAGCTGGCGCCGGACGTGGTGCTGATGGACGTCAAGATGCCCGGCACCGACGGCATCGAGGCGCTGCGCACCCTGCGGGAGCGCGGCAACCCGGCCAGGGTGCTGATCGTCACCAGCTTCACCGAGCACCGCACGGTGGTGCCCGCCCTCCGGGCCGGTGCCGCCGGCTATGTGTACAAGGACGTCGACCCCGATGCGCTGGCCGGGGCCATCCGCTCGGTGCACGCCGGGCATGTGCTGCTCCAGCCGGAGCTGGCCGGGGCGCTGCTGGCCGACGACGGCCCGCGTCCGCCGCAGGGCCGCGGCGGCACCCTGACCGAGCGCGAGCAGGAGGTGCTGAGCCATATCGCCGACGGGCGGTCCAACCGGGAGATCGCCCGCGCCCTGCACCTCTCCGAGAAGACCGTGAAGACGCATGTGTCCAACATCCTGATGAAGCTGGACCTCGCCGACCGCACCCAGGCCGCGCTCTGGGCGGTACGCAATGGGGCAGCCGGGCGCCCCTGGTCCCATACCCGCGAGTAACATGCACTCCATGACCGCCATGGACACCGCAGCCCGGCCCGGGGACACCGAGTTCGACCGGGGCACCGCCGTCACCGAGCACCCCGCCGAGCCCGGCGTCTACCGCACCGAACTCGACGGCGGCTGGCGCATCGGCGGCGGCATCAACGGCGGCCTGCTGCTCGCCACCGCCGCCCGCGCCCTCTCCCGCGAGCTGCGCAGCGGCTCCGGCCACCCCGACCCGTACTCCATCTCCGCCTACTACCTCTCCGCCTCCACCCCCGGCCCCGCCACCCTGCACACCGAGGTCGTCCGCCGGGGCCGCAGCGTCTCCACCGGACAGGTCTCCCTCATCCAGCAGCGCCCCGACGGCACCCGGGCCGAGCGGCTGCGCGCCCTGGCCACCTACGGCGACCTCGACGCCCTCCCCGAGGACGTCCGCACCTCCGCCACCCCGCCCGAGCTGCCCCCGCCCGACCAGTGCATCGGCGCCGACCAGGCACCCCCGGACTTCCTCGCCCAGGCCGACCTGCTGCACCGCCTCGACCTGCGGCTGGACCCCGCCTGCGTCGGCTGGGCGCTCGGCGTCCCCTCCGGCAGCGGCACCATCCGGGGCTGGCTGCGGCTGGCCGACGGCCGCGACCCCGACCCGCTGATGCTGCTGCTCGCCGCCGACTCGCTGCCCCCGGTCACCTTCGACCTCGGCCTCTTCGGCTGGACCCCCACCCTGGAGCTGACCGTCCACGTCCGGGCCAAGCCCGCCCCGGGCTGGCTGCTGGTCTCCCACACCACCCGCAACCTGGCCGGCGGCTACCTGGAGGAGGACGCCGAGGTCTGGGACTCCACCGGCCGCCTCGTCGCCCAGTCCCGCCAACTGGCCGCCGCCCCCCGCCCCTAGGCGGTCTCCGGCACCTCGCCGCACCCTCCGCCGTGCCGCACCGCACCGCACACCGGCGCCGTGCGGCACGGCTCAGCACGGCTCAGCAACAGCACCGCTCAGCAACAGCACCGCTCAGCACCGCTCAGCTCGGCTCGTCGGCGGCCCGTTCGTCGACGGCCGCGTTGTACGCCGCCACCTGGGCCCGCCGGGCCGCCCGCTCCAGCGGACGGAGCGCGTCCGCGCGCGCCGCCATCTCCGAGGCGCTCACCGCCGCACCGTCCCCGCCGCCCGCGATGGCCAGCAGCGCCGAGACCCGCTGCGCCGACTCCAGCACCCGCACCGCACGCGGCGGATAGCCCGGCGCCAGCAGCTCGCGGTGGCGGCGGCGCCGGTACGCCTCCAGCGCGCGCAGCGCCTCCGGGCCCGCGCCGCCCACGTCAAGCCGGGCCAGCACCGCCGTCGCCTCCCGCATGACCTCGGCCAACTCCCGCTCGGCCTCCCGCAGCGAGGGGACGTCCGCCGGGGGCGCCTCCCGTACGGGGGAGCAGTGCCACAGCACGGTCGCCGCGCGGTCACCGGGCGGTCCGAACCACTCCACCTCCGGCACCAGCCCCAGCGCCGCTCCACCCACCGTCAGCACCGCCTCACCGGCCGCCATCGCCCGGTCGTTGAACCCGGCGGGCCCGGTCAGCCCCAGCGGATGGCCCGGCACCGGCAGCGCCAGCCGGAACCCCGTCACCCCCAGCGCCCGCAGCCGCCCCAGCGCCCAGGTCAGCGCATGCCGGTCGGCCGGTCCGTCGCCGGGCAGCCCGGTCACCCGGTGCGCCTCGTCGGGCCCGGTGACCGCCGAGGCGGCGTCGTCCGGCGGCGCGAAGCCGCCCAGCAGGGCGTTGCCCCAGGCGGCCAGCCGCCCGGCGCGGGGCTCCTTGTGCAGGTCCTCGGGGATCGGGTTTCCGGTCGGAGTGTCGAGCATCAGACCAGCCTACGGACAAGCCCGTCATCCGCGTGGCGTAGGTTTGGGTCGTGCTCCGCGCGGCGCGCGCGGCGAAGTCGACACGAGTGGACCGCCCCCTTCGGATCCGCCCCGGATCCGCTCGGGGAAGGCCGAATCCGAATTGGGGAAGGCGTACGCATGAGCGACGTTCTCGAGCTGGTGGACGTATCCGTGGTCCGCGACGGCCGCGCGCTGGTGGACCAGGTGTCCTGGGCGGTGGCCGAAGGGGAACGCTGGGTCATCCTCGGGCCCAACGGCGCAGGCAAGACCACCCTCCTCCAGATCGCCTCCAGCTATCTCTTCCCGACCTCCGGCACCGCCCAGATCCTCGGTGAGAAGCTCGGCTCCGTCGACGTCTTCGACCTCCGCCCCCGGATCGGCACCGCCGGCGCCGCCATGGTCGACAAGCTGCCGCGCAGCCAGACCGTCCTGGACACCGTGCTCACCGCCGCGTACGGCATGACCGCCCACTGGCACGAGAAGTACGACACCACCGACGAGTTCCGCGCCCTCCTGCTGCTGGACCGCCTGGGCATGGCCGAGTTCCGCGACCGCCGCTTCGGCACCCTCTCCGAGGGCGAGCGCAAGCGCACCCTGATCGCCCGCGCCCTGATGACCGACCCCGAGCTGCTGCTGCTGGACGAGCCCGCCGCAGGGCTGGACCTCGGCGGACGCGAGGACCTGGTCCGCCGCCTCGGCGCGCTCGCCCAGGACCGCTACGCCCCCTCCATGGTGATGGTCACCCACCATGTCGAGGAGATCGCCCCCGGCTTCACCCATGTACTGATGATCCGTCAGGGAAAGGTGCTCGCGGCCGGTCCGATCGACACCGAGCTCAGCGCCCGCAACCTCTCCCTCTGCTTCGGCCTCCCCCTCACCCTGGAGCGCCGCGGTGACCGCTGGACCGCCCAGGGCCTGCCGCTCACCTGAGGGTTCCCGCCGGCCCGGCCGCCGGCCGCCCCGATCAAGGGCGGCCGGTTCCTGCCCATCGACCTGCGAAAACGGTTCCCCGGCCGGTGATTGGTGCCTAGGATGGGGGCGTGGACAGCTGGGTGTGGTGGCTTCTCGTCGCCGTGGGTCTGGGCATTCCGCTGGTGATCACCGCGATGCCCGAGTTCGGCATGTTCGGGGTGGGCGCGCTTGCCACCGCGGCGGCAGCCGGTCTCGGCGCGAATGTGGTGACCCAGTTCATCGTCTTCGTCGCGGTCTCGGTCGCGCTGCTGGTGGTGGTGCGGCCCATTGCCTATCGCCACCTCAAGCAGGGGCCACCGGTACGGATGGGCATCGACGCGCTCAAGGGCGCCTCCGCCGTCGTCCAGGAGCGGGTGGACGGCGAGGGCGGACGGATCAAGCTCAACGGCGAGATCTGGTCGGCGCGAGCCCTCAACCCCGGCACCACTTACGAACCCGGCCAGCACGTGGATGTCGTAGAGATCGAGGGCGCCACCGCCCTCGTCGTATAGGAGAGCGCGTTGGAACCCGTCCTCATCGTCCTGGTCATCCTGGTGGTGCTGTCGTTCATCGCACTGATCAAGACGATCCAGGTCATCCCGCAGGCCAGCGCGGCGATCGTGGAGCGCTTCGGCCGCTACACCCGCACGCTCAACGCCGGACTCAACATCGTGGTGCCGTTCATCGACACCATCCGGAACCGCATCGACCTGCGTGAGCAGGTCGTGCCCTTCCCGCCGCAGCCGGTGATCACCCAGGACAACCTGGTGGTCAACATCGACACCGTCATCTACTACCAGGTCACCGACCCGCGCGCGGCCACCTACGAGGTCGCCAGCTACATCCAGGCCATCGAGCAGCTCACCGTCACCACGCTGCGCAACATCATCGGCGGCATGGACCTGGAGCGCACCCTGACCTCCCGTGAGGAGATCAACGCGGCGCTGCGCGGCGTCCTCGACGAGGCCACCGGCAAGTGGGGCATCCGCGTCAACCGGGTCGAGCTCAAGGCCATCGAGCCGCCCACCTCCATCCAGGACTCGATGGAGAAGCAGATGCGCGCCGACCGCGACAAGCGCGCCGCCATCCTCACCGCCGAGGGCACCAAGCAGGCCGCCATCCTCACCGCCGAGGGCCAGAAGCAGGCCGCGGTCCTGGAGGCGGAGGGCGAGGCGCAGGCCGCCGTGCTGCGCGCCGACGGTGAAGCCGCCGCCATCCGCACCGTCTTCGAGTCCATCCACGCGGGCAACCCGGACCAGAAGCTGCTGGCCTACCAGTACCTCCAGACCCTCCCCAAGCTCGCCGAGGGCAACGCCAACAAGCTCTGGATCATCCCCAGCGAGGTCGGCGACGCCCTCAAGGGCCTCGGCGGAGCCTTCGCCGGTTTCGCCGGCGGCCCCGGCGGCGGCGGCCACCAGCCGGCCGGCCCCACCCCGCCCGCCGACCTCGACAAGGGCGCCGCCCGCCCCCGCGTCGACCCGGCCCGCGAGTACCCGTCGATCGACCCCGAGTGACACCGGGCTGACGACAGCCCGAGCGACGAGGGCGGGGAACGGCAACGCCGTTCCCCGCCCTCGTCCGCATCCCGGACCCCCACGCTCCACCGCCCCCCACCATGCTGGATGATCGGACACCCGGACGGTTCGACAGCGAAGGGGCACGGCGATGACACCCTGGGAGGCGGTGGCGGTCTTCGCCGCAGGCATCGGCGCCGGCACCATCAACACCATCGTCGGCTCCGGCACCCTGCTCACCTTCCCCGTGCTGCTCGCCGTCGGCCTGCCCCCCGTCACCGCCAATGTCTCCAACTCCCTCGGCCTGGTCCCCGGATCGCTCAGCGGCGCCATCGGCTACCGCCGCGAACTGGTCGGCCAGCGCCCCCGCCTGCTGCGCCTCGGCGCCGCCGCGCTGCTCGGCGGCCTGGTCGGCGCCCTGCTGCTGATCGTGCTGCCCGGCAGCGCCTTCAAGGCCGCCGTCCCGGCGCTGATCGTGCTCGCCGTGGTCCTGGTGATCCTCCAGCCCCGCCTCGCCAAGGCCGTCGCCGCCCGCCGCCGGACGACCGGACACCGCGACGCCGGGCCGCTGCTGATGACCGGGATCTTCCTCACCGGCATCTACGGCGGCTACTTCGGCGCCGCCCAGGGCGTGCTGATGCTGGCCCTGATGGGCATGCTGCTGGACGAGGACCTCCAGCGGCTCAACGCCACCAAGAATGTGCTCGCCCTCCTGGTCAACGGCGTGGCCGCGATCTTCTTCCTCTTTGTCGCCCACTTCGACTGGACCGCCGTGCTGCTGATCGCCGCCGGCGCGGCGATCGGCGGCGTGATCGGCGCCAGGGTCGGCCGCCGCCTGCCGCCCATCGCCCTGCGCTCCCTGATCGTCGTCGTCGGCCTCGCCGCCGTCATCCGGCTGCTCATCGACTGACTCCACCCGGCCGAACGGGGCTCGACGGCCGCTCCGCCCTCTGCCAGGGTCGGACCCGACGCCCGTACGCCGTCCCCACCGGGAGCAGACCCATGCCCGCAGCCCCCCGGCTCACCGAGCCCGAGATCGCCCTCCGCCTCACGGCCCTGCCCGACTGGACCCGTGACGGCGACTCCATCCGCCGGACCGCCGAGGCAGCCGACTTCCCCGCCGCCATCCGCGTGGTGGTCGCGGTCGCCGAGCAGGCCGAGGCGATGGACCACCACCCCGACATCGACATCCGCTGGCGCACCCTGCACTTCACCCTCAGCACCCACTCCGCCGGCGGCCTCACCGCACTCGACTTCGACCTCGCCGCCCGCATCGACCAGGCCGTCACCGCCCACGGCTGACCCCCGCCGCCCCGCCGCTCCCGTCCCTCCCGCGCCCGCGCTCCGAACGCCGGACGGGCGCCGCCGCCGTTCGTGAGATGCTGGCCGACAGATCATCCAGGCGGGACGGACGGGACTTCATGGCTCAGGAACCTTCCGGCAGCGGCGGGCAGCAGCCCTCGGAGTACGACTACGGGCAGCAGTGGCCCCCCGGCCAGGTACCCCCCGCCGAGAGCGGCATACCGGGCGGCTACGAGGCATACGGCAGCGGCCAGGACGCCTGGGGCAACCAGGCGCAGGCCCAGCAGCAGACCTACTACGGCGGCTACGAGCAGCAGCAGCCCTCTTACGGCCAGGACCAGTACGGCCAACAGCAGACCGGCCAACAGCAGTACGGCCAACAGTCGTACGACCAGCAGCATTACGGCCAGCAGCAGTACGGCCAGGACCAGTACGGCCAGTCCTACGACACCACCGGGTACGGCTACGCCGACCCCTACGGCGGCGCCGCCCAGGGCTACCAGGACTACACCGCCCAGCAGCCGTACCAGGACTACCAGCAGCCCGGCGCCCCCACCACCCCCGTCGACGAGGCCGCCACCCAGCAGTGGCAGGCCCCCGACTACGGCACCCCGGACCGGCTCGCCGCAGACGGCTTCCCCGACCCCCCGTCACATCCCGCCCCGGTCCCGGCCGCCACCGCCCCCGCCGCCCCGACCGGCGACGCCCCCCGCCGGAGCCTCGCCGACCGCGCCCGCAGCGTCCTCACCGGAGGCAGCAACGGCCCCGACCGCCGCACCCTGCTGATCCGCACCGGTATCGGCTCCGCCGCGCTGGTGGTCCTGATCAGCGCCGGCGTCTATGTGGCCGGCGGCGACGGCACCGGCGACACCGTCGCGGGCGACGACAGCGGCGCCTCGGCCGGCTTCTCCGTCGACCACACCAAGACCTGGGCGGCCCAGCCCGCCGCCGCCGGCGCCGACGACAGCCTGCTCGGCAGCTGGCTGCTGGCCAAGGCCGTCGTCCGTGGCGACGGCACCGGCGTCCACGCCTACGACCTCGCCACCGGCAAGCAGGTGTGGAGCCTCCAGCCCCCCAAGCCCGGCGCGGTGCCCTGCGGAATGTCGCACACGGTCGGCGGCGGCGGGATCGGCGCGGTGCTGTACACCCCCAAGGCAGGCGGCAAGAACTGCACCCTGCTCTCCGCCGTGGACACCGCCACCGGCGCGCAGCAGTGGACCAAGACCCTCTCCGACGCCAAGGGCGTCTACGGCGCCCAGGTCATGGTCAACGACACCCGGGTGGTCGCCGTCGGCGACTCCAAGGCGGTCGGCTACGAAGCCGCCACCGGCAAGCAGAAGTGGGACAACGTCGGACGCGGCAAGTTCTGCACCCTCTCCGGCACCGGCTCCGGCAACACCGTGCTGCTGCACAGCAGTTGCGCCGACACCAGCCCCAAGGAGCAGGTCGTCGCGCTGGACGCGGCAAGCGGCCGGCTCATCTGGTGGCGCGGCCTCGGCACCCCCAAGACCGTCTCCGTACTCTCCGCCGAACCCGCCGTGGTCCTCACCACGGCCGGCAGTGAGGCGGACGACCGGATCCACTACTGGGACGAGAAGGGCAACTCGGGCGCCGACGTCCCGGTCACCCGGCCCGACGGCCGACTCGACGTGGGCCGTGGCTCCCTGGACGCCAACCCGGGCGTCTTCTTCCGGGGCACCACCCTGACCACCGCGCTCGTCCCGGCGAACGGCACCACCCCCGCCAACGGCTCCCTCACCGCAGTCGACCTGAAGACCGGTCGGCAGCTCTGGAAGACCACCGCCCAGGAGAAGGGCAAGGTGCAGCCGGTCGGCATCGACGGCGACGCCCTGGTGGTCGCCACCGAGGAGCGCACCGACCAGCCCGCCCACCTCAGCCGCCTCACCCTGGCGGACGGCCGGGAGTCGGCGGGCGGCGGCTTCCCCAAGGGCACCGGCTCGCTGCTCGGCGCGGGCCGGCTGCTGACCGCCGACGGCCTGGTCGTCGCCGTGCCCACCTTCACCTCGACCTACGGCACCTCCGCGACCGCCTACCAGGCCGCGAAGTGACCGGTGGGGCGGTGGAACCCTCCCCAGCGAGGTTCCACCGCCCCGGTCTCAGGCGGGCGGGTCTCAGGCGGGCCGGTCTCAGGCGGGCCGGTCTCAGGCGGGCCGTGGCAGCCAGCCCGCGAGTTCGCCCACGTCCGCCTGGCGCAGCCCCAGCGCCAGGACCAGCGACGCCTCCGGGGTCGGCTCGAAGGGTGTCCGCAGCAGCGCCATCCCGGCCTGCTCCGGCGTCCGGTCGGCCTTGCGCTGGTTGTCCTCGGCGCACGCCGCCACGGTGTTGAGCCAACTGTCCGACCCGCCGCGCGACCTGGGCACCAGATGGTCCACGGTGGTCGCCCGGCGCCCGCAGTACGCGCACCGGTGCTGGTCGCGCACCAGCACACCCCGCCGCGACCACGCCGCTCGTTGTCGGAACGGCACTCTGACGTACCGGGTCAGCCTGATCACCTGCGGCACCGGCAGCTCGACCCCGGTACCCCGCACCACGCGCAGCGGGTGCGCCTGCTCCACCACGGCCTTGTCCTGGAGCAGCAGCACCACCGCGCGCTGGAGCGACACGGTCGTCAGCGGCTCGTAACCCGCGTTCAGCACCAGCGTGTTCCGCATCGCGGACACCTCCCAGCCACACTCCCGCCCCCGTGGCGGAGTGGGTCCACTGTGGATCGGCGGCCCTCCGCGCAACAACGCAATTTCCGTGGCGCGGCGGCACCGTGCACAGCAGACGGCGCGGCCGTGCACCCCGAGGCAGGGGTGCACGGCCGCGCCGCATCCGGTCACCGGCCCGAGACACCGCCTCGGGCCGGCGGCCTCACTTGTTCTCGTATGTGGCGATGAGCTGGGCCCGCGCAATCGCGTGGAAGCGCAGATTGAACCCGACCACCGCCGGGGTGGCCTCCGCGTCCGGGCCGAGCTTCTCGCTGTCCACCGCGTAGACCGTGAAGACATAGCGGTGCGGGCCGTCGCCGGGCGGCGGGGCGGCGCCGCCGAAGTCCCGCGTGCCGTAGTCGTTGCGCACCTGCACCGCGCCCTCGGGCAGCCCGGCGAAACCGCCCGTACCGGCGCCGGTCGGCAGCTCGGTCACCGACGCCGGGATGTCGAACACCGTCCAGTGCCAGAAGCCGCTGCCGGTCGGCGCATCCGGGTCGAAGCAGGTCACCGCGAAGCTGCGGGTCTCCTCGGGGAAGCCCGACCAGCGCAGCTGCGGCGAGGTGTTGCCGCCCGCGAACACCTGGGCCTCGGGCAGTACGGCGCCGTCCCGGATGTCGTCGCTGGCCACCGTGAACGACGGCACCGGCGGGTGGAAGTCGTGCGGAAGGGGCCGCCTCTTGGCCTCGGTCACGTCCCGAACCTCCTTCGAAGGGGGATCTTGATCACCCCCACCTTAGTAGCGCCCCTGCGGCTCCGAGGCCCCGAAACGGCTCAGATCCAGCCCCGGCGCCCACCCACCGCGTGGATCCACTGGTGCAGGTAGTCCGCCCAGTCGGTCGACCCGACGGCGGAGTGCGCCACCGTGAACGACCGCAAGGCGTCGCTGCCCTCGCCCGACAGCCCGCCCTTGCGGTCCATCTCCAGGACGACGTCCACGGCCGTCTCATCGGCGATGAAGGAGAGCTCCACCTCGTTCAGCCCCGGATACCGCGGCGGCGCGAAGAACTCGATCTCCTGGTAGAACGGCAGCCGCTGCCGGGTGTTGCGGAGGTGCCCGCGCTCCAGCTCCGCCCCCTTGAGGCGGAAGCCCAGCCGCGCCAGGGCGTCCAGGACGGCGTGCTGCACCGGCAGCGGATGCACCTCGACCGGGTCCAGGTCGCCCGCGTCCACCGCCCGGTCGATCGCCAGCTCGGTGGCCACCCCCACCGCCGTCCCGCGCAGCCGCTGCCCGGCCACCGCCGTCACCGGAGTCTCATACGGGATGTGCAGCGCAAACGGCACCACATGCACCGCGCCCTCCTTGAGCGCGAATCCGTCACCGATCCGCTGCCGGTGGAACTCCACGTGCTGCCGGTACTCCGAGTCCTGGGTCTCCACCTCCACCCGGGCCTGGAGGCCCAGCGTCAGCCCCTCGATGCGCTGGTCCACCGCGCCGCCCTGGATCCTCACCTCGCCGTGGACCACGCCGCCCGGCACCACATTCGGCTCGTGCAGCACGGTCTCCACCGAGGCGCCCCCGGCACCGAGCGCGGCCAGTATCCGCTTCAAGCCCATCGAAGTCCCCCTCGCGTCCACCTCGCCGCGCAGCCGGAGCGCGGCCTGCCGGGTCGTACCTTGTCGTACCTTGGCAAAATCCGGCCGACCCGTCCAAGCCCGCCGCCCCCCTATGGCTCGGCTACCCTCGGGGCCATGCCGAGCACGGACCCCCTGCGTACCCCGCTGCCCCGGGACTTCTTCGACCGGCCCGTGCTGGAGGTGGCCCCCGACCTTCTGGGCCGGACCCTCGTCTGCGCCTTCCCCGAGGGCACCGTCGAGCTGCGCCTCACCGAGGTCGAGGCGTACGACGGCCCCAACGACCCCGGCTCGCACGCCTACCGGGGCCGCACCACCCGCAATGCCGTGATGTTCGGCGAACCGGGGCATGTGTACGTCTACTTCACCTATGGCATGCACTTCTGCATGAACCTGGTCTGCGGCCCGCCCGGCACCGCTTCCGGAGTGCTGCTGCGGGCCGGTGAGATCACCGCCGGAGTGGAGCTGGCCCGCAAGCGCCGCCCCGCCGCCCGCAAGGACACCGAGCTGGCCCAGGGTCCGGCCAGGATGACGCTCGCCCTGGGCGTCGACCGGGCGCATGACGGCGCGGACGCCTGCCCCGCCGATCCCGCCGACTCACCGTTCCGGATGCTGACCGGCTCACCGCCGCTGCCGGGCCTGGTCCTCAGCGGTCCGCGCACCGGCGTCTCCGGGGCCGGCGCTGACACCCCCTGGCGGTACTGGATCGAGGGCGACCCCACCGTCAGCCCGTACCGGCCGCACAGCCCGCGCCGCCGCACCGCACGCTGAACGCGCAGCCCGCAGGTCATCCTCGGCGGTCAGCGGTGGAACCGGCGGAAACGGACTGGCGCCGACCGCGTACCCTCGGACACGCTGGAGAGAGGCCGCCCCCGACACAGACGGGCGGCCCTATGACCGAAGGAGACCCGAGACCGTGACGGACATCGTCGACGAGCTGCAGTGGCGGGGCCTGATCGCCCTCTCCACCGACGAGGACGCACTGCGCAAGGCGTTCGCGGACGGCCCGGTCACGGTCTATTGCGGCTTCGACCCGACCGCGCCCAGCCTGCACCTCGGCAACCTGGTGCAGATCCTCACCCTCAAGCGGCTCCAGCAGGCCGGCAACCGGCCGCTCGGCCTGGTGGGCGGCGCGACGGGCCTCATCGGCGACCCCAAGCCGAACTCCGAGCGCATCCTCAACGACCCCGAGGTCGTGGCGGGCTGGGTGAAGCGGCTGACCGGCCAGATCGAGCGGTTCCTCGACTTCGAGGGCCCGCACGCGGCGCGGATGGTCAACAACCTGGACTGGACGTCGGGCATGTCGGCGATCCAGCTGCTGCGCGACGTCGGCAAGTACTTCCGGGTCAACAAGATGATCGCCAAGGAGGCGGTGGCCCGCCGCCTCAACTCCGAGGCGGGGATCAGCTACACCGAGTTCAGCTACCAGGTCCTCCAGGGCATGGACTACCTGGAGCTGCACCGGCGCTACGGCTGCACCCTCCAGACCGGCGGCAGCGACCAGTGGGGCAACCTCACGGCGGGCGTCGACCTGATCCACAAGGCCGACGGCGCGGCGGTGCACGCCCTGTCCACCCCGCTCATCGTCAAGGCGGACGGCACCAAGTTCGGCAAGACCGAGACCGGCACCGTCTGGCTCGACCCCGAGCGCACCACGCCGTATGCGTTCTACCAGTTCTGGCTGAACGCCGACGACCGGGACGTCTCCACCTTCCTGAGGATCTTCTCCTTCCGCTCGCGGGAGGAAATCGAGGAACTGGAGCGCCTGACCGAGGAGCGTCCGGCCGCCCGCGCCGCCCAGCGCGCCCTGGCCGAGGAGCTCACCACCCTGGTCCACGGCGCCGACCAGTGCGAGCGGGCCGTGGCCGCCTCCAAGGCGCTTTTCGGCCAGGGTGAACTCGCCGACCTCGACGCCCCCACCCTGGACGCCGCCGTCGCCGAGCTGCCCAAGGCCCAGGTCGCCGAACTCGGCTCGGTGGTCGACCTGTTGGTCGCCTCCGGCCTCTCCGCCAGCCGCTCGGCCGCCCGCCGGACGGTCAAGGAGGGCGGCGCCTACCTCAACAACGCCAAGGTGGCCGACGAGGAGACCGCCGCCACCGAGGCCGACCTCCTGCACGGCCGCTGGCTACTCCTCCGCCGTGGCAAGCGCAACCTGGCGGCGGTCGAGTTCACCCCGGCCGGCTGACCGACGAGCGGTTTCCCTGGCTGGATGTCACCCCGTCTGACCAGGCACTTCACCCCCGAGGGCACGGATCCGGCCAGATCCGTGCCCTCGGGGTTTGACGGTGGCGCCCATAGGGCCTAACGTGGAACGAGTCGCCTGAACCGGACGGCACACGGGAAGGACCCAAGGTCCACCCGCGTCGGACGAAGCGACCATCCACCGCAGTATCCCCCCGGCTTCTCGTTCACATCGGTCGAGCACGCATGTATGTGCTCAGCGTGATGTGCGAATTACCGAGGAAATGCGCTAATGTGGCGGAGGTCGCGCCAAGCGATTCCCCCTCCAGCGGGGGTCAGAAAAGCGGAAAGCGGATCTGATAAGCTGGAGACACGAAGAAGGGAAGCGCCCGGAGAAACCCGAAGGGGTTTCGATGGAAGCGTCCGTTCCTTGAGAACTCAACAGCGTGCCAAAAGTCAACGCCAGATATTTGAACCCTTTGGGTTCCTTTGAATGAAGTGCAGCGAGGACGCTGTGCGCGGGTCCGGCTTATTCCGCCGGATGCCGTGCCGCTCTTCCGCGAATGAGACATTCACGGAGAGTTTGATCCTGGCTCAGGACGAACGCTGGCGGCGTGCTTAACACATGCAAGTCGAACGGTGAAGCCCTTCGGGGTGGATCAGTGGCGAACGGGTGAGTAACACGTGGGCAATCTGCCCTGCACTCTGGGACAACACCGGGAAACCGGTGCTAATACCGGATACGACGTACCTCCGCATGGGGTGTGCGTGGAAAGCTCCGGCGGTGCAGGATGAGCCCGCGGCCTATCAGCTTGTTGGTGGGGTGATGGCCTACCAAGGCGACGACGGGTAGCCGGCCTGAGAGGGCGACCGGCCACACTGGGACTGAGACACGGCCCAGACTCCTACGGGAGGCAGCAGTGGGGAATATTGCACAATGGGCGAAAGCCTGATGCAGCGACGCCGCGTGAGGGATGACGGCCTTCGGGTTGTAAACCTCTTTCAGCAGGGAAGAAGCGCAAGTGACGGTACCTGCAGAAGAAGCACCGGCTAACTACGTGCCAGCAGCCGCGGTAATACGTAGGGTGCGAGCGTTGTCCGGAATTATTGGGCGTAAAGAGCTCGTAGGCGGCCTGTCGCGTCGGATGTGAAAGCCCGGGGCTTAACCCCGGGTCTGCATTCGATACGGGCAGGCTAGAGTTCGGTAGGGGAGATCGGAATTCCTGGTGTAGCGGTGAAATGCGCAGATATCAGGAGGAACACCGGTGGCGAAGGCGGATCTCTGGGCCGATACTGACGCTGAGGAGCGAAAGCGTGGGGAGCGAACAGGATTAGATACCCTGGTAGTCCACGCCGTAAACGTTGGGAACTAGGTGTGGGCGACATTCCACGTCGTCCGTGCCGCAGCTAACGCATTAAGTTCCCCGCCTGGGGAGTACGGCCGCAAGGCTAAAACTCAAAGGAATTGACGGGGGCCCGCACAAGCGGCGGAGCATGTGGCTTAATTCGACGCAACGCGAAGAACCTTACCAAGGCTTGACATACACCGGAAACGTCTGGAGACAGGCGCCCCCTTGTGGTCGGTGTACAGGTGGTGCATGGTTGTCGTCAGCTCGTGTCGTGAGATGTTGGGTTAAGTCCCGCAACGAGCGCAACCCTTGTTCTGTGTTGCCAGCGAGTAATGTCGGGGACTCACAGGAGACTGCCGGGGTCAACTCGGAGGAAGGTGGGGACGACGTCAAATCATCATGCCCCTTATGTCTTGGGCTGCACACGTGCTACAATGGTCGGTACAATGGGCTGCGATACCGCGAGGTGGAGCGAATCCCAAAAAGCCGGCCTCAGTTCGGATTGGGGTCTGCAACTCGACCCCATGAAGTCGGAGTCGCTAGTAATCGCAGATCAGCATGCTGCGGTGAATACGTTCCCGGGCCTTGTACACACCGCCCGTCACGTCACGAAAGTCGGTAACACCCGAAGCCGGTGGCCCAACCCTCTGGGAGGGAGCCGTCGAAGGTGGGACCAGCGATTGGGACGAAGTCGTAACAAGGTAGCCGTACCGGAAGGTGCGGCTGGATCACCTCCTTTCTAAGGAGCATTGGCCGGCTTCGAGCGAGTGTCTCGGAGCGGTTGCTCATGGGTGGAACGTTGACTATTCGGCACTGTCTGGAAGCTTCTTCTCAGTACTGCGTCTCTTCGGGGGTGTGTGGAACGGTCGGGGTTCTGGGTGGTGTCGGGCGCGCTGTTGGGTCCTGAGGGAACGGTTGGTTGTTTCCTCTGGTTGTGCCGGTCCCATGCTTGTTCTGGGTGGGTGGCTGGTCGTTGTTTGAGAACTGCACAGTGGACGCGAGCATCTGTGGCCAAGTTTTTAAGGGCGCACGGTGGATGCCTTGGCACCAGGAACCGATGAAGGACGTGGGAGGCCGCGATAGGCCCCGGGGAGCTGTCAACCGAGCTTTGATCCGGGGGTGTCCGAATGGGGAAACCCGGCAGTCGTCATGGGCTGTCACCCGCTGCTGAACACATAGGCAGTGTGGAGGGAACGCGGGAAGTGAAACATCTCAGTACCCGCAGGAAGAGAAAACAACCGTGATTCCGGGAGTAGTGGCGAGCGAAACCGGATGAGGCTAAACCGTATGTGTGTGATACCCGGCAGGGGTTGCGCGTGCGGGGTTGTGGGAGCGTACTTCAGTCGTCTGCCGGCGGCTGGGCGAGTCAGAAACCGTACAGGTAGTCGAAGGGCATGCGAAAGGCCCGGCGTAGAGGGTAAGACCCCCGTAGACGAAATCTGTGCGGCTTGCTTGTGCGTTTCCCAAGTAGCACGGGGCCCGAGAAATCCCGTGTGAATCTGGCGGGACCACCCGCTAAGCCTAAATATTCCCTGGTGACCGATAGCGGATAGTACCGTGAGGGAATGGTGAAAAGTACCGCGGGAGCGGAGTGAAATAGTACCTGAAACCGTGTGCCTACAAGCCGTGGGAGCGTCGTTCGTCAGCTTGCTGACGGGCCGTGACTGCGTGCCTTTTGAAGAATGAGCCTGCGAGTTTGCGGTGTGTGGCGAGGTTAACCCGTGTGGGGTAGCCGTAGCGAAAGCGAGTCCGAACAGGGCGTTCTTAGTCGCATGCCCAAGACCCGAAGCGGAGTGATCTAGCCATGGGCAGGGTGAAGCGCGGGTAAGACCGTGTGGAGGCCCGAACCCACCAGGGTTGAAAACCTGGGGGATGACCTGTGGTTAGGGGTGAAAGGCCAATCAAACTCCGTGATAGCTGGTTCTCCCCGAAATGCATTTAGGTGCAGCGTCGTGTGTTTCTTGCCGGAGGTAGAGCACTGGATAGGCGATGGGCCTCACCGGGTTACTGACCTTAGCCAAACTCCGAATGCCGGTAAGTGAGAGCGCGGCAGTGAGACTGCGGGGGATAAGCTCCGTGGTCGAGAGGGAAACAGCCCAGAACACCGGCTAAGGCCCCTAAGCGTGTGCTAAGTGGGAAAGGATGTGGAGTCGCAGAGACAACCAGGAGGTTGGCTTAGAAGCAGCCACCCTTGAAAGAGTGCGTAATAGCTCACTGGTCAAGTGATTCCGCGCCGACAATGTAGCGGGGCTCAAGTACACCGCCGAAGCCGTGTCACTCACACAAATAGCCTTAACGGGTGTGTGGGTGGGTAGGGGAGCGTCGTGTGCCGGGTGAAGCGGCGGCGGGAGCCAGTCGTGGACGGTATACGAGTGAGAATGCAGGCATGAGTAGCGATACAAGAGTGGGAAACTCTTGCGCCGATTGACCAAGGGTTCCTGGGTCAAGCTGATCTGCCCAGGGTAAGTCGGGACCTAAGGCGAGGCCGACAGGCGTAGTCGATGGACAACGGGTTGATATTCCCGTACCCGCTGTAGAGCGTCAACGCTGAACCTCTGAATGCTAAGGCCGTGAAGCCGCCCTTGAGACCTTCGGGTCGAGGGGAGTGGTGGAGCCGCCGGTCCAACAGGGTAGTAGGTGAGCGATGGGGTGACGCAGGAAGGTAGTCCAGCCCGGGCGGTGGTTGTCCCGGGGTAAGGGTGTAGGACGTGGGGTAGGCAAATCCGCCCTGCATATAGTCTGAGACCTGATGCCGAGCCGATTGTGGTGAAGTGGATGATCCTATGCTGTCGAGAAAAGCCTCTAGCGAGTTCTGTGGCGGCCCGTACCCCAAACCGACTCAGGTGGTCAGGTAGAGAATACCGAGGCGTTCGGGTGAACCGTGGTTAAGGAACTCGGCAAAATGCCCCCGTAACTTCGGGAGAAGGGGGGCCATTGCTGGTGAGGGGTCTTGCACTCTGAGCTGGTGGTGGCCGCAGAGACCAGCGAGAAGCGACTGTTTACTAAAAACACAGGTCCGTGCGAAGCCGTAAGGCGATGTATACGGACTGACGCCTGCCCGGTGCTGGAACGTTAAGGGGACCGGTTAGTCATGATTCGTCGTGGCGAAGCTGAGAACTTAAGCGCCAGTAAACGGCGGTGGTAACTATAACCATCCTAAGGTAGCGAAATTCCTTGTCGGGTAAGTTCCGACCTGCACGAATGGCGTAACGACTTCTCGACTGTCTCAACCACGGGCCCGGTGAAATTGCATTACGAGTAAAGATGCTCGTTTCGCGCAGCAGGACGGAAAGACCCCGGGACCTTTACTATAGCTTGATATTGGTGTTCGGTTCGGCTTGTGTAGGATAGGTGGGAGACTGTGAAGCTGTGACGCCAGTCATGGTGGAGTCATCGTTGAAATACCACTCTGGTCGTGCTGGATGTCTAACCTGGGTCCGTGATCCGGATCAGGGACAGTGTCTGGTGGGTAGTTTAACTGGGGCGGTTGCCTCCTAAAGGGTAACGGAGGCGCCCAAAGGTTCCCTCAGCCTGGTTGGCAATCAGGTGTTGAGTGTAAGTGCACAAGGGAGCTTGACTGTGAGACCGACGGGTCGAGCAGGTGCGAAAGCAGGGACTAGTGATCCGGCGGTGGCTTGTGGAAGCGCCGTCGCTCAACGGATAAAAGGTACCCCGGGGATAACAGGCTGATCTTCCCCAAGAGTCCATATCGACGGGATGGTTTGGCACCTCGATGTCGGCTCGTCGCATCCTGGGGCTGGAGTAGGTCCCAAGGGTTGGGCTGTTCGCCCATTAAAGCGGTACGCGAGCTGGGTTTAGAACGTCGTGAGACAGTTCGGTCCCTATCCGCTGTGCGCGTAGGAGTCTTGAGAAGGGCTGTCCCTAGTACGAGAGGACCGGGACGGACGGACCTCTGGTGTGCCAGTTGTTCTGCCAAGGGCATGGCTGGTTGGCTACGTTCGGGAGGGATAACCGCTGAAAGCATCTAAGCGGGAAGCCTGCTTCGAGATGAGGGCTCCCACCACCTTGAGTGGGTAAGGCTCCCAGTAGACGACTGGGTTGATAGGCCGGGTGTGGAAGCCTCGTGAGGGGTGGAGCTGACCGGTACTAATAGGCCGAGGGCTTGTCCATAGTTGCTCCGCGTCCACTGTGTAGTTCTCAGGCTGCGAACAGCCTTTCGGTGAACTGAACACTTCTCAATTAAAAAGTGTGTTCGCTGAACCCAATAGGGTTTCGGTGGTCATAGCGTGAGGGAAACGCCCGGTTACATTCCGAACCCGGAAGCTAAGCCTTACAGCGCCGATGGTACTGCAGGGGGGACCCTGTGGGAGAGTAGGACGCCGCCGAACAATCATTCAAAGCCGAGGCCCCAGCGATCTGCTGGGGCCTCGGCTTTTTTGTTTGCCCTCGTGCTGCTCGTGCAGGAGCACGTACGCGGTACGGGGGCGGATGCAGGACAATGGAAGGCGGTGCGCCACCGCCGGCACCGCGCCGCGTCGGCACAGCAGTTGTGTCGTGACGGCAGAGCAGAAGACCAGAAGGAGCCACCTCGATGTCGAACCCACCCCAGGACCGTCCAGAGCGCCGTTCGGGAGACGGCCCGCAGGGCCGGGGGGACGCCGACCGTCGCGACTCCCGCAGCGACCGGGGCCGTGACGAACGCGGTGGCTCCTCCTCCTACCGTCGTGACGACCGCCCGGGCGGCTACCGCAGCGACAACCGTGCAGGCGGCGGGTTCCGCCGTGACGACCGGCCTGGTGGGTTCCGTCGTGATGACCGGCCCAGTGATCGTGGTCCGCGTGAGGGCGGCGGTGGGTTCCGTCGGGATGACCGTCCCGGTGGGTTCCGCCGTGACGACCGTGAGGGTGGCGGCGGGTTCCGTCGCGATGACCGTCCTGGTGGCTTCCGGCGTGACGACCGCGACCGTGACCGTGGCCCCCGCGAGGGCGGGTTCCGTCGGGACGACCGGCCCAGCGACCGTGGGCCGCGTGATGAGCGGGGTGGATCGTTCCGCCGTGACGACCGGCCTGGTGGTTTCCGCCGTGACGACCGGCCCAGCGACCGTGGCCCCCGTGAGGGCGGTGGCGGGTTCCGTCGCGACGACCGGCCTGGTGGGTTCCGGCGTGACGACCGGCCCAGTGACCGTGGTCCGCGTGATGACCGGGGTGGATCGTTCCGCCGGGACGACCGTCCTGGTGGGTTCCGCCGTGACGACCGTGAGGGTGGCGGCGGGTTCCGTCGCGATGACCGCCCCGGTGGGTTCCGGCGTGACGACCGCGACCGTGACCGTGGCCCCCGCGAGGGCGGCTTCCGTCGCGACGACCGGCCCAGTGACCGTGGGCCGCGCGAGGGTGGTGGTGGCTTCCGCCGCGACGACCGCCCCGGTGGTTTCCGCCGCGATGACCGACCCAGCGACCGTGGCCCCCGTGAGGGTGGCTTCCGGCGTGACGACCGCGACCGTGACCGTGGACCCCGTGAGGGCGGCTTCCGGCGGGACGACCGGCCCAGTGACCGTGGGCCGCGTGAGGGCGGTGGCGGGTTCCGTCGGGATGACCGTCCCGGTGGTTTCCGCCGCGATGACCGTGAGGGCGGTGGCGGGTTCCGTCGGGACGACCGCCCTGGTGGGTTCCGGCGTGACGACCGCGACCGCGACCGTGGACCCCGTGAGGGCGGGTTCCGTCGCGATGACCGGCCCAGCGACCGTGGGCCGCGTGATGACCGGGGTGGATCGTTCCGCCGTGACGACCGGCCTGGTGGTTTCCGCCGCGATGACCGACCCAGCGACCGTGGCCCCCGTGAGGGTGGTGGCGGGTTCCGCCGCGATGACCGCCCCGGTGGGTTCCGTCGGGACGACCGGCCCAGCGACCGTGGGCCCCGCGAGGGCGGGTACCGTGACGGCGGTCGGGGCCGTGACGACCGGTTCGGTGGCGGCGGGCGTGACCGCCGGGACGACCGGGACCGGGGTGGGCGCTCGTACGAGGGGCGTGGCCGCCGGTTCGAGGGGCATGGCGAGTCGGATGACCGCCGGCCGAACTATGAGCCCGTCAGGCGTCTCCCCATCCCGGAGGACGTCACCGGCATGGAGATCGACGCCGACGTCCGTCAGGAGCTGAAGAGCCTGCCCAAGACGCTCGCCGACGATGTCGCCCGCAACCTGGTGATGGTGGCTCGGCTGCTGGACAGCGAGCCGGAGCAGGCGTACGACTACTCCCGCGTCGCCCTGCGGCTGGCCTCCAGGGTGGCTGCGGTGCGCGAGGCGGCGGGCTTTGCCTCGTATGTCACCGAGCGCTACTCGGAGGCGCTGACCGAGTTCCGGGCGGCGCGTCGGATGACCGGCCGTGCCGACCTGTGGCCGGTCATGGCGGACTGCGAGCGGGGTCTCGGCCGTCCCGAGCGGGCGCTGGCCATGGCCGGTGAGCCCGAGGTGAAGCAGCTGGACAAGGCCGGGCAGGTGGAGATGCGCCTGGTGGCGGCCGGGGCCCGCAGCGACATGGAGCAGTTCGACGCTGCCGTGGTGACGTTGCAGAGCCCGGAGCTGGCCTCCAATGCGGTGCAGCCGTGGACCGCGCGTCTGCGCTACGCCTACGCCGAGGCGCTGATCGCGGCCGGGCGCGAGGAGGAGGCCCGCGACTGGTTCGCGAAGGCTGCCGACGCGGACCAGGAGGGCATCACCAACGCGGCTGAGCGGCTGGCCGAGATCGACGGCCTGGAGTTCGTCGACGCCCTCGACCCGGAGCTGGACGAGACCGACGACAAGGCCGAGGAGAAGGCTGCCGCGGAGAAGGCCGACGCCGAGGTCGACGCCGACGCCGACGCCGAGGTCGACGCCGACGACGACTCGGACGCCGAGGCCGAGGCCGACGACGACAGCGCCGAGGCGCCGGTGGCGGGTCAGGAGACCTTCCTGAACAGCCCGTTCAAGGAGCCCCAGGCCGAGGAGTCGGAGGACGGCGGCGACGAGGAGGACGACCACCGCCCCGAGGCCGACCGGCAGGAGCGCGCGGACAGCTGAGCCGTACCGCCCATGACAGCGAAGTGCCCCGCCGGAACTCTCCGGCGGGGCACTTCCCGTTCCACTTCCCGAAGGTCAGCCGAGCTCCAGGCTGCGCAGCACCAGCCCGGTCGCGGGCTTGGGGCCGAAGGAGGTCGACTTGCGCGGCATGGTGACGCCCTGTTCGGCGAGCCGCCGCACCACGCCCTCGTCCACCGGGTGCAGCAGCACCGCCGTGCCGCCGCACCGCTCCGCCTCGCGGACCGCCGCCGCCTCGTCGTGCAGATAGCCGATCTGGTCCTGCGCGTCGGGCACCTGCCAGACCGTGTCCAGCAGCACCGAGTGCAGCACGGTGGCGTCCAACCGCCGCCACTCCTCGGGGCGGTCGGAGCGCACGGTCTCCTTGAGTACGGCGTCGCCGGGTCCGCGCAGCAGCCGGTACCGGCCGTCCCCAGCGAGCAGGAAGGCGTTGCCGCCGTCCCGCTTGGCCGCCGCCAGGGTGCCGAGCGCCTCCCGGAGGGAGCCGCCCGCGTCGTCCACCTGCCAGCCGTCGCCGAGCCGCGCCAGCGCCTCGGCCGGGGGCAGCCGGTAGAGCACGCGGTGGATGGCGCGGACCCGCAGCGGGTAGCGGGCGGTGTCGACCAGCAGGACCATGCCACGGTCCCAGGGGCTGTGCGCCAGGTGCCGGTGCTCGCTCTGGAGCCGCAGGTACATCGCCCAGCGGTGGTGGCCGTCCGCGATCAGGGCGCGGCAGGTGGACAGGTCGGCGGCGACGGCGGCGTGCTCGGCCGGGTCGGTGACCGCCCACAGCCGGTGACAGGTGCCGTCGGAGGTGGTCGTGGTGAGCAGCGGGGGTCGGCGTGCGGCGCGTTCCACGACCCCGGCGGCGCCGCCCTTTCCCCGGTAGGTGAGGAGCAGTGGCTCCAGGTTGGCGCGGGTGGTCCGCATCAGGCCGACGCGGTCGGCGACGGGGCGCGGCATGACGTCCTCGTGGGGCAGGACCACGCCGGCCTCCGGCGGGCTGACGGCGAGGGCGCCGATGATGCCCCGTTGCAGCAGCGTTGCGGAGCCGGTGTCGTCGGGGACGCGCTGTTCGTAGACGTAGAGGGCGGGTGTGTCGTCGGCCGCCAGTACCCCTTCGCGCCGCCAGGCGGCCAGCAGCCGTGCGGCGTGCCGGTAGCGGCTGTCGCCGGTCCGCCGTCCGCTGCCGTGGGGTTCTGGTCCGGGTTCCGGGCGGGGCAGGATCAGCCGGACCACATTGTGCGGGTCGGATGTCTCCAGGCTCGCCAGCCGTTCCGGGTCCACCACGTCGTACGGGGGTGAGGTGACCGCTGCGAGGTCGCCGACCCTGTCCGGTACGTAGCGCAGGCCGCGGAACGGCGCCAGCGAGAGCCCTGCGGCGGCGACGTGCCCGGGGTCGCCGGGTCCGCCGTCCTGAGAAGCTGTTGCACCGTGTGCACTGAGTGCCTCCATTGTGGGCATGTTAATCGGGTACGTCCGGCCGGGTGATCACGGCTCTCGGCCCGGCGGCTGGGCGGAGGGCGACCGGGAAGGGGCGCGGGATGACCACGGGACGGGAGCAGGCACAGGGCTGGGACGCTTCGGACGGGGCGGGCGAGGGAGTCTACGAGTGGTTCCGGCGCGGCAGCCGACTGCTGGAGCAGGGCAGTGCGGCGGCGGCGGAGCAGTTGCTGGCGCGGGCGGCCGAGGCGGAGCCGGGGTCGCGGTCCATCCGGGAGACCCTGGCGCGGGCCCAGTTCGACGCGGGGTCGTACGCTGCTGCCTTGGAGAACTTCCGGGCGGTGGCCCTGGCCGACCCCTCGGACGACTACGCGCAGTTCGGCTGGGGGTTGGCGGCCGCGCGGTTGGGCGACTTCGAGGCGTCCGCCGAGCATCTGGCGCTGGCGGTCGCGATGCGGCCGGAGTCCGAGCACTATCGGGCGGCGCTGCGGCAGACCCGGGCGACGCTGCGCGCTCGTGCGGGGGAGTTCGGCCCGGTGTCGTCGCAGCTGCGGTGGCCGGGGCCGCAGCCTGCGGAACCTGACGACCCGCGCAGCGACCGACAGGAAGAGCAGGAATGACGCACACGGCAGCCGACATCCCCGGCGACGGGGCCCCTCGGGACGGCGCGGGGGGCGGGGGCCCGGCGGGCAGCGGCCGTCCGCTCGCCGAGGAGTACGACACCGCGCTGCTCGACCTGGACGGCGTGGTCTATGCGGGTCCCCATGCGGTCGAGCATGCGGTGGAGTCGCTGGAGGCGGCCCGGCGGGCCGGTATGCGGCTGGCGTATGTCACCAACAACGCCTCCCGGCCGCCGCAGGCGGTGGCCGACCACCTCACCGAGCTGGGCGTGCCCGCCGAGGCGTCCGATGTGATCACCTCGGCGCAGGCGGCGGCCCGCCTGGTGGCCGGGAAGGTACCGGCCGGCTCCGCCGTGCTGCTGGTCGGGGGCCGGGGGCTGGAGGAGGCACTGGAGGAGCGCGGGCTGCGTCCGGTGCGCTCGCTGGACGACGGTCCGGCCGCCGTGGTGCAGGGCTATGACCCGTCGGTCGGCTGGCAGCAGTTGGCCGAGGCGTCCTACGCGGTGGCGCGCGGGCTGCCGTGGGTGGCGTCCAACACCGATCTGACCATCCCCACGGCGCGCGGCACCGCGCCGGGCAACGGCACGCTGGTGGCCGCCGTGCGCACCGCGACCGGGGTCGAGCCGGAGGTGGCCGGCAAGCCGCTGCCGCCCATGCACCAGGAGACCGTGATCCGTACCCGGGCCAAGCGCCCGCTGGTGGTCGGCGACCGGCTGGACACCGACATCGAGGGCGCCTTCAACGGGGGCGTGGACAGTCTGCTGGTGCTCACCGGGGTGACCACCGCCGCGCAGCTGCTCGCCGCACCGCCGCACCAGCGGCCCACCTATGTGGCCGCCGACCTGCGGGCGCTGCTGGTGGCGCAGCCGGACGTGACGGCGGCCGGTGGCGCCTACCGCTGCGGGGGGTGGACGGCCTCCGTCGGCGACGGCGGGCAGCTGCGCCTGGACGGGGCCGGGTCCGGCGGCGATCCGTACGACGCCCTGCGGGCGCTCTGCGCGGCGGCGTGGACGGCGGCCGACGGTGGCGCCGGGGTACCGGACGCCCGCAAGGTCCTGGCCGAGCTGGGGCTGTGAGGCGGCGGTGAGGTCAGAGCAGTGACCGCAGCCGCAGCAGGTCGCGCAGGCCGGCCTCCAGTCTGACCCGGCCGTGGGCCCAGGCGGAGGCGAAGTGGAGGTCGCCGCCGACCAGGGAGACCAGGTCGTCGCTGGACATCGCCAGCCGGATCTGGGCCTTCTCGGCGGGGGCGCCGGGGGTCTCGACGACGTCCTGGATCCGGCCGCCGCGCAGGCGGCCGGAGAAGGTCAGGTCCAGGTCGGTGATCCAGCAGGTGAGAGAGCGGTCCAGCGCGGCCGCCGCGCGGACGTCCCCGTCGGAGCGCGACAGGTTCTCGCTGAGCCGGGTCAGTGCCGTGCGGCACTCCTCGGAGGTCGCCATGGTGCGCCCGCTCCCCTCGTACGGTCGTTTCGGGTTCCGTCGCGACGGTACCTCAGCGGGGCGGCGCATCGGGTGGCGCGGCAGGCGGTGCGCTCGCCCGCCGTGGGAAGGCATGAGGCGGTAGCGTCATCAGGGGGCGTCCCGGCGATCACGGGCGCCCCCCGGCGCCGACCCGGGTGGGCCGGGGCGGACGCGACGGAAGCGAGGAGGACCTGATGCGCGACACGCTGCGCGGCTGGGTGCAGTTCGCCGCAGGTATCGCCGAGGAGACCGGCAGGCGTACGGCGCACACGGCCAAGGACCTGCTGGACCGGAGCGGGATGGACGTCGATGGGTTGCAGCGCACGTTGGCCGAGCAGGTCCCGGCCTCCGCGCGGTCGTTGCAGTCGGTGGCCGACGATGTGGCGGCTGCCGGGCGGGGTGGGCGTGACCTGGTGGTGGGGCTGGTCCGCTCGGAGGCGGAGCGGACCTGGCAGTTCCTCGGTCGGCTGGGTGACCAGGTGACGAAGGTCGGAGTGGTCCTGGAGCTGCTGGAGCGCAAGCTGCGCGAGGTGGAGCAGGCCGACGAGGAGAAGCCGCCCGAGCCTCGGGCGGAGAAGCTGTTCGGTGAGGACTGGGAGGAGCAGGCCGCCCCATCGCGTCCGGCCACACCGGTACGTATCCCGGTGCTGGAGGAGACCGAACCGGCCGCCGGGGAGGCGGTCCCGGCGAAGAAGGCCCCGGTGCCGAGCAAGCCCGCCGCCGCGCGGAAGCCTGCCGGGACCACGGCGAAGAAGACGGTGTCGCGGGCTGCGGCGGGGGAGACCGCCGCCCGGATGGCCGAGTCCGGCGAGACGGTCGCGGAGAGTGTGGCCGCCGCCAGGAAGCCCGCCGCTCGGACGCCTGCGAAGAAGGGGCCGGGGAAGCAGGCGCCCGCGAAGAAGACCGCTGCCAGGAAGACGGCTGCGGCGAAGAAGACCGCTGCGAAGAAGACCGCTGTGAAGAAGACCGCTGTGAAGAAGACCGCTGCGAAGAAGGCGGCGGCGGAGGGGGGCCCGGTCAGGAAGGCTGCCGCGAGCAAGACGGCGGTGAAGCAGGCGCCCGCGAAGAAGACGGCTGCCAAGAAGAGCGCCGCCAAGAAGACCGCCGCCAAGAAGACCGCCGCCAAGAAGGCGGCGGCCAAGCAGGCACCCGCGAAGAAGACGCCCGCGAAGAAGACGGCCGCCAAGAAGACCGGGTCCGCAAAGGGCGCCGCGAGGAAGACCGCCGGGAGCCGGACGGTTGGCCATGGCTGAGGGCTTCCCGGAGGCCGACCGGACCGGCACCGCACCCGGGGCACCCTTCGCGTCCGCCATGCCGCCGGTCTCGGAGCTGTCGGCGGTCGTGCTTGAGGAGACCGGGCACGCCGGGGTGGACGCGGAGCTGGCCCGGCTGGAGGAGCTGGACGGTACCGCCACGGAGACCCACGCCGCCCTGTACGAGGATGTCCACCAGCGGTTGAGGGACACCCTCACCGCCCTCGACCACCGACCCGGCCCCGCTCCGGGGCCCTAGGAGTGAAGCACCCGTGGCAGTGGCACGACGCCGACTCGACGCGGAACTCGTCCGCCGCAAGCTGGCCCGCTCGCGCGAGCACGCCAGTGAGTTGATCGCGGCCGGACGGGTGACCGTCGGCGGCACCACCGCGAGCAAGCCGGCGACCCAGGTGGAGACCGCGGCGGCGGTGGTGGTGGCGAAGGACGAGAACGACCCGGACTACGTCTCCCGGGGCGGCCACAAGCTCGCCGGGGCGCTGGCCGCGTTCGGCCCGCAGGGCCTGCGGATCGAGGGCCGCCGCTGCCTGGACGCAGGGGCCTCCACCGGTGGCTTCACCGATGTGCTGCTGCGGGCCGGTGCCGGACGGGTGCTCGCCGTGGACGTCGGCTACGGCCAGCTTGCCTGGTCGTTGCAGAGCGACGAGCGGGTCACCGTGATGGACCGCACCAATGTCCGCGAACTGAGCCCGGAGCGGATCGGCGGCGAACCGGTCGATGTGGTGGTCGGCGATCTGTCGTTCATCCCGCTGGGGCTGGTGCTGCCGGCGCTCGCCTCCTGCTGCGCCGACGACGCCGACCTGGTGCTGATGGTCAAGCCGCAGTTCGAGGTCGGCCGGGAGCGCCTCGGCAGCGGCGGTGTGGTCCGCAGCCCGCAACTGCGCGCCGAGGCCGTGCGGCAGGTGGCCGCGCAGGGCTGGGCGCTGGGCCTCGGGGTGCTGGGTGTCACCGCCAGCCCGCTGCCCGGGCCGTCGGGCAATGTGGAGTACTTCCTCTGGTTCCGGCGCGGCGCCCCCGCGCTGGACCCGGCGGAGGCGGATCGCGCCGTGGACGAAGGGCCCCGGTAGGGTGCCCCGCACGATTGCGCGCTGTGCAGGCGGCCGACCACAATCCGGAGGGGGCGCCACCCGGCCAGGACGCCCGGGGAGGCGTAGGAGAGGGCATGAGTGACTTGCGAACGGTCTTCCTGATCGCGCACACCGGCCGGGCGGCCGCGCTGCGCAGCGTCGAGCACCTGGTCAATGGCCTGCTGAAGGCGGACATCGGGGTCAGAGTGCTGGCGGCGGAGGCCGGAGACATGGATCTGCCCGCCGGCGTGGAGGCGGTGCCGACGGCGCCCGGCGCGGTGGCCGGCTGCGAGCTGATCCTGGTGGCAGGCGGTGACGGGACACTGCTGCGCGGCGCCGAGCTGTCCCGGCAGACGGGTGTGCCCATGCTGGGCGTCAACCTGGGCCGGGTGGGCTTCCTCGCCGAGGCGGAGCGCGACGACCTGGCGAAGGTCGTGGAGCGGGTGGTGGACGCGGACTACGAGGTCGAGGAGCGGATGACGATCGACGTCCTGGTCCGCACCGACGGCAAGGTGATCCACCGCGACTGGGCGCTCAACGAGGCGTCGGTGGAGAAGGCCGCCCGGGAGCGGATGCTGGAGGTCGTCACCGAGGTGGACGGCCGCCCGGTGTCCACCTTCGGCTGCGACGGCGTGGTCTGCGCGACGCCCACCGGCTCCACGGCGTACGCCTTCTCGGCGGGCGGGCCGGTGGTGTGGCCGGAGGTGGAGGCGCTGCTGATGGTGCCGATCAGCGCGCATGCGCTCTTCGCCAAGCCGCTGGTCACCTCGCCGCACTCGGTACTGGCCGTGGAGGTGCTGCCCAAGACGCCGCACGGGGTGCTCTGGTGCGACGGACGGCGCTCGGTGGAGCTGCCGGCCGGGGCCCGGGTGGAGGTGCGGCGCGGCCGCATCCCGGTCCGGCTGGCCCGGCTGCACCGGGCTCCGTTCACCGACCGGCTGGTGGCGAAGTTCGCGCTGCCGGTGACCGGCTGGCGGGGCGTACCGCACCAGAACTGACCCGCCGCACACCCGACCGCAGACGTACCCCGCGCGGCGTGGGGTGCGTCTGCGGTGCGCCGGCGGCGGAGCTTGCACCCGTTCGGGTGAACGGTCATGCGGGCCGCGCCCGCCCGGCTCAGCCGCCCTGGTGCGGCGCCTCGGCGGCCAGCTGGTCGATGCGGGCGCGGATCAGCTCGACCACCTCGGGCCGGTTGCCGTGCGCGGTCTCCTGGGCGAGCAGCCGCCGCAACTGCTCCTGGGTGAGTGACCGGATGCGGTTCCGCAGCTCCGGGAGGGTCAGCCGGTCGAAGTCCGGTACCAGCGGTGCGCCGGAGGACCCCTGGCCTTCCGGGCGGGTGGTGTCGGCCATGGGAGACTCCTCTCCACTCGGCTGCCGCCGGACCCGGACGGGCCCGCAGCAGACCCCCAGAGGGCGGGTACCGCGCTGGGAACCCGGAAAACTGCCGAATCGAATGAACCTTCCCCCCGCCGGGCGGGCGCTCGTCGCACGGCGGCCCCGGAACCTCGTAAGGTCGTGTCCGTGTTGGAGGAGATGCGGATTCAGGCCCTCGGTGTGATTGACGACGCCGTGGTCGAGCTGTCACCGGGCTTCACGGCGGTGACCGGCGAGACCGGCGCGGGCAAGACGATGGTGGTCACCAGCCTGGGGCTGCTGCTCGGCGGGCGGGCGGACCCGGCCCTGGTCCGCGTGGGTGCCGGCCGGGCCGTGGTGGAGGGGCGGATCACCCTCGCGGCCGACGACCCAGCCGCGCTGCGCGCCGTCGAGGCGGGCGCCGAGCTGGACGACGGCGTGCTGCTGGTCAGCCGTACCGTCTCCGCCGAGGGACGCTCCCGGGCGCACCTGGGCGGCCGGTCGGTGCCGGTCGGGCTGCTCGGCGAGCTGGGCGAGGACCTCATCGCGGTGCACGGCCAGACCGACCAGCAGCGGCTGCTCAAGCCGTCCCGGCAGCGCGGTGCGCTGGACCGGTACGCGGGCGAGGCCGTCTCCGTCCCGCTGGAGCGCTACCAGGCCGCCTTCCGGCGGCTGCGGGCCGTCTCGGCGACGCTGGAGGAGCTGACCACCCGGGCGCGGGAGCGGGCCCAGGAGGCGGATCTGCTGCGCTTCGGCCTGGCGGAGGTGGCCGCCGCCGAGCCGCTGCCCGGCGAGGACACCGAGCTGGCCGCCGAGGCCGAGCGGCTCGGCCACGCCGATGCGCTGGCGTCCGCGGCCACCCTCGCCCATGGCGCGCTGGCCGGAGACCCGGCCGAGCCCGACTCGGTCGACGCCGGGACCCTGGTCGCCCAGGCCCGGCGGGCGCTGGACGCGGTGCGGTCCCACGACCCGGGGCTCGCCGCGCTCGGCGACCGGCTGGACGAGGTGGGCTATCTGCTCGCGGACGTCGCCGCAGACCTGGCCGGCTATGCGGACGGGCTGGACGCCGACCCGGTGCGGCTGGCGGCGGTGGAGGAGCGCCGCTCGGTCCTCTCCCACCTGGTCCGCAAGTACGGCAGCGCGGGGGCCGGTACCGCCGAGGTGCTGCGCTGGGCCGAGGAGTCGGCGCAGCGGCTGGCCGAGCTGGAGGGCGACGACGACCGCATCGACGGCCTGGCGGCGGAGCGGAGGCAGCTCCACGCCGAGCTGAGCGCCCTGGCCGCCGAGCTGTCCGCAGCCCGCCGGGCCGCCGCCGGGCGGTTCGCCGGGGCGGTGACCGCCGAACTCACCGAACTGGCCATGCCGCACGCCCGGGTGACCTTCGCCATCGAGCAGGTCGAGGACCCGCAGGGCCTGGAGGTCGACGGCCGCACCGTCGCCTTCGGCCCGCACGGTGTGGACGAGGTCGAGGTCCTGCTCGCCCCGCACCCGGGTGCGCCGCCCCGGCCGATCGCCAAGGGCGCCTCCGGCGGCGAGCTCTCCCGGGTGATGCTCGCGGTGGAGGTGGTGTTCGCCGGGGCGGACCCGGTGCCCACCTACCTCTTCGACGAGGTCGACGCCGGGGTGGGCGGCAAGGCGGCGGTGGAGATCGGCCGCCGGCTGGCCAAGCTCGCCGAGAGCGCCCAGGTCGTCGTGGTCACCCATCTCCCGCAGGTGGCGGCCTTTGCCGACCGCCATCTGGTGGTGGAGAAGACCAGCGACGGCACGGTCACCCGGTCGGGGGTGAAGGCCCTGGACGACGCCGAGCGGGTCCGCGAGCTGTCCCGGATGCTGGCCGGGCTGGAGGACTCCGAACTGGGCCGCGCCCACGCCGAGGAACTGCTGGCGGCGGCGCGCTCGCCGCGCCGGGAGGGCCGTGCCGCGCTGTGAACGGCGTGTATGGCGGGGAGGCAGGCGGGTGAGCAGGAGGAGGGCACGTGTGGGCCAGGCGTGACAAGGGCGGGCGGCTGCTGGTGCTGCTCGCGGCGGCGGGTGGCGCCCGGGCGGTGTACACGGCGCTGAACCGGTTCCCGCCGGGGGAGCCCGCGCTGTGGGAGCGCAGAGTCGGCCGCGCCCGGGTGGTCACCCTCTACCAGGGCCCGGCGGTGGCCGCCGCCGTGGCCACCGCCGTCGGCGCCGCACCCCAGCTGCCGCCCCGGTCCGCGCTGCGACCGCACTGGCCGCCGTCGCCGCCGCAGCCGGCGGCGGCTACGACGATCTGGCGGGCGGCGGCGAGCGGACCCTGCGGGCGCGTCTCGGGGCGTTGCGGCGCGGCCGGGTCACCCCCGGCGCCGTCACGGCGGCCGGGCTCGGCGCGGTCGCCCTCGCCGCCGGCTGCCTGGTGCGGCGCCGCCCGCTGGACCGGCTGCTGGCCGCGACGGTGATCGCCGGTACGGCCGGTGCGGTGGACCTGCTGGACGTCCGGCCCGGCCGGGCCGCCAAGGCGGTGCTGGCCGCCGGAGTGCCCACGGTGCTGCGCGGCGGACCCGGCGCCGCCGTCGCCGCCGCCCCGGTGGGCGCCGCCGCCGCGCTGCTCCCCGACGACCTCGGCGAGCGCACCACGCTCGGCCGCTGCGGCGCGCAGGCCCTCGGCGCCGCCCTCGGCACCGCGTGGGCGACCGGCTCCGGCCGGACCGGGCTGGCGTTGCGCGCGGCGGCCCTGGTGGCCTTCCACGCGGCGGCCGAGCGGGGCGTGTACCGGGAGCAGTGGTGGTCCTGGCCGCCGTTGCGCCGTCTGGACCAGGCCGGTCGGCCGCGCCCGGCGGAGGACTGACCCCGGCGGCGCGGACCGGCTGCCGCCGACTGCCCCTCAGGAGCGCCACCGGGCGCCGCCACCCCTGTACTCTGCGGTGCTACACCACCGGTGCCCAACGCCGAACGCAGGCCGCGACCCGGCCGCAGCAGCGACCGGGGCACCGGGCGCGTTCCGCGGACCAGAACGACTCGGAGCGAACGACGTGGACGACACCTCTGTCCGGGCAACGACCCCTGCACCCGAGCCGGGGCAGCTGCACGCGGTGCTCGTCGTCGCCGCCAGCACCGGCGGCATCGGCGCGCATGTGCGCTCGCTGGCCCAGGGACTGGTGGCGCACGGCCTCACGGTGACCGTGTGCGGGCCGGCCGCCACCGATGCCCTGTTCGGCTTCTCCGGCGCCGGTGCCCGCTTCCACCCCGTGGAGATCACCCCGACCTCCGGGCCGCGCAGCGACGCCGCCGCCATCGGGGAGCTGCGCCGCGCCTTCACCGGCGCCTGCGTGGTGCACGCCCATGGACTGCGCGCCGGGCTCCTCTCCGATCTGGCGCTGCGCACCGCCGGCCGGGTGCCGGGGATGCGGCCGGAGACTCCGCTGGTGGTCACCATGCACCATGCGCTGCTTGCCACCGGCATGGAGCGGCGGCTGCTGCGGCTGATGGAGCGCCGGGTGGCCCGCGCCGCAGACCTGCTGCTCGGCGCCTCCTCCGACCTGGTCGCGCGGGCTCGGGAGCTGGGCGCCGGCGATGCCCGGCTGGGCCCGGTGGCCGCGCCGCCGCTCGCCGCACCGGCCGTGGACCGGGCGGCGGCCCGGGCCGCGCTGCCGGGCGTCGCCGAGGGGCGGCCGGTGGTCCTCGCGGTGGGTCGGCTCGCCCCGCAGAAGGGCTTTGACCTGCTGCTGGACGCCTCCCGTACGCTGGCCGGCCTGAACCCCCGCCCGCTGGTGCTGATCGCCGGCGAGGGCCCGGAGGGCGTGGCGCTGCGCGACCGCATCGACGCCGAGGGGCTGCCGGTGCGGCTGCTGGGCCACCGCACCGATGTGCCGGAGCTGCTGGCCGCCGCCGATGTGGTGGCCATCAGCAGCCGCTGGGAGGCGCGGGCGCTGGTGGCGCAGGAGGCGCTGCGCGCCGGGGTGCCGCTGGTCGCCACCGCCGTGGGCGGGCTGCCCGAGCTGGTCGGTGACGCCGCCGTACTGGTCCCGTACGGCGATGCGCAGGCGTTCGGCCGGGCGGTGGCCGGGCTGCTCGCCGACACCCCGCGCCGGGCCCGGCTGGCCGAGCTGGGCCGGGCGCAGGCGGAGACCTGGCCGGACGAGGCGGCCACGGTGGCGCAGGTGCTCTCCATCTACGACGAGCTGGTGCAGCGCTCCTGACGCGGGCCGCCCGCCCGCTCGGTGGTGGGGAGCGGGCGGGCGGCGGTTCTGCTCAGCGTCTTGTCAGCGTTCCTGGTAGGCGCCGCTGGCGTTGAGGCGGAGGGCGGTGTCGATGAGGGGGACGTGGCTGAACGCCTGGGGGAAGTTGCCCACCTGGCGCTTGCGGCGTGGGTCCCATTCCTCGGCGAGCAGGCCGACGTCGTTGCGCAGGGCGAGCAGTTTCTCGAAGAGGTCGCGGGCTTCGCCGACGCGGCCGATCATGGCGAGGTCGTCGGCGAGCCAGAAGGAGCAGGCGAGGAAGGCGCCCTCGTCGCCGGGGAGGCCGTCGACATTGCGGCCGTCCTGGCCGTGGGTGGGGTAGCGGAGGACGAAGCCGTCCTCGGTGAGCAGTTCGCGCTGGATGGCCTCGATGGTGCCGATGACGCGCTTGTCGTCGGGGGGCAGGAAGCCGACCTGGGGGATGAGCAGCAGGGAGGCGTCGAGCTCCTTGCCGCCGTAGTACTGGGTGAAGGTGTTGCGTTCGGTGTCGTAGCCCTTGTCGCAGACGTCGCGGTGGATGTCGTCGCGGAGTTTGCGCCAGCGTTCGATGGGGCCGTCGGTGGGGGTGCCTTCGAGGAGTTTGATGGTGCGGTCGACGGCGACCCAGGCCATGACCTTGGAGTGGACGAAGTGGCGGCGGGGGCCGCGGACCTCCCAGATGCCCTCGTCGGGTTCGGTCCAGTGCTTCTCCAGGTAGCCGATGAGCTTGAGCTGGAGGAGGTGGGCGTGGTCGCTGCGGGCGAGGCCGGTCATATGGGCGAGGTGGAGGGCTTCGACGACTTCGCCGTAGACGTCGAGCTGGAGTTGGTCGGCGGCGCCGTTTCCGGTGCGTACGGGGGTGGAGCCCTCGTAGCCGGGGAGCCAGTCGAGTTCCATTTCGCCGAGTTCGCGTTCGCCGGCGATGCCGTACATGATCTGGAGGTTTTCGGGGTCGCCGGCGACGGCGCGGAGCAGCCATTCGCGCCAGGCGCGGGCTTCTTCGCGGTAGCCGGTGCGCAGCAGTGAGGAGAGGGTGATGGCGGCGTCGCGGAGCCAGGTGTAGCGGTAGTCCCAGTTGCGGACGCCGCCGATGTCCTCGGGCAGGGAGGTGGTGGGGGCGGCGACGATGCCGCCGGTGGGGGCGTAGGTGAGGGCCTTGAGGGTGATCAGGGAGCGGATCACGGGTTCGCGGTAGTGGCCGGAGAAGGTGCACTGCTCGACCCAGCCGCGCCAGAACTCCTCGGTGGCCGCGAGGGCGGCTTCGGCGTCGGGGCGGTCGGGGGCGCGCAGGTGGGACGCCTGCCAGGTGAGGGCGAAGGCGACGCGTTCGCCCTTGCGGATGGTGAAGTCGGAGTAGGTGGTGAGGTTGCGGCCGTAGCTCTCGGCCTCGCCGTCCAGCCAGACGGAGTCGGGTCCGGCCACGGCGACGGTGCGGTAGGAGCCGTCGGGCTCGTCGATGCGGTGGACCCAGGGGACGACGCGGCCGTAGGAGAAGCGCATCCGCAGGGCGGAGCGCATCCGGACCCGGCCGGAGAGGCCCTCGACGATGCGGATCATCTGCGGGACGCCGCTGCCCTCGGTGAGGTGGCGGGGCGGCATGAAATCGGTCACCCGGACGCTGCCGCGCTCGGTGTCCCACTCCTGTTCCAGGATGAGGGAGTCGCCTCGGTAGCGGCGGCGGTCGGCGGGGACGGCCGGGGCGTGGGCGGTGGCGGGGATGCGCAGTTCGCCGCTGGATTCGAACTCGCTGAGTTCATGTTGCAGGACTTGCGGGAAGGCTGCGGGTGCCGGGGGCACGTCGGCCGGCCCGATCCGCCAGAACCCGTGCTCGTCGGTGCCGAGCAACCCGGCGAATACGGCAGGGGAGTCGAAGCGGGGCAGGCAGAGCCAGTCCACCGCCCCATCCCTGCTGACCAGGGCAGCGGTCTGCATGTCCCCGATGAGTGCGTAGTCCTCGATACGGCCGGCCACGTGGATCTCCAGTTCGCGATGGTGCACGGCATCGTCCGACAGCGGGCATGGTGGGGGCCGTTGCACGGTGGCGGCAGGAGGCTCCCTTGGGGCGCGGGTGGTGCCCCGGGGGCCGTGGAAGCCTCGGCGGGCTCCAGGTGCGGGGTGTGGACGGCGGCAGGGAGCGTCGTCCGCCCCCCTGCGACCGACTGCCCCGACGTCGGCGATGCGTCCGTGCAGAATACGACGGACGGAGCCCCTGTGGAGACCTCGGGCGATCACGACGTGCCCGATCGACCATGATCGTGCGAAAAGTAGCCCGTGCGGAGGATGCGGTACCACCCCTGCGGACTATCCGGAGGTGATCCTTCCAGGCAGGGCCCCAGCCCCTCCGGGGGACCGCGCGGACACGCACCGCCTCGGGCGCTGATACCCTGGTACCCCGTGGACTGGTGGGATTCACCGCACCGTACCCGCCACCCCGACGCCCCCCGCGACCCCTCCCCGGGCCGCCGGGTGACCGTCGCCGGCGAGCAGAGCCGGAACCCCACTCCACAGGCGTCAGCCACGACCTGCGACCCACGGGAGCCCCCTCTTGGCACTGCCCCACTCCGGCAAGACCCAGACGACCAAGCACCTCTTCGTCACCGGGGGTGTGGCCTCCTCGCTGGGCAAGGGGCTCACCGCCTCCAGCCTCGGTGCCCTCCTCAAGGCGCGCGGCCTCCGGGTCACCATGCAGAAGCTCGACCCGTACCTCAACGTGGACCCGGGCACCATGAACCCGTTCCAGCACGGTGAGGTCTTCGTCACCGACGACGGCGCCGAGACCGACCTCGACATCGGCCACTACGAGCGGTTCCTCGACACCAACCTGCACGGCTCGGCCAATGTCACCACCGGCCAGATCTACTCCACGGTGATCGCCAAGGAGCGGCGCGGCGAGTACCTGGGCGACACCGTCCAGGTCATCCCGCACATCACCAACGAGATCAAGTCCCGCATCCGCCGGATGGCCACCGACGAGGTGGACGTGGTCATCACCGAGGTCGGCGGCACCGTCGGCGACATCGAGTCGCTGCCCTTCCTGGAGGCCGTCCGCCAGGTCCGCCACGAGGTCGGCCGGGACAACGTCTTCTTCGTCCATGTCTCGCTGCTCCCCTACATCGGCCCCTCCGGTGAGCTGAAGACCAAGCCCACCCAGCACTCCGTCGCCGCGCTGCGCAACATCGGCATCCAGCCCGACGCCATCGTGCTGCGCGCCGACCGCGAGGTCCCGCAGGCCATCAAGCGCAAGATCAGCCTGATGTGCGATGTGGACGAGGAGGCGGTGATCGCCTGCCCCGACGCGCCGTCGATCTACGACATCCCCAAGGTCGTCCACAGCGAGGGCCTGGACGCCTATGTGGTGCGCCGGCTCGACCTGCCGTTCCGCGATGTGGACTGGACCCAGTGGGACGACCTGCTGCGCCGGGTCCACCAGCCCGAGCACACGGTCAGGGTGGCGCTGGTCGGCAAGTACATCGACCTGCCCGACGCCTACCTCTCGGTCACCGAGGCGCTGCGCGCCGGCGGCTTCGGCAACAACGCCCGGGTCCAGATCAAGTGGGTCACCTCCGACGACTGCCGCAGCGCCGAGGGCGCCCGGCTCCACCTCGGCGACGTGGACGCCATCTGCATCCCCGGCGGCTTCGGCGAGCGCGGGGTGGACGGCAAGGTCGCCGCCATCACCTACGCCCGTGAGAACAAGGTGCCGCTGCTCGGCCTCTGCCTGGGCCTCCAGTGCGTGGTCATCGAGGCCGCCCGCAACCTGGCCGGGCTCGCCGAGGCCGACTCCACCGAGTTCGACGCGGCGGCCCCCCACCCGGTGATCTCCACCATGGCCGAGCAGCTCGACATCGTGGAGGGCAAGGGCGACCTGGGCGGCACCATGCGGCTCGGCCTCTACCCGGCCAAGCTCGCCGAGGGCTCCATCGTCCGCGAGGTCTACGGCGGCGAGCCCTATGTCGAGGAGCGCCACCGCCACCGCTACGAGGTCAACAACGCCTACCGCACCGACCTGGAGAAGGCCGGACTGGTCTTCTCCGGCCTCTCGCCCAAGGGCGACCTGGTGGAGTACGTCGAGTACCCGCGCGAGGTCCACCCCTACCTGGTCGCCACCCAGGCGCACCCGGAGCTGAAGTCCCGCCCGACCCGCCCGCACCCGCTCTTCGCGGGCCTGGTCGCCGCCGCCATCGCCCGGCAGCAGGAGCAGCCGCAGCGGTAACGGCGTCCGCCGCACCACCAACGCGACGGCGTCCGCGCGATCTTGCGCGGTCGCCGTCGCGTAGGTTGGGCCGGTACGCGACCCCGATGCCGACCCCCGAAAGAAGAGGTGGCAGACCCGATGGCAGGCAGCGCAGCCGACATCCGCGACCGGGCGGAGGAGTGGCCGGTCCTCTCCTCCGTGACCCCCTTCCAGGGCCGGGTCACCGGGGTGCGGACCGACGAGGTGCGGATGCCGGACGGCTCCGCCGCCCGCCGCGACTACCAGGTGCACCCCGGCTCGGTCGCCGTGCTCGCCCTGGACGACGCGCAGCGGGTCCTGGTGATCCGCCAGTACCGGCACCCCGTGCGGCAGCGGCTCTGGGAGATCCCGGCCGGGCTGCTGGACGTCCCCGGCGAGAACCCGCTGCACGCCGCCCGGCGGGAGCTGTACGAGGAGGCCCACTGCAAGGCCGAGCAGTGGCGGGTGCTGGTCGATATCTACACCACGCCCGGCAGCTCCGACGAGGCCCTGCGGATCTTCCTGGCCCGAGGACTCGGCCAGGCCGAGGGGGAGCGCCACCAGAGCGAGGGCGAGGAGACCGAGATCGAGGTCGCCTGGGTGCCGCTGGCGGACCTGGTGCGGCTGGCCTTCGCCGGAGAGCTGCACAACCCGACCCTGGTCACCGGTGCGCTCGCCGCCCACGCCATGCTGGGCGGCGGCGGCCCTGAGGGGCTGCGCCCCGCCGACGCTCCCTGGCAGGCCCGGCCGTTCCCCGCATGACGCCCGCCCCGCATGATGCCCGCCCCATGACGCCCGCTCCATGACGCCCAACGGGTGATCATCGGCTGGTACGACCGGAGGAAGCCCGGCGGTCCCGACCTGGTGAACTACCCTTCCGCTCAACAGGCTGTGCAGGCGCCGCGCCTGCCGGGTGATGGAGTGTCAGGAGTGGCGCGCGTGGCAGGTGAGACGGCGGCGGTCGACCCGGTACGCCACGGGAAGCAGCCCGCCGCAGCCCTGCTCCCACCCGACCCCGTCCCCTTCGTGGGCCGGCAGGCGCAACTCGCCGCGCTGCGCGCCGAGGTCGTCCGACCCGGCTTCAGCCGCTCCGAACCGGCCGGGGCCGCCCGCCGCAGCCGCGTCCTGGTCGTCGCCGGGCGGCCCGGCTCCGGCCGTACCGCGCTGGCGGTGCGGTTCGCCCGCACCGCCGCCGCCGACTACCCCGACGGGCAGCTCTTCGCCCGGCTCGGCGGGGCCGACGGGCGGCGCATCGCGCCGGGGCAGGCCGCCCGGCACCTCCTCGCCGCACTCGGCGAGGACCCCGCCGCGGTCGGCCTGCCCGCCGACCCTGGAACGGATGACGCCGCAGCCGATGCCGCCGACCCGGCCTGCTCCGCGCTGCGCCGGGCCTTGACCGGGCGGCGGGTCGTCCTCGTCCTGGACGACGTCCAGGACGCCGCACAGCTGGAACCGCTCATCCCCGACGAGCCCGGGTGCCTTGTGGTGGCCACCGCCGCCGGGCCGCTCACCGGGATCGCCGACGCCCGCCCCTGCGTACTCGGCGGCCTCGACCCCGCCTCCGCCGTGGCCCTGCTCACCGGCCTGGTGGGGGAGACCCGCATCGTCTGCGACCCCGTCGGCGCCGCCGAACTCGCCGAGGCATGTGGCTGCCACCCCGGCGCCCTGCGGCTGGCCGCCGGCTGGCTGCGTACCCGCCCGCGCGCCGCCGTCCCCGACGCCGTCCAGGCCCTCGCCGACACCTCCCGCCGGGAGCCCGCCGGTGACAAGGATCACCCGCCGACGGCGGGGCAGCCCACCGGTGCCGGGGCGTCCGCGGGCCGGGCGCCGACGCCGGATGCGGACTCCGGCGTCCGCCCGGCGCCGCCCCGGCAGCCGGCCGCAGCGCACCGGCCGACGGGCGGACCGGACCCGGAGGACGGCGGGGACTACCTCTCGGTGTGGCAGGCGGTCACCTCCGCGACGCCCCTACCCGCGCCCGCGCCGGGATCGGCAGCCGCGCCGGACCACCTCTCCGTGTGGGAGGTCCTGGTCTCCGGCACGGCAGCGCCGGGCCCGGCAGCCGTGCCGCCCGTCGACCCGGACGGTGCCGCGCGGCCGGGGCCGGACGCCGCCGCATACCCCGAGCGGCCCGAGCGGGCCCCGGCTGTGGGGGTCCGCGCCGCGCCCCCGAGCCCGTGCCCTCCCCGCCGCGCCCGCCGGACGCGGCCTCCGGCACGGACCACCCGCCCGCCCCGGAGGCCGCCGCCTGCCGGGCCCCCAGCGGGCCGACCAGCAGCGGCCGGGCGGTCGCCGCAGCCGTGGCCGTACCGCAGGCCCGGGACGCCCGGGAGGCCGGGGCGGCGGGGGAGCCGCAGGGCCCGCCGACCGGCGACCCGCTGCACCGCGCCTTCGCCCTCCTCTACCGGGGCCTGCCCTCCGCGCACGCCCGGATGCTGCGGCTGCTGGTCCTCGCCCCCGAGGGCGTCGCCGACCGCCGGACCGCCTCCGCCCTGGCCGGCTGCCCGGCCGGGTCGGCCGAGCACATCCTGCGGGTACTGGCCGAGCAGCAGCTGCTGGAGGAGGAGCCCGCCGCCCCCGACGGCACCGTCCGCTACCGCCTGCCGTCCCGGCTGCACGCCCTGCTCGCCCGGCTGCTGGCGGAGGCCGAACGTCCCGCCGAGACCGAGCTGGCCCGGGCCAGGCTGCTGGAGCGGCTGGTCCGGCTGGTGGACTCCTGCCGCGCCCTGCTGGCCCCGGAGCCGGACCGCCCCGCCCCCGAACCGCTGCCGGGCGCGCTGCGGCTGCACTCCGCCGCCCACGCCCGGGACTGGCTGGGCCGTGAGCAGCCCGTGCTCTGCGCGGCGGCCCGGGACGCGGTGGCCGCAGCCGACCTGGACGGCCCGGCCGACCGGCTGGTCGGGGCCCTGGTGCGTACGCTGCCCGCCGCCGGCGCGGTGGACCCCGCCGTGCTGTACGAGCTGCACGGCCTGGTCCTCGCCGTCGCCCGGCGCGGCGGCTCGCCCGGGCGGGAGGCGGCGGCGCTGGTCAACCTGGGCACCCTGCTCGCCGCCGCCGGCGACCACCGCCGGGCGCTGGAGCGCTGCCACGCCGCGCTGGAGCCGGCCCGGGCGGCCGGTGACGAGGCGGCCGTGGCCCGGGTCCTGGAGGCCGTGGCCGGGGCCCACCGGGCGCTGGGGGACGCGGTGCGCTCGGCCGACTGGTACGCCAGGGCGCTCGCCGCCCGCCGCGTCCGGGGCGAGCCGCGCGAGGAGGCCCGGCTGACCGCCCGGCTGGCCGAGGCGCTGGCCGGGCAGCGGAGGTTCGAGGAGGCGGCGCGCGAGTACCGGGCGTCGCTGGCGCTGCTGCGCCGGCTCGGGGACGACGCGGCCCGGGTGGCGGTGGGGCTGGAGGCGGCCCGGGCGCTGCTGCGGGCCGGGGAGCCGGAGCAGGCGCTGCTCACCCACCGGGAGGCGCTGGCGGTGGCCCGCCTCAGCGCCGATCCGGCCCTGGAGTCCCGGGCGCTGCTGGCCCTGGCGGAGACCTTGGAGCGGACCGGCGACCCGGAGGGGGCCCGGCTGCACCGGGCGCAGGCGGCCCGGGTGCCGGGTTTGGAATGATTGGTGGGAGAGGGTGAAACATCCCCTTTGGTGTGGTTGGTCCTCTCGCAAGCCTACGAAAGTGCCAATGGTCCCTGAATATTTGGTCGGTTTGTAAGGCTGGTGCAACGCCTGGGCTTCATTACACTCGAACCCAGTTGCGGAGCGGCGTCGCACAACGGTGTGCCCCGCCATGCGACCACCCGCCGGTCTTCCGCCGGTCGGGAACCCCAGGGCAAGGGACGTGTATAGCCGTGAAGGTCGGCATCCCCCGCGAGGTCAAGAACCACGAGTACCGCGTGGCCATCACGCCCGCCGGCGTGCATGAGCTGGTCCGCAACGGCCACGAGGTTGTCATCGAGCACGACGCCGGCGTCGGCTCCTCCATCCCCGACGAGGAGTACACGGCCGCCGGCGCGACCATCCTCGGCACCGCCGACGAGGTCTGGGCCGCCGCCGACATGGTGCTCAAGGTGAAGGAGCCCATCGCCGAGGAGTACCACAGGCTGCGCAAGGGCCAGGTCCTCTTCACCTACCTGCACCTCGCCGCCTCCCTGGAGTGCACCGACGCGCTGGTGGACGCCGGCACCACCGCCATCGCCTATGAGACGGTGCAGCTCGCCAACGGCGCCCTCCCGCTGCTCGCCCCGATGTCCGAGGTCGCGGGCCGGCTGGCCCCGCAGGTCGGCTCGTACCACCTGATGCGCCCGGCCGGCGGCCGTGGTGTGCTGCCCGGCGGCGTCCCCGGCGTGGCGGCGGCCAAGGCCGTGGTGATCGGCGGCGGCGTCTCCGGCTGGCACGCGGCCACCATCGCGCTGGGCATGGGCTACAACGTCACCCTGCTCGACCGCGACATCAACAAGCTCCGCGAGGCCGACCGCATCTTCGGCAACCGCATCCGCACCATCGCCTCCAACGCCTTCGAGCTGGAGAAGGCGGTGCTCGACGCGGACCTGGTGGTCGGCGCGGTGCTGATCCCCGGTGCCAAGGCCCCCAAGCTGGTCACCAATGAGCTGGTCTCCCGGATGAAGCCGGGATCGGTGCTGGTCGACATCGCCATCGACCAGGGCGGCTGCTTCGAGGACTCGCGTCCCACCACCCACGCCGAGCCGACCTTCCCGGTGCACAACTCGGTCTTCTACTGCGTCGCCAACATGCCGGGCGCGGTGCCGAACACCTCCACCTACGCGCTGACCAACGCCACGCTGCCCTACATCGTCGAGGTGGCCAACCGGGGTTGGAAGGAGGCGTGCAAGCGCGACGCGGCGCTCGCCAAGGGCCTCAACGTCCACGAGGGCCAGATCACCTACGGCCCGGTGGCCGAGGCCCACGGGCTGCACGCCGCCGACCTGGACACCGTGCTCGCCTGACCCGGCGCGGTACGGCCGCCGGCGCAGTGTCGCGGATTCGTCGAGAGGCGGTATTCCGGTCTGCCGGCCAGGGCGGGACACCCACGCGGTGTCCCGCCCTCAGGCATGCCCGCTTCCGGCCGACGGCTGGATATGTCGCCACGTCAACATGTGTGTCCTACCTCACCCCCGCCATGGAATGACGCGACCTGTCGGTTTCCGGCCGTGGCGAAAGGTTGCCGTCACAGCCCTGTTCGTCCCTTGACAGGCGGGACCTGCGTACCCGACACATCGTGCCGACTACCGTGGATTGTGTTGCTGCGAACGCCTGAAACCGCCTAGAGTCGCGAACCGTCGGCGTTCTCTCTTCTGTCTTCACGCTGACCAATCGAGAAGTGTCCTGGTCGCCAAGGAGGTAAGACGACTTGTGAATGAGTCGACATTTGCTCCCGGGGGTGGTCAGCCAGGACTGGCGGAGCACGCCGCCGGCCAGCCGGGCGAGGACTCCGGCACCCGGTTGCATGCCGTCGGCGCGGTGGCCGTCCGTACCTTCGAGGCACGTCAGGCTGCCGACCGCGACAGCGAGATCCTCGAACACGGCCTCTCCTACGGCGAGTTCCCCTACGGGTCCTACGAGGACCCCGACGCCGAGTACGAGCCGGACCCCGAGTACGCCGCCACGCTGGCCCCGGACGCCGCCCGGCAGCGCCGCGAGCGCGTCGGCCCGACCGGCAGGCCGCTGCCGTACTTCCCGATCCCCGCGCCGCTGGGTGACCACGGACCCGCGCAGATCATCGCCATGTGCAACCAGAAGGGCGGCGTCGGCAAGACCACGTCCACCATCAACCTGGGCGCCGCGCTTGCCGAGTACGGCCGCCGGGTGCTGCTGGTCGACTTCGACCCGCAGGGCGCCCTCTCGGTGGGCCTGGGCGTCAACCCGATGGAGCTGGACGTCACGGTCTACAACCTGCTCATGGAGCGGGGCATGACCGCCGACGAGGTGCTGCTGAAGACCGCCGTGCCCGGCATGGACCTGCTGCCCAGCAACATCGACCTGTCGGCCGCCGAGGTCCAACTGGTCAGCGAGGTGGCCCGGGAGTCCGCGCTGGCGCGCGCGCTCAAGCCGCTGCTGCCGGACTACGACTACGTCATCATCGACTGCCAGCCGTCGCTGGGCCTGCTCACCGTCAACGCCCTCACGGCGGCGCACAGCGTGATCGTCCCGCTGGAGTGCGAGTTCTTCGCGCTGCGCGGGGTCGCGCTGCTCACCGAGACCATCGAGAAGGTCTGCGAGCGGCTCAACCCCGAACTGCGGCTCGACGGCATCCTGGCCACCATGTACGACTCGCGCACCGTGCACAGCCGCGAGGTGCTGGCCCGGGTCGTCGAGGCGTTCGGCGACCATGTCTTCCACACCGTCATCGGCCGCACCGTGCGGTTCCCGGAGACCACCGTGGCCGGTGAGCCGATCACCACGTACGCGACCAACTCGGTCGGCGCCGCCGCCTACCGCCAGCTCGCCAGGGAGGTGCTTGCCCGGTGCCCCGCCGCGTGAGTCTCCCGGGGGCCGACGAACTGTTCCGGACCACCGGGGGAATGGCCCTGTCGCCGTCCCTCGCCCGGCAGCAGGACCCGGCCCGGCCGGAGACCGCCCGGGGTGCGGGCAGCGCCCAGGGCGATGCCGCAGGCGGCGAGCAGCGGCTCCCCGAGGACGGCGGCCACCCCGGCGAACGCCTGCGGCCCGCAGGCGGCGACGACTCCGCCGGCGAGGAGCACGGCAGCGCCGCCCCCGCCGACGCGGGCGACCCCCGCCGGGGCCCCGGCCAGGGCGCCCGCGGCGCCGTCAACGGCGTCGCGGCGCCCGCCGCCGACGGGGCCGCGCGCCGCAAGGCGCGCAGCGCGACCCGGCGGCCCAGCGGCCGGGAGCGGCACGACGAGAAGATCACCGTGTATGTCTCCGCCGAGGAGCTGATCGATCTGGAGCACGCCCGCCTGGTGCTCCGCGGCGAGCACGGACTCGCCGTCGACCGGGGCCGGATCGTCCGCGAGGCGGTCGCCGTGGTCCTGGCCGACCTGGAGCAGCGGGGCGAGGCGAGTATCCTGGTACGCCGCCTGCGCGGACGCTGACCGACCGCGTCCCCGGGGGACTCCCTCCGGGCCATGTGCCCCGCGTGTCGGCGCCGCCGCGCGCCTTCGGACCGCCGGAGGGCACACCATGGACTGCGATGCCGACCATCCGCGACCACGACCTGCCCCAGGACACCCCGCCCCGCCCGGAGACCCCATCCGGCGCGGCGCCCGAGTCCATCCCGGAGCCGGGCGGACCGGCTGAGTCGTTGGAGTCGCCCGAGTCGGTGGAATCGCCCGAGTCGGCCGAGTCGCCCGAGGGGCCGCAGGGCGGCTTCCAGGTGCGGCTGGAGAACTTCGAAGGCCCGTTCGACCTGCTGCTGAGCCTCATCTCCAAGCACAAGCTGGATGTCACCGAGGTCGCCCTCTCCAAGGTCACCGACGAGTTCATCGCCCACATCCGCGCCATGGGCCCCGACTGGGACCTCGACCAGGCGACCGAGTTCCTGGTCGTCGCCGCCACCCTGCTCGACCTCAAGGCCGCCCGGCTGCTGCCCGCCGCCGAGATCGAGGACGAGGAGGACCTGGCCCTGCTGGAGGCCCGCGACCTGCTCTTCGCCCGGCTGCTCCAGTACCGCGCCTACAAGCAGGCCGCCGCCGTCTTCGCCGACCGCTGGGCCGCCGAGCAGCGGCAGCGCCCGCGTACGGTCGGCCTGGAGCCGCACCACGCCGAGCTGCTGCCCGAGGTCGTCATCACCATCGGCCCGGAGCGCTTCGCCCGGCTGGCGGCCAGGGCCATGGCCCCCAAGCCCAAGCCGGTGGTCTACGTCGACCACATCCACACCCCTCCGGTGAGCGTCCGGGAGCAGGCGGCGCTGGTGGTCGAGCGGCTGCGGGTGGCGGGGGAGGCGACCTTCGCCGACCTGATCGAGGACGCCCGCGACACCCTCACGGTGGTCGCCCGCTTCCTGGCGCTGCTGGAGCTGTACCGGGAACGGGTGGTCGCGCTGGAGCAGCCGGAGGCGCTGGGGGAGCTCCAGGTGGTGTGGATCGGCGAGGACGGACGCGAGATCGAGGTCACCGACGAGTTCGACCGGCCGCCCGAGCAGCCGGACGAGGACGGCCAGGAGCGGCACGGCAGCAGAGGGAGCGGTGACCGGTGAAGAACCCCGACGAGCACGACCACCACGGCCCGGACCCCTCCGAGCCCCGGCCCAGGCCCGCCCGGCGCCCGCTGGGGGTGCCCGGCAGGCCCCGGCCCGCCGAGCAGCTGCCGCCGGCGCACCAGGCCCGGCAGACCCGGCAACCGGTCGCAGAGGCGGAGCCGGAGCCGGAGCCGGAGACCGCCCCGCAGGGCCCCGTGGCCGTGCCTCCCGTCCGGCTGCCCCAGCCCAGCGCCGCCGGGGACGACGAACGGCAGCACGGGGGCGTGGAGGGGGACGTGGACGGTGATGGGCTTGCCGCCGTACCGCTCAAGGCCGGGCTTGAGGCCATCCTGATGGTCGTCGACGAACCGGCCACCGAGGCCCACCTGGCCTCCGTCCTGGAGCGGTCCCGCCAGGAGGTCGCGGCAGCGCTGCGTGACCTCTCCGCCGAGTACACGGCGGCGGGCCGGGGTTTCGACCTGCGCTCGGTGGCCGGCGGGTGGCGCTTCTACAGCCGGGCCGGGTGCGCACCGGCCGTCGACCGCTTCGTCCTGGACGGCCAGCAGGCCCGCCTCACCCAGGCCGCGCTGGAGACCTTGGCGGTTGTCGCGTACCGTCAACCGGTGTCCCGCTCCAGGGTCTCCGCCGTGCGTGGTGTGAACTGCGACGGTGTGATGCGTACGCTGGTACAGCGGGGTCTGGTGGAGGAGATGGGCACCGAACCCGAGACAGGTGCCATCCTGTACCGGACGACACACTACTTCCTGGAGCGGATGGGGCTGCGCGGCCTGGACGAGCTGCCGGAGCTGGCGCCCTTTCTGCCCGAGGCCGACGACGTGGAAGCGGAGTCGCTGGAGGGCTCCGCGATTGCCGAGGCGGTGGCTGCCGCACGGGACAGTGGTGACATCGCCAGCACGACGTGACAGCGACATTTCAGCTCGGCCGACGACGGAATCGACAACGGACTTTCAATGCGTAGCAGCGGCAGGAACAGCGGCGGCCAGGGTGGCAACCGCAGCGGGAACGACAATCGGGGCGGCGGCTCCGGCCGAGGCCAGAGCGGCAGCCGAGGGAGCAACTACCGGGGCGCAGGGAACCAGCGCGACGAGCGGCAGCAGCGCGGCGGCCGGCCGCCGCGCCCCGAGGAGCGCAGCTACGGCGAGTACGGCGCCGGGCGGCCCGGCGGCGGCAGCTCCTCCGGGCCCCGCAGGGGGCAGGGTGGCCAAGGCGGTCAGGGGCGCCAGGGCGGCCCGGCAGGACAGGGCGGCCAGGGGCGCCAGGGCGGTCAGGGCGGTCAGGGGCGCCAGGGCGGCCCGGCGGGTCAGGGTGGCCAGGGCGGCGGTCGCGGCCGTGGACCGCAGCAGCGACCCTCGCGCTCGCGCGAGCTGGAGGCCAAGCTGGAGGACGCCGTCCGCGCCCGCCATGACAAGCCCCGGGTCACCGTGCCCAAGACCTTCGGCGAGCCCGAGGGCGAGCGCCTCCAGAAGGTCCTCGCCCGGGCCGGTATGGGCAGCCGCCGCGCCTGCGAGGAGCTGATCGACCAGGGCCGCGTCGAGGTCAACGGCAGCGTCGTACGCGAGCAGGGCGTCCGGGTCGACCCGGAGACGGACGAGATCAAGGTGGACGGCCTGACCGTCGCCACCCAGTCCTACCTCTTCTTCGCCCTCAACAAGCCCGCCGGAGTGGTCTCCACCATGGAGGACCCCGACGGCCGCCAGTGCCTCGGCGACTATGTCACCAACCGGGAGACCCGCCTCTTCCACGTCGGCCGGCTCGACACCGAGACCGAGGGCATCATCCTGCTCACCAACCACGGCGAGCTGGCCCACCGCCTCACCCACCCCCGGTACGGCGTCACCAAGACCTACCTCGCCGCGATCATCGGGCCCATCCCGCGCGACCTGGGCAAGCGGCTCAGGGAGGGCATCGAGCTGGAGGACGGCTTCGCCCGCGCCGACAACTTCCGGGTGGTCGAGAACACCGGCAAGAACTACCTGGTCGAGGTCAGCCTGCACGAGGGCCGCAAGCACATCGTGCGCCGCATGCTCGCCGAGGCCGGTTTCCCGGTGGAGCGGCTGGTGCGCACCCGCTTCGGGCCGATCGCGCTCGGCGACCAGAAGTCCGGCTGGCTGCGCCGCCTCACCAACCCCGAGGTCGGCCAGCTGATGCGCGAGGTCGGCCTCTAGACCCCGGATCCGACCTGCTTCGGCCGGCCCTCGGCTCACCTGACGAGGGCCGGCCGAAGCATGCCCGCACGGTGGCGCCCGCTCCCGGGGTGGCCGAAAGCACCAGGTGCGCCACCGGTGACTTGCGGCCCGTCACGTCACTGACGTGGGGATCCCGGACGTGATGACCCCGGTGACCGGCGGCTAGCGTGGACCGCGCCAAGCGGCAGTCCACATCACTGGAGGTTGCGCTGCAATTCCGGAACGTTGCGGCAGCGTCCGTGCTAGGGATTCCCCGGCACGTCGCAGGGTCTGCCACCCTCGATCAGCCACTTGGCGACGAGGGCCGCACGGTTGTGCACGCCGTGCTTGTCGTACAGCCGCTGAAGGTGGGACTCGACAGTACGGTCGGACATTTGCAAACGCTTCGCTATCTCTTTACTGCAACAGCCCTCCACGATCAATGAGAAGATCTGCTGCTGTTTCGGACTCAGGTGCACTGGCTTCTCCCCCCGAGAGAGCGAAAAATCTGCGACGGGCGAAGTATTCCATGCTCACCTCCTTCGAGAGGAGCACATGGCTCGTTCTGATCGCCCCCGTGCCCGCCGGGCTGCGCTGCGCCGACGTCGCGCACGCCGATGGCCGGAGCGGGTGCGGGAACCGGCCAGGGGGAGTCTGCGGAGCCGGTGAGTGCCGCGCTCCGGGCCGAGCTGGTCTTCTGCGCCACGACCCTCGGCGCCAGTCTTACTAGGGTCGCCCTCTAGAAAGCGCAAGGGCGAAGAAGACAGACGGCTGTTCGACCTGTGACCATCGAGGTGTCGGCCCTGAGGCGGCGGTGGTCCGCAGCCCGGACGAGCGATCAGGGGGGATCTGCATCGTGAGTGTCTGCCCGAGACTCGCATACCCGCAGTGGCGCAGTGCGTCCGCCGGTACGTGCGGCACCCCCGGCCCATTCCTTCCGGTGGCCGGCTGAATCGCCGGAATTCACCGCAAGTCGACTCCGACCGTCAGGCGATGACGCAGGTCGGGGAAGTGAAACGCATTCCGTCCAAGTCTGTCCATAGTGCCACAAGGCCACATTCTATGCGCGTCACCACCATTCACTGGGAGCAAGCATGGACTATCTGATCGAGCGTGCCGTGAGCACGATACGAGAGCGGTACCGCGAACCCCTCAGTCTCGACGAGCTGGCGGAGACGGTGATGGTGAGCAAATTCCATTTCCTGCGGACGTTCAGACGCGTGACCGGTGTGACACCAGGTCGGTTCATCAGCGCCGTTCGCCTGGAGGAGGCGAAGCGGCTGCTGTTCACCACATCGTTCAATGTGTCCGACATCGCCGCCCATGTCGGCTACAGCAGCACCGGCAGCTTCACCCGGCGCTTCACCGAGTCGGTGGGGTGCTCGCCGACCCAGTACCGGGACCTGCGCCGTGGCGGCCTCGGCAGCGGCGACGAGGCAGTCGAAGGCGAGGCGATCCCCGGCACCACCGGCTCGATCTCCGGAACGATCCACGCCACGGACCAGAGCGTGCAGGCCGTGTACGTGGGGGTGTTCGACAGCCCGATCCTGGAGCGATGTCCGGCTACCCGAGCGATCGTCACCCAGCCGGGCTCCTACCGGATGACACGGGTGCCCAGCGGTGTCTGGTACATCCACGCAGTGGCCCACGGGGCGTACCCGGACGACGCCTCGTGCTCCAGTCCACGGCCCCTGCTGCTCGACACCGTCGGACCGGTGGAGATCGGCCCGGGCACCCAGCTGGACCTCGACCTGAATCTGCGCCCGCTGGACTGGGCCCGCCCGCCGATCCTGCTGGCACTGCCCGACCTGGACGCCCCGGTGGCCGCAGCCTGACCGCGCGCGGCGGCCGCCTGCGGCCCGGTGCGGCCGCTGCGCAGCTCCCCCTCCCGGCGCGTGCCAGGCGATGGTCCGCGCATCAACACCCAACGAGGACAGGTGGCGGATGACCGCGAACCTCATGACCCAGAACGTCGGTGACGGAACCTCCGAAACGGGAACCGGCGCTTGGCACTGCCTTGACGTCCGCGTCCAGCAGGACACCGACCGGCTGGAGCGGCTGCTGGTCACCACCGTCCGCCCCTGGGCGGCCGGTGCGCTGGCCGACGCCGCTCTGGAGAGCTGGTACCTGGACCGGCCGCGTACGGCGGACGGCGCGGCGCGGCTGCGCATCGGCCTGCGCGGCGCCGACCGCAGACAGAGAGCCGAACTGCGCGCTCTGATCGAGGAGTCGCTGGGCGGCCGACCGGGAGAGAGCGTGGTCGAGCAGCAGCTCGACGCCGCAGCCGAGCCGTGCGCAGCGTACCTGGCAGCGTCCACGGGGACGGCCGTCGCCCTGCTCGCGGAGACCCGGTCGCGCCCCAAGCGGGTGCAGGCCGCAGCGGCGCTGCTGCTCTCCGCAGCCCGCGCCACCGGCGCCGACTGGGCGGGTACGGTGCGGTGGCTGCGCGACTACGCCTGCGCACTGAGCGAGGCGGCCGAGGTCGCCGGTGCGCGGGCCGAGGCCGAGGCGGAGTTCTTCCGCAACGAGGCCGAATGGCTGCGCCACCACGACTGGACGGTGGACCGGATCGCCGCCCCGGCCGATGTCCTCGGCATCCGGCACCGGTTGCACGGTGAGACCTGGGCGGCACTTGTCGAGTCGCATGCCGCCGGTCGGAGCGCGGACCCGCCGCACCAGGCGTTCCGGCGGCTGGTCGCGGCGGCGGGCCGCCAGCTCGGGCTGTCGCCGCAGGACGAGTTCCGAGCCGCCTGGCTGATGTCGATGGCGCTGGCCGCACCGGGCCCGCGCGAGCCGTTCTTCGCCGACCACCCGGGCGCGGTCGACCGTCAGCTGCATGAGCAGAGCAAGTACTTCGAAACCCGGCTGATCGACCAGCGGCCCGACCTGGTCCATGCCTCGACGGCCGGCCGATGGCAGTCCGGACCCCCTGAGGCGACCGTCGCGCTGCCCGCCCCGGAGCCGCCCGGCCCGTCGGGGCCGCGCTTCGAGGACGTCCTGCTCGCCCGCCGCAGTTCCTACGGACGGTACGGCGGCCCGGTCACCCTCACCGAGCTGAGCACCCTGCTCCACTACTCGGCTGCGGTGACCACCGAGAAGGAGATGAGCCCGGAGCTGACCTACCGGGTACGGCCCTACCCCAGCGGGGGCACCCGGTACCCGCTGCACCTGGTGCTGTACTGCCACGACATTGAGGGGCTGCCTCGCGGCACCTATCTGTACGACCCGGACGGCCACGCCCTGCACCGCCTGGGCAGCAGGGACCTCTCGGCCGAGCTGCGGCGCACCGCGCCCGCCACCGATCCGGCGGTCGCCACCCCGCCCAAGGCGGGTGGCAACATCGACGCCGCCCACTGCCCACTCTGGATCTTCACCGTGGGCGACCTGACCTACCAGCGGCTGCACTACGGGCTCCGCTCCTACCGGCTGGTCCTCCAGGAGAGCGGGCACCTCGGGCAGAACCTGTCCCTCGTCGCCACCTGGCTCGGCAAGTCCGTGGTCGGGCTGAGCGGCTACTACGACGACGCGGTCAACCAGCTGCTGGGCCTGGACGGCGTCAACTCGGCAGTGCTGTACCTGCATGTCCTGGGCGTGGCCCGCTAGGAGTCAGGAGCTAGGCACGCGTGGCGGCGACCAGCCAGGCGGCGCAGCGCAGCCGCACGCCGCCGGGCCCCTCGTAGGCCCGCATCGCCTCGGTCAGCGCCCGGCGGGCCCGTGCCGCCGCCACCCGGTCCACCTGGGCCAGGTGGTGGCGCACGGGCCCCCAGCCGCCGAGGAACTCCCCGGCGTCCACCGCGTCCCGGCCCCAGAGCTGGACCGCCTCGACGGCCGTCGGCTCGGTCTGCTCGAAGCCGGCCTCGGTGAGCACCTGGCGGATGGCCACCGGGTCGGCCAGCGAGACCGCGCCCGGAGCGGCCGGTGCGGCGGCGCCGCCGGAGTGCGCCGGCTGCTCGGACAGGGCGGCGAGGACCTGCCCGAGGTCACTGCGGTCCATGCCCCTGAGGCAGACGAAGGCCAGACGGCCGCCCGGCCGCAGCGCCCGCCGGATGTTGCGGAACGCGGCGACCGGGTCGCCGAAGAACATCACCCCGAAACGGCTGACGGCCACGTCGAACCGGCCCTCCGGGAACAGATGGACCTGGGCGTCGCCCTGTACGAAGGCCACATTGGCGATGCCCTCGGCGGTCGCGGTGGCCCGCGCCCGGGCGAGCATCGGCTCCGACAGGTCCACCCCGGTGGCATGCCCCTGAGCGGCCAGCCGGGCGGCCAGCCGGGTCGACTGGCCGTTGCCGCAGCCGATGTCCAGTACCCGGTCCCCCACGCCGATGGCGGCTGCCGTCAGCAGGCAGTCGTTGAAGCCGCTGTTGACGGCGTCGTAGCGGCTCTGGTGGGCCGCCCAGTGGCTGCCCTCGTATCCGTTCCACGCCGTGGACTGCTCGGTGTTGACGATGCGGTGCATGGCCGCTTCCCCCGGTTCGCGTCGCTGATCCCGTACCTGCACGGTGAACGACGTCGGTGTGTCCGGGTCACGAGGGGCCGGGGGAGGCAGCCCACCCGGCTGGTCAGTTCGGCGGGATGTTGTGGTTGAGGCGGAAGAAGTTGTCGCCGTCCCAGGTCCGCTTCACCTCGACCAGGCGTGCCCAGTTCGCGGCGGTGAAGGCACTGCGCGTCCTGGCCGGGTCGGTGAGGAAGTTCAGGAACGTACCGCCGGTGGCGTGCGGGCGCAGCCGATCGGTCAGCCCGTCGACCCAGGCATCGACCGTCACCTGCTGTTCCGGCGTGCCGACCATGGCGGTGGTGATCACCGAGAAGGGCACATCGCGGTGGCCGGCCGGCCCGGCGTCGGCGTCCGGGCGGGCCATCGCGCCGCCCCAGTGCCGGATCTCGACCGAGGACATCAGCGGCGAGGCGGCGCCTTCACCGGCAGCCTCGACGATGGTCTCCAGCATCTCGTCCGGCAGCGTGCGGAAGAGGTCGATCTGCTGCCGGGCGACCATCGGCGGCGGCGGGGGGCCGGTGATGGCGGCGCCGGACCGGGCGAACTCCATCGGCCCGATGGAGTCGACCACCGGCTGCCCGGCCGCGTCGCGCAGGGGCTTGAGGTGCCGCTCGGCCTCCTCCGAGGAGCCCGCGAAGCACGCCCGCAGGGCCAGGAACTGCTTGCCGCGCAGCGGTTCGGGCACGCCCGGGAACGGCGGCATACGCATCAGCAGCAGCGCCGTGGACAGCTCGTCCGGCTCCTCCTGCGCCCACTCGCGGTAGCACGCGAGGACCTCGCGGGCCCGCCCCACCGGGTACAGCGCCATGCCCGCGTGGACCCGGGCGACCGGGTGGAGCCGGACCTCCATCGACGTCACCACGCCGAAGTTCCCGCTGCCGCCGCGCAGCGCCCAGTGCAGGTCCGGGTGGTCGTCGGCGGTGGCGGTGACCAGGCGTCCGTCGGCGGTGACCAGGTCCGCGCTCAGCAGGCTGTCGGCGGCGAAGCCGTACCTGCGGGAGAGCCAGCCGATGCCGCCGCCGAGGGTGAACCCGGTGGCGCCGATCGAGGGGGTGCCCGACAGCGGGGCCAGACCGTGCGGGGCGGCGGCCGCGATGACGTCGGCCCACACCGCACCGGGCCCGACGCGGGCGGTGCGGCTGCCGGGGTCGATGGTGACCTCCGCCATCCGGGAGGTGGTCAGCAGCAGACCGCCGTCGGAGGGCAGCACGGCGCCGTGACCGGTGGACTGCACCGCGAACGGCAGGCCGTGCTCGCGGGCGGCGAGCACTCCGGCCCGCACGTCCTCGGGGCCGGCGGCCTCGGCGACGATCGCCGGCCGCGAGTCGACGCCGCGCATCCAGGCCAGCCGCGCGGTGTCCCACGGTTGGTCACCGGGAAGGTGGACGGCGCCCGTGAAGGCGTCCCGCAGTATGCGTGCGGCGGCGTCCGAGGTCCCGTTCATCTGTCCGTCCTGTGTCATCTCATCCGTTCCTTGTGGGGTGCGGTTCGGTCAGCCAGGCGGTGACCCGCTCGGCGATGGCTGCCGACTCGTCGTCCGCGACGATGGAGTAGTGGTCGCGCGGGCGTACGACGACGTCGATGTCCGGGCAGAGCGCGCGCCAGGCGTCGACGAGTTCGGAAGGGGGGCGCCGCTCCTCCGCGCCGGCCGCGAAGAGCAGCGTGGGCAGCCCGGACGGGCCGGGCCGGTGGGCGCCGAGGACCGCCAGGTTGTGCGCGTGGAGCCGCATCAGCCTGCGGTATCCGGCCAGGTCGGTCTCGGGGGGCAGCAGGCCGTGCCGGACCGCCGCTTCCCGGGCGGCTGCCGCCGGTTCGCCCCGGTCCGCCGCCGTGACGGTGGCGGCCACCCCTTCGGGCAGCCGGCCGCCGGCCAGGTCCCGCAGGAACTCCAGGTGCCCGGCGGACTCGCTGCCGGGCAGCCGCCGCTCGACCGGACTGCTGTCGATCATGAAGACGTCCGCCCGGTGGCCCTGCTCGGCCAGCAGGCGGGCCACCTCGTACGCCAGGACACCGCCCATCGACCAGCCGCCGAGCAGATAGGGGCCTTCGGGCGTCAACCGCAGAAGCTCCCCGAGGTAGGACGCGGCCATCGACACCAGGTCCGGCTCCACCGCTGGGTCCGTGCCCTGGGCCAGGGCACGGCTCTGGAAGGCGTGCACCGGTCCGGGCCAGGCGCGGGCCAGACCGAGGTAGCTCGTGACCGAGCCGCCCACCGGATGGAAAAGGAACAGCTCGGTCCCCGTCCCCCGGGAGAGCGTGACGGCGCAGCCGCTCTGCCGGCCGTCCTCCGCGACCCGGGCGGCGAGCGCCCGCAGCGTCGGCGCCTCGAAGATCTGGCCGAACTGCACCTCCGTGCCCAGCTCGGTGCGGATCCGGTTGAGCAGACGCAGTGCCAGCAGCGAGTTGCCGCCCAGCGCGAAGAAGTCGCTGTCCGGGCCGACCTGCTCTACCTGGAGCAGTTCGGCCCACACCTCGGCGAGCTGCTTCAGCACCGTGTCGTCCGGGCTGCCGTCCGCCCCGCCGGGTGTGCCGGGCGTGGAGTCTGCGCGGCCGGTCTGCGGTGCGGTGTCCGAGGCGGGCCGGGTGGCGGCGAGCGAGGCCAGCGCGGCGGCGTCCACCTTGCCGTTCGCCGTCAGGGGGAGGCGGTCCACCACCTGGATCAGCCCCGGGACCATATAGGACGGCAGCCGGGTGGCCAGCCGCTCCGCGATCACGGTGGGCTCGGGAGCCGCGCCGTCCCCGGGTACCACCAGCGCCACCAGCCGCTGCTGTCCGCCGGGTACGGGGGCCGCGCAGACGGCGCACTCCGCCACCCCCGGGCAGTCGCGGATCGCCGACTCGACCTCGCCGGGCTCGACCCGGAATCCCTGGATCTTCAGCTGGCGGTCCTCCCGGCCCAGGAACTCGATGGTGCCGTCCGGCCGGTAGCGCCCGAGGTCGCCGGTCCGGTACAGGCGCTCGCCGGTCTCCGGGTGCCGGATGAACTGCTCTTCGGTGCGCTCCGGATCGCCGGCGTAGCCGCTGGCGAGGCCGGCGCCGCCGATGTGGATGCCGCCGGTGGCCCACGGCGGCCGGACCTCCAGCCGGTGGTCGAGGATGCGCATGGTCTGGCCGCGCAGCGGAACGCCGTAGGGGATGCTGCGCCAGGCCGGGTCCACCTGCTCGACCTCATGGATGTTCGACCAGATGGAGGCCTCGGTGGCGCCGCCCATGGCGATGACGCGGACATCCGGCGTCAGCCGCCGCATCCGCCCGGGGAGGGTCGGGGGGATCCAGTCGCCGCTCATCAGGAAGGCCCGGACGGGTGGTCGGCCCAGCTCGGGGCGCTGCTCGGCGACCTCCACCAGCATCTCGGCGAGGGCGGGCACCGAGTTCCAGACGGTGACGCCGTGCCGGTGCGCGCTCTCGGCCCAGCCCAGCGGGTCGGGGCGGGGAGTCGCGTCGGGCAGGACCAGTGCGGCGCCGGCGGCGAGGCTGCCGAAGATGTCCCAGACCGACAGGTCGAAGCTTAGCGAGGAGATGCCGAAGACGCGGTCCGGGGCGCGGAGTCCGATCCGCTCATTGACGTCCAGCACCGTGTTGAGGGCCGCCCGGTGGCGGATCATCACGCCCTTCGGCACCCCGGTGGAGCCGGAGGTGTGGATGATGTACGCCAGGTCGTCGGGGGAGCGGTCGGGAGGGTTCGGAGCCGGGTCGCCGCTGGGCTCCACCAGGTCGACGGGGAGCACCGGGAGGGTACCGAGCGCCCCCGGGGCCGGTACCCGGTGGGACTGGCCGAGGAGGGCCCGGGCGGAGCAGGCGTCGAGCAGGTGGCGGATCCGCTCGGCGGGCAGCCCCGCGTCGACCGGGCAGTAGGCGGCCCCCGCGCGCAGCACCCCGAGCACGGCCGCGACCTGCTCCCAGCCCTTGGCCATGACCACCGGCACCACGTCGCCACGGCCGATGCCGCGCTCGCCCAGCCACCGGGCGGCGGCCCGCGAGACGGCCTCCAGCTCGCCGTAGGTCAGCGTCCGGCCGGAGGTGACCACGGCCGGGGCGTCGGGGTGCTCGCGGGCCTGCCGCAGGAAGCCGTCCTCCAGGCGGCCCTCCGGCGGCGCGGCGGGCGCGTTCAGCGCCGAGACCAGCTGCCGGTGGGCCGGTGGAACCGGATCCGGCTCCACCCGGGCGCCGTCCGGACCGGCCAGGGTCTCCACCATCCGCCGGTAGGCGTCGAACAGGGCGTCCGGCAGGCCGGTCGGGAAGGCTTCGTCCACGACGTCCCAGACGCACTCGATGCCGCCGTCGGGTCCGTTCTTGGCCTGGTTGTCGACCAGGACCTGGGGGGTGCGCAGTCCGGTGTGCACGGTGCGGCACACCGGTCGGCGGAGCGGGGTGCGCTGCTCGGCCGGTCCCAGCATGCTGTTGAAGACGTACGGCAGCACGGCGCCGGACGTCCAGCCGCGCCGTCCCGCCAGCTCGCGGGTGACCCGGACCCCTGTGACGTCGGCGTGCTCCAGGTCCCGCCAGAGCCTGCGCTGCACGCGTGCGGCCCGTGCCCAGAAGTCGCCGCTCTCGGCGAGGTCGACCTCCAGCGGCAGCGTCGCGCTGAACTGGCCGACCACGCCCTCCGCCACCGGGTGCCGGGTGACCCAGTTCTGATGCAGCACATTGAGGCAGAAGCGGGGGGCGGCCGCCCAGGCGCCCAGCACCTCGGCGTACACATGCAGCAGCGCGGTGGTCGGCATGATCCGGTGGGCGCGGGCGTTGGCGCGGAACCGCTGCCACTGCTCCCGGCCGAGGACGAAGCTGCGGCGGGTGAGGCGCACCGGGGAGATGGTGGCCGGGCGGCGGGCGAGCGGGAGCTGCGGGGCGTCCGGCAGGGTGTCCAACCGGGACTCCCAGTACTGCCAGTGGGCCTGGTGGGCATCTGAGCGCTCCGCCTCGGCCAGCGACAGCAGGCATGCGCGGAACGTCCCGGTCACCGGCGGCAGCTCGGCGGTCGGATCGAGGTACAGCTGCCACCATTCGTCCTGGAGCCGCCGGGTGCTGCCGGAGTCCAGCAGCAGCAGGCTCATCGCGAGGTGCACCCGGGTACGGTGCGGCCGCAGGCGCTGGGCGGTGATCTCGAACAGCGGCCAGCCGGTCGGGTCCGGGCCCTGGTCGCGCATCCGGTGGCGGGTCCGCAGGATCGCGGACTCCTGCTGCTCGGGGGTGAGCGCCGTCAGATCCGCGAGGTGCAGCCGGAAGGGCTCCAGCTCGTCGTCGCCGAGGACGCGCTGCTCCCCCTCGGCGAGCATCACGGTCCGCAGGTGCTCATGGCGGTGTACCAGGCGGCGGACCGCCTCCTCGGCCCGCGCCGGGTCGAAGGCCACCATGTCCAGCTCGTAGTAGAGGGTCGGCCGGAAGCCGCCGAGCTCCATCAGCGGACTCGCCCCGACCAGATAGGCGGCCTGGAGGTCGGTCAGCGGGAACGGTGCCTCGGGCGTGCCGCCCCGAGCCGTGTCGCCCTGGGTCGTTGTCGCCTGCTCGGTCACGATGCCCTCCCGCTCCGTGCTGTGCTGTCCGGTAGGAGGTCCGCAGCCACGGCCGAGACGACCGGCGCGGGGTCCTCGTGGAGGAAGAAGTGGCTGCCCTCGAACATCCGCACGGTGCATCCGGCGGTGGTGTGGTGCTGCCACGCGTACAGCTCCTCGGCGTTCGCCACCGGGTCCGCCGTCCCGCCGAAGACCGAGACCGGGCAGTCCAGCGGCGGCTCCGGACGCCAGCCGTAGGTTTCCGAGACGGCGAAGTCCGCGCGCAGCGTGGGCAGCAGCGCCGACAGCAGTCCGGCGTTGTCCAGCACCTCGCGCGGGGTGCCGTTCAGCTCCTGGAGGTGCGCCACCAGCTCGGCGGCCGGGGCGTCGTGGACCGGCCGCTCGCGGGTGGGGAGGTGCGGGGCGCGGCGGCCGGCGACCAGCATCCGGACCGGCTGCGGCAGCCCGTAGCGGCGCAGCGCCTGGCATGCCTCGTAGGCGAGCAGCGCGCCCATGCTGTGGCCGAACCACGCGTGGGGGCGGTCCATCCAGGGCTCCAGCCCCTCGATGAGCGCGGGCACGAGTTCGTCGAGGCGGGCGTACGGCCGCTCGCGGAACCGCGTCTCCCGGCCCGGCAGCCGCACCGAGACCACCTCCACGTCGGGGCCCAGCTGTGCGGCCCACGACCGGTAGGTGGTGGCGCCCCCGCCGGTGTGCGGCAGGCAGAAGAGGCGCAGCGCCGCGTCGGGCGCCGACCGCCAGCTCACCCCCCAGCCCTGCCTCGGGCGGGCCGCCGGACCTCCGGGGGTCGTCAGCACATCCATTCGGCAGCCCTCTCCGCGAGCATGACGCAGCTGAGGTTGGTCGGGGCGCTGGTGATCGACGGCATCACGGAGGCGTCGACCACCCGCAGGCCCGCCACCCCGTGGACGCGCAGGCGCTGGTCGACCACGGCCGCCGGGTCCTCGGCCGGTCCCATCCGGGCGGTTCCGACGGGGTGCCACGCCGGGCAGGCGAACCTCGTCACCGCGCTGCGCAGGAGCGCGTCGTCCTGCACCATCCGCGCGGTCCACAGCAGGACGCGTCGCAGCAGCCCGCCGAGCGGGGCCTGCTGGACGAGTGCCCACACCAGCCGCATCCCGGTCATCAGCCGCTCGACGTCCGCCGCCTCGGAGGCCAGCCGCAATGCGATGACCGGAGGGGTGTCGGGCTCGGCGTCCCGCAGTGTGACGGTGCCACGGGAGCGCGGGGTCAGCAGGGTGGCGTGCAGCGACATGGCGTCGCGGCCGCGCAGGACCTCCGCGATCCCCGGCACGGCCAGGCCCGACAGGTTGTTGACCAGCGTGAGGTTGAGGTCCGGGGCGCCGGCTGCGGCCACCCGGGCCAGTACCTGGTGCATGGGCTCGCCGTCCCGGCAGACCCCGGGCCGGGGCAGTGCCCAGAGGGTGACCATGGCATGGTCGGTCAGGTTCTCGCCGACGCCGGGCAGGTCGGCCACCGGCCGGACCCCCAGCGCCGCCAGCTGTCCGGCCGGCCCGATGCCCGAGCGCAGGAGTACGGCAGGGGTGTTGACGGCGCCCGCGCAGAGCGTGACCCGGTCGGCGTGGACGATGTCGCAGCGCCCCTCCCGCAGCAGTTCCACCCCCGTGGCGCGGCCGCCCTCCGTCAGCACCCTGACGACCTGGCAGCGGTCCCATACGGTCAGGTTGGGCCGGGTCCGCGCGGGCGTCAGATAGGCGTCCGCCGTGGACACCCGCCGCCGCCCGAGGGCGTTGAGCGGGATCGGACCCGCGCCGACCGGGTGCGCCGTGCTGTTGAGGTCGGGGGCGTCGGGCAGGCCAAGGGCGGCGCAGGCGCGCAGAAAGGCCGCCGCCAGCGGGCTGAGGTCCGCCGGTGCGGTGCGCCGCACCGGCAGTGGGCCGACCGTGCCGTGCTCGTCGCCCTTGCAGTCGGCGTCGGCCTCCAGCCTGGTGAAGTACGGCAGGACGTGCTGCCATGCCCAGGCGTCGTTCCCGGCTGCCGCCCAGGTGTCGAAGTCGGCGGGCAGACCGCGCAGGGCCAGCGCCCCGTTGACCGCCGAGGAGCCGCCCATGACCCGGCCGACCGGGTACGGGTACTCCCGGGCGGCGGGACCGGGCCGGTCGACATAGGCCGAGTAGTCCCAGTTGGCGCCGGACAGCACGGGTATGTCGCCGGTCGCCGCTTCGGAGGCGGCCGGGTCGGTGCCCGCCTCCAGCAGCAGCACCCGTCGACCGGGCTGCTCGGAGAGGCGGGCGGCGAGCACCGCCCCCGATGAGCCGCCGCCGACGACCACGTCGTCCCATCCGGAGGGCGCCGTCCCCGCCCCGGGGTCCGAGAGTGCCACGGCTCAGTGCCCCGTCCGACTGCTCAGCGCCTCCGCCAGCTCGGCGATGGTGGGGTGGTCGAAGAGCATCTCCAGGTCCTCCTCCGCCTCCTGCTCGATCCCCAGCTCCTGGCGGACCCGGGTGAGGATGCGCACCGCGTGCAGGGAATCGCCCCCGAGCTCAAAGAAGTTGTCGTGCACGCCGAAGTCGGCGTGGCCCAGGGCGTCGGCCCACATCTCCAGCAGCCGGTGCTCCATCTCGTCGCGCGGGGCGGTCTGCTGCTCGGGTGCGGCGTCGGCCCAGGGCTCGGGCAGCGCGCTGCGGTCCACCTTGCCGTTGGCGGTCAGCGGTACCCGGTCGATGAACAGGATCTGGTGCGGCACCAGGTAGCCGGGCAGCACCTCCTCCAGCGCCTTGCGCAGCCCGGCGGCATCCTCCGCGCCGCGCGCCGGGACCGCCGCAGGGTCGTCCGGCAGCACATGGGCGACCAGCTGCCGGCGGCCGGTGCGGGGGTTGGCCACCACCGAGGCCAGTGCCTCCGCGATGCCCGGGCGGCCGCGCAGCGCCGCCTCGATCTCGCCCAACTCGATGCGGTAGCCGTTGAGTTTGACCTGGAAGTCCTGGCGGCCCAGGAACTCGATGTCGCCGCCGGGCAGATACCGGCCGAGGTCCCCGGTGCGGTACAGCCGCTCCCGGGTCTCCGGGTGGACGACGAACCGCTCGGCGGTCCGCACCGGGTCCGCCCAGTAGCCGCGTGCCACCCCGGCGCCGCCGATGAGGATCTCCCCGGTCGCCCAGACCGGGCAGGGCCGCAGCCGCTCGTCGTACACCTGGAGGGTCTGGTTGGCCAGGGGCTTGCCATAAGGGATGCGGGCCCACTCCGAGGGGACCTCGCCGATCGGGAAGCAGACCGACCAGATGGACGCCTCGGTGGCGCCGCCCAGGCTGACCACCCGGGCCCGGGGGTGGCGGGCCCGGACCGCATCCGGCAGCGGCACCGGGATCCAGTCACCGCTGAGCAGCGCCAGGCGCAGTGTCGACGGCACGTCGGCAGACGGGGTGTGGGCGTCCGTCCAGGCTTGCATCAGGGCCGGTACCGAGTTCCACACGGTGACGCCGTGCCGCTCCACCAGATCGGTCCAGTGTGCCGGGTCGTGGACCCCGGCGGGCGACGGCAGGACCACCGAGCCGCCCGCCGCCAGCACGCCGAAGATGTCGTAGACCGACAGGTCGAAGCTGAGCGCGGAGAGTGCCAGCACGCGGTCGGCGGGGCCCACGCCGAAGCGCCGGTTGACGTCCTGGATCGTGTTGGCGGCGCCCCGGTGGTCGATCATGACGCCCTTGGGGCGGCCGGTGGAGCCGGAGGTGAAGATCACATAGGCCAGGTCGTCGGGCGACGGGGCGGTCTCCAGAGGCCCGGAGTCGGCCTCCCGGACCTCGGGGTCGGCCAGCGTGGCCAGGTGTATGCCGTCGGGCCAGGCGAGTTCATCGGCCAGCCGCGGGGACGTGACCACCGTCCGCACCCGCCCCTCCGCCAGCAGCAGCGTCCGCCGTGCCTCCGGCCAGCTCGGATCGATGGGCAGATACGCCGCCCCCGACCCGGCGACGCCGAGCACGGCGGCCACCTGCTCGTACCCCTTGTCCAGCACGACGCCCACCAGCGCGCCCGGCTCGGCGCCGAGCGCGCCGAGCCGGCGGGCGAGGCGGCGCGCGTCGTCCACGACCTGCCGGTAGCCGAACTCCCCGGCGTCGGTGATCACCGCGACGGCATCCGGACAGCTGAGGGCGCGGGACTCGACCAGCTCCCACAGGGTGCGGGCCGGGAGGTCGGCCGCCGTGTCATTGGCGCGGTCCCGTTCCGCCGCCTGCCACTGCGGCAGGCGGCGGGGCCCGGTGTCGTCCCAGGCGCCGGGGTCTCGGGCGAGCCGTTCCAGCGCCTCGCCGAAGGACGCGAACATGTCGTCTAGCAGGCGCTCGGGGAACAGCTTCTCGACGGCGTCCCAGTTGAACACCAGCTCGCCGCGCTCCTCGGTCACCTGGTGGTCCAGCCACACCTGCGGGGTCTGGCTTACCTGGTGGACGAGGTCGCCGAAGAAGCCCGGACCGTCCGAGCGGTCCTCGTCCTCCGAGGCGGGGATCATGCTGGTGAAGACGACCGGCATGCTCGCGCCCGGGCCGCCGCCCTCCCTCCGGGACCGCTCGCGCATCACCCGGACGCCGTTGAACTCCGCGTGTTCCAGATCCCGCAGCAACTGCCGCTGCAATGTCTCCGCGCGGACCGCGAACGCGGCGTCCGGATCCTCCTGGGCCGCCAGCAGCGTCACCGAGGTGAAGTCGCCGATGAGCCGGTCCATCTGCGGATGGGTGCGCGGCCGGTTCAGCAGGGTCAGATTGACCGTGAGCCCGCGCTGTTGCGACCACCGCCGCAGCACCTCGACATACGCGGTCATCAGCACCACCGACGGCGTCAGCCCGCGCCGGCGGGCCTCGCTCTTCACCGCCTGCCAGCGCTCCCGGGCCAGTCGGCCACTGCGGTGGGTGAACTCGGGTCGGCCGTCCAGTCGGCTCGGCTGGACGGCCAGCGGCAGGGCGGGCGCCGGCGGCAGCTCGGCCAGCCGCGTCAGCCAGTACTCCTCGGCCTTCCGGTAGCGGGCGGAGTCCCGTGCCGCCTCCTCGGTGGCCACATGGTCGCGGAAGGACAGCTCCAGCGGCTCCGGTGCCCACTCCGGGTCCTCGTAGAACCGCCGCCAGTCCTCGAACAGCACATACATGCTGAAGCCGTCCATGATCAGGATGTCCAGCCCGACGTGCAGCCGGACCAGCCCGCCGTCCAGTAGCGAGACCCGGACGTCGAACAGCGGCCAGCGGTCCGCCGGCATGACCTGGTGGTCCATCTCCCGGCGGGTGCGGAGCAGGCGCTCCCGCAGCGCCTCCGGCGCCAGCCCGCGCAGGTCGTCCACCGGGATCACATACGGTGCCACCTCGGCGAGCACCCGCTGCCGACCGTCCGGCAGCACGATCGCCCGGAGCATGTCGTGGCGCTCGACCACCTTCCGCAGGCTCTGCTGGAGCCGCTCCGGGTCGAGCCCCCCGCGCTCGCGCTCGAAGTACACATGCGTCGAGACACCGCCGAGCTCCATGGCCGACCGGCGGCCCACCCAGTAGGCGTGCTGGATGTCGGTCAGCGGGAACGGCTCATGCCGCAGCTCGGGCCGGGGCACCGGCGCGGGCCTGCCCTCGGATCCGACACCGCTGAGGACGGCGATGAGGTCGTCGCGCCGCGCCCGCAGTTCGTCGCGCAGCGTCGGGGTGAGCGTCCCGGCCGGGGCCAGTACGTCCAGGCGGCCCTCGACAAGCCGCAACTTGATGCCGCGTTGGTGGAGTTCGACAAGCAGGTCCTGAGTCATCGCGGAGCGTCCTCCTCCGGGTGTCGGTCGATCGCGGCGGAGACGGCGGCGACCAGCGGGCTGGTGAGCAGGGTGTGGTGGGTGCCCGGGACGGACGCGGTGGCGGTCCGCCCCGTGGTGAGCGCGGCCCAGCCCCAGTCGGGGGCGGCGGCGCACGGGTGGTCGGCGAACTCGCCGACCTGGCCGTCCCGCGCCCGGACGACGGTGATGTCCGCGGCCAGCCCGGCGGCCCGGTGGCTGTTGCAGGCCCGGACCACCCCCCGGAAGACCGCCAGCGCATCCGCCAGGTCCGCCGCGTCCAGGCCGCCCGCAGCCCCGGCGGCCTGGTGCAGCAGCGGAGGCGCGAGGCGCGCGAAGGTGCCCTCGGGCAGCGCCGCGAGCCGTTCCCGCAGCAGGTCGGCCGCAGCGGAGCGCGGGTCGAAGCCGATGTCCAGGTCCTCCAGGAACCAGAGCGCCAGCTGCGCCTCGTCCACCTCCCGGGGCTCGACCGGGGCGGGCGCGTCGATCACCACCAGGCGCTCGACCTTCTCGCCGAGCGCCTCCAGGCGGTGCGCGATCCCGGCGGCGATGACCGCACCCGAGGACCAGCCGCCCAGCCGGTACGGCCCGGACGGCTGGACCCTGCGCAGCTCCCGCGTATACAGGGCCGTCAGGTCGTCCATGGTCTCCAGCGGCGACCCGCCGGCCGCGCCGGGAGCCTGGAAGGCGTGGAACGGACGGCCCAGCGACTCGGCGAGCGCCCGATAGCACAGCACATTGCCGCCGGCGGGGTGGACGAAGAACCAGGGGTCGGCGTCCCCGTCCCGCAGTCGCACCAGCGGCGACCAGTCGGCCCGGGTCTCCAGCCACTCCGCCAGCCCGGCGACGGTGCGCCGCTCCAGCAGGGTGCCCAGCGGCACCTGGTGGCCCAGCCGCCGGGCGATCTGCGCGGTGACGCGCAGCGCCGTGAAGGACTGCCCGCCCAGCGCGAAGAAGTCGTCGTGCACCCCGATCGGCCCGGAGCCCAGCACCGCCTCCCAGATCTCCGCCAGTGCCTTCTCGGCGGGCGTCCGGGGCGCGGTCCGCTCGCGCTGCCCGCCCGGCCCGGCCGGCTCCAGGGCCTCCAGCGCCCTGCGGTCCAGCTTGCCGTTGGCGGTGAGCGGCAGCCGCTCCAGCACGGTGAGATGACTGGGCACCATATAGGCGGGCAGCCGTTCGCCCAGGGCGGCCAGCACGGTGGCGGCAGACGGCGGCTCGACGCCCTCGGCGGCGGTGGCGAAGGCCGCCAGCTGCTTGCCGGAGTCCGTGGTGCGCGCCACCACGGCGGCCTGCCCGATGTGCGGCAGCTCCGCCAGGGCGTGCTCCACCTCGCCGGGTTCCACCCGAAAGCCCTGGATCTTCACCTGGAAGTCCGCGCGGCCGAGGAACTCGATCTCCCCGCCGGGCAGATAGCGCCCCAGGTCTCCGGTGCGGTACAGCCGCTCGCCGGTGCGCGGGTGGGTGGTGAAAGCGGCTGCGGTCCTGTCCGGGTCGCCGAGGTAGCCGAGGGCGAGCCCGGCCCCGCCGATGTACAGCTGCCCGGCCACCCAGGTGGGCAGGTCGCGGCCGAGTTCGTCCAGGATGTACCAGCTCTGGCCGGCCAGCGGCTTGCCGTACGGGATGCTCGTCCAGCCGGGGTCGGTCTTCCCGACCGGGTGGCAGATCGACCAGATCGACGCCTCGGTGGCGCCGCCGAGGCTGACCACCTGGGCGTTCGGGGCGATCCCGCGGATCCGGTCCGGCAGGCCGACCGGGATCCAGTCGCCGCTCAGCAGCACCGTACGCAGTGAGGGGCACTCCAGCCCGGCCGCCTCCGCCTCCTCGACGAAGAGCTGCATGATCGCCGGCACGGAGTTCCACACCGTGACGCCGTGGCGGCGCACCGCCGCGACCCAGGCGGCGGGGTCGGCCTCGCCCCGCTCCGGCAGGACCAGGGTGGCGCCCGCCTGGAGCGCGCCGAAGATGTCGTAGACGGACAGGTCGAAGCAGAGCGAGGAGATGCCGAACAGGACGTCGTCCCCGGTGATCCCGAAGCGCCGGTTGACCTCGGCGATGGTGTTGAGCGGGCCCCGGTGGTCCAGCATCGCGCCCTTGGGGCGGCCGGTGGAGCCCGAGGTGTAGATGACGTACGCCAGGTCCTCCGGCGCGCGTGCCGCCGGGGCCGGGGCCGGGGCGGGCTCGGCCACGGTGACCCCGTCCACGGTGACCCCGTCCACGGTGACCCCGTCCACGGTGACGACGGGTGCCTGGGTCAGGCCGGTGAGCCGCTCCCGCAGCCCCTCGACGGTGACCACGGCGGTGGCCGAGGTGTCGGACAGCACATACCGGATGCGGTCCTCCGGCCAGGCCGGGTCCAGCGGCACATAGGCCGCCCCGGCGGTGAGCACGCCATGGACCGCGGTGATCTGCTCCGGGCCCTTGGACAGCACCAGGGCGACCAGGTCGCCGGGCCGTGTCCCCTGGGCGTGCAGCGTCTCGGCGAGGCGGGCGGCGCGGCGGTGCAGCTCGCGGTAGCCGACCGTGGCGCCGTCGGCGACCACGGCCGGCCGGTCGGGGCGCTCGGCGGCGTGCCGCTCCAGCGGGGTGTGCAGAAGTCCGCCGGGGAGCGGCGGAGAGGTCCGGTTGATCCGGGCGCGCTGCTCCCGCTGGGTGGCGGGCAGCAGCTCGAACGCCTTGGTCTCCCAGGCCGCGTCGCTTTCGGCGAGCTCTGTGACGACCGTGCGGTAGCCCTGCTCCATGGCGTCGATCAGGCCCTCGGGGAACATGTCCTCGATGACGTCCCAGACCACCCACAGACTGCCGTCCCGCAAGTCCCAGAACTCGCAGTCGATCAGCGTCTGCGGGGTCTCCAACTGGCTGTGCACCGGCCGCTCCTGCTGCCCCACGAAGAGCGCGCTGCCGATCGCGAACGGGCAGACCGCCCGGCCGGGGGTACGGCGGGCCTGGTTGAGCTTCTGGAGGACCTTGACCCCGCTCCAGTACAGGTGCTCCACGTCGGACAGCATCCGGGCCTGAAGCCGGCGGACCCGGGCCTGGAACGGCTCGTCGGGCCGCCAGTCGACCTCCAGCGGGTAGAGCGAGGCGAAGTTCCCCAGCACGTCGGGCAGTTGCGGGTGGAGCGGCAGCCGGTGGGTGATCATGTTGTTCAGCAGGAAGTGGCGCGACCCGCTCCAGTAGGAGAGCACCTCGGCCTGTACGGCGGAGAGCACATTGGTGGTCGTCAGGTTCCGCGCGGCGGCGCGGTCCCGCAGCGCCGTCCACACCGGCGCCGGGAAGAGCATCTCGCGGCGCTCCAGCCGGGAACGCCGCCGAGGGTCAGCGCCGGCCGCCAGCGGGACGGGGGGCGCCTCCGGCCAGTCGGCGATCCGGTCGGTCCAGTACGCCCGCGACGCCTGGCCCAGTGGCGACTCCTCCAGCTCGGCCAGGGCCAGCACGCAGTCCCGGAAGCTGATCTCCAGCGCGGGCGGCGACCAGTGCGGGTCGCGGTAGCGGAGCAGCACCCGGTCGAGGAAGCGCAGGGTCGCCGGTGCGTCGCTGAAGATGTTGTTGTTGTTGAAGTGGAGTCGGCTGCGCCCCCCGGGGAGCAGGCTGAGCCGCAGGTCGACCCAGGGCCAGCGGTCGTGTACCGGCTCGGTGCGGACGATGGCGTCGCGCATCCGCGCCATCGCACGCTCCGCGTCGGCCAGCGGCAGTCCGCGCAGGTCGTACACGCGCAGCTCGGCCGGCGCCGGGTCGCGCACCGTCTCCAGCCGCATGTCGTCGCGGACCACGACCAGGTTGTGCCGCTGGTGGTGCAGCTCCTCGTTGAGGGCCTGCTCCAGGCGCCGGGGGTCGGTCTCGCCGAGCTCGTATTCGAAGTACTGGTGCGGGCGCACGTAGTACTCGAACCCCTCCCGGCTGCCGATCAGAAACGACGCCTGGAGGTCGGAGGGCGGGAAGGGCTCGAACAGCCGGTCAGGATCGGGGGTGATCACGGGCAGCGCGGTGTCCTGCGGCCGGTCGGTCCGCAGCTTCGCCAGCCACTCGACCAGCTCCGGCTTGTGCCGGCCGATCCGAGCCCGGAGGTCGTCGGACAGCCGGCCACGGTGCGCGGTCACCTCGATCCGGCCGTCGCCGATCAGCTTCAGCTTGATGCCGTCCCGCGCCAGCTCGTCCAGCAGGGACGGGATCGTTGTCATGCCACTCTCAGGCACAGCGGTCTCTCCTTGTCCACCGTTTGCCGGTCCACCGTCTGCCGGCGGCTCCGTCCTCGGGGTGCCGGGGCCCGCCCGACTCGGGAGCTCACAGGGTCAGCACCTCGATCTCGTCCGCGTCGACCGCGTCGTCGTCCGTGGCCAGGACGCTCAGCGCGGTGAGGTGGCGGCAGACCAGCCCGACGATCTCCGCCGCGGTGCCGCCGCCGAAGAGGAAGTCCGTGGCCACGTCGGCCGAGTAGTCGGCGAGCAGGCGGTTGCGCAGCTGAATGGTCGTCAGTGAGTCGAAGCCGAGTTCATTGAGCCGCCGCTGCCCGAACGTCGGGCGCAACTCGTCCCGCTCCGAGGCCGTCATGCCCAGCAGCAGCGCCACCCGGTCCAGGAGTTCGCCGAAGACGGTCTCCCTGGCGGAGTCGGGGTCGTCCGCCATCAGCCGTGCCAGCGTCTCGGCGTGCCGTGGGTCGTCCTGTTCCACGGCGGCCGGGTCGGCGGGAGCGAGGTCGGCGAGCAGGGTGTACGGCCGGCGGCGCGGGGAGGCGCCGAGGAAGCGGGACCAGTCCACCTCCACCACGCCGACGTGCGGCGCGTCGGCGGCGGGGATCCGGGCGAGGGTCTCCAGGGCCCGGTCCGTCGGCAGCGGGGTGATGCCCGCTGCCGCGTACCGGACGGCGATCTCGTCCTGCGCCGCCATGCCCACCTGGGCCCATGGGCCCCAGTTGATGCTCAGCGCGGGCTGCCCGTGGTGGCGCCGGTACCCGGCCAGGGCGTCCAGGAACGCATTGCCGACCACATATCCGGCCTGCCCGGCGGCTCCGAGGACCGAGGCGATCGAGGAGTAGAGGAGGAAGAAGTCGAGACCCGTGGTGCGCTGGTGCAGATGCCAGGCGCCACGCACCTTGGGGTCCATGATGCGGCCGAGTTCGGCCCCGTCCTGCTCCTCCAGGATCACCTCGGAGTTCAGCCCGGCCGCGTGCACGACGCCGCGCAGTGGCGGCAACTCGCGCTCCGCGTACGCCAGCAGGGCGTCGACGTCGGCGGGGTCGGCCAGATCGGCCCGGCGCAGCTCGACCCGGACCCCGGCCGCCCGCAGCGCCGCCACGGCGGGCGGCTCGGCGGCGGGGACCGTACGGCCGGCCAGCAGCAGCGAGCGGGCGCCGCGCTCCGCCAGCCAGTCGGCGGTCACCAGGCCGAGGGCGCCCAAGCCGCCGGTGATCAGATAGGTGGCGTCGGGGCGGACCGGGACCGGGTCGCCGCCGGATGCCGTCTGCTCGCGCAGCCGGGCCTCGTACCACTGCCCGTCGCGCACCGCGAGGTGGCCCGAGCCGCCCAGCGCCTCGGCCCTGCCCAGCACCTCGTCCGGGGACGGCGCGGGCGCGGCGGGGTCGAGGTCGATCTGTACGCAGGTGACGTCCGGGTACTCGGCAAGGACGGCTCTGACCAGGCCGGTGAGGGCCGCCTGCCGGGGGTCGGGGGCGTCCTGCGCCGGGCGGGGTGCGGTGGCCCCGGTGGTGCAGACGACGATCTGCGGCCGCCGGGCGGCATGGGCCGTCAGGAAGTCCCGCAGGAGGTCCAGATGGGTGCGGGCGAGCCGGTAGACGGTGTCGAGGACGTCGTCCGCCTCGTCCGCGCCGGGGCCGATGTGCAGCAGCAGTCCTCGGACCGCGTCCCCGGCCCGCAGCGCGGCTGCGTCCTTGACGATGGCCGCCGACGTGCCGAGCGCGGTCAGCCGGCGCTGCCAGTCGCCGGCGACAGCCGGGTCCTCGCCGTGCACCAGCCAGCTGCCCTGCGGGGCGGGCCGAGCGTCCCCGCCGGAGCCGCCCCCGAGCGGTCGCCAGGCGATCTCGTAGCGGCGCGGCCCCTCGCCGGCCAGGGCGGACAGCGCGGCCCGGGTCACGGAGCGGAACCGCAGCCCCTCCAGGTCGGCCAGCCGTTCCCCGGAGTCCGCCAGCAGGTCCAGGTCCATGGCCACCTCGCCCGCGTGCGCGGTGCTCCACCGGCGGACGTGGCACCAGACGCGGCCCGGCAGCCGGCCGTGGACGGTGAGCCGGTCCAGCCCGACGGGCACCCAGGCCCGGTCGTCCTGCCCGGCGAGCGCGCCGACCGTCTGGAAGCAGGCATCGAGCACCACCGGGTGCAGCAGATAGGCGTCGCCGTCCTGCTCGGCCTGCGCCACCTCGACAAGGGCCAGCGCCTCACCGTCGCCGCGCCACAGCCGGGTGATCCCGTGGAAGGCGGGCCCGTAGTCCAGACCGGTGCGGGCGAAGCGCTCATACAGCGCCCCGGCGTCCTGCTCGGGCAGCCGGGCGCGGACGGTGGCGGGATCGGTCGGGGCGGGGCGCGTGGTGGCAGGGGTCGCGGCGGCGGTCGCGGTGACGTTCTCGGTCCACCGCTGCTCGGGCCCGTCCGGGCGGCTGAAGCACCGCACCCGCCAGGACCCTTCGTGCAGCTCCACGGCCGTCTGTACGCCCACCGGCCGGTCGGCGGCCAAGGGCAGGAAGGTGTGGAAGGCGACGTCCGCCAGCGACCACGCCGCCCCATCGCTGTCGCCGTCTCCGGCCGCCGACCGTGCTGCGGCCAGCGTCCATTCGAGCATGGCGCTGCCGGGCAGCACGGGCGTACCGGCCAGCCGGTGCTCGCCCAGGAACCAGGGCCGGTCGGGGGTCAGGGTGTGGGCGTACCGGCGTTCGGCGGCGCCGGCCAGGTCGAACGCCGCACCCAGCAGCGGGTGCTCCACCGCTGCGGCGGTCGGGCCGCCCGGCACGGCGGCCCGGGCAGCGGGCGGTTCCAGCCAGTGGCGACGCCGCTGGAAGGGGTAGGTGGGGAGGTCGACCTGCCGGGCATCGGAGCCGAACAGGGCCGTGGGCCAGACGACGGTCGCGCCTGCGGTGTGCACCCGCGCCAGGGCGGTCAGCAGCGTGGACGGCTCCGGCCGGGTGCGGTGCAGCGCGGAGACCAGGGCGGCGGGCCCCTCCACGCTCTCCTGGGCGAGGGCGGCCAGAGTGGTGTCCGGGCCCAGCTCCAGCCAGCAGGTGACGCCCTCCGCAGCCAGCCGGCGTACCCCGTCCATGAACCGCACCGGGTGCCGCAGCTGCTCGGCCCAGTAGTCCGGCGAGGCCAACTGCTCGGCGGTGGCAGGCCGTCCGGTGAGGTTGGAGACGATCGGGATCCGGGCCGGCCGGAAGGTGACCGCGCGTGCGGCGGCCCGGAACTCCTCCAGGATGCCGTCCATATGCGGGGAGTGGAACGCGTGGCTGACCCGCAGCGGGGTGGTCTTACGGCCATTCGCCTCGCACCGCGCGGCGACCAGGGCGACCCCCTCGGCGCTCCCTGAGACGACCACGGAGGTGGGGGAGTTGACGGCGGCGACAGCGACCTCCGGGACACCGGCGACCCAGGCGCGGACCTCGTCCTCGGTGGCCCGCACCGACACCATGGCGCCGCCGGACGGAGCGGCCTGCATCAGGCGGGCCCGTGCGGCAACCAGGGCGCAGGCGTCGGGAAGTGAGAGCACGTCGGCCGCGTGCGCCGCGCTCAGCTCGCCCACCGAGTGGCCGAGGAGCCGGTCCGGGACCACACCGAAGGAGGTGACCAGCCGGTAAAGGGCCGTCTCCAGCGCGAAGAGCGCGGGCTGTGCCCACCCGGTCTCCCGCAGCAGCTCGGCCTCCGGTGTCCCCGGGGCGGCGAACGCGATCTCCCGCAGCGGGCGGTCGAGATGGGGGTCGAGATGGGACCAGATCTCCTGCGTCGCCTCGGCGAAGACCGGGAAGGCATCGAAGAGTTCGCGGCCCATGCCAGGGCGCTGCGTTCCCTGGCCGGCGAAGAGGAACGCCACCAGGCCGGGCAGCGCGCCGCCTTGGACCAGACCTGCCGCCTGCTCGCCATGGGCCAGCGCCGCCAGCCCGGCCAGCAGGCCGTCCTGGGAGGAGCCGATCACCACGGCGCGGTGCTCGAAGGCCGTCCGCCCGGTGGCCAGCGTGAGGCCGATGTCGGCCGGGTCCGCCGCGCCGTCGGCGGCCACCGCTTGGTGCAGCTGTGCGGCCTGGGCGCGCAGCGCCTGCTCGCTCGCGGCGGACAGCGGCCATGGGATGAGGCCCGCGCCACCGAGCGGCCGATGGGCGGCGGGCCGAGAGGCTGCGGGCTCCTGGGCTGGGGGCTCCTGGGCGGCGGACTCCCGGGCTGGGGGCTCCTCGGCTGCGGGCGGCTGCTCAAGCACCACATGGGCGTTGGTGCCGCTGATGCCGAAGGAGGAGACGGCGGCTCGGCGCGGGCGGTCCCGCTCCGGCCAGGGGGTTGCCCGGGTGAGCAGGGCGACGCCGCCCTGGTCCCAGTCGACGTGCGGGGTGGGGCGGTCGGTGTGCAGGGTCCGGGGGAGCAGCCCATGGCGCATCGCCATGACCATCTTGATGACACCGGCGAGGCCGGCGGCGGCCTGGGTGTGGCCGATGTTGGACTTGATCGAGCCGAGCAGCAGCGGGCTCCCGGCGGGCCGGTCCCTGCCGTACGCGGAGAGGATCGCCTGGGCCTCGATGGGGTCGCCCTGGGCGGTGCCGGTGCCATGGGCCTCCACCGCGTCGATGTCGGCGGGGGTGAGCCGGGCGTTCTCCAGCGCCAGCCGGATGACCCTCTCCTGGGACAGGCCGTTGGGCGTGGTCAGGCCGTTGCTGGCGCCGTCCTGGTTGATCGCGGAGCCGGTGATCAGGGCGAGTACCGGGTGGCCGTTGCGCCGCGCGTCGGAGAGGCGCTCCACGAGCAGGACCCCGCAGCCCTCACTCCAACCGGTGCCGTCGGCCGCCGCGGCGAAGGGCTTGCAGCGGCCGTCGGGGGCCAGGCCCCGCTGCCGGCTGAACTCCAGGAACATGCCGGGGGTGGGCATGACGCAGGCGCCGCCGGCCAGCGCCAGGTCGCACTCGCCCTGCCGCAGCGCCTGGCAGGCGAGGTGGAGCGCGACCAGCGAGGAGGAGCAGGCCGTGTCGACGGTGACGGCCGGTCCGCGCAGGCCGAGGGTGTAGGCGATCCGGCCGGAGGCGACGCTGGTGGAGCAACCGGTGAGCAGATAGCCCGCGGACTCCTTCGACGCCTCCTCGAAGGCGCCGCCGTAGTGGTCGTGGGACAGCCCGGTGAAGACCCCCGTGGTGCTGCCGTGGAGGGTGGTCGGGTCGATGCCTGCGCGCTCGACCGCCTCCCAGGACGTCTCCAGCAGCAGGCGCTGCTGGGGGTCCATGGCTGTGGCCTCGCGGGGCGAGATCCCGAAGAACGGGGCGTCGAACCCGGCGGCGTCGTCCAGGAAGCCGCCGTTCCGGGTGTAGGTCCGGCCGGGTCGGCCGGGCTCCGGGTCGTACAGCGCGTCGATGTCCCAGCCTCGGTCGGAGGGGAAGTCGGAGATGGCGTCCCTCTCGTCCGCCACCAGCTTCCACAGCCGCTCCGGGGAGTCGATCCCGCCGGGGTAGCGGCAGCCGATGCCGATGACGGCCATGGGCTCCCGGGAGCGCTCCTCGATCCCCCGCAGCCGCTGCTCGGCCTGGTAGAGGTCGACCGTGGCCTTCTTCAGATACTGGGTGAGCCGCTCTACGTTCGTCACAATGGGCCCCTGTTGTCGATGAGATCGAAGATCTCTTCGGGTGTGGCCGACAGGATCGTCCGGGTGAGATCACCGTTCGGCTGCCGCTGCGGCCGGTGCACGTGGTCCACCCGGTCAAGGAGGTGCCGCAGCCGCACCGCGACCGCGTCGCGGGTCTCGCCGTCGTCCAGGGAGGCCGCTGCGAGAGCCGCCTCCAGCCGGTCCAGCTCGGCGAGGACCGCAGGGGGCCGTGCCGGTCCGTCACCGCACAGCAGGTCGCGGAGATGGGCGGCCAGCACGGCCGGTGTCGGGTGGTTGAAGACGAGTGAGGTCGGCAGCCGCAGCCCGGTGGCGGCGCCCAGCCGGTTGCGCAGTTCCACGATGGCCGGTGAGTCGAAGCCCATCTCCTTGAAGGGCCGCCGTACCTCGACGGACTCGGCCGTGCGGCCCACGACGACGGCCGCCTCGGTGCGCACCGTCTCCAGCAGCAGGCGGTACTGCTCCGCCTCGGGCTCCATGGCGAGGCGTTGTGCCAGGGACCCGCCGTCCGGTTGTGCCGTGGCGGCCACCGGGGGGACGGCGGGGCCGCGCGGCACCACGGTCGGCGTGACGGCGGCGGGGCCGCCCGGCGTGAGGTCCAGCCAGTGGCGCTCGCGCTGGAAGGCGTAGGTGGGCAGCGGGACGGGCCGGGCACCGGTGTCCGCGAACACCGCGGCCCAGTCGACGGCGGCGCCGTGGACGTGGACCTGCGCCAGGGAGGTCACAAACCGCTGCCGGCTGCCGTCGCCGCGCCGCAGGGTGCCGGTGGCGAAGGCGGCACCGCCGGGACTGTCCGCGTCGGCGGGACTGTCCGCGCCGCCGGGGCCGAGGGCGGACTCGAAGATGTCCTGGAGGCTGCCGGTGAGCACCGGGTGCGGGCTCACCTCGACGAACGACCGGTGGCCGGCGGCCAGCAGGGCGCGGACGGTGGGCTCGAAGCGCACGGTCTGCCGCAGGTTCCGGTACCAGTAGTCGGCGTCCAGGCAGGCGGTGTCCACCGGTCCGCCGGTCACCGTCGAGTAGAACGGGATGTCCGACGTACGCGGGGCGATCCCGGCCAGCGAGGCGAGCAGCGGTTCGCGGATGGCCTCGACCTGGGCCGAGTGGGAGGCGTAGTCGACGGCCACCCGACGCGCGTCGACGCCCTCGGTGGCGAACGCCGCCAGCAGCTCGTCCAGGGCGTCGGCGTCGCCGGAGACGACCGTGGCGGCGGGGCCGTTGACCACCGCGACCTCCAGCCGGCCGCCCCAGGCCGCCAGCCGGTCCGCCAATGCGTCGGCGCGAAGCGGCACCGAGGCCATGCCGCCCCGCCCGGACAGCGCCCTGACCGCCCGGCTGCGCAGCGCGACCAGGCGGGCGGCGTCCTCCAGCGAGAGGGCGCCCGCGACATGGGCTGCGGCGATCTCGCCCTGTGAGTGTCCGGCGACCGCCTCCGGCCGCACACCCGCCGAACCCCAGAGCGCGGCGAGCGACACCATCACCGCGAAGAGCACCGGCTGCACCACGTCCACGCGGTCCAGCGGGGACGGGCCCGCGCTGCCGCCGCCGCGCAGCACATCCGTCAGCGACCAGTCGGTGTAAGGGGCGAGGGCCTTCTCGCAGGCGGACAGGGTGTCGGCGAAGACCGGGTGGCTGCCGGCGAGTTCGACGGCCATGCCCGCCCACTGGGATCCCTGGCCGGGGAAGAGGAAGACCGTCCCGCCCGGGTTTGCGACGCCTTCCACCAGGTGTGCCGCCGAGGCTCCGGCGGCCAGGGCCGCCAGGCCGGGGAGGAAGTCCTCCCGTCGCTCCCCGACGACCGCCGCCCGGTGCTCGAAGGCGGTACGGGTGGTCGCCAGCGCCAGCCCGGTGTCGGCCGGGTCGAGGTCGGGGTGGTCCTCGATGTACCGGTGCAGCCGCTCGGCCTGGGCACGCAGGGCCGTCGCGCTCCGGCCGGACAACAGCCACGGCACGGCGCCGCCGGTGCGCTGCCGTCCCCGCCCGGTCGGCCCCGGCACCGGTGCTTCCGCCACCACCACATGGCAGTTGGTGCCGCCCAGGCCGAAGGAGCTGACCCCGGCGAGCCGTGGTCGGTCCGGCTGCGGCCATGGCTCCGGCTGCCGGGGGACCCGCAGATTGAGCGCGTCCAGAGGGATCTCCGGGTTGGGGGTCGCGAAGTTGAGGCTGGGCGGCAGTCGGCCGTGCTCCACGCTGAGGACGGTCTTGAGCAGGCCGACGATGCCGGCGCCGCCCTCCAGGTGCCCCACGTTGGTCTTGGCCGAGCCCACCGCCAGGGGGGAGTCGGGGGCTCTGGCGGTGCCGACGGCGGCGCCGAGGGCGGCTGCCTCGATCGGGTCGCCGACCCTGGTCCCGGTACCGTGCAGTTCGACGTACTGGAGGTCGGCCGGGGCGACACCGGCCTGCCGGCAGGCCTCGCGCAGGACGTCCTGCTGGGCCTGGGCGTCGGGAACGGTGAGCCCTTCGGCAGCGCCGTCGTTGTTGATGGCGCTGCCCCGGATGACGCAGTGGATCCGGTCCCCGTCGGCGAGCGCACGGGCCAGCGGTTTGAGCAGGACGGCGCCGCCGCCCTCGCCCCGGACGTAGCCGTTGGCGCGGGCGTCGAAGGTGTGGCATCGGCCGTCCGGTGACAGGCCGCCGAACCGGGCGACCCGCAGCGTGCTCTCGGCCAGCAGGTTGAGGTGGACGCCGCCGGCCAGCGCCAGCGTGGACTCGCCGCGCCGCAGGCTCTCGCAGGCGAGGTGCACGGCGACCAGGGATGACGACTGACCGGAGTCCACCGTGAGGCTGGGCCCGCGCAGCCCGAGGTGGTACGAGACGCGGTTGGCGATCATGCTTCGCTGGGTCCCCGCCAGGGTGTGCCGGGTGAGCGAGGCGGGGGCGTGACGGTAGGTCAGTGCGGCGTAGTCGTCCAGGATCGCGCCGATGAACACCCCGGTGCGGGACCCTTCAAGCGTGCCCGGGACGATGCCCGACTCCTCCACGGCCTCCCAGGCGAGTTCCAGCGCGAGCCGCTGCTGCGGGTCCGCTGCGGCGGCCTCGCGGGGGGAGATGCCGAAGAAGTCCGCGTCGAACAGGTCGATGGCGTCGAGGAATCCGCCGAGACGTATGCCCCCGTCGTCGGGGGAGGTATTCTCCCAGCGCCCGGCGGGCGCCTCGGTGATGGCGCTCCTGCCGTGGAGAAGGAGTTTCCAGAACATTTCCGGAGTGGTCGCGCCGGGGAGTCGGCAGGCTATTCCCACGACGGCTAAGGCATCATCCTGATCGGATCCGGCCGTGCACTCAGTGTAGCTGCGCATGGATGCGCTCCCCCGTGCCATGACCCTGCGGTCTCATTCGAACAGGTGGCCGACGGGTGAAAGTCTGCATGAGCTTTCCGGCGGCTGCATCTCCGATATTGCTCCGTCGAGCGGCTCCGCCGGCAGCATCCGGGCCAGTGCCGCCGTGCGGTCCTCCAGCGGCTCCTCGTCCGCGCACTCGGCCGCGTACAGCCTGATCAGACTGTGCAGCCGATACGAGTCCCGGCCCACGTCCTCCAGCAGGTGATGGTCGGCCAGCACCTCAAGCTGCCGGGCCGCCCAGGCCGGGCTCTTCCCGGACAGCACCGCCGCCACGGGTACGGTGACCCGGGTGCCGGCGTACAGCCCCAGCAGCCGGAAGAGGTGTGCCGCGTCGGCCGGCAGCAGGCGCAGCGAGGCGGCGAAGGCAATCCGCAGGCTCGCCGCCACATCCCCCTCCACGGCGAACCGGTCCAGCCGGTTGTGCTCGGCGGCATGGTCGTCGACCAGCTCGTCCAGCGACAGGCGGGGCTTGGCCACCATCCCCTCGGCGGCGATCCGGAGCGCCAGCGGCAGACAGCCGCACAGCTGCGCGAGCCGCACCGCCGAGTCCTGCCGGCCCGTCAGCCGTGGCTCGCCGATCAGATAGGTGAGCAGCTCCAGCGCGTCGTCCTGCGGGAGCGGCGCGAGCCCGATCCGGTACGCGCCGTCCCGGGCCGCCAGCCCGTACTGCCGGCGCCGACTGGTGATCAGCACCCCGGCCGGGCCGCGCGGGAGCAGCGGTCGCACCTGCTCGGCGTCGAGGGCGTCGTCCAGCACCAGCAGCACCCGCCTGCCGTGCAGCAGGCTGCGGTACAGCGAGGTCCGCCCGGTCAGGTCGTCCGGCATCCGGGCGTCGGGGACGCCCAGGCTGCGCAGCACCTGGGCCAGGGCGGCCCGCGCGCTCAGCGGCTGCTGCTCGGGGCTGGTACCGCGCAGGTCCACGAAGAGCTGGCCGTCCGGGTAGTCCTCCGACAGCCGATGGGCCAGCCGCAGCGCCAGCGCGGTCTTGCCGACCCCCGCCCCGCCCTCCACCACCGCGAGCGCGGCGGGGGTGCCGGGCCTGGCGTGCTCCTGGGTGACGAAGTTGCGCAGCCGGGCCAGCTCCTCGCCGCGCCCGGTGAAGCCGCGTGCGTCGGGCGGCAGTTGGGCCGGCCGGGGGGCGGGGGCCAGCGCCGGCACGGCGTGCCCGTCGCGCCGGGGCCCGGTGAGGGCGCTCCCGGTGAGGGAGCTTCCGCTGAGGGTGTTGCCGGTGAGGGTGCCGCCGCTGAGGGAGGCAGCGCCCTCGGACGGGGGTCTCCGAGGATCGAGGTCGGGGTGCCCGCCGAGGATCTGCTCATGCAGGCGGCGTAACTCAAAGCCCGGTTCGAGGCCGAGTTCGTCGTGGAGCAGCTGCCGGGTCTCCCGGTACAGGCCGAGTGCGTGGGCGCGTCGTCCGCAGCGGTACAGCGCCAGCATCAGCAGCCACCGCAGGCGTTCGCGCAGCGGCTCCCGGGTGACCAGGTCGGACAGGACCGCGACGGTCTCGGTGTGCCGGGCCACCGCCAGCATGGTGTCCGCCCACTCCTCGATGGCGGTCAGCCGCAGCTCCCGCAGCCGGGTGCGCTCCAGATCCGCGAACGGGCCGGGGACGTTGGCGTACGCCTCGCCGTGCCACAGGGCCAGCGCCGCCTCGTAGACCTGGCCGGCGCGCTCCGGGTGTCCGTCCGCCCGCAGCCGCCTGGCCTCGGTGTGCTGCCGGGTGAAGCGCTCGGCGTCCACCGCCTCCGGGTCCATGCACAGGGCGTAGCCGCCACCGGCCGACACCAGCACTCCGCCGGACTCGCGGGGGCCGCGGTCCGGCTCCAGCGCCCGGCGCAGCCCGGCCACATAGGTGTGGATCCCGTTGACGGCCGTCTGCGGGGCGGCATCTCCCCACACCGCGTCGACCATCCGTTCCAGGCTCACCACATGGTTCACCCGGCTGGCCAGCACGCCCAGGGCGGCGCGCTGCTTCGGCGGGCCCAGCACCACCTCCTCGTCCCGGCTCCAAATGCGCAACGGACCCAAGAGTTCAAGCCGCATCATTCCCCCGAAACTGCCGACGACGAATGCATCCCGAGTCATTTCGGATCGGTGCCTGTCACCTGGTGAGCCGCCCCTGGCAACATCAGCAAGGCTGCGGCGTGCGCGAATCGGTGTCATCGCCCAGATTGCTCACCTCGCCGACAGGAGGAAGATCCCGAGCCCGTCGGCGTCCTCCGGATCGCGCTCGGTGGTGTCCACCGCGCCGCCCTTCGTGGCGGTGCACCACCTTGACGGCAAGGTGGTGCTGTGCTTGCATACGTCGTTATCCGGGTGGATGCGGGCAGCGTTGGCGCGGTACGGGGGCTTCTGGTGCGATCCGAGATTGAACGTGTCGTTTTTCGTATACGCGAGGCTTACGGCGAGAATCTGACCCTCGCCGATCTCAGTCAGATGGCCCGGCTGAGCCCCTGCTATATGGCCCGGCTCTTCCATCAGGAGACCGGATTACCGCCGGCGGCGTTTCTGATGGCCGTTCGGATGGAAGAGGCGCGGCGGTTGCTGCTGCATACGCAGGCGAGCGTCGCGGACATCTCGGTCGGGGTGGGATACACCAGTATCGGGGCGTTCACCACCCGTTTCACCAAGACGATCGGGGTATCCCCGGGCCGCTACCGGCGGTTGGCCTCGCTCGGCTCGGAGGCGGTGAACTTCGTCTACGGCGGCAATGACGTCTCGTATGCATACGGCTCGATCCAGGGGCGGACCAGGCGGTTCGACGGGATGACGGACGAGACCGTCTTCGTGGCGGCGTTCCCGGCGACCGCCAGCGGGGCCGCCATCGTGTCGCGCTCCCGTTCGGCGCGCTGCCGAAGAGTGGAACGGGTCGGCGAATCCTGGCGTATCGCCCATGTGCCGGAAGGGCGCTGGTTCGTCCAGGCGGTGTCACGCAGTGACGGTGCCGGAGGTCGCTGCATGGTGGTGGGGACGGCCGGTCCGCTGCTGGTCACCCCCGGCGCGACCGTCCGGGTCGACCTGCTGCTCGGCCCGGCCGCCGGGCAGCGGTACATCGACGAGGCACGCGTCCTGGTCGGCGCCGCGCTGCCCGACCTCTTCCGCGACTGACACCGCTTCACCCACCTGGCCCGAATCACCCCGGCTTTCCGGCCCACCTGCTGCGACGGTGCGCCTTGAGCAACCCGGGAGATGACACCCCCCGCGCCGCGCGACCAGACTCGGCGGCGGTGCCGCGAATTCCCGTGGTGCCACAGGGATTTCCTGAGGAGGAGTCCATGCGCGAGGTCGGCGGACATGCGGTGGTCATCGGGGGCTCGATGGGAGGGCTTGCGGCAGCGCGTGTGCTGGCCGGCAGATTCGGCCGTGTGACCGTCATCGACCGGGACGCGTTTCCGCAGGATGTACAGGACCGCCGCGGGGTTCCGCAGGGCGGCCATGCGCATGCGTTGCTGATCAGCGGCCGGATGACACTGGAGGAGCTCTTCCCTGGTCTCACCCATGAGCTGATCGCGGGCGGGGCGGTGCCTTTTGACCCCGGCTCGGACCTGCTGTTCCATCAAATGGGCGCCCACCGGACCCGCTTTTCGAGCGGCAAATTGGGGATCAGCCTCACCCGGGCATTCCTGGAGCACACGGTGCGGTCCAGGGTGGCCGCGCTGCCGAATGTGGAGATCCGCCAGCGGCTCTCGGTCTGCGGGCTGACCGGGGTCACCGGACGAGTGACCGGGGTGGAACTGGACGGCGGGGAGTCGCTCGCCGCCGACCTGGTGGTGGACGCCACCGGCCGCAGCGGCGGACGGACGGACCGCTGGTTGGAACAGCTCGGCTGCCCAGCCCCGGAGGTCACCACCGTCAAGATCGACGTCGGTTACAGCACCCGGCTGCTGCGCCGCCCACCGGGGGACCGGCTGCGCGACGGCGGCCTGCTGTATCTGATGGCCACCGTCCCGCCGCACGACAAGCGGGCCGCCGCCGTCTTCGCGGTGGAGGGCGGCCGGTGGATGGTCACCCTCGGCGGCTGGCACCGGGCCCATGCGCCGGTGGACCCCAAGGGCTTCGCCGAGTTCGCCGCGGCGCTGCCGGCCCCGCACATCGGGGAGCTGCTGGAGCGCTCCGAGGTGGTGGACGACGGGGAGGCCCGCCGGTTCACCTACCCCCAGGCCCGCCGGCGGTACTTCGAGAAGCTGCCGAAGTACCCCTCGGGCTATGCGGCACTGGGCGACGCCATCTGCAGCTTCAATCCGCTGTACGGGCAGGGGATGACGGTCGGCACGCTGGAGGCCGTGGAGCTCGGCCGCTGCCTGGACCGGTTCGGGAACACATCGCCGGCCATGGTCGGCGCCTACTACCAGCGGGCCGCCAGGGTGATCGCCACGCCGTGGCAGATGGCCACCGGCGGCGACTTCATGTACCCGGAGACCGTCGGCCCCCGGCCGCCCGGCAGCGCGCTGCTCAACCGCTATGTCCGCCAGGTCATGCTGGCCACCCATGTCTCGGTGCCCGCGCACCGGGTGATGCTCGATATGCAGCACCTGCTGGCCCGGCCGAGCGCGCTGATGCGGCCCGGCACCATCGTGCGGTCCCTGCTGGCGGCCCGCCGGTCGCCGGCCTGCCGCTGACGGTCGGCAGCGCAAAGCGGCTCCCCACCCTGTCGGGGCGGGGAGCCGCTTGTCGGCGGTTCCGGTGGTCCGGTCAGTGCGGGGGAGTACCGCCGCTGCCGCTCAGCGCGGCCAGGTCACTCCTGCGCACCTTGACGACGAAGACGGCCGTCAGCAGAGCCACCAGGATGATGGCGGTACCCGCGAGGTACGCCGTCGAGACGCCGTGGGTCAGCACGGTGTCCCCCCACGGTGCGGGGAGCAGATGGGTCCTGGCGAACTCGGCATGCTGCTCCGGGCTGGCGTCGGCCATGAAGGAGGGCAGTTGGTGCCGGGCCTCGTGCCGGCTCGCCGTGCCGAAGACGGTCACCAGGATGGACAGGCCCAGCGCACCGCCGACCTGCTGGGTGGCGTTGAGCAGCCCGGACGCGGCGCCGACCTGCTTCTCGGCGATGCCCGACACGGCGGTGAGGGTCAGCGTGACGAAGGTCAGCCCCAGCCCCAGGCCGAAGAGCATCATCGGCCCCATCACGGCGCTCACATAGCCGCTGTCCGGTTGGATCCGCGTGAACCACACCATCGCGCCCGTGGTGATCGCGGTGCCGGCGATCAGGAACGGCTTGGGGCCGAAGCGGGGGAGCAGGGACTGCGCCAGGCCGGCCGCGAGCAGGATCGTCACGGTGACCGGGAGGAACCCGAAGCCGGACCGGATGGCGCTGTAGCCCAGCACGTTCTGCACATACAGGACGAGGAAGAAGAACATGCCCAGCAGTGAGGCGCCCAGGCCCAGCATGATGACATAGCTGCCCGACCGGTTGCGGTCGGCGAAGAGCGTCAGCGGCGTGATCGGCTCCGGTGCCCGCCGCTCCACCACGACAAAGGCGGTGAGCAGCACCACCGCCGCGGTGAACGCGCCGACGGTGCCGCCGTCCCCCCAGCCCTCCTCGGAGGCCCGGATGAAGCCGTAGACCAGGGACGCCATGCCGAGCGTCGAGGTCAGCGCCCCGGGGATGTCGAAGCGGCTGGGCTGCCGGGCCGACTCGTCCAGGTAGAGCGGTGCCAGCAGTGCGATGGCCAGGCCGATCGGCAGGTTGATGAAGAACACCCAGCGCCAGTTGAGCCACTGGGTGAGCATGCCGCCGGCCAGCAGGCCGATCGCCCCTCCGCCACCCGACACCGCCGCGTAGATGCCGAGCGCCCGGGTGCGCTGGGGGCCCTCCGGGAAGGTCGTGGTGATCAGCGCCAGCGCGGTCGGCGAGGCGATGGCCCCGCCGATGCCCTGGAGTGCGCGGGCGGTCAGCAGCTGCCAGGGCTCCTGGGCGAGCCCTGCGGCGAGCGAGGCGACGGTGAAGAGCAGGATGCCGGTGACGAAGACCCGCCGGCGGCCCAGCACGTCACCGGCCCGGCCGCCGAGCAGCAGCAGCCCGCCGAAGGTGAGGGCGTAGGCGTTGACCACCCAGGACAGGCCCGAGGTCGAGAAGCCGAGAGCCGTCTGGATGTGCGGGTTGGCGATGTTCACGATGGTGGAGTCGAGCACCACCATCAGCTGGCAGGCCACGATGACGGCGAGTGCGATCCCGGGTCGCCCGACCCGGCGGGCGACTCCCGGAGGCCGCTGAGCAGTGAGCTGGTGGGACGTCACAGGGGGTTCTCCTGTCCGCGTGCGGAGCGCGATGTTTATCGAGTCTCACACTAGAGTCTCGCTATAGTCAATCACCTTCAGGAGGGCTCCGAGCCCGATCCTTTGAGCAACCCGGGAGATGACGCCCGGCGCCGGGCCGCCCCAGACTCGGCACCGGTGCCGCGCCTCGCTGCGGCGCCCCATCGATCTCCTGGGAGGAAGACAGATGTCGGAGCAGACTGCCGCGGTGATGGAGCGGCTCTACGACGGGCTGGCGCGGGCGGACATCAAGGCGGTCCTCGCGGAGTTCGACCCCGAGGCCGAGATCGTCACGCCCGAGTCGCTGCCCTGGTCCACCGGGCACTACACCGGACTCCAGGGCGCCACGGCCTACTTCGCCGGGGCCCTCGACTACCTGGAGGAGACCCGGTTCGACGTCGACGAGGTGCGCACCGCCGGTGAGTGGGCGGCCGTCATCGGGTTCTGGTACGGGCGGTTCAAGGACGGCGGCGGCGAGTTCAATGTGCGCTTTGTGCACTTCTGGACGCTGCGCGGCGGCAGGGTCGTCAAGGGCGAGGGCATCTCGGACACCGACGGCATCGTCGCCGCCTTCGAGTCCCGGACCGCGGCCGCCGGCTAGGCACCAGACCCCGGAGTCCGTCTCCAGAAGCCATGCAGAAGGTCTCCACAACACTCCCGGAGACTGTTCGAAGCGCACCGCAGGGATGTCGAACCGCGCGCCGCGAGGCGCGGTGCGCGGCCCCATCCGACAAGGGGAAGGTCTACGCATGCCCACTCTCTTCGGGGTACCTGAAGAATTCGATGTCATCGTCATCGGCGGCGGACCGGCCGGGGCGACCACCGCCGGGCTCCTCGCCAAGCGTGGTCACCAGGTGCTGGTGCTCGACAAGGAGCGGTTCCCCCGCTACCACGTCGGCGAGTCGCTGATCCCCGCGTTCATGCGCCCCATGGAGGAATTGGGGATCACCGAGCGCATGGACGCCCGAGGGTTCGAGCGCAAGTACGGCGGCACACTCGTCTGGGGCAACAAGCAGGTGCCCTGGAACTTCTCCTTCATCGAGGGCGGCGCGTACGAGTACGCGTACCACACCCGCCGTGCCGACATGGACTCGATGATCCTCGACCGTGCGCGGGAACTCGGCGCGTACATCATCGAGGACGCGACGGTCAAGGAGCCCATCGAGGAGAACGGCCGCGTCACCGGCGTCCGCTACACGCTGCGCGGCGTCGACGGCTCCTATGAGGCCCGCGCCAAGCTGGTGGTGGACGCCTCCGGCCAGTCGCGGCTGCTCAGCCGCCGCTACTCCGAGGTCACCTGGCACGAGGAGCTGCGGAACGTCGCGGTCTGGACGTACTTCGACAACTGCGAACGGCTCGACGGCGATGAGTACACCAACATCCTCATCGAGGGTCTCGACAACGGCTGGTTCTGGGCGATCCCGATCGACAAGGGCACCATCAGCGTCGGCTATGTGACCCGCTCCTCGCACGTCGGCAAGGACGGCGAGTCGCTCCAGGAGCTGTTCGCCTCAGAGGTGGAGCGGTCCACCAAGCTCAAGAAGATGCTGGCCGGCGCCAACCAGGCGGCCGGCTGGCGGACCGCCCGCGACTGGTCGTACACCAGCGAGCGCTTCCACGGCGACGGCTGGGTGTGCGTGGGCGACTCGGCCGCCTTCGTCGACCCGCTCTTCTCCACCGGCGTGGCGCTGGCCACCCTGGCGGGCAGCGTGCTGTCGAAGATCATCGACCAGGTCATGGCGCACCCGGGGATCGAGCAGGAGGCCCTCACGCGCTACGCGACCGCGTACCGAGGGTTCTTCGACGAGATCCGCTCCTTTGTCGAGCGGTTCTACGACCGCACCAAGTACAAGGAGTTCTACTACAGCCTCGCGCAGGAGATGGTCGACCCCGAGCACGAGCGCGAGCCCTCCGGGGACTTTGTGCAGCTGATCTCGGGGCTGAGCGGAAAGCACCCGATGCTCAACCTGCACCTCGACGACCTCATCGCCGACGCGGCCGTCCCCGCGCAGGCATGACGGCGACGGCCCCCACGAGAAGGTGAATGAGGCGCACGGGACATGACCAGCCATCAGGTGCAGTTGCTCTTCGTCGATGTCGCGTTGATCCTGCTCCTGGCCAGATGGCTGGGACACCTGACGGCCCGTCTCCAGCAGCCGCCCGTGGTGGGCGAGATCCTCGCGGGTGTGCTGCTGGGCCCCAGCCTGCTGAACGGGGCGGTCTCCGACACGCTGTTCCCGGCGGACATCCGTCCGCTGCTCTCGGGACTGGCCAACATCGGGGTCGCCCTGTTCATGTTCGGCGTGGGCCTGGAGTTGGAGGGCAGCATCCTCCGGGGCCGGGGACGGGCCGTCTCGGGCGCGGCCCTCGGCTCGACGCTGATCCCCTTCGCGCTGGGGGTCGGCACCGCCTTCTACCTGCTCCGCACCCACGAGACCAGGAACAACGCGGCATTCGTGGTCTTCATCGGACTCTCGGTGTCGGTGACGGCCTTTCCGGTACTGGCTCGCATCCTCACCGACCGAGGGCTGGGCCGGACGGCGCTCGGCGGCGTCGCGCTCGCCACCGCGGCGGCCGTGGACGTGGTGGCCTGGGTGGCCCTGGCCGGCGTGCAGGCCGCCGTGGGCGGCGGCGAGCAGCACTGGCGGGTGGCGCTCACCGTGCCCTACCTGGTGGTGATGGTGCTGGCCGTGCGGCCCGCGCTGCACCGCCTGCTGGTGCCCGGCGGTACCGCCGCGCCGTTCGCCCCGTGGAACTTCGCCGTCGTGCTGATCGGCGCACTGCTCTCTGCGGCGGCCACCGAGGCGATGGGGATGCACTTCATCTTCGGGGCGTTCCTGTTCGGGGTGATCATGCCCCGCAAGGGGGCCGAGGCCCTGCTGGCGGACATCCGGGACCGCACCGGTCAGGTCACCTCCCTGCTGCTGCCGGCCTACTTCGTGGTGGCGGGCCTCAAGGTCGACCTGGGCGGGCTCGGTTCCGGTGACCTCCTCGACCTCGGCCTCATCCTGCTGGTCGCCGTCGCGGGCAAGTTCGGCGGCACCTACCTGGGGGCCCGCAGCCACGGGCTCCCGCCCCGGCCCGCCTCGGCACTCGCCGCGCTGATGAACACCCGGGGGCTGACCGAGCTGGTGATCCTCGGGGTCGGGCTGCAACTCGGCCTGCTGGACGGCTCGCTGTACTCGCTGATGGTCGTCATGGCCGTGGTGACCACGGTGATGACCGGGCCGCTGCTGTCCCGCATCTACCGCCGGCCGGTGGAGGTGCCGCGCAGCACCCGAATCGGCATCCCGGACTCGGAGTCCGCTGCGGCCCGGTCCGCGCAGGAGAGCATCCCTGCCGGGGAGAGGGGCCGGTGAGGGGATTCCCGGACGTCGGAACGAACCCGCACCACTGGAAAGCCCCCGCACCACTGGAAAGCACGGAAGGAAAGTGAGGGAGTTGCCGCAGATGACGTTCTCCCAGCAGCGCAGCAACCAGTACGACGTGGCCATACTCGGCGCCGGAATGGCCGGCGGCATGCTGGGCGCGGTACTCGCCAGGAACGGTGTCCGGGTCCTGCTGCTGGACGCCGGAACCCATCCCCGGTTCGCCGTCGGCGAGTCGACCATTCCGTACACCTCGGGCATGACCCGGCTTATCGCCGACCGCTACCAGGTGCCCGAACTCAAGCCGCTCTCCAGCTTCAAGGGGATCCGGCAGCATGTCTCGCGGAACTGCGGACAGAAGCAGAACTTCGGCTTCGTCTACCACCGGGAGGGCCAGTCCCAGCGACCGCAGGAGGTCAACCAGCTGGTCGTCCCCTCGGCCCTGCGGACCGAGACCCACCTCTTCCGGCAGGACATCGACGCCTATCTGTTCCATGTCGCGGTGAAATACGGCGCCCACCCACGGCTGGCGACCAAAATCGCGGACATCGAGATCGACCCCGCCAGCGGCGCTGTGCTCCGCGCCGAGAACGGCGAGGAGTTCCGGGCCAACTATGTCGTCGACGGCAGCGGCTTCCGCTCGCCGCTCGCGGAGAAGTTCGGGCTGCGGGAGACCCCGACCCGGGCCAGGACGCACTCACGCAGCCTCTTCACCCACATGGTGGGCGTCCGGCCGTTCGACGATTCGCCGACCGGGAAACGCCACACACAGCCCAACCCGTGGCACCACGGCACGCTGCACCATGTCTTCGACGGCGGCTGGCTCTGGGTGATCCCCTTCGACAACCACCCGGACTCGCTCAACCCGCTGTGCAGCGTGGGCCTCACCCTCGATCCGAGGGTCTTCCCCAAGGGGGAGCTCGGCCCGCAGCAGGAGTTCGACGACTTCCTCCAGCGCTTCCCGGAGATCGCCTGGCAGTTCGAGGGAGCCAAGGCGGTGCGGCCCTGGGTCTCCACCGGCCGGTTGCAGTATTCGGCCAAGCAGGTCGTCGGCGAGCGCTTCTGCCTCACCTCGCACGCCGCCGGGTTCATCGACGCCCTGTACTCGCGCGGTCTGACCAACACCCTGGAACTGGTCAACGCCCTGGGCTGGCGGCTGATCGCCGCCTCCCGAGACGGCGGCTGGTCGCAGGAGCGCTTCGGCTATGTGGAGGACCTTCAGCAGGGCCTCTTCGACTTCCATGACGACCTCGTCCACAGCTCCTTTGTCGGCTTCCGCGACTACGAGTTGTGGAATGCCGTCAATCGCACCTGGATGCTCGGCACCATGCTCGGCAATGTGATGCTGGAGGACGCCTACTACCGGTTCCAGCGCACCGGCCGGGAGGACGTCTTCATCGACATGGAGCAGAGCGCGCACCCCGGATCACCGCTCCCGGTCAGTTCCGGATTCAATGAGATGGGCCTGCTCACCCGCGATCTGTGCAGGTCCGTGGACGAGGGCTCCGTCACCCCGGCCACGGCTGCGGAACGCATTCTTCAGCACATCAAGGACGCCGATTTCATCACCCCCTCGTTCCACCTCGGCGACCGTGGCACCCGATGCTTCGACATGAGCCCGGGAAAGATGGCGAAGAATGCCGTCTGGTGCCGACGAGGCGCTCCGCCGGAGGTGGGCCAGCGCATGATCAACGCCAGCAAGGGGCTGTTGCGCACGCGGTTGCGGGGCTGATTTCGCAATCCGAGTGCCGGGTCATACGACGATGGATTCGAGACGAGAAGGCAGCGAATGGACGCCCATACGCACGACCCTGCGGACCTGATCGCCATCGTCGGCATGGCCGGCCGATTCCCCGGCGCTCCGGACGCCGACAGCCTCTGGACGCTGATGATGGAGCGCGGGGACGCGATCCGCCCCGTGCCCGCCGACCGCTGGGACACCTCCCGGCAGATCGACCCGGAGAAGCAGATCCAGGGCGTCGGCGGCTTCATCGACGGCGTGGACCTTTTCGACGCCGGCTTCTTCGGCATCTCCCCCCGGGAGGCCGCCGCCATCGACCCCCAGCAGCGCCTTCTGCTGGAGGTCGGCTGGCGGGCCCTGGAGGACGCCGGGCAGCCCGCCGCCGCCCTGGCCGGAACCCGCACCGGTGTCTATGTCGGCGCCTCCTGGCACGACTATGAGCTGCTGCGCATCGAACGCTCGGCGCAACCCACACCGCACAGCCTGGTCGGCAACGCCCTGGATGTGATCGCGGCCCGGCTCTCGTACGTCCTCGGACTGCGCGGCCCCAGCATGGCCGTGGAGACCGGCTGCTCCTCCTCGCTGGTCGCCCTCCACCTGGCCGCCCAGGCACTGCGCCAGGGCGAGATCGAGGCCGCCGTCGTCGGCGGCACCAACCTCATGCTCAACCCGCATGTCACCATCGGTCTGACCCACTTCGGAGGGCTCTCCCCGGAAGGCCGCTGCAAGGCGTTCTCCGCGACCGCCGACGGCTTCGTCCGAGGCGAGGGGGTCGCCGCGCTGTACCTGAAGACCATGCAGCGGGCCCTGGCGGACGGCGACCGCATCCACGGCGTCGTCGTCCGCACCGTGGTCAACAACGACGGCGGCGGCGACAGCCTGGTCACCCCCAGCCCGGACGGCCAGGAGGACCTGCTGCGCCGGGCCTACACCGACGGCACGGTGCCGTACGGGGCACCCGCCTACATCGAGGCGCACGGCACCGGCACCGGACGCGGCGACCCGATCGAGGCCACCGCCCTGGCCCGGGTCCTGGGCGGCCGCCGCCCGGCGGACAGCCCCCTGTACATCGGCTCGGTGAAGACCAACATCGGCCATCTGGAAGCCGGCGCCGGCATGGCCGGGCTGTTCAAGCTGCTGCTCGCGCTGCGCCACCGCACCGTCCCGCCGAGCCTGCACTCGGCCGAGCTCAACCCGGCCATCCCGTTCGACGAACTCAACGTACGGGTGGCGCGCGACCCCCTCCCGCTGCCCGCGACCGGCCCCGTCTACGTCGGCGTCAACTCCTTCGGCTGGGGCGGCACCAACGCCCATGTGGTCCTGATGAGCCCGCCCGAGCAGGCCACCGAGGAGCCGTCGGCGTCCGCCCCGACCGGGCTGCCCACGCTGGTGCCGCTCTCCGCCAAGGACCGCACCCTGCTCGCCGAGCATGCCCGGCAGCTCGCCCCGCTGGCTCCGGCGGAGGCGTCCGGCGTCGCCGCGTTCGCCGGCACCCTCGCCTGGCGCCGCGACCACTTTCCGGCCCGCGCCGCACTGGTCGCCGGAGGCCCCGAGGAGCTGCGCACCGCGCTGGAGGCGGTAGCCGGGCATCCCGAGGCGCAGCCCGAGGTGCCCGGCGTGGTCACCGGCCAGGCCGTGCCGCGCGGCCGTACCGCGTTCGTCTTCCCCGGCCAGGGTTCGCAGTGGAGCGGCATGGGCCGAGAGCTGTACCGGGACAGCCCGCTCTTCGCCGAGGTGATCGCCCGCTGCGCCGAGGCGCTGCGCCCGCACACCGAGTGGAACCTGCTCGACATCTTCTCCGGTGACGCCGGCGACGAGTGGACCACCCGCATCGACATGCTCCAGCCGACCCTCTGGGCGATGTCCCTCGGACTCGCCGAGCTGTGGCGTGCCTCCGGGGTCGAACCCGACGTGGTCCTCGGCCACAGCCAGGGTGAGATCACCGCGGCCACCCTCGCCGGGATCCTCTCCTACGAGGACGCCGCCCTGGTCATGGCCCGCCGCAGCGCCATCGCCCGGCGCACCTCCGGCCACGGCCGGATGCTCGCGGTGGACCTGGACCGCGAGGCCGCGCTGGCCGCGCTGGAGGGGTTCGAGGACAGCGTCTCGCTGGCGGTGCACAACGGGCCCAGCTCCTGCGTGCTCTCCGGCGAGAAGGACGCCGTGCTGATGCTCAGGGAGCTGCTGGAGGCCGAGGGCACCTACTGCCGACTGGTCAATGTCGACTACGCGTCGCACAGCCCGCAGATGGACCCGCTCCACGACGACCTGCTGGAGGCACTCGCCCCCGCCCGGCCGCGCGCCGGCACCATCGACCTGATGTCGACGGTCCGGGTCCGGCCGCTGGCCGGCCCGGAGATGGACGCCGCCTACTGGGTGGAGAACCTGCGCAGCCCGGTGCTGTTCGCCGACACCATGGGCGCCCTCCTCGACGGCGGCGTCACCCACGTGGTGGAGATCAGCCCGCATCCGGTACTGGCCCCCGCCATGGACCAGCTGGTGGCCGGGCGGGCCGAACCGGCCGTCGTCCTCACCACCCTGCGCCGCAACCAGGGCAGCCCCGGGCAGATGGCGCTGGCGCTCGCCCGAGGCTACGCCGCCGGCCTGGAGCCCTTCGGCGGCCTGCCCCGCCGCGCCTTGCTGCCGCTCCCCGGTCACCCGCTGCGGCCTGACCGGTACTGGACCGCCGAGCGCCCCCGTGGCTCCGGTGCGGCCCGTGGCTTCGAGACACCCCTCGTCCCCGCCCCCGACGAGCCCGGCACCTGGCACGGCGCCCTGGAGCTGTCCGTCGCGGACCTGCCGTGGCTCGCCGACCACCAGGTGTACGGAACCGCTGTGCTGCCCGGCGCCGGCATGCTCACCCTGGCGGTGAACACCGTCCGGACGCGCATCGGCACTGGTCCACGGCGGTTGGAGAAGGTCGCCTTCCGAAAGGAGGTCGCGCTCGGCGACAGCGCCGTCCGGCTCACCGCCGAGTGGTGCGCGGACCTTCCCGAGGGCGGCTCCTTCCGGCTGCTGTCGCTGCCCGAGGGCGCGACCGCCTGGGAGCTGAACGCCACCGCGCGCGCCGACCACCGCGACCTGCCGTACCCGCCGCCGGAGTTCCCCGACTGGGCGGCGTCCGAAGACCCCGTCGGCACCGGGGAGTTCTACCGCGTCTGGGCCGAGCGGGGGCTGGAGTACGGCCCCGCCTTCCAGGGCGTGCGGGAGCTGTACACCCATCCGGCGGGCGACCGGGCGCTGGGCGAGGTGGTCCTGCCGGACCGGCTGCGGGCCGGCAACCGCCCGCATGTCCTCCATCCCGCGCTCTGGGACGGCACCCTCCAGGTCTGCCTCGCGCTCTGCGGGGAGTACGCGGCCGGCGCCGCGCTGATGCCCACCGCCGTCCGCCGGATCGAGCTGCTCGGCGACCCGGAGGAGCCCATCACCGCCGTCTGGTCGCATGCCGTGCGCCGCGGCGAGGGACTGCTGGACGTGTATGTCTTCGACGCCGCCCGCCGCCCGCTGGTGGCCATGGAGGGCCTGGAACTTCGACCGCTGCCCGGTGCGGACGGCGCCGCGACCTCCGACGCCCAGCGGCTGCACCGCATCGAGTGGAGCGATGTCACCGCCGACCCGGAGTCTCCCGCCGCCTCCGACGCTCCCACCGCCGCCACGTCTCCCGGCACCTCCGACTCTCCCGGCACCGCCGCCGCCCCGGCGGCCCGCGCGCCCGGCCGCTGGGTGGTCCACGGCGACGGCGCGTTCTGCGACGACCTCGTCCGGGCGCTGGCGGCGGCGGGGGCCGACGCGTCCCGCTCCGCCACGGGCTCCCAAGCCGTCGGGGTGCCCGACGGCGTGGTCTTCGTGGCACCGCCCGCCGAGGCCGGGCCCGAGCAGCAGCAGTACGGTCTCAGCCGGCTCACCGACCTGGTGGGCTCCTGCGCCGACAGCTCCGTGCCGCCCCGCCTGGCCGTGGTCACCGAGGCCGCGCAGGCGGCTCGCGCCGATGACGTCCCGGACCCGGGGGCGGCGCTCTACTGGGGCTACTCCCGGGTGCTGCGCCGCGAGCACGCCGAGTTGGCGCCCCGGGTGATCGACCTCGACCCGGCGGACCCGGACCGCGCGCAGGCATGCGCCGCCGAACTCCTCGGCGACGACACCGAGGACCAGGTCGCCCTGCGGCACGGCCACCGGCTGGCAGCGCGGCTCAGCCGTGGCGAACCCGCCGCCGAGCAGGCCGCCGGGCTGCCCCCGCTGCGTGCCCGTCGGCAGCCCTTCCGGGTCGGCACCATCCGCCCCGGTTCCTGGGACGGAGTGGCCTGGCTGCCGCTGGTCCGCCGCGCGCCGGGCCCCGGTGAGATCGAGGTGGAGGTCACCGCTGCCGCCGTCGACCGCGACCAGACGCCGGCGGTGCTCGCCGGTGCGGCGCCGACAGCGGGGTCCTTCGCCGGCCGGGTCGTCGCCGTGGGCCCGGAGGTCACCGCCTTCTCGCTCGGCGACAGCGTCGCGGCCTGCGCGCCGGGCGCCCCGGCCAGCCATGTCACGGTCCGGGTGGACCATGCCCGGGCCGTACCGGAGGGACTCGGGGACGCCGAGGCCGCCGTACTGCCGCTGGCCCTGGCCACCGCCTGGTACGCACTGGCCGACCTCGGACGGCTGGAGGCGGGCGAGACGGTCCTGGTGCTCGGGGCCGGGGTGGTCGGCCTCGCCGCGGCGCAGATCGCCCGGGTGCTGGGCGCCCGGGTCCTCGCCACCGCCGACGGCGACGTCGCGCGCGGTCACCTCGGCGGGTTGGGCGTCGACGAGATCTTCGACTCCCGCGACCCGTCCTCGGCCGACCGGGTGCGGAGGGCCACGGCCGACCGGGGCGTCGACCTCGTCCTCGGGTTTCCGGCCGACGCCGCCACCACCGGCCTGGAGGCGCTCGCCGAGGACGGGCGGCTGGTCGTGCTCGGCAGCGGCGGCTTCCGGGGCGGCCACGCCGTGACCGACGCCCTCCGCAAGGGCGCCGCCCTGATCCCGGTGGATGTACCGGGCCTCCTGGACCGCCGACCGCACCGCTTCGCCCGGGTCCTGGACGCGGCCTGGGACCTGGTGGCCGACGGCAAGCTGGATCCGCTGCCGATCCGCCCGCACACCTTCGCCGAGGCGGCGGACGCGCTGCGGGAGGCGGCCGGCGGCGACCGGGTCGAACAGGTCGTGCTGGTCGGTCCGTCCACCGTCCAGGCCGTGGTTCCGGTGCCGATGCCGGACGGGCGGTTCCGCGCCGACGCGAGCTATCTGATCACCGGTGGCCTGGGCGCTCTCGGCCTCTCGCTGGCCGGTTTCCTCGCCGAGCACGGCGCGGGCACCCTGGTGCTGATGGGGCGCTCGGCGCCGAGCCCGGAGGCGGCCGAGCGGCTGGCGGCGCTGCGCGGACAGGATGTCCGGGTCGAGGTGGTGCGGTGCGACGTCGGCGACGCGGACGCGGTGCGGCGAGCACTGGACGCGGTACGCGACCGGGTGCCGCCGCTGCGCGGGGTGGTGCACGCCGCCGGCCTGCTCGATGACGCCACCATCCGCACCATGACGCCGCAGCAGGTGGCGGCCGTGCTGGCGCCCAAGATCGGTGGTGCCCGCCACCTGGACGCCGCCACCGCTGACGATCCGTTGGACTTCTTCGTCCTGTTCTCTTCCGCCGCCGCCCTGGTGGGCAATGCGGGCCAGGCCGCCTACGCCGCCGCCAACGCCGCCCTGGACGCCTTCGCCGAGGCACGCCGCCGCCGTGGACTGCCCGCGCTCAGCGTGCAGTGGGGGCCGTTCGCGGAGATCGGCCTGGCCGTCCGGGGGGAGCAGCGCGGCGCCCGCCTGGAGGAGCGGGGCATGGGCAGCTTCCCGGCGCACGAGGCGTGGCCGGCGCTGGTCCGGATGCTGGGCCGCGACGAGCCGGTGACCGGGTATGTACCGATCGATCTCCGCCGGTGGTTCGACGCCTATCCCGACACCGCCGCCCTCGGCAGCTGGCAACTGCTGCACGGAGCCGCGCGCGACGGCGACGCCGGGGGCGCGTCCGGCGGCGAGTTCCTGGCCCGCCTGCTGCGCACCCCGCCGGAGGACCGGGCGGAACTGGCCGAGCAGAAAGTGCGCGAACTCGCGGGCCGCGTCCTGCGGCTCGCCCCCGAGCGCGTCGAGCGCGAGACGCCTTTCAAGGCGCTCGGGCTGGACTCCCTGATGAGCCTGGAGCTGCGCAACCGCCTGGAGTCCGCGTTCGGCATCCGGCTCTCGCCGACCCTGCTGTGGGCCTACGGCAACGCCAGGGCGCTGTCCGGCGCCCTGTGCGGGCAGCTGCCCACCGCCGAGCAGGGCGGCTGACCTGCCCGGCCGCCCCGACCGACGACCCGTACGATCCGACCGCGAGGAAACCGCGTCCATGGAAGAGACCAGTACCTCCGACGGCACCCGGCAGACCCCGCTCACGCGTGCGCTTGCGACCATCCGCACCCTGCGGCAGCGGCTCGACGAGCAGGAGGGCAACCAACCCGTCGCCGTCGTCGGCATCGGCCTGCGGCTGCCCGGTGGCATCGACGACCTGGACGGCTACTGGGAGGCCCTGACGGCCGGCCGCGACCTGGTCCGGCCGATGCCCGAGCACCGCAAGGAGCCCTTCGCCGCCGAGTGGGAGGGCCTGCCGCAGCGCGGCGGCTTCCTGGACGAGGTGCTGGAGTTCGACGCCGGCTTCTTCGGCATCAGCCCCCGCGAGGCCCGCCACCTCGACCCCCAGCACCGGCTGCTGCTGGAGGTCAGCTGGGAGGCGCTGGAGGACGCCGGTCTGCCCGCCGACCGGCTCCCCGGCACCCGGGCGGGCCTCTACCTCGGCATCATGTGGCAGGACTACCGGGAGTGGCTGGCGGGCGACCCGGACGCCTACTGGACGACCGGCAACGGACACAACTTCGCGGCCGGCCGCATCGCCTACGCCCTCGGCCTGACCGGCCCCGCCGTCGCGATCGACACCGCCTGCTCCTCCTCGCTGGTCGCCGTCCACCTGGCGGTGCAGGCGCTGCGGCGCGGCGAGTGCGACATCGCGTTCGCCGCGGGCGCCAACCTCATCATGTCGCCCCGCTCGATGCGGCTGGTCCGGGAGACCCGCTCGCTGGCCCCGGACGGCCTGTGCAAGGCGTTCGACGCCCGCGCCAACGGCTTCACCCGGGGCGAGGGCAGCGGCGCCGTCGTCCTCAAGCGGCTGGACCACGCCCTGCGGGACGGCGACCGCGTACACGCCGTGATCCATGGCACCGCCGTCAACCAGGACGGCCGGTCCGGCGGGTTCACCGCCCCGAACGTCCTCGCGCAGGTCGCGCTGATCGAGCGGGCGCTGGCCGAGGCGCAGCTGGAACCGGCCGACATCGGCCATGTGGAGTCCCACGGCACCGGCACCGCGCTCGGCGACCCCATCGAGATGGAGGCGCTGGCGACCGCCCTCGGCCGCCGCAACGGCGGCGCCCCGCTGCCGGTCGGCGCGGTGAAGACCAACCTCGGCCACCTGGAGTCCGCGGCGGGCATCGCCGGACTGGCCAAGGCGGTGCTGTGCCTGCGCCACCGCAAGGTGCCGCCGGTGCTCCACTTCCGCACCCTCAATCCCCGGATCGACCTCTCCGGGACCGGCATCACCGTGCCGAACGAGCTGTCGGACTGGTCTGCGAGCAGCGGCCGCTACGCCGGGGTCAGCTCCTTCGGCATGAGCGGTACCAACGCCCATGTGATCCTCGGCGGGGCGCCGGAGGAGGCGGCGGCGCCGACCGTCCCCGTCGACGGCTTCGAGATCACCGCCAAGACCCCCGAGGCGCTGCGCGCCCTCGCGGCCCGGTACGCCGACCGCGCCGCCGGGCTGGACCCTGCCGACTACCCGGCCTTCGCCCACACCGCCACCGCCGGGCGAACCCGTCACGAGGTGCGGGCCCGCATCACGGCCGACAACCCTCGGGCGGCGGCCGAGGCACTGCGGGCGCTCGCCGCCGGCGACGCCCCGCCCGCAGTGCCGCCGGGCGGCGGCCCGGACCCGGCGGAGTCCCTGCCGCGCCGGGTGATCAGCCTGCCGGCCTACCCCTGGCAGCGGCAGCGCCACGCCCCCGAGCAGCCGCCCGCCGCACCGCAGACAGCCGCACCGCAGACAGCCGCACCGCAGCCGGGCACAGCGCAGCCGGGCACAGCGCGGCCCGGTCCGGAGGAGCGCCCCGCCGAGCCGGTCCCCGCCCACCGACTGCACTGGGTGGACGCCGTCCCGACCCGGCCGGACCCCACCGGCTCCCTGATCCTCGCCGGTGACGACCAGGAGCTGCTGGAGCGGCTCGTCAGCGAGGCGTCGGCCCAGGGGCTGCGGGGGACGTCGCTGGCCCCCGCCCCCCTGGAACCGGCGCCCGGTTGGCAGTACGAAGCCCTGCCGACCGACGCCGACGCCTGGCGGCGCTTCTGGGCCGGGCGCGACACGGCCGGCACCGCCGCCCTGGTGCTGGCCATGAAGGCATCCCCGCTCCCGGACCACGCGGACCCGGGCGGCGACCCGGTCCCCGCCGGTGCCGCACTGTGCGCCGCCGTGACCCAGGCGGCACGCTCCCTCGCGGACGCCTGCGGCCCGCACCACCGGGCCTTCGCGGTCACCCGCGCGGCACGCCATGTCCAGGAGGGCGACCGCGTCGCCGCCACCGACCACGGCCTGCTGCACGGCCTCGCCCCCGTACTGGGCCTGGAACTCGGCACCTCCTGGGGCGGCATCGTCGACCTCCCGCCGACCCCCACCGCCGAGGACGTCCGCGCCCTGCTCTCCTTGGTGGCCGGACAGCCGCCCACCGGCGGCCCCGAGCCGGTCGAGGACCTCGCGGCCGTCCGAGGCGGCATGCCACGGGTGGCCCGGCTGACGGCCGTCGAGCGGTACGCCCCCCGGCTGACCGTGCGGCAGGACGCCACCTATCTGGTCACCGGCGCCCTCGGGGCCGTCGGCCGGGAGCTTGTCACCGAACTCGTCCGGCGAGGCGCCCGCCACCTGCTGCTGATCGGCCGCCGCGAGCGGGACCGGCTCGACCCGGACGCGTCCGCGCTGCTGGACCGGCTCGACGCCCAGGGCGTACGCGTCGCCTACCGAGGCGGCGGCTGCGACACCCCTGCGGCGCTCGCTGCCGCCTGCACCGCCCTGGACGGCATGCCTGCGGTGCGTGGCGTCGTCCACGCGGCGGGCACCCTGCGGCGGACACCGGTGGCGCGGCTGGGCGTTGAGGACTTCGCGGACGCGCTGGGCGCCAAGTCGGCCGGAGCCTGGTGGCTGCACCTGGCCGCGCGGGACTGGCCGCTGGACTTCTTCGTCCTGGTCTCCTCGGTCTCCGCGCTCTGGGGGACCGAGGGATGCGCCGCGTACTCGGCCGCCAACGGAGCCCTGGACGCGCTCGCCGCCCACCGCGCCTCCCTCGGGCTGCCCGCCGTGAGCATCGCCTACGGGCCGTGGGAGCTGGACGGGGCCGGCATGGCCGACGCCGAACTGCGCGACCGCTCGGCCCGGTTGGGCGTCGGCGCCCTGACCCCGGTCGCGGGCCGCACCGCCCTCACCGGGCAGGCCCCGGAGGCGGACGGCCACCTGGTGGTCTGTCCGCTCGACCTGCCCAGGCTGCGCCGGGTGATGGCCGGTCTGCGGCACCGGGGGCTCTTCGCCGAGGAGTCCGGCAGCGGCGCGGCGGAGGCCCCGGAGCGTGAGCCCTCGATCGCCGCGCAGCTGGCGGCGCTGCCCGAGCGCGTACGCGCCCGCGCGGCCCGAGACCAGGTCGCCCGGCTGCTCGCGGCCCAGCTCGGCCACTCCGGCGCGGACGACGTCCGGGAGGACGTCGGCTTCTTCGACCTCGGCCTGGACTCGATCATGGCTGTGGACCTGGTGCAGCGGCTGTCCGAGGCATTCGAGGTCACCCTCCAGGCCGCCGACGTCTTCGACCACCCCACGGTGGCCCAGCTCGCCGACCACCTGCTCACCTGCTCCGCCTCCACACCCGCCTCCACACCCGCCTCCACGCCCGCCCCGGCCTCCACGCCCGTCCCCACGTCTGCCCCCGCGACCAGGACCAGGCACAGCGCGCAGCCGCCACCCCAGGAGGACCGTGAACCCATCGCCATCATCGGCATGGCCGGCCGGTTCCCCCAGGCCGACTCGGTCGAAGAGCTATGGCAGCTGCTGCGCGAAGGCCGCGACGGCGTCACCGCAGTGCCCCCCGACCGCTGGGACACCGCCTCGCTCAGCGGACGGGTCGTGACCGACCAGGGCGGCTTCCTGCGCGACATCGACCGCTTCGACGCCGCCTTCTTCTCCGTCCCCGCACGCGAGGCCCAGAACCTCGACCCCCAGCAGCGGCTGCTGCTGGAGTCCACCTGGCACGCCCTGGAGGACGCCGGCATCGACCCCCGAGCACTGCGCGACTCCGCCACCGGTGTCTTCGTAGGAGTCAGCTACGGGGACTACGCGCGACTGCTCGCGCAGGGCGGCGCCGAGCACATCGACGCCTACTACAGCACCGGCACCGCGCTCAACGCCGCCGCCGGCCGCATCGCCTACACCCTCGGTCTCAACGGCCCCGCCGTCGCCGTGGACACCGCCTGCTCCTCCTCCCTGGTCGCCCTGCACCTCGCGGTGCGCTCGCTGCGCTCCGGCGAGACCGACGCCGTGCTCGCGGGCGGCGTCAATGTGCTGCTCGACCCGATGTCCTGGGTCGCCGTCAGCCAGGCCCACATGCTCTCCCCCGACGGGCGGTGCCGCACCTTCTCCGCGGACGCCAACGGCTTCGTCCGGTCCGAGGGCTGCGGTGTCCTGGTCCTCAAGCGGCTCAGCGACGCCCGCCGCGACGGCGACCGGGTGTACGCGGTGATCCGTGGCAGCGCGGTCAACCAGGACGGTGCCTCCTCGGGCCTGACCGCACCCAGCGGCAGTGCGCAGGAGGCCATGCTCGCGGCGGCCCTCGCCGATGCCCGTACCGAGGCGTCCGAGGTCTCCTACCTGGAGGCGCACGGCACCGGTACCTCCCTCGGCGACCCGGTGGAGCTCGGTGCGGCCTGGCGGGTGCTCGGCGCCGGGCGGCGACCGGGCGAACCGCTCCACGTGGGCTCCGTCAAGAGCAACATCGGCCACTGCGAGTCCGCAGCCGGCATGGCCGCCGTCATCAAGACGGTGCTCGCGCTGCGCCACGACCTGCTCCCGGCCGACCTCCACTTCAAGCAGCCCAACCCGCATGTGGACTGGGCCGGGATGAACGTCCGGGTGGTGGACACCGCCACGCCGTGGCGGTACGGCGGCAGGCCGCGCGTCGCAGGCGTCTCCGGCTTCGGATTCACCGGCACCAACGCCCACCTGGTGCTCGCCGACGCCCCGGACGCCGCCCCCGCGCCCACCGACCCCGCACCCGCCGACCCCGCACCCGCCACCCACCTGGTCCCGCTGTCCGCACCCGACCCGGAGGGCCTGGAGCGGCTGGCGGCAGCCTGGGAACAGCGCCTGGAAGGAGCCGTGGAGGAGGACCTGGCCCCGCTCGCCGCGACAGCCGCAGTCGGCCGCGCCCACTTCCGCCACCGCCGCGCACTCCTGGGACGGACACCCGAGCAGCTGCTCACCGCGCTGCGCACCTCCGCGCCGTCCCAGGGCGTCACCGGTGCCCCGCGCATAGCCTTCCTCTTCTCCGGCCAGGGCAGCCAGTACTTCGGCATGGGGCGCGAGCTGTACGAGACCGAGCCCGTCTTCCGGGAGGTCTTCGACACCTGCGACCGCATCCTGGCGCCCTCCCTCGGCGCCTCCCTGGCCGACCTGATCCACCACGGCGCCGACAAGGCGGCGATCAACGAGACCTGGCTCACCCAGCCCGCCCTGGTCGCCCTGGAGACCGCCCTCGCGGCCCTCTGGGAGTCCTGGGGCGTCACCCCGGCCGTGGTCATGGGCCACAGCGTCGGCGAGATCGCCGCCGTCATGCACGCGGGAGTGGTGGACCTGCCGACCGGCCTCGGACTGATCGCCGAGCGGGCGCGGCTGATGCAGGGCACCGAGCGCGGCGCCATGCTCGCCGTCGTCGCCGCCGAGGAGCGGGTCGCCGACTGGATCGAGGGCCGGGCCCTGGACATCGCCGCCGTCAACGGGCCCGAGTCCGTCGTGGTCTCCGGTGCGCCCGGCGAGGTCGACACCCTCGCCGCCGACCTCACGGCACGGGGGGTGCGCAACCGCCGGCTCAGTGTCTCGCACGCCTTCCACTCGCGGCTGCTGGAACCGGTGCTCGGGGAGTTCGCCGCCGCCCTCGCCCCGCTGGAGTTCCGCACCCCGGAGATCCCCGTCATTTCCAATGTCACGGGACGGCTCGCCGGACCGGGCGAGTACGACGCCGACTACTGGTGCCGACACGCCCGCCTCCCCGTCCGCTTCCACGACGGGGCCCGCCGACTCTCCGAACTCTCCGTCGACTACTGCCTGGAGATCGGCCCGGACCGCACTCTGGTCAATCTGCTGCACGGCGGGGGCCTCACCCCGGCCGGCGGCGCCGCCTCCTCCCTGCGCCGGGGCACCGGTGACCGCGTCGCGCTGCTCACCGCTGCGCAGACGCTCTACCTGGGCGGCCAGGACCTCGACTGGCGGCAGCTGCACCAGGCGCACCCCTCCTCCCGGGGCGACGCCCCGCGCTACCCCTTCGCCCGCACCCGCCACTGGACGCCGGTCCTACCGCGCCCCGCCGCCGGAGGAGCAGCCGCAGCCGCCTCCGGGCCCGCCTGGGGCACCGAGCTGCGCTCGCCCGCCCTGCACGGCCGGGCCTGGACCACCGAACGCAGCACCGAATACCCCGCCCACCTCACCGACCACCGGCTCTACGGCACGGTCTCGGTGCCCGGCGCCTCCCAGACGGCCACCGTGCTGTCGGCCCTCGGGGCCGACGGCGGCCATGTGGTGCTGGAGGACCTGTACTTCCCGCGCGCCCTGGTACTCCGTGAAGGAGAGCGCTACGAGGTGCAGATCCTTGACGCCGAGCAGGAGCACGGGGGCCGCACGGTCAGCGTGCAGAGCCTGCTCGACCCCGAGCGCGGCCGCTGGCAGGAGCACCTGGTGGCCCGGATCGCCGCACCGGGCACCGCCGAACACCCGGCCCCACCGGACACCGGCGCCTTTGTCGCCTCGGCGGACCGGCACCTGTCCGGCGAGGACTTCTACCGGCACCTGCGCGCACTCGGCTACCACCTCGGCCCCTCGTTCCGCTGGATCGGCGACGCCTGGATCCGTGGCGACGAGGCACTGATCCGCTATGTGCAGCCCGCAGACCCGAAGGAGGACCCGGCCGACTACCGCATCCACCCGGGACTGCTGGACTCCTGTCTACAGAGCGCGGTGGCCTTCGCCGTCGGCGCCGACGGCGGCACGGCGGAGGAGGAACCGGCGCTGGCGATCCCGTTCGCCATCGCCCGGCTCTCGCTGCCCGCCCGGCCCGTTCCGACCGGAGAGCCGCGTCCGACCGGAGAGCTGTGGGGGCACATCCGGGCGGTGCGCCACGACCGCCGGTCCGACGGCCTCCTCCAGGTGGACTCCGCCGATCTGCATATGTTCGACGGCAGCGGCGCCACCACGGTCGCCGTGGACGGCTTCCGGTTCCGCCGGGCCCCGCGCTCCCTGCTGGAGAGCTCGCTGCGGGAGGGCGTCCGCAACGCCTACGACCTCAGCTGGGCCGAGCAGAAGCCGCCGACGCCCGCCCGGGCCGTACCTCCCACCGCCCGCCGCATCACCCTGCTCGGCGGCGCCACCGAGGTCGGCCGTGCGGTGCGTACCGCCTGCGAGGCACTCGGCCACCGGGTGACCGCCTCGGGCGCGGCGCCCGAAGGCGCGGCCGACGCAGACCTGGTCGTCGACGCCCGGTTCGCCGAGGCCACCGGGAGCGCCGCAGGGGCCACCGCCGAGGATGCGCTCACCGCGGTGCTCGCCCTGGCGGACACCCTGCGCGCGGTCGGCCGCGACCTCCCCTACGCGGTGCTCGGCACCGGCGGGGAGCCCGGCAGCGACCCCACCGCACCGGTCCGCGAGGCGCTCTGGGGCATGGCGGCCTCACTGGAGGCCGAGCAGCCCGACCGCCGCCTGCTGCGGCTGACCCTCGCCCCCGGCTGGGCCCCCGCCCTGCTGGCCGAGACCCTCACCCGCTCGCTGGACGAGGGCATCCCCGAGACCCGCCTGGAGATCGGCGCCGGCGCGGTACGGGCAGCCCGCCTGACCCGCTGCGGAGACGACGCCGGACAGCCCGCGAACGGGGGCGGCCACGGCGGCGCGGTGCTGATCACCGGAGGGATCGGCGCGCTCGGCCTGAGCACCGCCGGCTTCCTCGCCCGGCAGGGCGCCCGCTCGATCACCCTGATGGCACGCTCCGCCCCCCACGAAGCGGCCCGCTCCGTCATCGACGGGCTGATCGCCGGTGGCACCCGGGTGCGGGTGGTCCGAGGGGACGTCACCGACCCGGAGGACTGCCGGCGCGCGGTGGCCGAAGCCGGGCAGGACCTGCCGCTGCGCACCGTCCTGCACCTCGCCGGAGCCACCGACGACCACGCCTTCGACCACCTGGTCCCGGAGTCCTTCGCCAAGGTCTTCGCCGCCAAGGCCCGAGGCGCCGTCAACCTGGCGGCGGCGCTGGACGGCTGCACCCTGGACGCCCTGCTGCTCTTCTCCTCCGCGTCCGCCGTGCTCGGCTCCGCAGGCCAGGCCAACTACGCGGCGGCCAACGGCTTCCTCGCCGGTCTCGCCCGTACGCTCAGGGCCGGCGGCACCCCGGCCACCAGCATCGACTGGGGGCCGTGGACCCCGCACGCCGCCGGCGGGATGGCCGCCTCCGCCGCGACCGAGCGCGCCATCGCCGGGCTGGGCCTGCGATCCCTCACCGACGAGGAGGCCGAGGAACTGCTGCGGTTGGCCTTCACCGGAGGTCGCGAGCGGCTGGTCGCGGTGGCCGTCAGCCCGGACCGCTACCTCGCGCGGCTGGCGGGCCACCCCCGCGCGGCACTGCTGGAGCAGGTGGCCGACCGCCCGGCACGCCCGGCGGCAGAGCCCGCAGCACCGGTCGGGCTGCCGCGCGGCTGGCTGCGCGACCGGCTCTCCGAGCTCGCTCCGGAGGACCGCGACGACCTGCTCCGTACAGCCGTCCGGGAGGCGGCCGGCGATGTGCTGGGGAACCGCGACGCCATCGACGACGACCTCGGGTTCACCGACGTCGGGCTGGACTCGATCATGGTGATCGACCTGCGCACCAGGCTGTCCCACGCCCTGGCCGCCGAACTGCCCGCCACGGTCGCGCTCGACCACCCCACCGTCGCCCAGCTGTCGGCGTACGCCGCCGCCCTGCTCCTCCCCGTGCGGCCCACCGAGCCCTCGGCGACCGCAGAGCCCCCGGCGGACGCCGAGCCTCCGGTGACCGCAGAGCCCCCGGCGGACGCCGAGATCGAGGCCATGTCGTTCGACGAACTCGTCCAAGCCGTGCAGGCGGACGTGGCGCTCCAGGCAGACGCGGCAGCAGAGAAATGAGGTCGGACACCGTGGATTCCGCGCAGATACGGACACTGATGGCGGAGCAGCTCAAGCTCTCCCGCCAGTTGCAGACCCGGATACGCCAACTGGAGGACGAGAAGCACGCCCCGCTGGCCGTGGTCGGCATGGGGCTGCGGCTGCCGGGCGGGCTGGACTCGCCCGACGCGTACTGGGACTTCCTGCGAGCGGACGGCAACGCCTACTCCGCCATCCCCGAGGACCGGCCCGGGCTGAGCGCCGTGTACGACCCGGTGCCCGGCAGGCCCGGCCGCTCCTATGTCGACCGGGCCGGATTCCTCTCCGACATCGCCCACTTCGACGCCGGGTTCTTCGGCATCACGCAACGCGAGGCGAAGCTTCTGGACCCGCAGCAGCGGATGCTGCTGGAGACCTCCTGGGAGGCCCTTGAGCGGGCCGGGATTGCGGTGCGGCGGTCGGACCGGCTCGACATCGGGGTCTACCTGGGGATGATGGCGTCGGAGTACGGGGAGCGGTTGGAGGACCGCTCGGACATGACCGGCATCGACCCCTACTACACCACCGGCGGCGGGCTCTGCTTCGGCGCCGGCCGGATCAGCTATGTCATGGGCTTCAAGGGGCCGGTCCTCAGTGTGGACACCGCCTGCTCCTCCTCGCTGAGCGCCCTGCACCTGGCGGTGCGCAGCCTGCGGAGCCGCGAGTGCCGCTACGCCCTGGTCTGCGGCTCCAACCTGCTGCTCTCCGCGAGCCTGATGGTGTCGCTCTGCCAGACCCGGGCGCTCTCCCCGGAGGGGCGCTCTAAGTCCTTCCTCGCCACAGCCGACGGCTATGGGCGCGGTGAGGGCGTCGGTGTGCTGGTCCTGATGCGCCTCGAAGACGCCGAGCGGGAGGGCCGGCCGATCGTCGCCGTCGTCCGTGGCACCGCGGTCAACCACGACGGCGCCGCGTCGAGCCTGACCGCCCCCAATGGCCCGGCCCAGCAGGAGGTCATCCGGGCCGCGCTGGCCGACGCCGGGGTCGAGCCGGCCGAGCTGGGCTGGATCGAGGCCCATGGCACCGGCACGGTGCTCGGCGACCCCATCGAGGTGGGCGCGCTCGACGCGGTCGTCGGCGAGGCTGTGCGGCAGCGGGGGACCCCGCTGGCGATCGGCAGTGTGAAGTCCCGGCTGGGCCACCTGGAGGCGGCCTCGGGAATCGCCGCCGTGCTGAAGACCGCGCTGATGCTGCACCACGGCGAGATCCCGGCGGCGCTGTCCGAGGACGACGGTGAGCTGAACCCGCACATCCCCTGGGACCGGCTGGGCTTCGCGGTGCCACGCGAGAACCGGCCATGGCCCGAGGACCTGCCCCGCCGGGTCGCCGGCGTCAACTCCTTCGGGATGAGCGGTACCAACGCGCATGTGGTGCTGGAGGCGTACCGGCCGCAGCCCCCGGAGGCGGCACCCGCCTCAGAGGCGCGGCAGGAGCTGCTGACGCTGTCCGCCAAGGACCCGGCCGCCCTGGCGGACCTCGCCGACGCCGTCTGCGGGTATCTGAAGCGGACGGACGAGGTCCGGCTCGCCTCGGTCTGCCACACCCTGCGCGCCGGACGGGCGCCCTTGGCCCACCGGATCGCCGTCACCGGTACCACCGCCACCGAGCTCGCCGAGGCGGTCGCCGCAGCGGTGGACAGCCGCGACCCCGAGGCCGCCGCACAGCCGTTCCGTGCCGCCGTCCTGCGGGTGGCGGCGGACGGGCCGGAGCTGGCAGCGGGCCTGGCCGCGCTCGCCGGGGCCTTCCCCCGGCTGGCCGTGGGTCCGTCCGGCGCGGCGGACGGCCCGGCGGACGCCCTCGCCCGACTGGTCGGCCGGTTCGGCATCCGCATCCGCCTGGAGCGCGGCAGCGGTACGGGCGGCGGGGCAGCCCGGCTGGAGTGGCAGGTCGGCGGTGGCACCCGCAGCATGCCGGTCGTGGGCGCGCAGCCGGGTACGGCCCCCGCGCTGCTGCTGGACGCACTCGCCGCGCTCTTCACCGACGGCGCGGATCTGCGGCTGGACGCGCTGGGCGGCCCGGGCGTCCGCTTCCTCGGCGACCTGCCCACCTACCCCTTCCAGCGCCGACGCCTCTGGATCGAGGAGCCGCCCGTCGGGGCGGCCCGCGAGGGCGCCGACGGCGCGCAGCGGCGCACCGGCCCGACCGTCCCGCACCCGGAGGAGCGCGAGGCCGTGCGCGCCTACCTGATGACCGAGCTGACCGAGGTACTGCACGCCACCGAGGAACTGGACCCCACCCGGTCGTTCCTGGAGACCGGCGGCGACTCATTCCTCTCCACGCTGTTCATCACCCGGGTCGAGGAGCACTACGCGGTGGGGCTCACCGCCGAGGAGCTGCCGCTGGACATGCCGCTTGCCGAGTTGTTCGGGAAGCTGGCCGACGACATCGCCAACACGGCCCGGGCCGGCGGGCGGGAGCGCGGAGCATGAGTCCCTTCGTCAGGCCACGCCGACTCGACGATCCGGCGCTGCGGCTGGTGGTCCTCCACCACGCGGGCGGGTCGGGCGCCGCCTACTTCCCGCTGGTCCGGTCCCTCCCGGCGGACTGGGACGCCCTGCTGCTGGACCTGCCCGGCCGAGGCAAGCGCCATGCCCAGCCGCCGCTGGAGGACATGGCGGAGCTGGTGGCCCGGGTGACCGAGGACATCCTGCCGTGGGCCGACGGGCCGCCGCTCGCGATCTTCGGCCACAGCCTCGGCGCGGTGGTCGCCCATGAGACCGCCCGCGCGCTGGAGGCCCGGGGGGCGAGCCCCGTCTGGGTGGGCGTCTCCGGCCGGGCGGCCCCGGGGTGGCAGGGAGCAGCCGCCCTGCCCCGCCACGATCTGTCGGACACCGAGCTGATGTCCCGGCTCACCGAGATGGGCGGAATGCACCCGAGGATCGACGAGCTGCCCGACTTCCGGGAGCGGTTCCTCGACCTGGTGCGCCGGGACCTGCGTGCGGTGGCGGCCTACCGGCCCGACCCGGCGCGGGAGCCGCTGGGCGTGCCGCTGACCGCGTTCGGCGCCGTGGACGACGCCTGGGCGCCACCACGGTCGCTGGCCCGCTGGGAGCAGGAGACCTGCGAGGAGTTCCGGCAGCGGACGTTCACCGGGGGGCACTTCTACCTGCTCGGCCCGGGTGGCGCGGCCTTCACCGCAGAGCTGGTCCGGGAGATCCGGCACGCCGTGCGGCCCGGACTCGCCGACCGAACCGCACGTGTACGGACACCCGTGTGACCCCACCCAGGAGGCAATCCACCGTGACGCCGGACCTCACCCCAGACATCCGTCCGCTGATGGCCGGGTTCCCCACCGGCGTGGCCGTGGTCACGTCGCTCGCCCCGGACGGCACCCCCTGGGGGATGACCTGCACCTCGCTGTGCAGCGTCGCCCTCGACCCACCGACCCTGCTGGTCTGCCTGCGGCGCGGAAGCCCGACCCTCGACGCCGTGCTGGCCAGCGGCGCCCTCGCCGTCAACCTGCTGCACAGCCGCGCCCGGGCCACTGCGGAGCTCTTCGCCTCCGGTGCCGCCGACCGCTTCGAGCGGGTCGTCTGGCGGGCCGACGCCCGCGACTGCTGCGGGCCGCACCTGGTCGAGTCGGCGCACACCATCGCCGACTGCCGGGTCACCGACGTCCACACGGTCGGCGACCACGCGGTGGTCATGGGCGGCGCCGTCGCGGTCGCCCAGCTCTGTGCCCAGCAGCCGTTGCTGTACGGAATGCGCAGGTACGGGGACTGGGCGGAGTCCGCCGAGGAGAGCCACCTGTACTACGACTTCATCTCCTGACCCGGGCGGCAAGCCAGCAATCTGGGAGATGAGGCCCGGCGCTGCGGGCGGCAGCATCGACACCACAGGCACATCGACACCACAGGCACATCGACATCACAGGCACATCGACTCGCACGCACGTCGACACACACGCACATCGACTTGTCGGCCGCCCGCGATCCGCCGGGCGCACGCGCACAGGGGGACGTGATGATCACCGATCAGGCGCCGGCCGGCGGAAGAGCGCGGGGTGGAGCGCGGACCGAAGAACGTCCGGCACGCCCGTGGGCCCAGTCGCTGACCCTCGATGCCGTCTTCAGCCGGGTGGCCCGCCGCCGTCCGGCCGGGATCGCCGTGCGGGAGGGGGCGGTGGGGCTCTCCTACGGGAAGGCCGAACTCCGCTCCGCCCAGCTGGCGACGGCGCTGGTGCGCGGCGGGGTACAGCTCGGCGACCCGGTGATCGTGCACTGCGACGACCACCGGCAGGCGGTGGTGGCCCAGCTCGCGGTGCTCAAGGCCGGAGGGGTGTGCGTGCCCGTGCCGCCCGAGGTGAGCGGCCCGGGGCTGGAGCGGATCGCCGACATCAGCGGGGCGCAGGCGGTGGTCTGCGGCCCTGCGGGCCGGAGCGCCTGGCGCTCCGGCAGCCCGCTGGTCGTGCTGGACGCCGACACCTGGGGCAAGGTGCGTGTGCTGCGCGCCGACCCCTCGCTGCCGAGGTCCGGGCCGATGGACCCCGCCTACCTGCTGATCGCGGACGAGGACGGCCCCGATGCCAGCGGGCAGCTCATCGACCACCGCGCCTGGCAGTTCTCCATGGCCGCCAGGATTCAGCAGGTCGGGGTGGCCGACGGCGCGGTGACGGTCCGTGAGAGACCGACCGGGCCAAGAACGATCTCCGCGATGTGGTGGGCGTTCGCCTGCGGCGGCACCCTGCACACCCCGCCCCGCGCCGGTGAGCTGGTGCGGTCGCTCGCCTGGAGCGGTACGGCCGTCGCGGTCTTCAGCCCCGAGGAGTACGCACCGGTCCTGGAGGCCGTCGCGCTGACCCCGGAGGCCGTGGGACCGCGGGCGGTGGTGCTGGTCGGCGGCCCCTGTCCGCGCGAGCTGGTCGAGCGCCACTTCCAGGTGGTGCCCACGACGCGGCTGCGGGCGGAGTTCGCTCCGGCGGGCGGCGCCATGCCGTGGACCGCGATGGAGTTCTCGCTGCTGGAGGGGACGAAGCTACCGGAGTTCACGGTCGGCAGTCCGATGCCCAACGTCCATGTCCAGGTGCTGGGCCCCGAGGGCGCGGTGCTGCCGCCCGGCCGTATCGGCGAGGTCTGCGCCGCCGGTCCGGCCCTGCCCTTCGACAGCGTCCGCGCCGTCGGACGGGAGGTTCCCGAGGCGGACGGCGGGCTGATGCTGCGGTCGGCCCGGATGGGCCGCTGGCGGACCGACGGCACGCTGGAGATCACCGGTACCTGCGCGGCCCGGTAGGGCGGCGGGGGAGCGGCTGCCCTTTGGCGAGGAGGTCCTGCCCCGCTGGGTGCCGGTGGTCGGAACCTTCGCGGTGCGGGCAGGGGCGGCCCGGACGCCGCCCCTGCCCAGTCTCTGCGCGGACCGTCAGTCCGCCGCCGCCGGGCTGGTGGCGGCCGCCGCGTCGCCGGTCGGCTCCGGGGGCTGCTCGGGCTCCGGGCGGATGATGGCCAGCGCCACCACGACCCCGAGCACCGCCAGCCCGGAGGCTCCCAGGAAGGCCCAGTGGAAGCCGGCGTTGAGCGCCGTGGCCCGGTCCCCGCCCACCGACGCGGTGTGCGAGCCGGCGACCGAGGCCAGGACGGCGACGCCCAGGCCCGCGCCCAGCCGCTGCGTGGTGTTGACCACGCCCGACACGATGCCCGTCTCGGCGGGGTCCGCGGCCCGCACCCCGGGCATGGTCGAGCCGACGAAGCAGGCAGGCAGGCCCACCGCGAAGATCACTGCGGCCGGGAGGAAGCCGGTGACGTAGTCCGCGTCCACCGGCAGCCGCCCCATGATGAAGAGGGCGACGGCCAGGAACGCCATGCCGTAGGCCAGGACCGGCCGGGGTCCCAGCCGCTTCAGGGCGATCGGGATCAGCGTCCGTGACACCGGGATGCCCAGCAGCGCGATCGGAAGCACCGCCAGACCGGCCCGGATGGCGTTGTACCCGTGCACCTCCTGGAAGTACAGGGAGATGAAGACAAAGGCGGGCACATGGGTGGCGCCCACCACGAAGTTGGCCGCCGAGGACCCGGTGATGTTGCGCTCCCGGAAGATCCGGAAGGGCAGCAGCGGCTCGGCCACCCTGCGTTCGATCAGGACGAAGGACACGCCGAGGACCACGGCCAGGGCAGCCAGCAGCCACTGCACCGTGTCCAGGCCGCCCTCCGAGGCCATCGTGGCCACATAGACCACCAGCAGCAGGCAGCCGGTGCCGGTGAGCATGCCGGGCAGGTCGAGCCGGCGGCGGCTCACCGACCGCCTGTCGATGCCGTCCGCAGGCAGCAGACGGGTGCTCAGCAGCAGCCCGGCCACCCCGATCGGCACATTGACCAGGAAGACCCACTCCCAGCCGAGCAGCTGCACGATGGCGCCGCCGAGGGCCACACCGCCCGCCGCACCGACGGCGCCCATGGCGCTCCAGACGCCGAATGCCCGCCGGCGTGCCTCGGGCTCGGTGAACATGGCGGTGAGCAGCGCCAGTTCGGCGGGGATCAGGACGGCGGCTCCGACGCCCTGGATCGCCCGAGCCGTGATGAGCACCCAGCCGGTGCTGGTCAGTCCGGCCAGCAGCGACGCCCCGGTGAAGAGGGCGAGGCCCACGCGGAACATCATGCGCCTGCCGAACAGGTCGGCGGTCCGCCCGGCACCGAGCTGGAATCCGCCGAAGGTCACCTGGTACGCGGTGCTGACCCAGGCCAGCGCGACCACGCTCATGCCCAGCGCTGCCCCGATGGTGGGCATCGCCAGATTGATGATCGAAACGTCCAGGAAGACGATCAGCTCGACACCCGTGAGCAGTAGTAGCGCCGCACGTCGACCCGCCAGAACTCCGGCCATCCAGGGCCTCCCTCCGGTGCAGGCCGCACCTCGGCGCGGCCAGTTTTCTGTAGCGTAACTCTAGCGTTCAACTCTAGTAAAGCCCATCGGGCCCGACGTACCGGTCAGGCGCTCTCCCGAATGGCGTGCCGCCCGCCCCAGGCGAAGAGCAGCGCCGCGACGAAGACCACGGCCACCAGGGCCCAGCCCGCGCCGTAGCCGCCCCTGGTGTCCGCGAGCAGGCCGAAGAGCAGCGGACCGGCCACAAAGCCGCCGAAGAAGCCCATGGAGACCAGGGCGGAGGCATGGCCGGTCCGGCCGAAACCCCGCCCCTTGGTGACGGCGACCATGGAGAGCGCGTTGGCCGCCGCGGCCGAGCCGCCCAGGCCGAGGGCGCCGACCCAGACCAGCCAGTGCGCGCCGACGGCGGCCGGGACGAGAGCCGCGAAGCCCGCCGCCGCCACGGCGAGGACGAGCAGCGGGGTGGCGATGTCGGCCAGTCGCTCGCTGAACCTCGCCCACAGCAGCCGGGCGGCGATGCCGGAGACGCCGATCGTGGCGATCAGGGCGCCCGCCGCCTGCTCCCCCAGCGCCAGCCGCTGGTGGGCGTAGAGCGGCAGGTAGGTGTTGAGCGATGCCAGTCCGCAGCCCACGCAGAGCGAGTAGGCCATCAGCCACCGGGTCGCGGTGTTGGGCGCTCGGGGCAGCGTCAGGGCGCCTGCGCCGGTGCGTTGCGGGTCGCGGGGCAGGGTCAGGGCGGCGAGGGCGGCCAGCGCGGCGATCGGTGCGACCGTCGCGAACGCGGCCCGCCAGGACAGCGCGTGCGCCAGGGGCGGCAGCGCCAGGCCGGCGATCAGCGCGGCGAGCGGCACGCCGGACTGCTTGACGCCCACGGCGAACGCCCGGCGCTGCGGCGGCAGATGGGTGGCGATCAGCCGGTTCGTGGACGGATTGGCCAGCGACTGCGCGACCCCGGCCAGCACCAGCGCGCCGAGCAGCAGGCCGTACGTCCGGGTGGACGCCAGCAGGGCGAAGTCGACCGCGATCAGCGCGAGGAGGGCGGCGAACGCCCGCCGGCCCCCGATCAGGTCGGTCAGGTGCCCGGCGTACAGCGACAGCACGGTCGCGGTGCCGAACGCCACTGCGGTCAGCAGCCCGAGTTGGTACCGGGAGATGCCGAGATCATCGATGATGAAAGGCCCCAGAGTACCGATGGCGTACAGGACGAACATGGACAGGCCCATGCCGCCGGTGAGCAGTGGGACGAACGACCTCGGCGCGGCCGTCGGTTCTGCGGGTGTCCGCTGGGCCGAGTCGGCTGTCATGGGTGAACCCCCTGTTGCAACAATGTACGTGTAGTGGGACTCTAGACTTAAACTACAGTAACTTGGTGATGTAGACGATGAAGAAGACCGACGGAAGGCGCCTGCGCGCGGAGCAGACCAGGCGGCGGATGCTCGATGCGGCGTTGAAGCTGTTCCTCCAGAACGGCTACCGCGCCACCACCATCGAGTCGATCGCCCAGGAAGCCGGGGTCGCCGTACAGACGATCTACTTCTCGTTCGGCAACAAGCAGAAGATCCTCAAAGAGCTGATCGACCTTCATGTGGCCGGGGACGAGGACCCGGTACCGACCCTGGAACGCCCGCAGGTACGCGAGGCGCTCTCCGAGCAGGACCCCCGCGAGCAACTCCGCCAACTGGCGCGGCTCACCCGGACGATCAACGAACGGGTGGCGTCGCTGCTGGAGATGCTGCGCAACGCCGCCATCGCCAGCGGCGACGGGGTGGAGCTCTGGGAGGCCAACAAGGAGCAGCGGCGGACCGTGCAGCGGCGCTTCATCGACGCACTGGCGCTGAGGCAGCCGCTGCCCGGCGGCCGCACAACCGAGTGGGCGGTGGATGTCTGCTACGCGCTGCTCGGTCCGGAGATGTACCACCTGCTGGTCATCGAACGGGGCTGGACGCCGGAGCAGTGGGAGGCGTGGGCGTACGACGCCCTCTGCTGCCACCTCCTCGGCCCCGCCTGAGGCTGCCGGCTCCGGGTCGCCGCGCTGCCCTCGGCACACCGACGACAACGACGACACGAGGGAGCCATGACCACCTCCACACAGGCCAGCCCCGACACCGGGAAAGGACCGGCCCCGGTCACCGGGCGACTGGCCTCGCTCGCCCGGACCCTGGCCGACCGCCGCCGGATCGTACTGATCCTGGTCGCGCTGATCGCGGTCGGCGCGGCGGCGGTCGGCGCCGGGGCCAAGGCCCGCCTGTCCAGCGGCGGCTACACCCAGGACTCCGCCGAGTCCACCCGCGCCGACCGCCTGCTCGCCGAGCGGTTCCACGCCGGCGCACCCAATATCGTGCTGACCGCCCGGGCTGAGGGGGAGGTCGATTCCCCCCGGGCGGCGGCCGACGGACGGGAACTGACGGAACGGATCTCCCACGCCGAGGGTGTCGTGTACGCCCAGTCCTTCTGGACCACCGGGGACCCCGCACTGCGCTCGGCGGACGGCCGCACCGCGCTCGTCCTGGTCAAGTTGGGCGGTGACGAGAACCACGCCTACCGCACCGCGCTCGACCTGGTGCCCACCCTGGTCGGGCGGCAGGGCGCGCTGGAGGTCCGGGCGACCGGCTCCGCGCAGGTGAACTCCGAGGCGGACGAGGAGAGCGCCAAGGACCTCGAACGCGCCGAACTGCTGGCCGCCCCGCTCACCCTGCTCATCCTGCTCGCCGCCTTCGGCTCGCTGGTGGCCGCCGGACTGCCACTGCTGGTCGGGGTGGTCTCGGTGGCGGGGACCTACGCGGTACTCCGGGCGCTCACCGAGGCCACCTCGGTCTCCGTCTTCGCCCTCAACATCACCACGGCCCTCGGCTTCGGCCTGGCCGTGGACTACAGCCTCTTCATCATCACCCGCTACCGGGAGGAACTGGCCCGGGGCCGGGAGGTCGGCGAGGCCATCGCCGCGAGCCTGCGCAGCGCCGGACGCACGGTCCTGTTCTCCGCGCTCACCGTGCTGCTCTCGCTCTCCGCGCTGCTGGTCTTCCCCCTGTACTTCCTGCGCTCGCTGGCCTACGCGGGCATCGCCGTGGTCGCCTTGGCGGCGGCCACCTCCCTGCTGATGCTGCCGCCCCTGCTGGCGCTGATCGGCCACCGCATCGACCGCTTCGACGTCTTCGCGCCGCTGCGCCGCCGACTGCCCGGCGCCGCGACGGGACGGGGGGTGTGGCACCGGCTGGCGCTCGCGGTGATGCGCAGGCCGGCCGTGGTCGGCACGGTGGTGGCGCTGCTGCTGGTGGCCCTGGCACTGCCGTTCACCCAGGCCAGGTTCGCGCTGATGGATGACCGGGTGCTGCCGCGCGCGAGCGCCGCCCACCTCGCCTCCGAGACGGTGCGGGAGGAGTTCAAGGGGGCGCAGTCCGCACCGGTGGTGGTGGTCGCCCCCAGCCTCGATCCGGCGGCGCGCGGCCCGGAGCTGGCCGACTACGCCTCCCGGCTGTCCGCCCTGGAGCACACCGTGCGGGTCGACACCGCCGTGGGCGTCTTCGCCGGCGGCAGGCAGTCGGCACCGCCGGGTGACGCCGCAGCCGCCTACCGGGACGCGGACGGCACCTGGCTCTCCGTCGTCTCCGACGTCGACCCGGGCTCGGCGGCGGGCGAGCACTACCTCCGGGAGGTACGCGCGGTGCCCGCCCCCGACCCCGTCCTGGTGGGCGGCGACTCGGCGGCTCAGGTGGACACCAAGGACATGCTCGCCGACCGGCTCCCCTGGGCCGGGGCGGTCATCGGGGTGAGCATGCTGGTGCTGCTCTTCCTCTTCTCCGGCAGCGTGGTCATCCCCGTCAAGCAGCTGATCCTCAACATGCTCAGCCTGACCGCGTCCTTCGGGGCCATGGTCTATGTGTTCCAGGACGGGCATCTGAAGTGGCTGGTCGGCGACTTCGTGCACACCGGGCAGTTGGAGGTGACGGTGCCCATCCTGATGTTCTGCGTCGCCTTCGGGCTCTCCATGGACTACAGCGTCTTCCTGCTGTCGCGGATCAGGGAGGAGTACCTCGCCACCGGTGACAACACCCACGCCGTCGCATTCGGCATGGAGCGCACCGGCCGCCTGATCACGGCGGCGGCCTTGATCGTCGCCACGGTGCTGGGGGCCCTCGCCACCTCGCAGTTGAGCATCCTCAAGCTGCTCGGCGCCGGGCTGGCGCTCACGGTCCTGGTCGACGCCACGCTGGTCCGCGGGCTGCTGGTGCCGGCGGCCATGCGGCTGCTCGGCAGGGCCAACTGGTGGGCACCCGCACCGCTGCGGCGGCTGCACGAGCGGTTCGGCCTGACGGACTCCTGACGAAGCCCGAAGTGGCTGGACGGCCTCGGCCGTCCAGCCACTCGCAGTCGATGACATGGCGTCAGGGAGCCGCCGGCTCGGCCTGCGGGGCCTGCGGGGCGTGCGGGGCACCGGAGGGCAGTGCGCGGTAGATGCGTCCGTACACCGGGTACCGGTGCAGAAGCCACCGCTGGAAGTGCTCCTCCGCCTCCGGAGCGGTGCGCATCCGTGCCCCCTCCTGCCGCAGGAAGTCGAGATAGCAGTTGCCGATCCGGACCGGCACCCGCATCGCCAGCCGCATGGGCTTGCGCATGATCGCGTCGATGTCCGCCACCGGGCCCCGATCCTCCAGGATGTGGTCCGGGTGGAGGTTGAGCATCGCGTGGCCGGTGCCGTCCCAGTCCACCACTTCGCTCTGCGGATTGAGATGCCGGCTGCCGAGCGACAGCGCCTCGTCATCCGAGGGGTCGCAGCGTAACCAGGCCCCGTCGAGCTGCACATAGGCGTACACATGCTTGCTCACGGGCGCCACGAAGCGGCTGAGCCGTGGCGGCGCCACCGGCCCGAAGTACTCCCTGCCCCGAACCGACATCACCCCGTACCCGGCCGGTATCCCGAGCGAGCGCAGCAGGGCGACCAGGAGGTTGCTGCTGTTGGTACAGGTCCCGCTGCCCCGCGCCAGGGTCTCGGCGGCGGTCCGCTGCCAGTTTCCGACCTCGTACTTGACGGAGTCCCGGACCAGGCGGAACGCGTCGACGGCGGTCTCCCGCGCGTCGTCACCGGCCGATCGGAGCTCTTCTGCGAGGTGCTGAAGGGTGGGGTGGGAAAAGTTGCAGAAACGGGTTTCCCGAAGGAAAGGGTCACTCTGCGCCATATCTGGCTACCTCTTCGCCCCGCTGCCGTGGTAGAGCCTGCGGAGCGCCCTGTCGCGCACCGCCCCGGTGAGCCTGGCGCCCACCAGGGGTGCTCTGCCACTCCGAGATTGCTCACCTGCGTCGCGGCAGCAGTCCCCGGACGATTCCGGCATGTACGTCACTCATGCGTGAGGGATCGATCTCGGACAGCGGGAACCATCCGGTGTCCCGGGCGTCGTCCCCCGCGACGGGCTGCGGCCGTCCGCCCGCCCCGGACGGCAGCCGGATGTGGAACGCGGTGCTCTCGATCCAGGCGTTGTCCGTGTTCCGCAGCGACCCGGCGGCGACACCGCTGCGCAGTACCCTCGCCGTGCCGCCGGGCACCACCACCCCGGTCTCCTCCCATGTCTCCCGGACCGCTGTGCGCAGCGGATGCTCCCAACTGCCGTCCGCGCCGGGCTCGCTGAAGCCGCCGGGGAAGGCCAGCTGACCGGTGTCCCCCCGCTCCACCAGCAGCACCCGCACCCCGTCGCCGCTGCCGTCGGTCACCACCGCGTCGGCCGTGAGGTTCGGGCCGAGTGACCAGAGCCGGCCGAAGCCGCTGATCCCCGTCGGGCCGGCCGGGTTGAGCGGCCGACCGGTCGCCGGGCAGCGCGGCACGACCCGGCAGCTGGAGAGCCGCCGCACCTGTCGCCACACTGCGGCCAGGTCGGGCCGATCCCAGTCCGGCACTCGCCGCCGGACGGAGTCCGCGGTGTACTCCACGGGCGTGTATCCGGGGCCCAGCCGCTGCCAGTCACGCTCGACCGGCACAGCGGCATCGGGATAGCCGATGCGCCGACGCAGCTCCCTGAACGTGCTCTCCTCCATGGCGTCCCCCTGCCTCGGTGCCCCCAACGCGGATCGAGAGCGTGGCACAGCCGCCGACTGCCCCGCCATCCAGAGGATGTGCAGGCCGCCTCCAGTGCGCACGGCGCAGACTGTGCTCCGTACCGCGCCCACCAGGCGCAGGTGCGCCGCGCCGCGCCGTCGGTCCTCACCCAGGGCCGGGCCGACCCGGCGGCGGGCCGGATCTCGCGGGGGGCACCCCTGCGGGAGGTTCCGCCGCTCTGCTCCGACCCCTCCGCCTTCGGCGGCGCATGCGGTGGGCCTGCGCCGTCTGACTGTCCGCAGGGCACGGCCCGCCCCGGATCTGGTTGGGAGACGCCAGATGGCTGTCAGGACCAAGGAGATCAAGCAGCTGGACCGGGTGGTGATCCGGTTTGCCGGGGATTCCGGTGATGGCATGCAGTTGACCGGGGATCGTTTCACTTCGGAGACGGCGTCCTTCGGTAACGACCTGTCGACTCTGCCGAACTTTCCGGCGGAGATCCGGGCGCCTGCCGGGACGCTGCCGGGTGTCTCCAGCTTCCAGTTGCACTTCGCGGACCATGACATCCTCACGCCGGGTGATGCTCCGCATGTGCTGGTGGCGATGAACCCGGCGGCGTTGAAGGCGAACCTGCCGGATGTGCCGCGTGGTGCGGAGATCATTGTGAACACCGATGAGTTCACCAAGCGGGCGCTGGCGAAGGTGGGGTATGCGGGTGATCCGCTGGCGGACGGGTCGCTGGAGGCGTGGAGTGTGCACCGGGTGCCGCTGACGACGCTGACGCTGGAGGCGCTGAAGGACTCCGGGCTGGCCCGCCGGGACGCCGAGCGGGCGAAGAACATGTTCGCGCTGGGCCTGCTGTCGTGGATGTACCACCGGCCCACCGAGGGCACGGAGCGGTTCCTGCGGGCCAAGTTCGCGGGGAGGCCGCAGATCGCCGAGGCCAATGTCGCGGCCTTCCGCGCGGGGTGGAACTTCGGGGAGACCACCGAGGACTTCGCGGTCTCCTACGAGGTCGCCCCCGCGCCGCTGCCGGCCGGCCGGTACCGCAACATCTCCGGCAACCTCGCCCTGTCCTACGGCCTGATCGCCGCTTCCCGCCGCTCCGGGCTGCCGCTCTACCTGGGCTCGTACCCGATCACCCCCGCCTCCGACATCCTGCACGAGCTGGCCAGGCACAAGAACTTCGGTGTGCGGACCTTCCAGGCCGAGGACGAGATCGCCGGCATCGGCGCCGCCCTGGGCGCGGCGTTCGGCGGGGCACTGGCGGTGACCACCACCTCCGGCCCCGGGGTCGCGCTGAAGAGCGAGACGATCGGGCTGGCGGTCTCCCTGGAGCTGCCGCTGCTGATCGTGGACATCCAGCGCGGCGGCCCCTCCACCGGACTGCCCACCAAGACCGAGCAGGCCGACCTGCTCCAGGCCATGTACGGGCGCAACGGCGAGGCCCCGGTGCCGATCGTGGCCCCGGCCACCCCGGCGGACTGCTTCGACGCCGCCGTGGAGGCCGCCCGCATCGCGCTGGCCTACCGCACCCCGGTCCTGCTGCTCTCCGACGGCTACCTGGCCAACGGCTCCGAGCCCTGGCGCATCCCGGACGTGGCCGGGCTGCCGGACCTGGCCCCGGTCTTCGCCACCGAGCCCAACCACACCACCGACCAGGGCCAGGAGGTCTTCTGGCCCTACAAGCGCGACCCGCGGACCCTGGCCCGGCCCTGGGCCCTGCCCGGCACCCCCGGCCTGGAGCACCGCATCGGCGGGATCGAGAAGCAGGACGGCTCCGGCAACATCTCCTACGACCCGGCCAACCACGAGCACATGGTCCGCACCCGCCAGGCCAAGATCGACGGCATCGCCGCCACGATCCCCCCGGTGGACGTCGACGACCCCACCGGCGACGCCCCCCTGCTCGTGCTGGGCTGGGGCTCCACCTACGGACCCATCACCGCGGCGGTGCGCCGGGCCCGGGCCCAGGGCGGCCGGGTCGCGCAGGCGCACCTGCGGCACCTCAACCCCTTCCCCGCCGACCTGGGCACCGTCCTGCGCTCCTACCGCCAGGTCCTGATCCCGGAGATGAACCTCGGCCAGCTCACCCGCCTGATCCGCGCCCAGTACCTGGTCGACGCCCGTCCCATCACCCAGGTCAACGGCATGCCCTTCAAGGCCGAGCACCTCGCCGACGCCATCCAGGCAGCCCTCCAGGAAGGACCGACCCGCCATGTCTGAGGCCACCGCCCACCGCGACGGCACCGCGCTGCCCGCGCTCTCCCTGGTGCCCAAGGCCACCGGGCCCCAGACCGCCCGGGACTTCAAGACCGACCAGGAGGTCCGCTGGTGCCCCGGCTGCGGCGACTACGCCATCCTCGCCGCCGTCCAGGCCTTCATGCCCGAACTCGGCATCGCCCGCGAGAACACCGTCTTCATCTCCGGCATCGGCTGCTCCTCCCGCTTCCCGTACTACATGAACACCTACGGGATGCACTCCATCCACGGCCGTGCCCCGGCCATCGCCACGGGTCTGGCCTCCTCCCGGCCGGATCTGTCCGTCTGGGTCGTCACCGGTGACGGTGACGCTCTCTCCATCGGTGGGAACCACCTCATCCATGCGCTGCGGCGGAATGTGAATCTGAAGATCCTGCTGTTCAACAACCGGATCTACGGGTTGACCAAGGGGCAGTACTCGCCGACGTCGGAGTTGGGGAAGGTCACCAAGTCGACGCCGATGGGTTCGCTGGACGCGCCGTTCAACCCGGTGTCGCTGGCGTTGGGTGCGGAGGCGTCGTTCGTGGGCCGCACCATCGACTCCGACCGCAGGCACCTGCAGTCGGTGCTGCGGGCGGCGGCCGAGCACCGGGGCACGGCGCTGGTGGAGATCTACCAGAACTGCAACATCTTCAACGACGGTGCCTTCGATGCGCTGAAGGAGCCGGGGACGCGGGAGGAGGCGCTGATCCGGCTGGAGCACGGCCGGCCGATCCGGTTCGGTGCCGATCTGGGCCAGGGTGTCTTCCGCGATCCGGTGAGCGGTGAGCTGTTCACGGCCGAGGTGACGCCGCGGAACGAGGCGGCCGTGCTGGTCCACGACGTGGGCGGTCCCAGCCCCGCCACCGCCTTCGCGCTCTCCCGCCTCGCCGACCCCGACACCCTGCACCACACCCCGATCGGCGTGCTCCGCGACATCGACCGCCCGGTCTACGACACCCTGATGGCCGACCAACTCGACCGCGCCGTCCAGGCCAAGGGCGAAGGCGACCTCACCGCCCTCCTCACCGGCAACGACACCTGGACCGTCGACTGACCACCGCCCACCGACCGCCGTCGACTGACCACCTGAGCCCGGGTAGTGGCCGTCACTTCCGGTGAGTGCCTCCCTGCATTCCCGTCACGAGACCGGTTCCGGCTTGCCAGCGGAAAGACCTGTGCCACAGGATGGCCAACTGACCGCAAGCCGCCGTTGGCGGGATTTCGCCACACAGGGAAGGACAGCATGCTTGACGGACTGGGCCTCCCTGAGACCGAAAGCCGGGTGTACGCGGTCCTGGTCGCGGCACCGCAGTCGGACACCGCGGCTCTCGCACCCCGCTGCGGTCTGACGGAGCAGCAGGCCGAGGAGGCACTGGCGCGGCTGGCGGAGAAGGGCATGGCCACGCGGGCCCCGGGCAGCGGCACCCACTACCTCGCCGTCGCCCCCGATGTCGCCATCGGCACCCTGATCGGCCGCCGCGAGGAGGAGCTGCGCAGCGCCCGCGCCGAGATGCACCGGCTGATGGACGCCTTCCGCGACGCCTCCCGCTACACCGACCCGGCCTGCTCCGTCGAGGTGCTCACTGGCAGCGAGGCGATATCCCAGCGCTTCGAACACCTCCAGGACACCGCGCAGGAGCAGATCCGAGGCTTCGACCGCCCCCCGTACGTCCAGAACCCCGGCCTCAACCTCGGCCGCGCCCGCCGCCTGCTGCGCGACGGCATCCGCTATCGCGTCATCTACGACCGCGAGGCGGTCGCCTGGCCGGGACGGCTGGACAATGACATCCGGATCAGCTGTGAGGACGGCGAGGAGGCCCGGGTGCGGGTCGCCCTCCCAATGAAGATGATCATGGCGGACGACCGGATGGCGATCCTGCCGATCAGCTCCGGCAACCGGGTGCTGGACGCCGCCTACGTCGTCCACCCCTGCTCCCTGCTGGAGGCGCTGGCCACCCTCTTCGAGGCCGAGTGGGAGCGCGCCGTACCGCTGCGCGCCACCGCCGGGCGGGTCGGCCTCCCGGAGGCCGCCCCCGACCGGCCGGGCGAGGACCACCGCAGACTGCTCGGCCTGCTCGCCGCCGGGCTCACCGACGAGGCCATCGCCCGCGCCCTCGGCTGGAGCGCCCGCACCACACAGCGCCGCCTCCAGGGCCTGATGCGCGAACTGGGCGCCACCACCCGCTTCCAGGCGGGCATGGCCGCCCGCGAGCGCGGCTGGCTCTGACCCCGCCGGCCGGACACCCCGGCCCGTTCAGCTCCAGACGGTCATCGACGCCCACCGGCCGTCCGGGCCGCGCCGCACCTCCAGCATCCCGACCACGGCACTGCGGTTGACCGCCCCGTAGACATGTGGGAAGAGCACCCCCTCGGCGACCCCGGGCGGCGGCGGCCCGTCCGGGGCCTCCCAGCGCACTGCGGAGTCCAGCCGCTCCTCGTCGATCAGCAGCACCATCAGCGGGCCGTGCACCTCCCCGAAGAAGGCGTTGGCCACCGCCAAGGCGGTCGGCTCGTCCGCCGAGCAGTGGATGAAGCCCTCGGCTGCGAGCGACGCCGCCGCATACGGGCGGTCGGGCGCCTCCAGCCAGTCGTCCAGCGGAGCCAGGTGCAGGATCATCCTCCTGTTCTACCGGAGCCGGGCCCCGCCGTACCCCACCGTGCGCGTCGCCCCGCCACAAACCACTGGCCGCCCGGCAGCCCGATGCGGTACTCCTGACGGGTCCGGGCAGGCAGGGGAGGGCATATGAAGCAGGCAGCGACCGGGGCACTGCTGGGGCTCGCGATCGGGGACGCCATGGGCTTCCCCACCGAGTTCGAGGAGATCGAGGACATCGCAGCGCGCTGCCCCGACTGGCGGCAGCTGCGACTGCCCGGGCGTGCCCTGGTCACCGACGACACCCAGATGACGCTCGCCCTGGCACGCGGCCTCCGCGCGGCCCTCGAACGCGGCCCGCTCACCCCGAGCCGGCTGGCCGCGCCCGTCCGCGAGGAGTACGTCGCCTGGTGGCGCTCCCCGGAGAACAACCGCGCCCCCGGCCAGACCTGCCTCAAGGCGTGCTGGCTGCTCAGCAGGGACGACCGGCCCTGGCAGGAGTCCAGCCAGGTCGGCTCCAAGGGGTGCGGCGCCAATATGCGCGTCGCCCCGCTCGGCCTGGTCCCCGGCCTGAGCCCCGAGGAGCGCTCCGGCGCCGCCCAGTTTCAGTCCGCGCTCACCCACGGCCACCCCACCGCCCTCGCCGCGAGCGACCTCACCGCCCATGCGGTGCACCTGCTGGCATGCGGCGCGGCCCCGAGCGACCTGGTCGGACTGCTGCGCGCGTACGCCGGCCGGAACCGCACCCACTACCCCCGCCCCTGGCTGGGCGACCTCGCCGAGCGGGCCCACGACCACTCGCCGGAGGAGTTCGCCGAGCGGGGCTGGGACGAGTGCCTGGCGGCGCTGGACCGGCTGGACGCCGCCCTGGCCGACCCCGCCCCCGACGCCGACCCCTGCCTCGCCACCGGAGAGGGCTGGATCGCCGAGGAAGCGCTTGCCACCGCCCTGCTCTGCTTCCTGCTCTTCCCCGACGATCCGCAGACCGCCGTCCGCCGCGCCGCCTATTCCTCCGGCGACTCCGACTCCCTCGCCTGCCTCACCGGAGCGTTCGCCGGAGCCCACCACGGCGCCGGGGCATGGCCGAGGGAGTGGGTGCACGCCATCGAGTACCGGGACGAGCTGCTGGCCTTCGGCGCACTCTGGGACACGAACGGATAGACCGGCATCTCATCCCTCGGACCCCGGATCCCGAATGCCGACCTCCGCCGTGCCGCCTGGCAGCCGCTCGCATCAGGCCGCCTCGCTCCCGGGTATCCGTCGGCGGGCGGGGCAACCAGTGCCGCGCCTGCTGACCTGGCACGTCCCCTGTCCGCCGCGTGACCCCGGGCCGCCGTCTGCCGTGCCGCCTGGCAGCCGCTCGCATCCGGCCGCCTCGTTCCCGGGTATCCGTCGGCGGGCGGGGCAACCAGTGCCGCGCCTGCTGACCTGGCACGCCTCCCGTTCGCCGCGTGACCCCGGGCCGCCGTCTGCCGTGCCGCTTTGCGGCCGCTCGCATCCGGCCGCCTGGTTCCCCGGGTATCCGTCGGCGGGCGGGGCAACCAGTGCTGGGCCCGTTGACCTGGCACGCCCCCTGTCCGTCGCGTAATCCCGGGCCGCCGTCTGCCGTGCCGCCTGGCAGCCGCTCGCACCAGGCCGCCTCGCTTCCGGGTATCCGTCGGCGGGCGGGGCAACCAGTGCCGCGCCTGCTGACCTGGCACGCCCCTCGTCCGCCGCGTAATCCCGGCCCGCCGTCTGCCGTGTCGCCTGGCAGCCGCTCGCACCAGGCCACCCCGCTCCCGACCAATCACCGCCCAACGAGGCACTAGCCTTGGCGCAGCCGCCCGGAGCGGGATGCCGGGCGGCGTGAACCGGAGGGTCGGGCGGGGCCTGCGCAGCCGCCCGGCCGCCGGTCCCGGACAGCCGCCGGTCCGATCCGGCACAGCGGAGGCCCCGGACCCGGCAGAATGGACCCCGTGGCCCGAGCCGACCGGCCGGGCCCGCCCGCGACCGCCTTCCAGGGACGTACACCGCCATGCGCACAGTCGCCGTCGTCGGCACCGGACTGATCGGCACCTCCGCCGCCCTCGCCCTGTCGGCGCGCGGCATCGCCGTCCACCTTGAGGACGCCGACCACGACGCCGCCCGAACCGCAGCCGCGCTCGGCGCCGGCACCGTGGAACCCGCCGAGGGCCCGGTCGACCTGGCCGTCATCGCGGTGCCCCCGGCCCTCGTCGGCCCGGTGCTCGCCGACTGCCAGCAGCGCGGCCTGGCCCGCTGCTACACGGACGTCGCCAGCGTGAAGTCCGGCCCGCGCGCCGACATCGCCGCCCTCGGCCTGGACACCACCCACTACATCGGCAGCCACCCCATGGCCGGTCGCGAGATCTCCGGGCCGCTCGCCGGACGCGCCGACCTCTTCGAGGGCCGCCCCTGGGTGCTCACCCCCACCCCCGACACCGACACCGACACCCTCAACGCCGCCCTGGAACTGGTGGCCCTCTGCGGCGCCGTGCCGGTGGTCATGGACGCGGCGGCCCACGACCGCGCCGTCGCCCTGGTCTCGCACACGCCGCAGCTGGTCTCCTCGCTGGTCGCCGCCCGGCTTGAGCACGCCGAGGAGACCGCCGTACGCCTCTCCGGCCAGGGCGTCCGCGATGTGACCCGGATCGCCGCCTCCGACCCCCGGATGTGGATCGACATCCTCAGCGCCAACGCGGGCGTGGTCGCCGACATCCTGGAGGACGTCGCCGCCGACCTCGGCGAGACCGTCGCCGCGCTGCGCTCCCTCCAGGCCGCCGACGAGGCCAAGCGGCGGGAGGGCGCGCAGGGCATCACCGAGGTGATGCGGCGCGGCAACGCCGGCCAGGCCCGCATCCCCGGCAAGCACGGCGCCCCGCCCACCCGCTATGCCACCGTGGCCGTCCTCATCGGCGACCAGCCCGGTGAGCTGGCCCGCCTCTTCGGCGACGCCGGCCGGGCCGGGGTCAACATCGAGGACATCGCCATCGAGCACTCCACCGGCCAGCAGGCCGGCCTGGTGCAGCTCTCCGTCGCACCGTCCGCCGCCACCGGCCTCACCGCCGCGCTGCGCGAGCGCGGCTGGAGCGTACGGGACTGACCGGTCGCGGTCCGGAGGCCGTCCGCGGTCGACTAACCTTGAGGGGAATCCCCGCCACCCCGTCGCGAAGAGAGGTCCCCCGTGGAAACTGCCGGCCGAGCGAGCGCCCCGGTCGTCGTCGCCATCGACGGACCCTCGGGTTCGGGCAAGTCCACCGTCTCCCGCGCCGTGGCCGCCCGCCTCGGGCTCAGCTTCCTCGACACCGGTGCCATGTACCGGGCCATGACCTGGTGGATGCTGGCCAACGAGATCGACGTGGAGGACGCCGACGCGGTGGCCACCGTCTGCACCAAGCCGGTGATCGTCTCCGGTACGGACGCCGCGGGCCCCACCATCACGGTGGACGGCCAGGACGTCTCCGGCCCGATCCGGGGCCCCCAGGTCACCTCCCGGGTCTCCGCCGTCGCCGCCGTGCCGGAGGTCCGCACCCGGCTGGTGGAGCTCCAGCGCGCCTCCGCCGACGCCGCCGAGCGCGGCATCGTCGCCGAGGGCCGCGACATGGGCACCGTGGTCTTCCCGCGCGCCACCGTCAAGATCTTCCTCACCGCCTCCCAGGAGGCCCGGGCCGCCCGCCGCGCCGCCGAGCTGCGCGCCAAGGGCGTGGACGAGGCCACCATCGCGGCCATGGCCGCCGACCTGGGCCGCCGCGACGCCGCCGACTCCTCCCGCAGGACCGCGCCGCTCGCCAAGGCCGACGACGCCGTGGCGGTGGACACCAGCGACATGACCCTGGAGCAGGTCATAGACCACGTCGTGGACCTGGTACAGGCCCGCGCACCCCGTGCGGTGGCGACCGCCGGGTGAGCAGCACCGACCACGGAGAGGCCCCGCGTCAGGCCGTCCCGCGCCGGGCCGGCCGCTCCGCCGACACCCCGTACCGTCCCACCGAGCGCGGCGCCGCCGTGGGCCGCCGCATCGGCATCGCCCTCGCCCGCACCGGCTGGCGGGTCCGGGTGCTGGGCGGCTGGCGGGTGCCCGTCGCCGGGCCGGTGATCCTGGCCGCCAACCACGCCAACCTGGTGGACGGCCCGCTGCTGATGGGAATGTCCCCGCGCCCGACGCACTTCCTGGTCAAGGAGGAGATGTTCAGCGGGCCGGTCGGCGCCGTGCTGCGCGGGGTCGGCCAGATCCCGGTGCAGCGCCGCAGCGCCGACCGCACCGCCATCGGCTCCGCCCTGGAGGTGCTGAAGGACGGCGGCGTGCTGGGCGTCTTCCCCGAGGGCACCCGTGGCGACGGCGACTTCGCCCAGGTGCAGGGCGGCCTGGCGTACCTGGCGCTGCGCTCCGGCGCCCCCGTGGTCCCGGTGGCCGTCTTCGGCACCGGCGAGCGCGGCCGCACCCTGGGCGCGATCCCGCCGCTGCGCGGCCGGATCGACGTCGTCTTCGGCGACCCCTTCGACGCGGGCGACGGCTCGCGGCTGCGCACCCGCAAGGCCATGCAGGAGGCATCCGAGCGGGTCCGCACCCGGCTGGCCGGCCATCTCGCGCAGGCGCGGGAGCTGACCGGCCGCTGACCCCCCGACTTCCGCGCCCGCGACACCCCGCGCGGCGCACCCTTCGGCCCCCGGGCCGGACCGATGGACGAAAGACGGCACTGGAATGAGCAACGAGAACACCGCCGCTTCGGAGGCGGGCGCCTTCGAGCACGGTGAGCTGGACGCGGCGGAGTACGCCGAGTTCATGGAGCTGGCCGCCGAGGAGGGCTTCGACGCCGAGGACGTCGACCGCGACCTCGCCGCAGCCGGCCATGGCCCGCTCCCGGTGCTCGCCGTCGTCGGCCGCCCCAATGTCGGCAAGTCGACCCTGGTGAACCGGATCATCGGCCGCCGCGAGGCGGTCGTCGAGGACCGGCCCGGCGTCACCCGCGACCGGGTCAGCTACGAGGCCACCTGGAACGGCCGCCGCTTCAAGCTGGTCGACACCGGCGGCTGGGAGGTGGACGTGCTCGGCATCGACGCCGCCGTCGCCGCCCAGGCCGAGTTCGGCATCGAGACCGCCGACGCGGTGCTCTTCGTGGTCGACGCCACCGTCGGCCCCACCGACACCGACGAGGCCCTGGTCAAGCTGCTGCGCCGGTCCGGCAAGCCGGTGGTGCTCTGCGCCAACAAGGTCGACGGCCCCTCCACCGAGGCCGACGCCGCCATGCTCTGGTCGCTGGGCCTCGGCGAGCCCTTCCCCGTCTCCGCGCTGCACGGCCGCGGCTCCGGCGACCTGCTGGACGCCGTGATGGAGGCCCTTCCCGAGGCCCCGCCGCAGACCTTCGGCGTCGCGCTCGGCGGCCCCCGCCGGGTCGCCCTGCTCGGCCGCCCCAACGTCGGCAAGTCCAGCCTGCTCAACCAGGTGGCCGGCGAGGAGCGGGTCGTCGTCAACGAGATCGCCGGCACCACCCGCGACCCGGTCGACGAGCTGATCGAACTCGGCGGCCAGACCTGGAAGTTCGTCGACACCGCCGGTATCCGCCGCCGGGTCCACCTCACCGAGGGCGCCGACTTCTACGCCTCGCTGCGCACCGCCTCCGCCCTGGAGAAGGCCGAGGTCGCGGTGATCCTGATCGACGCCAGCGAGACCCTCGCCGAGCAGGACACCCGCATCATCACCATGGCGGTCGAGGCCGGGCGTGCCGTGGTCATCGCCTACAACAAGTGGGACCTGCTGGACGAGGAGCGCCGCTACTACCTGGAGCGGGAGATCGAGAAGGACCTGGTCCAGGTCCGCTGGGCGCCCCGGGTCAATGTCTCCGCCCGTACCGGCCGCCACATGGAGAAGCTGGTCCCGGCCATCGAGACCGCGCTGGAGGGCTGGGAGACCCGGGTGCCCACCGGCAAGCTCAACTCCTTCCTCGGCGAGCTGGTGGCCGCCCACCCGCACCCCATCCGGGGCGGCAAGCAGCCGCGCATCCTCTTCGGCACCCAGGCCGGTACCCGGCCGCCGCGCTTTGTGCTCTTCGCCTCCGGCTTCCTGGAGGCCGGCTACCGCCGCTTTGTCGAGCGGCGGCTGCGCGAGGAGTTCGGCTTCGCCGGCACCCCGATCTCCATCTCGGTGCGGGTCCGGGAGAAGCGCCGCAGGAAGTAGCGGGAGGGCCCCGGCCCCGCCCCGCTCGGGGGTGCGGGGGCGGGGCCGGGGCCCTCACGGCGCTGCGGTCACATGGCCGGGGGTCCGCTCAGGGGCGGATACCGGAACGCCCGGGCGGCAGCGACAGCATGCCCCGGTGCCGCCCACCCGGGCCGCGCCCCTGGGACGGCGGAATGTGCCCGACGGGCATCCAGCCGCCCCCCTGGGCCGGGCCGGAGGGCGGCGGCGCCCCATGCTGATGCCCCTGCGCGAAGTGCGGCGCGGCATAGCCGTGCCCGCCGTGGGTGTAGTCCGGCTGCTGCTCCACCCGGGCGCCGTACGGCCGCCGCAGGCCGAAGCCGACGAACGCCAGGTCCTCCTCCCCGGACCGGTCACCGGGCAGCGCCCGGAACAGCCGCCGGTACTCGGCGTACAGGGCGTCGTAAATGGGGGTGGCGGAGACGGGGTACTCCGCCTCGTACGCCGGCCGCATGCTGGGGATCACATGGGAACCGGCCTGCCGGAGGGAGGGGGAGGGGTCATAGGTCTGCACACACGGCCAACGACCGGGGCGCCTTCGGGATGCGGCCTGCGGGCCGGTGACCTGCGGTCACCGGCCCGCTCGGAGCAGTCGGAGGATCAGGTGCCGGCCAGCGGCAGCACCGCACCGGCGAGCACGCCCTGCGCGGCGGCCCGGTCCAGGGCCTGCCGCAGCAGGTCCTCCCGGGGCTGGCTGCCGATGGTGCCGACCGGCGCGGCGTACATGTAGACCTGCGCCTGCCGGCTGGCCGCCGCCCGCCAGGTGTCCGTCACCTGCAACGGCTGGTGGGCCTGCCACCAGGCGACGGTGCCGCCGTGCGGGGCGGGCTGGAGCACCGCGTGCAGCTGGCCCAGCGCCATCAGCACCGACCAGCCGGCCAGCGGCGCGGGCGCCCGGTCCACGTCCTTCACCGTGCCGAAGCCGTGCTCCAGCAGCAGGTGCAGGAACTCGTCCTGACCGGAGGTGCTGCCCGGCCGCCCCACCGGTACGGTCGGCTCGACCACCAGCGCCGCATGCGGGGTGTCGCCGACCAGGACCAGACCGCAGGTGATGGAGAGCACCGCGGGCTGACTGCCGTCGCCCTGCGCACCACCCGGCACCGAGGCCGAGGCGGCGACCGAACGCTGGTGCAGCTGGTGCTGCTGGTGCTGCTGGGGATGGGGTTGGACCTGCTGCCGGTCCTGCGGCTGGGTGCCCTGCTGCCCGCCGTTGATGCTGCGCATCGCCCCGCGCAGCTGCTCCTCGGTCACCGGCACCACCTGGGACGGGATGCAGCGGGCGTGGGCGAAGGCCAGTACGGCGGTCTCCTCGCCCATGAACAGCACGGTGCTGGTCTGCTCGCGCAGCGAGTCGCCCGGGGTGCGGCAGGACGTGCAGTCGTAGGTGTCGGGAGCGTGGCCGCCGGCGAGCAGCCGGTCGGCCTCGTCGTCGCCGATCTCGGCGCGGACCTCGTCGCTGACGTCGAGCATGCGCGGCACGGGGACTCCTCGGATCGATTCCTGGGATCGGGGCTCCGGGTGCGGATGCACCCGGCCTCAGTTCCCAACGGGCGGATGTGTCGGGAGTCACGGTTCAGCCCCCCGGTAGTCGTGAATTCGGCGCAATCCGACTGCGGAGGGTGCATCGATGCTCGCTCCTTGTCGACCCTGTGCCGGATGTCATAGGCCGGGCGGTGTGGGTCGGGTCACACCGGGGGGCCGAGGTGGCCGAAGAATTCCGGCATAGCGCCCGCAGCGGACGGCCGGGCTAGATCATTACCGGCGGTAACGGTCAGGTGAGCAGCAAGAACCCCGAATCGGTTGATATCGGCGCCGCTGCTTTCCTACGGTTCGTCACCGGTGCAGCGAGCACCACCCGGGTACGCCCTCCCACCCCACCGGGCAGCCATATATGAGTGGCCGTCAGGTAACCGCCGCCGGAATCCGACAGGTCGGCGGAGTGTGGCGGGGCGGCGCCGCCGCAGGCACGTCACGTCCGATGCGTGCACGGCCGACCGACCGGCTCGCCCGGGGCTGTCGAGAGGAACCCATGACCGTTCGTCACGAGACCGACGCCACCCCGACCGCCGAGCACGCCAGGGTCGGCCGCAGCCGCCGGGTGCGGGCCGCCGTCGTCGCAGGGGCCGTCGCCGCCTTCCCGGCGGTGGGACTCGTCACGGCCACCTCCGCCTCCGCCGCCTCCCTCTCCACCTGGGACGCCGTGGCCCGGTGCGAGAGCGGCGGCAACTGGGGCATCAACACCGGCAACGGCTTCTACGGGGGCCTCCAGTTCACCCGCAGCACCTGGGCCGCGTACGGCGGCACCCAGTACGCCGCCACGGCGAACCGCGCCACCAAGGCGCAGCAGATAGCCGTGGCCGAGCAGGTCCTGGCCGGGCAGGGCGCCGGGGCCTGGCCGGTCTGCGGCGCCCGCGCGGGACTCGCCCAGGGGGACGCCTCGCGGCCCTCGACCGGGCACACCGCCGGCAGGTCCGAGTCCCGCCCGCCGGTCCATGCCTCCGGTCGCCACTACACCGTCCACAGCGGCGACACCCTGAGCCGGATCGCGGCCCGGTACGGCATCCGCTGGCAGCGGCTCTACCAGCAGAACAAGCACGTCATCGGCAGCAACCCGAACCTGATCCACCCCGGCCAGAAGCTCGCGGTCTGACCCCGCCCGCCGAGCACCCCGGTGGGGCCCGGACCACGACCGGGCCCCACCGCGCCACCGCGCCGCCGGATCGGCCGACCGGTGAGCCGACCGGTGGAACCGCACGGCGCGGCGCGGGAGGCGGGCATGGCGGCGTCCGTAGCGTCACCCCCGTGCGTTCCCAGGCAATCCGCTCGGCCGCCGCCACCACCCTGACCGCCGCCGCTCTGGCCGCCGCAGCGCCACTCCCGGCGGCCGACGACCCGGTCTGGGACCAACTCGCCGCCTGCGAGAGCGGCGGCCAGTGGGACGCCAACACCGGCAACGGCTACTACGGCGGCCTCCAGATCTGGCTACCCACCTGGCAGTACACCGGCGGCCTCCGCTTCGCGCCCCGCCCCGACCTCGCCCCACGCGACCAGCAGATCACCGTCGCCCAGGAGATCCTCCGCCGCCAGAGCTGGACCGCCTGGCCCACCTGCGCCCACCGCCTGGGCCTCCTCGCCCCCACCACCCCCACCTGAGCCCCGCCCCGCCCCCACATCCGGAACCTCCCTCGCACTCGCGCCTCCGTCCTCCCCTCCCGCCGGTCCCCCCTGCCCCCACCCTCGCCCCCCCCGCGCCAGTCCCCGGTTCCCCCCGCCACCCTCACCTGACCCTCGCCCTCCCCGCCCACCCCATCCCCGGATTGGCCCCCATCCCCGGCTGCCTCGGAGCTTCACCCCCACTCACGTCCCCACCCCCTCCGCCCCTCCGCCGCCGCCGACCTCGTGCTCCCCGGACCTCGCCCGCGCCCCCACCTCTGCCCCCTCCAACGTCCGTCCGCGCCCCCGCTCCTCCGCCCCCTCACATCCGTCCCGGGCCCCCGTTCTCCTGTCCCCTCCCTCGTCCGCCTCAGGCGCCCGCTCTCCCGCCCCCACACCTGCCCCGCGCCCCCACCTCTGGCCCCTTCCAACGTCCGCCCTGCGCCCCCGCTCTTCCGTCCCCCCGCATCTGCCCTGCGCCCCCCGCTCCTCCGTCCCTCCACGCCCGCCCTGCGCCCCTGTTCTCCCGCCCTCCCACGTCCGCCTCGGGCGCCCGCTCTCCCGCCCCCCACACCTGCCCCGCGCACCCGCTCTTCCGCCCCTCCCACGTCCGCCCAGCGCCCCCGCTCTCTCACCCCCCACGCCCACAAGTGAGGGGAATGCAGCGGCACCCAGCAGACTTCTTCTCTGCGGAGAGGCGGCTCAGCAGCCGGAGACCCCGCCACAGCCCTGCCGCCACGGGAGAGGAACCACAACACATGGGCAGCCCCGTCGACCACCTCGTCGACCTGCTTGATCTGGAGCAGATCGAGCTCAACATCTTCCGCGGTCGCAGCCCCGAGGAATCACTGCAACGCACCTTCGGCGGACAGGTCGCCGGACAGGCACTGGTCGCCGCCGGCCGCACCGTCGACAGCGAACGCCCCGTGCACTCGCTGCACGCCTACTTCCTGCGCCCAGGTGTCCCCGGCGTACCGATCGTCTACCAGGTCGACCGGATCCGCGACGGCCGCTCCTTCACCACCCGGAGAGTCCTCGGCATCCAGCAGGGCCGCAGCATCTTCGCGCTCACCGCAGACTTCCACCGCCCCGAGCCTGCAGCCTTCGAGCACCAGATAGCCATGCCCGACGTGCCCGATCCCGACGACCTGCCCAGCGCCCTCGAAGAGGTCAGTGCCAGGATCGGCGAGCGACCCCCCTTCATCAGCCCCCGCCAGCCGTTCGACATCCGCTATGTCGAGCGGTTGCGCTGGACCAAGGAGGAACTGGTCGGCGTCGAGCCCCGCAGCGGTGTGTGGCTCCGCACCAACGGCAGGTTGCCCGACGACCCGCTGATCCAGGTCTGCGCCCTCACCTACGCCAGCGACATGACCCTTCTCGACTCGGTGCGCCTCCCCGTGGAACCCCTCTGGGGCCCCCGCCACTTCGACACGGCCTCGCTCGACCACGCCATGTGGTTCCACCGCCCCTTCCGCGCCGACGAGTGGCTGCTCTACCAACAGGAGTCGCCCGTCGCCACCGGCGCGCGTGGCCTCGCCCGTGGGCAGATCTTCGACCGGCAGGGGCGCCTGGTCGTCTCCGTGATGCAGGAAGGACTCTTCCGGCCCGTCGCCGACGACTGACCCGCACCCGCCGACCCCAGAGGAGCCCACCCCCCATGACCACCCCCACCTCCACCACCCCGGACGCCTGGAACCACTGGCGCGACACCCGCGTCGCCGCCGCAGCAGCCCCGTACGGTCCACTCGCCCTCACCGGCACCCACTGGCTGGCAGAACCGCCCGCCACCCCGGCCGAACTGCCCGATGTCCCCGGCCGCTGGTCGGCCGGCGCCGACGGCACCGTCGTCCTCACCGCCGTCGCCGCCGACGGCCTCATCGCCGACGGAGCACCCGTCGACGGCACCGTGCGGCTGCGCCCCGACACGGACCCCGCCCCCTCCGTCGCCGAGGCGGGGGAGCGGCGCCTGATACCGATCGCGCGGGAAGGTGTCCTGGCCGTCCGCGTGTACGACCCGGCCGCGCCCGCCCGAGCAGCCTTCGCCGGTATCGACGCCTACGACTGGTCGGCCGCCTGGGTGGTCCCGGCCCGCTTCACCCCGTACGACGACGACCGCACCGTCGCGGTACCCAACGCCGACGGCAAGCAGCGCGCACTCGCCCTCGCCGGTGAGATCGCCTTCGACCTGGGCGGTGAGACCCGCACCCTCACCGTCGGCCGTACCGCCACCGGCCTCAGCGCGGTGTTCGGCGACGCCACCAGCGGCCGGGAGACCTACCGCTTCCGCTTCCTCACCCTGCCCGCCCCGGACGCGGACGGCCGCACCACGCTGGACCTCAACCGCGCCCACCTGCCCCCGTGCGCCTTCGCCGACCACTTCATCTGCCCCTTCCCGCCGCCGGGCAACGTCCTGCCCATTCCGGTGCAGGCCGGGGAGAAAAACCCGATCCGCCGCTGACCCCCCTCCCCGCCACCTGCCGCGAAGACGAAACCCACGTGCCCACACCCCCCTCCACCCCGCCCCCCTCCACCCCGCCCCCTCCACCCCGCCCCCCACCCTCCCCGCCACCGCCCCACCACCCGGCCGCCTGCGCCACTTCGCCCGCAGCGCCCTCGCCGACATCACCCCGCTGCGCACCAGCCCGCACTACCGCCGCGTGTGGTTCGGCCAGACCGTCTCCTCGGTGGGCCAGCAGATGACCGCCGTCGCGGTCTCGGTGCAGGTCTACGCCCTCACCGGATCAAGCTTCGCCACCGGCCTGGTCGGCCTCTTCTCCCTCGTCCCGCTGGTCGTCTTCGGCCTCTACGGCGGGGCCATCGCGGACACCGTCGACCGCCGCAAACTCGGCCTGATCGGCTCGGCGGGCCTCGCCCTGGTCTCCGCCGTACTCGCCGCCCAGGCCGCCCTCGGCGTCCGCCAGGTCGCCGTCCTGTACGCCGCCGTCGCCCTCCAGGCCGTCTTCTTCGCGGTGAGTTCCCCGGCCCGAAGCTCGATGGTGCCCCGCCTGGTCCCGGCCGAGCAGTTGCCCGCCGCCAACGCCCTGGCCACCGTCTCCATGAACCTCGGCCTCACCGTCGGTCCCATGCTCGGCGGCGTCCTCATCGGCGTCTGGAGCTACCAGGCGGCGTACCTCGTCGACACCCTCGCCTTCAGCGCCACCCTGTACGCCATGTGGCGGCTGCCCGCGATGCGCCCGCAGGGCGACCGCAAGGGCCGCGCCTCCGTCCTGGAAGGGCTGCGCTTCCTGCGCGACCGTCCCAACCTGCGCACCAGCTTCCTCGCCGACCTGGCCGCCATGATCTTCGGCATGCCGCGCGCCCTCTTCCCCGCCATCGCCGTGGGGTTCTACGGGGGCGACGCCCGCACCGTCGGCCTGCTGGTCTCCGCCCCGGCCGTGGGCGCCCTCGCCGGAGCCCTCTTCTCCGGCTGGGTCGGCCGGGTCCACCGCCACGGCCTCGCCGTACTCAGCGCCGTCGCGGCCTGGGGACTCGCCATCGCCGGCTTCGGCCTGGTCCGCAACCTCTGGCTCGGCCTGCTCCTGCTCGCCGCCGCGGGGTGCGCCGACACCGTCAGCATGATCTTCCGCAATACGATCATGCAGGTCGCCGCCCCCGACGACATGCGGGGGCGCCTCCAGGGCATCTTCGTCGTCGTGGTGGCCGGCGGCCCCCGCCTCGGCGACTTCGAATCCGGCAGCGTCGCCGCCCTCACCACCCCCGCGTTCTCCGTCGTCAGCGGCGGCCTCGCCTGCCTGACCGCGATCCTCCTCCTCACCGCCCGCTGGCCGTCCTTCGCCCGCTACGACGCCCGCCACCCCACCCCCTGACCAGCGCGCCACGCCCCACCCGCCCACCCCACCCGGCAGCGAGCACCCCCCCAAGTGCTGTATTGTTTTCCACGTCACCGGGACACCGGAGACAGGCCGCGAAGCAGGAAGCCGCAAGGCAGAGCGCAGCGAGGCCACGGGACGTGGCGCAGCTTGGTAGCGCACTTGACTGGGGGTCAAGGGGTCGCAGGTTCAAATCCTGTCGTCCCGACGCGAGTCGGAAGGCCGTTGGCCGGGAGTTTTCCCAGGTCAGCGGCCTTTTGCATGACGGCCCGTCAGGGACCGGGAATTGGTTCGCATACTGTTTGGGACCAGTTTGGGACCAGAGTGCCCAATCCGGGGATCATGGCCTTTTTCAAGCACCCGATTTGCCCGAATTGGCAATCACCCTGAGTGGCCGAGATCAGATCGTAATAAACGATTTTCGGCCACCTTTTCGCGTGAATCCAGCCACGTGTGGCGAGAGTTGGCCACACGTGACGACTGCACAGATGGCGGGTTTGTGTCCGGATCGACACCTCCGCCTTCCCGGCCGAGGTTGCGCTTGCCGAAAATGTCATCCGGCCTGTTCAGGCCGCATGTTGGTACTCGTGGAGGAGGCCGCCGAGTCGGTCGGTTCGGCGTATGTCGAGGCGAGCGATTTGCTCCGGATTGTCGATCGGCCGGGGAAGCGGATAGAGGGGGCGGGCGTTCGCGATCCCCTGGTGTGGCCTGTGGGAGTTGTAGAACTTCTCGAACTCCCGTAGGGCGTGGAGTAGATGCCGCTCGTTCCAGATCAGGGTCCGGTCCAGCAGTTCGCGGCGGCAGGTCTGCACCCAGCGCTCCATGAGGGAGTTCATGCGGGGGATCCGGACGCCGCTGAGCACGACCTGGATCCCCGCGTGGGCGAGGATGGCGTCGAACAGTTCGGGGAACTTTCCATCCCGGTCCCGGATCATGTAGCGCGCCCGGGAGCCGGCGTCTTCGAGGTCCATGACGAGGTTCTTCGCGGCCTGCGTCACCCAGGACGCGGTCGGGTGTGCGGTGGCGCCGAGGATCCGGATTCGTCGGTTGGCGTGCTCGATGACCGCGAGCACGTACAGGCGGGCTCCGGGCAGGGTGACCGTTTCGAAGAAGTCGCAGGCGAGGAGTGCGTCCGCTTGGGAGCGCAGGAAGTTGGCCCAGGTGCTGGAGGTCCGCTCGGGTGCCGGTGGGATGCCGGCCTCCTTCAGGATTTCCCAGACGGTGGACGCGGCGACCTTGATGCCGAGGACGAGCAGCTCGCCGTGCAGACGCCGGTATCCCCACTCCGGATTCTCTGCGGCCAGGCGCAGCACCAGGGCGCGGATGGAGCGCACGGTGCGCGGTCGGCCCGGGCGCTTTGGCCGGGACCGGGCGGCGTGACGGCGGGCGACCAGGTCGCGGTGCCAGCGCAGTACGGTGTCGGGCCGCACCAGCAACCGCATCCGATGCAGCACTTGTGTCGGCAGGCCTTGCAGCAGCGCGGCCAGGAATGCCCGGTCGCTCGCTGCGAAGCGGACCCGCTGTCCGCTGAGCTGCCGCTCCAGAACGCTGATCTCATGGCGAAGAGCCAGGATCTCCACGTCCTTCTCACGGTCGCTCATCGGCAGCAGCCGCAGCAACGCGAACGCGTTCGTCACACCCAGGTACGCCAGTCGTAGCAGCACGGTCGATCATCATGTCGCGGAGCTCGTCGGCTCCGCCAGAGCGCCTATCCGACTGACGAGGGCGGCACTTGTGCACCCTGCCTCCCACCAGGCCGGATGAGGTTCTCGGCAAGGGCACTGCCGTGCTGCCACCGCTCCTGGGCGCACGACGGCCGGTGCGTCTACCTGCACGGCTATGAGCGCAGCTTCGAGCTGGAGTTCGCCTGCGCCGAGCTCGACCCGGCCACCGGATTCGTGATCGACTTCAGTGCGCTCAAAGGCGTCCGCGCCCGCCTCGCCGAGCAGTTCGACCACACCACGCTGGTCGCCGAGGACGACCCGGAGCTCCCGCTGTTCCGCACCCTCGCCGAGCGCGGCATCGTGGACCTGCGGGTCATGCGGCACACCGGCATGGAGGGCGCCGCCGTCTGGGTCCTCGCGGAGGCCAGCCGTCTGGTCGAGGAGGCCACCGGCGGCCGGGTCTGGGTCAGCCGGGTCGAGGCCCGCGAGTCGCGCAAGAACGCCGTCGTGCTCACCGCCTCCCCAGGGGGGCGCTGACCATGCCAAGCCGCCGCTCGGACGGGGCGGGCGGCCCGCTGCTGCACCCCGTGCTGCCGCAGCCCGCCCGTCGGCCCCGGGAGCAGTGGCTGCTGCTCCCGGGCCTCGGCCAGAACGGCGCCTGGTGGATCCCGGCCGCCCGCTGGCTGGCCCGTCCGGGCGTCGGCCTGCTCACCGCCGACCCGGCCGCCCTGGCGCGGTCCTGCACCGCGCCGCGCGGCTCGTACGAGCGGCTGGACGAGATGGCGGGACGGCTGGCGGCGGCCCTGGCGGGGCACGGCGTGAGCCACGTCGTGGGGCACTCGGCGGGCGCGCCCGCCGCGCTGCTCACCGCCACCAGTGCGGCGCTGGCCGGGGTGGTCCTGCTGGAGCCCGTTCCGGCGCACTTCGGGTCGACCCGGCGGGCGCCCGAGGACGGGCCGGGCCGCCGACTGGTCCCGGGCGGCGGCGACCCCCTCGCGGAGCTGCGACGGCTCCATCCGCTGGCGGACGCCGCCACCCTGCGGACGATCACCGCCGCGGCCCCGGGCTGGGGCCGCCCGGTGCCCGTGGCACCGGCCGACTCCGCAGGCGCCGCCCGGGCCGCGGTGCGGGCCGCCACGGTTCGGAGGAAGCTCGCGGAGTGCCGCACGCCGCTGCTGGTGCTGCGCGGCGCACTCTCCGCGATGCTGCCGGAGGACGAGGCCCGGGCGCTCGCCGCCTGCGCCCCGCGGGGCGGCGCGGGCGCGGTGCCGCGAGCCGGTCACGCGCCCCACGTCGATCGCCCGCGGGAGACGGCCGAGGCGCTGGCGGCCTTCCTCGGGTCGGTCTCTCCGGGGGCCCCTACCGTATGACCCGTCCCGTCTGACCTGTCACCGCACGAGAGGAACACATGGTGAGGATCGCGATCCTGGGTACCGGAGCCGTCTGCCGGGTCCTGCTGCCGGCCTTCGCCCGGCTCGGCCACGAGGTGGTCGTCGGCACCCGGGATCCGGCGGCGACCGCCGCGGCCAACCCGGACCTGATCCGCGCCGCGGCCCGCCACACCGGTGCGGCACCGGTGCCGTTCGCGCAGGCCGCAGCCGGCGCCGACCTGGTGGTGAACGCCATCTCCGGGCCGTTCGCCGTGCAGGCACTCACCCCTCTGGCCGAGGTGCTGCGCGGTGTCGTCCTCATGGACGTCTCCAGCCCCTTCGACTTCACGGCAGAGGACGCCGTGCTGGACCCGGCCAACACCGACAGCCTTGGCGAACGGCTCCAGCGCGCCCTGCCCGACACGCCTGTGGTCAAGACCCTCAACACCCTCGCCGCCGTGGTCATGACCGCACCCGGCCTGGTCGGCGGCGGCGACCACTCGGTCTTCGTCAGCGGCGACGATCCGCGGGCCAAGGCCGTCGTCACCGGTCTGCTGGAGGCCCTGGGCTGGCGTGATGTGATCGACCTCGGCGGCATCCGCACCGCCCGGTCGACCGAGATGATGCTGCAGGCCTGGCTGGACCTGAGCCGGGCGCTGAGCACGGACTTCTTCGGGTTCAAGATCGTCCGTAGTGGTTGACGTCAACACCGTTGCGTTAGGCCTTTGACCTGCGGCGCAACCCTGCCGTGAAAGATGAACGGGACTCCTGATAGATCACCTTGCGACCAAGCCAGAAGATCATCGGGAGTCCCGTTGCAGGAGCAGTCTGCCACCATGCCCGCCGCTGGGAGTGCACCGGGTGTGTACGCGCCGGGCCAGCTGGGCGAGTTGACCCAGATCGTGGACTTCGACCTGGTCGACGCGGTGCTGGAGGAAACCGGGGCGCGGGAGAAGCGGGTGCGGCTGCTGCCCGCCCGCGTCATGGTGTACTTCGTCCTGGCCCTGGCCTTGTTCGAGCACTGCTCCTACCGGGCGGTGTGGGACAAACTGACCGCGCACCTGCCCGTGGCCGTCATCGCGCGCCCGGCCGTCTCCTCGCTCTCCCGGGCCCGGCGCCGCCGGTGTACTGACCCGTGAGGTTGGGGACGCGGCTGGCGGGTGGCTCGCCTGCGAGTGCGGTGTGTCCGCGGTGGTGATTGTAGGTGTGGAGCCAGGCGGGGAAGGCGTCGCGTCGCTCCTGCTCGCTGCGGTAGGGCCTGGCGTAGGCCCACTCGTCGAGCAGGGTGCGGTTGAAGCGTTCGACCTTGCCGTTGGTCTGCGGCCGGTAGGGACGGGTGCGCTTGTGCGCGATCCCGGCGGCCGCGAGGACATCGCGCCAGGCGTGGGACTTGCAGCAGGAGCCGTTGTCGGTAAGGACGCGTTGGACGGTGATCCCGGCCTGGGCGAAGAACGCCTGGGCGCGGGTCCAGAACGCGGCGGCGGTCTCCTTGCGCTCGTCCGGCAGGATCTCGCTGTAGGCCAGGCGGGAGTGGTCGTCGACGGCGTTGTGCAGGTAGCTGTAGCCCTCGCCGGAGCTGTTCTTCTTCCCGGCGGGGCGGCCGAGCTCCGGCGTCGGCCATCCAGGTCAGGCCGGTGTGGCGCAGGTCGTGGCGGTGTAGGTGTTCGTAGCTGAGGTCCCGGGTGACGTCGTCCCAGTGGGTGGCGTCGCGCAGGACTTCGGTGCTGATGCGACCGCCGCGCGGGCCGGTGTAGAGGCGGGCGTCCGGGTCGCCTCGCGCCGCTTGGATCCGCCTGACGATGAGCGGGCGCAATGGTTCGATGATCGGGATGAGGCGGGCGACTCTGCCCTTGGTGTGCTTGTCGACCAGGCCGCCGGGAGCGGAGGTGGTCTGTCGGCGGCAGGTCAGGAGCCACTTGTCGGTATCGATGTCGCGGGCCCGGACTCCGGAGACCTCGCCGATCCGTGTGGCAGTGCAGGCGCTGTGGACGACGACATCACCCCATCCGCGATAGCGGTTGTATGAGGCCGCGACCAGGGCATCGGCGAGTTGGGTGAGGGCGTCCCAGTCGCGCAGGGCGAGGGAGCGGGGGTCTCGCAGTTCGTCTTCGACCTGCTGGTATTCGCGCTGCCAGCCGGTGATGTGGGCGGGGTTGCGTTCGAGGATGCCGTCCACGATGGCCTGCTCGAAGATGCGGGAGAGCATGGCGAGAGTGTTCTTGATCGTGGAGCGGCTGCAGCCATCGGCGATCCAGTCGAAAACTGCCGCAGTGATGAGAGCGGTAGTGATCAGGCGGAGGGGGAGCCGCCCGAGCTCGGGCTCGATCCGCAGGTGCCAGCCGGCGAGGTAAGGGGCGTGTGTGGTGGTTTCCAGGCCGGTCAGGATGACCGGGAGGCGGAGGTTGACGTAGTCGCCCAACGGCATGGAGGCCAGGGACGGGAGGACGGGGCTGCCGGTGGCGTCGGCCAGGATGGTCAGCCATTGGGTGACCAGTGTCGGGTCGAGCCCATTGTGGACGGCCCCTGCCAGGAAGCTGGCCCAGGCCTGCGTCTGGGCCGGGGTGGCCTGGGCGGCCGGCGGCCGGGGGTTGGTGAGCGGTGAAGTGCGGTATTGCGAGCGCAGGGCGCTCGGCGGAGCCGGAGGGTCGGCGGTGGTGATCTCGCTGAACGGATCCGGGGCGGCTGATTCCCAGGGATGCATTGAAGTACTCATGCGCCATGGTTACGCCGATTCTGCTTGCTTGTTTGATGCCGTCATGGTGTCATTGCTTCATGCTCTATGGTGTGCCCTCGCTGCAGGACATCGACCAGTCCGTCCTCGCGGAGATCGACGAGATGCGCGACCGGCTGCGTCTCCATCTGCGCACTTCACGTCGCTGGGAAGGGCAGCTGCGGCGTAACCTCACGGCGCGGGCGATCGCAGGATCGAACACGATCGAGGGCTACGCCGCGAGCGTGTCGGACGTCGAGGACATCATGGTCGGCGAAGCGCCGATCGATGCGAACGACACCGTCACGGCCGAGATCGAGGGTTATCGGCAGGCGATGACCTACATCCAGCGCCTCGCCGAAGCGGGCGACGACTTCGCGTACAGCAAGGGCCTGCTCAACGCGCTCCACTTCATGATGCAGGGCCACCACCTGATCAAACGGCCCGGCTGGTGGCGTACCGGGCCGGTGTACGTCACCTCCGCCGAAGACCCGACCATCGCCGCGTACACCGCCCCTGATGCCCAGCAGTTGGCAGTACTGACTGACGAGCTGGTCGAGTGGCTGAACGAGGGCGACCTGAATGCTCCGGGACTGGTGCGGGCCTCGATGGCGCACCTGAACCTGGTAGCGATCCATCCGTGGTCGGACGGAAATGGGCGGATGTCTCGCGCCCTGCACACCCTGGTCCTGGCCCGTGAGGGGATCATGGCGCCGGAGTTCTCCAGCATCGAGGAATGGCTCGGCCGGGCCCGCAACACCTACCGCTACTACGACATCCTCGCTGATGTCGGTGGACCGGTCTGGACTCCGGACCGCGACACCTTGCCCTGGATCCGGTTCTGCCTGCGCGCCCACCACCAGCAGGCCCAGAGTGTCGAGCGCCAGGTGAACACCACCCGCGAGGTCTGGACCGCCCTCGACGAAGCCGTCGAGCAACGCGGCTGGCCCGACCGCATGCTCTACGCCCTCTACCCCGCGGCCATGGGAAACCGCCTGCGCCGCGCCACCTATCAGGCCGACGCCGGACTCAGCGAACAGCAGGCCCAACGCGACATCCGCGAACTTGTTCATGCCGGCTGGCTTGCTGCCCGGGGCGAGGCCCAGGGCCGCTACTACACCGCCGGCCCTGACCTTCCTGAAGCCATCCTTCGAGGCGTACGGGAACCGCGGCCCCTTCGCGATCCTTATGCCTCCTGAGGTACATCCAGTGGATGCAAGGGCGGTCAGGAGGAATCCTGTGTCGGGGCCAGCCGGTGCAGGTGGTCGCTCCGGTCGATTCCGGGTGTCCGGTTGACCAGACGCCGCACCTCTGTTGCCCATCTCCTCCAGATCGCAGGCATTAGGGCGACCGTGAGGGCTTTCCAATCTCACGCTGATGTGGCGAGCTGCAGGGCCAGGACGGCCTTGACGATGTTGGTGATGCGGGTGGTGCTGCAGCGAAGCTTGCGCAGGAGGCGCCAGGTCTTGAGGGTGGCCATGGCCTGCTCGCCGACCGCGCGGATCTTCGCGTGAGCGCGGTTGACGGCCTTCTGACCTGAGAAAAGCTTGTCCCACCGGCCTCGGTAGGGGACGCGAACGGCCGGGCCTGCGCCCTGGTAGGCCTTGTCCGCCCAGCACGGGATGCTCGCGGTGTTGAGCGCGTCGAGGATGCCGTGGGTGCGGGCAGCCTTGATGTCGTGTACCGCGCCGGGCAGGGCCGGTGACACCCAGATCACCTTCCCGAAGGCGTCGGTGAGGACCTGGACGTTCATGCCGTGGCGCTTGTGCTTGCCGGAGTAGAAGGGCCGGTCGGCGGCGACGCGGTCGATGGGCGGCAGGGTGCCGTCCAGGATCACGAACGCCTTGGTCGCGGCGACGGCTACCGCCTCCTCCAGGGTGGGCGCGAGCTCGGCCAGGACCTCGACGGCCTCGGTGACGTAGTGGTGGGCGGTGGCCAGTCCGACGCCGAACCCGGCAGCGAGTTGCGTGAAGGTGTGGCCGCAGCGCAGGTGGGCCAGGCTCATCAGCGCCTGCCGGCCGCAGGTCAGCCGCCGCCACCGGGTCCCGATCCGGCGGCGTCGGGTGGCCAGTTCCCTTCCCAGCAGCCGCAGCGCGGAAGTGGACAGATCCAGCCCGGACGGGTAGACAAGCACACGAAGCTCCTGGCGGAGAAGGTTGATCTTGGTCGACAACCCATCTACCAGGAGCTTCGTCGTGTTGTCACCTCAACGGTCTTGCCTCGCACGGAGGTTGGAAAAGGCTCCGTGGACCCTCCTTCCGGCAGTTCGCAGGGCGATTGGCCGGAAGCAGGGACGGAGAGGGACCAGTTGGTGCTATTCCGCCACTGATGGACTACCGACTTCGGCGTCGTCGCTTGTTGCCGCCCCGCTCGTCGGCGTCGCTTCTCCAGCAAGCGGCAGGAGGTACTCCTCGGCCAGCTTCGCGAGGTGAAGAGGCAGTGGCCGGGAGAGCGGGTGGTACTCGTCGTGGAGGCGCAACTGGTGGACGGCCGCAGCCAGCAGCGCCGGTCGGTCCATGGGGCGGTCGGTCCGGCGAGCCAGTTCCAGAGCCTGTTCGGAGAGGCAGCCGAGTACGGTGAGTTCGAGTGCTTGCGGGTTCCAAGCGGTGGCGGCGGGGGCGTGTGGCCAGCGTGCGGTCGGGACGATTTTGCGCAGGTCGGTGCGGACCTTTCCACCGGTCGGCGGCTTCCCGACTGTGCTGGTGAAGACCCGGTTGTCAGGGTCGGCGCCCCGTGGAGCCCACAATCCGATAGACACCCCTGGAGTGTCGTCCTCCTGGGCCCCCGGGGCGTACCACTCGGCGGTCTCCTCTCGGCTGTTGGCATCCCGGAGGAGGACCACACGCAGATCGGCGCCGAACAGCGAGAGCCGGGCGGGTCGTTCTCCGTGGAAGACCAAGCGGTCCTTGGCTAGTTGACCATTGTTCAGGCCGAGCCAGACCTTGCGCAGGTTGCCGCTGTTGGCGAGCAACAGGGTGGGACGGTCCCGGACTTGGTACAGCAGTGACCTGATCTGCCGTTCGGCCTCGTAGCGGGTCTCCGTCTCCGTCGCGCGGGCCCGGTTCGTCTCCTCTCGGTGAACCGGAGCGGCGCCGGAGGTAGCAATGGTGAGCAGCAGTCGGGCGTACGGGACCCAGCTCTTCTTGGCCTCGTCCCAGCCCTGGATCGGGTGCACCGGGTCGCGTGGGCGGATGCGGAGTGCGACGAGGTGGCGCCCGGCCTGCCGGGTGGCGGCGCCGGTCTGATGCCGGATGTGCCAGAGCGCCAGGTACTGCATGTCGTCGGTCAGGGCCTCGTCGAGCTTCTGTTCCGGAGGGACCATGGCGCCGAGTTGGCGCATCCCGTCCGCGACCGCGGAGTCGGCCCGTTCTGGCAGTGGGCCGTCGGCGTCCTCCGGGACGACGATGAATTGACTCACGCGCCCGGCTCCAGCGGACCCGAGACGCAGTGCCGATTTGGGATCGGTATCAGTAGCCGGGAAGCGGTCGCGTCCGAGGATCTCCACGAATGCGATTCCGACCGTCTCCCGATGCGCGCCAAGCCTGTCGGTCATTCGCACCGCGCGTTCTCGAACGGCCGTCGCCACCGAATGGGCGCGAGAGAGGCTGGCTTCCCGGACCACCCGGAGGGCGCTGCCGAGAGACTCCAGCGTACGGGCATGGAGGACTACACACAGCCCGTCAGCGTGCCACTCGTATGTGCCGTCCGCATCGGGGACGGTGGACGGGAGGTCGAGCCATCGGCGCAGTGCGGCGATGAGTCCGTCCCGGGTTTCCTCGGTCTGCCAGACCACGTCCACGGACAGCGGCTGACCGTCGAGTACCGCGCGGATGGCGGCGCGCCTGGCCTCGACGCGCAGCCGGGCGCGTTCGGCAAGCTTCTCCGGGGACTTGGTGTATGAGGCGGCGAGCAGTCTGGGGTTCGACCGGCGGTGTACCCGTTCGAGGGCAGGTACCCGGCGCAGGAACGGGCGGATGCCCTCTTCGACCCACTGGTCGAGGAGCATTCGCTCCAGCGGCATCAGGCCAGCGCCGACCCCGTGCTTGCCGAAGCCTGTGTCATAGAGAATGCCGGCAGCCACCCCGCCCCGGCCTGCCAGCCACTCGGTCGCCTCGCCGGTCAGTTCGGCGGGCTTCGGATACACGTGCTGGATGTCCAACTCCGGCAGGAGGTCGACCAGGCTCTGCCTGCTCCACACGGGCACGCGGAGGGTCCGGTCGAGGAGGATCGAGTTGACGGCGAGCCGGCGCCGCGGCTCGGAGGCCTCGGACCAGGGCATCGGTGCGTCGAGTAGGACGGTTGCCCCACTGCCGTTCTGCAGTTTCACCGGAGAGCCAGTGGCCCAGCGCCGCACGCCGTACGAGACGTGTACCCGGAAGCGATCCGTGAAGGGGACGGTCTGTACGGTGACCGTTACCAGTGCTGAGTAGTACCAGGCACGCTTGTGCCTGGTGTAGGCGCGCGGCGGCCAGCTGACCAGTTCGACTCCTTGGTCCCGGGTGACCTGGCGGAAGCGCAGTTCGACGCCGTCCATCAGCAGAGGCCTGGCCGCGAGCAGTGCGCCGATCTTCTCCGGAAGCAGGTGGTAGAGGCGTCGGTCAGGTTCGGCGGTGCCGCCCGCGGAGAGTTCCGTGGCGGCGAGGTCGACGGACTCGTGGCGCCAACTCGGGGTCACCTCGTCGATCAGGGCGAGTGCCCGGTCCAGCGCGACTTCGTGCCCGGCGGCCCGCACCGGATCTTTGTCCGCACCAGGAGGCAGGGTCATTACCCAGGAGGCCAGGAGCGGGGCCACCAACTCGGCCGGCTGGTCGTCGGTGGCGTAGAACCACGGCACCTCGGAGCTGGACCCCGCCCCCCGGCCGGTTGCCAGTACACCGGGTGCGGTGGCCCTCAGCAGTGCGTTGAGCCTGCGGATCGGCAGGCCGGGAGGCTGGTTCCGGCGCCACCGGCGGTGGTAGAGGTCCAGGAACTCGGTGCGCCACTCCTCGGGGAAGTGCATCACGCGGAACTGCTCGGACCACGGCCCGTGGTCGGGGTCGGGCTCGTAGGCGGTGTGGTGGATCAGTGAGTACATGAGGAACCTCGTCCTTCAGTGGTTTCGGTCAGGCAGCGGTTGAGGGCGGTCCACAGCGGCCGGTAGAGGGCCTGGACAATGCGGCGCTCGGCCTTCGGCTCCGAGCTGTCTGGGCCGAAGTAGGGGGTGAGCACGGCGTGGATGCTGTACAGCAGGCTCGTCTTCGGCGTGTCGGTGGGCCCGGTCGGGTCGGCCGCTGCCAGGCAGGGCGCGAACGCGGCATCGACGAAGGCGACCCGGGTGGGTACCGCGCCTCGGACGGAGCGGCCGATGACCTGCCAGATCAGTACCAGCATGTCCCAGGTGACCTGGACGCGGTCCTCTTCGCCGAGGTGACTCCAGGCCATGCTCCTGGCGAGGACGTGGAACCACTTGGACCGGGCGGCGTCGCGGAACCTGCGCGCACCCAGACCGAGTGTGGGCGCGTCGCGCACCAGATTGGAGAACCCGGTGCCGTCCATCAGCCGGACGATCCAGTCGTTGATCGCGTGCACCGCGAGGCCGAGGTCGTCGGGGCGGGGGTTGGGCCGGGCCAGGAAGTAGACCGAGCCGATCGCGGCCTCCTTGCTGTCGACGGCAAGGATGTTGTGCCCGCGCTCCACAGCGAGCAGCGGCGCCACCAAGATCTCGGCGTCCGTGGCGGCGAGCGTCTCGACGTCACCGCGGCGCAGTACCGGGGCGTGGTGCTCGTCGTCCAGTGGACGGGCGGCGGCATCCGGGTCGTCGTCGGACACCAGCCGCCGGACTTTGCCGCGCCAACGCTCGTTGAGTGTGTGCAGCGTGTCCGCCACCAGTGCGGCCTCGTCGTAACTGCCGACCAGGAGCAGGATGTGCCGACGGGGTTCCGGTAGTCGATGCAGTTCCCGAAGGAGGCGCCCCTGGCCCCGGTCGTTGCGGCCGAGCTCGGTGGCCATCCGGCGCAGCACGTCTTCGCGCCGGTCGATCGGCGCTCCGGAAAGCCGCAGGGCCTCGCTCGGACTGTCGCAGGTGCACCGCGCCGGGCAGGCGCAGGCCTCCCGAACGAACTCGAAGCGGAACTCGCTCTGGCCGGCGATCCGTTCCAGTTCCGCAGGGTCGGGTTCGATCAGTGTGCCGATCGGTACCGGAACGTGGTAGCGGCTGGACTTGTCGGCCCAGCTGCTGCCAGACATCAGCAGGACGTTGGTCCCCGGTAAGCCGTCCACCGTAGGTAGGTCCGGCATGGCGCGCAGCAGTTCACGCCCCACCCCGCTGCAGCGGAAGAAACGGAGCTCGCCGCTGCGGACACCGCCCTCGTCGCGTCCCTCCAGGAGGAACTGGAACCCGATCACATTGCCCATCGGGGACTCGGGGACCATCGGCGCGTAGTCGAGGGGGCGACGGTACATCTCGTTGAATCCGAGGCAGAGTGAGTCCGCGACCCGCGGCCACATGGTGTTGATCAGGGCGAGCTTGGGTTCCAGAGCACTGAGCAGCAGGGTGAACTCGAACCGGTCGAGCAGGGCCTCCAGCCAGTCGTCCGAGTTCTCAGGCAGGGGAGCGCGTCGCCGTTGCTTCGTGTCCTTGGCGGCACTCTCCTGCCGCCCTGTCGGCGTGGCCCGGTCCCCGTTCACCAGGGCCCTGAGCTCGCGGTACCGGTCCTGGTTCTCCTGACTCGCTCCCAGGAGCGGGGCGAGGCCGAAGAGGTCGCACACCACCTCTCGCAGCCGGGTGCGAGTGTGCTCGCGGTAGTTGGTATGGAGCAGTTCGCCGAGCAACCCGAGCAGTGGCAGGGTGTCGTCCTTGGGCGGCCGCCGGTCGCCGAAAGGGTTGTCCCGGAAAGCGTCCAGGAGATCCATCAGGTGCTTCCGCGGTTCCCGGTGCGGGTGCTCGACGGTGGGGCCGACCCGGTCGTCGAGGTTCTCCGGCAGGGGGAAGCGCTCTTCCAGCAGGCGCAGTTGGAGGGTTCCGGCACTGAAGTAGCCGGTTCGGACCCATTTGCGCAGGTCGAAGTCGCGGACCAGCATCGCCACCAGCCGGTCCGCGGCAGCCTGGGTGGTGTTCACCGCCGCCGACCAGTTCTCCACGTCGCGATCGGACAGTTGTACCCGCCCGGCGCTGGCCAGCTCTCGGATGCGGTGCTGGTTGACCTCGTCGAGGAACGAGCGAGTGTCGGGGCCGCCGCCGAGCAGCGGGATGGCAGGGGCGAACATGCGGTCGAGTTGCATCTGCACCCGGTCCGCCTCGTCGACGATCACCAGGTCGCTGCGTCGGCAGGCGAGTTCGAGGTAGCGGATGCGCTCCGGGTTCTGCGGGTGCGGGACACGGGAATCCACCAGGCTGGGCGGGGTGGATACCCAGATCCTCGCGTCGACCAAGGACCGTGGCCCGTGGTGGCGCGGGCAATGGGACCAGAACGGACAGACCATCCGGTACGAGGTCCACGGGTCATCGGGGTCCTTCTCACGCTTCCTGGGAGGTTGAAGCCTGGTGCATGGCGCTTCACCGAAGCCCAAGAGGTCGTCAGCGGGGTGGCCGTCGGCGTGGCGCAGCGCGTTCAAAGCGCAGGAGGTGCTCAGGTACTGGAAGCCTGGATCCAGGTGGGCGAGCAGGTTGGGCTCGCCGCGTCCTGCCGTCCTGCGGTGGAGTCGTTCGGCGTGCTGCTGGCGGCCCGTTGCTCCGAGGACGGGTGTGGCGGAGCCGGCAACGTGGGTGTTGTAGAGCTCGACCAGTTTGAGCTGCTCCGCGACGTCGCCAACCACCACCGTCACGTTCCGTCCCTGTCGGGCGAGGTGCACGGCCAGGACGTCCCGAAGCGTGCTCTTGCCAGCGCCGACGATTCCGAGCAGGTGCTCGATGCCGGACACGGAGAAGCCGCGGGCGGGACGGAAGCGTCCGCGGCGGCGTGTGGACAGCCGAATCGCCTTCAGACGGGTGACCCAGCCAGCCGGCTTCCGGGCGTCCATGGCCGCGGCCGTGATCAACAGCTTCTTCCACGTGAAGGTCAGGGGTCTGCCTGCGTGGACCGGCAGCCGTCCGAGGTCGTGCCCGGGCGGATTGGGGGCTGTGTGTTCCGGGAGCAGCACGGTGGTCAGGTGCCGGCCGATGGGGAAGGCGTGCCAGCCGGGGTCGGCGAAGGTGGCCGGCTCGCCGGTGAACGGCGGCGCCTGGTTCAGCAGGCGCTCGTAGGAGGCCCACCGGTCCTCCGCCACCGAGAGCGACGGACGGCGTGCGGCGGGGGCGTCCGGGTCCGGTACGTCGAAGGCCCTGAGTTGGCGGTCCTGCTGCTGGTAGTCCTTCAACGCCTCGGACCAGGCGAGTCGGCGCCCCCAGGTCCACAGGGCGTAGCGTGCGGTGCGACGGGTGTGTTCCTGCCGGTCGGAGATGTCGTCGCGCTCACGGGCGAACGGGTAGCCGCTGAACAGGGTCCAGCCCTCCGCGGCAGGAGCACCGGGGGTGAGCTGCTCCTGGAGGAACAGGCCGAGTTCGATCTCACACAGGTCGACCAGCTTGCGGCGTGGCAGTTCAGAGCCGGTGGAGCGGAGTTCCCGCACCACCTGGTGCAGGGCCTTGGCAGTGCTACGCACGAGTCCTCCCGGGTCGGTCGCTCAAGTACGGAGCCATGAATTCGCTGACGGATCTGAGCCGCACCTGGGCGCCGTCGGGAAGGTTGTGGCCGAAGGCCTTCCGGTAGCCCGGTCGGTCGACGACTGCGTCGGGTATCACGACGTCGAGCGGGGAGTCTTCGAGGGTGGCCAACTCGGCGGCCCGGAAGGCGGCCAGCGCAGGTTGTGTGCGATTGAACACTCGGACGGCCCTGCCCATCCCGTCCTCGTGGACGAGTCGAAGGCCGCCCGTCCCGGTCGGCACGAGCCGGGACCCACCGGGCAGCTTCTTGCGTAGGGCCAGTTCGGTGCGGCCGGGGAGGACGAGGAAGAGCCGGACAGCGCGGGGGAGCGCGATCGGGTGTTTGGGTTCCTCCGCCTTCTCTAGCCCTCCAGGCCGCGTCTGGCACCCTCCCTCGCACCATTCCCCATCCGTTGACTTGGCGAACAGCAGGCACTCCGTGCAGGTGGTGACCGTGCGGCCAGCCGAGAAGTTCTCAGGCACCGGCTCGTACAGTTCCCGAACCAGTCGCCACGTGCGGATGGTGGTCGGACGCATGAGTTTGGAGCTGTCAGGGTTCAGGATGACGGGGTGCGCGATCAGGAAGTCCCGACAAGCGGCGAACCGGCCGGGGGTTCCGCAGGCGTCGGTGAGGTCGGCGATCACTCGGGCGGCGGCTTGTTCGACTCTGCCGAGGCGGCCGTACGAGGCGAGTTCGGCACAGGTTCGGGTCGGCTCGGCCGAGCTTCGGTCGATCAGCCGGGCGTCATCGGTAAGGACGCCTGGTGGGAGCGCCAGCGGCCACGTCGTGAGGAGATCCCGGCAGCGTAACAGCAGATCGGGAACGCTCAGGGGTGCCGGCCGGTCCTGCTTGAGGCATGTCAGCACAACCCGATCAAAGGCGAGTTGAGTACTCGCCGGATAAGGGAGACGGAGGGCTGCCGGACGGGGAACGTCGCTAAGGTCAAGCACGCCGCGAGCCACCGCCGCCAGCAGTTCGAAGTCCGGGCTCACTACTTGGCCTCCTGCGAAGGCTCTGGCAGCCGCCGGGCCGAGCACCAGCGTGCCATCTCGCAGCTCTCGCACTCCGCGCTTGGCGTTGCTTCGAACAGGCGCTCCTGGTGCCAGCCGATGACCTGTCCGCGCAGCACCGCCTCGGCTGCGGCTGCGGTCTCCGGTTCGAACGGGTCGAGGCTCCGGAGGTCTACGCCGTCGGGGCGCAGCAGTTCGAGCTCAACCCGGTCGGCGGCCAACAAGCCCTTGGCGATGATCCTCACCGCCAGCGCCAGCTGAGGGTAGGCCGAGAGCAGGTCGCGCGGCATTCTCCTGCCAGCGGAGGTCTTGGTCTCGCGCCATACCCACGAGCCGCGTTCGCGGTACAGCAGGTCGGGCTCTGTCAGCACCAGCAGATCAGCCGCAGGGTCGTCGAACACCAGGAGGGGTTCCGGTGCCCTCTCGGACTGTGGATCGGCGATGCGGAGCGGGCACACCTCGGCGTGATGACGCAGAAGGCGGGCGCCGAGGAGACACTGGGACTGCGGTAGCCGGTAGCCGTCGGGGACCCAGTCGGCGGGTACGTCGGAGGTGCACGGAGTGCGTTCCTCCTGACCGTGCCGGGCGGAGAGGAAGGCATGGACGGCGCGTCCGCGCTCAGCCGCGGCGCTGCGTTCGACGGAGTCGTCCACTGGGAGCCGCAGGCCACGAAGGTAACCGCGCGCCGGGCAGGAGCTGTGCCCTCGGCCGGTGGTCGGGGACCAGCTTCGGCGTGGCCGGGTGCGATCGGCTATCCCGAGCAATCCGGGCGCTCGCGGCAGCGCAGGGCAGACGGGTGCCACCCGGCAGGACGCGCAGGCCGACCCGGGTCGGTACTTCGGATGGTCCAGGAGCGCCCGGATCGCGTGCGCCCCGTCCTGCCGATAGAGGGCCAGCGCTTCTGCCCGGATGCCGTCGAACAGCACTTCGGTCCGGCCATCGGAGAGCGCGAACTGCGCCACCCGGACGTGCTCCAGCCGATCGTCGGGATCGCCTTCCGCCACGATCAGGGCCGCGATCGCCCGCTCGGCGTCCGTACGGTTCCGCAGTCGGTTCACCGGGAGCCGGAGTTCTCGCAGGCGGCCGTCCGCCGATTCGAAGCACCGCCCCCAGGCGCTGATCCGGTACTCCGTGCTCGCGGGCCCGCCGCCTCGTGAGTCGCGGTGCCGGTAGCTCCAGTGACGCGGGGCCGGCCGGAGCGCCTGGCTGTCGGCGAACGCCGTCTCGTACATCCGGAGGGCATGCCGGGTCCATTGGCGTACCCCGTCGTGGGTGGGTCTGGTGGACCTGCCCGACCCTGTGTCGTCGTCCGGCAGTTCGATCCGGTCGAGCTCGGCCATGAACGGGCCGTTGGTGAACGTGTCCAATGCCTCGGGTTTCCATGCGGCCGATCGGGCCGGGCGCATTCCGCGAGCCTTGAGCGCATCCGACGCCGGGCACCGGTAGCGTTCCGGTCCGAACATCCCCAGGCGGATGTCGACCAGGGAAGAACGTCTGATCAGGCCTTCGGGTGGCCAGGTTCCTGCCATACTCTCCCTCACCTCTTTTCCATTGCTCTCCGAACCCGTGTACCGGGCAGATCTGGTCTTGGAGTTTGCGTCTTGCGTCCTGGCACCCTCCTGAATAACCGCTTTCGTGTCCTACGGGAACTCGGCGAAGGCGGCGAAGGTGAACTCTTCGTTGCCCGTGATGAATACGACCGCCGGGATGTTGCTGTCAAGGCTCAGTTTCGACGCTTTGGTCAATCATTGACTGATTACGCCAGGGAAGCCGAGCCGCTCGAGGATGAGCTGGTCCGACTGCAGTTCATGGAATCGGTGCCTGGTATTCCCCGCGTGCTGGGCGAGGGCTCGCACGATGGTTGGGGCAAGCGGCGATACATCGTGATGGAACTGATCGACGGTTCCACACTCCGGTCCTGGATGGGCCGACACCAGCCGGTGCTCGCCACCGACGCGGCCTGTGTGGTGGCTCAGCTCTGCGATACCTTGGCGCTGGTGCATGAGCGCTACGTTCATCGGGACGTGACGCCGAACAATGTGATGATTCAGCCCGACGGGCGGATTCGACTCCTCGACGTGGGCAACTCCACAGATTTCTCGACACCGAACTATGACCCCCGCGGGACGCCCGGCTACGCCGCTCCCGAGCAGTATGTGCAGGACTCCGATACCACCGCGAAGTCCGACGTCTTCGCGCTCGGTGCCCTGCTCTTCGAGATGGTGACCTCGGAACTGCCCTACAGCCGTGTCGAGGGCCCACCCGGCGAGACGGAGCCGGCCTTCCCGAACGGACTCGATGCCCATGTGCCCGAAAAGCTGAAGAGCCTCGGTCTCGCCATGGTCGCCGTCGACCCGCGCGAGCGCCCCGAGGTTTCGGAGGTTCGCGGCTACCTCGCCACCTGGCTGCCGATGTTCGGCGACCCCCGGAGCCCGAAGGCCGCCCGTCCCGACCCCTCGGCGTACTTCCGGCTGGTCGTGCCAGCCCGATGAGCCCGGGATGGAGGGTCACGAGAGTTGCCGCTGACGCTCCACCGCAGCGTCGAGGTTTTTCTCACCAAGCCTCGCCAGGAGCAGACGAGCTTCTTCGACGACCTGCTCGGCGTCCTGGTCGCGGCCCAGCGCGCTGAGCGAGTCTGAGAGCCGGACCAACGTCCTGGCCTCCCGACTCGGGTAGGCCATCGAGCGGTAGAGCGTCAGCGCGTGACCGTAGGCGGTCACCGCCGCGTCGTGCTCGCCGATCGCAGCCCGAATACGGCCCATGGTGAACGAGCCGTGTGCTTGGCCGTTGAGATCGGCGGTGCCTTCCAACAGGGCTAACGACCGGCGGCAGTACTCGAGGGCTGAGAAGTGGTCGCCGGCTTGGTGGTGGACGTTGGCGAGCCCGTCGAGCGCGGCTCCCTGTCCGAGCCGGTCGTCCTGCGTTTTGAAGCCTGCCAGAGCGGCCCTGAGTTCCGCCACCGCCGGGTCGGTGACGCCGTCCTCGTGCAGCATGATGCCCAGGCTGTAACGGCCCAGCGCGGTGCCCTTCAGGTCGCCGTGGTCCTGGCTGGTGCGGACCGCCCCACGCAGTTCCGCCATGGCCCTCGCACGATCGCCGAGTCCGCGGTGGGTTCCGGCGAGCAGGCGTCGGATCATGGCCACGTCTTCCGGCCCGGCGATCCGTTCGGCTGCCGGGAGGGCGTTGGTGAGGTGACCGAGGGCGTCCAGGTATCGGTGGGACCGCCATTGATAGGTCAGCAGAGTGAGCGCCAGGAGCCAGGTGTACCGGTCGAGTCGGATTCTCCCGGCCATCTGGAGCGCGGCGCTCAGGGTGGCGTACTCGGCGTCGAACCAGGCCGTCGCGGCCGCGTGGTCCCTGGGTGAGACCACGGGGAACTCCCCGTTCGCCGTGATCGGCAGCCGGCGATCCGGGTCGAGTACCAGATCACAGGACCAGGCGTTCTGCAGCAGGAACTCCAGTACTCGGCGGAGGCTCTCGTCATAATCTCCAGGAGCTTGCTGATCGGCCAGCTGCGTGGCGTAAATGCGGACCAGGTCGTGCATGGCGTATCGGTCGAGGGTTGGCTCGGTCACCAGACTCATGTCGATTAGGTCGTCCAACGATCGGCCGACCGTCGCATGGTCGTGCCCCAGCGCCTGAATCGCGCGCCAGCTGATCGTCGGGCCAGGATGCACGGAGAGTTGCCACAGCAGCTTGGCGGCAGGCGTGGGCAAGAGCCGGTAGGAACTCTCCAGCAGGGAGCTGACGTTCAACTCGTCGGTACGCAGGTCGAGAGGACGCAGCCCGGAACGATCCTCCAGTAGTCTGCGGACGACGCCCGGCAAGTCCTGGGGCTGGCGGCGGCCGATCTGGGCGGACACGATGCGCAGAGCGATCGGCAAGCCGGAGCAGTAGTCGAGCAAGGAGCCGGCGAATGGTCTGGCAAGTCCCATCCGTTCCTCTCCCAGGGATGCTTTCAACAACTCGCCGGCCTCGTGGCGGTCGAGCGGCGCGAGATCGATCGGCTTCGCACCTTCCTTGACCACCAGCCCCTCCAGCCGCCGGCGGCTGGTGACGATCGCGGCGCTTCGGCCCTGACCGGGCAGCAGAGGTCGGACCTGTGCCTCGTCCCTGGCGTTGTCCAGGACGACCAGCACTCGGCGGTCCGATAGTGCCGAACGGTACGCCGATACCAGCCCGTCGACGTTCACGGTGGCCGGGGTCGTCCGCAAGTCGTTCAGGAACCGGACCAGGACGGAGGCGACTTCCTCGGGCTCGAGGGTGGAGAATCCCCTCAGGTCGATGTACAGGACCCCGTCCGGAAAGTTCGGTGCGAGGTGCTGGGCTGCGGCCACCGCGAGGAACGTCTTCCCGACGCCCGCCAGGCCCGCCACGACGGCGATCGGCCCCGACCCGGGCTCCCTGCCCAGCACGACGTCGGCGAGGAGCTTCAGCTCTGATCGGCGGCCAATCAGCTGCTTTTGCTGGGCTGGCAGCTGGTTCAGCCGCTCGAGGACTCCCAGATCCGGGGGCTTGATGCCGGACGTGAGGATGTTCTCCTGGCTCGTCCTTGCCAGAAGCAGATGGGCGGTCGGCCGGTTGAAGCGGAGCTTCCATTGAGCGAGCAGTGGGTCGATGGCGTAGTGGCGGCCCAGCGCACCCAGTGACTGGACTTTGAGGCCAAGTAGCGTCTCGCTGTCGGGCCAGTGCACCAGTGCGTCGTCGGCCCGCTGGAGCGCGATGTGGGGTTCGGAACACTCCAGGTCGGTGCGCACACAGTCCGCGAAAGCGTCATGCAGCTCGCGGAGGATCCAGGATCGCCGCTGGGCGAAGGCTTCACCCGGCAGGTCCTCCAGCGGAGCACCTCCGCGCCATTCGGCCAGCGAAGTCAACAGCGCGCCGCGCCGCTTCTGTGGATTCCCGGTGCGGAGCGCGGTGGCGTACTGGCTCCGGAAGCGGACCAGGTCGACGCTCGCGGGGTCGACCTGGATGTGGGTGGCGCCACCGCTGTTTCCCACCTCCAGTCCCACGGCGCGGCGCAACCTGAGACAGTACTGCCGGATGTTCGAGGGCTTCGTGTCTTCGCCCGGCCAAAGGAATCGAACAATTTCTCGATGGGGAACCGGTTCGCCAGGGGACAGCAGTAGAAGAGCCAGAAGCTCGCGGGTCTTGCCTGACGGGACATCGACCGATTGTCCGTCATCGAGTGCGGCCAACTGTCCGAGCAGGTGGAACTTCATGTCAACCCCCAATGTCAAAGCGCGAATTGCCCGATGGCTGCGCCTAGGACAGCATCGCACGAGCCGTCGAAAGCTCTTTAACGTTTGGTTAACGCCGAGGAGTTGATGGTCCGTGTGGGTATCTGCCACGCTGCTGCGTCATCGGCCCGAGTTCGATGATGGTCGCCTGGTGCGCCATCGAGTCGGCAGTATCCTGACCGGCTACCGGAATCCATCCGGTGAAGTGGCTCGGACCCGTCAGTATCCAACGAACCACTCAAGAGACGACTATGACTTCGATCCAGCGCAAGAGCCGGCACCGCAGCACGCGCCCGGCGACCACCCGCTCGTCCAAGGCGACGATCCCGCCGCGCCGGAAGCGTCGGCCCCGCCCGAATCCGGTTCCGGCGCCGCAGCAGGGCGCCGCAGCAGCATACCCGGGCCGACTGAGGCCGGTCCGTCCGACGGCTCAGCGGATCTACGAGATCGAGCTCTTCGGCGATCTCGAGTAGGGGTGCTTCTGCAGATGTTGGGAAGACACGCCGACGAGGAGGTCGGGAGGCTCAACCGAGTCGTCGGCGTGTCCGACAAGCCCGGTGATCGGCCACGCCCTGGCCGTCAGCGAGCAGCAGCCCGTGCTCCCGGATGCTGTCTGCCTCGTGGTCCAGCAGACGGGTGCAGCGCCGTGCCCGGACCAGGTGCCCGGTAAGCAGCGTGGCCATCGCGGCCAGGTCGGCATAGTCACCGATGTCGGTGTCGACGAAGCAGTCCCGGGGGATCCGGGCGGCGGCGTGCCGCTGGGTGAACTCGGTTACGAGGCCGGCCAGCGGGGTGGGCCAGGTCGTCAGGTCGTCCACGTCGAGGACGGGGGGCGGAGGTCATGACGGGCATCATCCTGTAAGGCGGCGACGCCGGGGCCGCCGCCGCTTTGGCCGGGTCCTGATGGCCTACACCGCCGGTGACAGGAAGTGCCACGGCCCGGTGAAAACCGATCGGCCCCGGTTGGCCCAAAGTGGATGATGGAGGGGTGTACGACGGAGAAGACCATGACGAGAACGGCCTGACGTTCGATCAGGCTGATGACGAGCAGCGCCGACGTGCGGAGAAGTACGCTGAGTGCACTGCCCAGCTGAGTGCCGCCCCCGACCCGGCCGGCGCGGAGTCGCTGTTCGACACCGGGTTCACCAACGGCCTCATGGCGATCGTCGTCCACGAGTGGCCCGGCCAGGAGCACGACGCCCGCGGCCGGACGCTCCCGGCGAGCGCCCTGCTCAAGCTGATCGAGCAGAAGGCCGCCGACGGCGTCCTGGCCGAAGCCGCCGATGCCCCCGGCACGTACGTGATCCCGGAGCCCAACCCCGTCAGCTTCTCCTGGATGGAGGACGGTGAGGAGATCTCGCTGGACACACGTATCGACGTGGCCACGCTCCGGGACGGGCTGGAAGCCACCCAGCACATCCGGCACGCCCGAGCCGGCAGCAGCACGCGCTGGCTGGAAGAACGGCACATCGAGGCCCTGGTCGCACTGGATTACCGCCAGGCCCTTCATGCCCTGAGCAACGAGGAGGAGAACCGGGACTGGGAACGGGTCCGCGCAGAGGACCGGCACTCCGTGGAGCAGGCGGTCGACCACCTGGCCTTGATCGGCGACGACGAGGCCGACCGCCGGGCTGAGGCTGCCCGGAGACTGCACACCGGGTACCACCCGAAGGAGAACCCGGACGGGGTGGAACTCTCGGACTGCCCGGTCTGCTGGCGACAGGCGTTCAGCGCCACCCGCGAGGACGAACTCGCCATGGGACAGGGGCCTGGGCAGTGCTTCGCCTGCGGCTACGAGCGAAGCCCGTCCATGTCGTACCACCTCGCCACGATCGAGCACTTCAAGGTGCGCTGGGGCGACTACTGACCCGCTGTCGCCATATGTCCTGGGGTCGCACCATCAGGTGGCGGCCCCAGAGGCTGTTGTTCAGCGGCTACTTCTGAACTGCCCTTGATAGCTGGAGCTGGAGCCGCCGAGTTGCCAGGGCGAACGAAAATCGGTGCGCGCCGACCACGGCTGCTCCGATACCGCTGGTGACGAAAGAGAGGCCCCGTGCCGCAGATCGAGCAGAAGGTACTCACCGCACTCATGAAGGCGGCGCAGGGCAGCGGGTCCCTCATAGCCACCTCGTCCGCCCTTCGGCGCGCGGACGTCGGCTCGGACGCGGCCGCCGAACAGCGTGACGTACTGGTTGCGGCCCTGCTCCTGCGGCCGTCCGTGGGGGCGAAGGGGCGGAAGGGGGCGCAGACGGGGCGGCTTGGTCAGCCCGCACCGGCCCAGCTGGAGATCTGGAGCCTGTATGGGGACGAGGTGGGTGATCCCCTTGTGCGCGGCCACCTCCATCATCTGCTCCTCGACGCTGGCCACGGCCGTACGCCCGACCACGTCCGCAGCGCAGCGAACGGGTACCTCGACGCGGCGCGGCTGCTGCTGGAAGCCCCCGGGGACGGCCACGGGCTGTCACGGGCCGCCAGGTACCTGACGAAGGCCGGGGAGCTGTCCCGCCGGTTCAACCATCCTCTTCCTGACCGCGCGGCCACGGACGCCCTCGCCCTGGCCGAGCGCATCCTGGACGGAGACGAGAACGAC